>CAWBLR010000005.1:0-413658 GCA_963789675.1 uncultured Solirubrobacterales bacterium | reverse complement strand
CAGCCTGACCAGGTCGACGGCGTCCCTGGTGGTCGCGACGACCTGCTCGAGATCCTCACCGAGCACCGCGCCGGTGGCGATCACGAGCCCGTCGGCGACCGCCGGCGAGGAGGCCGCTCGGCGGTCGATCGAACCATCGATCAACACCTGCTCGGCGCCGTAGGAGAGCATCTCTTTGCTCACTGCGCCGAGGTCCTCGGCGCTGCTCGGCCCGGCGACTTCGACGGCGCCACGCTCCGCGAGCCTCGCGATCACGACCTCCCCGAGTGGGGTCCTCACTCCGGTCTGCGCCAGCTGCTCGTGCGCCAGGCCGCTCGCCCGCAGGAGCGCGTCGGTGCTCGCGACGAGGCTGCCGGCCTGCAGGACGATCCGCGGCTTCTCGATCCGCGCGTCGATCACGTCGTGCGCCTCGCCGTCGCGGCCGATCGAGGTCACGCCGACGCACGTCTTCCGCTCCGCCAGCTCCCGCAAGATCGCGGCGAGCGTCTCCGTCTTGCCCGTGTTCTTCGCCAGGCCGACCAGGGCCAGCCGCCTTGTTGGGGCGATCAGATCCGACAGCACTACTCGGCCGCCACGCGCGCGGCCAGCTCGCGCACGATGAAGCTCGCGACGTGGTACGGGTAGGTGCCCTTCGAGAAGCCCGCGTCGTAGCCGAGCTCCTTCGCGAGCTCGTTCGACACGCGCGGGCCACCGCAGGTGAGGATCATCCGCCGGCGCTGCCCCTCCGCTTCGACGATCTCGACGAGCTCGGTCAGGTTGTTGATGTGCAGGTTCTGCTGGGTGACCGTCTGCGAGACGAGGATCGCGTCCGCCTGCAGCTCGATCGCGCGCGCGACGAGCACGCTGTTCGAGACCTGGCTGCCGAGGTTGTGCGTCTCGAAGGCCCTGTATCCCTCCAGGCCGTGGTGACCGTGGAAGCCCTTCAGGTTGAGCATCGCGTCGATCCCGACGCTGTGCGTGTCCGTGCCCGTCGCCGCGCCGACGATCACGATCGGACGGCCGATCCGCTCGCGCGCGAACGCTTCGATCTCGTCCTCCGACATGTACTCGATCTCGAAGCCCTCGCCGCTGAGCGTCGCGTAGTCGACCGTCTGCGTGCACTCGCCGAACATCACGAAGTACGTGTACCCCTCGGTCAGCCCCTGGTAGTGGACGACCTCGGGGTGCTCGAAGCCCATCTTCCGCGCGAGCTCCTGCGCGGCCTTGCGCGCGGCCAGCCCGTACGGCACGGGCAGCGTGAAGCTGAACTGCACGATCCCGTCGCCGAGATGGTCGGCGTAGGGCTTCACGCGCTCGAGGTCGACCTCCCTAGACACGGCTCGGCGCTCCCCGCATCAGCTCGGTGACGGGGTCGAAGTAGCCGTCGACGGTCGCGACGATCCCCTCGACCCCACGGCCCTCGTCGAGGAGGCGGCGCACGTCGCCGAACACGCCCTCGCCGAGCGCCGCGAACAGCCCGTCGGCGGCGATCCGCTCGAGCAGCGTGTGCGCCCCGGCGAGGACCTCGCGCGCGCGCGTCTGGATGATTCCGCCCGGCTTGAACTCGATCTCCTCGCCGAGGTCGCGAGCGGTGTCGAACACGTAGTTGACGTTTTCCAGTCCGATCACGCGGTCGTGGATGTGCGGCGTGAAGATCCCCTCGGTCGGCACCCCGATCGTCTGGATGCCCTGGCCGGTGGCGATCGTGACGAGGTTGAACAGCGAGTCGGTCGCGTGCGTGCGGTAGAGGTTGCCGTCCATGTGCCGCGTCGGCGGCATGTACTTGACCGGGCAGTCGGGGAACAGCTCGCGCGTGAGCTGTGCCTGCGCCCACTCCAGCAGCAGGCCGTTGACGACGGGCGGGTCGATCTCGAACGCGTCGCCGAGCGCGATCTGCGCGTCGGGCACGCCCGAGTCGAGCGCCAGCCGGCGGTTGATGAACTGCGAGGCGGTGACCGACGGCGCCGCCTCGATCGCGTCGGCGGTGCGCAGGTAGTTGTCCTCGCCGGTGTTGATCGTGACGCCGAAGTAGCCGTTGACCATCCGCGAGACGCGCTGGTCGATCAGGCCGCGGACGGGGTTGATGTCGCGGTAGAGGATCCCGTAGAGGGCGTCGTTGACCATGTTGTCGAAGCCCTCGATCGCGCCCATCGCCGCGATCTCCGGCATGCAGAGGCCCGAGCAGAAGCTCGACAGCCGCACGTAGCGGCCGTGCTTTTCAGACCACCCGTCGAGCGCCTCGCGCATGATCCTGAAGTTCGCCTGCGTCGCGAACGTGCCCCCGTAGCCCTCGGTCGTGGGGCCGTAGGGCACGTAGTCGAGCAGGCTCTGGGCGGTCGAGCGGATCACCGCGACGATGTCCCCGCCGGCCTCCGCTACCGCGAGGCCGTGGACGACGTCCTCGTAGACGTTCCCCGTCGCGGTCAGCACGTAGCGCAGCGGCGGCGGGCGCTCGCCGAGGCTCGCTCGCAGCTCGTGGCGCTCGCGTGTGCGCCGCGCGATCTCGGCGATGCTGCGCTCGCACTCCTGCGTGATCCGCGCCTTGATCGCGTCGTCCCCAGCCCTTGGCAGTGCGCATAGGTCGAGGCGCCCCGCGTCGGCGTCCTCGGCGATCTGTTGCAGCGAGCGGCGCTCGTCGTCGAGCAGCGCGTTGCCGAGCCAGTAGCCGATGCCCCGCCCGAGCTCGCCACGGTCGGCGACGTGGTCGACGAGCACGTTCGGCAGCGGCGCGTCGAGCGCGTTGACGCCGTCGACGCCGAGCAGTCGCGCGACCGTGCGCTCGACCGAGACGGTCGTCTTGCCGGCGATCTCCTCGCCCACCTGCGCGGTGATCCGCGCCGCGGCCTCGCGGCAGGATGCGATCACGCCGGGGTCGAGATCGAGCTTTGAGTGTGTCGAGCTCACCTCAAATCCTTGACTATCGGGAAAGGAATCACCTCGCGCAGCGTGTCGCGTTCGGTGAGGATCATCACCAGGCGATCGACGCCCATGCCGCCGCCGGCGGTCGGCGAGTAGCCGTATTCGAGCGCGCGCGTGTACTCGTCGTCGTTGGGGTGGGGCACGTCGCCGTCGTCGATCGCGCGGCGCTTGCGCTGGTCGACGAAGCGCTGCCACTCATCGACGGGGTCGTTCAGCTCGGTGTCGCCGGAGACGAGCTCGATCCCGCCGATGACCGCGTCGAAGTGCTCGCCCAGCTCGGGGTGGACGGAGTGGCGCTTGGTGATCGGGAAGGGCTCGAGCGGGAAGTCGAAGACGTGGGTGGGCTGGTTGATCGTCGACTCGATTTTCTCCGAGTAGATGTCCGCCACGACCTCGGCCCAGGTCGCGTCTGGATCGATCGGCGCGTCGAGCACTTCGGCGAGCTGCTCGCGCGTGGACTCCATGAAATCGAGGCCGAAGCGCTCGAGGATCAGCTCGCGCATCGTCACCCGCCGCCACGGCTTGGCGAGGTCGATCTCCTCGCCGTTCCGTTTGATCGTCGTGCGTCCGAGCGCCGCCTGGGCGACGTCGCGGAACATTTCTTCGGTGACGGTCGCGACGTCGTTGTAGTCGGAGTAGGCGCACATGAACTCGATGATCGTGAACTCCGGCGAGTGCTTCGGCGAGATCCCCTCGTTGCGGAACACCTTGCCCATGTCGTAGACGTTCTCCATCCCGCCGACGATGCAGCGGTTGAGGAACAGCTCGACGGAGATACGCAGATACAGATCGCGGTCGAGCGCGTTGTGGTGCGTGGTGAACGGCCGCGAGCCGGCGCCGCCGGCGAGCGACTGCAGGGCGGGCGTTTCGACCTCGATGAAGTTGCGCCCGTTCAGCCACTTGCGAATCTCGAAGACGATCTTGTGGCGCGTGAGGAACAGCTCGCGCGTGTCCTCGTTGGCGAGCAGGTCGAGCTCGCGGTAGCGGTAGCGGGTGCCGGTGTCGCCGAGGCCGTGGTGCTTGTCCGGCGGTGGGCGCAGGGTCTTCGTGAGCAATGTCAGCTCGCCGACCGCCAGCACCAGTTGTCCGCGCTTGGTCTTGTAGACGAAGCCCTCCATGCCGACGATGTCGCCGATGTCGAGGCCGATGATGCGCCTGTAGGTGTCCTCGCCGAGATCGTCCAGGCGTACGACGATCTGGATCGAGCCGGACAGATCGCGCAGATCGAGGAACGAGGTGTTGGGGTGCTCGCGGCGGGAGATCAAGCGGCCGGCCACCTGGTAGCGGAGCTCTGGATGCCCGCCCTCCTCGAGCTGATCCGGGTCGTGTGCGGCGAGCACGTCGGCGATCCGCGTGCGCGTCTCCCACAGGCTGACCGGTGGGTAGGGGTCGATCCCTTCGGCCCGCAGCCGCTCCATCTTCGCGCGGCGCTCGTCGATCTCGACCGCGCCGTCCGGCGGTATCTGCTGTTGCTCCTGCTCCTGCTGGTCCTGTGCGGACATAGGTCGATCCTCTCAAGTCGGTTGCGCTTGATCAAGCGATCGAGCAGGATGTCTCTCGAGAGCCCGCGGTCGCCGATCAGGCCATCGGCAGTGACATGCCCGCCGGTTTTCGCCCGGCGGCGGGCGGCGCCTCGGGCGCGACGGGCGCCGCTGCAGCGGCGACCTGCACCAGCGGCAGCACCGGCAGTACCGGCGGCGCCCCCATCGCGATCAGCCCGCGCGCGGCCTGGAGGATCGCCTGGGAGGCCGGATCGCCGGCGTCCTCGATCACGAGCGGGGTGCCGCTGTCGGCGTGCTCGCGCAGCGGCATCGTCAGCGGAACCTTGCCCAGCAGCGGCACGTCGAGCTCGTCCGCGAGCTCCTTGCCGCCGCCCTCGCCGAAGATCGCAAAGCGCTCGCCCGACGGGGTGGTGAAGCCCGACATGTTCTCGATCACCCCGCCGATCTCCAGCGAGACCTTGTGCGCCATCTCCGCGGAGCGGCGCGCGACCTTCTGCGCGGTCGCCTGCGGCGTGGTGACGATCACGAACTTCGCCTGCGGCAAGAGCTGCGCGAGCGTCATCGATACGTCGCCGGTGCCCGGCGGGAGGTCGATCAGCAGGAAGTCGAGCGCGCCCCAGTCGACGTCCTGCAGGAACTGGGTGAGCGCCTTGTGGAGCATCGGCCCGCGCCACACCACGGCGGCGTCCTCCTCGAGGAAGAAGCCGATCGACATCACCTTCACGCCGTGGGCCTCCAGCGGCAGGATTTTGCGCTCGGCCGAGACCGGCGGTCGCGTCGCGCCGAGCCCGTACATGCGCGGGATCGAGTAGCCCCACACGTCGGCGTCGAGCACGCCGACCTTCTTGCCCTCGCCGGCGAGCGCGGCGGCGAGGTTGGCGGTGAGCGTCGACTTGCCGACGCCGCCCTTGCCGGAGCCGATGCAGAGCACGTTCGCGACCTGCGCGAGCGCCCCCTGCGGCAGGCTGCCGCGCCCGAGCTTCTGCTGGAGCGCGGCCTTCTGGGTGTCGTCGAGCACGTCGAAGTAGACGTTGCAGTGCGTCACGCCCTCGAGCGCCACGACGGCCTCGGCGACGGCCGTCTGGAAGTGCCCCTTGATCGGGCAGCCGGGCGTCGTCAGCGAGACCGTCACGTCGACGACGCCGTTCGCGCCGATCTCGATCGAGCGCACCATGTCCAGCTCGACGATCGAGCGGTGCAGCTCGGGGTCGATCACGACCTCGAGCGCCTTGCGGATCTCCGTCTCGTTGCTCACGCGGCCCATTGTGGCAAACCTTGTCGTGCGGTCTCGTTTAAAGTGACTCCGGGGCGGTGGGGGCCGCCCCGGAGTCGAGGGGAGGAGAGGTTGCTACTACTGCCGGCGGGATATGAGGCCGGCAGACTCTCCCGTGCCCGGCCTCTCCAGGTCCGGGGCGGGGGAAGTGGTTGCGTGGTGCTCAGACGATGCTGAGGATCCGCTCCTGCACGCGGTTCGGCAGCTCGGTCACGTTCTTCGCGACCGCGTCGCGGCGGGTCTCGAGCGTGCTGACGGTCTGCTCCAGGTCGCGGCGGCGCTGGCGCAGTTCGCGCTCGACGCGCACGCGGGCTTTGCGGACCTCGCGCTCGAGCCGGTTGCGGGCGGTGGTGCCGCGGCGCTCGAAGCGGCGCAGCTGGGCCTGGGCCTTCGCCGTCGAGCCGTAGCCGGCAACCACGTCGTTGACGCCCGAGACGACCCGGTCGCGGGCGATCAGGGCGGCGCCGACGGGGATCAGCACGGCGCGCTCGGTGTAGTCGCCGAATACATCGACGGTGTTCCGCGCCGCGATTTCGGTCTGGCGCACGGCCGACTGGGTCTGGTGGATCGAGCGCGTACGCGCTGCCTTCGCCTTCGTGCTCTTCGCCTGCGTGGTTTTGCCGGCTGCGCCGCGCCGGGCGGTGGGGGCTTTGCGGGCTGTCGCTGCTTTGGCTGCTTTGCCGGCCGGTTTGCCGGCTTTGGCGCTGCGGGGGGAAGTGGTGGTGGTTGTGGGCATGTGGAGGGGGCTCCTGTTGCTCGTTCTGTCCTCGCTAGCGAGGACCCGGGTGACGTTGTTCGTTGCCGTTCGCGCTCGCCTCTCGATCTCAGCGTAGCATCGAACACATGTTTGTAACCCGTGTTCGCGAAGATAGTTACAGCGCGACCTTCACGCACCGTAAAGACCTCGTGAACAAAGGGTATTAAGTCGCCGAGCTTGTAACAGGAGGAACGTGTGTTCGGGCCAGCCAGAGACGCGGTGTCTCCAACTCGGCGGTGCTCGGCAGCAGCTCCGGCCCGTCCCACACGCGGGCCAGCGCCCGCGGGCCCTCGGCCTGCACGACCGCGTCGCAGAAGCGCTTGCCGACCTCGTACTGCTTCAGCTTCAACTCCAGCCCGAGCAGCCGCTCGAGCACCCGCCACGGCAGCCCGCGGGTCTCGCGCCGGCGGTTGAGCGCGGCGCGCAGGCGCGGCAGCGACGGCAGCACCTCGGCGCCGACCGCGTCCATCGTGTGCTCGGCGTGTCCCTCGATCAGCGACATCGTCGCCTGCATCCGCTCGACCAGCTGCCAGCGCTCGTCGCCGAGCGTCAGGCGCAGCAGTTCGCCGCGGCGGGCGCGCTCCAGCAGCGTCGCGCAGCTGACCTGGGTCGATGCCGAGTCCGTCCAGCTTTGGAATCCATCCGCTCGCGCCTCCCCCGGCGCGCCTTGCCCTTGCCCTGGTCCTTGCCGTTGTCCTTGTCCTGCTCCGCGGGCAGGCCGTCGCCCGCGGGGCGGGGGTCGAGCTTCACCTGCAGGCCGTCGATCAGCTCCCGCAGCATCCCCCCGAGGTAATCGCGCAACCACGGCGCGCCGCCGAACTGGACGGCGTGCGTGATCTCGTGGATCGTCACCCACGCCACGAGCTCGTCGCGGTCGACCCCGAGGTTGCGCGCGGCCTGCGCGAGGTTCGGCGCCAGCAGCAACAGGCGCGGCTGCACCTCGGCGTCGAGCAGCGCGAGGTCGTACTGGCCGAGCACCCGCTGGGAGAGCACGCCCGTCAGCGCCCCCACCTGCGCGCCGAACAGCAGGCCCGACGCCGCGCGCAGCGGGCCGGAGACGATGCCGGCGATCCCGCCGTTGCCGTTGCCGCTGCCGTGGCTGCTGTCGCTGTTGCCGCCCAGGCGCGCGGTGAGCGGATCGAGCAGCGGTTTCATCGTCTTCAGGTTCGCGGCGATCCAGGCCGGCCGGTCGACGACCTCCAGCGGCGGCAGCTCGCGCGGGCAGCTCGAGGCCCGTGTAGGCGCTCACGCGCTCCGCGAAGTCCTGCGCGAGCGGCTCGATCGACGTCTGCGCTCACGCCTCCGTAGAGACCCCGCCCGCCGGAGCCGGCGATCAGCTCTCCGATCCGCTGCGCGGTGCCCCAGTCGATTGCGTCCGAGCCCATCGTCAGAGCGTAGGGGCTTCCCGCGCTCGCGCCCGAGGCGTATGTCCAGGCGCCGTCCCTCGTCGTGCGCGCTCCGCTCGTATCCTTGGCCTGTGCCGCCTGCCTCAAAGATCGTTCCCACCACGTCCGCGGGCGAGCGCTCTCCCGCGATGCCCCCGGGAGATGCCGCTCCCGCAAGGCCGCCGGGTGAGGCCCTGGGCGAGGAACGCGGCGCGGCAGCCTTCCGCGAGCGCTCGGAGGTGCGCGACGTGCTCGCCTGGATGCGCCTGCTCGCCGATCCCCACGACGCCGCCGCGGTCGTGCGCGCGCTCGCGCGCCCGCCGATCGAGCTGCGCCAGGTCGACCTCGCCCGCGTGATCGCGCTGGCACGGCGGCGCAAGCTGGACATGGTCGCGGCGCTCACGGCGGCGATCGAGTCGCCCCAGATCCCGCCGGACGCGCGCGAGCGCGTCGGGCGCTTCCTCGAGCTACGCCGCGCGGCGGCCGAGGCGCTCGACGCGGGGCGCCCGGATCTGCTCGCGCGCGTGGTGCTCGGCGTCGAAGGTGAGGATCGCGACGCGGAGGAGCCGCGGGACGGGCGCCGGCGCGAGGACGAGGCGTTGCTCCAGATGCTGCGGATGATGCGCGAGGAGGTGCTCGCGAGCGTGGCTCGGATCGGCGGACGGCTCGGCGAGCTGCGGCTGGATACCGACCTCGACATTTCCCACGGGGTGGTGCGCTATCTGGAGCTACTGAAGCTGTCCGCGCTCACGCAGCGTCCGGATGGACAGCGTCTCGAGGAGGCGCTCGCCGACATCAACGCCCGTCTGCTCGCTGCCACGACGCCGTTGCAGCGCGAGATCTTCCAGACCTCAGCGCTCGACGAGCTGCTGACCGAGCGCTCGCCGGAGGCTGGCGACGATGGCGATGGCCCCGGCGCGGGTTCCGGCGCCGGCGACCGTCATCGAGATCGCGATCTCGATGACGGGGATCGCGCTCGCGCCCGCGCCCAGGCGATCGCGCCGCGCGAAGCCTCCTCGCTCGGGCCCTTCCTTCCGCGCAAGGGGATCGGGCTGGCGCTGTCGGCCTCGGACGTCGAGACCTACCGCGGCTGTCCGCTGCGCTACAAGTACGCGCGCGTCCTGCGGATCCCGACCGAGCAGACGCAGAACCAGCGCTTCGGGATCGTCGTGCACCAGGTGCTCGAGCGCTACCACTCCACCTCCGGCGAGACGCTGGAGCAACTGCTCGAGCTGTTCGAGCAGAGCTGGCGGCGCAGCGGCTTCGGCTGCAGCGACGAGCGCGAGCGGGAGCTGCACGGCAAGGCGCGCGCCGCGCTCGTGCGCTACCACGAGCGCCTGCACGGTCAGGACTCCGAGCCCGTCTGGTTCGAGCGCCCGTTTTCCTTCCGGCTCGGGCCCCACCACCTGCGCGGGCGCGTCGACCGCGTCGACCGGCTCGGGGGCGCCGGGGTGGCGGCGGTGGGCAGTGGCGCGGCGGCGGGCGATGCCTTGGCAGGCCGCGCGGAGGCCGGGACGGATGGCAGGGATGGAGACGAGTACGAGCTGATCGACTACAAGACCTCGCGCCCGAAGAGCGCCGAGCAGCTCGGGGACGACATCCAGCTGTCGCTCTACGCGCTCGCCGCGCGCGAGTCCTGGGGGCTGGAGGCCTCCCGGCAGGCTTACTACTACGTGCTCGACGATCTCAAGGTCCCCGTGCCCCGCGACGAGCGCGACGCCGAGGCGGTGAAGGAGATCGTGCTCGCCGCCGGCGAGGGCATCCTCGCCGAGCGCTTCGAGCCGACGCCATCGCTCGCGGCCTGCTCGCTCTGCGACTACCGGATCGTCTGCCCGGCGGCGGAGCGGTAGATCCCGACCACCTGCCGCTTTGGGGCCATCTTTAATCAGGGCGTTAATCAGGGCGCGGCAGGTGTCCTTTTGCGCCGGAAGCGCTTGCTCAGCCAGACGGGGAGGATCGGGCCTTTGAAGATCCCGGGTGTGACGACGGGTTTGAAGTGGCGGTCACCGTAGGCCTTTTCGATCCCGCCGGTTTTCGTGGTGTCCGCGCGCGTGGGCTCAAGGTCGGTCGGTTGGCTGGTCGTGATTGGCTCCATGGGATTCATTGTAATACCCGTCCCGCGAGATCTATAAGGATGGCGAGCACCAGGCATGTCAGCGCCCCGCGACAGACTGCGCCGCCTGGATCTGCAGTTGGCTCGCGACCAGCAGGCGCAGGTTGTCGGCGAGCCGTGGCGTGATCGGTTTCGTGGACATCTCCACCCCCTTATCCGACGCAGCCGCACAAACGGGACAGATCGCCTGGGGATCGTCTGCCCGGCGACCGAGCGGTAGATAAACCAGCGACGACTTGCCACCACTCGGCCAAGCGGGTCGGGACTTTTCGGGCCCGGACTTGGAGGCCCGGAATCTCCCTATGATTCGCAACCCTCCTCGGACCGGGCCGGGTCCGGGACGAAAAGCCCCGGTCCCGCGCTGGGTTCGCTGGTTCCTTTTTCGCCCTTGTAAGACGGGGCGCTTTTTGCTCCCCGGATCGTTAGCGACAGTTTTTCGGTTTTTTCGGGGCGCTCCCCTAGCGCTTAGCGAAACGAATCGTGGCGAGAGGCCATCGCGTCGGCCTAGAGGAGATGGCCGAGTTCGCGAGGGTGATGGTGCCGCGGGCTCGCGCCGTGACCAGTCCCGTCCGCTCAGCTCGCTGAGTGACGGTGGCGCCCTGCCTCAAGGCGGAGCAACCCAGGAGCGTGCTCCGGATTCTCAGCGACCCACTCCTCGACGGCAGAGCGAAGCCAGTAGTGGTGCCCGGTCACGTGGCCTGCTGGACGCGGGATGATGGGGAGGCTGCGATTTACGGCGTCCTGAAGCTTTTCGGCAGTGAGGCCGCATAGCTCCCTGACCTCCTTGCTGGCCACGACCTGCGCCTGCATGTACCCGTCCTTCCTCTTGGGGAATGGCTCGCCAGCCAGGTGCGCTTCGATGTCACCGAGGTGCCACACGCGTTGGGTATAGACCTTGAAGGCGAACACAGGGAACCCCTCCTCCTTCGTCATGTGTTTCGCTTTGTGGATTGAGACTCGGTGGAGCAGCGCGATGCCACACGCGCTCACGAAGCCCCCGCTCTCGTCCTTGAGCGCCTTGAGGCGGAGCCTTTGGGCGTCAGCCAAGCTGATGTCCCGTCGTGCCACCTTCACGACCGTCTTCCACGGTATCCCGAGTGACATCCTGATTGACTCCGCGCTTGGGACGAGCGGCAAGCCAGGCTTGCTCTCGTTGCGCTCTTCAGCCCATGTCTTGTAGTCCCTCATCTGCAACGTTGGCGGCCTGCTCCTGAGCCACTCTCTGACCCCCTCTAGCCACTCCTCCCTCGTTGCCCTCCTCTTGATGGCCGCGTGGAAGTGAGCGCGCTGGCGGGCGGTCAGGCTGACCTTCTCGCCTCGGGCAGCCTTGGCCACCTCGCGCCAGACAGCCCAACGCCGGATGATGGTCGCTGCGCTGGGCTCGATTCCAAGTTCCTTCCTCGCCCGCTCGTACTCCTTGACTCCGGGCATCTCTCCCTCTGGCAGTTCCAGGTGCTTGGCGACTCGCTGCACCGCTTTGACGCAATCGGCGCGGTCGCGCAGTTCCCTCAGCTTTTCACTGCCCGGCCCACTGTGGAAGAAGTAGCCCTGGATGACCTCGTATGTCTTGTACTGGTCCTGCCAGGAGGACAGGTTTTTGAACCTGAGCAAGATGTCTTCTCGGGCTCGCTGCCTCGCAGGGTGGTCAGTGAGTAGCTCGTTACCGTGCATGGAGGCAAAAGTAGATCCCGCGCGTGCCTCAACCGCTGAATCAACGAATGTCGTACGCGCGCCGCTCTCTCCCCTCCTCGCTCTCAGGTCCCTCCTCGCTCTCAGGTCCCGACGTCACCGGCCATGAGCCGCAGGCTCTCGATGGCATCGGGACGTAGGCTCGCCCGCGCGTGCTTGTGACCGCCGCTCGCGGCCTGGAAAGGGGCGTCGCGCTCATGGGGCCTGGGCGCAAATTCTCGCAATGCCGGAGGTGCTCAGGCTACGCTCAGGGTCGATGCCATCATCACGGACTAAAGCTGCTGTCGCAGAGGGTCAAGCTATAACGGTCGATGAAGTCAAGCGGCTGGTTGCCGATCTCCGCTCTCAAAGGACCGATACGAGGCGCGTGGAGGCCAAGGCAGCGAAGCGGGAGGTGCCTAAGTCTCTCTACGAGACCTTTTCAGCTTTCGCAAATGGCGAAGGTGGCGTGTGCCTACTCGGCGTGAATGAGAGCGAAGACTTCCGGATCGCCGGCGTGAAGGATGGGGCGAAGATCGCTGCTGACGTGGGCTCGCAGTGCTCAGAGATGGAGCCGGCCCTTTTCCCCACGATCGACATCGTGGAGGTGGATGGGGTGCATGTGGTCGTAGTTGATATCGAGCCTCTGGATCGCCGCCGCCGCCCCTGTTATCGCCGTGCGTCGGGAATCGAGCACGGCACCTACATACGCCGTCATGACGGCGATGTTCGGGCCACTTGGCCCGAGATCCAGATGATGATCTCCGAGCAGTCGCAGCCACGCGAGGACTTGCGGCCCGTCCCCGGCACCTCGATCAGCGATCTTGACCAAGAGCTGCTCGATGGCCTGATGAGCCGAGTCCGCCGCCGCCGCGCCTTTCGGGGGATGAACGTCCCGCAGGCGCTACGTCAGTTGAACGCTGTGGTAGAGGATGGCGATGGCCACCTGATCTTGACTGTTGCTGGGCTCTTCGCGCTTGGCCGGTATCCACAACAGCACTTGGGACGGGCCGGAATCGAGTACGCGATCCGTCCAACCGAGGAGCAGGCATCGAGCGGTATCCGACTTGTCCGCTCGCAGTCCTTCGAGGGGTCAGTGCCTCGCATGGTTGATGAAGTTCTGGGCACGCTGAGCACGGATCTCAGCGGTCCGGTAATCATCAAAGACGCCAAGAAGCGAACGCAGATGCAGTACCCCAGCGATGCCCTTCGCGAGGCGATCGTTAACGCCCTCGTGCATCGCAACCTTCGAGAGGATGTTGGTGAGGCGACGACCATTGATGTCTATCCGGACCGGCTTGTGGTCCGCAATCCGGGTGGCCTTTACGACCTTAGAGAAACCGACCTTGTTGATTTCGAGCGTCATCCGCGTAGCGTCGCTCGGAACGGCGCTCTACTAAAGCTGCTTGAGGACGTGCCCAGCGACAGCCGCGAGACTGTGGTTGAGGCCCGTGCCACCGGCATCCGTACGATGCTCCGCGAGATGCGCAACGCCGGGATGGCACCGCCGCGCTTCCGTGATGAGATCTCCACATTCACGGTCGAGTTCCCCAAACACACGCTCCTCGACGCCGACACGCTCACTTGGCTCAACGGTCTTACTCTTGACCGACTCGCGGATCAACAGCGAATCGCGCTCGCGATGGCCCGGCGCGGTGATCATCTTGACAACACCTCTTATCGCCAGGCTACGGGCATCGGTGACTCTCGTGTGGCCACTCGACACCTTGTGCAGCTAGTCGAGCGTAGTCTTCTGAACATGCACGGCACCCGCCGGTGGGCGACATACTCGCTGGGCGAGGGAGCCACTGCTCCGGTTATTACGCCAGGTGACGCAATAAGTGACGTAATAAATGACGCAATAAGCGGCAGGTCCGCGCGGACCAAGAGGGAGCGCGAAGCCTGGGTGCTCGGCGAAGTGGATCACGCCGGAGGAATTGGAGTGCCGCGCGTAGTGGAGGGCCTGAGCATCAGTCATAGTACAGCGCAGAGGTTGATAGCTGGCATGGTTGCGGAGGGCTTGCTCGTCTTCGAAGGCGCTCGCAAGACAGGCAGCTATCGACGGGCACGCGGTTGAAAGCTCCACCTTCTTTTTTCGTCATCGTCCTTGTGCCGGTGCCGACATCAGCCGCAGGCTCTCGATCACGTCGGCGCGCAGCCCTGCCCGCGCGTGCTTCGGTTCGCCCACTGCTTCCACCAGGAGGTCGAGGGCATATGCGTGGAGCTGTTGCACGCGGCTGAGGTGCAGGCTTAGACCGTCGGCCACGTCGCGCAGGATGCGTCTGCGCTCGCCGCCGAGCCCGAGCCGCACCGTGAGCACATGGCGCGTGCGCGCTGGGAAGGCTTCGTACGCCTCCCACACGGCCATAGCCTCCTTGTCGCTCAGCGGAACCGCGCAGCGCGCGACGGGCGCCAGCTTCGCCACCGGCAAGCCGTCGGGTAGGTGCGGCTCATCCTCCGCGAAGAAGACACGCTCCCTCCTCGCCGACCTATGCGCGATGGCGTCCGGCGTGTAGCCGAAGTGCAGGAGCGCTGGCTCCCAGCCTCCCCATCGCTCGCGATAGGGTCCATCCGTCGGCAGGTGCAGACGGTCCCTGCGCTGCGCCCGAGCAAGTTCGAGCTGCCGCTCTCTCCACCAGGAATAGTCTCCCGTGCTGGGAACCCTGCCGAAGTGCGCGGCGCAGGCCGCCAGCGCTTCCCGCAGTTCGTCCTCGGAGTAGCGCCGGGGCTTGCCGAGACGCCGATTGGCAAAGCGCGCTTCGATGGCCTTGGTCCGCGTCTCGCCTGAGAGTTCAAGGGCCTCCTGCGCCCGCGCCCATGACCCCCCGAAGTAGCGATACAACCGCGAGAAGGGCTTGATGTCCTCGCCCTGCTCACGCAGCGTCGCCGAGATCTTCTTGTATTCGGGGACGCCTGGTGTGTGCCCAACAGCCTCAGCCACACGTCGCAGCGAGCGCAGATACGTCTCCATCTCGCGCTCGGCGTCGCTTTGGGTCTCTATACGCTGCTGGCGCAGCTGCACGAATGCCTCCTCCTGCTCCTCTGGTGTGAGCGCGGCGAAGACAATGAGGAGGGCTTGGACGCCGCTGGTCATCAGTGGAAGTAGCGCCAGAAGTCTCTTGTCTCTTGCTCGCGCGCCCACTCGAAGTCGCTGAGCAACTGCCAAGGGAACTCCCGGCGACAGTCGATGATCAAGACCTCGCCCGCGAAGTGCACATGCTGCGTCGGCTCGTCATCGTCGTCCTGGACGAACTCCACGTCACGCCAGACGTCGAGCATCTTCGCCACGGCCATGACATCGACTTCACCGGGCGGCGTCAGCGTGGCTCGGACGCGCCACTGCCGGTATAGCTGCCCAAGGGCGTAGAGCAGCCGCTCTCCAGGAGTCGGTTGGCCTCTGCCTGATGTCCGTCGCTGACCCACGCGCCTTTCCTTGAGCCGGATTACCTGACGCTGGCGACAAGTTAGGGCCGCTACCTAGCCTGACCGGGATGGAGCGCGATCTCCATGCTGGCGGAGGCTCAACCGGCGGGCAAGTCGAGCGCCTACCTCGTGAGCGTGAAGTGGCCCTGCTCGATCAAGGGCGTACGCCCCCCGCCGCTGAGCGTGAGCCGTGCGGTGATCGGCAGCCTGTGGCGCCTGGTGAGTATGCGCTCGCCCTCTCGGTCGAGCACGAGGTTGATGCGCGCGCTTCGCTGAGGCGCGATGGTGAAGGAGCGCCGCGCGATCATCGCCGGCGCAGCGTGGGTACTTGTGAAGAGGACGAGGCTCAGCCGGCACGGCTTCACCTCCTCGCACTCCACTTCGGCCTGGATGTGGCGGCGCCGGTAGTGGATGCCGAGCAGTCGTGCTGGGAGGTCGGTGGCCGATGGTGCCAGGGGTTCCCATGCTCCAAAGCTGGGAGCACCAGCCACAGGCGGCGCCGCTTCTCCTACCCCTCCCGCCTCCTCTTCGTGCCCCAATGGGGGCACCGGGCTCGTGTTCGTGGTCCCACTAAAAGTTGCCGCCGCAGCCTCATCGCTGCTTATCGCGAGCGAGCAGGTGGGAGCGCTGCCTGAGCAGGCGCCGCTCCAGCCGAGGAAGGTGGAGCCCGTCTCAGGCGTGGCGATAAGTTCGACCTCGAATGGAAGAAGGGCCGTGACGGGGAGCCTGTCCCAGCTATCACCGCCCCCGAGGCCGGGTTCGTGCCGAACAATGGCAAGAACGCTGACCACTCTGGCTCCGGCTGGAACATCGTCATGGTGATGAGCAGCAAGGGGACGGTGCTCGCTCATCACAACGTGCCTTTGAACGCCTCCGAGAGCGGCACGCTGGCTCAGATGACATCCGAGGTCGGGCAGGTGCTCGACGCCCTGGGAGAGCCTGAGATCCGGGTGCTCACGACAGACGGCGCCTTCCACTCTCAGGAGACGAGGCGTGCCCTGCGAGGCGTCGGCATCGTGGAGAACACGCACCTCTCAAGCCACGCGGCGCGCCCGAGCAGCAAGCGCAAAGCCACGGAACGGACGAAGAAGCGCTACGCGATTGACGGCTACCCTGATTGGTTCGCCACGGGCCACAGGGAGCTTGTGTGCCGGTGCGAGCAGGGCAAGACGACTCGCGTGGTCGAACTCGACTCGCACGGACGGGCAGTGGCGCGGCTTAAGGGAGAGTGCGCGAAGTGCAAGAGCATCCTCATCACCTCCGGGCTGTGGCGCCTCTCGGGGAACGAGAAGTTCGTCAAGTGCCTGCCGGAGGAACGCAGCAGCGCGGCTGAGTTCGACTTCGGCAACCCCCTGACCTTCAACGATGATCTGGCGAGAGAGTACGGGCGCCAGCGCTTCAACGGGCAGGAGGGCGCCTTCGGCAGCCAATTCACGCAGCGCTGGAAGCTCCTCAAAAGCAAGAGGTGGTTCTACCGGCAGACGCAGGTCAATCTTGGGAGTGATGTACTACGGCCTCACCAGCGGGTCCGAGCAGGCCACCCGGACGATCACGGTTAGGGGTGGCCCAAGCGTTGAAGCTCGCGGACAATGAGCGCTTGTGAGCGCTCGCACGCTCGACTGCGGTCTGGATGCCACGGGTGTCTTTGAGATGGATGACCCCAATCCTCTGGCCCCGACGGTCGCCGCTGAGACTTCCACGATCCTGCCTTCAGAACGAAGGCTCTGCTTCGCGGTCGTCATGTGATGCGGATTGATTGCAGTGGGGACGGACGGCCAGCGATGATCAGCAATCTTGGCTTGAGCCTCAGCCCATGTCACCGCGTGCTCCTGGCGCAGAAGATCGAGGATCGCTTGCCGGGCAAAGGCGACATATTCGTGTCGCGAGTGGGCCATCCTGCCGAGTAGTAGCAGAAGCCCTAAACTGATGTATCAACGCGCACAAGGTTTACGTTCTGCGGGGGGATCCGAGCGCACTATAGGAGTAGTCCTCCCTCTTCGGGACATAGACTCTCCGCGCCGGAGCCTGAGCGGCGGTCCTGATCAGGGCAAAGACAGGCCTCCCGGTGCGCGGGGTAGTTCGTCGGGCGCCTGGAGACATGGTTGTCTGAGAGGTCGGTGGGCTGGCTTTTGACGCTCTTGCGCCTCCAGCCAGCCCTCACCGGGCCATCTCCTCGAACCAACGAGCATAGACCGAGACGGGTGGCGCGCGGGTGGCATTTTCAGCGACGCGCCGGGCGAGCCGCGATGAGCGACTGTTTTTCGGTTTTTCGGCTCTCAGCGAACGGCAGGAGCCCTTCACGTCACTGCGGCGTCCGAGCCCGGAGGGATGCGATCCTCAGCAGCCAAGCCGAAAACCGGGACCGAGAAAGGAACCAGCGAACCCCGCTACTTGCCCTCAGCCCCCCGTTGCCGCAAAAACCGCTGGAATTCGCGCGCGAGCATGTCCCCCGACGGGACGTCCTCGGGCATCAGCTCGGACTCTTCGCTCTCCGCGGCCTGCTCCAGCCGTTCGACGAACGCCTGGATGTCCGGGTCGCTCTGCACGGCGAGGCCGACCTGGCGCTCGTAGTCGGCGGCCGAGACCTCGAGCTCGGAGACGTCGATCGAGACGCCGATCAGGCTTTCCATCCGGCGCAACAGCGCGAGCGCCGCCTTCGGGTTGGCGGCCGCGGCGACGTAGTGGGGGACGCCCGCCCAGAGGCTGGCCGACGGCAGCCCCGCGTCCAGGCAGGCGCTGTGCAGGACGCCGACGATCCCGGTCGGCCCCTCGTAGCTGGAGCTCGTCAGCCCGAGGTTCTCGACGAGCGAGGGGTCGGAGGCGAACCCGGTCATCGTCACCGGGCGCGTGTGGGGCACGTCGGCGAGCAGCGCGCCGAGCGTGACGACGACCTGCACGCCGAGCGCTTCGGCGAGCTCGACGAGGTGGGCGCTGAAGGAGCGCCAGCGCAGCGAGGGCTCGACGCCCTGGACGATCACGAGATCGCGGTGCGCGCGCGGTGCGCGCGCCTCGAAGACCTCGACCGTCGGCCACACGATCTCGCGACCCCCACCTTCGGCGGCGGCGCCCTGACCGCCGGTGAGCTGGATGTTGGGTCGATTTGCCTGGAAGTCGTAGAACTCCTCGGAGTCGATCTGCGCGAAGCGGCTGGCGTCGAGCGAGGAGGCGAGGAAGGAGACGGCGCTCGAGGCGGCGTCGCCGGCGTCGTTCCAGCCCTGGAAGGCGCATACCATCGCGGGGGCCCTGAGGCCATCCGGACGGCGGTCCCAGATCAAGGGCTGCATCCGAACCACCGTACATCATGGGCGGAATGATCCCCGCCGGAAACACGATGCGAAGAGACGACGCTCAGATCGCGAGAGACGACATCGAGCGAGACCGAGGGCGTTCAGATCGCGACCCTGCGCTTCGAGCAGGAGGTCGACGGCGTGTTCGCGTGCGTGCGCAAGGAGCGCCAGATCTCCAGAGCGGGCACGCCCTACCTCACGATCGAGCTGCGCGACAGCACCGGCACGATTCGCGCGCGCGCGTTCCGCGACGCCGACGTGCTCGCCGGGCGCTTCGAGCGGGGGGAGCTGGTGCGCGTGAAAGGACGCGTCGAGCGCTTCCGCGACGAGCTCCAGATCGCGCTGCAGGCGATCGCGCGCGCCGATGAAAGCGACGGAGACGCCGACCCCGCCCGCTTCCTGCCGACTGCCTACCGCGACCTCGACGAGCTCGAAGGGTTCCTCGAACACCTCGCGCGCGAGGTCTACGAACCGGGCTTGAAGGGGCTGCTCGCACGTCTGCTCGGCGACTCGGCGCTGCGCGCGGAGATCCGTCGCGCGCCCTGCTCGCCGCCGGCGCCGCTCGGTGCGGACTCGAGGCCCCGCGGCGGCGGCGGCGCGGCCGCCGCCGGGCGCCCCGGCTCGTCGCACCACGCGTATCTCGGCGGCCTGCTCGAGCACACCGTCGCGGTCGCGACGCTGGCGCTCGAGCTCTGCCAGCTGCACCCGCGCCTGGATCGCGACCTGCTGCTGAGCGCGGCGCTCGTGCACGACCTCGGCAAGACGCGCGAGTTCACCTACAGCGCGGAGATCGGGCGCACGCACGAGGGGCAGCTGCTGGGCCACATCGAGCTGGGGCTGCGCCTGATCGCAAGCCACGCGCCCGCGACGCTCGACGCGGAGCGGCGGCTCGCGCTCGAGCACTGCGTGATGCTGCATCACGGCGCTGACGCGGCCAGCGGGCAGCGCTTCGCCTCGGGCGAGGCGCTGGCGCTGTATCGGCTGAACGCGCTCGATGCCCAAGTGAAGGGCGCCTTCGAGCAGGGGATGCCCGGCGGCGCCTCGACGAGTCGCTGAGGTCTCCGTCCGGGCAGAGGTCTGGCCCGGGTCAGACCAAGCCGCCGGATTGCGCACCGGTGGAGGCCAAAAAGGCCAAATAGTCCAGAAAGGCGCACGGAAATCACATAAAGATGCCGGCAGCCGATCAAGCGGCGCGTTGGGGATGCCGATAGAAACGGCGATGCGCGATACGGCCACGCCCACAGCCACATCTCCGCCGCGGGACCCGGAGCGGGACCTGAGCCCCGACGACCCACCAGCGCGAGATCGGGAGCAGATCCCCGAGGAGATCGTCGCCGGCCGCTCCGACGGCTTGTATCCGCCGCTGCGATCGGGGCGCTCGGCAAGGATGATCGGCGAGGTGATCGTCGACCTCGGCTTCGCCGATCGCGAGACGGTCGAGGAGGCGGTCGCGGCCGCCCGCGCGCAGGGCAGGCCGACCGGCCAAGTGCTGGTCGAGCGGGGCGTGCTGCGCCACGATCAGCTCGCCCGCGCCGTGGCCGAGCGCTTCGGGCTGGACTTCGTCGACCTGGCGGTCTACGACCTCGACATGGGCGCGGTCAACCTGATCCGCGCGGAGACCGCCAAGCGCTACCAGGCCGTGCCCGTCGGCTACACCGACGACGGTACGCTGCTGCTGGCGATGGCCGATCCGACGAACGTGCTGACGATCGACGACGTCGCGATGATGACCGGCCGGCGCGTGCGGGTCGCGGCGGCCTCGGTCGAGGACCTGAACCTGCTGCTGACGCGGCTCGCGCGGATGGACGACTCGATCGAGGACATCGTCGATGACGAGGCCGAGGCCGAGGCCGAACCGGACCTGCTCTCCGAGGAAGCCGACCGCGACACCCCGGTGATCAAGCTCGTGCACTCGATCGTCGCGCAGGCGGTCCAGCAGGGCGCCTCGGATATCCACATCAACCCCGAAGAGGGCGACACGCGCGTGCTGGTCCGCGTCGACGGGGTGCTCGCCCCGGCCGCGACGATCAAGCGGAGGATGGCGATGAGCGTCGTCTCCCGGATCAAGATCATGGGCGACCTCGACATCTCCGAGAAGCGCCTGCCCCAGGACGGCCGCTTCGCGTTGACGGTCGACGGGCGCCGCGTCGACATCCGCGTGGTGACGCTGCCGCTCGTCCACGGCGAGGGCGTCGTGCTGCGGATCCTCGACGGGGGCGTGCGCGTCGAGGGGCTCGAGGCGCTGGGGATGCAGGACGACGAGCTGAAGCGGTTCACGGGCGCGATCAAAAAGCCGAACGGCGCGGTGCTCGTGACCGGCCCGACCGGCTCGGGCAAGTCGACGACGCTGTACGCGGCGCTGAACGCGCTGAACGACGGCGAACGCAGCATCCTCACGATCGAGGACCCCGTCGAGCAGCGCATGCAGGGCGTCAAGCAGATGCAGATCGCGCCGAAGGCGGGCGTCACGTTCGACGTCGGCCTGCGCTCGATGCTGCGCGCGGATCCCGACGTGATCATGGTCGGCGAGATCCGCGACCGCGAGACGGCGCACATCGCCGTCGAGGCGGCGCTGACCGGCCACCTCGTGCTCTCGACCCTGCACACGCGCGACGCGCCCAGCGCGCTCGGGCGGCTGATCGACATGGGGATCGAGCCGTTCCTGGTTTCTTCGGCGATCGATTGCATCGTCGCCCAGCGGCTCGTGCGGATGCTCTGTAAGCACTGCAAGCGCCCGCTGCGGGTCTCCGAGGGGGTGCTCGCCGAGCATGGCCTCGCCGGCGCGGAGCCCTACGAGGCGGTCGGCTGCTCGCGCTGCGGCGGCTCGGGCTACCGCGGCCGGGTGGGGCTGTACGAGGTGATGTCCGTGAGCGAGCCGATCCGCGCGCTGATCCTCGAACGCGCCTCGGTCGACGCGATGGTCGAGATCGCCGTCGAGGAAGGGATGCTGCGCCTGCGCGACGACGGGCTGGTGAAGGTCCGCGAAGGCTTGACCTCGATCGCCGAGATCGAACGGATGACCTCGAGCCTGCTGTAGGGCTCAGAGCAGCAGCGAGATCCGCAGGGGCCCTGATGGGAATGCTTCACCGATGAACGAATACGCCTGGTAGGTGCGCCCGCCGTAGGCGACTTCACCCCGGTCGGGCACGGTCGCGGGCCCGGGCGAGAGCGTGCCCATTACCTGCCGCGAGCCCGTGCGCATGAGGACCTGGGCGCCGGTGAACAGGTGGGCGAGCTTCAGGTAGCCGGCGTCGTCCTGGATCGCCATCTCGAAGTCGCCGACGACGCGCCCGCCGCTGCGCAGCGTGCCGTGCACGGGCGCGAGCGCGTAGGGGCCGCCTTCGTCGATCAAAAGTCGCCCGTCGATCGTGACGCGCACGCGGACGACGTGGATGTGGGCCGCGAAGAAGCCGAGGATCGCCGCGCGCGTCGCGGAGACGCTGCCGGCCGCGACCGCGCGCTGGAACGTGGTCGAGCCTTCCATCGAGCGCAGCGTCGCGGCGACGTCGGGGCTGTGGAGCTCCTCCTGGTAGATCCGTTCGCCGACGTGGCCGAGCGTTTCCACGCGCGCCTGCGCGAGCGGGCCGGGGCAGGAGATCGACGAGGTCGGCGCGAGCAGCACGATCCGCAGCGCGCCCGCGGGGTAGACGGCGCCGGGGAGCGTGAACGTCTGGTAGCTATGGCCGGCGAGCGTGAGCGGGCCCGCGGCGGGCGCGCCCGCGGGGAGCGAGCCGGCGATCGTGCCGGCGATCCGGCGGCCCGGCGCGGTGCCAGTTGGGGCGCCGGTGGAGGCGCCGCCGAGCAGCAGCATACCTGCGCGCCGGTGACCTGGTGGACGACTTCCAGGTAGGCGTGGACGGGCTGCGTGGAGAGGATGTACGTCGCGGACGTGCCGGGGATCGAGCCGCGTACCGGCGCGATCGCGGGGCCAGAGCCGGCCTGCGCGAAGACGCGTCCGCCGCGGAGGACCTCGACGCGCGCGATCTGGTCGAGCAGCAGTGCCTGCAGCGCCGCGCGGGCGGCGGCCGCGTTGCCGCTGTCGATCGCGCCGGCGAGGGCGCTGGAGCTCTGCACGCGGTGGGTCGCCTGCGCGACGTCGCCGCCGGTCGCGGCCTCGTGGTAGATGCGCGCGGCGACCGTGCCGAGCGTGGCGGCGACCGCCGTTGCGCAGCTCGCGGAGGGGGGTGCGGTCGTGGCGGCGGGTGTCGTCGTTGACGCGGCGGCGGCCGTCGGGCTCGTGGGAGAGCCCGACGATGGGGAGCTCGCGGCGAGCGACGCGCTGGCCGCGTTGTGCGTGGCGGCGGCCGACGAGCCGCAGCCGACGAGCGCTACCGCCAGGCATGCGAGGAGGAGCCGGCCGGGGCGCCGGCTCCCGGCTGTTTGTTGAGCGATCCCGCGGGCGAGCCTCATCCTTCACAGGTTAGGCCCGTGGGGTGAAGCTCGCGCCGGCTGGTGGGTGAGGAGACCGGGCGGGAGATTATCTGGGTCCCGGCGCGGTTGGTGGGCCCTTGGCGTGGTCGAGATCCGTTCGGCCGGCTTGGCGCTGGTGGAGGGCGCAGATGTAGCTGAGGGCGCGGCTCGGCCGCCCGCCTCTCGTCCCCGCCGAGGGCGCTGTGAGCGCGCTCGTTGGGCGATTGGTTCGGCCTGGACGGACATGACGTCCTTGTCGGCACCACAAATATCGCGAATTTTGCCAATTGCTATTGACTTGGCTCCTTCGCGTCCATAAGGTGTTTTCCTACATACGCGATGACGCTATCGAGGGGGCGATCCTTCTTGAAAGGGGAGGCTGGTCATGGCGCGTGGTGGGCGGTGGTTGGCGGTATGTCTGATGTGTTGCCTGGCTGTGCTGGTGGAGTTGCCTGCCGCGACTTCGGCCGATCCTACCTGTACGGACACCTGGACGGGCGGTGCTGGAGACGGGTTGTGGCAGTCCGGGGCGAACTGGTCGACCGAAAGCGTGCCTAGTTCGAGTGACGTTGCCTGCATCGGGTCGGGGGTGACCGTTCATGTCACAGAAGGCACTAACCAGGCTGCTGAGCTCCACCGAAGCATCCAGTGCTGAATCACTGACACTGAGCGGTGGGACCCTGACGGGTGCGGGTACGCTCGATGTGTCCGAGTCGCTTTCGTGGATGGGCGGCACGATGTCGGGGTCTGGAGCAACGGTTCTCGAATCGGGTTCGACCGGCTCGATCAACCCTGGATCGGGGGGGTCGGCTGCGTTGACGGAGCGGACTCTGACAAACCGTGGCAGCGAAGCCGAGATGTTCGGTTCGAGGCTGTCGCCCCTGGAAGGCCGGGAGTGGCTGGAGCATCGGCGGTTTCAGATGCGCGAGACCAAACCGATCTTCGCCGGGGGACCCGAACATGCTCGGACCGAAGCCGATCGTGATCGTCAGCTGCGCGGGGTCGAGGCCGATCGCCTCGCCGGTGTCCTCGGGCGGCTGGCTCGGTTCCTGGGGAGCCGGCTGGTACGGCCTACCGGCTGTCAGCGATGTCGCAGCCGCCGTCCATTCCTGCAGCAGGCTGCGGAGGTCTTCGACGGCGCTGCTGGTGAGATCGAACGCGGCGAAGCTCAGATAGTCCTGGGCCGGGGTCGCGATCCCGGCCTGGTGGGCGCCGTAGAACGGCACCGCGCTCTCGGAAGGCTCTGTTCCAGACTTCGCGTTGGTTGCTTGGTTAGGGAACTTAGTGATGACATGGTCAAGCCCCGCGCCGATTCCAAGCAGCGCGGCGCCGGAGAGTACCCCGCGACGGGTCAAGCCCATGTGTGCCGGGTGATCGGGGATGCAATCCTCGTTATCGATCAACGAGTCAATCTTACGCCAAGAGCAGTGATCAGCATCACTGCGGGCCGGGTAGACGATTTAACGCTTCACCAGTGTCATCGACCATCCTGTCGGTTCCAGTGGGAAGGTCATGTGAACCCCCGGCCTCGCGTGTTGGAACATCTGAGCCCTCTTGGAAAAGTCGGTTTGTTTGAACGGCGTGTATGTCCAGTCCTGGGGAATGGTCACGAGGCACATGTATAGGAGCAGGGCTGTGAGTCCCACCCGCCAATGGGTCCGTCGCGTGTAGCCGATCGCCCAGACGAGGGTTGCAACAGCTGCGAGCTGGGGGATTATGAAGTAGCGAGCGCCGGTGGGAAAGATCGTCAGGCCGGGCCAGCTGATATCCAGAGGATGTGCAAGCGCCATCACGAACAGCGCGCCACCGAATGCGATCAGCAGCTTGAGCCCGGCGGGCCCGCGACGAAACGCCGCTACTGCGCCCACGGCGCCCAGCACACCCAGGAATGCTGCGGTAACAGCGCCCAAGACGGTCGCGTTGCCCAGGATCGGCTCGGCGATCACGCGTATCCCGAAAACCTGAAAGAAGCCGGATAACGTGGCATATGGCGGAGTGCTCACACGGGGACGGGCGCCGAAGCCGCTGGGCAAGTGGTACTCGAGCACGAAGATCGCCAGCAGCTGGAGCACGGCGCCCGCGGAGAGGATCGTCAGCGTCGCTCGTGAGACCGCGACCGCGCCGCGCCAGCGTCGATAGAGAAAGGCGAGCGGCGCCAGCGCGATGCTGAACACACCGGTGAGGCTGCACATCGCGACGATCGCGACATCGAGTGCGCGCGTGGATCTGCGCATGGGCGGGCGTAGCATCAGGACGATCACCGCCGCAACCGCCAGGTACCACTGCGCGTTGGTGATGTTGGCATTCGCTTCGGGGGCTCCAGGCAGGGCGATATAGAGGGCCGCGAGCAGGGCTCGAACGCGGATGTCGGGCGCGATCGTCTCGGCGCGGCGCGAGAGCAGCAGTCCTACCGGGAGCACCCGAATGGCGATCGCGATCGAGTTCGTCACCAGCGGAGCGAACGCGAGCGGAACGAGCCGTGCGATTCCCGCGACCAGGATGGGAAGCTCCAGGAAGTAGCCGGACTGCGGCACCGTGAGCGTGGGGAGGAGCCCGCGGTTGTAGACGTCCGCATAGAACAGCTTTCCGTCCTCGGCCCAGAACTGGGCGTTCGTGATCGCGTCGGGGCGACGGCTGATGACGAACAGGCCCGCGATCAGCATGCTCCATAGCGGCAGGTATCGCCGTAGCAGTGCTGGTCTTGCTACGGCGATATCGCGGCCAAGCGCAAACGGGGAGGGAGCAGCGACGGCGTGAGGGGACAAAGCCACGATGGTATATCGACGCCGACCAGGCTCGACTTGATGAGACAGCGCGATCTGCGCACCGGCGAGAACCGGTGCGCAGGCGCGGTACCTCCCCGGTGGCTTAAGGTGGCTGGTGTTGATGCTGCGGCTGCTCGACTGTGGGCGCGCTGGTTGCGCGGGTGGCTCGGCCTGGAGGTGCCGCTGGAGCGAGGCCGCGTCTCAGGGGCGAGCCGCAAGGTAGTTTCGTAGGAGGGGCTCGGGGATGACCCAGTCACCGCGGCCGTGGTGTTCGGCGATCCCGGCGCGCTCCATCATGCTCAGCGCTCGTCTGGCGCCGGAAGATGGGGTGCCGCTGTAGGGGCGCTGGCCGCGCGCGAGACGTAGCGCGATCGGGTAGGCGTGCGCGGTGGAGCGCAATCGTTCGATGATCTCCTCGTGACGTAGGCGGTCGGCCTGCATCGCCAGTTCTTGCCCGCCGCGGACGTCGCCGAGCTCGATCCTGCGGCCGTCGCGGCGAGCGAGGGTGACGGTCAGGGTCTCGCGGGCGATCAGCATCGTGGTGCGCGGATGTCCCTCTCCGAGGGCGACGATCTCAGGGATCGTGTCCCTGATTGCCTGTACGTCGAGCTCGACGTAGCGCGCTGCGATCCCGGTCTCCCACTCGTGTGGGGAGATCGGCGTGAGCTTGTGAAAGTTGCCGAACTGGCTCAGCGCTCTGCGTGTCGGGCCAAACAGATCACGCATCAGATGCTCCATGCTGCCCGCGAACAGCACGCTGACCAGCGGCGAGCGCTGTAACTCCGACCGCAACTGCTTGGTGAGCACGTCCGGATCTCCGAAACGGTGTGATGAGGACGCGATGTCTTGGAACTCGTCTAGGAACAACACGATCCGCTTTTCGTCCTGCTCGGCGATCCGCTGCGCCAGACGGATCGTGTCGCCAAGCCCCACCGTCGCCTGACCCGAGGATGGGGTGGCCCACGCCAGCTCGACCTCCTCGCCAAGATGAGTTCGCAAGGCCGCCGTCACGCCGACCGGCAGCAGTTCGCGTAGCTCGCGCCCGCTCTCACGGGCTCGGCGCAGCGTCTTTGCGACAGGCCCCCGGTTGGCGATGATCGATTGCGCGAGCGCCCGCGTCAGCGAGGGAAGGTCCTCGTGATCCCACAAGTCGACCTGCGCCGTATAAACCTTGGACGAGCGAACCCGCTCGAGCGCCGCCAGGCCAGCTGTTGACTTGCCGGTGCGCCTTGGCCCCGCCATCACCACATGCGTACCCTCCCCCAAGCGCGAGGCGAGATCGCGCACGTCCTCCGTGCGGCCAATCAGCAAATCGGGCTTGACCGGATCGTCGGTCGGGAACAACTCTCGAATATCACGCATCCCGACCTATTATAGGTCGTGACATGACCTATCAAACGGGGCGTCGACGGCGAGCCATAGGAGGGAGCCGGCCGGGACGCCGGCCCCCTCCTATCTCACCCCTCACAGGTTATGCCCGTGGGGGTGAGCTCTCGCTGGCTGTAGGGACTGCTACTCCTTCGTCTTGGGCGTCGCTTTGCCGGCGGCCTTCTTCTTCGCGGGCTTCTTCTTGCCCTTGCCCTTCTTGCCTTTCTTGGCGGCGGCCGTGACCGGCTTGGGGTTCAGACGCGTCCCGCCCGAGAGGGCGCTCGGCGGGCAGCCGTTTGGCCGGCCGAGGTCGAACGGCCCGGAGATCGCCTGGGTGACGACGCCTTTTTCGAGGTAGGCGTAGGTGACCGTCAGCAGCGGGTCGACGCGCGGCTCGGCGCAGATCTTCGAGCCGATCGCGAACTGGCCGGAGATCGTCTCGTAGCCGGTCTTCGTCGAGCCGACGCAGTTGACCGCGTAGCCGGGGACTTCACCGGAGCAGGAGAACGTGTCGGTCGTGGGCTTGCCCGTCGCCGCGCCCAGCACGGAGGCGCCGGCGGTCACGAGCGGCGGGCTCTGGACGCCGGT
This sequence comes from uncultured Solirubrobacterales bacterium, assembly GCA_963789675.1. Classification (GTDB taxonomy): domain Bacteria; phylum Actinomycetota; class Thermoleophilia; order Solirubrobacterales; family Solirubrobacteraceae; genus Palsa-744. The sequence goes on along the minus strand of CAWBLR010000005.1, from coordinate 386,221 downwards.
CAGCGGGATCTGCGCCTGCAGCTGGTAGCCGGTGATCGGGCCGTTGCAGTAGAAGACGTATGCCACCTGCTGTTCTTCGCTGCCCACTTCGGGCTTCCCCGGGGCGATGCCGCCGAGGCACTCGTAGTTGTTCGGGTTCGATTCTGATTCTTCCGCGTGGCTGACCGCCGGGACGGCGAGCCCAGCGAGGGCGAGCGTGATGCCCACGAGCGCGACGAGCCACCACGTGGCCTGCTTGCGGTGGGCGGGATCTAGTGCGTGCAACGTGGGTCTCCTTGGTTGGTTTGACGAACTGCTGGATGTACGGTCTGCGGATACGGCGTCAGTGCAGCAGCGCCGCGAGGCTCTGCTTGGGGGAAGTTGGGTTGAAGGTGCTCGTCGGCCGCGCGCCGGCGCGGGCGAACGGCGAGAGCAGCAGCACGCCGACGGGCGGCTCTGAGCTGAGCGTCGCGGTCGACGGAGCCCGCGGGCAGGCTCGACGCGGTCGCGTTGCCGACCGAGCCGAACGTGATCACGACGAGGCCGTGCTCGCGGTAGGCGGCGCTCGCGGTGATCGCGGGCAGGGTTGCTTTCAGGAATTCGTCGGCGGCCGTCAGCGCGCCCGCGGTTTCGGGCGCGCACGCCGTGCCGGCCGCGCCTTCGGGGCAGGGCGGCTGGACGATCGAGTCGAGCGTCTGCGGCGGTTCGCCTCCGAGCAGCCCGGCCTCGCTCGCGAAGGCGCTGGCGTCGAGCGAGGACCAGCCGCTGAGCAGCGTGCCGGCGGGGACGAGCTGGGAGTCGATGTAGGGCGCGGCGGCCGTCTGCGCGAGCGCCTGCGCGAAGGTGCCGCCGGAGAGCGTGATCAGCCACACGCTCGTGACGGGCGGGAGCGTGGCCTGCGCGCCGCTCTTCGGAGTGCTCTTGGTCGGCGTCTTGGCGGCGCTCGGCGCCGGAGCCGGCGTCGCCGCGGCGCTCGGCGTCTTCGTGGCGGTCGACTTCGACGCGCCCGCGCTCGCTGCGCCCGAGGCCGCGCCCGTGCTGGTGGATGATGCGGCCGGCGTCGGCTGGGGCGTGACCGGCGGCGGCTGCACCGCCGCCGTGCTCGTGGCCGTGCTCGTGCCGCCTCGTCGTGTGCGCGCTGCCGCCCCCGGCGAGCGCGGCGATCGCCGGCAGCAAGAGCGGGATGCGCTCGCCCGCGAGCGTTGAATCGGCCCCGCGGGGCCGATCGCCGCGCCGACGGCCACGCCGAGCGCGAGCATCCCGGCCGCGAGCGCGGCGGTGACGCGCATGGAGGGCAGGCGCGGGGGGGCCCTCGACGGGTCGCGGCGGCTGTCGGGTCGTCAGCGTCGGGCGTGGGGTTTCGGATGTGTTGCTCATTGGCTGGGGTATGAGAAGTCCTGGAGGTTCCGCATCTTTTGGATCTTCTTGTGTTCTAGGGGAGCCGATCATTGTCGGAGTGCTGTGGGAAATCTGGAACACGCCTCTCGAGACGATGTTGCTGACCTTCCCCATAAACTAGCTTATCCTGATCGAGCTAGTGAGGTTTATGGTAGTTTCGATCGGGACACAACGTCAACCATCTGAATGGAGACCCAGTTCATGAATCGATTTCGCCGTCTCTCCGTCGCCCTCGCGGTGGCAGGCGTACTCGGAGTCGCGGCGCCCGCGGCCGCCTCGGCAGCGACGACCACGGTCACGATCAGCGGCGCCACCGCCTCCTACCCGCTCGTCTCGCTGCTCGCCCAGAAGTACGTGAAGCTGTTCCCGAAGAAATACAAGTTCAAGATCGCCCAGGGCGGCGCGCAGATCGGCATCAACGATGTCGCCGCCGGCCGCGTCACGATCGGTGACGTCTCGCGCGATCCGCTGCCGACCGATCCCGCCGGGCTCGTCTTCTACCCGATCGCGAAGTACGGGATCTGCGTGGTGACGAACAAAGCGAACACGCTCAGCAACCTCACGCCGGCGCAGGTCACCTCGATCTTCACCGGCAAGACGCGCGCCTGGAGCCAGGTCCCCGGCGCGACCGCCACCGGCACGATCGACCTGATCAGCCGCACCTCGGTCGCGGGCGTGCTGACGAGCTTCCAGACGCTGCTGCTCGAAGGCAAGAAAGTCTCCTCGCTGGCCTCCGAACTCTCCTCCGAGGGTCTGCTGCGCCAGGCGGTCGAAAACGATCCGAACGGGATCGGCTTCCTCTCCAACTACGGCGCGTCGCTCGGCTCGGTCAACTCGGTCAGCTACAACGGCGTGGCCTGCAACCAGACGACCGTCGCGTCCGGGCAGTACGCCGGCATCGCGCGCTTCTACGAGGTGACCAAAGGCAAGGCGACCGGCGCCGCGTCGGCGTTCATCGGCTGGATCGAGTCATCGGCCGCGGCGCGCAAGATCATCTCCAGCCAGTGGGTTCCGATCACGCAGTAGATAGATAGACAGGACCAACCCGAACCACCACAGCTACCGACCAGGTAGGTCAGAGCGACGATGTTGGATCGACTCCGCAACCCATGGTCCGACAACCGCGCCGAGCTCACGCTCGGCGCGGTTTCGTTGCTCGTGTGCGCGTGCGTGATCGGGATGGTCGTGTTCGTGTTCGTCGCGCGCCTGGCCGGTCTTCGAGCACAACGGCCTCAGCTGGCTGGGGCCCGGCGGAAGCCTCAATACGCAGCTCGCGAACATGCAGGCCACGAGCGTGAACCCGCCCGCCTCCGCGTATCACCTGCGCGCCTGGCCGATCATCTACGGGACGATCATCACGACCGGCATCGCGGTCGTGCTGGGCGTGGTGATCGCGGTGCTCTCGTCGATCTTCATCGTCGAGCTCGCGCCGGCGCGGCTGCGCCGGGTGGCGATCCCCGTGATCCGGCTGCTCGCGTCGGTGCCGTCGGTGATCTACGGCCTGATCGCGATCCTCGTGCTCGTGCCGTTCGTCGGCAACCATCTGATCTCCTCGGCGCAGAAGACCTCCGTGCAGAACTCCGTCGAGCTCACCGGCGAAGGCCTGCTGGTCGTGACGGTGACGTTGACGGTGATGATCACGCCGATCATGATCGCGCTGATCTGCGAGGCGCTCGCGGCGGCGCCGAGATCCTGGCGCGAGGGCGCGGTCGCGCTCGGCCTGAACCCGCTGCGGGCGATGCTCGCGGTGACGCTGCGCGCGATCCGCCCCGCGATCGTCGCCGCGGCCGTGCTCGCGACCGCGCGCGCGCTCGGCGAGGCGGTGATGATCTCGATGGCCTCCGGCGCGAGCTTCTTCACGCCGAACCTCTCGCACGGCGTGCCGATCTTCCTGTACGAGCCGCTGCGCACGCTCGCGTCGACGATCATCGACTTCAGCGAAGGCATCGGCGCGCCGGCGCTCGACTCGACGCTGTACGCGTTCGCGGCGCTGCTGCTGATCTCCGCGTTCGTGCTCTCGATCGGCGGCTATCTGATCAAGCTGCCACTGCGGAAGTACCAGGTGCGGGCATGAACGCGCGTCGCCCCGGCATGGGGAGGCGTTGCCGATGAGCGCGTTCGTCCCCGAGCTCCAGGCATCCCCGCCGCCGACGTCCAAGCGCGGGCGCCGCTCCTCGCCGTGGACCTGGCGCTGGGGCGACCGGCTCGTGCTGCTGTGCGCCTGGACGGCGGGGCTCGGGCTGTGCGCGATCGCCGCGGCGATCGTGATCTACATGGGCTATCGCGGGATCGAGTACCTCACCCCGAGCCTGCTGGTCACGCGTCCCGTCGATCAGCACCTCGCAGGCCCACACCGGTGGCATCCTCGATCCCCTGATCGGCACGCTGCTGCTGACGGCGATCGGGATCGCTGCTCGCCTTCCCGCTGGCCGTCGCGAGCGCGATCTGGGTGGCCGAGTACGGGCAGGTCGGGCGGGCGCGTCAGACGCTCGCGCGGATCGTCGAGTCGAGCATCGAGATCGTCGCGGGGACGCCGGACATCGTGCTCGCGCTGTTCGGCGTGGCGATCTTCCAGCTCGGCATCCTCGCGCCGCTGTCGTTCCGCGCCGAAGGCGGCGGCGTCTACGGCCGCTCGTTCATCGCCGCCGGGGCGATGATGTCGCTGATCGCGCTGCCGCCGCTGTTCGTCGCCACCCGCGACGGGCTGCGGGCGGTGCCGGCGCACATGCGCGAGGCGGCCTTCGCGCTCGGCAAGACGCGGATCGCGACGATCCGCCGGGTGCTGCTGCCGAGCGTGCGCTCGAACATCGCCACCGGCGTGACGCTCGGCGTCAGCCGCATCATCGGCGACACCGCGATCGTCGTGCTGCTGCTCGGCAAGACGCTCCACATCGAAACGCAGGGGTCCACGCCGGTGCTCGGCCTGCTGCGCGGGACGGGCTCGAGCTGACCAGCTACGTCTACGACAACTCGCCCGCCGGCGAAGGCGCGGCGCCGCAGAAGGCCTACGCGGCGGCGTTCGTGCTGCTGCTGTTCGTGCTCGGCCTGAACCTGCTCGTGGACCGGATCGGCCGCTCCAACGCGCAGTCCACGGGATGTCGGTCGCAGGAGGAATCGTATGAGCCGCGGAGGGGTCGTATGACCGGCCATAAAACTTCGCAAGCTTTTCCCACAGAGGCCAAAATGTGGGTAACCTCATTGGTCCGATGGAGAAGGTCGACCCGATCGAGAATATGCGATGAGTCCCGAGGAGCTTCGGCTGATGGAGGATCCGCCCCGGCCGCCCGCGAGCCGGACGTGCCGCCGGTGCGCACGATCGTGCTCGACCGCGCGCCCGTGCCGGTCGCGCCGCCGGTGCGCGAGCGCAACCCGCTGCGCGCGCCCTCGCCGTCCACGGCCGGACCCGAGCGCCTGCGCTGAGCGACCTCAGCATCGCCTACGCCGGCAAGCCGGCGGTGAAGTCGGTGTCGCTGTCGATCCACCAGGGCGAGGTGCTCGCGCTGATCGGGCCGTCGGGCTGCGGCAAGACGACGCTGCTGCGCACGCTCAACCGCCTCACCGAGCTGACCCCCAGCGCCGCGCGCCAGGGGCAGGTGCTGCTCGACGGCGAGGACATCCACGAGCTGCCCGACACGACGCTGCGCGCGCGTGTGGCGATGGTCTTCCAGCAGCCCAACCCCTTCCCGATGTCGATCTTCGACAACGTCGCGTTCGCGCTGCGCGAGCAGTCGCGCAAGCGCCCGCGCCGGCGCGAGCTCGAGCCGCTGGTGATCGACGCGCTGCGCCGCGCCGGCCTCTACGACGAGGTCCGCGACGATCTCGACCGCCCGGCCCTGCGTCTGTCCGGCGGACAGCAGCAGCGGCTGTGCATCGCCCGCGCGATCGCGCTGCGCCCGGAGGTGCTGCTGATGGACGAGCCGTGCAGCGCCCTGGACCCGATCTCCACGGGCGTGATCGAGGAGCTGATCGGCGAGCTGCGCCGCGACCTCGCGGTCGTGATCGTCACCCACAACCTCGCCCAGGCGCGCCGCGTCGCGGACAAGGTCGCGTTCATGTACCTCGGCGACCTGATCGAGTACGGGACCGCCGCCGAGGTGTTCGAGGAGCCGCGCGCGCAGCGCACGCGCGACTACGTGCGAGGCGCGTTCGGATGAGCCGGCCGGATCGTCCGGCCCGCCCGGCCGGCGCTCCTCGCCCCGGCGCCGGCGGACCGCATGCAGCGCAGCTGCGAGTGATTGGCCTCGGTAGGGCAAACCGCGAACCGGCGCCATCACGGCCATGAGCCTCGCGCCCGTGCCTTCCGAGCAGCCACAGGACGCCGCGACCTGCGCGAACTGCGGTACGCCGCTCGCGCCCGACCAGCGCTACTGCCTGGCGTGCGGCCAGCCGGTGTCGCCCGTGCGGCTCGCGTTCCTCGACGTGCTCCAGGCCGACGCCCAGTCTTCCTACGGGGGCGGTCAGGGCCAGGTCGCCTCGCTGCCGCCCGGCTATGCCTCGGTGATCGAGCCCGTATCGGGCCCGTACGCGTGGCTGCGCCGCTACTCGGGCCTGTTCGGGCTGCTGTCGGTGCTGCTGCTGGCGATCGTCGCCGGCCTGCTCGTCGGTCACTGGGTCACCCAGAGCAAAGCGCCCAGTCAGCAGGTGCTGAAGGTCGAGGGCCTCAGCGGCAGCGCCGCCGCCACGCCGCTCGCCTCCGCGGGGACGGCGACGAGCGCGAGCACGACCCCGGCGAGCACGACCCCGAAACCGGCCGCGAGCGCCGCGCCGAAGGAAAGCGCGAAAACCGAAGCCAAGGAAGTGCAGGAAGCGAAAGCGATCGAAAAGAAACCGCTCCCGAAAGCGGTCAAAGTGAACTCGACCACGGCCAAGAAGCTCGGCAGCACGACCGGCCAGAAGCACGAGGAAGAAATCAACAAGCTCGGCGCCCAGCCGATCGAAACGGGCGGCTGATGTCGACGACCCGAACGGGAACCACGTATCTCCGGCCGACGCGCTCACGCAGGAGCTCGGCGCGCGCCCCGTCAGCGGCGCCGTCGTGCCCGTCGGCGGTCTCGTCGCCGCGGGCGGCTCGCTGGCCGAGCTGCGCCGCCGCCGCCACGAGCTGGCCGAGCGCGTCGCCGCGCTCACCTGGGATCTCGGCGGGCTCACCTACGAGATGGCCGTGCGCGACCACTACCGCCTCGACGTGCTCGCCCGCAAAGCCGCCGAGCTGCAGGAGGCCGACGCCCAGCTCGGCGAGCTGCAGCGGCTGCTCGGCGCCGCCGAGGCGGGAGTGCACGGGCAGTGCCACTCCTGCGGCGCGGTGCACTCGCGCGGGGCCGCCTACTGCTGGCACTGCGGCGTTCCGCTGCTCGTGGAGGCGCGGCCGTCGGTGCTCTCGGACTCGGTTCACTCGGTCGACGGGAAGTAGTAGTTCCGCGGGCACGTCGGTGCGCGCCGTCGAACCGGATTGGACCCAGCGCGATCTGCGCACCGGCGAGAACCGGTGCGCAGGCGCGGTACCTCCCCGGTGGCTTTAGGCCTGGTGCTGGGGCTGCGGCTGTGGCTCGACCGGAGCCGGGGCAGGAGCAGCTTGGGCCGGAGTGGGGGGCGCGGCCACAGGCGGCATGGGCGCCTGCACAGGTGCTGGCTGCGCAACCGGCGCGGGCTGTGCGACGGGAGCCTGCTGCGGCTGCTGCGCGGCCGGGGTCAGCGTCGGCTGCTGCTGCGTGTTGTTCGCCGGGTTGCCGCTGACGGAGTCCTTGAACTCACGCATGCCGCTTCCCAGCGAGCGACCGATTTCCGGCAGTCGCTTCGCGCCGAACACCAGTAGGAGGATCACGACGATGAAGACGATGTGGATTGGGTTGTCGAGTCCCATCAACACCAGTCTACGCCTTCTCGGCGGCGTTCGGATCATTTTTTCGACAGCTCGTCAACAGCCTCGCCGGCGAGGCCGGAGGGCCGGGGGAAACAGGCGACGAGCACGCGCGCCATACTTATGCCCGTGTCCCCCGCTGCCACGCTCGTGGAGGCGCTCGAGCCGCTCCGCGCCGATCCCTCGCGCGCGGCCGTGCTGCTCGACATCGACGGCACGCTCGCGCCGATCGTCCGGCACGCCGCCGACGCGCACGTGCCCGAGGCGACACGCTCGCTGCTGATCGAGATCGCCAAGCGCTACCGCGTCGTCGGCTGCGTCAGCGGGCGCCGCGCGGCCACCGCCCGGCAGATCGTCTCGATCGGGACGATCGCCTACGTCGGCAACCACGGCGGTGAGCTATTGCGTCCCGGCTCGACGCGTGCTGAGGTCAACCCCGAGCTCGCTGCTTGGACCGAGCGCGTGCGGCGGTTCGCCGCGCGCGCCCTCACCGCCGAGCACCAGCGGCTGCGCGTGCGCAGCGAGGACAAGGACGCGATCGCGGCGTTCCACTGGCGCGGCGCACCCGACGAGGTCGCCGCCGAGGCGGCGATCGAGGAGATCGCGCGGCAGGCGCAGGAGCAGGGCCTGGCGGTCCACTGGGGGCGGAAGGTGCTCGAGGTGCGCCCGCCCGTCGCGCTCGACAAGGGCCTCGGCGTCGCCACGCTGCTCCAGAGCCCACCCGCCCCGCCGGTGGACAGCGCCCTGTATGTCGGCGACGACACGACCGACCTGGACGCCTTCCGCGGCCTGCGCGCGCTCGTTCGCGACGGCGCCCTGACGACCGCGATCTGCGTGGCGGTGAGCTCCGAGGAAGCGCCCCCGGAGCTGGCGGCGGAGGCCGATCTGGAGATCGACGGTCCCGCCGGCGTGCGCGGGCTGCTCCAGGCGCTGCTGTAGTTAGAAGCACGTGCGGTTCGTCGACTTCCTCAAGACCACCGTCCTGCTCAGCGCCGGCGCCGCGACCGCGCTGGCCGCCGTCACGGTGCTCGCCGCCGGGCAGAGCTCGGAGCCCCTGCTCGCGCCGATCGCCGTCGGCTGGTGGGTGATCGCCGCGGTGATCGGTCTGCGCCTGGGCAGGCGCGCCGAGACGAACCCGCCGATCGCGCGACTGCTCGCCGGTGCCAAATCGACGACGGCGCTGCCCGAGCATCACCCGGGCGCGATCCTGCTCAACCGGCTGTGGCCGCTGCTGCTATACACGCTGCTGGCCGGTGGCCTGGCCTTCCTCGCCCCCCAGATCCCCGGGATCGCGGCGGGCTTCGCGATCATTTGGGCACTCGCCTGGCGTCGCCAGGACGCGGCCGTGGCCGCGATCGAGGAGCGCGACGGCGCCTGCTTCTACGTGCGTCGCACCTCGCCGGTGCGTCCGATGTCGCTCGAACGCGCCCCCGGCTTCAAAGCGCTGCGCCCCGAACGCGCAGGCGGCGCCGTCACCTGAGATGGCCGGCGGCGGGGGCGCAGAAGGCGAGGAGAGGGGATCGGCAGACACCGGCATCGCGCCGGGTGCAGGGGTCGAAGCGCACGCGAGGTCCGGCGGGACGGGCGATCTGCAGATCCCCGGTGGGGCCGTTGACGTGCTGATCGTCTCGCTCGGCTCGACCGGCGGTCTACGCAGGGCCGACGAGGAGCTCGCCGGGTCGCTGCGGCGGGCCGGGGCGAGCGTCGCGGTTGCGGCCGCGGCCTCACCGCGGCCGGTGCGCACGCTTGCCCTCACGGACCTCGCGTGGGCGCGGGCCGCGCGCCGCGCGGCGCGGGCCGAGCTGGCTCGCCTGCAACCGCGCGCGGTGATCTACTCGAGCACCACCGCCGCGCTGCTGTGGCCCCGGCCGGGAGCGATCCGCTTCGACGCTCCCTCGGCCGGCAACCGGCCCGGTCGCCACGGGATCTGGCAGCGGCCAATGGAGCGCAGCCGGCTGCGCCAGGCGCCGCTGCTGCTGCCCTGGAGCGAAGGTGGCTTGCGCGAGGCGCCGACGCCGGACGGCCGAGACGACCGGGCGCTCGTGCTGCCGGTCACGGTTGAGCCCTCGGTTCCGGGCGATGGCGAGTGGGGAGGGGGATCCCCGGATGCCCAGCCAATGGGGGGCAGGGATATCGCCGCGGTGACCTACGGGGCCAACCCGGCGAAGAAGGGTCTCGACCGCGTGCTCGCCGCCTGGCGGGCGATGCGGCGGCCCGGCGAGGAGCTCGTCGTGATGGGCGCCGGCGCCGAGGAGCTGCGTCGCGCCGGGCTGGCATCGCTCGCGTCGAGCTTCGTCTCTTCGCGGCAGCCCTTCGGCGGAGCGGAGCACGGGTACTCGGCCACGGCGGGTGTGCGCGCCGTGGGCATGCTCCCCTACGAGCAGTACCGCGCGCTGCTGCGTCGCGCCCGCGTGTTCGTCTGCGCTCCCCGCCGCGAGGACTACGGAATTGCCCAGCTCGAGGCGCTCGCCGACGGCTGCCTGCTCGTGACCACTCCCGCGCCCGGCCCTTACGCGGCGCTGCCGATCGCCCGCGAGCTCGACGCGCGGCTTGTTGGCGAGGATCTGTCGAGCGCTCTGCGGTTCGCCTTGGACGATCCGGTGCCGGGTTACGCCACGCGCGCGATGCAGGCCCTCGCTCCGTTCAGGCGCGAGGCGGTCGATCGCCTGGTCACGGAGCAGCTACTGCCACTCCTGCTTCCGTAGAGCACCTCCTTGGAGATTTGGCATTCTCCCCGCTGGATTGATTGCAATCTCCCCGCCGAAAGCTTTGCAATCTCCCGTTGGGCCTTGTCTCCCCTTACCCCGCGCGCCCGCGTGCGCCTTTGCGTAGCCCCTGCAGCTCCGCCCACGGCCGCGTGTTCGCCACGTCCGCCGCGCCGAGCCACGCGCGGCGCGCGGTCGCGATCCCCCAGCGCATGTTCGCGAGCGTGTCCGTGCGGTGCGCGTCGGAGTCGATCAGGATCCGCACGCCGGCCTGGGCGGCGCCGCGCGCGTGGATGTCGGAGAGGTCGCGGCGGTCGGGGTTGGCGTTGATCTCGAGGAACGTCCCCGTGCGCGCGGCCGCCGCGAACACCGCGTCGAGGTCGATCGCGTAGGGCTCGCGCCGCCCGATCAGGCGCCCGGTGGGGTGGCCGATCGCGTCGATGAGGGGATGCTCGATCGCCGCGATCATCCGCTCGGTCATCGCCTGGGAGGACATCCCGAAGGAGGTGTGCACGCTCGCGATCGCCCAGTCGAGCTCGGCCAGCAGTTCGTCCTCGTAGTCGAGCGAGCCGTCGGGCAGGATGTTCACCTCGCTCCCCGCCAGCAGCTCGATCCCATCCAGCCGCGCGTTCGCCTCGTGCACGAGCTCGATCTGGCGGCGCAGCTGCTCGGGCGAGACCTCGTCTCCGAAGCCGTGCGAGGCGGAGTGGTCGGTGATCGCCAGGTACTCGTAGCCCCGCTCGCGCGCGGCGAGGCCCATCTCCTCGATCGAGTTCTTCCCGTCGGAGGCCGTCGTATGCGAGTGCAGGTCGCCGCGGATGTCGCCCAGCTCGATCAGCTGCGGCAGCTGCCCGGCGGCGGCTGCCGCCAGCTCGCCGCGCTGCTCGCGCAGCTCGGGCGCGATGTAATCGAGGTCGAGCAACCGATACAGCTCCTCCTCCGAAGCGCAGGTGATCGGTTGCTTCTGCCCGTCGGTGAGGACGCCGTACTCGGAGACGTGCAGGCCACGCCGCACCGCCGCTTCGCGCAAGGCCGCGTTGTGCGGGCCCGAGCCGGTGAAGTGCTGGAGCAGGTTGCCGAGCTGCGCGGGCTTGGCGATCCGCAGGTCGACGGAGATGCCCGAGTGGGTGCGCGCCCTCGCGCCGGGCTTGCCGGCGGAGGAGACGTGCTCGATCTCCGGCAGCCGTGCGAGGCTCTTCGCGAGCGTCGTCGGCTTCGTCGTTGTTGCGATCAGGTCGATGTCCTTCACGCTGTCGGCCATCCGCCGCGCCGACCCGGCGACCTGCACGTGTGTGCCTTCGCCACCCTGTTCGCGCAGGCCCGCGGCGAGCGTCTCGCCCAGCTCGATCGCCTTCGGCAACAGCAGCCGCCCGGTGGCTCGATCGGGCGGTTCGGCGGCGATTCGATCGAGCGAGGCAAGCACGTTTTCCTCGAACTTCGCGCCCAGGCCCCTGACGCCGCGCAGCCGTTGCGCGATCGCGGCCTCGCGCAGCTTCTCGGGCGAGTCGATCCCGAGCTCCGTGAACAGCAGCCGCGCGCGCTTGGGCCCGAGGCCGGGCAGCCGTGTGATCGCGATCAGGCCCGCCGGGAACTGCGCGCGCATCCGCTCGGTCGAGGGCGTCGTGCCGGTGTCGAGCAGCGTGACGATCTTCTGCTGGAGCGTCGCGCCGATCCCCGGCAGCTCGGTCGCGCGCCCGGCGCGTGCCAGTGCCGCGACCGATACGGAGGACTCGCGCACCGCCTTCGCGGCGTTGCGATAGGCGAGCACCCGGTGGACGATCGCCCCGTCGAGCTCGTACAGGTCGCCGAGCTCCTCGAGCGCGTCGGCGATCGCGGTGTTGGAGAGCTCGGAGGGGGCCATGCCGTCAGGGTATGCGGGTGGCGAGCATCGTGACGGCGCGCCCGGACGCACGCTGCCGTCGAGTCGGCGGGATGGCCGGCACAGAGCTCAGTGGGGACGAGAAGGCTCGGCACCATCTAGGGTACGCGAGCGCATGTCCGACGTCCCCTGGCTGATCCTGCCCACATACAACGAGGCCGAGAACATCGAGGCGATCGTCGCCGCCTCCGGCGAGGCTCTCCGTGGCGCCGCCCCCGAGGGCTGGCGCGTGCTCGTCGTCGACGACGGCTCGCCCGACGGCACCGGCGAGATCGCCGACCGGCTCGCCGAGGAGCACGATTGGGTGCGGGTTTTGCATCGCACCGAGAAGAACGGCATTGGCCCCGCCTACCTCGCCGGCTTTCGCCACGCGCTCGACCACGGCGCCGGCTACGTGATGGAGATGGACTCCGACTTCTCCCACAACCCCGCCGACCTCGCGCGGCTGCTGGCGGCCGTGAAAGGGGGCGCCGACCTCGCGCTCGGCTCGCGCTACGTGCCCGGCGGTGGCGTCGTCGACTGGGGCCTCTTGCGGCGCGTCGTCTCCGAGGGCGGCTCGACGTACGCGCGGATCGTGCTCGGCTTGAAGGTCAAGGACCTGACCGGCGGCTTCAAGTGCTTTCGCCGCGAGGTGCTCGAAGAGATCCACTTCGACGGTGTGCGCTCGCAGGGCTATGCATTCCAGGTCGAGCTCACCTACCGCGCGGTGCGCGCCGGCTTCCACGTGGTCGAGGTGCCGATCGTCTTCAAAGATCGCGAGCTCGGCCAGAGCAAGATGTCCTGGCGGATCGCCGCCGAGGCGATGTGGCTCGTGCCGCTGCTGCGCTTCGTCTGAGCGAGCCTGCAGGCCTGCCACCCGCGATCGGTGCGATGGCCTGATCGATCCGCCGTGCCCTGCCGCGGCGACTCGCAATGCGCCTGCGGGCCCCGCGGCGGCCGTTCCTCAGCTGAAGGCTCCCGCCGGCCGATGAAGAGTGGATGGATGCCTCCGCCTACGCGTTCGCCCACGGCGTGCGCCAGACCCGCGCGACGCTCCACACGTGGCAGCGGACCCCCGGCCCGGTGCTGCGGCGCTGGTTCGCGGGCTCGGCGCTGGCCGCCGTCTGCCTGCTGTGCGCCGTGTGGATCGTCGCGACGCTGTTCTCCGGCTATCAGCAGGTCGTGGTGTTGGAACCGCCGTTCGCGGTCGGCGGCGGCGCCGACGTGCTCAGCATCCTCGCCCGCAACCTGCTGGTGCTCGCCTTCCACGCGCTGGCCTGCGTCGCCGGCTTCATCGCCGGTAGCTCGCTGCCGATGCAGGCCGAAGACCATCACGGCGTCTCGCGCTGGGTCCACGAACACGGCGGCCGGCTCGCGATCGGCTTCGTCGTGCTCGCCACTGGCTTCTCGCTCAGCGCGCAGGCTTACGTGCTCGGGCACACGCTCGCCGGCGTCTCCGGCTTCCTGCACGTCTCGCCCGGCCTGCTGCTGCTCGGGCTGCTCCCGCACGCGGTCCTCGAGCTCACCGCCCTGTTTCTGCCGCTCGCCGCCTGGATCATCGCCAGCCGCCGCGGCGAGTGGGACCAGCTGCTGGCCGCCACGTTCGTGACCGTCGCGATCGCCGTGCCGATGCTCGTCGTCGCGGCGCTGATCGAGGTCTACGTCTCTCCGCACCTGTTCACTTCGCTCACCGGTATCCATCCGCCGATCGTGCGCTACTCCGACGGCTGGCTCGTGACGGTCCGCTGAGCGTTCCGCCGACCCGGAAAGTAGTACCTCAAATTTGACCCTTTGTCTGCAACAAGCTTCTGTTGGTCGTAGCGGGGAGCGAAGGTGCCTGTCTTTGTAACGTTAGGCACAGGCGGGAGTCTAGGTTATAATGACGACCACGGCAACCAACCGAGAGATGGGCCTATAGGGCCGGGTGCGCAAGGATCGCGCACTAACGAGGACCATATTCATGGCGGCACTTGAGCGTTCCGATATCGAGGCTATTACAGCACCTATACGACAGGAGCACGACGTTCTCCTTCGTTTGGAGTTCCCGGACTGCTATCGTGAGCAGCTTGAGGATTACGCGGCGCTAGCCCAGGAGGCTGTCGCCGAGCACGCTAGTGGCATAGCGCTCGAGGCTGTGGTCAGTGGAGTCTTTGATCCGCCCACCGTCGAGATTCTGTTTACGGTCGAGGCCCGTAGCCACATCGAAGTCCACCATCTGGGTTGCGCTTGTCGTTGGCGCGATCGAGCCTGTGCTGCCGTTCTCGTTCGAGACGGAGTCCACGACGATGGCCAGCGAGACAGCGCGCAACCATCTTGCAAGATCCCAGAGTTTGAGCCCAGTCCGCTCCCTTTCCTTTTCAAGGTTTTTGAGGTAGCAGCTCCAGCTCGGGGTGCACGGGACCACGATGAAACGACTCCCGCGCGGGTAGGCCAGTTGATGTAGTTGCCTTTTCGCACGCACTTCCAGGCCGCCTTCCACGCTGCCCTGACAAGCTTGTCGAGATCCTTGTCCTGGTGGATAGGCCGTTTTGGTGGGGGCTGCTGTTTCGTTTGAGCCATGCGTGAGGTCTGAAGTCTGGATATGTATCTCTACTGGGCTGATCTTGGCCGGAGTGCAGCCCGTCCCCGTTGGGAGCACAAGTCGAGCTCCTAGCCCTCTTTAGCGCTCAGCAGGTCGTGCAGCGTTCGCGCGGCCTGCACGAACTCCTGGATCTTCTCGGGTGACCACTCTCGACCGTCGCGAAGAAGTGTCAGCCGAAGCTCGGGGAGCGGCGCAGGAAGCTCGGTGGGCGAGGCTACCGACGACCTTCCTGCGGATTTGGAATCTTTCGGACTCGCCGGTTTCTCGAGGGCGGGCAGATTTGCCGGCTGCACCAGCCGGTCCTTTCCCATCTTGAAGAAGCCTGCTAGTTCGGCCGACCGTTGAAAGGCTTGGCGCGCCTTGGCGGTTTGCTTCGCACTTACCCCGAGCTCCCGGATCTTCTGCTCCAATCCCGAGTCCGGCGGGAGCATCGTGCCTTTGTACTCGTTTACGAGCGCATCGAACAAAGGCACCGTCAAGAATGCCTCAACGCGAGCGATAGCGCGCGTCTGCGGGTCTATGAGCTTCCGCCCGAGATCCGTGAGCGCAATGTTGCCACGCGAAATACAGATCACGCGGAACGTGCGCGAGGTCGCGATTTTTGTGCGGAATGCACCACTTCGCGGGCTCGCATCGAGACTTGCCGCCAGCTGATCGGGGCTCGCCCCGCCGCCCCATGAGTCGTGAAGCGTGCGTGCAATCTGCTCTGCGTCCTTGAGGCCGGTGTATGGAAAGCTGATCGTTGACCGCAGGTTTCGGCCACGCTCTTCCACTGGCTCCTCAGGGCTCTGATCACCCAGGCTCTCGGCTCCGCTTGTGTTGGCCTGGGCTTCGCCAGCGTCCATGTATTGCATAGTAAATGATTCACGGCAGAATTTCAAGACCTCTAAATGGCCTTCTAGGGGGCCATCGCGCAGAACATATGCCATACGCTGTTCTTCCTCGACGGAGGGCGCGATGGCGGCAGGGTCCCGGATCGGATCACGTACGATCACGAGCCAGATCGCCAAATTGCTCGTTGAAATCGAGGCACCACCCCCCGAAGGGGTCACTACACTTTGTATAGTGAGTGAGAGCAAGCGGAACGACAAGCGGAACACGAGCAAGGAGAACCCCATGGCAGGCACGTTGAACGAAGTCACAGACACCAACTTCCAGGCCGAGGTGATCGAGTCCGAGAGCCCGGTGCTCGTCGACTTCTGGGCGCCGTGGTGCGGTCCCTGCCGGATGGTCGCGCCGGTGCTCGAGGAGATCGCCTCCGAGCGGCCCGACCTGCGGATCGTGAAGCTGAACATCGACGAGAACCAGCAGACGGCCGCGAACTTCCAGGTGCTGTCGATCCCGACGCTGATCCTCTTCAAAGGCGGCCAGCCCGTCAAGACGGTCGTCGGCGCGTATCCGAAGAAGAAGCTCGAGCAGGAGCTGGAGCCCGCGCTAACGGCGGCGTAGGGAGATGCTCAGGGGCAGGCCGTCGATCTCGGCCTGCTCTGAGTAGTCCATCGCCTCGGCGCGCCTCACTTGCGCGCCGGCGGTGAGCTCGAGCTCGACGGCGAGCGTCTCGCCCGCGAGGTACTCGCGGTGCGCCTCGGCGGCCGCGATCAGGGCCGGGTCGCCGGAGAGCGCGAGCGCGATCCTGTCCTCGACGACCAGGCCCGCGCTCTTGCGCGCGTTCTGCACCGCGTGCACGATCTCCCGCGCGCGGCCCTCCTCGCGCAGGCTCTCGTCGATCTCCAGCTCCAGCGCCACCGCGTGGGCGCCGTCGCGCTCGACGCTGTAGCCCTCCGGCGGGTTCATCGTCAGGATCACGTCGTCGTCCGTCAGCGAGTGCTCGCGACCGCCGACGGAGATGCCCGACCGTGCCGCCGTCGCGAAGCGTCCGCGCGACGTGGTCCGCGTCGAGCGCCGCGATCGCCTGCGCGGCCTGCGGCATCTCGCTGCCGAAGATCGGGCCGAGGCTGCGGTAGTTCGCCTTCAGCTCGTAGCTGCTCAGCTCGTCGGCGGCGGCGACGAAGCGCACCGCGCGCACGTTCAGCTCCTCGCGCACCACGTCCACGAGCCGCTCGATCGCCGCGCGCTCGCGCGTGTCCGCGACCACCACCGCCTCGCTCAGCGGCTGACGCACCTTCATCTTCGCCTTGCCGCGCGCGCCGAGGCCGAGGCGCACCGTCTCGCGCGCGAGCGCCATCGACTGCTCGAGCTCCACGTCGCGCTCGCCGATCTCCTCTGGCCTGGGGAAGTCGCACAGGTGCACGCTCTCGAGCTCCCCGTCGAGGTTGTCGTAGATCTCATCGGCGATGAACGGGCAGAACGGCGCCAGCATCTTCGACACCGCCAGCAGGCATGTGCGCAGCGTGCGGAACGCGCTCGCCTCGCCGTCCCAGAAGCGCCGCCGCGAGCGGCGCACGTACCAGTTGGAGAGCTCGTCCAGCAGCTCCGCGATCGCGCGGCCCGCGACCGTCGCGTCGTACGCGTCCAGGCGCTCGGCCACCAGCTCCGCCGTCGCCGCGGTGCGCGAAAGCGCCCAGCGGTCGAGGTCCGTCAACTGCTCATCTTCAGCGGCAGCCGGCGGCGCGTTCGTCGGCTCCTCGCCGCGTCGGATGTCGTCGCCGCGCCGCTCACCTCCTCCGCCTCTGCCGCGTTGGACGTCGCCGCCGCGCCGCTCAGCTCCGCGCTCGCCGCCTGTGCGTAGAGCGCGTAGAAGTAGTACGTCGACCACAGCTGCTTGAGGAACAGCCGCACGCCTTCGCCGATCGTCTCCGCCGAGAAGCGATAGCCGTCCCACGGCTGCTTGGAGGTGAAGAAGTACCAGCGGAACGCGTCCGCGCCGTAGTCGTCGAGCACCTGCCACGGCTCGACCGCGTTGCCTTTCGACTTGCTCATCTTCTGGCCGTCCTCGTCGAGGATCAGGCCGAGGCAGACGACGTTCTTGTACGGCGCCCGGCCGTCGAACGGCGCCTCCCGGCCGAGCAGCGTCGCGACCGCCAGCAGCGAGTAGAACCAGCCGCGCGTCTGGTCCTGCGCCTCGCAGATGAAGTCCGCCGGGAACGAGCGCCCGAAGCTGCCGTCCTGCTGCGAACGGGTGGTGGTGCTGCGCGAACGGCATCGAGCCCGAGTCGAACCACACGTCGATCACCTCCGGCACGCGGCGCATCTCGCCCGCTGCACCGCACGGCTCCGTCCCCGGCGCCGTTCGTGTTCCCGGCCTCTTCGACGTCTCCGTCCCCGCCCTCGTGGGGGCAGGGGAACGCGAGCTCGTCGACGTAAGGGCGGTGGTGGTCCTCGAGTTCCCGGCCCGAGCGCTCGGCCAGCTCGGCGTAGGAGCCGATCACGTGGATGTGCCCGCTCTCGCAGCGCCACACGGGCAGCGGCGTGCCCCAGTAGCGCTCGCGCGAGAGCGCCCAGTCGACGTTGTTCTTCAGCCAGTCGCCGAAGCGGCCGTGCTTGACGCCCGGCGGGTGCCAGTTGACTGTCTCGTTCGCCGCCAGCAGCTCCTCGCGCAGCTTCGAGGTCGCGATGTACCACGACGGTTTCGCGTAATAGATCAGCGCGTTGCCCGAGCGCCAGCAGTGCGGGTAGGAGTGCTCGTAGTCCTGGATCTTCAGCAGCAGCCCGCGCGCGGCGCAGGTCCTCGATCAGCTCCGCCGTCACGTCCGCGTCCTTGACGCCGCGGCCCTCATAGGACTTGCCCGCGTGGTTGCGCACGCGCGCGTCGAACGTCCCGTCGGGGCGCACCGGGTTCAGCAGCGTCTCCGCGCGACGCGGGTCGAACGCGACGCGGTCCGACGCGCCCGCGACGCGGTAGTCGTCCTCGCCAAAGGCCGGCGCCAGGTGCACGATGCCAGTGCCGTCCTCGGTCGTCACGAAGTCGTCGGTCAGGATCGGGTAGCCGGCCGGCTCGCCAACCGCGAAGATCGGGCCCTCATAGGCGGAGTAGCGCTCGGCCAGCTGCGCGCCCGTCATCCGCTCGAGCACCTCCGCGCCCTCGCCCAGCACCGCCGCGACGCGCGCCTCGGCGAGCAGGTAGCGCTCGCCGTCCGCATCGACGAGTGCGTACTGCGCCGTCGGCGAGACCGCCACCGCGACGTTGCCGGGCAGCGTCCACGGCGTCGTCGTCCACACCAGCAGTCGCTCCTGGGGGCCGGCGGATCGCTCCTGGGAGGGGGGCGGGTCGGCTCTCGCGACGGGCAGCTTCAGGTAGACGCTCGGGTCGACGACGTCGCGGTAACCGAGCGCAACCTCGTGCGAGGACAGCGTCGTCTCGCAGCGCGGGCAGTACGGCACGACCTTGTTGCCCTCGTACAGCAGCCCGCGCGCGTCGATCTGCGCGAGCGCCCACCAGACCGACTCGATGTAGCTCTCGTCGAGCGTGCGGTAGGCGTGCTCGAGGTCGAGCCAGAAGCCGATCCTTTCGGTCAGGCGGTTCCACTCTTCGAGGAACGCGAACACCGACGCGCGGCACTGCGCGTTGAAGCGCTCGATGCCGTACTCCTCGATCTCCATCTTCGACTTGATCCCGAGCTGCTCTTCGACCGCGATCTCGACCGGCAGGCCGTGGCAGTCCCAGCCGCCCTTGCGCTCGACGCGGTAGCCGCGCATCGTCTGAAAGCGCGGGTAGATGTCCTTGAACACGCGCGAGAGCACGTGGTGGGAGCCCGGCGGGCCGTTCGCGGTCGGGGGACCCTCGTAGAAGACCCACTGCTTCGCGCCCTCGCGCGCGCGCAGCGACTCGGCGAACACGTCGCGCTCGCGCCAGCGCTCGAGCACCTCGAGCTCCAGCGCCGGCAGCTCCTGGCGTGGATCGACCGCGCGGCGCGGCAGCAGGGGATGTCTGGCGGGGGCGCTCACGGGGCGGCCCATTGTAGGTGCGGGCTATGCGGGCGAGATGGCCGCGGCACGCGGCTGAATCTGCACGACGCCCGTGAGACGCTCGCGCAGCGCCTCGGCCGCGGCGGTCGGGCTCTCGCCCAGGCGGCGGGTGGTGCTCGCGCCCGTGTCGGGCAGCGCCCCGCGATAGTCGAGGATCTCGACGCCCGGCTCCGCCTGGCGGGCGGCGTAGACGAGCTTGCCGAGCGCATCGAGCGCCGCGCCCCGGCCGCCGAGCACGACGGCGTTCGGGCGCAGCGCGCGCAGCGCGCCGCCGATGCGGGCGTCCTCGAGGTCGACGGGCAGGCTCAGCACGCGCAGGCCAGTGCGGCGCAGGATCAGCTCGAGCGCCTGCACGTACAGCGCGTCGATGTCCGCCGGGCGCGACAGGTCGAAGATCAGCACGCCCTCCTCGCGCGTGGCCGGCGGCGCGACGCGCTGCGCGGCGGCCAGCCAGCCGGTCGCGTAGCGCCAGGCGAAGCGGTACTCGGGCGAGCCCTCCTCGAGCAGCTCGACGGCCGGCAAGAGCACCGACTCGACCGTGCGCTCGACCGACCTGACCGCGAGGCTCTCCTCGAGCAGGCGGTCGGCGAGATCCTCGCGGAACGCCGCCAGCGCGCTCTGCAGCCGCGCGGGCGAGGAGGGGCCCTCGCCGCGCTCGCGGGCGATCGAGATCGCCGAGGAGATGTCGTGCGTCTCCGCGAACGACTGGCGCAGCGCTTCGATCTCGCTCAGCTCGAACTGCCGGTGCCCGCCCTCGGTGCGCTGGGGCATCGGGTAGCCGAAGCGCCGCTCCCAGCTGCGCAGCGTGCTCGGGCTGACGCCCAGCATCGCGGCGGCGGCGTTCGTGCGGATCGCGCTCATGTAGAGATGGTGAGCTTTGACGGTTCCTCTCACAACCGGCGCAAGGGGGGGTGCATTCCGGTGGATCCGTTGCAGGCGCAGGGGCGCCGGTCCCGCCGGCGACGTGTTCGTACGATTGCGAGCGTGAGGCTGCGTCTCTACCACCACCCCGACGGCGCGCGCGTGGCCTACCGGGAGCTCGGCGCCGGCCCACCGCTCGCGCTGCTGCACTCGGCGATGCTTTCGCACAAGGAGTTCGAGCCGGCCGTCGAGCAGCTCTCCGACCGCTTCCGCGTCGTGCTCCCCGACCTGCCCCTGCACGGCGACTCCGAGGATCGCCCGCGCTACCCCTATACGCTCGACTGGTTCGCCGACGTGATCTCCGGCTTCGCCGCCGACGTGCTCGGGCCGCGGCCGCTGATCGGCGGCCACGACGCGGGCGCGGAGATCCTCCTGCAGTCGATCTCGCGTGGGAGCCTGCGTCCCAAGCGGCTCGTGCTGATGGGCAGCCGCCTGCACGCGCCGCCCGCGAACGCGCGGCTGCGCGCCGCCTGGCGCCTGGCCGCGACCGCCGGCGCCGTGCCCGGCCTCGACCGGCTGCTGACCCACGGCGCGCGGGCCGCCTTCACCCCCGAGCGCGGCCTGCGCCTGACCGCGCGCGGGGATCCCGCCGCGCGCGATCTGCTGCGCCACGCCTTCGCCGACGTGCCCGGCAATCCCTCGCTCGCGCGTTCGTGGTCGCGCTGCGCGCGCTCCTGGCCGCGCGGCGCGCAGGACGGGCTGCGCGAGCTCTACCCGCGCCTGTCGATGCCGGTGCTGCTGCTGTGGGCCGACCGCGACCGCCAGCACCCGCTCGCGACCGCCGAAGAGGCGCTCGCGCTGCTGCCCGACGGCCAGCTGCGCGTGCTCGAGAGCGCCGGTTTCCTGATGGCCTACGACGATCCGGTCGGGTTCGCGCGGGAGCTGTCGGCGTTCTGCGGGTAACGTCCGGTCGGCCACGGGCCCCTGGCGGCTTGGTCCGGGAAGATCGATCCTGCGGATAACGTCCCTGGTGGCGGAGGCACGAAGGCGCCGAGCAGGCCCCGGGAGGGGCCCTTTTAAAATCTTTTATTCGTGTTGTGAAAAAGGAGACCCGAATGACCGACAAGCAGCTGTGGGGTGGAGAGACGAGCAAGGCCGTCGCCAACTTCCCGATCTCCGGTGAGACCGTCCCCGTGTCGGTCGTGCGCTGGCTCGCGCGCGTGAAGGGCGCCGCCGCGGCCGTCAACGGCGAGCTCGGCCTGCTGCCGAAGCGCACCGCCGCGAAAATCGAGAAGGCCGCCAACGAGATCGCCGCGGGCAAGCACGACGCGCAGTTTCCGATCGACGTCTTCCAGACCGGCTCCGGCACCTCGACGAACATGAACGCCAACGAGGTGATCGCAGCGCTCGTGACAGATATGGATCCCGCCCACCCAGCGCACGCCAACGACCACGTCAACATGGGCCAGTCCTCCAACGACGTCTTCCCGTCGGCCGTCCACCTCGCCGCGCTCGACGTCGCCCAGAACGAGCTCCTGCCCGCGCTCAAGCAGCTCGAGCGCTCCTTCGCGAAGAAGTCGAAAAGCTTCCAGAACGTCGTCAAGGCGGGACGCACGCACCTGATGGACGCCGTCCCGGTCACGCTCGGCCAGGAGTTCGGCGGCTACGCCGCGCAGATGGCGCTCGGGCAGGAGCGCGTCGCCGCCGCGCTCGTGCACGTCGGGCAGATCCCGCTCGGTGGCACCGCCACGGGCACCGGCCTGAACACGCACGCGCGGTTCGCCGAGAAGGTCCGCGCGCGGCTCAAGAAGGAGTCCGGGCTCAAGCAGATCGCCGCGCCGCTCGACCCGTTCGAGGCGCAGGCCAATCGCGACGCGCTCGTCGAGCTCTCCGGCGCGCTGAAGGTCGTCGCCGTCTCGCTGATCAAGATCGCCAACGACCTCGCGTTGATGGGCTCCGGACCGCGCACCGGCATCGGCGAGATCTTCCTGCCCGAGCTGCAGAAGGGCTCTTCGATCATGCCCGGCAAGGTCAACCCGGTGCTCCCGGAGGTCGTCCTGCAGGTCTCAGCGCAGGTGATCGGCAACGACACCGCGATCACGATCGGCGGGATGCAGGGCCAGTTCGAGCTCAACGTCCGCATCCCCCTGATCGCACGCAACCTGCTGCAATCGCTGAACCTCCTGTCGGCGACCGCGCGCGCGTTTGCGGAGAAGTGCGTCGACGGGATCGAGGTCAACCGCGCCGGCGTCGCCGCCTCGGCCGGAGGGACGCTCGCGGTCGCCACCGCGCTCAACGGTGCGATCGGCTACGACAAGGGCGCGGCGATCGTCAAGCGGGCCACCGAGTCCGGCCGGCCGTTGCGGGAGGTTGCGTTGGAGGAGGGGGTCGACGCGAAGCTCTACGACGCGACGATCGACCTACGCAAGATCGCTCGGGGGAACCAGGCGTAAAGACTTTGGGGGTGGTCGGGAGGGGGGCCTGACCCCCTCCCGTTCACTGTCGATCGACCTACGCAAGATCGCTCGGGGGAACCAGGCGTAAGTCAATAAGGCGTGACGCTCGCGCAACTTCCGCCGTGCAATCGGTAGACGGTCATTTCCGGGCCGGGACGGTGGAAGGCGAGCGGGTAGTAGTCGAACGTCCAGTCGAAGTTGAACGCCACATGATTCTTCCCCGAGTTGTAGGGGGAGACGTGGTAGACGACTTCACCCTGCCTTTCCAGTTCTCTGTAGTAGGCGATCGCGTGGGGCACGATCTTGGGGTCGGCGAACGCCCGGCCTGACTGGGTGTACCCGCTGATCAACCCAGCAGTAGCCGTGCCGCTCGTAGTAGCCGATCAGCGGCGCGCTCAGCGTGCGCTCGTAGTCTTCCAGTTCGACCGTCCGGTTCCCCGTTTCGGGCCTTCCGGTCGCGGGGTTCAACACCACCCGCAGCGCCGGGAACTTGACCCAGCGCGGGTGGGCGGTCCCGCCCGCGCTGCCGCCGCCGGTTTCATCCAGCCAGGCGTTCGGGACGACCGGCTCGAGCACGATCTTCGCGCCCGCGGGGATGTGCTCGATCGCCCACGCGCGCGTGAGGTTGCGTGTGTCGGGGCGCGAGAGCACGAGGCCCGAATGGATGCTGTACACGAGCCCTTGCGCCATCAACGCGATTACGGCCACGGCGGTGAGGGCCACGGCGGTGGGGGTGGTTCGGCCGCCGGCGCGTCGTTGCTGCGTGTGGCCCCCACGCGGCGTGCGGCCGGCACGCAGTCGCTCGACGCGCCGCGTCGCCCAGGCGGCGCATTCCAGCGCGAAGCTCGCCGCCAGCAGGCAGGCGACGGGGAAGATCGGCAGCAGCCAGCGGCCGAAGTAGCGCCCCTGCAGACCGAGGAACAGCAGATACAGCACGGCGACCGGCACGAGCACCCAACCGACCCGCCGGTCCCTGCGCCAGATCGTCACCGCCCCGCCGAGTGCCGCCAGCGCCGGGATCCAGCCGAGGCCCCACGTGAACGACCACAGGTAGTAGACGAGGCTACCCTGCCGCGGACCGCCCAGCCAGGAGGCCGCCGACTGTTCGGTGTAGCGCGATTGCAGTTCCAGTTCCGCGCGGAAGGCGTGGAAGTCGAGCAGCGAATAGGGGTTTGCGATCAGGTACGCCGCCAGCGCCGCCAGCAGGGCGAGGCCCATGCCGATCGCGACTTCGCGCCTCGTTCCCGGGGTTCCGCTGTGCTCTTTCGGGTTCCCTCCGGCCCCCGCGCTTCGATCGACTGCCGACCCTTCATCGACCCCTGACCCTCCACCATCGGCGTTCGGCCCTCGGTCGACGGCCCTCGCTCTGGCGCCCGGCCGCGCATCGCGGTATTGCGCCGCCGCCGCGGCGAGCAGCGGCAACAGCACGACGCCCGCCGTGTACTTCGTCGCGGCCGCGAGGCCGAGGCCGACCCCGGCGAGCAGGTAGTCGGTCATCCGCCCCCGGCGCAGGACGCCCGCCGTGCCGAGCAGCGAGAGCGTCAGCCCCACCAGCGTCGGCACGTCGTTGAGCGCGAGGTGGCCGTAGAAGACCGGCAGGAAGGCGACCGCCATCACGGCGCTCGCGAGCAGCCCCACCGCACGGTCGAAGAGGCGCGCGCCGAGGAGGTAGAGCAGCCACACCGAGGCAGTGCCGAGCAGCGCGACGACCACCCTCGCCAGCAGGAAGAGCCGCTCTGGATGCAGCGCGTATTCGCTTGCGATGGAGGAGTGGGAGCCGGGTGGGTGGGAACCCAATCCGAGGACGCCGAACCAGACCCCGAAGACACCGTGCAGAAGGTACGTCAGCGCAGGCGGGTTGACGAAGTAGTGGGGGTTCAGGCCGTGGCCGAACATCCGCACCGCCTCGGGCACGAAGTGCCCGTACTCGTCGACGTCGTACACGTACGGCAACCCCTGCTTGATGCCCCACAGGCGCAGGCCGAACGCGACCGCGAGCACGATCGCAAGCGGTCCCCAGTAGCGCCGGCGCCCGTTGTGCATCGCCGCGCATCCTATGCCCAGCGTCCGCTCGATCCCCGCATCGCCCGCGGTCCGCTGCGGTGGGCGGGCTCTCGCGCAACGCAGGGAAACGCAACTTTCCGGCGTATAGGCTGTTTCGATGGCCGTGTTCACGACCCTGCGCCTCGCCTCACCCCGCCTCCGTCTCGCTCTCCTCGCCGCGCTTTCGCTCTGCGTCTGCTCGCTGGCGCTCGGCGCCGCTTTCGGCGTGCCCGCGGCGCTCTCGGCCGGCGCGAAGCAGAGCCGGCCGCAGGCCCACGCCGCCTCTTCCTCGTATCTGGTCGGGATCGCCGACGAGAAGACCGAGATGTTCACCGATCCGCTCTGGAAGCAGCTGAACACGCACATCACGCGCTACATCGCGCCCTACGACGCGGCCGTGCGGCCCTACTCGCTGACGCTCGCCATGCAGTGGATCCACGCCGCCGAAGCGGCGCACCAGCAGGTGCTCGTGTCCTTCTACCACTCCGAGTACACGCCGACGAAGATGCCGAGCATCAAGGTCTACGAAGCGGACACGAGGAAGTTCATGAAGGACTTCCCGAACGTCCACCAGTACCAGCCGTGGGACGAGACCAACCGCGGCAACGTCCGCTACAGCTACGAGAAGTACAACAGCCCGACGGCGATCGAATCGGCCGAGTACTACAAGGCGCTGCGGCACGTCTGCCCCAAGTGCACGATCCTCGGCCTCGACATCCTCGACCAGAACGACGTCGGCCCCACGATCGCCTACATCGACGAATTCAAGGCCGAGATCCGCCGCCTGCGGATGCCGATGCCGACGCTGTGGGGGCTGCACAACTACTCCGACACGAACCGCTTCTCAAGCGAACGCACGCGCGCGATCCTCGCGGTCGTGCCCGGGGACGTCTGGCTGACCGAGACCGGCGGGATCGTCAAATTCGGCGGCGCCTTTCCCAACAAGCACGGCGAAGGCCTGGCCCGCGCGGCGAAAGCGCTCGGCTTCATGTTCTCGATCGCCTCCGCGCACGCGCGGATCAAGCGCCTGTACATCTACCAGTGGACCGGCGGCACCGCCTCGACGATCTTCGACTCGGGGCTGACCGACGCCAAACACCGCCCGCGCCCCGGCTACGTGATCGTCTGCGCGCACCTGCACGGCGCGCACTGCAAGGTGAAGGTCAGCTCGCAGTGATCACCCCTCCCGCAAGCAACGATTGAATCGAGGCTCATGTCGCGTATCCGCATCCTTCTCTGTGCAACCCTTGCCTGCTCGGCGCTCGTCTCCGGCGCGATCGGCGCCGGCTCGGCGCAGGCCTCGAGCAGCCAGAAACTCTACTTCGAGGGCTCGACCGACCTGCTCGAACCGACCACCCGCCCCGCGGTGCTCGCGCAGCTGCAGACGCTCGGCGTGAAAGCCCTGCGCGTCGAGCTCAACTGGTACTCGGTCGCGCCCGCCCCCACCAGCGCGACGAAGCCGAGCTTCGAAGCGACCAACCCGGCGAGCTACAACTGGGGCCAGTACGACATCCTGCTCGCCGAAGCCAAGCGGCTGGGCTGGCAGGTGCTGCTGACCGTCACCGCGCCGGTGCCGAACTGGGCCACGGCGAACCACAAGGCCCCCTACACCTACCGGCCCGACCTGCTCGACTTCCAGGAATTCATGACCGCCGTCGCGCGCCACTATGGCTCGGAGGTCTCGCTCTACTCGATCTGGAACGAGCCCAACGAGCCCGCCTACCTGACGCCGCAGTGGAGCTCCGGCGGCAAGCCCGTATCGGGGCGCATCTACCGCGGCCTCTACCAGGCCGGCTACGCAGGTCTGCAGGCGGCAGGACTGGCGCGTCCGCGCGTGCTGTTCGGCGAGACGGCGCCGGTCGGCTACGACACCGTCAACGTCCGCAAGGAAAAAGCGGCTGCGCTGCAGCACCCCGTCGCGCCACTGGCGTTCATGCGCGAAGCGCTCTGCCTGAACGCCAAGTACAAGAAATCCGGTACCTGCGGCGAGCTGCAGATGAGCGGCTACGCCCATCACGCCTACTTCCCGGCGGCCGGTCCCAAATACGTCTGGAAGCAAAAGGACAGCGTCACGATCGCCTCGCTCTCGCGCCTCTCCAACGCGCTCAACCTGGCCGCGCGGGCGCACGCGATCCCCGGCGGCGTTCCGATCTACCTGACCGAGTTCGGGGTGCAGAGCAAGCCGAACAAGTACGAAGGCGTCTCCCCCGCCAAGCAGGCCGAATACGACGCGATCGCCGAGCACATGGCCTACGACAACCCGCGCGTCGCGGCGTTCTCGCAGTACCTGTTCAAAGACGATCCGATCAGCGGGCGTCTGACGGCCAGTGGTGCCGTCGGCTTCCAGACCGGCCTCGAGTACGTGACCGGCGCGCGCAAGCCGCTCTACTACGGCTTTCCGGTGCCGTTGACGGTCACCAAGCGCGGACACGGCTTCGCGCTGTGGGGCCTCGTCCGGCCGGCGACCGGGGTCACGAAGGCGACCGTGCTCGTCAAGCGCAAGGGCGCGCGCAGCTATCGCACGCTGAAGACGGTCACGACCAACGGCGCCGGCTACTGGTCCTTCAACTCGTCGGTCCAGGGCGTCTCCTGGCGCGTGCGATGGGCCAGCCCCGCCGGCGTCAAATACGAAGGCCCGCCGATCGGCGCCTACTGATCGATCGCGTCCGTCGCTCCTCGGCTTCCCCCACGGTGCGGCCGAGGAGCCGAGATCGTCCGGGCTTTCGGATAGCTTCTGACGCGAGCGATGAACCCCGCAGTGATCGAGCCGCGCCGCCCGCGGCGAGGCGCCCGGCATCGCGTCTCCGGGTCGGCGACGCGCGCCGGCCGGCCCCCACACGCCGCCGGCTCTACCACGGCGCTCGCGCCTGCTCGTCAACCTGGTGACGGTCGCTCGTCACCGTGCTCTTCTCCTACATCGCGCTCAGCGGCATCAACTTCAGCGAGGTGTCGCACGCGCTGCGCACGAGCGACTACCTGTGGCTGATCCCCGCGTTGCTCGCCTTCGGGCTCGGCAGCGTCGCCCGCGGCCTGCGCTGGCGCTCGCTGTTTGCCCCGGGCCGTCGCCCGCCTCGCGGGGCGGTCCTCGACGCGACGATGATCGGCTACTTCTACAACTCGATCCTCCCGGCACGCGCGGGCGAAGCGGCGCGCGTGCTCGTGCTCAACCAGCGCTCCACGACCGCCGCGGTCGAGATCGTCGGGACCATCGTGATCGAGCGGCTGTATGACCTCGTCACGATCCTTCTGATCTTCTTCGCCGCCGAGCCGTGGCTGCCGCACGTCAGCTGGTTCGGCGCGGCCGCGGTCGCGGCGATCGTGCTGGCGATCCTGATCGTCGCCGCCGTGGTCATCCTCGCGCTCTATGGCGATCGCTTCCTGCGCATGCTGCTCCGGCCGCTGCGACGCTTCTCCGCCTTCTCGGGCACGCGCCTGGACCGCACCGTCGACGAGCTCCGGCACGGCCTCACCGGCCTGCGTCACGGCACCGTCGCGCTGGAAGCCTTCCTCTGGACCGTCGCCGCCTGGATGCTCTCGGCAGGTTGCGCGTACTTCGTCAGCGTCGCCTTCCACCTGCACCTGTCCTTCGCCTGCGGCGTGCTCGTCGTCGTCGCGGTCGGCCTCTCGATGATCCTGCCCTCGCCGCCGGGGGCGATCGGCGTGTTCGAGGGCGCGGCGCTGATCGCGCTCAAAGCCTACGGCGTGCCCCACTCCGTGGCGCTGCCCTACGCGCTCGTGCTGCACGCGGTCAACCTCGTTCCCTACATCGTCGTCGGGGTTGTGCTGCTTCATTACAACGCGCGGCATCCGGGGCCGAAAGGGGCGCTCAGCCTCGAGGTGGTGGAGGGGGCTGGTTGATCGCTGGGTCGGGGTTCGGGTCTCGGCGGGCGTCGTCATCCGCCCGGCCGGAAAAGGCGCTGTGCCGGGCTCGTGCCGGGACTCGGGTTCGCCCGGCCGTTCGCATGCCGACGCCCGCCGAGACATCGCCGCCTCAGGTGATGCCGAGGGTGAGGGTCGTGGTCGTCCTGGGGTGTTATGAAGCCTTCTCGTGCCTCCGCGAGTCGATCACCCGCCGCTACGACGAACTCACACGCTCCCTCGATGAGGAGCTTGGCCTTGAGCCAGCGCGCGAGACACGTGTCATGTATCGGCAGCTACTCGGACAGACATAGCCATGCTGCCCTGGCCGCCGGGCGGAACTCCGCATATAGATCGCAAGACGGCATATAGTTTCCCGGAAAATCGAACGATCGTCCACAAGTCGACTTGAATGCCCGGTCCGCATCCGGATCTGGTTCAATCCTTCGCGACTCGGCACTGCGAACACGAGGAGGGCGAGATGCGGCTGGATACGGTTCGGCAGGGTGCATTGGCGGCTCGTGCGGGGAGCGGCGTGTTCCTCCCGTTTCTGGCGGTCTTGGTTGAGGGGCGTCTGTGCGCGGCCGTGTCGTTGGGATCTTGGCTTTGGTGGCGGCGAGCGCTTCGGCCGAATCGTTCTGCACGGATACATGGGCTGGGCCGAGCGGAAGGGACGTGGGCAACGGCCGGGGATTGGTCTACGGGAGTGCCGACCTCTGCCAGCGTCGCATGTATCGGATCAGGCAATACCGTCCAGGTCACGAGTGGCTCCGAACATGCGGGCATTGTTCAGGGTGCGGGCACGCTCGTGATCGCTGGCGGATCGCTGGAAGTCTCGAATGCCTTAGAAGCATCGGGCATAGCTTTTTCGCTGACTGGTGGCACCTTGAGTGCTTCGACGATTCGATGTTTCGTCGTCGTTTTCGCTTGATGGGCGGCCTACGATTGATGGTTCGGGGCGTTTGGTTTTGCAATCGGGTGGGACCGGTACGTTCGGGACTGGAGAATGTTCGTTGCGTCCGACTGTGAGTGGCGCGACGTTGGTGAATGAAGGTACGATTACGATGGGCGCGAGTGGTGGAACAATTGATGCTGCGGTGAATATGGAACAAGGCGCCACGTTCGATCATTCCGGGGACTTTTCACAACGATGCTTACGATCTTGGCTGTGGTTTCTACGGGGGTTACTCGTTTCATGACACGGCAGGCGGTACCGCTCCTAGCATCGTGAACACGGGGACCTTCGAATCTGAACTAGGGAGCGGGCATGAAGCTGACACGTCTGTCAGTTTTGTCAACGATGCGACGATGACGGCACAAAGCGGGACGCTCAATTTCACGGGTGCTCCGGCAAATCGAATAGTACATGGCGGCGCCTTCTGTGGGGAAGTTGTGATAACAGAGTGGTTCCTTCGAACTAACAGGGGAAATGCATTCTGTGATCGGTGCGCTGACTATCGGGGGAGCATCGGTGACCGCGACGGCGGTGCATGGGGGCGGTGCGCATATGAACGTTACGGGAGGGTCGTTGAGCGTTGCAAGCGGAACGTCTTCCATTGGGGCTTTTTCGTTGACTGGCGGTACGTTGAGTGTTGCTGGTGCGTTGGATGTTACGTCTTCGTTTTTGCTTGATGGGCAGCCTACGATCAACGGGACGGGGCGTTTGGTTTTGCAGTCAGGTGGGGCGGGAACGTTCAGGAACTCATGAATGTTCGTTGCGTCCGACTGTGAGTGGCGCGACGTTGGTGAATGAAGGCACGATCACGATGGGCGCGAGTGGTGGAACAAATGGTAACTATTCACGTCCTGCTGGCCCGGCCGGATTGGGTCAGCCCGGCGCGGATGCCGGCAGCCATGGTTGTCCGGCCGCGAGTTGGGCGAGTGCTTGTAGTGGGCGCTGGCCTTGCTTTTTGGCGGTGGAGATGTAGGAGCGCACTGTCAGGTAGCGTTCGGCGCCGTCCATCGTGCGGAAGCACCCGGATATCTTCTGTTGCAGCTTGACCATGCGAAGGTCGGACTCGCAGAGGTTGTTCGAGAAGGGAACGGCGAAGTCGTGGGCGAAGAGGGTCACTTCGCGCTCGCACCGATCCAGGCGCAGCAGCAGGTTCTGCGCCTTTGAGCGCTTGATCCGCTTCCCGGCGTTCTGTGCCAGACCGGGGTTCTGCTCGTAGCCCGAGGCGATCAGGTCGCGGTAGTTGCGATGAAGTTCTGCCAGGGCCGGGGCGTCCAGCGCCTGGCGGCCGGCCGTCTTGGCCTGATCGACCAGATCCTTGGTGTCCAGCAGAAAACAACTCATGCCCGAGGCCCAGAGCTGCCCTGCTTCGGTGGCGGCGATCAGCTCCCTCAGGTGGTGAGCGCCGCAGAGCGCGTGGGCCGCGTCGGTGTAGGCGCGATATGGGGAGAAGCCGTCGTGCACGGCCACGCCGGTGAAGCCGGGCAGCACGCCGGCGTCATCCATCGCCTGCCCTCCGCGCTTGGCGTGGACCGTGTAGCGCGTCAACGTCTGCGTGGAGGCACAGTGCACCCAGGAAAGGCGCTCTGCGATGCGTAGGCCCGTCTCGTCGAAGTGGGCTACCGGCTGATCACCGAGCAGTGCTCGCAACTGCTCATCGAAATCGGTCAGGCCCTGCGCGGCCTTGTCCACCCAGGCCTTCAACGTGGCTGTGGAGACCTGCGGGCCGTCAGATCCAGATCAGGTTGCGGGCGCGCTCATAGGGGATGTGCTGGAAGACGATGAGGTAGACACCGAAGGCGTGCAGGTTGGCCCCGTACTGTGTGTCAGCGGCCACGCCGCCGGGGAAACGACCCTCATTCACGAGCCCACAAGCATTGCAGCGCCGGGCTTTCGCGAGATGCTCTATCACTTCCAGCGCGAGCTTCTCGGGGATATCGAAAACCTGACGAGACTCCCCGCCCTCAAGCTCTTCCCCGTCAGCCAAATCGCGCCCGCAGTCCTCGCAAACGTCGGGCTCATGGATAATCACACGGTCGGGGACCTCCACCCGCTCCAAGTGGCACCCTCATGACCATGCTGGCCGCCCGGTTTGCGCCCCGAGCGCTCCCGCAGGCTGCGCTTCTTCGGCGACGGTTTTGAGTAACCATCGGAGGACGGCGGCTTGCTCGAGTTCCTAGAGTTCTCATCCAGCCTGCCCCGCAACTCGACGATCTCGGCCCTCAACTCGGCGATCATCGCCTGCTGCTCGACGCTCTGCCCCCGCAGCGCCGCGATCACCGCATCCTGATCGGTGATCCGGGCTTCAAGCTCCTCACGACTGAGCTGCCCTGCATCGGCCATGCCCGCAAGATTCCCTGCAACCAGGCGGAATCCTGCCCACAACAACCTCCCCACGCTGCACACCCCACACCCGAACCCGCGCTCACCCCTGACGAACGAAACCAGCAGGACCTAAATAGTTACAACAAATGATGGTGCGGTCAATATGGAACAAGGCGCCACGTTCGACAATGCGGGGACTTTTCACAACGATGCTTACGATCTTGGCTGTGGTTTCTACGGGGGTTACTCGTTTCATGACACGACAGCGGTCCGCTCCTAGCATCGTGAACATCGGCACCTTTGATCGAACGCTGGGGCCGGCATGAAGCCAACGCAGCGTCTTGCTAACGAAGGGACTGTATCATTCACAATAACGGGCTGCTTGTGATTTGAACCGATCGTGACAGACTGAACGGGAAACACAGCTGGGGTCTGGAAATCCGTCAGCCTCTGGTTCTCCCCACTCGAATTGCGGAGACCCCGTGAACTGCGTGACCGGGAACTACACCGAGACCCAAACAGATCTTTCGATTGGTGGCCGAGGTGTGGGGCTTGACCTGACACGGTCATACAATTCGCAGGCCGCTGCGGCTGGCGAACATGGCATGTTCGGCTATGGGTGGAGCAGTTCATTTAGCGACCATTTCGTTGTAGACGAATCAAGCAAACTTACGACCCTGCACCAGGCAAACGGCAGTACGGTTGCCTTTATAGAAGATGGGGGCGGGACATTCACGGCGCCGGCGGGACGCAAGACTCACTGAAAGGAAGCTCTGCAGAAGGCTATATGCTGACGCTGGCGGATCAAACGAAGTACCAATTCAATGGGAGTGGGCAGCTTGAAAGCGTGACCGACCGCGATGGCAACGAGACGACGCTCAGCTACACTTCGGGACAACTGACGACGATCACCGACCCGAGCGGCCGTAAAATCACGCTCGCCTACAACGGCGAAGGGCTGGTGGAAAGCGCGACCGACCCGATGGGTAATATCGTCAAATACGCGTATGAAAGCGGGAATCTAAAGAGCGTGACGATGCCCGGCGAAGGTAGCCCGCGCTGGCAGTTCAAATACGACGGGTCGCATCAGCTGACCGAAATGGTCGATGGACGGGGCGGCAAAACCACGAACAGCTACGACGGCTCCAATCGTGTTGTCTCGCAGACCGACCCGATGGGCCACACCCTGAAATTTGAATACGAAACGTTTCAGACGAAGATCACCAACGAAGCGACCGGTGACGTCACCAGAAGTACTACCAGCAGCGACCTGTCACTCGATCACGCAAGGATACGGAACGGCTAGCGCAGCACGGAGACTCTTCACGTACAACAAGGTGGAGCCACTGACCGTCACCGACGGTAACGGTCACACAACGACGTACACGTACAACGGGGCCGGGGATAAGACGAGCATGACCGATCCCGATGGCGATGAAACGAAATGGACATACGACAGTACCCATGACGTTCTCACGACGACGACGCCGAAGGGCGAGACGACGACGATCGAACGCGACGGCGATGGTAACCCGATCAAGATCTCGCGTCCAGCGCCCGCCAGCAAAACCCAGATCACCAAATATAAATACACGGCCGATGGCGAATTGGAAAGCGTGACCGACCCGTTGAGTCGTAAATGGGAATACGAATACGACAGCTACGGCGACCGTTCGGGCGAAATCGACCCGGAAGGCGATAAGCGGACCTGGGAATACAACGAAGACTCGCAGGAGATCGCGACGGTCAGCCCGCGCGGGAACGTGGTGGGCGGCGAACCGTCGAAATACACGACCAAAATCGAACGCGACGCACAGGGCCGAGCGATAAAGGTCACCGACCCACTCGGGCACACGACGAAATACATCTACGACGGTGACGGGAACCTCGAAACGCAGACCGACGGAAACAGCCACACGACTACGTACACCTACAACGCGGACAACCAGCCGACAAAAGTTAAAGAGCCCAACGGGACCGTCACAGAAACAGGCTATAACGGCGCCGGATACGTAACGAGCCAAACCGACGGCAACAGCCACGAAACGAAATACGAACGAAACGTGCTCGGAGAGGTCACCGAAGTCGTCAGCCCGCTCGGGAAGAAAACGCTCAAGGAATACGACAAAGCCGGCAACCTCATCAAACTGACCGACCCCAAAAGCCGCACCACGACCTACACCTACGATCCCGCGAACCGACTCACCGAAGTCAGCTACTCCAGCGGCAACCCCTCGACAGTTAAATACGAATACGACAAAGACGGCGACCGCACAAAAATGACCGATGGCACCGGCACGACGACCTACACCTACGACCAGCTCGACCGGCTCACAAACACCAAAGACGGCCACGGCGACACCACCGCCTACGAATACGACCTCGCCAACGAGCAGACACAGATCACCTACCCCAACGGCAAAACAGTCGAACACGCCTACGACAACGCCGGACGCCTGCACAGCGTCACCGACTGGCTCGGACACGCCACGACCTTCACCTATAACCCCGACTCCGACCTGACCGCGACTGTGTTCCCCTCCGACACCGAAGACGAAGATACCTACACCTACAACGAAGCCGACCAGATCAGCAAAATCGCGATGACGAAGAGTGCCAGCTCCCTCGCCTCCCTCGCCTACGAACGCGACGACGACGGACAGGTCACCAAAACGACCAGTAAAGGCCTCCCCGGAGCGGAAAACACCAGCTACAAATACGACGAAAATAGCCGCCTCACCGAAGCCGAAGGCAACACTTACGCCTACGACGCCGCCAACAACCCAACCACGATCCCAGGCAGCACTAACACCTACAACGAAGCTGACCAGCTCGAAACCGGCACCAATCTGACCTACACCTACGACGAACTCGGCGAGCGCACCAAAACCACCCCCTCCAGCGGCCCCGCCACCACCTACGGCTACGACCAGGCCGGCAACCTAACATCGGTCAAACGCCCCGAAGAAGGCGCCACCCCAGAAATCGAAGACGGCTACGGCTACAACGGCGACGGGCTACGCACTTCTCAAACGGTCAACGGGACGACCAGCTACCTCACGTGGGACATGACCGAAGGACTCCCGCTGATCCTCAGCGACGAAACCAACAGCTACATCTACGGGCCAGGTGGTCTGCCCATCGAGCAAATCTCCAGCGGCGGAGCCATCCTCTATCTCCATCACGACCAGCAAGGTTCGACGCGGATGCTGACCGGATCGACAGGTACCGTCGAAGCTACCAATGACCTATGACGCCTACGGCAACCAGACCGGCCATACGGCACCGCGACAACCTCGCTTGGCTATGACGGCCAGTACGCCGATCGGGATACCGGTCTTATCTACATGCGCGCGCGTGACTACGACCCCAAGACAGCGCAGTTTCTCACCGCGGATCCAATAGCGGGATCACCCTGGCACCTTACAGCTACACCTACGATAACCCGGTCAACTACGTGGACCAGACTGGCCTATGCAGCATCGTCCCCGGGTCCTCAGACTGTTTTTCTGAAGTACCGGGTGCGATCATCTCCGGGATAGTATCGGTTGCCCAGAATCCGGTCCAGGCCGGGGGCGTTGTCCTTGGTGGCGTCGCTGTAGCGAGTGGCGTTGGAGAGGTTGTCGCTGGAGGCACTCTTGTGGCAGAGGGGACGCTGGGCACGATCTCTGTGATTTCGGGTGGGGGGCCGCGGCTGGACGCGAGATGGATGCGCCGCCGGAAGCAGAATCTCGTGTGTTGGAGCTGGGGTTGGTACCATCGCTAGTGGAGGTGCTGGCGCTGTCGCTTCCGGGTTTGTCACCGTACGGCTGCCGCAGGGACCGCTATCAGTTTCACGGCGGGCGGTATCGGCTTTCTCAGTGATGTAGCGAGCGCCCTAGCTTCGTTCGACGGAAAGGCAGCCTCACAGCGGGCGGCTGCGGGTAATGGCAGAGCCGGACTTCGAGGCCACCTGGTACCCGCGGATTGGTAAGAAGGCCGCCGAGGAACTGCGCCGCTGGAGGAAAATTACCATCTTTGGCTTCACGGCGCCTCTGTTTGCGATCGCTGCTGGCCTGTTGATTGGAACAGGCACGCTAAATGACGTCATCGGTGTAGCGCTGGCAGCAGTCGGTAGCTGGATACTCGGTGATGTTCATAAATGCCCAGAGGAGAATTGCGGCAGCGATGTCAGACTGGTTCGGAGTAAAGATCAAAGGACTACCGAAGATGAATCCCAAGCGGTTTGACGCTTGGTGCGAGGAACGCGGCCTCAACAACCAGGGGACCATGTTACAGGCGGGCGGCACGAGTCGACACCCCAACCCGGCACCGTAACGCGTCAGGTCACGCCATATCTTCAACTACGGCCCCAACGATATGCCGGTCGAGCAAATCAACAACAGCACAGGAACCGTGTCCTATCTGCATCACGACCAGCAGGGCAGCACGCGGCTACTGACCGGCAGCACGGGCACGGTGACCGGGAAATGCACCTACGGGGCCTACGGGACGCCGACGTGCGAAGGGACCGCCACGACCCCCCTCGGCTACGACGGGCAGTACACCAGCACCGACACCGGGCTCATCTACCTACAGGCGCGCGTCTACGATCCCGCCACGGCTCAGTTCCTCACGGTCGATCCAGCGGTGTCGCTGACGCGGGCGCCTTATGTCTACGGGGGGCGACAACTCCCTGAACTACATGGACCGGACCGGCCTTGTGGAAGAATCGATAAGCGAAGGCTCATCCTGTCCCCCGGGCTCTGTTTCCCCTTCCCCGACGGCAAAGAAACCGAACGTGGGCTAGAAGCCGCCAAAGAACTCGTGCATGAAATCGGGAACGGTATCGAAAGCATTGGAAACGAACTCGGGAATGGTGCCGAAAGTGTCTTGAGCACGATCAAAGGTGGTGGCAATTCGGAACGTAACCCTGCCCAAGACTAGAAACTGACCGATCAGGAAATCAAAGCCTTGAAGGAAGGCGGGGAGCATCCGCATCAACTCAAGCCCGGAAGTTCGTCGGAAGATCTCTACCGTGACCGGGAGGGCAACGTGTACACCAAGCCACAGGAAGCGTGGAGCCGGTGCTTGTTTGTGCAGTGGAACCGAGAGCAGCGCTAACGCCGGCCATAACGTTTCCGGTTGAGACTATTCGCCGGGCCGCTGATAACGGGGTCGCACCAGACGTTGATATCATGCTGTGGCGCAAGGACGATCAGACCGACGTTGTCTGAATTCGAGGGTTCCCTGACGCTGCGGGCGCGGAGGGTGAGGTGGTTGGTGTTCTAGGAACCCCGCAGGTATGACGAGATCATAACCACAGAGAGAGAAGTCATAATTGTGGTCTCTGATAAGTTCGCCCCAGTGCTCCACGACCTTGCATCATCCAAATCATGTGTGGGCTGTGCGAACGGCCGTAACGGAGGATGCGGCACGACGGATTTGGGAGGAGATTCACCCGGTTTGCGCCAAGTTCAGATGGGTTCGTCGCTCATTTGAATGTCGCGGGCTAATGGTCGGTAGGGTACGGTCGCCCTGAGGCAGGGAACCGTTACCCTGCTGCGGCGGGTCGCTCGACTCAACGGTGATCGCCTAGGATTGGCTTCATATGTGGAGCGTTCCGACTGATCTCCCTGGACATGAGCTCATCAGCGAAGGTCTCCTCGATCTCGCGGAGGGCCGTGAAAGCCAGGCGGGGTTGTTGGTTGCGATGGCGGCGCCGCGCCTCAGGGCGCTGGGCTTGGATGTTCCTGAGGGCGGTGGCGAGCGCCCCTCGCACCGTCTCTACGAACTGCTGTCTGAGGCCGATCGGGGTGCGCACAGCCGCTACAACGCGCTGGTTGCACGGGTCGTGAGCTTCGCGCGGGCGGCTGAGCGTGCGTCCGCCGGTTGACGAGCCGCGCCTTCGCGAGCTGGCTCGTCGTCTGGGACAGGCAGCTCGTGGGCCGACGCGGATCTATTTGACGGGGGGCGCCACGGCAGTGCTCGAAGGTTGGCGTGGCTCCACGGCCGACGTCGATCTCCGGTTCGAGCCGGATCTGGATGAGCTGCTCCGCGAGCTCCCGGCACTGAAGGAGAGTCTTGGTGTGAACATCGAGCTGGCGTCTCCGCCTGACTTCGTGCCCGAGCTACCCGGCTGGCGCGAGCGTAGCCCGCTGGTCTTCGAGGAGGGCAATGTCGCCGTCCACCACTTCGACTTCTACTCGCAGGCGCTCTCGAAGATCGAGCGCGGATTCGGGCAGGACCTCGATGACGTGGGCAAGATGATCGAGTCGGGGCTGGTCGCGCCGGCGCTGCTGCGCGAGCTCTACGAGACGATCGAGCCGGAGCTGTACCGCTACCCGGCGATCGACCCTGCCGCGTTTCGCCGGAAGGTCGAGGCGGCGCTTGGCGCCTGAGGCACGTTCAGCCGCCAATTCCGAGTTAGCAGCCTGTCAATTCCGAGTTAGCAGCACTCTTCTCCGAGCTAGCAGGATTGAATGTGCTCAAGGTCGACCCGAGACTGGCCCTCAAAACGAGCTCGGCCGCGCCGTCTGAATCGACCGGTGCAGCGCCTTCGCGACGACGAACAGCGCCTGCCGTGCCACGCCGTTCGCGGTGACGAGCCCCGCGTCCCAGGTCGCCTTCTTCGCCGACCGCGGCGTTCCCGGCGAGCGCCAGTGGTAGTAGTAGACGCGCGTGATGCGAGGGCTGAGGGAGGCGAGCCGGAAGATGTTCTTCGTGACCTTCACCGCGTTGGCCTCGCCGTTGTAGATCAGGCGGCCGTGGAAGCGCCACCAGACGATGCCGCCGACCTCGCTGAACCAGACCTGGCCGTGGACGTAGTCGAGCAGCCGCCGGATCGGGCGGGGGTTGTCGGTCGAGACGCTGATGTAGGGGTTGAAGGGCCAGATCCGTGGATACGGCCGCGCGCTGCGCAGGAACTGGCCGATCCAGGCCTCGATGTCGCCGTCGGCGTCGAGCGTGTCCGGGGCGGTGACGGTGCAGCCGGGGCAATGCGAGGCCATCGCGTCGTAGTACTCGGCGGCGAGCCGTGGCCGGCGCGCGGTCGGCTGGCCGGCGTGGGTGGCCTCGTCCCAGGGGCAGAACTCCGTGACCCACGGGAACAGCGCGCGGAAGCGGAGGAAGTCCTTCAGGAACTGCGCCGCGGTCGGCGCGCGGTCGTTGCCGTCGGCGTGCTGGAAGGTGATCAGCGGCGTGATCCCGGCCTTTTTGACGGCGGTGAGCCAGGCGGTCACGGCGGCGAGGTCGCGCGGGCTGGAGACGACGTTCCAGGGGACGACGTCGCGGGCGATGTGGATCCCGAGCTGGGCCACGCGCGGGTCGGAGAACGTGGCCGGTTCGTAGTCGGCGAGGCCGAACTGGAAACCGGCGGCGGAGGCCGGGGCCGGTGTGAGAGCCGAGGTGGCGAGTGCAAGGAGCGACAGGCAAGCGAGCAGCGCGAGAGTGGTCGCTGCTGGGATTGCGCGCGCGGTCTTTTTGCGGACGGTGCTTGCGGGAACGGCCGGTGGCACGGTGAGCGCCACCTTCGTGGGGATGCAAAGCATGGTTACGCCTTCAACAACGATTCGCCCCGTTCGGAGCGGTGTCCGCCTGTGGGCTCCTTTGCGAAGGACCCCGTCGTCGCCCCGCCCCCGGCGCCGAGCATCCGCTCGAGCAGCAGCCGCGCGCCGGCCTTGGAGAGCGGTTCGTTGAGGTTGCCGCACTTCGGCGACTGCACGCACGAGGGGCAGCCCGAGGCGCAGGGGCACTCGGCGACGAGGCGGTGGGCGTCCCGGCAGAGCTCCTCGAAGCGCTGAAAGGCGGTGCGCGTGATGCCGATCCCGCCGGGGTGGCCGTCGTAGATGAAGATCGTCGCGCCGCCCGTCTGGGGGTGGAGGTTCGTCGACAGCCCGCCGATGTCCCAGCGGTCGCACATCGCGATCAGCGGCAGCACCGCGATCTGGGCGTGCTCGGTCGCGTGGAGCGCCCCGAGCAGCGCCTCCAGGGGGATCGAGTCGCCCAACCCCAGCGCCGTGGAGGAGAGCTCGAACCAGAGCGCCTGCGTGGTGAAGCTCGTGGGGGGCAGGTCGAGCCCGACGAGCTCGACCGGCGCGTGATCGGCCAGCCGCCGGCGCTGGTAGGCGAGGACCGTGTCGGTGACGGAGACCTCGCCGAAGCTGAGCGTGACCCCGAGCGCCGAGCGACGGTCGAGCAGGCGCTCGATCGTCGTGTCGGTGACGCGCTTGGGTTGGGTGTACCAGTCGCCGTCGAACGGGGCGACGAGCGCGCGGCGACGAGCGAGGTCGAGTTCGCGGACTTCGAAGGAGCGCCCGAGGTGCAGGTAGATCGCGCCCTCGTGGACGGTCGAGTGGGCGCGGGCGGCCTCGGTCGAGCCGAGCAGCTCGCCGGAGGCGACGTCGACGATCGCGAAGCTGTCGGGGGAGGCCGAGCGCAGCGAGACCTCGGCGGCGGGGTAGCCGCCGGAGTCGCGGGGGACGTAGGTGCTGAGCGCCGGCCCGGTGCCGTCCCGTCCGGCCCTGTCCCGCCCGGCCTCGCGTTGCCCGTCCCCTCTGGCGACCCCTCGCCCGACCGCGCCGCGCCCGTCCGGCGGCGCAGCTCGCCCGCGCTCTGCAGGACCTCGGCGTGGGCCTCCCAGCGCGGGCCGAGGAACTCGGCGTCCTCGCTGGACAGCGGCCCCTCGTGCGCGGCGCAGAGGAGGTGGCGGCGGAAGATCTGGGCGTTCTCGTGGTCGAGGATCGCGGCCTCGACGGGGCGCTCCAGGAAATCGTCGGGGTGGCGGCAGAAGAACTGGTCGAGCGCGTCCTCGCCCGCGACGTACACCGCCAGCCCCCGCCCGCGCCGCCCCGCGCGACCCCACATCTGCCGCAGCGAGGCGACGGTCCCGGGGAACGTGACGACGACCGCGGCGTCGAGCTCGCCGATGTCGATCCCGAGCTCGAGCGCGTCGGTTGTGATTACCGCACGCAGCTCGCCGCGCACGAGGCGCCCCTCGAGCTCGCGGCGCTGCTGGGGGGTGTAGCCGGCGCGGTAGGGAGCGACGAGCTTGGCGAGCTCAGGGTCGGTGTCTTCGAGGTCGGCGACGAGCAGCTTGTGGAGGACCTCGACGCCCTTGCGCGACTTCATGAAGCAGATCAGCCGCGCGCCGTCGCGCACGAGCCGCGCGAGCAGCTCGGCGGCCTCGGCGAGCGCCGAGCGGCGCTGGCCGAGGTCCTCGTCGGTGAGCGGTGGGTTCCAGACCGCGATCTGGCGCCCCGGCGCGGGCGAGCCGTCGACGTCGATCAGGCTGAAGTTCTCCAGCCCCGTCAGGCGCTCGGCCAGCTCTACCGGGTTGGCGATCGTCGCGGAGGTGAGCAGGAAGCGCGGGGCGGTGCCGTAGGCGGCGGCGATCCGGCGCAGGCGGCGCAGGACGTTGGCGACGTGCGAGCCGAAGACGCCGCGGTAGACGTGCGCCTCGTCGACGACGACGACCGCGAGGTTCGCGAACAGCTCGGCCCAGGCGGGGTGGTTGGGGAGGATGCCGACGTGGAGCATGTCGGGGTTCGTGAGCACGACGTTCGCGCGCTTCCGAATGTCCGCGCGCGCCTCGCGTGGGGTGTCGCCGTCGTAGATCGCCGGGCGCACCTGCTTGGCCAGGCCGAAGGCGGAGAGCGCGCGCGCCTGGTCCTGGGCGAGCGCCTTCGTCGGGTAGAGGTACAGCGCGCGCGCCCGCGTGTCGCGCACGAGCACGTCGAGCGTCGGCAGGTTGAAGCACAGCGACTTGCCCGAGGCGGTCCCGGTCGTGACGATCGTCGGGCCCTCCCAGGAGGCGTAGACGGCCTCGGCCTGATGGGAGTAGAGGCGCTCGATCTCCAGGCGCGAGAGCGCCGCGAGCACCTCGGGATGCAGCTCCTCGGGGGGCTCGACCAGCCTGGCCCGGCCGGGCCCTTCGCGCGCCTCGCGCACGAGCCGTCCGTCCGCACGCGCCTCGTCGAGTAGCGCGCTCCAGGGCTCGATCGTGCGTGTGAGGCTCACCGCTTGCGATAGTAGAGGCCGATGGACGATCCCAACGCAGATCGCCGTGCGGAATACGGCAACGAGCGCCTTTCGGGCGGGAGCGGCTTTCCCGGTCGAGGCGCCGTCGGGAGGGAGGCTTGGTGAGCGCGGCAGGGCACGCGCGGTGCATGTACGTGGATCTCGACGGCACGCTGCTCGGGCGGGGGGCGTCGCTGCTGCGGGATGGCGAGGGGAACGTGACGATCGAGGGGGTGCGGGCGATCCAAGCGTGCATGCGCGCGGACGTCGAGGTCGTGCTGATGTCAGGGCGCAGGCGCGCGCAGGTGTTCGAGGACGCGCGGTTGCTGGGGCAGAGTTCGTTCATCTACGAGGCTGGCGCGTGCGTGGTGCTCGACGGGGAGGAGCAGTGGCTGACGGGGGACCGATGGAACATCCGCCAGCTGCCGGGCGAGCTGAGCATCGCCGAGCAGATCGAGCGCTCGGGGGCGCCGGCGCTGCTGCTGGAGCGCTACGCGGGTCGGCTGGAGTATCACGAGCCGTGGCACGTCGAGCGCGAGGTCTCGCATCTGTTCCGCGGCCTCGTCGACGCGTTCGAGGTCGACGCGCTGCTGCGGGAGCACGGCCACGGCGACCTGCGGCTCGTCGACAACGGCGTCGTCAACCGCCGCTCGCCGGCGCTGGCCGAGTTGCCGCACGTGCGCGGGTATCACCTGCTGCCGGCGGAGGCGTCGAAGGCGGGCGGGGTTGAGTGGCACCGCCGCGCGCGCGGGTATGCGCGGGAGGAGACGTTCGCGGTCGGCGACTCGCGCGAGGACCTCGCGTGCGCGACGCAGGTGGGGACGTTCTGGCTGGTCGCGAACGCCGTCGCGCGCGACCCGTCGATCGGGGAGGCGCTGGCGCGGCACGGGAACGCGCGCGTGTGCGAGGCGGGACATGGGGCGGGCGTGTATGAAGCGGTCGTGAGCAGCTTGATGGGTTGATCTTTGGGATCGTCCGCGTGTCGTCGTTGGCAAAAATGCTTGTGGGGGCGGGGCCTCCATGCCCCGCCGCAGGGGCGATGGCCTTCTACGCAGGGAGCGATGAGGACGCAGAGATGCGTCGCCATCGTCGCCCTAGATGATTCCCTCGCGCTTCTCCTCCTCGTAGAGGCGTTCGACGATGAATTCCTTTAAAAGCGTCTGGTAGCCGGTGTTGCGCAGCGCGGCGAGCGCGCGCAGTCGTTTGAGCGTGAACTGGTCGAAGCGCACCGCGATCGGCGTCGTACGGCCGGGGCGGGCGAGCTCCTGCATGCGTAGGGCCTTTTCGCGGCGGCCCTCCTGCGCGAGGAACTCCTCGGGGTCGGAGAAGTCGAGTCTCGCGATCGGGTCGAACGCGGGCTCGGCTTTGGCTTTTTTCTTGGCGGGCTGGGGCATGGATGTGCTCCTCTCGATTTACATATATAACTATAGTATATGCCACTTTTGCGGAACTGGCGTACACACTCTGTGATGAAGGTGTGACAAATTTGTGTGTGGGGAGGGTGATGCTTAACTTTTTAGGGTGCGTAGAACTATAGATATACGCACTCTGCAAGAGAGAGAACAGGAGAGCCCGTCTTTAGGTTGGGCCCGCGCACAGGGGAGCGGTCCCGGCGGTCCTTCCCTGACGCGCTAACGCGCGCGTCCGAAGCCACGCCGCCACGCGCGCCGCCAGAAGCCCGGACGGGGCCGGGGGCCGCGCCAGCGGGCGGGCGGGGGCACCGTGGCGCGCACCAGGGCAACCCAGTCGTCGAGCGGCAGCTCGCCCGAGATCAGCCGGCCGAGCGCGGTCGTGACCGGCGCCCGCCCGCCGCCGCTGCCATCTGCCCGTTCGTCATCGGCGTGGCCATCCGCGCGCTCTCTCGGCGTGGCCATTCGCCCGTTCGC
This sequence comes from uncultured Solirubrobacterales bacterium, assembly GCA_963789675.1. GTDB lineage: Bacteria > Actinomycetota > Thermoleophilia > Solirubrobacterales > Solirubrobacteraceae > Palsa-744. The sequence continues at coordinate 342,600 of CAWBLR010000005.1, read as the reverse complement.
CCGCGCGGTCATCCGCGGTCTCGTCGGCCCGCGCGCTCCGCGGCTCGGGCATGTGTCCGCCAAGGGGGGCGCCACTGGGTCGGTCGGGTCGCGGTCGCGTTCGAGCGCGCGCGCGAGCAGCGGCACCGACTCCAGCGACTCGACCGCCTGGCCGATCCGCGCGGGAATCTCCGCGGCCGGCACGCCCGCGGCCAGCAGCTCGCCGGCGCGGCGGTTGCGGCTGTCGCGCGCGAGCGCCGTCGCGACCAGGTCGCCGGCGCCGGCGAGCCCGATCATCGACTCCGGCCGCGCGCCGAGCCCCGCCGCGTAGCGCCACACCTCGGCGAAGATGTGTCCCGCGGCCGCGCCCGCGGCGTTCAGCCCCTGCGCCTCCGTGGCCCCCGCGGCCAGCGCCGCGGCGTTCTTGGCGGCGCCCGCCAGCTCGACGCCGAGCGGGTCGTCGGAGCGCTCGCAGACGACGCCCGCGCGCGTGAACACCTGCGCGAGCGCCCGCGTGAGCTCCTCGTCGCTGGAGGCGGCCACCAGCCCGGCGCCCTCGTTGACCATCTCCTGGGCGTGCGCGGGACCGCCGAGGCAGGCGATCCGCTGGGCGCCGAACCGCGCGCTGAGCACGATCGTCGGCGGCAGCCCGTCGGGCGGGACCAGGCCCTTGGCCACCGAGACGACCGCCGCGCGCCGGTCGAGCCCCGCCTGCTCGAGCGTCGCGATCACCTCGTCGAGCCCGCTCGAGGGCACGGCCAGGAACACGTAGTCGGCGCGCGCCACGCCGGCGCTGGCCGGCTCGATCCGCAGCTGCGCGGGCAGCTCGACGCCGGGCAGGTACACGCGGTTCTCGCGCTCCGCGTCGAGGCTCGCGGCCTGCTCGGCGGTGCGCGCCTGCAGCGTCGTGCGCAGCCCGCCGCGCGCCAGCAGCACCGCGAGCGCGGTCCCGAACGACCCCGCCCCGATCACGGTCGCGCGCTTCGCGCCCGGCGTCGGCAGCGAGCGCGCGCGGGGCCCGCGCGCGGCTGGGCTGGCGGCCACCGCGGGACTCGCCGGTGCGTCGGGGCTTGCGAGCGTTACGCCGCCACCCGACGCACTCGGCGTCGCAGTAGGCTCGGGTTCGATCATCTGATGAGCGAGCCTAACGATCCGCACGAGCGCGCCGTCGACTGGAGCAACTGGGCCGGCGACGAGCGCTGCCGCCCGGCGGCCGTCGAGCTCCCCGGCTCGATCGCGGAGCTCGCGGACGCGATCGTCCGCGCCGGCGCCCGCGACCGCCGCGTGCGCGTCGCCGGCTGCCGGGCACTCCTTCAGCGACATCGCCCTCACCGACGGGGTGCAGATACGTCTCGACCGGCTCGCGGGGGTGCTCGACGTCGACCGCTCCTCGGGGCTGGTGCGCGTGCAGGCCGGCATCACGATCCGCGCGCTCAACCGGCGGCTCGCCGAGCACGGGCTCGCGCTGGAGAACCTCGGCGACATCGACGCGCAGACGCTCGCCGGGGCGATCTCCACCGCGACGCACGGCACCGGCGCGCGCCTGCGCAACATCTCCGCGCAGGTCGCCGAGCTGACGCTCGTGCTCGCCGACGGCTCGACGCTGCGCTGCGCCGCCGGTGACGACGACCCCGACATCTTCCGCGCCGCGCGCGTCGGCCTCGGCGCGCTCGGCGCGATCGCCGAGGTGACGCTGCGCTGCGTGCCCGCGTTCACCCTGCGCGGCGTCGACGCGCCCGCGCCGCTCGCGGACACGCTCGCGCGCTTCGAGCGAGCTGGCGCTCGCGAACGACCACTTCGAGTTCTTCGTCTTCCCCCACGCCGACACGGCGCTCACGCGCACGAACAACCGCACCGACGAACCCCCGCGCCCGCGCGGCCGGGCCAGCGCCTACGCCAACGACGTGCTGCTCACCAACCACGCCTTCGAGCTGATCTGCCGCGCCGGACGGCGCTTCCCGCGGCGCATCCCCGAGCTCAACCGGCTGGTCACGCGCCTCGCGGGCGCCACCACGCGCGTCGACCGCTCCGATCGGATCTTCGCCAGCCCGCGGCTCGTGCGCTTCACCGAGATGGAGTACGCGCTCCCGCGCGAGCACACGCCCGAGGCCGTGCGGCGCGTGCTGGAGCTGATCGAGCAGCGCGGCTTCGCGGTGCCGTTCCCGATCGAGGTGCGCACCGTCGCGCCCGACGACGCGCTGCTCAGCACCGCCGCCGGGCGCGAGAGCGGGTTCGTCGCCGTGCACATGTACCGCGGCATGGCCTGGGAGCCCTACTTCCGCGCGGTCGAGGCGATCATGGACGAGCTCGGCGGACGCCCGCACTGGGGCAAGCGCCACTTCCAGACCGCCGCGACGCTGCGCGACCCCGCTACCCCGACTGGGATCGCTTCCAGGCCGTGCGCGCCCGCCTCGACCCGCGAGGGACGTTTCGCCAACGCCTGGACCGAGCGTGTGCTCGGGCCGTCCGGAGACGCGCGATGAGCGCGCGCTGGGGGAGAAAGTGCGCAGCGGGGCGGGGTAGGAGGCCCCGCCGAAGTACGCCCATGTTGTCCAACCTACACGCGCGGACGATCTCAAAATGACGATCTCTGCTCCCGCGACCACGCAGCTCGAACGCTCGAGCGCGCTACCGCTGAGTTGGAGGCGCCGTTCGCGCTCGTCGACCTCGACGCGTTCTGGGCGAACGCCGGCGACATGGTCCGCCGCGCGGCACCCAAGCCGATCCGCCTCGCGAGCAAGTCCGTGCGCTGCCGCGCGCTGCAGGAACGGGTCCTCGCCCGCGCCGGGCTTCGCGGGCACGCTCGCCTTCACGCTGCCCGAGGCGCTGTGGCTCGCCGAGTCGCGGCGCCGAGGACCTCCTCGTCGCCTACCCGACGGCCGACCGCCGCGCGCTGCGCGCGCTCGCGGAGCTCACCGCCGAGCGACCGGCGACGCGGGTGACGGTGATGGTCGACTGCATCGAGCAGCTCGACCTGATCGACGCGTGCGTGACCGTGCGACCGGCGCTCGCACCGGCACCCCGCTGCGCGTCTGCATCGACGTCGACGCCGGCTGGTGGGCTGCTGGGCGGACGCGTGCGCGTCGGCGCCAAGCGCTCGCCGGTGCACACGCCCGAGCAGGCCGCCGCGCTTGCGCGCGCGATCGTCGCCCGCGAGCGGCCTGCGCCTGGTGGGGATCATGGCCTACGAGGCGCAGATCGCCGGTCTCGGCGACCGCCGCGGCCGGGGCATCGTCCGCCGCTGCGCGCCCGCGCGATCCGCGCGCTGCAGCGACGCTCCGCGCGCGAGCTGGCCGTGCGCCGCGCCGCCGCGGTCGCCGCCGTGGAGGCGGTGCTGCGCGGAGGCCTCGGCACCCGCGCTCGAGTTCGTCAACGGCGGCGGCACCGGCAGCCTCGAGTCGACGCCGCGGAGGCGGCGGTCACCGAGCTCGCGGCCGGCTCGGGGCTGTACGGGCCGACGCTGTTCGACGCCTACCGCGCCTTCAGCCGCGGCCCGCGGCGCTGTTCGCGCTGCCGGTCGTGCGCACGTCCCGAGCCGGGCGTGGTCGACGGCGCTGGGCGGCGGCTATCTCGCCTCGGCCCGCCGACCGGCGCGCCTGCCGGCCCCTACCTGCCGGCCGGGCCTGAGCCTCGACAACCAGGAGGGCGCCGGCGAGGTGCAGACCCCGCTGCTCGGCGCCGCCGCCGACGGGCTGCGCGTGGGCGACCGTGTCTGGCTGCGCCACGCCAAGGCCGGTGAGCTGTGCGAGCGCTTCGACCAGCCTGCACCTGATCGAAGGCGAGCGGATCGTCGAGGAGGTCCCGACCTATCGAGGCGAGGGCCAATGCTTCCTGTGAGTTCCGCTCACGGCTCGCAGCCTCACCGCGTCGGAAACGCGGAGTCGCGTCTCGTGCCGGCTCGTCTACGAGCTCGCGCGAGCGCTCACTGGCTCAGCCGCGCTTCAGAGCACCTAGCCAGCTTCGTCCTGCCGCCGCGAGCGCGCGCGGGCTGGTCGCCTCGAGGATCACCTGCAGGTCGACGATCGCGCGCCTCGAACGGGTCTAGCGCGTTCTCGCCGGTCACGGCATAGGCCGGCATGCCGCCCTGCCGCGCGCGGGTGGCCAGCTCGAAGGCGATGCTGCCGCGCAGGTGCGCTCGTCCAGACGCGCCCGGCGAACACGATCGCGCGGGCGCTGCGCATCCGCTCGTCGAAATCCAGGCTCGCAGCAGCTTCGCTACTCGGACGCCGCCAGCCGCCCGGGCGCTCGCCGGCTCGGACAGCGGCTGCCTGTGCAGGCATCCTCGGGCTGGGGTCATTGCTCGACCTCGATCGGGCAGAGGTCCGGCTCCGGCAGCCCGCTCAAGTCCCCGTGCGATCGCCCGCGCCACTGCCTCGGCGCTCAAGCGCCGTTCCAAACGGCCCGGCGACAACGAGCACGGTCTCGGGATCACGATAGGGCATCCTTTCAGGAGATGGCAGCCGAAGAGGAGCACGTACCACCGGAGCAGCCCCTATGACAGGTCCGCAAGGCGAGCAGGGTCCGCCAAGGCCAAGAAGGAGTATGCGACGTCGACGTCTGCGGGCGCGAGCTGCGCGTCTCCAACCCCTCAAGCTGTTCTTCCCCGAGCTCGGCCTCACGAAGCTCGACCTCGTCAACTACTACATCGAGTGCGCAGCCGGCGGTCGTCCGCCACCTGCGCGAGCGCCCGACCGTGATGAAGCGCTGGGTCGACGGCGTGGAGGGCGAGCCGTTCTTCCAGAAGCGCGTGCCCGCACTCCGCGCCGGAGTGGCTCGAGACGGCGACCGTCACCTTCCCCAGCGGGCGCTCACGCGCGCGAGCTCGTGCCCGACGACGCCGCGCACCTCGTCTGGGGCGTGAACCTCGGCGTGATCGACTGGAACCCGTGGCCGGTGCGCCGCTCAGACCTCGACCACCCCGACGAGCTGCGCGTCGATCTCGACCCCGGGCCCGGGTGCGTTCGACGAGGTGCGCCACGTCGCGCTCTGCGTGGGCGAGGTGCTCGACGAGCACGGCTTGCGCGGCTACCCCAAGACCTCCGGCTCGCGCGGCATCCACGTCTACGTGCGGATCCTGCCCGAGCACGACTTCACCGAGGTGCGCCGCGCCGCGCTTGCGCTCGCCCGTGAGGTCGAGCGGAAGCATGCCCGGCCGCGCGACCAGCCGCTGGTGGAAGGAGGAGCGCGAGGGCGTCTTCATCGACTACAACCAGAACGCGCGCGACCGCACGGTCGCCTCGGCCTACTCGGTGCGCGCGGTCCCCGACGCGCGCGTGTCGTGCCCGCTGGAGTGGGACGAGGTCGCCGACGTCGAGCCCGAGGAGCTGCGCCTGGACACCGTGCCCGCGCGGCTGCGCGAGCGCGGCGACCCCTCGGCCGAGATCGACGAGCACTCCGGGCCGCTCGAGTCGCTGCTGGAGCTTGCCGCCCGCGACGAGCGCGAGGGTCTCGGCGACGCGCCCTGGCCGCCGCACTTCCGCAAGCAGAAGGGCGAGCCCCGCGGGTGCAGCCGCAGCCGAGCCGAGCCAAGCCCCGGCAAGACGAGGCCCGAGCCATGAGCCTGCCGCTGCAGCCGCCGCTCGGCCCCAGCTCGCGCTCTCGCGCAAGGAGCTGCCCGCCGGCGAGGACTTCGTCTACGAGATCAAGCTCGACGGCTTTCGCTGCCTCGCGTTCGTCGACGGCGAGGAGCTCTTCCTGCAGTCGCGCAACGGCAAGCCGCTGGGCCGCTACTTCCCTGAGCTGGTGCTGCCCGCCGGCCGCTACGTGCTCGACGGCGAGATCGTCGTGCGCGGCGCCGACGGCCGCGAGGACTTCGACGCGCTCGGCCAGCGCATCCACCCTGCCGCTTCGCGCGTTCGAGCGCCTCGTCCACCGAGACGCCCGCCGTCTATGTCGCCTTCGACCTGCTCGCGCGCGAGGACGAGTCGCTGCTGGAGCGCCCTTCTCCGAGCGCCGTGCGGCGCTCGAGAGCTGCTCGCGGAGGACGAGCGTTCGCGCGGCGCCGGTCGAGCTGATGCGCCGTCGCCACGCGGCAGGAGGCCGAGCGCTGGCTGCGAGACGCCGAGGGCGCGATCGCCAAGGAGCGCTCGGCGCCGCTACCGCCCCGGCGAGCGCAAGGGCATGTTCAAGGTCAAGCGCGTGCGCACGATCGACGCGGTCGTCGCCGGCTGGCGCCCGGGCAAGGAGCAGGACACCGTCGGCGCGCTGATCCTCGGCCTCTATGACGGTGCCGAGCTGCGCGTCGTCGGGCACTGCTCGGGCCTCACCGCCGCGGAGAAGCGCCGCCTGGTCGGCTTCCTCGCGCCTACGAGACGGGCGAGCGCGGCTCGGCCGACCCGAGCCGCTGGAGCGCCGGCAGGGACCTCGAGTGGGTCGGCGCTGCGGCCCGAGCTGGTCGTCGAGATCGACTTCGACCACGTCTCCGCCGGGCGCATCCGCCACGGCGCGAAGCTCCGCCGCTGGCGCGAGGACAAGCCCCCGGCGAGTGCACGTTCGACCAGCTCAGCGGCTGACGAGCGGCCGCCGGATACCGCCGGAGGTGGCGCCGCGTGACCCGTGGACGGGCATGCGATCGTGCGTCTAGCGATCCGCTGATGGCCAGCGAGAGCACGACGGCGACCGTCGCCGAGGAGGAGTACCTGCAGATCCTCTTCTGGCTGCAGGAGGCCGGCCTGCCGATGACCGGCGCCAACGTCGCGCGCGCGATGCAGCTCTCGGCGCCGACGGTCCACGAGATGGTCGGCCGCCTGGAGCGCGACGGCTACATCACGCGCGGCCCCGACCGCGTGATCGCCTTCACCGACCCGGCGCCGAGCACGCCGAGGACATCGTCCGCCGCCACCGCCTGATCGAGCGCTTCCTGACCGACGTGCTCGGCATCCCCTGGGACGAGGTCCACGAGGAGGCCGAGCGGCTGGAGCACGCGATGTCGCCGGTGCTCGAGGAGCGCATGCTCGCGGCGATCGGCGACGCCAAGACCTGCCCGCACGGCCACCCGATCGTCGCCGGCGCGCGCCTCGCGGGCGTGCCGCTCGCCGACGTCGAGGTCGGCGCCTCGGTGCGGTCCTGCGCTTCGAGAACGAGGCCGAGGACCTGCTGCACTACCTCAAGGCCTCGGGCCTCGAGCCCGGCCTGGAGGGCACGCTCGCGCGCGCGACGACGAGCAGGTGGTCGTCGAGGCCGCCGACGGCCGCGCTCTGCGCGATCACCCCCAGCGTCGCCGAGACCGTCTCGGTGATCGCCGACCCCTCGCCGCCGCCGCGCACCGCGCTGCCCGAGCAGCTCGTGCTCGGGCAGCGCTACGGCCGCTAGCGGCGCTCAGAGCGAGCGGTAGGCGGCGGCGAGGCGCGAGACGCCCTCGTCGATCTGCTCGGGCGTCACGCCCGAGTAGGCCAGGCGCAGCGTGTTCTCGCCGCCGTCGAGCACGAAGTCGGTGCCCTTGACGAACGCGACCCCGCGCTCGCCGGCGGCCCTGTGCAGCGCGCTCACGTCGGTGCCCGGCGGCAGCGTCACCCACATGAAGTAGCCGCCCTCGGGCGCGACGAACTCGGCCTCGGGCAGCTCGCGCGCGCAGCGCCCGCCCGAGCGTCGCGGCGCGCTCGGCCAGCGCGGCCCTGACCGTCTCGATCGAGCGCTCGATCGCGCCCGAGGCGCAGAACTCGTAGACGATCGCCTGCGACGACCATGCTCGGCGAGATGTAGGTGTTCGTCGCGAGCTTCGCGATCGACGCGATCAGCTCGGCCGGGCCGACCAGGTAGCCGACGCGGATGCCCGGGCAGACGGTCTTCGAGAACGACGACGCGTAGACCACGCGCTCGGGGTCCATCGAGAGCATCGTCGGCAGCGTCTCGCCGCGGAAGCGCAGCTCGACGTAGGGGTCGTCCTCGAAGACCATGAAGTCGTGCTCGGCGGCCAGCTCGAGCAGCGCCTCGCGCTTGGCCAGCGACAGCGTGTAGCCGGCCGGGTTCTGGAAGTTGGGGATGATGTGGGCGAGCTTCGGGCGCATGGCTGCGCGATCCCCGCTCAGCAGGCGCGCCGAGCGCGTCCGTGTCGATCCCGTCCGGCTCGAGCTCGACGGCGTGCACCTTCGCGCCGCGCTGTGCGCAGCGACAGCAGCGTGCGGTCGTAGGTCGGGCGCTCGACGACCACCTCGTCGCCGGGCGCCCACGAGCTGCTCGAACAGGAACGCGTCGGCCTGCATCGAGCCGTTGGTGACGAGCACGCGCTCCGGCTCCACGCCGTGCCGCTCGGCGATCCAGCGCGCAGCGGCAGGTAGCCGACCGAGGTGCCGTAGGCGGTCGTGCCGGCCGGGTCGCTCTCGAACGCGCGCACCGCCGCGTCGCGCAGCCCCTCGACGTCGATGATGTCCAGCGACGGCGCGCCGCGGGCGAAGGAGATCGTTGGGCCGGTCGGTTTGCTTGCCACGGCCGGTAAGTCTAGGCGCCCGAGCAGCTCGTCATATTCCCGGGTCAACTCGCTGCGCGGTTCGCTCGAGCCGATCGCGGAAGCGCAGCAGCTCGATCGGCGCTCGGCGTCTCGCTCTGGAGCTGCGCGAGGCTCGACCGGCGTCGATCTGGCGGCGCGGCCTTGCGGGTGCGCACACCGGCGTGGACGCGCTTCGTCGACCGAACGCAGATTGGGCCGGGGCGTGCGCGAGGCGCCGGCTCGTCGGAGCCTGCGGCGGAAGCTCGTCGAGCCTGCGGCTGGACGGCGCCGGCGGCGGCTCTCTGCGCGGGCCTCGCGCGATCGATCGAAGTCAGGGTGCGCTCCAGCTCGCGCAGCTTGCGCTCGAGCTCGCCCAGCGTCTTCGAGACCTCCTGATCCACCGCCCTAGCGTAGCTGCGATGCGCTCTAGCGCCGAGCTGTGCGACCGCGATCTCGGCGACCTCGGTGGGGGTGCGCCCGACGCGCACGCCCTTCGCCTCGAGCGCCTCCGCCTTGGCCGCGGCGGTGCCGGCGGAGCCCGAGACGATCGCGCCGGCGTGGCCCATCTGCTTGCCGGCCGGGGCGGTGAACCCGGCGATGTAGGCGACGACGGGCTTGGTCACGTGCTCGGCGATGTAGTCGGCGGCCTCCTCCTCGGCGGAGCCGCCGATCTCGCCGGAGAGCACGATCAGCTCGGTCTGCTCGTCGGCCTCGAACAGCTCGATCATGTCGACGAACGAGGAGCCGGGCACCGGGTCGCCGCCGATGCCCACGATCGAGCTGTTGCCGAAGCCGGCCTGGGCGATCTCGTTGCCGATCTGGTAGGTCAGCGTGCCCGAGCGCGAGACGACGCCGACGTTGCCCTCCTTGAAGAAGCGACGCCGGGATGATCCCGACGTTCGCCTTGCCGGGCGAGAGGATCCCCGGGCAGTTGGGGCCGATCAGCCGCGTGCCGGGATGGTCGCGCTTGAGCGTGTTGTAGACGCGCAGCTCGTCGTGCGCGGGGATGCCCTCGGTGATCGCGATGACGAGCTCGATGCCGGCCGCGGCGGCCTCGAGGATCGAGTCGGCGGCGAACCGCGGCGGCACGAAGATCATCGCCGTGTTCGGCTGTGCGCTCTCGGCCGCCTCGGCCCAGATGTCGAAGACGGGGATGCCCTCGACGTCCTGGCCGCCCTTGCCCGGGCGTCACGCCGCCGACCACGTTCGTGCCGTAGCGCGGTTGTTGAGCGTGTGGAAGGAGCCCTCGCGGCCGGTGATGCCGGCGACGGCCAGGCGCGTGTCCTTGTCGACGAGCACGGACATCAGCTCTGACCTCGGCCACGCTTGCCGGCGGCAGCGCGACGACCTTCTCGGCCGCCTCGTTCATCGTCCGTGGCGGCGTGGACGTTCGGCAGCGCGGCCTCCTGCGAGCAGCTCGCGGCCCTGCGACGTCGTTCGTGCCGTCCAGGCGCACCACGAACGGCACCGTCGGTTTGATCTCGTCGAACGCGGCGATCAGGCCCGTCGCGACCTCGTCGCAGCGGGTGATCCCGCCGAAGATGTTGAACAGCACCGCCTTGACGGCGTCGTTGGCGAGGATCAGCTCGACCGCCTGCTTGATCTTCGCGGCGTCCGAGCCGCCGCCGGCGTCGAGGAAGTTCGCCGGCTTGCCGCCCGCCTGCGCGACGACGTCGAGCGTCGACATCACCAGGCCGGCGCCGTTGCCGAGGATGCCGATGTCGCCGTCGAGCTTGACGTACTGCACGCCCTGCTCCTTCGCGCGGCGCTCGATCGGATCTTCGTTCTCGCTTGTCGGGCAGCTCCTGGTTCTCGGGGTGGCGGTAGAGCGCGTTGTCGTCGAGCGAGACCTTCGCGTCGAGCGCCTTGACCTCGCGCTCGGGCGTCACGATCAGCGGGTTGATCTCCGCCAGCATCGCGTCCTCCTCCAGCCACACCTCGTACAGCGCCACGAGCGCGTCGGCGACGCCCTCGATCACGTCGGCGTCGGCCTTGCCGTCGGTGGCGATCTGGATCGCCTCCTCGCGGGAGAGGCCCTTCAGCGCGTCGACGTGGTGGCGGATCAGCTTCTCCGGCGTCTGCTCGGCGACCTCCTCGATGTCCACGCCGCCCTCGACGCTGAACATCACCAGCGGCTGCTTGGCGGAGCGGTCGAGCAGCACCGAGGCGTAGTACTCGGTCGCGATCTCCGAGGCGTGCTCGATCCACAGCGTCGCGCACGGTGTGGCCCTGGATGTCCATGCCGAGGATGTTCGTCGCGTGCTCGCGCGCCTCGGCCTCGTCCGCGGCGAGCTTCACGCCGCCGGCCTTGCCGCGTCCGCCGATCAGCACCTGGGCCTTGACGACGACCGGATAGCCGACCTCGTTCGCCGCCGCGACCGCCTCCTCGACGGTCGTGACCGCCTTGCCGTCGGAGACCCGCAGGCCGTGGCGGGCGAACAGCTGCTTGCCCTGATACTCGAGTAGGTCCATCGCGGCGCGGGACTCTATCGCAAGACCCGATCGACGGTGCTGTCCGAGGATCGGGCCTGCAATTCCGCTGCCACGTCAGCGCGCGCTGGGGCCGCACAGGTCATAATGCCCGCCCGATGCCGATTCCAAAGAACATCACCTTCGTCACCTTCGATGTCTATGGCACCCTGATCGACTGGGAGACGGGGATCTACGAAGCCTTCGCCAAAGAGGCCGAGCGCGACGGTTTCGAGATCGACCGCGACGAGCTGATCCCGCTCTTCCACGAGATCTCGCGCGAGATCGAGGGCGGCTCCTACGAGCTCTACGCGGAGGTGCTGCGGCGCACCGCGATCGAGATCGCCAAGCGGATGGAGTGGCCGCTGGAGCCCTCGCGCTCCGGCTTCCTGCCCGACTCGGTGCAGCGCTGGACGCCCTTCAAGGAGACGAACATCCAGCTCGGCAAGCTCGCGAAGAAATACAAACTCGGCCTGCTCTCGAACATCGACGACAAGCTGCTCGGCCAGACCCGCCGGCACATCCCGACCGACTTCGACCTCGTCGTCACCGCCCAGCAGGTGCGCTCCTACAAGCCCGAACTCGCCCACTTCACCGAGTGCGCGCGGCGCATGGGCGGCAAGCGCGGCTGGGTGCACGTCGCCGCCAGCCACTACCACGACGTCGCGCCCTGCATCAAACAACGGGTGCCCGTGATCTGGGTCAACCGCAACAAGGAGACGCTCGACTCCTCCCAGAAAAAGCCGACGGCCGAAGTGCACAACCTCAAAGAGGCCGCCAAGCTGCTCGGCGTCGCCTGAGCCTGATCCGTGCGGGCCATAGCCCTGCACGCCGACGTTCTTGTTGCCACCAGCGCGGTTCTGCAGGTCAATTGTGTGATCGTCCGCGGGCCGGTGGAGGGGGAGGAGGAGGAGAGCCCCGTGCGGGTGATCGAGCCCGGCGGGGAGGCGAACGCCGCCGCCGAGACCTTCGCGATCGACTCGCCCGTGCTCCCCGAGGAGCTCGAAACGCTGCCCGCGCTGCTCGCGCAGGCGCACTTCCCCGAGCCCAGCGGGCTGCTGGCCACGCACGGCGACTGGGACCATCTGCTCGGGCGGCTCGCCTTCCCCGGCGTCGCGCTCGGCTGCGCGGAGAGCACCGCCGAGCGCCTGCGGGCCTCGCCGGGCGAAGCCCAGCGGGATCTGCGCGAGTTCGACCGGGACCTGCTGATCGAACGGCCCCGCCCGCTCGCGCTCGGGTCGATCCAGGCGCTGCCGGTGCCCGGGCGCTGCGGAATCGGCGACCACGAGCTGGAGCTGCATCCCGCGGAGGGTCACACGGTCGATGGGATGGCGATCTGGATCCCCTGGGCGCGTGTGCTCGTCGCCGGCGACTACCTCTCGACGGTCGAGCCGCCGACGCTGAACGACGGCGGCGATCGCGACGCCTACCTAGCCACGCTCGCGCGCCTGCGCCCGCTCGTCGCCTCAGCCGAGCGCGTGGTCCCCGGTCACGGCCCGGTGCTCGATTCGGCCCGCGCGCGCGAGGTCTTGGAGGAGAACGTCGCCGCGCTCACCTCCTGACGGCGTGGCGTCGGGGCGAACGTGACTCGGGCTACGCAGCCTCGGGCGACTTGATCGTCGCGATCGGGGCGCCGGCGGCGATCGGGGCGCCCTCGGAGATCGGCAGCTCGGTGATCGTGCCCGCCTTGTGGGCGGTGATCTCGTTCTCCATCTTCATCGCCTCGATGATGCACAACAACTGGCCCTCCTCGACGGTGTCGCCCTGCTTGACGAGCACCTTCCACATGTTCCCCTGCAGCGGGGAGGGCAGCGTGTCGGCGCCCCCGCCGCCACCGGAGCTCGCGCGCTGCTTGCGTTTTGGTGCTGCGCGCCCACCCGCGGTCGGGCCGCTCGCGCCGCCCGTGCCGGCACCCGTCGCTCCGCCACCACCGGCGAACGGGGGGCCGACGACGCGCACGTCGAAGCGCTGCCCCGAGACCTCGACCTCGTAGCTCTGCTCGACCTTCTCCTCGGCGCCATCCTGATCGTCAGCCGGGGGTGCCGGCGCGGGGAAGGCGAGTGTCTTCAGCCACTGCTTGTCCTCCAGCAGGTCTTTGCAGGTCTCGCCTTTGGCCCAGTTCTCGGTCGCCAGCAGCGCCTTGTGAAAGGGGATCAGCGTCTTCAGGCCCTCGATCTCGTATTCGTCCAGCGCCCGCAGCATCCGCCGCGTCGCCTGCTCGCGGTCTGCGTCCCAGACGATCAGCTTCGCGACCATCGGGTCGTACATCGGCGAGACTTCGCCGCCCGCGCCGACGCCCGAGTCGACGCGCACGCCCGGCCCGCTCGGCTCCAGGTAGGCGCCGATCTTCCCCGGCGCCGGGGCGAAGTTCTTGGAGGCGTCCTCGGCGTTGATCCGGCACTCGATCGCGTGCCCGCGCAACTCGACGTCGTCCTGCGCGTAGGACAGCTGCTCGCCGGCCGCCGCTTTGATGCCCTCCTTGACGATGTCGATCCCGGTCGTCATCTCGGTCACGCAGTGCTCGACCTGCACGCGGGTGTTCATCTCCAGGAAGAAGTACTCGGGCTCGGGGCGGGTGGGGTCCCCGTTAATGGAGAACAAGCCCTCGATCGTGCCGGCGCCGACGTAGTCGACCGCCTTCGCGGCGTTCACGCCGATCTCTCCGATCCGCGCGCGCAGCTCGGGGTCGACCACCCACTCCGGCGCGGGGGACTCCTCGATCACCTTCTGGTGGCGGCGCTGGATCGAGCAGTCGCGCTCGCCGAGATGGATCACGTTGCCGTGTCTGTCCGCCAGCACCTGGACCTCGACGTGGCGCGGATCGTGCAAATAGCGCTCCAGGTAGACGGTCCCATCGGAGAAGAACTTCTCGCCTTCGCGACTTGATCCCTCGAACGCGCCCTCGAGCTCATCCTCGCTGAGCGCCACACGGAAGCCCTTGCCGCCGCCGCCGCCCGCCGCCTTCACGGCGACCGGGAAGCCGATCTCGTCCTTGGCGATCCGCAGCGCGTCGGCGACCGTCGCGACCGCCTCGGTCGTACCCGGCACGATCGGCACGCCCGCGGCCTGCATCAGCTCACGCGCGCGTGTCTTCGAGCCCATCGCCTCGATCGCGCTCGCCGGCGGCCCGATGAACACGACCCCGGCGTCCTCACAGGCTTGCGCGAAGGGAGCGTTCTCGGCGAGGAATCCGTAGCCGGGGTGGATCGCCTCGGCGCCCGAGCGCTTGGCGACGTCGAGGATCTTCTCGACGCTCAGATAGTTATCCGCCGCCGGCCCCTCGCCGAGGTTATAGGCCTCGTCCGCGCGCTTCACATGCAGCGCGTCGCGGTCGAGCTCGGAGTAGACCGCGACCGACGCTACGCCGAGCTCCTCGAGCGCGCGCGCGATGCGCACGGCGATCTCCCCGCGGTTGGCTATGAGGACCTTGCTGAACACCGGCGCGGAAGCTTAGCGGCGGTGCTACGTACGCGGCTGCCGCTCGGGGAGGTCAGTCAATACGCGGCAGAAATCCGATATACTTTTCTATATCGACAACCCCGGTGAATTGATCTTGCGGTACCGGCTGCGGCTTGGCCTCAGCCAACGCTCGCTGGCCCGCCGGGCGGGGACGACGCAGGCCGCCGTCAGCCGGATCGAGCGCGGTCTGACGACGCCGACATGGGACACGGTGCAGGCGCTGCTGCTCGCGCTGGGCTATGAGCCGGAGCTCAGCGGCCGTCGCCTGCAGGGACGCTGGGATCCCATACATATGACGGCGCTGCGCGAACGCTCGGCAGAGGAGCGGCTGGCGCTTGCGATCTCGGCGAACCGTCTGGCGGGACGCCTGCGAGAGGCCGGGCGCGAGGCGAGCGATGGATCCCGAAGCACCGCTTGACGCGGAGCGGATCTTCGAGGTTCTGGCCGAGCACGCGGTCGAGTATGTGCTCGTCGGTGGGCTCGCGGTTCAGACCCATGGGCATTTGCGTACGACGATCGACGTCGACGTCTTCCCGCGGCCGGATCGCTCGAACCTGGAGCGACTCGCCGATGCCCTGAATGCGCTCGGCGCGCGTGTCCTCAACCCCGGCAGCGAGGGCATGACGATCGACGCCGCGATGCTGCCGCGGGCGACGATCTGGCAGTTCGCCACACGCCACGGCGCGATCGATGTGCTGCACGACGCGCCGGGTGCTCCGCGCTACGAGGATTTGCGCAGCGGCGCGCTGGAGGTCGGTCTGGGAGGGATCAAGATCGCGGTGGCAGGGCGCGACGATCTGATCAACATGAAGCGCGCGAGCGCCCGGCCCGTCGATCTCGACGACGTCGCCGCCCTAACCGAGCCGGATTCATAGCGCTCGCCCGGGGATCGTGACCGAGAGTGATTGGGGCTCACGGCGATCTCAGCGACGAGCGTCGCCCATGCGGACGCGGTCAACCCGCCGCGATCATCCCCGCGCCGACGGTCTCGTTGGAGGCCTCGTCGATCAGGATGAAGCTGCCGGTGCGCCGGTTCTCCACGTAGGGGTCGAACACGAGCGGCGCGCTCGTGCGCAGGCGCACGCGGCCGATGTCGTTCAAGGCCAGCTCCGCGGGCGGGCCGCCGCGCTCGAGCGTGTCCACATCGACGTGGTCTGTGATCGCGTCGACGACCGCCGTGGCGCTGCGGGTGGTGTGCTTGATCACGTAGCGGCCTCCGCGGCTTCAGGGGCTGCTCGGCCATCCAGCAGACGTCCGCCTCCAGCTCGCGCGCGACCGTCGGCGCCTCCTCCGGGCGGCAGATCGTCTCGCCGCGGGAGACGTCGAGCTCGTCCTCCAGGCGCAGCGTCAGCGACATCGGCGCCATCGCCTCGTCGAGCTCGCCCTCAAACGTGTCGATCGCGGCGATCTTCGTCGTGCGACCGCTGGGCAGTACTGTCGATCTCCTCGCCCTTGCGCAGCGCGCCGCTGGCCAGCTGGCCGGCATAGCCGCGGTAGTCGCCCACGGTCGCCGCGCCACTCGCCGTAGGGCCGCTGCCGTTCACCGTCACGGTCGGGGTGGGGCGGATAACCCACTGCACGGGGAATCGCGCGGGGCGGTCGTACGGGTGGTCGTAGGCGACCTCGACCTGCTCCAGCAGCTCGAGCAGCGTCGCGGGATGTGCGGGATCGTCATACCAGGCCATCGCCTCCGAGCGCTCGACGACGTTGTCGCCGTTCAGCGCCGAGATCGGCATGTAGATGATCTCGTACTGATCGCCCGCCCTGCGCCCGCCCTCGCGCAGGTTGGGTGCAAAGCCCTCGAACTCCGCCACGACCTCTTCGAAGCGCTCCTGGGAGTAGGAGACGAGGTCCATCTTGTTGACCGCGACGACGAGCTTTGGGATACCGAGCAGCGCGCTGATGAAGGCGTGGCGCTTTGACTGCTCCAGAACCCCTTTGCGCGCGTCGAGCAGGATCACCGCGACATCGGCGGTCGAGGCGCCCGTGACCATGTTCCGCGTGTACTGCCTGTGCCCGGGGCAGTCGGCGATGATGAAGCGCCGCTTCAGGGTCGCGAAATAGCGGTAGGCGACGTCGATCGTGATCCCCTGCTCGCGCTCTGCCCGCAGCCCGTCGGTCAGCAGCGCGAGGTCGAGCGAGCCCTCGCCGCCGCGCCGCTCGCTGGCCGCTTCGACGTGCTCGAGCTGGTCCTCGAACACCTGCTTGGTGTCGTACAGCAGCCTGCCGATCAGCGTGCTCTTGCCGTCGTCGACGACCGGGTATGCCGGAGCGCCGAGGGTCGGATGAACGCCGGAGTAGGTGCGACGGCGTCTCCATCTAGAAG
Organism: uncultured Solirubrobacterales bacterium; assembly: GCA_963789675.1. Classification (GTDB taxonomy): domain Bacteria; phylum Actinomycetota; class Thermoleophilia; order Solirubrobacterales; family Solirubrobacteraceae; genus Palsa-744. The sequence goes on along the minus strand of CAWBLR010000005.1, from coordinate 325,942 downwards.
TAGCCGGCCTTCTTGCGGTCCTCCATCGCGGCCTCCGTCACCCGGTCGTCGGCGCGCGTCTCGCCGCGCTCGGTGATCCGTGTGGCCGCGATCTCGGTGACGACCTCCTCGAGCGTCGCCGCCCGTGAGCGCACGCCGCCCGTGCAGGTCATGTCGCCGACCGTCCGGTAGCGGACGGTCTCGCGCGTGATCTGCTCGCCCTCGATCAGCTCCGCGCCCTCGCGCCACGCGTACAGCATCCCGTCGCGCCCGAACACCTCGCGCTCGTGCGCGAAGTAGATCGAGGGAACCTCCAGCTCCTCCTGGTCGATGTACTCCCACACGTCGAGCTCGGTCCAGTTCGAGATCGGGAACACGCGCACGTTCTCGCCCTGCTTGATCCGCCCGTTGTAGAGGTTCCACAGCTCCGGGCGCTGGTTCTTCGGGTCCCACTGCCCGAAGTCGTCGCGGAAGGAGAACACGCGCTCCTTCGCCCGCGCGCGCTCCTCGTCGCGGCGCGCGCCGCCGAAGGCCGCGTCGAAGCCGTGCTCGGCCAGCGCGTCGAGCAGCGTCACGGTCTGCAGGCGGTTGCGCGAGGCTCGTGGCCCCGTCTCCTCGACCGCGCGGCCCTGGTCGATCGACTCCTGCACGCTCGCGACGATCAGCCGCTCGCCGAGCTCGGCCACGCGCCGGTCGCGGAACTCGATCACCTCGGGGAAGTTGTGCCCCGTGTCGACGTGCATCAGCGGGAACGGGAACGGCGCCGGGCGGAACGCCTTCTCGGCCAGTCGCAAGAGCACGATCGAGTCCTTGCCGCCGCTGAACAGCAGCACCGGTTTCTCCAGTTCCGCGGCGACCTCGCGCATCACGTGGATCGCCTCGCTCTCGAGCGCGCGCAGGTGGCTGAGCTGGGGACGGGCGGCGATGGCCATCTCAGGTCAGGTCTTGGCAGAGACCACGGCGATGGAGAGCAAGCTGTACAAGGACGCAGTGAGCGTGGCGTGCTTCGCACGCGAGCGAGCGAGGACGCCGTACAGCGCAGCTATCCATTGACGTGGAGGCCGCACTCGGTCTTGTCGGTGCCCGCCCAGCGGCCTTCGCGCCCGGAGCCGGGCTGCGTGCAGGGCGCGCAGCCGATCGACTCGTAGCCCTGGTCGTGGAGCGGGTTGTACGGCAGGTCGCGCTCGTGGATCCGCCGCCACAGGTCCTTGTCGGTCCAGTGGGCGAGCGGGTTGTACTTCCACAGGCCGCGCTGCTCGTCGCGCTCGATCAGCTCCGTCTGCGCGCGCGTCGGCCCCTGCTCGCGGCGGATGCCGGTGATCCAGCCCTCGGCGCCGGCGAGCGAGCTTTCCAGCGCCGCGACCTTCGCGACCGAGCAGCAGTGCTCCGGTCCGCTCCACGGCTCGCCTTGGCTGCTCGCGTCCTGCACCTCGATCTTCACGCCGAAGCGCTGCTCGAACGCGCGCCAGGTCTGCAGCGTCTCCGGGAACAGCACGCCGGTGTCGATCGTCACGATGCGGACGGCGTTGCCGGGAGCGGCGGGGGTCATCTCCTCATTGAGCCGCAGCAGCTCGTCGATCAGCACCGACTCCTCCTTCTGGAAGGAGCACAACAGCACCGCGCGCTCGCCGTGGCGCGCGGCCTCGCGCAGCGTGTGCGTGAGGCTCAGCGCCGGGTCGAGCGGGCTGAGCGCGGAGTCGCGATCGGGGCTGATCTCGGCTGTGTGGGTGTCTTGGGGGCTCATCTGATCTCTTCTACTACGTCTCTTGCGCTTCTTGTCCTGTCCTCGTCGTCCAGTTCGCGTCAGTCCTTGACAGCTATACCGCACACTCGCCCTCGCCGCGAATCACTTCGAAGGGAACATCGCGTTTCCAGTCGATGAACGTGTTCATCGTCTCCAGCCCGAAGTCGACGGGCATCGACAGGTCCTTCACGAGCGCCTCCAGCTCGCCCGTGCCGACGCGCTCGGCGAAGTCGTTCCACTCCTCGCCGTCGTTGCGGTTGGCCTCGTAGTGGCCGATCCAGCGCTCGACCGCGTCGGGGACGCGCTTGGAGGGCAGGCGCAGCTTCAGGCGCGTGCCGAACTTGACCTCGCCGCCTTCGAACACGCCGCCGACGTGGGGGATGTAGGCGGGGATCGTGTGCTCGCCGACTTTGATCGACGCGCCGGTGAAGCCGATCGAGGCGACGTGGTGCTGGCCGCAGCCGTTCGGGCAGCCGCGAGATCTTGACGTTCAGCTTGCGTGTGATCTCGTCGGTGATGTCCATCGCGACGATCCGCTCCTGCACCGCCTGGTTGAGCCCCATCGAGCTCGTGATCCCGAGCTTGCACGAGTCCGTCCCCGGGCAGGAGACGACGTCGGTGATCTCGCGCGAGCCCGGCTCGCCGAGGCCGAGCTCCGAGAGCGCGCGCCAGAGGTCGTAGACGCTCTCCTCGCGCACCCAGCGCAGCACGAAGTTCTGCTGGACGGTCGTGCGCGCGTAGCCGCCGGCGTAGTCGCGCATCGCCGCCGCCAGACCGCGGAACTGCTCGGGCGTGAGGTCGCCGCGCAGGACTTTCGCCTCGACCGTCACGTAGCCCTCCTGCTTCTGCTCGCTCACGTTCGCCCGGCGGAAGCGTTCGAACTCGCTCAGGTCGCCGTTCGGGCTGCCGTACCGCTCGCGCGGGGCGGGCGCGCCCTCGCGCTCGTCGTCGAGGAACAGCCTGTCCTCGATCGAGAAGTCGCGTTCGGCGACCCAGTCGCCCTTGCAGCTCCTCCTCGACCTGGTTGCGCAGCTCGTCGATCCCGAACTTGTCGACGAACACCTTGATCCGCGCGCGCGCCCGGTTCTGGCGCAGCCAGTCCTGGCGGTCGAAGATCCGGAAGACGGCCTCGGCGAGCTTCAGGTACTCGCCGTTGTCGAGCTCGACGAACTCGTACAGCGCGGGCGCCACGCGCGGCATGATCGAGGTGCCGCCGCCGACGAGCATCTCCGCGCCGCGCACGGTGCCGCGGCCCTCGATCTCCTTCGTGCGCGCGCGGAAGGCGATGTCGTGGATGCCGGAGATCGCGCGGTCGCGCGGGGAGCCGTCGAACGAGGTCTTGATCTTGCGCGGCATCGCCTGCGTCGTCGGGTGGCGCACGAAGTAGCGCACGTACGCGCCCGCGTACGGCGTCATGTCGAACAGCTCGTCCTTCGCCACGCCCGCCCACGGGTCGCCGGTCACGTTCCTCACCGTGTTCCCGCAGCCCTCGCGGCTGGACAGCCCCGACTCGCCCAGCTCGCGGATCGCCGGCTCGGCATCTGCGCCAGCGGGATGTGGTGGATCTGGACGTTCTGCCGGGTCGTGATGTGGCCCTTGTTCAGCGGCGCGTACTTTTCGATCGACGTCCGCGAAGGACTCCATCTGCTCCGGCGTCACCCCGCCGAACGGCAGCTTCACGCGGATCATCTTCACGTCGGCCTGGCGCTGACCGTAGACGCCCTGCTTGAGGCGGAACTTGATGAACTCGTCCTCGGGCATGTCGCCGGCGAGGAATTTGCGTGGCCTCGGTCTTGAAGTCGTCGAACTCGCGCTCGATGATCGGGATCACGTGCCCGGGCACGTTCTGCAGGATCTCGGGGTCCGCGAGCGTGCCGCGCGGGGTCGGGGCGGCCCGAGTCCTGGGCGGGGGCTGAAGCTGACTCCATCTGTGCGACCTCCTGCGGTTCCTGGTCCGGGGGGAGTGGGACGGGGCGAGATTGGGTGGGCGGGATTGCCCTAAAGCCTAGCGGCTTTTAGGTATTTATCCAGGCGCCGGAAACATCGGCTCTGGATCGCGCGTGACGCCTTCGAGGATAGCCGCGCGAATCCAGGGGTCGGGGCGCTCCTCGCCCGGGCTCGCCGGCGGCGCGGTCGCACGCTGAAACTGTCCGATCGCCGCCGCGATCGCCGCGGCCTGCTCGGGCGAGGCGGGGGGTGGGGAGATCTGGTGGGCTGGGGTCATGTGCGTATGCGCTTCCTCGTCGCCGGGTGCAGTCGTGGCTGCGCTGAGAAGGTCCCGGGCGAGATCCTCACAGGGGGATGTTGCCGTGCTTGCGCTTCGGGCCCGGCTCGCGCTTGGACCTGAGCGTCTCCAGCGCTGCGATCAGCCGCGGGCGCGTCTCGTGGGGGATCAGCACGTCGTCGATGTATCCCCGCTCGGCGGCGGTGTAGGGGTTCGCGAAGCGCGCCTTGTAGTCGTCCATCAGCTTCTGGCGGCGCTCGTCCGGCGTCGGGCTCTGCGCGAGGTCGCGCCGGTAGATGATGTTGACCGCGCCCTCCGGGCCCATCACCGCGACCTCCGCGGTCGGCCAGGCGAAGTTGAAGTCCGCGCCGAGGTGCTTGGAGGACATCACGTCGTAGGCGCCGCCGTAGGCCTTGCGCGTGATGATCGTGACCTTCGGCACGGTCGCCTCGGCGAACGCGTACAGCAGCTTGGCGCCGTGGCGGATGATCCCGCCCCACTCCTGCGCGGTGCCCGGGCAGGAAGCCGGGGACGTCGCAGAACGTCAGCAGAGGGATGTTGAACGCGTCGCACGTGCGCACGAAGCGCGCGGCCTTCTCCGAGGCGGCGATGTCGAGCACGCCGGCCAGCTGCGCGGGCTGGTTGCCGACGATCCCGACGGCGTAGCCGTCCATGCGCGAGAAGCCGCAGATGATGTTCTTGGCGTAGTGCTCGTGCACCTCGAAGAACTCCTCGTCGTCGACGATCAGCTTGACGACGTCGCGCATGTCGTAGGGCTTGTTCGGGTTGTCCGGGACGACGTGGTCGAGCTCGGGATCCATCCGCTGCGGGTCGTCCGACGGCTGCACGCGGGGCGTCGTCTGCAGGTTGTTCTGCGGCAGGAAGCTCAGCAGGTAGCGGCAGTCCTCCAGGCAGGCGTCCTCGTCCTCGGAGGCGAACTGCGCGACGCCCGACTTGGTGTTGTGCGACATCGCCCCGCCGAGCTCCTCGAAGCCGACTTCCTCGCCGGTGACCGTCTTGATCACGTCGGGGCCGGTGATGAACATGTGCGAGGTCTCCTTCACCATGAAGATGAAGTCGGTGATCGCCGGCGAGTAGACCGCGCCGCCCGCGCAGGGGCCCATCACGAGCGAGATCTGCGGGATCACGCCCGAGGAGCGGACGTTGCGCAGGAACACGTCGCCGTAGGAGCCGAGCGAGACGACGCCCTCCTGGATCCGCGCGCCGCCGGAGTCGTTGATGCCGATCACCGGGCAGCCGATCTTCGCCGCCAGGTCCATGATCTTGCACATCTTCTCGCCCATCACCTCGCCGAGCGAGCCGCCGAACACGGTGAAGTCCTGGCTGAACACGCAGACGGTGCGCCCGTCGATCGTGCCGTGCCCGGTCACGACGGCGTCGCCCCAGGGGCGGTTCTTCTGCATCTCGAAGTCGTACGTGCGGTGCCTGACGAACGTGTCGAGCTCCTGGAAGGAGCCCTCGTCGAGCAGCTTCTCCACGCGCTCGCGCGCCGTGTACTTGCCGCGCGCGTGCTGCTTCTCCTCCGCCTCCGGCGAAGAGTGGATCGCGGCCTCGCGCAGCTCCTGCAGTTGCGCGAGCTTCTCCTCGTAGGTCTCCGGCGCCTTCTGGCGCGGGGGTTTGCGGTGCCCGCTGCGCGAAGCGGCGAGCAGCGCGGCGTCGTTCTGGCGGTCGTGTGCGTTCGTTGCCATCCGGCGCGGGATCTTATCCGGGGGCCGCGCCGGGGTGGTTCTCAGCGGCGTGCGGAGGCGAGTGCGTCGGCGCTGCTGATCTGCCAGCGCACTCCGGGACCGAACTCGAGCACGATCCCAGAAGGACCGAGCAGCTCCCAGTGGGGCGGGTCGTCCTCTGCCTCGGCTGGCGCGGGTTGAATGTCCAACACCGATCCGTCCGAAAGCCTGCAACGCAGCTCGCCCGTCTCGTCGTCGATATCGGCGTCGTCGACGGATCGTCCGATCAGCTGAGCCGGATCTGCCGGCGAGAACAGGGCGTCTTGGGTTGCAAGGCGCCAAAGATCTCCACGCGAATCGCGAACTTCGACGTGCAGGACATCCGGATAGGCGATGCGTGCATCGACGATCAACCCGCGCATCTGGCGCAGCACGTTCATAGGTGAGGTGTCCAGGGCTACCGCTGTGGCCATGAGCCCTTCCATTGTTGCAGCCAGCTCAGCAGTTCTCTATAGCTCATGTCTGCTTGCACGTCGCCAGAAGCCTTCTCGGCATGCAGCGCGTCGCTCGCTTCATACCGCTCACCGACGGTCAAACCCGCCTCTCTGCAGGCCTGCCGGAACTGCTTGACATCGTGCTTGTGGCTCATTGGTGAGCCCGCGACATGGTGCCTCAGGCGCGCGAGAACGGCCGGTGGTGCGCCGCGCCGAGGCGGTCGAGTACGGCGGTGAGCACGGCCGTGACTTCCGCGGTCGCGGCCTCCTCGGCCGCCTTCAGTTCCGCGGCGATGTCGGGTACAGCCGCCGGGGGCTCCTCCGGCGTCGGAGGCACATCCTCGGGGATGGGCTCCGGTTCGACCGTCAATTCTGGCTCGGGCTGAAGCTCGGGAAGAACCTGCTCCTTTGGACGGCGACGGAAAAGGCGGGCGAAGAACCCAGGACGTACCTCGGGCTCCGCGACGACGGCTTCGGGCTCCGGCTCTTCGACGGCTCCCGGCTCCGGCTCGGGCTCCGCTGCCACCACTGGATCGATCTTCGCCCCAGCCTCATCTACCAGCCCCACCTCGGCGGCGGCCGGCTCGACCTCGGCGGTCGGTTCGGGCTCGACTGCCGGCTCGGGCTCGACCGCCGGCTCCGGCGCCGCAACCTCGCGGGCAGCGGTGAGCGTGACCTTCGTGCCCCAGCCCGACGCCTTCAGCAGCACCTTGCCGGTCGTGTCCGCGGCCTCCCATTCCACGGTCCGCTCCGGCTCGACGCGGGTGATGCGGATCTCGCCGAGCTCGCCGAGATGGCGGGCCAGGGAGTCCGGGTCGCTGAGCTCCGCCCACAGCTCGGGCGGAGACTTGACCAACGTGCGCTGCACCTCCGAGGAGATCATCGGAGGATCATTTCGCGCGCGCGGCGCCGACTCCTTCAGGTGGCGATGCGCACAAGTGCGGAGCTTTGACAATCTTCGTTCGTCGGGTCTACGCCACCGCGTCGGCGGCGCGTGCGCTCAGCAGACCCTGCTCGTGCAGCAACTCCGCCAGCTGCACCGCGTTCAAAGCCGCCCCCTTGCGCAGGTTGTCGGCGGCGATCCACAGGTCGAGCGCGCGCTCGTGGCCGGGGTCGCGGCGGATCCGCCCGACGAACACGTCGTCCTGACCGGAGGCGTCGATCGCGAGCGGATACAGCGCGGCGGCGGGGTCGTCGAGCACACGCACGCCCGGCGCGGCGGCCAGCAGCTCGCGCGCGCGCTCGGGGGAGAGGGGCTCGCGCGTCTGCACGTTGACGGCCTCGGAGTGGCCGTTGAGCACGGGCACGCGCACGCATGTGGCGGAGACACGGATCGAGGGGTCGGCGAGGATCTTGCGCGTCTCGTCGATCAGCTTGCGCTCCTCGTCGGTGTGGTCCTCGCCGTCGGCGAACGAGCCGGCGTGGGGCAGCGCGTTGAAGGCGATCTGGTGGGCGTAAGCCTGCGGCGGGGCGATCGGGCGCTCGTGCAAGAGCGCATGGGACTGGTCGAGCAGCTCGTCGACGGCGGCCTTGCCGGTACCGGAGACCGCTTGGTAGGTGGAGATCACGAGGCGCTCGATCCCGGCCGCGTCGCGGAGGGGCTTGAGCGCGACGACGAGCTGCATCGTCGAGCAGTTCGGGTTGGCGACGATCCCCTTATGGGAGGCGAGCGCGTCGGGGTTGACCTCGGAGACGACGAGCGGCACGTCGTCCTGCATGCGCCAGCGCGAGGAGTTGTCGATCACGACCGCCCCCGCGGCGGCGAAGCGCGGCGCCCACTCGCCCGAGGTCGCGCCGCCGGCGGAGAACAGCGCGAGGTCGAAGTCCTTGATCGACTCCTCGTCGAGGCCCTGCACGAGGATGTCCTCGCCGCCCGCGCCCGCGCCCGCAAGCTCGCGTCCGACCGAGCGCTCGGAAGCGAACGGCACGATCTCGCGCGCGGGGAAAGAGCGCTCGCGCAGCAGCGCCAGCATCAAGGTGCCGACCTGGCCGGTGGCGCCGACGACGGCGACTCTGTAGCCCTTGCTCATGGATCCCAGGGTATCGCCGGGCAACCGCCTACGCGCTTGATCGCCATGAATAGATCGTGACCAAGACGATCAGGTCCATCAGCGCGCCGACGGCGCCGATCTGCCGCACGAGCGCGTCGTGCTCGGCGCCGAGCTGCGACCGGTCCCTCGCCCGCGGCCGCACGTCGCGCTCGGCCACCTCGATCAGGCGCTTCTCGCGCGGGCCGAGGAACATGCCCTCGACGGCGCCGATCACGACAACCGCGCCGAGCCCCCATTGGACGAAGAATGTGCTCCACAGTTGCAGGTGGGAGGCCAGGTAGATGCCGAAGACCACGACCAGCGCGACCCCCGGCATGATCACGCGCTGGCGATCGCGTGCAGCGCCCGGTAGAGGGCGGGCAGCGCGCGCGTGTCGGCCTTCGTGACGTCCCCAAGCAGCACCGGGTAGGCGAACGTCGCGCCGAACGCGAACACGACCGCGAGGATGTGCAGCGCGAGCACGACGTCATAGACGGCGATCCCCGCGATCACGAGCAGATCCTATTGATCCAGACGGCGCATGCGCCGTCTGGCGGGGCCGCACATGTGCGGTCCCGAAGCAGGGCCGCATGCGGCCCTGCTCCATCGGCGCATGCGCCGATGGCTGGGTCGTGCATGCACGACCCAGGACCTGCCCGCCTGCGGGCAGGTCATCTAGAACGTCGGCGCGTACTTTCCGAACACGTCCTGCATCGCCCCGCAGACCTCCCCGAGCGAGCAGCGATCCTTCAACGCCTGGCGGATCGCCGGCAGCAGGTTCTCCGACCCGCGCGCGACCCCGCGCAGCTCCTCCAGGCGCTGCTCGACGAGCGCCCCATCCCGATTCGCCTTGAACTCCGTCAACCGCCCCACCTGTTCGCGCTCGGACTCCGGGTCGACGCGCAGCAGATCCGGGACCTCGATCCCCTCTTCCTCGTACTTGTTCACGCCGACGACGATGTCCTGCCCGATCCGGTAGCGCTCCTGGTAGCCCCAGGCGGACTCGTCGATCTCGCCGGTGATGAACTGGATCGCGTTGACCGAGCCGCCGAGCGCGTCGACCTTGCTCGATCAGCTCGTTCGCGCGCAGTTCGATCTCGTCGGTGAGAGACTCGACGAAGTAGGAGCCCGCGAACGGATCCACCGTGTCGGCCGCGCCGGACTCGTGCGCGAGGATCTGCTGGGTGCGCAGCGCGATTTTCGCGGCGCGCTCGGTCGGCAGCGCGAGCGCCTCGTCGAAGCCGTTGGTGTGCAGCGACTGCGTGCCGCCGCAGACCGCGGCGAAGCCCTGCAGGGCGACGCGCACGATGTTGTTCTCGGGCTGCTGGGCCGTCAACGTGACGCCGCCGGTCTGGGTGTGGAAGCGCAGCATCGTCGCCTTTGGGTTAGTCGCGCCGAAGCGCTCGCGCATGATCTGCGCCCACATGCGGCGAGCGGCGCGGAACTTGGCGACCTCCTGGAAGACGTTGTTGTGGCCGTTGAAGAAGAACGCGAGCCGCGGCGCGAACTCGTCGACCGACAGCCCGGCGTCGATCGCGGCCTGCACGTAGGCGATCCCGGAGGACAGCGTGAAGGCGACCTCCTGGACGGCCGAGCAGCCCTTCTCGCGGAAGTGGTAGCCGGAGATCGAGATCGTGTTCCAGCGCGGCACGCGCTCGTGGCAGTACTGGAACAGGTCGGTCGTCAGGCGCATCGTGGGGACGGGCGGGTAGATGTAGTTGCCGCGCGCGATGTACTCCTTGAGCACGTCGTTCTGGGTGGTGCCGCGGAGCTGCTCGGAGGGCACGCCCTGCTCCTCGCCGACGAGCTCGTACAGCAGCAGCAGGCAGGCGGCGGGCGCGTTGATCGTCATCGACGTCGAGACCTGATCGAGCGGGATCCCGTCGAATGCGGTGCGCATGTCGTCGATCGTGTCGATCGCGACGCCCGTGCGGCCGACCTCGCCGAGGCAGCGCGGGTTGTCGGAGTCGAGGCCGAGCTGGGTCGGCAGGTCGAACGCCATCGAGAGGCCGGTCGAGCCCTTCGAGAGCAGGTAGCGGTAGCGCACGTTTGACTCCTTCGCGGAGGCGTAGCCCGCGTACTGGCGCATCGTCCAGGTCTGCTTGCGGTACATCTCGCGGTGCACCCCGCGCGTGTACGGGAAGTCGCCGGGCTCGCCGAGTTCGAGCTGCTCGGGCAGGTCGGCCTCGGTGTAGAGCTCGGCGAGCTCGATCCCCGAGTCGGTGAAGCGGCGCGGGTCGTCGGGGCCGACGATCGGGGCGACCGTCAGGTGCTCCTCGGTGGCGGACATTGCTCAGATGATATGGGATGGGCTGCGGCCGTCGGGGCCAAAAGCGCCAGGGCCCGGTCGGTGCCGGCCGTCGTCGGGAAGCGCTTTTGACACGGGGTCATCCCCGGGTAACGGGCACCCGGGTATCCTGCGCGAATGTCCACCTGCCTGGTCACCGGCGGCGCCGGCTTCCTCGGCTCGCACCTCTGCGACGAGCTGCTCGCGCGCGGGAACAGGGTGATCTGCGTCGACAACCTCGAGACGGGCTCGCTGGCGAACATCGAGCACATCCGCGAGCCGGAGCGGTTCGTGCACCTCGGGACGGACATCATCGAGCCGTATTACGTCGACGAGCCGATCGACTTCATCTACCACCTCGCCTCGCCGGCCTCGCCGATCGACTACCTGCGGCTGCCGCTGCACACGCTGAAGGTCGGCTCCTACGGCACGCACCACACGCTCGGCCTGGCGAAGGCCAAGCGCGCGCGGTTCCTGATCGCCTCGACGAGCGAGGTCTACGGCGACCCGCAGGTGCACCCGCAGACGGAGTCCTACTGGGGCCACGTCAACCCGATCGGGCCGCGGGGCGTGTATGACGAGGCGAAGCGCTACGCGGAGGCGCTGACGATGGCCTACCACCGCCAGCAGGGCGTCGACACGGCGATCGTCAGGATCTTCAACACGTACGGCGCGCGGATGCGCCCGCACGACGGCCGCGCGATCCCGACGTTCCTGCGCCAGGCGCTCGCGAACCGGCCGCTGACGGTGTTCGGCGATGGTTCGCAGACGCGCTCCTTCTGCTACGTCAGCGACCTGATCCGGGGCCTGGTCGCGCTGGCCGAGTCCGGGCACCACGAGCCGGTGAACATCGGCAACCCCGACGAGTTCACGCTGCTCGAGCTCGCGCGAGACGATCAAGGAGCTGACGGGGTCGAGCTCGGAGATCGTCTACGAGGCGCTCCCGGAGGACGACCCGAAGCAGCGCAAGCCCGACATCACGCTCGCGCGGGACCTGCTCGGCTGGTCGCCCGAGGTGGCGCTGCGCGAGGGTCTGCAGCGCACGATCGACGCCTCCGGCGCGAAGGTGCTGATCGGCTGAGCTTGCAAATCGCCATCGACCGCTACATCTGCGAGTCTGAGGCGTTGTGAAAGGCGAGATGCAACGTTCTTCGGGAACGTCCGCTCCGCCCACCCGGCGCGCGCGGCGCGACCCTTCGCCGCCGCGCGAGCGCGTGGTGCTGTCGGAGGCGACGGCGCGCCGCGAGCCGACCGACCGCGACATGCGCAGCAAGCGCCCGCCGGCGCTGTCGTTCCTGCTGCGGATGTCCACCGCCCGGCGCCTGGCGCGCGTGCTCTCGCTGCTCGCGCTCGACTTCGTCGCGGTCTCGCTCGCGATCTTCACGGCGCTCGTGATCAAGGCGCTCGTGTTCGGCCACGTCGACGCGAGCCAGGCGTTCGAAGAAACCAGGCGGATCCTCGCCTTTGCCTACCTCGTGACCGCGCTGCTGTTCGCGCGCTCGGGGCTGTACGCCGAGCGCGCGCAGCGCCCCGGCCTGTCGCGGATCGTGGCGGCGCTGTTCCAGGTCGCGTTCGTCGCGCTGCTGTTCGCCGTCGTCAGCGGGGAACACTTCTCGAGCTTCTACATCTTCTGGGGCTCGCTCGGCTTCGCGCTGCTGTACGTGTCCTCGCTGCGTGGGGCCTACGAGTGGCTGACGGGCGCGCTGCTGCGCGCCGCCGGCTACCGCCGCCGCGCGGTGCTCGTCGGCACGGGCCGGCACATCCGCGACGTCGCCCACGCGCTCTCGGACGCGCAGCACTCGCCGATCGAGGTCGTCGGCTTCCTCTCGCCGACGGCGCTGCCCGCGAACGGGTTGCGCTCGCTGGGCTCGCTCGGGGAGCTGGAGGGCGTGCTCGATACCGAACGGATCGACGAGGTGATCATCGCCGACCCGGACTTCCCCCAGCTCGAGGCGGTCGAGCTCGTCGACCACTGCCACCAGCGCGGCGTGCGCGTCAGGCTGGCGCCGTCGACGATGGAGATCCTGATCCACCGCGCCGAGTTCGTGCCCGGCCAATCGGTGCCGCTGTTCGAGCTCAGCCCGCCCGTGTTCGAGGGCGTCGACTTCGCGCTCAAGCGCACGTTCGACGTGGTCGGCTCGCTGCTGTTGCTCGTGCTGTTGAGCCCGCTGCTGCTGGCGATCGCGCTCGCCGTGCGGCTGTCCTCGCGCGGGCCGGTCGTGTTTCGATCGACGCGCCGGGGAATCGGGCAGAAGCCCTTCGCGTGCCTGAAGTTCCGCACGATGCACACCGACGCCGAGCAGCGCCAGGCCGACCTCGAAGAGCTGAACGAGGCCTCGGGTGCGCTGTTCAAGATCAAAGACGATCCCCGCATGACGCGCGTCGGGCGCCTGCTGCGCCGCTACTCGCTCGACGAGCTGCCGCAGCTCGTGAACGTGCTCCGCGGCGAGATGTCGCTCGTCGGGCCGCGCCCGCTGCCCGAGCGCGACTACGAGATGCTCGAAGACTGGCACCGCAAGCGCTACCTCGTGCTCCCCGGGATCACCGGCCTGTGGCAGGTCTCGGGCCGTTCCGAGCTCGACTTCGACGACCTCGTCAACCTCGACTTCATCTACCTCGAGCGCTGGTCGCTGGCGCTCGACCTGACGATCATCCTCAAGACTATCCCTGCAGTGTTGTTGCAGCGCGGGGCATATTAGGCGGGGGAGGGCAGGGCCGGGGTGGGCGGGACTGATTTTGGGGTGGTCAGGAGGGGGCTGGTCCCCTCCTGTTAGTGCCCCCTCCCGTGTATTATGCGGGGCTTACCGAGCGATCAGTTTGTCGCCCAAGGGTGCCCGCCCGCCGGGGGGACCTGTCCCCCTCCCGTTTCGCATCCCCCTCCTGTTTACGCATGGGCGCTCCGGCTGTGCGAGCGCGCTTTCGTAGACACGCCAGGTCTCGCGGCCGACGTCCTGCCAGGTCCACGCGGGCGGAGCCGATGAGGGCTCCTCGTCGGCCGTGGCGGCGGCGGGATCTGGCGCCTGCGGGATCACGACGACACGCTCGCGCTCGAAGCCGAGCTCGGCGATGGCCTCGTCGGCGAGCGCCTCGGTGGGGACGATCACGTGGGTCGCGCGCTGTACCGCGAGATGGCGCAGGCGCAGGTGGATACCGCCACCGCGCAGGCGCTCGCTGAGGCGTGTGCGCGCGCCGAGCTCGTGGATCGTGACGACCATCGGGCACGGGCTGTGCAGCATCGCGCCCTGCATCCAGGGCGCGTGAAACACATCGCTTGCCTGGCGGGGGCGATGCGTCTCGACGATCTCTCCGTGCGCGGGAATCGTGGCGCGCAGCGCGTCGAGCAGAAAGCGTGAGTAGCGCCCCACGCCGCGTGGGTCGGCGGTGGGACGGCTGTCGAAGGCGACCCTCACGGGTGGCTCCTCGACTCCACGTGTTCGTTCACAGGACCTCCTGGGAATGCACTCAGGGCAAGATAGTCCTTTGGCACAGGGTTGTGTAGAGATGACAGCCGGACTGCACTTTCTCGAGGCCGGAGAGCGCATTTTGCGTCGTTTGAACCGGCACGAACTAGCCTTGCCCGCAGCGATGATCGCGAGCGACGACTATCACGAGGCTCTCTGGGAGGCGATTCCGGAAGGGCTGGAGCCGGTCGACTTCGCGCGGCGAAGGGATTTTCTCCTCGGCCACGTGAGTGCCGGCGAGCGGGTGCTCGACGTCGGTTGTGGCGAGGGACGCTTCGCCGCCGAGCTCGCCCGTGCGGGTGCGGAGGTCGTCGGGATCGACGTCGCCGCCGAGCCGCTGCGCCGCGCGCGCGAGCGCCACCCGGAGCTCGTCGACCTGCGCCGGCTGCCGGCCGCGGGCGCCTGGCCGCTCCAGGACGCAAGCTTCGACGCGGTCTGGGCGGGCGAGGCGATCGAGCACGTCGCCGACACCGCCGGCTGGCTGTCCGAGCTGCGCCGCGTGCTTCGCTCCGGCGGCGTGCTGCTGCTGAGCACGCCCGACCACGGGCGCCTGCGGATGCTCGGCTGGGCGCTCGCGCCGCGCGCGTTCGCGGCTCACTTCGACCCCCGCGCCGACCACCTGCGCTTCTACACCCGGCGCACGCTCAGCGAGTTACTAGAGGATTTCGGTTTTCACGACGTCGCCGTGCGGCGCGCAGGAGGGCCGCCCGGCGCGCGGCGAGCGCTGCTGGCGAGCGCGCGACGGTCACGCTTTTGACGCCCGTGGGCGAGTGCACGATGCCCGTGACGGCGGTCGGCGATCGCACCACGGTCACGTGTTTGACGACCGTGGCCGTGGCTGCGGCTGCGGCTGTGCTCTCGCGCAGCGCTTCGATGTAGGCGTTCTGGATCGCGAGCAGTTCGGGGTCGTACTGGATCTCCGACAGCGGCGCGACCGCGAGGGGGTTCAGGTAGACGGTCGCGCGCAGCTCGCTCAGCGCGGCCGTCGGGTTCCCGTTCTGCAGGTCGTATTCGCCGAGCGCCTTCCACGTCTGCGGGTTCGACGGCTGCAGGTGCACCGCCCGCACGAGCGTCGCGCGCGCCAGCGCGCTCTGCCCGGCGTGCTGCTGGATCGTGGAGAGCGTGAACAGCGCTTCCGCCGAGACCGGGTCGTAGTCGACCGCGTTCTGCGCGGCCGTGAGCGCCGCACGGGGGTTGGTGGCGCTCAGCGACAGGGCTTCCTGGGAGGCGTCGGCCGAGCGCTGCGGCTGCCATTGCGCCCAGGCGGCGAGCAGCGCCGCGACCACGACGGCGGCGGCGACACCGACCGATCGAAGATCGGCTAGCAGCGGCCCGATCTCGTTGAATGAGGCCCCGCCTGCCCCGCCCCTCACCGATCGTCGATCCACAGCCGGACGATCGACGCCGGCGGCTGCATTGAGCGGCCCGCGCCCGGCGAGCCAGCCCGCGCAGACGAGCGCCACGCAGGCGTCGCCGGGCACGAACCAGGTCCAGTCGACGGTCGAGTGGACGCCGAACACGACCACCAGGCAGAGCATGCTCAGCATCCCGATCCGCTCGGGGCTGTAGGCGCGCTCTTCGCCCAGCTCGGGCCGATCTTCCACGGGATGCCAGCCGAAGCCTTGCCAGCCGCCCCGTTTGAGCTCGCGCCAGCTCGTCCAGCGCCGGTTGAAGGGGTGCGTGGCGCGCCCGGCGGCGGCGATCCACGTGAACAGCAGCGCGAGCGCGATCGCCAGGCCCACGATGCCGAGGTCGGCGAGCGTCTGCACGACGAAGCCATGGGCGTCGTTCGCTTCCAGGTCCTCGGCGCGGTAGCGCAGGCTGGCGGTCCCGTAGCTGCGCGCCCCGGCGCCGAGCGCGGGGTGGGCCTGGAAGACCTTCAGCGCCTCGTTCCAGTAGACCGCGCGCACGCTGCCGATCGCGGTCAGGCGACCGGGTGTCTCCGCGGGGACCGGCGCGTGGGTGTTGGTGAGCGTGTGGAAGCCGTGGGAGATGCTGCCGGTGAGCCCGCGATGGCTGACCGCGAGTGCCCCCACGAAGGCGAGGACGGCGAGCACGAGGATGCTCAGCAGGATCGCCCCGGCGTTCTCGCGGGTCCGCCGCGCTGGCGCGTGCCGGCTCGTGGCGAAGCCGATCGCGAGCCCCGCGAGCGCGAGCAGCAGCAGCATCGCGAGCAGCAGCGCGCCGAGCTGGCGCCCGGCCACCACGCGCGCGTGCAGCGCGACGCTGTCGCTGCTGAGCGCGCTACGGGAGAAGTCCCACGCGACCACGAGCCCGGCGGCGAGCGCGCCGGCGAGCAGTACCGCGGCGCCGCGCAGGCGCAGCGGCACGACCGCGAACCACAGCGCCAGGCCCACGACCAGCGCGACCAGCGCGCCGCGCGAGTAGGCGAGCATCAGCGTGACGATCAGCAGGCCGATCGCCGGGTAGGCGAGCGCGCTCAGCAGCGCGTGCCCCTGGCGGCGGGCGCCCAGCCAGATGCAGCCGACCACGCCGATCGCGGCGGTCAGACCGGTAGCGTTCCAGTAGCCGTATGGCGCCTGCAGGCGCGCGTAGATGTCGTGTGCGTCGAGCCACGAGGGGAACACCTTCGTGAGCAGCGCGTAGCCACAGACGACGACCGCCGCCAGCGTCACCCCCCCGATCACCGCGGGCCAGCGCGCGGGGGCGGCACGGGCGAGCGCGACCGCGGCGCCGAACACGGCGCTGTAGGCGAACATCAGCCCGGCGTTCTGCCAGCTCGCGTCTGGCTGCACCGACCACACGACCGACAGTGCGCTCAGCGCGGCGAACGCGAGCAGCAGCCCGGCCGGCCACAGCCCGTACACGCGCCGGCCCCTGGGTGTGAGGATCACCGCGGCGGCGACGATCGCGCCGCCGCCGAGCGTGAGGATGATCTCCGTCGTCGTCGCCTGCTGGACCGGCGGCAGGCCACCGCCGGCGAAGAACGTGATCAAGCAGAACAGCGCGGCGCTCAGCAGCGTCAGCAGCCACATCGTCGCGCGCTCGCCGAGCTTTGGGCGCCACGGTCCCCGCGTGCTCGGGCGCACGCCGCCCGGGCGCTGGCCGGTCGCGGTCTCGAGCTCGACGCGCGAAGCGGAATCGGTCGTTTCAGTGGTTGCGGTTGCTGACACGGTTTCGTAGCACTCCCCCCGCGAGCGCGACCGCGCACGCGACCAGGAACAGCAGGATCGCCAGCAGTGGCGTCGGCAGCGAGCTGAAGGCGGAGGCGATGTCGACATGCACGACGCCGGGGCGGATCACCTGACCACCGAGGTGCAGCGGCGCCGCGCCCGTGCTCGGCGCGCGGCTGAGATTACTTCGCTCGGCTGGGGTGGCGGTCGCGGCGGCGCTCGTGGTGCCCGCGCCGGTCGAGCCGGCTGCTCCTCCTCCACCACCGCCACCCAGCCCCCCGCGGGAGCCGGCAGCCGCTCGTTGTGCCTGATGGATCAGGTTGGCGCAGCCGCTGTACTCTTCGAGGCTAGTTTCCAGCTCTTTCAGGGCCTTTTCGTAGTCCTTCTGGGTGAAGCCCCGCAGCGATTCGCCGTGCGTGCAGCGGAGGATGATCTTTTCGCCGACGTCCGCTCGGGCAGGGGCGGCGGAGACGGCGAACGACAGCACCGTGCTCAGAAGCGCGATCGCCAAGGCGAGCGCTCGCGTGGGGAGGACGATTCTCATGACTTCAGCGCAAGAACGCTACCAACGCTCTCGGGCGGGGCCGCAGGGTAGGCGACCATGGTCGGAATCGGCCGGTCGCGGCTGAGGAGGATTATCGCGACTGGCGACGGGAGCGGCCGAGGCTGGCGAGCGCGCTGGAGAAGCCTCCGGCCCAGGCCTCGTAGGTGTAGGCGCGTATGTCCCGCGCGCCGGCCTCGCCCAGGCGCTTGCGCAGGGCCGGGTCGGCGGCCAGGTGGCGGATCGCCCCGGCGAGCGCGTCGCTGTCGCCGGCGGGAACCACCAGCCCGTTGCGACCGTCGCGCACGAGCCCGCCGGCGGCGGCTCCGACAGCGTCTGAGGCGATCACCGGCAGGCCGCGGTTCATCGCCTCGTTGACCACGAGACCCCACGGCTCGTGAAACGTCGGTGTGGCGATCGACGGCACGACGAGCACGTCGCAGGCGGCGTACAGGCTGCGCAGATCGACCGGCGCCACCGAGCCGATCCGGAGGATTTCGCCCGCAACGGCTCCCGCCGCGCCGCCGGCGGGGACCCAAGGGGGATTGGATCCCGCGCCGACGAGGACGAGCGCGGCGGGCGGGGCTAGAAGGCCTGTTGTGCGCCAGGCCTCGGTCAGCACCCCTAGTCCCTTTTCCCGCGCGGGGCGACCTACAAACAGAAACTTCGTCGTGCCCTCCCCGGGCCAGCCCGGCCGGCCTGCCCCCGTCTCGTTCACGGCGTCCACCACGGAGATCGGCCACCGCGGCGCCCCGATGTCCGCAGCGCTCCAGAAGGAGTTGTCGACCGCCTGCGGCGCGACGTGCACGTTGCGCGCGCCGCGCGCGGCGACGTAGGCGCTGACGTGCGGGCCGTAGGTCACGACCGCGTCCGCGGAGCGGTACAGGCGCCGCAGCGCGAGGAAGCTGAGCGCGTGCGCGGGGCTGCGCGGATGCGCCCACAGCGAGGTCCACAGGATCAGCGGCAGCCCCGCGCGGCGTGCGCCCGCCCAGGTAGCGCTGAGCGCGACACGCCCGCCGCTGGAGCAGACGACGGCGCGGTAGCGCCCGCTCGCGGCGAGCCGCGCCGGCTCGTGCTGGCGGACGTGCCGGTAGGGGAAGGGAAACCCGCCCGCCCGCTCGGCCGCGACCGCGGGCGCGGGGCCGCCGTGCTTGGAGGGTCCGCCGAACAGCGCGAACTCGACGTTCTCGAGCTCGTGCAGGCGCGCGAACGCGCCGACGCGGTCGGGCGGGGCGTGCCCGGTGACGAACAGGACGGGCTTTCCCGCGAGTGGATTCATCGGGAGGGGATCATGAGGGGCTGGACTCTCCGCGATGGGATGCTCACAGTCTCCGTGCATTTGCCGGGAATCACAAGCACCGCGGTCGCAGGACTCACCGCAGCGCGTGCTCGTAGGCGGCGAGCGTCTGCTCGCCGCAGCGCTCCCAGGTGAAGCTGGCGGCGACCGTCGCGCGCGCGCGCTGGGAGGCCTCGCGCAGCCGGTGGGGGTCGGAGAGCAGCTCGTCGATGCGCTGGCTGAGCCGCTCGATGTCGCCGGGGGGCACGAGCATGAAGCCGTCGCCGACGGCGGCGATCTCCTCGGGACCGGGCTCGCCGCGGCAGCCGATCGCGGGCAGGCCGCCGGCCATCGCCTCGACGTAGGCGACGCCGAAGGCCTCCTCGGTCGAGGGCATCACGAACAGCGTGCAGCGGCGCGCCTGCTCGAGCGCCCGCGCGGGCGGCAGCTGGCCGTGGAACTGGACGCGCTCGGCGATCCCGAGGCGGGCGGCGAGCCCTTCGAGCGCGACCCGCTCCGGGCCTTCGCCGATGATCTCGTAGCGCAGCGTCGGATGGCGTGGGGTGAGCACCGCGAGCGCGCGCAGGACGTCCGCGTGGCGCTTGCGCGCGACCAGGTGCGCGACCGTCACGAGTGTTGGAGGCGGCGGGGTGGGCGGGATGCCAATCTTCCCGGGCGGACCGCCGAGCGATCCCCGCGCGCCCCGGCGATTCCGTGCGACGCGACGAATACGGGCGTGCCGGCAGGTCCGCGCCGAGGTGCACGACGCGCGTCTCGCCGGCGCCATGGGCGCGCGCCAGCTCGGCGATCCCCTGGCTGTTCGCGAGCACCAGGCGAGCGGCGCCCAGCCCGCGCGCGACCGCGGCGGCGCCCGCGGCGCTGCCGGTCGGGGGCGCCGCCGCCGTGTAGAGCACGTCGCCGCCGTGCACGGAGACCACGAGCGGCACGTCGCCTCCCCGCGGTCCGCGCCGCGCGCGTCGCACGGCCTCACCGGCGGGGACGGCGTTGTGGGCGTGGATCAGATCGAACGCGAACGAGCGGTGCAGCCGGCGCAACGCCAGCCCGAGCGCCGGCGCGGCCCATGCGCCCCAGTTCGCGTAGGAGCCCGCGCGCGGCGGTGAGACGTAGGAGACGTAGGTGACCTCGAGGCCGTCGTGCGTCTGCCTGCGCGGTTCGCGCACGAGCTTGCCGAGCGCGCGCGCGGCGCCGGCCGGGCCGTCCGCGAACGAGGCGCGCGGAGGGATCAGGCGGTGCAGGACGAGCACGCGCACCTCCGCGCCGGCGTCGCGCGCGGCGAGCGCCTGGCGGTGTGCCCATACGCCCAGCACCGGGTCGCCCTGGCTCGGATAGAACTCCGCCACGACGGCGACCTTCGGTGCTCCGCTGTGCTGTTGCCGCGCGCTCATCGCAGTCCTCCTCACCAGTGCCGGTGGGTGGCGAGGGTGCGCTGGATCTCCGTCGCGGGCAGGTACGGTCGCTCGGCGAGAAAGGCGCGCGCCTCGGCGAGCGCCGCCTCGCGCGAGTACGCCGACGCGGCGGGCGCGGCGCGATGGCGGATCGAGACGGCGTCGAGCACGCCGCAGCGCCATTCGTGCTCGCGCGCGAGCGCCGCCCAGTGGGCGTCGAGGCCCCAGCCCATGCGCAGCGCGGGGAACGGCAGCAGGGCGGAGAACGTGCGACGGGAGAACGCGGTCACGGGGCCGATCTCCACGAAGGGGGTCTCGCGCACGACGCTGAACGGGCGCCGGCGCGTGACCGACCAGGCCGCGTGGGAGCGCAGGCGATGGGCCGGCTGGGCGAGGTCGAGCGAGAAGCGCTCGGCGAGGAACAGGAAGCGATCGAGAAAGCCGCGCGGCAGGAGGATGTCGTCGTCGACGAGCAGCAGCCAGTCGTGGGCCTCGATCGCGATCGTCGCGGGCTGGCTCGATCTATCTGCCCCGTTTGCCGCACCTGCCTCGTTTGCTCCACCCGCCTCGCGGGCGTGCTCGGCGAGCATGCGGTTGAGGTTCTCGAACTTGCCGAGATCTCCGGGCTGCTCGAAGTGCAACTCGACCTGGTGGCGCGAGCGCAGCAGCTCGCTGCGGATCCCGTGCGCCAGCGCGCGATGCTCGGGGCGCTCGATGCCGAGTACGAGCACCCTCCGCCGGGGCGGCGAGCGGCGCGCGGCGTGATCCAGGCGCAGGCGCCGGCCGCTGGCGAGCTCCCACGCGTTGACCGCCTCGTCGCGCATCCCGCGACGGATCGCATCGACGCCGCCGACGGTGCCGCTCGCGCCGGAGAGGAAATCGTCTTGCGGATCCCCGCCCCCCACGGCCGATCCGTTTGCCGAAGAAGCGCTCGTCGCGCCGGTCGCCGGGTTCGTCCCGAGGCCGCTGCGAGCGTCGGCCTGTCCCTGCAGGCTCTCGCGCAGGCGCCCGGCGCTGTGCGCGACCGACACCAGGCCGGCGGGGCAGCGGCGGCGGAGCACGTGGCCGAGGCAGCCGCCGAGCGTGAGCAGCTCGCGTCCACGCGACGGCGCCACGCCGCGCCAGCTGTCGAAGCGCCGGCTGGCGCGCCCCCGCGCGTAGGCGGCGCGCGCGAGCGAGCGCAACCGCGCGTCGGCGCCGACGCGACGGTGCTCGAGCGCGGCATCGGCCACATAGAGCACCCGCGCGCCCGGCGTGTCCATGCGCAGGCGGTCCTGCCACTCCTGCTCGTCGCCGCCGTACTCGAGCGCGACCTCGAACGGGCCGACGCGCTGCAGCGCGGAGCGGCGGATCGTCATGTTGGCGCCCCACGCGTAGCGCGTGTCCGCGTCGTGCGCGCCCAGCTGCAGGGAGGTGATCGGCGGCCCCTCGCGACCGCAGGCGTGGATCGGCCCCCACGCGCCCCCGCCCTCCAGACGCGGCTCGATCGGGCCGGTGAAGACATCCACGTCCGGGTGCTCCCGCGCCGCGTCGAGCAGCGCCTGCGAGCCACCCCGGCCGCACGCGGACGTCGTCGTCGACGAACACGACGAGCTCGCCGCTCGAGCGCTCGACGCCGGTGTTGCGCGCGACGTTCAGCCCCAGCGGGCGCGGGATGGGGCTCGTAGCGGGCGCCGAGGCGCTCCACCAGCGCGCGCGTCGCGGGCGAGGGTCCGGCGTCGTCGATCACCAGCACCTCGGCGCCCGCGTCGTCGGCCTGGGGGGCGATCGAGCCGAGCGCAACCTCCAGATAGTCGGGACGCGCGCGCGTCGGGATCACGATCGATGCGGAGGGAGGTCATGGCTGGAACAGTCTAGGTTGGCGCTCCCCCCGGGAGCGAAGATCGGCGTCGCCTCCCCGGCGGAATAGGCTCCCGGCACGACATGGTCTTGTTCCTGCACAACCGCTACCGCACCACCGGCGGCGAGGAGCGCGTGGTCGAGGACCTGATGGCGCTGGTGCGCGAGCAGCTGGGAGAGCGAGCGGAGCTGTTGGACCGGGACTCGGCGACGCTTCCTCAGCGCGAGGCGGCGGCTGGGCTGCTGCGCGGCGGATCGAAACCCGAGGATGTGGCGCACGCGGTGACGGCTGACCGGTGCGCGCGTGGTGCACGCCCACAACCTCAACCCGACGCTCGGCTGGCGTGCGCTCGCGGCGGCGCGCGAGGCCGGAGCGCGCGTCGTGCTGCACCTGCACCAGTACCGGCTCGTGTGCGCGATCGGCGTGTGCTTCACGCGCGGGGCGGAATGCACCCGCTGCCACGGACGCAACACGCTGCCGGGTGTGCGCCTGAACTGCCGTGGCAGCCTGGGAGAGGCGGCCGCCTACGGCGCGTCGCTGGCGCTGTGGCAGCGCCGCCTGGCCGAGCAGGCCGACGCGGTGATCGTGCCGAGCGTGTTCGCGCGCGAGCGGCTGCGCGAGCTCGGCGCGCCGCTTGACTGGGAGCGCGTACACGTGTTGGCCCCGCCGGTGGACGAGGTCGCGGCCGCGTCGCGGGCGGCCACGGGCTCCTACGCGCTGGTGGTCTCGCGCCTGGCGCCCGAGAAGGGAGTCGACGTCGCGATCGATGCCTGCCGCGCGGCGGGCATGGCGCTGGTGATCGCCGGTGACGGTCCCGAGCGAGACGCTCTGGAAGCGCGGGCCGCGCGGCGCGGAGGTGCGCTTCGCCGGCCATGTGGACGACGCCGAGCTGGCGGCGTTGCGCGCCGGCGCGGCGATTGCGCTGGTGCCCTCGCGCTCGGCCGAGACCTTCGGGCTGGCGGCGGCCGAGGCGATGGCGGCGGGCCTGCCGGTGGTCGCGAGCAGGGTTGGGCGCGCTGGCGGAGCTGGTGGATGAGCACGAGTCTGGTCCCGGCGGGCGACGCGGGTGCGCTGGCGGAGGCGATCCGCCGCGTGGCCGGAGATCGAGATGCGGGGGCACGGGGGCTGGAGCGAGTGCGCGCGCTATGTGCGCCGGAGGCTGTCGCGGGAAGGCTAGCGAGTATCTATGAGGCGGCTGCTGGGTGAGCTAAGCAGATCTCCACACATCGGCTTCGCCACTCTCCGTCCACTGATCCCACGCGTCGCGGTAGGCCTCTTCGAGGTCGCTGACGCGCAGTGCGTCGATCGCCTCGCGGACTACAGCCGAACGCGACGGGGATGCGTGTGTGGCGGCGTACTCATCGAGAAACGCAATGTCCCTCTCGGGCAGGCTCAAGTTCACCTTCATGAGCAGATCTTAAACCGTTCGATTTACGGTCAACGCGCTCTGGATGTTCGTGAAACGTAAGCTGCGGGCGTGAACACCCCGAACCGCCATGCCCTGATCACCGGCCTGACCGGCCAGGATGGCTCGTTCCTGGCCGAGCTGCTGCTGGAGCGCGGCTATCGCGTCACCGGCCTCGTGCGCGGCGAGGAGCAACGTTCGCTCGGCTGCTCCGAGCACCTGCGCGAGCGCGTCGAGCTGGTGCGCGGCGACCTGCTCGATCCCGGCTCCCTGCGGGCGGCGATCGAGCAGAGCCGGCCCACGGAGATCTACCACCTCGGCGGCCCCTCCTTCGTCCCCGCCTCCTGGGAGCGCCCGGAGCGAGGCGTTGAGCGCGATCGCCGGCTCGACCGCCGAGCTGCTGGCAGCTCGTGCGCGAGCTGAGCCCCGGCACACGGGTGTTCGTGGCGGCCTCCGGCGCGATCTTCGGCGAGGCGCCGGAGAGCCCGCAGCGCGAGGACACGCCGTGCCGTCCGACGACGCCCTACGCGATCGCGAAGCTCGCCGCCCACCACCTGGTGGGAGCGATGCGCGAGCACGACGGCCTGTATGCGTGCTCGGGGATCGTCTTCAACCACGAGTCCGAGCGCCGGCCGGAGCGGTTCGTGACGCGCCGGATCACGCGCGCGGCGGCCGAGATCGCGCTCGGGCTGCGCGAGGAGCTGACGCTGGGCTCGCTCGAGGCGGTGCGCGACTGGTCGTTCGCCGGCGACATCGTGCGCGGCGCCTGGCTGATGCTCCAGCAGGAGCGCCCCGACGACTACGTGCTCGCCAGCGGCGTGCCGCACACCGTCGCGGAGTTCGCCGCGGCGGCGTTCGCGTGCGTGGACCTGGACGCGGAGCGCTACCTGCGCGTCGACCCGGCGCTCGTGCGCGCCCCGGAGCGCACCCCGAGCGTCGGCGATCCGAGCCGCGCGCGCGAGCGTCTCGGCTGGGAGCCCGAGGTCTCCTTCGCGGAGCTCGTCGAGCGGATGGTGCGGGCCGACCTGCGGGCGCTGCAGGCCGAGGGAGCTAGGCCATAGACTGCCGGCCCAGATGACGACCGTTGGCATCATCGGGTTGGGCTATGTGGGCCTGCCGCTCGCGGTGGCGTTCGCGCGGGAGGGCTGCGACGTGATCGCGGTCGATCTCGACGAGCGCAAGATCGAGGCGATCGAGGCGGGGGACTCCTACATCGAGGATGTCTCCTCCGAAGAGCTGCGCGAGGTCGCCGAGCGGATCCACGCCACCTCGCGCTACGCGCGGCTGGCGAAGGCCGACGCGGTGCTGGTCTGCGTGCCGACGCCGCTCACGCCCAACCGCGAGCCGGATCTGGGGCCGCTGATCGACTCCACGCGCGCGCTGGCCGATGTCCTGCAGGCGGGGCAGCTGGTCGTGTTGGAGTCGACGACCTACCCGGGTACGACGCGCGAGCGGGTCGCGCCGCTGCTCGAAGCGTCGGGGTTGACGGCGGGGCGCGACTTCCAGCTGGCGTTCTCGCCGGAGCGCGTCGACCCCGGCCGCACGGACTTCACGCTGCGCAACACACCGAAGGTCGTCGGCGGGTTGACGCAGGCCTGCGCGGAGCGCGCGGAGGAGATCTACGGGCTGGTGTGCGACGAGCTGGTGCGCGTCTCCAGTCCCGAGGCGGCGGAGCTGGCGAAGCTCCTGGAGAACATCTTCCGCTCGGTGAACATCGCGCTCGTGAACGAGCTCGCGATGCTGACCGACCGCATGGGGATCGACATCTGGGAGGTCGTCGAGGCCGCGTCGAGCAAGCCCTACGGGTTCATGCGCTTCGAGCCCGGCCCGGGCATGGGCGGGCACTGCCTGCCGGTCGACCCGTTCTACCTCAGCTGGCGCGCGCGCGAGTTCGACATGACGACCGAGTTCATCGAGCTCGCGGGGAAGGTCAACCAGCAGATGCCCTACCACTGCGTCGCGAAGGTCGAGCGCGTGCTCAACGACGCCGGGCTGCCGGTGAAGGGCGCGCGGATCGCGGTGCTCGGCGTCAGCTACAAGCCCGGCGTCGGCGACATCCGCGAGTCGCCCGCGCTGAAGATCATCGCGCTGCTGCGCGCGCTCGGCGCCGAGCTGCGCTACCACGACCCGCACGTGGCCGCGCTGCCCGAGTTCGAGCTGGAGAGCCAGCCGCTGGAGCGGGCGCTCGCAGGACGCCGACCTCACGCTGATCGTCACCGCGCACCCGAGCGTCGACCACACGGCGATCGCCGAGCGGGGCGGTCTCGTCGTCGACCTGCGCGGCGTCACGCGCGGCACGCAGGCCGAGAACGTCATTCGCCTGTAGCGTCCCGCCCTCGTCCTGACCCCCCTGGAGGCGAGCATGAGCGAGATCGGAAGAGAAGACCCCGAGCCCCACGAGCTGCGGCCGGATCCACGCGGGCCGGGTCTGATGGTGGGCGGAGATGTGCAGATCGGCAGACGCGTCGTGTTCGGCGCCTACGTGGTCGTGCACGCGGGCACCGTGATCGGCGACGGCTGCGTGATCGAGGACCACGCCGTGCTCGGCAAGCGCCCGCGGCTGGCGCCGGGCTCCTCGGCCGCGGGCGAGGTCAGCCGGCTGGAGCTGGGGACGGAAGTGAAGGTCTGCTCGGGCGCGATCGTGTTCGCGGGCGCGCGCGTCGAGGCGGGCTCGATCCTCGGCGACCAGAGCTACGTGCGCGAGCGCACGTCGATCGGCCCGGGAACGGTGATCGGGCGGGGGAGCGTGGTCGACAACGACGTTCGCGTCGGCGCGCGCGTGCGGGTGCAGACGAGCGTCTACCTGACCGCGGGCACGGTGATCGAGGACGACGTGTTCGTCGGGCCGGGCGCGACGACGACGAACGACGACACGATGGCGCGCCACAGCCCGGAGGATCCGCTGCGGGGCGCGACGCTGCGGCGCGCCTGCCGGGTCGGCGGCGGCACCGTGCTGACGCCGGGCGTGGAGATCGGCGAGGAGGCGTTCGTCGCCGCCGGCGCGGTGGTCACGCGCGACGTGCCGGCGCGCGCGGTCGTGATGGGCGTGCCGGCGCGGTCGTGCGCGAGGTCGCGACGAGGACCTGCTGGAGCGCTGGCGCATGAGGTCGTGCACGGCAGGTCGAGCGACCTAAGCTGGGGTCGAGAGATGCGTTCACATGGTCACGGTTAAGCGACTCGCGGCTGTTCGCAGCTCGACGCAGCTCGCTCGCTCGGCGGCCTACCGGCCGGCGGACGGCCGCCACGACCTCGTCGACCTGCTCGCGCGTCAGCACGGGGCTCATCGGGATCGCCAGGTGCGTGCGCGCGGCCTCGTCGGTCGCGGGCAGCTCGACCCCGGCGCCCCACTCGCGCATCGCGGCCTGGCGGTGCACGGGCGTGCGGTAGTAGGCCTTGTGGCCGATCCCCGCGGCGGCGAGCGCGCTTTCCAGGCGCTCGACGTCGGGGTCGGCGACGACGTACAGGTGCCACGCCGGCTGCGGCGCCGCGGTCGCGCGCGGCAGCCTCACGAGCTCGCCCAGCCCGGCCTCCTCGTAGTGGCGCCCGGCCGCCGGCGCCCGTCGGCCCACGCGTCGAGGTGCGGCAGCTGCACGCGCAGGATCGCCGCCTGCAGCTCGTCCAGGCGCGAGTTGTAGCCGAGCAGCTCGTAGGTGACCTTGTCGTGGGAGCCGTGGAAGCGCAGCGTGCGCGCGCGCTCGGCGATCTGCTCGTCGGAGGTCGTGATCATGCCGCCGTCGCCGAAGGCGCCGAGGTTCTTCGAGGGGAAGAACGAGAACGTCGCCGCGGTCCCGAGCGCGCCGGGGCGCCCGCCGTCGCCCGCGAGCGAGCCGGCGGCCTGGGCGGCGTCCTCGAGCACCGGCACGCCCAGCGCCTCGATCTCGGCGACCGGCGCGAGGTTGCCGAACAGGTGCACGGCGATCACGGCCTTCGTGCGCGGGGTCAGCGCCGCGCGGACCGTCTCGGCGGTCACGCAGTAGGTCTCGGGGTCGATGTCGCAGAACACCGGCGTGGCGCCGGTCGGCGGGATCGCCTCGGCGGAGGCGTAGAACGTGAACGACGGCACCACCACCTCGTCGCCCGGCCCGACGCCCATCGCGCGCAGCGCGATCGTGATCGCGTCGGTGCCGTTCGCCACGCCGACTCGCGTGCGTCGGCGCCGCAGTAGGCGGCGAACTCCCGCTCGAACGCGCTGACCTCGGGGCCGAGGATGTAGCGCTCGGACTCGAGCACCCGGTCGATCGCCTCGCGCAGCTCGCCGCGCAGCGGCGTGCGCAGCGGCGTGGAGGTGTCGAACAGCGGGACCGCCATCGCGCTCAGCGTCGGCGCGAGCAGCTCGAGGTCCGCGCGGGTCATCAGCCGGATCAGCTCCTCGAAGCTCGTCTGCGGCACCCAGCCGAGGTCGCGCTCGGCCTTCGCCGGGGTGCCGATCAGGTGGTCGACCTCGGCCGGGCGCACGAACGCGGGATCGATCGTCACGTACTGCTCGAAGTCGCCGAGCCCGGCCTCGTCGAAGGCGACCTCGCAGCACTCGCGCACCGAGTTGGCTTTGCCGGTGGCGATCACGTAGTCCTCGGGCGTGTCGCGCTGGAGCATCAGCCACATCGCTTCGACGTAGTCCTTCGCGTAGCCCCAGTCGCGTTCGGCGTCGAGGTTGCCGAGGCGCAGCTCCTTGGTCAGCCCGTGCTTGATCGCGGCTGCGTGCCAGGTGATCTTGCGGGTCACGAACTCCAGCCCACGGCGGGGGCGACTCGTGGTTGAAAAGTATCCCGCTGGTCGCGTGCAGGTCGTATGACTCGCGGTAGTTGACAGTGATGAAGTGCCCGTATGCCTTGGCCACGCCGTAGGGCGAGCGGGGATAGAACGGCGTCGTCTCCGTCTGGGGCACCTCGAGCACCTTGCCGAACATCTCCGACGAGGAGGCCTGGTAGAAGCGCGCCTCGGGGCAGACTTCGCGCATCGCCTCGAGCATCCGCGTGACGCCGACGCCGGTGAACTCGGCCGTCAGCGTCGGCTGGATCCAGGAGACCGCGACGAACGACATCGCCGCGAGGTTGTAGATCTCGCTCGGCTGCGACGCGCGCAGCGCGTCGACGAGCGAGCGCTGGTCGAGCAGGTCGCCCTGGTGCAGGGTGATGCGGTCGCGCAGGTGCTCGATCCGGTCGAACTTCTCCGTCGAGGCGCGGCGCACCATGCCGTGCACGTCGTAGCCCTTCTCGAGCAGCAGCTCCGCCAGATAGGAGCCGTCCTGGCCGGTGACGCCGGTGATCAGCGCCGAGGGGTCGTCTGGTCGATGTCATGGCGCGGAACCCTGATCGCGATCGGCTCCGCGGCAGGCTGCCGCGCGCGTACTGCCGCGCGAAGCCGGCGACGAAGCGCGGGTTGTAGCGGACGTAGCGCCGCCACAGGCGGCGCGGCTCGCGCGAGAGGCGGTAGACCCACTCCAGGCCGTTGCGCTGCATCCACGGCGGGGCCTGGGAGACGAGGCCGGCGTGGAAGTCGAAGGCCGCGCCGACGCCGACGAGCAGCGGCGCCGACAGGCGCGGGCGCACCCGGTGCATCCACTGCTCCTGCAGCGGCTGGCCGGTGCCGACCCACACGACCGCGGCGCCCGAGGCGTCGATCAGCTCGCAGCTCGTGCTCGTCCTCGGCGGGCGTCAGCGGACGGAAGGGGGGCGAGGAGGCGCCGACGATCGGGAGCCCCGGGAAGCGCTCGGTCAGGCGTCCGATCAGCAGCTCGCGGGCGGCGTCGTCGTGGCGGCCTCCGTAGAGGTAGATCGGGATCCGCTCGCGCGCGGCGCGCGCGCAGAAGTGGGCCATCAGGTCGGGGCCGTAGACGCGCGTGGCGCGGGGGTGGCCGAGCGCGTGCAGCGCCCACACCAGCGGCTGGCCGTCGGGGACCGCGAGCGTCGCGCCGAGCGTCGCCGCGAGCGTCGCCGGTTCCTCCTGGGCTTTCATCACGAGGTTGACCGCCGCGGCGGTCACGTAGCCGCGGCCGTCGGCGGCGATCAGCGCCTCCATCCAGTCCATCACCTCCTCGTAGTCGGAGATCGCCAGCGGGATGCCGAGGATCTCCGCGCACGGCGGCGGGGCGGGCGCTGTGGAGGCGGCGGTGGATGGCGGGGAGCTCGCGATCCGCTCAAGATACCCATGCGCGGCGAGCGGATACGCTACGTGCCGCATGCCGATCGACCCCGACTTCTGGGCTGGACGGCGTGTGCTGTTGACCGGCCACACCGGCTTCAAGGGCGCGTGGCTGTCGCTGTGGCTGCAGGCGCTCGGCGCGCGGGTCAGTCGGCCTGGCGCCGGGCCCGCCGACGCAGCCGTCGCTGTACGAGCTGGCGGGGGTCGCGGCGGCGATGGAGCACGAGCGGGCCGTGCGACGTGCGCGACGCCGAGGCGGTGCGCGGCGCGCTGCGCGAGGCGCGCCCCGAGGTCGTGCTGCACCTGGCGGCCCAGCCGATGGTGCGGCGCTCGCTGCGGGATCCGGCGCTGACCTACGCGGTGAACGTGCTCGGCACCGTCAACGTGCTCGAGGCGGTGCGCCTGGAGCCCGGCGACGTGCGCGCGGTGGTGGTGGTCACCTCGGACAAGTGCTACGAGAACCCTTCGTCTGGAGTCCCGCTCGCTCTGGGAGCCCCATCTGTCCCGGCCGATTCCCGTCCGCTCCGCGGCGCTTCGTCGAGGGCGATCCGCTCGGCGGGAGCGATCCCTATTCGAGCTCGAAGGCGTGCGCGGAGCTCGTGACCGCCTCCTACCGGCGCTCGTTCTTCTCCGCCGAGGACGCCGAGGACGACTCCGCCCGGAGCGGGCGGGAGCTCGAGTCCGAATCGCGAGCGCGCGCGCCGGCAACGTGATCGGCGGCGGGGATTGGGGCGAGGACAGGCTGATCGGCGACATCGTGCGCGCGGTGCGGGCCGGTGAGACCGTGAAGCTGCGCAACCCCGATGCCGTGCGGCCGTGGCAGCACGTGCTGAACCCGCTGAGCGGCTACCTGCTGCTGGCGCAGGAGCTGTGCGGCTCGCCGGGACGCGGGGCGGCGCAGGCGTGGAACTTCGGCCCGCGCGACGGCGACGCGCGCACGGTGGGCTGGATCGTCGAGCGGCTCGAGGAGCTGTGGGAGGGCGCGCTGCGGTGGGAGCTGGACGGCGCCGAGAACCCGCCGGAGGCGGGCTATCTGGCGCTCGATTCGGGCAAGGCCGAACGCGAGCTGGGCTGGCGCGCGGAGTGGGACCTGGGCGAGGCGCTCGAGCGGATCGTGCAGTGGCACGAGGCCGAGCGCAGGGGCGAGGACATGCGCGCGATGAGCCTCGCGCAGATCGAGCAGTTCGCCGGCGGGTGAGCCGTCCTCGGGTCGAGCGGTCGTTTGCGCGCCAGAACGCGCGCGCGAGGGCACGAGTTTTGAGCAAATAGCGACATTTCACTGAGCCAAAATTCGTGTAGTTCTTAGTCTTTTGGACAGTGAGCCCGCTGACCGTGCGTCGCTACCGTGCCGAGCGCATGCTGCGCAAGGAGTTCGAGGGGCTGCGCGGGAGGGTGATGGGGACGGTGCGGGGCCGGCTGCGGGCGAGCGGCGTGAGCCTCGACGCGAGCGATCTGGAGGCCTGCTACGCGCAGGCGTGGCAGGGCCTCTACGCGGCGATGCTGGCGGGCGAGGAGATCGCCAACCCCACCGGCTGGCTCGCGCTGGTGACCTATCGCCGGGCGATCGAGGAGCACCGCTCGCGCCGGCGCAGCTACCCGACCGAGGGCGTCGGCGCGCCGGACGGGCCCGCAGGACGCCGATGGCGAGCGGCGTGGGCGAGCCGGCGCGGGAGCGCGACTTCGCGGAGGAGCTCGACGATCGGATCAGGCTGCGCCAGGTGTTCGAGGGGCTGCGCGGGCGGCTCGAGCGAGCGCGAGCTCCAGGCCGCGGCGCTCTGCTACCTGCAGGGGCTCTCGCGCGCGGAGGCGGCCGCGCGGATGGGGATCTCGGAGCAGCGCATGCGCAAGCTGATGGAGGGCCCCGGTCCGGGGCGGCCGGGGGTCGCGGGCAAGGTCGGCGAGCTGGTCGAGACGATCCGCGGCGGCGGTTGGTGCGAGGAGCAGGGCTCGCTGATGCGCGGCCTGGCCTTCGGCATCCTCGACCCAGCGGGAGAGCGCTACCGGCTGGCGATGGCACACCAGCGCGAGTGCCCCGCCTGCCGTGCCTACATCCTCTCGCTGCGCGGCCTCGCCGCGGTGCTGCCGGTGCCGTTCCTGCCGGGGGTGCTCGGGGCGGGCGCGCTCGCGGGGATGGCCGGCGCGGGGACGGGCACCGGTGTTGCGGCGAGCGGCGGGGCAGGGAGCAGGCGCCGGCACCGGTGCGGCGCGGGATCTGGTGCGGGGATGGGCGCCGGCGCGAGCGCGGGTGCCGCGGGCGCCGGTGGGGCCGCGGGCGGGGGCTGGCTGCTGGCGGGAGGGGGTCGGTGCGAAGCTCGCCGTCGGCTGTCTGGTGCGTGGGCTTCGGTGCGGGCTGTGTGGCACTGACCGGCGCTCCAACGCCCCGCGGCACGCCGTCCATCACAGTCATGTCGAGCATGGCGCCGGTGCATCCGTGGCCAGTGCACCCGTGGCGCAGACGGCGCTGAGCTCGTCGATCGCGGACGCTCAGCCCGTGACCGTGCCCACCGCACGGCGCGCGGCGGGTCCTCGAACGCGACTCGCGACGACGCCGCGGCACATCCTCCCAGCCGCCGCCAAGGCCAGCCGCGAGTTCGGGCCCGAGCACGCTCTCGCCAGATCCACGACTTCTTCTCTCTTCTTCTTCCTCCTCCGTCCTCCTCAGAGTGAGCCCAGCGCGCGGGTGGCCTCCACGAGGTCCGGAGAGTTCACCTCCACCGACCCCGCCGGCCTCCGGTGGAGCGTCGCAGGCGCCGTCGTCCTCGTCTCAGGACACGATCGAGCAGCGGCGGGAACGCCGCCCAGCGCGAGTTCGGGCTCGGGTAGTAGCCGGCGCGCCGCCGAGCCTCAGCCGCGCGGGAAGACCTTGCCGAGCTTGCCGAACGCGAGCGGGTTGCCGCGCGGGCGCAGCTTGCCCGTGAGGACGGCGCGGCGCGGGTCCAGCCGATCGCCGATGATGTCGACCCAGTCCTGGTAGGCGACGCGCAGGCGCAGGTCGGGGCTGAGCGCCTCGCCCTGCTCGACGACCGAGGAGCCGTTGTTGACGGTCAGATGCCAGGTCGGGATGTCGGGGTCGGTGAACTCCCACTGGAAGGTCGTGGCTCGTGACAGCCCATGCTTGGGGTTGACCTGGCGGCGGATCGAGTCGAACAGCAGCGCGACCGTCTCCGGATCGCGCTTCGAGGGTCCCTCGCGCACGCCGATGATGCCCGCCTGCGCCAGCGCGCGCCCGCGCTGGGAGGTCTCCAGCGGCGACAGGCCCGGCGGCAACAGCGCCGGTCCGGGAAGCGTCTCGATCGCGAGGCCGGCGGAGCGCAGCTTCGTGGTCATCGAGGTCAGTCCCTCGACGCCGACCTCGTCGTAGGTCGCGCCGAAGACCGTGATGTAGTTTTCGTCCCAGCCGGGCGGCATCAGCACCTGAGCGGTGTAGCGGGTGACATCGCGCAGCAGCCCGGCGACCGCCTGCGGCACGCCGACCGGGTCTTCGCGCTTGAGGTCCGACAGCAGCTTCACGCCGAAGCCGATGTGGCGCTGCTCGTCGGCGGCGATGTTCTGCATGCCCTCACGGAACGCGGGCAGCACGTCGCGCTGTTCGAGGTAGCTGCAGATGAAGTGCTGCCCGGGCTGCGCGAGCGCCGCCTCGATCACGACGTGGTAGAGCGTCACGGCCGCGGCGAGCTGGGCCCGCGAACGGTCGGCGCGCAGCTCGTCGGCGATCGTGTCGAGACGGTCGAAGATCTTGCGAAAGCCGGGCGTCAACTGGGGCTTGATCGCCTGCAGGCCGCTGTGCATCGAGCCGTCGCCGATCCCGCAGACCTCCTGCATGAAGCGCTTGAAGAAGACCGCGTGCCGCGCCTCGTCGACCTGTTGCGTCGTCAGGAAGTACTTCTGCTCCTCCAGTGGCGCCGCATCGATGTACGGGGAGAGGTTGTCGGCGACGGCGTCCTCGCCCCAGAAGAACAGGCAGTAGTTCCACAGCGCGGCCGTGCGCTCGAACTCGGTGAACTCCTCGCGCCATTGGCGCGCGTCCTCGGTGAAGTCGAGGTCCATCGCGCTCCAGTTGCCGCGCTCCCAGCGCGAGTAGAGATCCTCGTAGGTGATCGCGTCGGTCGGCAGGTGGGCGTTCGCCGCTGCCGGGCGCGTCCGTCGAGCTGGAGGGTTGGTTCGTAGCGGTCGCCATCGGTCTGCTCCTCTATCGCGGTCGACTTTGGCCAGGTAGCCAGTACATAAGCTATCGAATCGAGCCGGGCCGGGCATGGGCAAATCGATGCGCCACAGCCGGCGCATCATGCACCCGGTTTGGCGCACGACTCCCAGAGGGCCTCCCGAGTCTGAGTGCGGGAGAGGCGCTACTCGTACGGCAGGCACAGGCACGCGTAGTGCACCGTGTAGAGGCGTCTGGCGAGGCCCGGAGCGAGGCGGTGCAGGCCGGCGCGCATGGCCCACTTGGCTGTGGCCTTGGCCCGTGCCGCGGACGTGTCGGGGACGAAGAAGCGGTGGACCGCGAGCGGCAGCGGGTCCTCCAGCTCGCCGGCGATCCGCAGGCCGGCGCGGGCGACGATCTCTCTGGCATCGCCGCGCGAGAGCCGTTGCAGGTGGCCGACCTCGTCGGCGTGCTCGCGCTTGGAGGCGCGCCGGGCCGAGAGGTTCTCCTCGAGCGGCACCTCGATGACGACCGCGCGCGCGGCCCTGGCGACCTCGGCGAGCAGCGCCGGCGGGTCGGGGACGTGCTCGAGCACGTGCGAGAGGATCCCGAGATCGTAGGCGCCGTCGGCGGCGGGCAGGTGCAGGCCGTCGTAGAGCTCGACGGAGTCGATCTCCTCGCGCGTGCGGGCGATCGCGACGGCCGCTTGGGTGATCTCCACGCCCGCGAGGCGTCCGCCGAAGCCGCGGCGGCGCAGCTCGGAGAGCAGCGCGCCGTCGCCGCAGCCGACCTCGAGCGTATCGATCGGATGCCCGCCCGCCCGCAGGCCCGCGCACGAGCAGAGCGCGAGCACGTGGTCTGCCTTTCCGACCGCACCGAGCGCGCGCCAGCTCGCGTAGCGGGCGGCGTCGGCGGGGGCCTGGTTGTAGCCCTCGTCGTAGAACCGGACGAGCTGCTCGGCGTCTTGCACCGAGCGATTATCCGTCCTCAGGACACCTCGCGCAGCTCTCCCGTGTGGACGTCGTAGACGAAGCCGCGCACGGAGTGCTTGTGGGGGATGAACGGGCTCGCTTGGATGCGGGCGATCGACTGGCGCACGTCCTCGTCGAGATCGTCGAACGCCTCGACCGCCCACGCGGGCTTGATCCCGGTCTCCTCCAGGAGCGAGCGCTTGAAGTCGTCGTCGGAGAACGTTTGCATCCCGCAGTCGGTGTGGTGGAGCAACACGATCTCCTGCGTGCCGAGCATCCGCTGCGAGATCGCCAGCGAGCGGATCGCGTCGTCGGTCACGACCCCGCCCGCGTTACGGATCATGTGGGCGTCGCCCAGCTCCAGGCCGAGCAGGCCGACGAGATCCATGCGCGAGTCCATGCACGCGAGCACCGCGACCTTGCGGGCGGGCCGGAGCGGCACCTCGCCGTTGTCGAAGCTCTCGGCGTACGCGCGCGCGTTCTCGAGCAGGTCGTCGGTTGAGCTCACGGTCTGGACCTCCTCGGTCGATCGGGTTGTGACTCCTCTGACTGTACGAGCCTCGCGTCCCACGCGCCTGCAACCAGGTGGTCTGCGTCACGCTCAGGACGATCGAAGACTCTATTTACCGTGGGCTCCTCCGCGGCGCCCGTGCTCCCGATAGCCTCGCCGGCAGATGTCCACAACTCCCCAATCGCGCGCGCCGAGCGGCGCCAAGGCCAGCTTGCTGGACAGTCTCCGCATAGCTCCGGCGACCGTCCCCGCGCTCGTCGCCGTGGCGCTGTTCGCCGTCTGGGCGACCAGCCAGGCGGGCTACCCGGTCACGCATTGGGCGCCCGGAGGGCTGATCGTGCTCGCGCTGCTCGGGCTGGCGCTGGGCAGCGGTCGGGCTGGACGTGCGGGCGGTGCCGCTGGGGTGAAGATCGCGGTCGGCTGCCTGGCGGGCTACACGGTGCTGAGCTTCGCCTCGATCCTCTGGGCCGCAGGTGCCGGGGGTCGCCTGGGAAGGGGCGAACCGGACGCTGCTCTACCTGCTCGTGTTCGCGCTGTTCGCGCTCTGGCCCCAGCGCGGGCGCAGCGCGGCGCTGCTGCTGGGGGCGTGGGTGCTGGCGATGATCGTGCTGGCGGCGTTCGTCGCGCTGCACGTGAACGCCGCCGCCGGCAGTCACCGCGCGCCTGGCAGTCCTGCTCCCCGGGGGGCGTCTCGTCTACCCGTCGGGCTACGCGAACGCGAACGCCGCCCAGTGGCTGATGGCGTTCTGGCCGGCGCTGCTGCTGGCGCGCGAGGCGCGACTGCACTGGAGTGTGCGCGGGCTGCTCGCGGGCGGCGCGGTGCTGCTGGCCGGGGTCGCGCTGCTGAGCGTGAGCCGCGGCTCGCTGTACGCGACCCCGGTGATGCTCGTGCTCGTGTTCGCGCTCTTGCCGGGACGCGTGCGCACGTTCGCGCTGCTCGTGCCGGTCGCGGCCGGGATCGCCGCCTTCGCGCCGTCGGTGCTGCGCGTCGGGGAACGCCTCGAAGGCGGTCGGAATGCCGAGGCAGCGATACACACGGCCACTACCGCGATCTTGCTCGCGGCGCTGGTGGTGGGGCTCGTGGTTGCGCTGGGCGCGGCGCTCGAGCAGCGGCGATCTTTCTCGGCGAGCACCGCCGCGCGCGTGCATCGTGGTGTCGGGGCAGTCGCGATCCTGGCGCTCGTCGCGATCCTCATTGGTGGCATAGCGGCGTCGGGCAACCCCGTGCGCCGGGTCGAACACGGCTGGCACACGTTCAAGGTTGGCTACAGCGCCAACAGCAAGGGCGGCAACCGGCTCGTGAGCGGGCTCGGCAGCAACCGCTACGACTTCTACCGTGTGGCGCTCGACGAATTCCTTCACCATCCGCTCGTCGGGATTGGCGCGGACAACTTCCAGCAGCAGTATCTCGCCCACGGGCGCAGCGAAGAGACTCCGCACTATCCCCATAGCGTCGAGCTGCGCACGCTCGCGCAGACGGGCCTCGTCGGCGCGCTGCTGGCGCTCGTCGGCCTCGGCGCCGCGCTCGTGGCGGCCGCCCGTGGCCTGCGCGGCCCGGACCGGCTCGGGCGTGCCGTCGTGGCGGCCGCGCTCGCGGGGTTCGCCTACTGGGTCGTGCATGGCTCGTTCGACTGGTTCTGGGAGTTTGCCGGGCTGGGTGCGCCCGCGTTCGCGCTGCTGGGGCTGGCCTGCGGGCTGGCGCCACGACCTGGGCCCACTGGCCCGGCCGGCTCGCGGCCGGCAGGTCTGCGCCGGCTGACGATCGGCGTCTGCATCTCCGCAGCACTGCTGGCGGCGCTGTCGCTCGCGGCTCCGTGGCTGAGCGAGCGGGAGGTGCAGAGCGCGGCGCGCGTCTGGACGACGTCGCCGCAGACCGCCTACGCCCGTCTCGACAAAGCGGCGTCGCTGAACCCGCTCAGCGACGAACCGTACCTCGTCGCCGGGAGCATCGCGCTGCGTTTCGGCGAGGACGCGCGCGCCGACCACGAGTTCACGCTGGCGCTCGGGCGCCAGCCCGGCGACGCCTACGCGACGCTCGAGCTCGGGGCGATCGCCTCGAGCGAGAACGAGCCGCGCAGGGCGCTCGCGCTGCTCGAGCGCGCGGCACGGCTGAACCCCCGCGATCCTCTGACCCGGCAGGCCCTGCAACTGGCGCGCGAAGGCAAGCGGGTGAGCATCGAGGAACTCAATCGATCAATCCTGCACAACGCTCAGCAACTTGCTTGAAACCAGCGTGTTTAGAGGGTTTGAGGCTCGACACGACCCTCAGCGTTCGCTAGCTTGAAGGAGGTCAGTCGAGCGCGGTCGCGCTTGAAGATCCTGACGCTGGGAGGTGAGGCGAGGGCGGTAGGGAGCACGGGAGCGACAGCGATGTCGTCGAGGCGAACGGGAAACCCAAGGTTGGGAAGCAGCTCATGAAAAGCCATCGCAAGATCTCTCTCACGACCGCCCTGCTGGCGGCCCTCGTGGCCGTCGTGCCGGCTACCGCTTCAGCCAAC
This sequence comes from uncultured Solirubrobacterales bacterium, assembly GCA_963789675.1. GTDB lineage: Bacteria > Actinomycetota > Thermoleophilia > Solirubrobacterales > Solirubrobacteraceae > Palsa-744. The sequence goes on along the minus strand of CAWBLR010000005.1, from coordinate 288,171 downwards.
TCGCTGCTCAGTGGCTACGGCGGACCGGGGGCGGGCAACCAGGCGATCCTCGGCTCGGCGCTGATCGGTGGTCCCTCCGCGGGCGGTGGTGGCTCCGCGGGCTCGAGCGGCTCCTCGGGCTCGAGCGAACCGACGGGATCGAGCGGCTCCACGGACTCCGAAGCCGCCGGCGGCGGAGAAGCCGCTGCGGGCGGCGCGAGCGGGGAGGGCCCGGAAGGGAGCGCGAAAGGGGGCGCGGCCGGCGCGGGCGCGGCAGCAAAGGCCACGGGCGGTGCAGGCGCCTCGCGCGGCGAGCACGCCAAGGCATCCGGCGGCGCCGCTCGCGCGTATCCAGTTCGACCCCTGGATGACGCCTCCAAGCCAAGCTCCGCAGGATCCGGTGCGCTCGGCTTCTCCGCGGCCGATTTCGGGTATCTCCTCGTGGTGCTCGCGGTGCTGGGCGCCACGGGCCTCGTCACTAGGCGGCTGGCCCGGGCGCAGGCCCCGACCGGGAGGCCCGCGGCGACCGGAAAAGGCCTTGGCGGCTAAAGCGATGGAGCGTAGAACCCGAGTAGGAGTAGGAAGTGAGTAAGGGACAGGAGTCCCTCCGGCAATGGATCCCCCGAACATCTCCCAACAGACCTCCACGACGCTGCCGCTGACCGGGCAGCTGCCCGCCGCGCGCGATGCGCCGGGACCGAAGGCGCTGCGCAGGGGGCTCTTCGGTGGGCCACTGCAATGGCTGCTGGAGGGGCCGGGTTGGAACGTGCTGCGCCCGGCGGTCGACTTCGTGCTGCTGTACGCGGCGGTGATCCTCGCCCTCGGTGGCGTGGGCGCGGCCCTGCACGCCCCGGCGATGCGGGTGCCGCTGCTGTTCCTGCCACCGCTGGTGATGGTGCTGCTCTACATACGCGGGTTGTACCGCACGCGTCTGCGCGCGCTGGTGCTCGACGGTGTCGCGCCGGTCGTGAGCGCCGTGTCGGTCGCGGCGATGACGGTCGCGATGCTCGGTCTGTTCGTCAACGGGCACGTCCCGAGCCAGGCCGACTGGGTGCGGACGTGGCTGTTCGCGCTGCTCGCGGTCGGCGCCGGGCGTGTGCTGCTGTCGCTCGCGCAACGCTGGGCCCGCGCGAAACGGCTCGTCGGCAAGCCGGTGCTGATCATGGGCGCCGGCCTGGTCGGCTCGCAGGTGGCGCGGCGGCTGGAGCACCACCCCGAGTACGGGCTCGCGCCGATCGGCTTCCTCGACGACGATCCGCGCTCGATCGCCGAGGTCGGCGGGCGTGAGATGCCGGTGCTCGGCACCGTCGAGGATCTCGACGACACCGTGCGCAGGACCGGCGTGCGGAATCTGATCGTGGCGTTCTCCTCCGTCGCCGACGAGCGCGTCAGCCGCCTGATCCAGCGCTGCCAGGAGCTGGGCGTCGAGGTCTCGGTCGTGCCGCGGATGTTCGACACGATCAACAACCGCGTCGGCTACGACACCGTCGGCGGGCTGCCGCTGATGTCGTTCACGACGGTCAACCCGCGGGGCGTGCAGTTCGCGCTCAAGCACGCGTTCGACCGCGTCTTCGCGCTGGTGCTGCTGGTGGTGCTCTCGCCGGTGCTGCTCTGCGCGGCGCTCGCGGTGCGGCTCAGCTCGCGGGGGCCGGTGCTGTTCCGCCAGCGCCGGATCGGCCGCGACGGGAAGGTCTTCGACCTCTACAAGTTCCGCTCGATGTCGATCGACCCCTCCCAGCCCGAGCCGGGCGAGGACGACGCCCATGCGCTCGAGACGCTGCTCGGCGGGGACACGGCTCCGGGCGGAGTCGAGGGTCCACGACCGCCGCACGCCGGTCGGGCGCTTCCTGCGTCGCTCCTCGATCGACGAGCTGCCGCAGCTGCTGAACGTCCTGCGCGGCGAGATGAGCCTGATCGGGCCCCGCCCCGAGCGCCCCGAGTTCGTCGAGCTGTTCAACCACGACATCATCCGCTACGACGACCGCCACCGCGTCAAGTCGGGGATCACCGGCTGGGCGCAGGTCCACGGCCTGCGCGGGCAGACCTCGCTCGCGGAGCGCGTCGAGTGGGACAACTACTACATCGCGCACTGGTCGCTGGGCCTCGACCTGAAGATCCTCGCGCTCACGCTGCTGGCGCTGTTCCGGGAGGCCGAGTAGGGGACCATCAAGACCGTTTCGTCCGGTCGGATTCTTCGCAAATTGGGAAAGATATTCTGGAAATAGCTCGCAAATTGCGGTTTAGAAGCGTATAATCCTCCGCCTTACAGAAGTCGACGAGGGCCCTACCGGACGTGGGTCGGCGTGAACTGTGTGAGGTAGAAAGGAAAGGCAGGGCAGTGGACGCCCTTCGGTCAGGGGCGTCGTACAGGGTCAAGGTCGAGCTCAAACGTCAAGGATGACGAGAGGTGCAACAGGGAATGATCACCGCACGCAGGGACAAAGGGGCAGCCGGTCCTCGGGCGCTTGCCGAGGCGCTCGCGGACGAGCGGCGCCGGATGGCCGCCGATGTGCACGACCTGATCATGCAGGATCTCTCGCTCGCGCTCGCGACGGCACGAACGCTCGCCGACGATCCGGTCTCGGCGCCGCAGGCGAGCGTCGTGGTCGCGGCGGGCGAACGCGCTCTCGCCGGCGCTCGCGACGTGATCGGCGGCCTGGTCGGCCGCGATCGCGAGCCGGTCGTCGAGGCCGTCGAGGCCGTCGTGCTGACCGCCGCCAGAGGCGTGCCGCTGAGCTTCGATGCCGACGAGGGGGTCGCGACCTCGGCACAGCCCGACGATCTGACCCTGCGGACGCTGCTCCACGTCGGCCGCGAGGCCGTCACGAACGCCGTCAAGCACGCCGGACCCGTCGTTCGTCGAGGTCCGCCTCGGTCACGCGGACGAGTGGCGGCTGCGGGTGCGCGATCACGGCCGCGGGTTCGACTCGGCCAGGTCCGACGGCGGCGGCGGTTTCGGCATCGAGAGCATGCGCCGGCACGCCGAGACGCTCGGCGGATCGCTGCGCATCGCGAGCGTGCCCGGGAGCACCGGCACGCTGGTCGAGGTCGTGCTGCCGTGAGCGCTCTGAGCGGCGGCGCCCACGGCCGCGGCGCCGACGGTGGTGCTCGCGGACGACCATCCGGTGATCCGGATGGGCGTGCGCATGTCGCTGATGCGCGGCGGCTTCGAGGTGCTCGCCGAGGTCGCCGACGGCGAGGCGGCCGTGGACGCGGTCCTGCGCCTGCGCCCCGACGTGTGCCTGCTCGACGTCTCGATGCCCGGCGGCGGCATCGAGGCCGCCGCGAGGATCGCGCACGCGCGCGTCGCGACGCGCGTGGTGATGCTGACCGTGTCGACGCGCACCGAGGATGTGATCGCGGCGTTGCGGGCCGGGGCCGTCGGCTTCCTGCCGAAGGACACGCATCCAGACCGGCTGCCGGCCGCGCTGTGCGGGGTATTGAAGGGCGAGGCGGCGCTGCCGCGCACGCTGGTCGGGCTCGTGTTGGACGAATTCCGTGGCTTCACGGCCGAGATCGCCGACCCCGTTCGCGTCGGCGAGGTGGAGCTGACCGGTCGGGAGTCGGAGATCCTGCGGCTGCTGCATCTCGGCCGCAGCACGATGCAGATCAGCGAGGCGCTCGCGCTCTCGCCGATCACCGTCCGCCGTCACATCTCCACCGGCGTCGCCAAGCTCGGCGTCGCCGACCGGCAGGCCGCGGTCCAGGCGCTCGCCGGCGACGCCGCCGTGGCGTAGGAGCAGGCGTTCGCGGGCGAAGCCGATGTCGCGGCGGGGCAGGCGTCCGCGGGAGAGGGAGGGTCCTCGCGGGTGTCCCACGCTCCGGCGTGGGACCGCACTCGCGCGGAGATGGCGCCCGGACTGTCTGGGATCTACACGAGGCCCGAGCGCACGGCGTAGACGGCCGCCTGCACGCGGCTGTTGACATTGAGCTTCTCGAAGATGTTCGTCATGTACTGCTTCACGGTGTGCGGGCTGATCGAGAGCGCCAGGCCGATCGCGGCGTTGTCGGCGCCGTCGACGACGAGCCGCAGCACGTCGGTCTCGCGGGCCGTGAGCGTGGGCACCTCGGCGCTCGCCTGCGCCGCGGCGCCATCCTCGCGCGCCCGTTCGAGCGCGCGCGCGGTCAGCGTCGCGGCCACCTCGCGGGAGAGCACCGTCTGGCCGGCGGCCGTCTGGCGGATGCAGCCGGCGAGCGCGTCCGTGCGCGTGTCCTTGAGTAGATAGCTGCGGGCGCCCGCAGCAAGCGCCCGCAGCACGTCATCGCCGTCGGCGGATACGGTCAGGACCGCGACCTCGATGCCGGGGCTCGTGGCGGTCAGCTGGGCGATCGCGTCGATCCCATCGGATCCGGGCATCTCGAGGTCCATCACCACGACATCCGGGGCCAGGTCGCGCGCGAGCGTGACCGCCTCGGCGCCGTTGACGGCCTCGCCGGCGACCGCGATGCCGTCGGCCACGAGCACGCCGCGCAGCCCCTCACGAAAGAAGTGGTGGTCGTCGGCGAGCACGACGCGGAGGGCTTGATCGGCGGCTGCCACACCGAGAAAATAGACCACTGAGCGATGCGGGCCAGGCTGCGCAGGGTCCTGTGCAGCGAGGCCAGGGGGTCCGTGCGGCGAGGCTAGGTTATGCAGGTCCCCCATGCGGCGGCTGGGGCTACGCAGGGTCCAGTGCTGCGGCGGGCCGCCTCACCACGCCCCTTTGGCGCTCAGCACGGTGGGCACCGTCCGCGCCAGGATCCGGATGTTGAGCCATAGCGTGCGCCGGCGCGCATATTCGACATCGAGGCGGACCATCTCCTCGAGCGTCACCTGCGAGCGACCGTTGACCTGCCACAGGCCGGTGATCCCGGGCTTGACGGCCAGGCGGTGCAGCCACGCGGGCGGGTAGTGATCGACCTCGTAGGGAATCGCCGGGCGCGGCCCGACGAGCGACATGTCGCCGCGCAGCACGTTCCACAGCTGGGGGAGCTCGTCGAGGCTCGAACGCCGCAGGATGCCCCCGACCCGCGTGATGCGTGGATCGGCGACCATCTTGTAATAAGGACGCGGGCCGTCGTCGTGATCGGGGCTGTCTTGGTCGGCGGCGTTCGGACGAGCGCTCTCGCGGGCAGAGCTCTCGTGGGCGGGCTCGGAAATGTCGTGGCGGGGGGGCTCGCCTTTGATCAGCCCGAGGACGAACTCGCGGTGCCGGTCGTGGGCGGCGCCGTCGTGCATCGAGCGGAACTTGTTGACCGTGAAGGGCCGCCGCCCGCGCCCGATGCGCTGCTGGCGAAACACGGCAGGACCGGGGGAGTCGAGCCGAACCGCGATCGCGATCGCGGCGAGCAGGGGCGCCAGCAGCACGAGCAACAGCGCCGCGCCGACGATGTCCAGGGCTCGGCAGCTCGCGCCGATCAGCCGGCTGCCGCTGCGGGGCGCGGCGAGCGCCGGCGCGCCGACATCGAGGCCCGGAGAGGAGATGCGCTGGTCGATCATCGGCGAGGACACAGCTAAGTAACGTTTCTGTGGGCGGCTGGCTTTTACGCGGTTCCGGCGGGGATCGCGTCACCTGGATCGGGGGTGCCGGCGCCGCCGCTGCGGCGAAACCGCCGCGCCAGCGGTCCGAGTACCTGCACGAGCAGCGTGCGGACGTCAGCCCACGCGGCCGGGAACGCCAGGCGCAGGACGGTCGCGTACACGCCCAGCGCGACGGCGCTCACGAGCGTGAGCTGGAGCAGTCGCGGCAGCTTGCCGTCGAGCGCTCCCATCAGCGGCATCGCGACGGCCAGCATCGCCAGGCATCCGGCGATCGCCGGCCCGAGCTCGGGCGCCAGCCGGCGGATCGAGATGCCGGCGTAGCGTTGCAGCAGGAAGCGATAGGCGATCAGCAGCAGCACGAGGTAGGCGCCCGTAACCGCAAGCGCCACCGTCACGAGGCCGTGTCGGGACGCGAGCAGCACGACCGCTGCGTAGAGGCCGAGTCGCACGACGCTGAACGAGAGCAGCTGCCGCGGCCGGCCGAGCGCGAGCATCACCTGCGGGTAGCCGACCATCACGGTCGCGAACATGCCGGCGACGGCGAGGATCTGCGTCGCCTGCACGGCGGGGGCCCAGGCGCTGCCGAATACGTAGGGGATCAGCACCGGCGCCAGCACGATCAAGAGGGCCTGCAGAGGGAAGATGATCGCCGCGTGCACGCGGGCGGCGCGTTCGTACATCGAGCGCAGCTTCGCGATGTCGCCGGCCGCGCGCGAGTAGACGGGGTAGGCGACCTGTGCCATCACCCCGCTCAGCTTCGTCTGGTAGACGACGCCGAGGTTGAACGCGCGGTAGTAGAGGCCGGTCTCGGTGGGCGAGACGCGCGCGGCGAGGATCGCGTAGTCGATGTTGCGGAATACGGTGTCGACGAGGCCGGCCATCGCCGCGGGCAGCCCGAAGCTCGAGATCCGGCGCTGGGACTGCCAGGACCAGCGGGGCAGAGGCGGCCGGGAGGCGGCGATCAACAGCACCGAGCCGATCGTCAGCTGGATCAGCGCGCCGAGCACGAGCGCCTTGGCCCCGAGCCCCGCTACAGCTAGCCCGATCGTGGCGATGTTGCCGAGCAGGGCGGCGGCGGCTTCGGTCAGGCCGGTCTTGCGGAAGTCGAGCGCCCGCAAGAGCGTGGCCAGCGAGACGCCGCCGAGCGCGCCGATCAGCATGACCGGGGAGATCAGCTGAATCAGCGAGGCCGTCTGCGCGCCGAACAGCGGTCGCCACAGCGGGTCCGCGAGCGCGTACACGAGGATCGTGAGCACGGCGCCGCCGACGATGCTCATGAACATCGCGCTGCGCCGGTCGTCCTCGTCGATCGTCTCGCGCTGGACGAGCGCCGAGGAGAACCCCTCGAACGTCAGGATCACCGACAGCGGCACGAAGATCAGGGCGACCGCCGCGCGGCCGAAGGCCGCCGGGGCGATCAGGTGCGCGAGCACCACGACGGCGACGAAGTTGAAGACTTCGCTGAAGACACGCGTAAACGCCACCCAGCGCAGGCCGCGCATGGTGCTGTCTCTGAGGGTTTCGTCAGGCACGCTGGTTCTCATTGGAAACAACGTTCGAGGCGGCCGGGCACTTGCGTGCGCCTGCGGCTTGATCGCGCCCGCGTCTGCCGGCCTGGATCGGCGCGACGTTTAGCAGTCGGAGAGTCGGGCAGCGGAGGGCCGGCTAGCAGATGTACGAACAGGACGACGCGCAGGTCGTCCGGCTCGCCGGACAGAGCGTCGTCCGTAGTAACCCGACGACCCAAAAATAAGCTCGTCCGTAGAAACCCGACGACCTGAGATCAAGTGTCCAGAACGGCTTTTGGCGATCAAGCGCGCGTGCCGCAGGGTCGAGGCATGGGCATCCGCCCCTGTCTGTCAGGAGACCCGATGCTCAAGCGATTCACGCATAGCGCCCGTCCACCGTGGTCGTCCTTGCGTCCGTGGTGCTCGCTCTGCTGTTGCTGCTCACCGCCTCATCGGCGCTGGCCACGCGGGGCGTGCGTCCTGCAACGGGCCATGCAGCCCGGCGCGCGAGCCGGCGGGGTGCCGCCGGTAGGGCCGCCGGCCGTCACGATCGCAAGCATGGGTCCGCCACGTCCTCCAAGTCTCGCCGCCGGACTCACACGACCCCGGTCAAACGGGTCTCGCCCGTGGCGCCGGTCTCGCCGGTGCAGCCCACTCCGATCGTCTCGCCCCCGAGCGAAGTAGTCGAAGAAGCGCCGGTCGAAACGCTGCCCACGACGCCCGTGGAAACGATCCCGCCGGTCGAATCGGAAAAAGCCAGGAGTCGTCGGGGAAAGCAAAATAAAGCTAGGAAGAAAAGGTCAAGGAAGTCAAAGCCCAAGAAGAAAAGGCTCGTGAAGAAAAGATCAAGGAAGAACAGGAGCTGAAGGAAGAAAAGGCCGCCCAAGAAAAAGCCAAGGAAGAAAAAGCCAAGAAAAAGCCAGGGAAGTCAAGGCTCGAGGAAGAAAAAGCTGATGCTGAAAAAGCAAAGGAAGAACAGGCCGGGCCGGGAAGAAGAAGCCGAGGGAAGAAAGGGCTGCCGAAGAAAGGGCCAAGGAAATAAAGGCCGAGGAAGAAAAGGCTCGTGAAGAAAAGGCCAGGCAGGAACAGAAGCAGAGGGAAGAAAAGGCGGCTGAAGAAAAGGTCAAGGAAGAACAGGAGCTAAAGGAAAAGAAGGTGGCCGAAGAAAAAACGAAGGAAGAAAAAGCGCGCGAAGAAAAGGCTGAAAGAAGAACTGAAACTAAAAGAAGAACAAGGCCAGAGAAGAAAAAGCAAAGGAAGAAAAAACGGACACGCCGGAGAACTGTTTCGAGAACCCCGAAACCGAAGGCACATCCACTTCGAAGCCTGCGGTTATCCCGGGCCGAAGAACGCCGGCATCGCGGAAACCAGCGGCAAGACGGAATGCTCGGCGCTCCCTGAATACACAGGGCCGCGCTGGATCGGCACCGCCAAAACCAAGATCGAAGGTAAAGAGATCAAGATCGATCTGGCCTCCGGTGAATGTGGGTTCGACGTGGATGCTGCGGAAGTCACGTTCAATAAAGATTGCCTGCTTGTGACCGGCGATGGGCACGAAGGTCCGGCGATCAAGGAGGACGAACACGGCAACGATCTGCTCGTCGAGAGCTCGACTATCCGTGCGGAAGGTCCGAAGCTGCCCTACTCCTATGAAAAAGCTGTCGACAACAACTATGGCATCAGCGCCGGGCTGGAAGATCGTCAACTCCCGCGTCGAAGATTGCGGCGAGTGCGTGGCCGGGTTTGGCGAATTGAGTAAGAGCTATGTGATCTCCAACGAGTATGTCGGCGAAGAAAGCCATGGCCTGCATCGCGAGGACTGGTACCTGAACGACGAAACGGCGGTGTGAAGGAATCGACGATCTTCAACCCGACCGATCAGACCTCGGACATCTTCATGGACAGCGACACGGTTCGGGCCGGATCCCGTGTGTCGACAAATTGACGGTTGAAGACAGCCTGTTGGCCGGCGGCGGCACGTCGATCGAGATGTGCGGCAAAGAAGACACGGAGGGTACGTCCTCGTTCAGGTTCGTCGACAACCGCATCCCGCGCTGTCTGGCGACGCCGATCGTGAAGAACTCCGGCGGCTGGGAAGACTGCTCCGGCCCGGACTTCGAAGGCGGCGACGCGCACGGCTACATGCCCCACGGTGGCGCCGAGGGGGTCGCGGCGTTCCCCGATGTCGGCACCGTGACGTGGAGCGGGAACTACTGGGACAACAACCTCGAACCGGTCGTGGAATGACGGTGTGGCCGCGTTGGCCGGCTGCCGGTGAGCGCCGGCGCCGGCTGATCGTCGGTTTCCGCGATCATCGCCGGGATCGCCGTCTGGCGATCGGTTCCGGCGTCGTCAACTGGAGGGCCGTGTATCCTGCGGCCGATGCCGTACAGTGGGTCACGGACGCCCAGGATGCTGACGCGTCGGCCTGTTGGCAGTCTTCGCTGTGCTCGTTCTCGTCGGGAGCGCGCCGGCGTTCGGGCATGCGAACGGCGTGCACGCCGGCCGGGCTGAAGCGTTCCGTCTCCGGTCACGCACTGCCGGAACAACCGACGTCGTGCACGTCTACATGGGCTCGCTCAATGCGACAGATGCGGTCACGGTGGGGCTGTACAGCAACGCCCATGGCCGGCCCGGCGTGCTGCTGAGCACGGGTTCGGGAACCCGGTTGAGCGTGCACGCGTGGACCGCGGTGGCGATCACGCCGGTACGGCTGGTGGCCGGGAGGACCTACTGGCTGGCCGTGCTCGGTGAGGGGGCGCGTGCGGCGATCGACGATTGATCGAGCGGGTGGATTGCGGCGCCGGAGCGGACCTGACGTGGACCGTGCCTGAGCAGCGTCAGCGTCCAGACCCACCTGCGCGAGCTGCCGCGGCGGTGGCGCACGCGACGGAATGCGCACTCGAACGCGACTGTCCGATCGCCGCGTATCTGCTCGCCGGGAGCTGGGTGCGGGCCCTGGCTCCGCCGGGACTCCGACCCGGTGCGACCCGCGGCGTCGTCTCCGCGCGCGTCCGACCTCCTCTCCCGCGGCGGTCCGCCGTCCGGGTTGCCGCAGGCTCCGGCGGATACCGCGTCGCCAGCGATCAGCGGACCCGTGATCGTCGGCGAGGAGCTCAGCGCGTCACCCGGTACGTGGACGGGCAGCCCGACCTCCTACACCTACCAGTGGGAGAGCTGCAACGCCCTGGGCGAAGGCTGTCTGAGCGTGAGCGGGGCGACATCCTCGAGCTACATGCTGACCCCGAGCGATCTCGAAAGCACCGTGCGCGTGGTCGTGACGGCGAGCAATGCCGATGGGTCGACGACGGCCATCTCGCCGCCAACGGGACCGGTCGTGCCGGCGGCGCCGACGAACGAAGCGCCGCCGACGATCGGCGGCACCGCTGAAGCGGGGGAAACGCTCAGCGCCTCGCCCGGCACGTGGACGGGCAGTCCGACCTCCTACGCCTATCAGTGGGAGGACTGCAACTCCGCGGGCGAAGAATGCGACGAAGTGAGCGGGGCGACATCCCCGAGCTACGAGCTCACCGCGAGCGATGTCGGGCATACCGTCGTCGTCGTCGTGACCGCGAGCAACGCTGGCGGGTCGACGTCGGTCGCCTCGAGCCCGACCGCGGTCGTCGCCGCCGAACTGACGGCGCCGACGAACGAAGTGGCGCCGAGCATCAGCGGGTCTGCGCTGGTCGGCAAGCAGCTCAGCGCGTCGCCCGGCAGGTGGACGGGACATCCGACCTCGTATGCCTATCAATGGGAAGACTGCAACGCCGCGGGCGAAGAATGCGACGAAGTGAGCGGGGCGAAGTCCTCGACCTACGAGCTGACCGCAAGCGACGTCGGACACACGGTCCGCGTGGTCGTGACCGCGAAAAACGCGACCGGCGCGACACCGGCGAGCTCGGAAGCCACGGCGGTCGTCGTGGCGCAGTCGCCGGCGGCACCGGCGAACACGGCGCTGCCGGTGATCAGCGGGTCCGCCGTGGAAGGCCAGACGCTCAGCGCGTCATCCGGCACGTGGACGGACAGCCCGACCTCCTACGCCTACCAGTGGGAGGACTGCAACGCCGCGGGTAAAGAATGCAAGGAAATCTCGGGGGCGACGTCACCCAGTCGCAAGCTGGCGAGCGGCGATGTGGGGCACACGATTCGAGTCGTGGTGAAGGCCACCAATGCCGGAGGTACGGGTAAAGCGACTTCGGCTGCGACCGGGACGGTGCTGCCGCCCGCTCCGGCGAACACCGGGCTGCCCGACGATCGCCGGGTCGGCCGTCGAAGGCGAAACGCTGAGCGCCGGCAAGGGAACGTGGACGGAGAGCCCGACCTCGTACGCGTATCAGTGGGAGGACTGCAACACGGCCGGTGAAGCGTGCGCGAACGTGAACGGGGCGACGGCATCGAGCTACGTGCTCGCCTCGAGCGATGTCGGGCACAGGCTGCGGGTGATCGTGACGGCCAGCAATGCGGGTGGGCACGGCAAAGCCACGTCGGCCGCGACGGGCACCGTGACGGCCAAAGAAAAGGTCAAAGAAGAAGTCAAAGAAGAAAAAGTCAAAGAAGGCACGCCGGAGAACTGCTTCGAGAACCCGGAAACCGAAGGCAGCGGCCGCTTCGAAGCGTGCGGTTATCCCGGCCCGAAGAACACGGGCGTCGAGGAAAACAGCGGCAAGACGGAATGCTCGGCGCTGCCCGAATACACGGGCTCGCGCTCGATCGGCACGGCGAAAACGACGATCGAAGGCAAAGAGATCAAGATCGATCTGGCCTCTGGCGAAGGTGGGTTCGCCGTGGAGCGCCGCGGACGTGACGTTCAACAAAGACTGCCTGCTCGTCAGCGGGCGACGGGCAAGAAGGGCCGGCGATCGATCAGGAGGAAGACGCGCACGGTCTGCTCGTCGAGAGCTCGACTATCCGTGCGGAAGGCCCCAAGCTGCCCTATCCCTATGAAAAAGCCGTCGATAACAGCTACGGCATCAGCTCGGGGTGGAAGATCGAGGATTCCCGCATCGAAGATTGCGGGGAGTGTGTGTCCGGATTTGGCGAACTGAGCAAGAGCTATGTGATCTCCAACGAGTACATCGGCGAAGAAAGTCATGGTCTGCATCGCGAGGACTGGTATCTGAACGACGAAACGGCGAGTCGTCAAGGAATCGACGATGTTCAACCCGATCCGATCAGACCTCGGATATCTTCATGGACAGCGACAACGGGGCCGGCGGGATCCCGTGCGATGACAAGTTGACGGTTGAAGACAGCCTGCTGGCGGGCGGCGGCACGTCGATCGAGATGTGCGGCAAAAACGACACGGCGGGTACGTCCTCGTTTAGGTTCACGAACAACCGCATCCCGCGCTGTCTGACCATGCCGATCGTGAAGAACTCCGAAGGCTGAGAAGACTGCTCCGGGCCGTACTTCGAAGGCGGCGACTCGCACGGCTTTATGCCCAACGGCGGCGCCGAGGGAGTGGCGGCGTTCCCCGATGTCGGCACTGTGACGTGGAGCGGGAACTACTGGGACAACGACTTGGACACGCTGGCCGAGCCCTGAGGCTCGACGGCGGTGCTCGGCGGCACGCTGAACGGCGGGTCACTGCGCCCAAGCAGCGTGCTGATAGCGAGCCGTGCTGCCTCACGCTGGGTGTTCCCATCGGCAGCGCCGGCACCCGCGGCCGTGGCACGGAGCAGGTGACGCAGGCCGAGAGCCGCCAGGAACAGTCGTCGCCGGAGGGGACCGAAGTGCTTGCGTGCGTACTGCGCGCGTGCGTAGGCGTCCTGGGCGACCATCCGCGGCTGCACTCCGCCCTTGCCGGCGTGATGGACGATCGTCATCTGCGGCAGGTGGCGGATCTGCCAGCCGGCATCGCGGACACGCAGGCACAGATCGGGCTCCTCGCAGTACAGGAAGAAGCGCTCGTCGAACGTGCCCGCGCTCAGCAGCGCCTCGCGGCGCACGAGCAGGAACGAGCCCGACATCCAGTCGCACGGGGTCTCCCGCTCGTATGCGCTCCAGTCGAGGATACGTTCCCCCGCCCAGGCCGGGTGCACGGGCCAGCGCTCGGAGAACAGCGCTTCGCCCAGCGCTCGCGCCGGGCTGGGAAAGCGGCGGATCGTCGGCCACAGCGTGCCGTCGGCGGTGACCTGGCGGACCCCGATCACGCCGATCCGCGGGTGCGCGTCGAGCAGCCCAATTAGCCCGCCGAACGTCCCCTCGACGATCTCGGTGTCGGGGTTCAGAAACAGCACGTAGCGCGCGGATGTCGTTTCCAGTCCACGGTTGTTGCCGTAGCCGAAGCCACGGTTCCGCGAGCTGACGACACGGGCCCGCGGGAACTGGGACTCGACCAGCGCGCGGGTCCCGTCGGTCGACTCGTTGTCGACGACGACCACATCGAGGCTCGCACCGCCGGCGTGGGCGAACACCGTCGACAGGCAGGGCTCGAGCCAGCGCGCGCTGTTCGCCGAGACGATCACGATCGCGAGATCGTGCTTCGCGGGGTGCGCCGTGGATCTCGTGGCCTTCCGTCCGCACGCCCACGCAGCTAGAAGACCGCGACGGGCGTGAGCGCCTCCGGCCGCGGCGCCTCGCTCATCTCCCGGTGCCAGAGCTCGAGCACGAGCAGCGTCCAGATGCGATGGCCGTGGTCGTGGGCGCCGCCGGAGTGCTCGTCGAGCAGCCGGCGGACCTCCCGCTGCTCGCACCAGTCGTGCGCTGCCGCGCCGGGATCGAGCAGCAGATCGCGCGCGTAGTCGCGCAGCTCCCCGCGCAGCCAGCCCGCCACCGGCAGTCGGAAGCCACGCTTGGGGCCGTCGAGGATCTCGTCCGGGACCCAGCCCCGCAGGGCGGAGCGCAGCGCGCGCTTGCGGTCGGTGCCCGCGGCCTTCAGCTCCGGGGGCAGCGAGGCGGCGAGCTCCATCAGCTCGTGGTCGAGCAGCGGCGAGCGGCCCTCCAGCGAGTGGGCCATCGTCGCGATGTCGATCTTCACGAGCAGCTCGTCGGGCAGGTAGGTGTTGACGTCGACGTCGAGCAGCTGATCCAGCAGGTCGGGGGCGGTCGATGAGCGCCAGGGCTGCCAGCAGCGTCTCGTCGGCCTGCGAGGGTCCGAGCATCGCCCGGTACTCGGGCGTGTACAGCCGGTCGCGCTCGGCCGCGGTGAACACCGATCGCGCCGCGATATAGCGGCTCTCGCGATCGAGCTCACAGGACAGCGCGAAGCGCCCCAGCCGCGAGCGCAGCCGGCGCTGATCCCCGCCCAGCGGCGCGCGCCGTGCGCCGGCGGCGGCCGCCCGCCTCAGTCCCAGCGGCAGCCGGTCGAGCTGCGCGAGCGCGAGGTTGGTCGTGTAGCGCTCATAGCCGGCGAAGCTCTCGTCGCCGCCGTCCCCGTTGAGCGCGACCGTCACGTGTTCGCGCGCGAACTTCGCCAGGTAGAAGGCGGCGATCGCCGAGTGGTTGGCGAACGGCTCGCCGTAGTGGCGCACGAGGTCCGGCAGGATCTCGATCGCGTCGGGCCGCACGATCAGCTCGTGGTGGTCGGTCGCGAACTCGCGCGCGACGATCGTGCCTGGGGCAGCTCGTTGAAGCGATCGTCCTCGAACCCGATCGAGAAGGTCTTGACGGGCTCGGAGGAATGCTCGGCCATCGCCGCGACGACCGCCGAGGAGTCGACGCCGCCCGACAGGAACGCCCCCATCGGCACGTCGGAGATCATCCGGCGTTGCACGGCGCTACGGATCGAGCCGCGAATCTCCTCGCTGGTCTCCTGCGCCGGCTGCGCGGGGCGCTTGCGCGAGTAGTCCAGGCGCCAGTAGCGCTCGGTCTCGGCGACCCCGTCGCGATAGAGCAGCGTGGTGGCCGGCATCAGCTTGCGCACCGCGGCGAACGCGCTCAGCGGCGCCGGCACGCACCCGTAGGCCAGGTAGGAGTCGAGCGCCTGGTGGTCGATCTCGCGCGGGATCTCCGGGTCGGCCATCAGCGCCCGCAGCTCCGAGGCGAAGCTGAGCGCGCCCGCGCGCTCGCTGTAGAACAGCGGCTTCTTGCCGACCCGATCGCGCGCCAGCAGCAGCTGGCGGCGGCGGCTGTCCCACAGCGCGAACGCGAACATCCCGTGCAGCTCGCGCACGCACGCCGGCCCGAGCTCCTCGTACAGGTGGACGATCGTCTCGGTGTCCCCCTCGGTCGCCAGCTGGTGCCCGTTGGCGCGCAGACGCTGCCTGAGCTCGCGGTAGTTGTAGATCTCGCCGTTGAGCACGACGGTCACGGTGCGGTCCTCGTTGTGCACCGGCTGATCGCCGGTGAGGAGGTCGATCACGCGCAGGCGCTGGATGCCGAGGCCGATCCCCTCGTCGAGGTGCAGCCCGCGGAAGTCGGGGCCGCGGTGAGCCTGCGCCGCGCACATGCGCTCGAGCGTGTCGCGCTCGACGGGGGCGCCGGAGGCCCGTGCGATGCCCGCGATCCCACACATCTCGTTGGTGCCTCAGCGCTCGCGTGTGATGGCAGGGACGAGACCCTGGCCACGGTGGCGGCCGGTGCGCTCGGTGAGCTCGAGCCGCGCGCGCTCGCGCAGCTCGCGCCGGACGAAGGCGCGGAACTCGGGGTCTTCCACGCGCGGAACCCGGCGAGCAGCCGAGTCCAGGAAGCCGTACAGGAACGCGACGCCCGACAATCCGCGCGGTCGCGAGCGCGCCACCTTGAACGCCCGCAGCGCGACCCACGGCAGCGTGAAATGGACGATGTAGGCGCACGTCCCATGCCGCGCGCGGCCCCTGAGCGTGCCGTCGGCGCTGCCCCAGGGGCGGTGATGCAGGGCGATCAGCTCGCCGAACACGCGCGTGCGGTAGCCGCGCATGCGCGCGTAGATCTCGTCGATCGTGTCCCAGCCGAGGCGCTCCTGAATCCCGCCGATCGCCTGCAGGCACTCGCGCGTGTAGCACTTCAGCGCGCCGCGCACGTGATAGTCGTTGGCCGCTTGCGGCGGGCTCCAGCCGCCCTCGCCGTCGCGCTCGCGCAACACCCCGCCGGCCAGGCCCAGCGACTGGGTCGCGGGCGAACTTGCCCAGCAGCAGCTCGAAGTAGTCCGGCGCCAGCTCGATGTCGCCGTCGAGCTTGGCGATGTGCGTGAACGACTCCCAGTCGACGCCGTTGCAGCCCAGGTTGAACGTCCGCGGCGCGGCTGCGGCGGCCAGACGATCCTTCACGGGCGCGGGTGGTAGCTCGGCCGTGCTCATCACCTGCACGAACTCGATCCGCTCGGCCAGCCGTCGCAGGATCTCGGGCGTGTCGTCGGTGGAGTTGTCCTCGACCAGCACCCACAGGTCCGGGGGCCGCGTCTGGCGCTCGATCGCAGCGGCGACCAGCTCGAGGTGCGCAGCCTCGTTGTGGACCGGAGAGATCACGAGTAGTCGCTGTGTCATTGCCTGTTAAACGCTTCGAACGGGCATCAACTTGCTTGGCGGAGCGGCCGGTCCGTGTGGCTCGCCGGGGTGCCTATCTGCGTAGCTCACCTGGGGCGGTTCGATCGGCGCAGCGGTTGGGCACGATCGCGTCCCTCGGCCAGAGCGCGTCTGACCAACGGCCACAGCTTGACCCCGCGCGCAGGCGCTTCGTCTGGATTCAGCGACCGGTCGGCCGTCAACGTCAGCTCGATCTTGGCGGGAGCGCCGGTCGTGGGCGCAGCGATCGCCAGTGGCGCTGAGACGCCCCGGCCTCCGGCGAAAGCGATCTCCGTCGAGCCTCCGTCGTGCGATACGCGATGCCCTGCGGCTCCGCCGAGCGGCTCGTCGACGAGCAGCCGCAGCTCCCGTACTCCGGCCGGCACCTCGACCGCGATCCGCCGCGCGTGCATTCTGACGAGCAGCGTCTCGCCCAGCCGCCGGGTGGCGAAGTTGCCGCGGGCGATCCAACTCAGGGGCCCCCAGCGCACGTCGTCCCCGAGCGCCTCGATCTCGCCGGCGGCCTGCGCGAGGAAGTCGAGTCCCTGGGCGAAGTCCCCGTGGTGTCCGTACAGGACCAGCGGATGGCCGAGCAGGGCTTGCAGGGCGAGATCCTCCCGCGGGGCGTCGAACGGGTAGCGGGGCAGCACCGGGATGCCGCCTGCGACGAGCTCCGCGGGATGCCATCCGGCAAGCGGTGTGGCGGCCGGTCCTCATAACGCCAGGGATGTGGTTTGGTGCTGCACGCAGCGTCGATCCCAAGCCTGAACATCGCCCGTAGCGCGGCCTCCGAGCAGGCGCTGTGCGGGGGTACCATCACCCGGTCGACGCTTACCCCCGAGCGGCGCTCGAGCGCGGCGATCCGTCGCAGCGCCTGCGCGATTGCGGCCTCGGCCTGCGCATCGGTGCTCAGCCGATCGAGATCGCGCGCGACGTGGTCGTTGCCGTGCATCGACAGCGACAGCACCGACGCGCTCTGCGCGAGCAACGCCGTGACCCGCCGGTCGACCAGCCAGCCGTCGAGTGGGACCGTTGCAAACCCCACGTGATAGCCGTGCTGTACGGCGTGTGCGACCAGTTCGCGGTAGTCGATGAACCCGTACGACGGCCAGTGGAGGTTCGGGTCATCGATCACGAACGACGCGCGCAGCGGCGGCAGCTGCCAGCCCTCGCTCCCGAGAACTTGTGTGAGCAGGTGCACCAGTGGGAGCAGTCCCATGAAGCGGCCGGCTCGCAGATGCTCGCGCAGCGCCTCACCGTCGTCCAGCCTGGCGAGTGGATACGCACTTGCGCTCGATGACGCGCTTCTATCGGTGGTTTCCTCGCCGGTCTGCCACCAGGCAGGTCTGCCACCAATGCTGGCCAGCACCCGGGCGTTGGGCGGTGGGAGGGGCAATTCGCCGGTGCCTGCGCTCTCTGGGATCGTGCGTCCACGCAGCGGGCGGGCGAGGCTGGGCTCGTCGGCGAGGATGACCGGAGTGGGCGTCTCGTCAGCGGGCGAGGCGGGCATCTCGCCAGAAATGCCGCGAGGTGAGCCGAGCGGCAGCATCAGCCGCGGGATGTCGGCGGGAAGGTTCTCGGCGGGGTGATCTCCGCGGGCCGGACTGATCAGCAGGCCATCGACCCTGTTCGGATCGGGATCGGCCAAGTCGACATGCTCGAAACGGACCGGGAACGCTTGCTCGAGCGCGGCCAGCGTTCAGTTCCTGGCCGGGATCTAGCTGCGCAGCGATCACGCCCACGCACTTGCGTGGCTCGTTGAAGTCGAGCTCTGTCGAGTCTGTTGTCATTGGAAGTCTCGCGAACCCGCAAACTGCCGGCGGGGTAAAGAGGCGGGGGCAAGCAAGAGGAGGGATCCTCAACAAACGGTGCTGGCCTGCCGCGCCTTGCGATCTCCGCGCAGCTCGATTGAGCGCTTGCGTGCCGATCCTACCCACAAGAACCGCGCGAGCCGCTCCGTTGGTTGGGGGCCATGAGTGTTCGAGTCCTGCACAGCTTTCCCCACAAGATCGGCGCCGACAGGATCTGCATGACCGCCTGGTGGGAGGCCGCGAGCGTGGCCGACGCCGGCTGCGACCTGACGGTGTACGCGGGGTCCGTCCAGCGGCCGTTGCCGGTGAGCGTGCGCACCCGAACGACGCTGGCGCGGGGGCGGTGGCGCATTCCCTACGGGGCGCTCGGCACGCTCCGTGCCCTGGCGCTGCACGACCGGATCGTGGCGCGAGCGCTGCCCGGTCTCGCCGGCGAGGTCGACGTCGTGCATACATGGCCGCTGGCGGGCCTGCAGACGCTCCGCACGGCCAGGCGCCTCGGCATCGCGACCGTCGTCGAGCGGCCGAACGCACACACGCGGTTCGCTTATCAGGCCGTTGCCCGCGAGTGCGAGCGGATCGGCGTGGTCCTGCCGGCCGATCAGGAGCACGCGCACAACGAGACGAGGCTGCTCAAGGAGGAGCAGGAATACGACCTGGCCGACTACCTGCTCTGTCCATCCGATTTCGTCGTGCGCACGTTCCGCGACGAGGGTTTCGCGCCAGATCGGCTGCTGCGCCACTCATACGGATACGACGAGAGCGTCTACTACCCGGCCCCGGCGGTCGGCGAGCGCGATCAGTCGGAGGGGCTCAATGCTCTCTTTGTGGGTGTGTGCGCCGTGCGCAAGGGCCTGCACTTCGCGCTTGAAGCGTGGCTGCGCTCCGCGGCCAGCCGCACCGGGACATTCCGGATTGCCGGGGAGTTCCTGCCCGGGTATGAAGAGCAGCTCGCCGGCATGCTGGCGCACCCGAGCGTGCAAGTGCTGGGCCACCGCGACGATGTGCCGGAGCTGATGCGTCGCAGCGACATCCTGATGCTCCCCAGCATCGAGGAGGGATTCGGCTTGGTTTGCACCGAGGCGATTGGCAGCGGCTGTGTCCCGCTCGTATCCGATGCTTGCACCGAGCTGTGCGTGCACGAACAGGACTCGCTTGTGCATGCCGTCGGTGACGTCGATGCTCTCACCCGGCATCTCACCCTGCTCGATCGAGACCGCGATCGGCTCACCGCAATGCGTGTCGCCTGCCTTGCCGCGGCGCCCACGCTCACATGGGAAGTCGCGGGGCGGCAGCTGCTCGAAGTTTACGAGCAGGCCGCATCTGCCGGCGCCGGCCGTCAGCGCGCTGACCGCGACCTGATCGGGAGCGCAGTGGGGTGAGTCGCAGCGATGGCGAGCGATCGACGTCAGCCGCGGCGCAGCGGTTCACCCGCGTGTCGCAACTGCAGCGCCAGTTGAACAAACCGTACTACGTGTTGCGTCCGACGCAGGTCGTGCGACGGACGCTGGCGCCACTGCATCAGCGGAGGTTGTCGGGTGAGTACGATGAGATCACGCTGCCCTGGGGGCATCCGCTCCGCTTCCGTGCGAGCGACAAGCTCGGGCTCTGCTGGGCGCGGCGCGGCGTGTTTGACCTACCGGTCTGCGAGACGCTCTGGCGGCTCGCCGAGGAGGGGGAGCTGGCCTTGGATGTAGGGGCAAACATCGGCCAGATGACGAGCGTCCTGGCAGCCTCGTTGGGAGCCGGCGGGCGTGTGATCGCCTTCGAGCCGCACCCCGATGTCTTCCGCCAGCTGTCTGCGAATGCGTCGCGCTGGAACGCCGCGGACGATACCGCCCTGATCGAGTTGCGCAACCTCGGCGCGTCGTCGAGCGCGGGCGTTGCGGAGCTCGCGATGGACGAGGCGTTCGCGGGGAACACCGGGACCGCGTCGATGGCCGCGGGCGTCAACGCGGATGAGATCGTCAGGTCGATCACAGTGCCCGTGGTGACGCTGGACGAAGCGCTCGCGGACGCGCGTGTCGGTGTCATGAAGCTTGACGTGGAGGGCTACGAGCTCGAGGTGCTGCGCGGCGCGACCCGGCTGTTGGAGGATGGGCGCATCCGAGACATCGTCTTCGAGGAGTTCGGTGAGCTGCCCACGCCTGTGACGACGCTGCTGGAGAGCTTCGGCTATGAGGTCTTGAGCCTCGACCAGACGCTTGCCGGCCCGGTCGCGGAGCCCGCACGCAGCGATTGGCGGCGCCGGTCGACCGAGGACCCGAGCTACCTGGCGACAGTCGAGCCGGCCCGCGCGAGGCAGCGGCTGCGCGCACGCGGCTGGGGCGTGCTCGGCGCCGGGCGGCGCGGGCGGCGCCGTCGCCGCAAGACAGAGCGCTGAATCAGCGATCTGTCTTCGTAGATTTGAGGGCGTCGTCGAGCTGTTTAGCTGTTAGCGGGTGCTCATATCGCTAGAGCCAATCTCGCGATAGGCGGCACCAATCTCGCGATAGGCGGCAATGAGCTTCTCGCTCTGCGTGGGCCAGAGCAGCTCCATACCTCGAGCCCTGGCTCTGCAGGCGCTGATATGCCATGCGTCAGCCGAGCTCAGCAGCTCGACGAGGGGATCGACGAACGCCTGCGACCGAGTCCTCCTGGACCGTCACGATCGCGTCGCCGCCCGTCAGGAGCGTCTCGCGCAGGGCGGTTGCAACCACCGGCAGGCCGACGACCAGGTACTCGCGGATCTTGACCATCGTCGAACCGTGGTTGACCTCGGTCGCGGGCGCCGTGTCGAGACCCGCGTGCGCGGATGCGAGCAGCACCGGCACCTGCTCGTAGGGGACCCATCCAGTGATCGTGAGGCGATCGCGGACGCCGAGCTGCTCGGCGCGTTGCTCCACGGCGCCGCGCCGGGGTCCGTCGCCGACGATCAGGAGCTCCGCATCGATTCCTCGGTCGCGAACGAGCTGAGCGAGGATCTCGACCGCTCGCTCGACGCGGTCCTGCTCGCCGAGCTCGCCGAGGAACACGAGCCTGGCGCGAGCGGTGGGCGCGGATGAGCGATGGTCGGCGAACCACACGGGCGGGCAGTTGCGCACGACCTCGACGCGGCGGGCGTCGGATTGCACGAGCTCGCGTTGCGTGTCGTTGGTCGTGATCGTCAGATCGGCGGTTCGGGCCGACTGCCGGCGCATCCATGCCAGCATTGACTCCACGAGCGTTGGGCGCCCGAGCTTGGCGCGCAACATGCCGGCCGCGTCGTCGTGGTGGTCGAAGACGGTCGACCAACCACGCCGGCGCGCGAGCCAGAGCAGGGGAAAGAAGAAGTCGGGCGGGTTGTGCACGTGCAGCGTCCCGCGGCGCGCGCGCGCCAGCCGGGGCAGCACCGCGGCGGTCACAGCGCAACACGCGGCGAGGTACTCGACCGCGGTGCCCGCCAGCGTGCCCCGGCCGTCGATCAGGCGAAAGCGCGTTACGCGAACGCCGCGAATGACCTCATGGGTCGGCCGGTCGGGTTGACGGGGCGCGAGGACCTCCACCGACAGGCCGGATTCGACGAGGCTCTCGGCCTCCCGGCGAACCCGAGCGTCCTGCGGGTAGGCGTTGTTCTCGAGCACCATCACGACATCTGGCGCCGGTCTGAGCACGGGTGCTCGTGTGACCGGCGCCCGCGGCTCGGCGATCGAGGCTTATCGGTGCGGGTGCATGGCGCATGTCTGCACGCAACGATCTCGCGATGCTCCAGCTTCCGCTCTCGCCCCGCATCGCGCAACCGATCTGAGGGCCCGCAAAAAACGCCGACCCCATGCCGTTGCTTGCCACTGAAGGCGTCGCGTCCCCTCGCATTCTTGCGCCACGTATGACTACAGCCAGAGGAAGGAAGAACTAATGGAGCTTGCACGCGTTCTACGCGAACTTTTGAAGCGCCCGCGGCTGCTGGCCCTGGGGGCGCTGATCGCCGCGGTCGCGGGGATTTTGAGCGTCTACAGTTTCAACGGCGGCAAGCTGAAGGCAAGCTCGCTGCAACACTCTGCCGCCAGCACGCAGGTGCTCGTCGATTCGCAATCCTCGGCGCTCGGAACCGATTCGCAATCCTTTGAACCGCTGGCCGCACGCGCCCATGTCTACGCGAGCTTCATGGTCAGCCCGGCGTTCCTCGGCGCCGTCGGCAAGCAGGTTGGGCTGTCAGGGGCGCAAATCTATGCCGCCGGACCGGTCAGCCAGAACGAGCCACGCGCGGTGCTGGAGCCCACGGAGCTCAAGCGCAACACCCAGATCACCGGCGAAACCACGCCATACCGGTTGGCCTTTGAAAGCCAGGAAGGGCTGCCGACGATCACGATCAACTCCCAGGCGCCGACAACGAGTCAAGCCGTTGGCCTCGCAAACGCAGCCGCTGTCGGCCTGCAGCAGTACGTCGCGGGCGTGGCCTCCTCGGCGGGTGTCCCGGAACGCTCGCGGATCGTGATCCGTCAGCTCGGTTCGGCGACCGGCTCTGTCGTCGACGGCGGGATCAGCAAGTCGCTGGCGCTGATGGTGTTCGTGGCGGTGTTCCTGTTGTGGTGCGTGCTGGTCCTCGCCGCGACCAGGTTCCGCGAGACCTGGCGCGCGAGCGCAGCGCTCCAGGGCGCGGGAGCCGAGGATTGGAGTGAGCCGGCAACCGATCGAGGTGAGAACGTGGCGCAGGTGCCTGAGCAGGCGCCGCGCTATCCCCGTCCCAGCGGTTCCGCGAACGGTGCAGCCGCTGCGGCTCCGGTGCGGAGCCTGAGGTAATTTTGCCTGGCTCGCGCAGCCCGGCGCGCGGCGCTGAGCCGCGCGACGCCTTTCCCCATACCAGGCGCCCGCTGCCGTGGTTCCTCGCGGGCTTCCTGGCGATGGTGTTCTTCATCCCGATCGACGCGACCGAACTCAAGGTCAACATCGGCGTCGATTCGCATCCCGACCGCCTCGGCGTGGTCGTGCTCATCCTGGCCTGGATCTGGTTCGGCGGCGATCAGCGTGCGTTCATGCGCACGTCCCGCTCCAAGCTGTTCGTGACGGCGGTCTGCGTGTTTCTGACAATCGCCGTGGCGAGCCTCCTGCTCGACGCGCCGCGGATCATCAACCTCAACGATTTCCAGCTCGCCGAGAAGCGATTCGCGCTGCTGGGGTCATTCTTGATCCTCGGCTGGTTCGCGCTCACCGCGCTGCGGTTTGAGGATCTGCGGGGCTTTGCCAGCTACCTGATCGGGCTCGCGGTGCTGCTGTCGATCGGCATGCTCGTCGAGCGCCACACGGGATTCAACGTCTTCTACGAATGGGGTCGCGAGCTGCTGCGGCCGATCGCCACCGTGGCGCCTTCGCCGACGGACATCCACCCGTCGCCGAACATCGAAGAAGGCCGGATCATCGTCGTGGGCCCAACGCTGCACGGGCTCGCCGCGACGGCGATGCTGGTGATGGTGATGCCGTTTGCGCTGGTGCGTGTCCTCGAGCCCACCTCGCGCCGGTCGTGGTGGCTGAACGTGATTGCGATTGGGCTGATGGCGGGTGCCGCGGTAGCGACCGATCGCAAGACGGCGCTGCTCGTCCCGCTGGCACTGCTGATCTACACCGGGTGCTACCGCCCGCGGCAGGTGCTGCGCCTCGTGCCGCTCGGGCTTGTCGTGTTCATCGGCCTAGCCCACCTGGCCGCTCCGGGCACGCTCGGCACGCTGCTGAACGTTAACGCGGACGTAACCAGCGGTTCGACCGCCCACCGCGAGGGCGATTTCACGGACCTCAGACCGGACGTCCTCGCGCATCCGGTGCTCGGCCGCGGCTACGGCTCGATCGTGCCGGACGACCCCTCCGAATACCGGATCAACGACGACCAGTACCTCGACGAACTGTGGGAGGTGGGGGTCGTCGGGCTGCTCGCGTTCGTCTGGATGATCCTGGCCCCGGTCGTTCTCGCCCGGTCCGCGATCCGCTCGCGCGGCCCGACCGCCTCGCTCGCGCTGGCCGCCTCGGGTGGATGTGTCGCGTTCTTCGTCGTGTCTGCTCTGTTCGATTCGATGGGCTTCACGGAGGCTCCGTACATGTTCTTCTTGGTGGCCGCGTTCAGCACGATCGCGGCGGCGGGCCCGGAGGGGAACGTGGAACCTGTTCGTGAGCTGACACGCAGGCTCGCCGGTAGACGCCGGCGTCCCGGAGTGGTCGCGGTCGGCGTCGGTGGCGATCTGGCAGTGTCCGATCGCCCTCGACTCGCGACTTGAGTGTGGGCTGTCCCGGAGGGATCAATGAGTCCGCGCTACAGGGTCCAAAACATCCTATTGGAATACGTCTTTGACCCCACTGGCTTAGCCGTCAGCGGCGGATCAGCTCCGCGGCCCGCTCGGCCAGCGCGATCGTCGGTGCGTTCGTGTTCCCGCGCGGAACCGCCGGCATCACCGACGCGTCGATCACCCGCAGGCCCTGCAGGCCGTTGACGCGCAGCCGATCGTCGACTACCGCGCCGGAGTCCACGCCCATCCGGCAGGTGCCGACGGGGTGGTAGAACGCGAACGTCGTACGCGCGATGTGTTCGCGCAGCGCGTCCGTCGTGTCGTCGTCGGGCGTCGTGAACGGCTCGGCGCAGTAGGGCTCGAGCGCGGGCTGCGAGCAGATCTCGAGCGCCAGTCGCAGCGCCGCGATCATCCGCTCGAAGATCCTCCCCCGCTGCGTCCGTGTAGAACGCGTTGTGCACGATCGGCTTGGCGCTCGGGTCGGCCGAGGCGAGTCGCACCGAGCCGCGGCTACGCGGCGTCAGCAGGCAGGGCGAGACCCACACGCCATGAGCTTCCGCGGGATCGGCCGCGGGATCGCTCGTGTCTTGATCGAGAAACTGGACCGCCACGCAATGGAACTGTGTGTCGGGCGCCGGCGCGCCGGCCGCGACACGGGCGAAGCCGCCCGCCTCGGTGAGACCCGCGGCGAACGCGCGCCTGCGTCGCGAGCATCAGCTTCGTGCTGCGCCAGCGCCGCCGGGCCGGGCGACTCTCCGGCTCGGGAGTCGTCCACAGCAGTTCGGTGGCGGCGTGGTCTGAGAGGTTCTCGCCGACGGCGGGCCGGTCGAGCAGCACCTCGATCCGGTGGGTGGCGAGGTGCGCTGCCGGCCCAACACCGGAGAGCATCAGCAGCTGTGGAGAGTTGTACGTGCCACCGCACAGGATCACCTCGCGCTCGGCCTTCAGTTCGATCGGCTCGAGCTGCCGGCCGCCGTCCATTCGGCTCGCCAGTACACCGACCGCACGAGTGCCCTCGAACAGGACTCGCTGGACCTGTGTATCGGTCATCACGGTCAGGTTCGCCCGTGCGATCGCCGGGTGCAGGTAGGCATCCGCGGCGCTGGCGCGCATCCCGTCGCGCTGGGTCAGTTGAAAGATGCCCACTCCGTCCTGGCCGGCGCCGTTGAAGTCCTCGTTGCGCGGAAGGCCGGCCTGCATACCGGCATCGACGAACGCGCGCGAGACGGCGTTCACCGAGCGCGGCTCGCTCACCGACAACGGTCCGCCCGCGCCGTGCCAGCGGGAGTCCCCGCGCTCGTTGTCCTCGGCCCGCAGGAAGTACGGCTCGAGCTCCGCCCACGACCAGCCGGGGATCCCCCAGTCGTCGTAGTCGCGCGCGGCGCCGCGGATGTAGATCATCGCGTTCGTCGACGACGACCCGCCCAGGACCTTGCCCCGCGGCAGCCGAATCCGCCGTTCGTCGCACTCCCGCTCGGGCGCGGAGTCATACCCCCAGTCGAGCTCCCGTGCGAGCTTGAGATAGCCGAGCGGGAGGTGGATGTTCTCGTTCGTGTCCGGCGGTCCCGCCTCGAGCAGAAGCACAGCAACGGCCGGGTCTTCGCTGAGGCGGTTGGCGAGCACGCAGCCAGCCGATCCCGCGCCGACTATGACGTAGTCATACATGTCCTCAGGGGTCCCTTCTCGCGGATGACGATACCCGATCGTTGGCGTCGCCGAGCATCTATGGCAGGGGGTCGGATGCGAGTCGATCGCAGTGGTCGTCACCGGCGTGAGAAATGCCCACGACGCGCCGTTATGTGAGGCATGACCGACGAAATCCGCCAGATTCTCAATGACCACGGCCGCCTGCCGATCGACGTTGACACGCTCGCGCCCGATGCCGACCTCTACCAGGCCGGCATGACCTCCCATGCGAGCGTCAACGTGATGCTCGCGCTCGAGGACCACTTCGACATCGAGTTTCCCGACGCGATGCTCAAACCGAACGTGTTCGAGAGCATCGCCGCGATCGAGGGCGCGGTCAACGAGCTGCGCGCCAAGGCCGGCGTATCGTGAGCATCGCGGTCGATCGCGACCAGGCCTTCCTCGACGCGGTCGTCGCGATCGCCGACGAGCACGCCGCGCCGAACGCCGCCGCGGTCGACCGTGAGGCCCGCTTCCCGGCCGAGACGATCGCGGCGCTGCGCGAGGAGCGGGCGCTGTCGGCCTTCATCCCGACCGAGCTCGGCGGGGGCGGCGTCGCCTTCGAGACGATCGCCGCCGCCTGCTTCGAGCTCGGGCGCCGCTGCGGCGCGAGCGCGATGGTGTTCGCGATGCACCAGATCCAGGTGATCTCGATCGTCCGCCACCTCGACGACGCGCCGTGGTTCGAGGAGTACCTGCGGCGCGTGGCCGCCGAGCAGCGGCTGATCGCGTCGGTCACCTCCGAGATCGGCACGGGCGGGGACATGGGCCGCTCGGTGGCCGCGCTGACACCCACTGCGGAAGCGCGGCGCGGCTTCGAGAAGCAGGCGCCGACGGTCAGCTACGGCGACTACGCGGACGACCTGTTCGTGACCCTGCGCCGGGCGCCCGAGGCCGAGCCGAGCGATCAGGTGATCGTGCTCGCCCACAAGGAGCAGCTCGAGCTCGAGCAGAACGGCACGTGGGATCCGCTGGGGATGCGCGGGACCTGCTCGCCGGGCTTCGTCGTGCGCGGTGAGTTGTTGCCCGAGCAGATCCTGCCCACGCCCTTTCCCCGCGTCTCGGCCGAGTCGATGACGCCCGTCTCGCACATTCTCTGGTCGCATCTGTGGCTCGGCATCGCGACCGACGCGTTCGACCGCGCCCGCGCGTTTGTGCGCGCCGCCGCCAAGAAGAGCCCCGGCGAGACGCCGCCGGTGGCGGTGCGGCTGTCGCATCTGATGAGCGAGCTCTCGCTGCTGCGCGCCGAGGTGAGCTGCGGCTTGCACGACTTCGTCGCGGCCTCGGCGGAGCCCGGTCGCGAGCGCCTGACGACGATGGTTTCGGCGCTGCGCTTCAACAACCTCAAGATCGCCGCCTCCGAGCAGGCCCCGCGCGTCTGCCAGGGCGCGCTGGGGGTGTGCGGGATCGTCGGCTTCAAGAACGACACGCCGTTCAGCGTCGGGCGCCATCTGCGCGACACGATGTCGGCCTGCCTGATGGTCGCCAACGAGCGCATCCATCAGACCAACGCCGGCCTGCTGCTGATCGCCAAGGACGTCTAATGCCCGGCGGTCGGTCGGCCAGCCTCCAGCGACGGGCCCCTGGCCTCGTGAGCCTCACGGGGCTCGATCCCGCGACGTACAGCTCGCACGCGCTGCACGGGCCCGGGCGGACGTATGGGGAAACCAACTGCTACACGGACATCCTGATCGAGCTGCTCCACGCCCGCGGGGTGGAGCCGCTCGCGGCGCTGGGCTGCACCGTGCGGATCGACTTCGAGGGCGACCAGTGGACGTTCTTCAAGCCGTTTCCCGAAGACCTGCAGCTGCTGTTCGGGATCGACATACACGAGATGCAGCCCTACCGGCCGCTGCCCGAGCAGGCGGCCGAGCAGCTCGAGCAGGACCGGACGCTGATCGTCGAGCTCGACTCCTGGTACCTGCCCGACACGGCCGCGACGACCTATCGCACCGAACACGTCAAGAGCTCGGTCGCTATCGACGGCATCGACCTCGCCGGCGAACGGCTGCGCTACTTCCACGGGACCGGCCTCTACGAGCTCGCCGGCGATGACTACCGCGGCGTCTTCCGCCTCGGGGGGGACTTCACGGAGGATGTCCTGCCCCCTTACACGGAGCTCGTGCGCTTCGATACCGGCGCGTGCCTGCAGGGCGAGGAGCTGCGCGAGGCGACGCGTGCGCTGCTGCGCGGGCACCTCGCCCACCGTCCGGCCGACAACCCGTTCGCGCGCTTCGGCGCTCAGCTCGAGCGCGACCTGCCGCGGCTGCTGGCGGGCGACGCGAGCGACTATCACGCCTACGCGTTTGCGACCGTGAGGATGGCCGGCTCGGCCTTCGAGGTCGCCCGCGATCAGGCCGAATGGTTGCTGGGAGACGCAGCCGAAGGAGCCGCGCAGGCACTGCAGCGGATCGTCGAAGGCTGCAAGATCCTCTCGTTCCGGCTCGCGCGTCGCCGGGCCTTCGAGCCCGAGGCGGCGCTGTCCGCGCTGGCCACGGCCTGGGATGAGGCGATGGAGCTGCTCGATGCCGCCGTCGGCTGAGTCGGTAAGCGCACCGGTCGGATATCCGCGCGCGCATGTGGAAGGCGACGATGTGCAGAGATTGTCGGACTGGATGGCAGGCCGCCTGCGCACCGCCGGGCGCGCACGGCGACGTGGAGGATCTGGACGGACTGAGCTGGATCGCGGCACGCGTTCCCGGGACAGCGGCCGGTGCCCTGCAAGATGCCGGTCTGTGGCGGCTCGGCGAGCACCACGACTTCGACGCGGAGGACTGGTGGTTTCGCACGAGCTTCGACGCGGAGCCCGTAGCTCCCGGTGAAGAGGTGAGCCTCTGCCTGGACGGGATCGCGACGGTCGCCGATGTGTATCTCAACGGCGAGCGCGTCCTCGAGAGCGACTCGATGTTCGCGACGCACCGGCTGCCGGTGGGAGAGCGCCTGCGGTGTCCACATCCACATCCGCCGGCGGCGGTGCTCTCCGAGCAACGAGCTGGTGATCCACTGCCGTGCCCTCGCGCCGCTGCTGGCAAAGAGTCGCCGTCCGCGCGCGCGCTGGCGTACGCGACTGGTCCCCGAGCGCAACCTGCGCTTCTTTCGCACGATGCTGCTCGGCCGGGCCCCGGGCTTTGCGCCCGGCCCGGCCACGGTTGGTCCCTGGCGGGCGGTGCGGCTGGAGCGCCGGCGGCGACTGGCCGTCGAGGAGCTCGTGCTGCGTCCGCGGATCGAGGGCGAGAGCGGGGTGCTGTCGGTGCTGGCGCGAGTGCGGCGACTCGACGGGGGCGAGCTGAGCGGCGTGGAGGTCGAGCTGAGCGGGCCATCGGGAGTCGCACAGCGAGCAGCTCTCACTGGAGGCGACGAACGGGTTCTCCGAGGCAGACTCCTCCACCGGGGATCACCTGACGGTCCGGGGTGAGTTGCGCGTTCCGGAGGCGGCGCGCTGGTGGCCTCACACGCACGGCACGCCGAGCCTGCACGACGTTCGTCTCGTGGTGCGAGGATCCGGCGAGCCGATCGTCGTCGACGCGGGCCGGATCGGCTTTCGCGAGCTCGCCTTCGGGCCGGGGCCGGACCACGACCTCGAGCGAGACGGGCTGGACCTGCACGTCAACGGGGTGCGGGTGTTCGCGCGCGGTGCCGTCTGGACGCCGATCGACGCGGTCGGCATGGCTCCCGACGAGCGAGATCTGCGGGCGGCGCTCACGCACGTGCGCGAGGCGGGGATGAACATGCTGCGCCTGCCCGGCACCAGCTCCTATGAGACGAGCACGTTCCACGATCTCTGCGACGAGCTGGGGATCCTCGTGTGGCAGGACTTCATGTTCGCCAACTTCGACTACCCGATCGCGGACGAGCACTTTCGCGCAACCGTCGAGCGCGAGGCCACCGAGGTGCTGGGCAGCCCTGGGCGGACGTCCGAGCCTGGCGGTGGTGTGCGGCAACTGCGAAGTCGAGCAGCAGGTGACGATGCTCGGGCTCGATCCGGCGCTCGCGCGCGGCGAGCTGTTCTATGAGCTGCTCCCCGGGCTCGTCCGTGAGAGCGGTGTGGATGCCCTCTACGTTCCCTCCGCCCCCTGCGGCGGCGAGCTGCCGTTCCGGCCGAATCGTGGGATCGCCAACTACTACGGAGTCGGCAGCTACCTGCGCCCGCTCGAGGACGTCCGCCGCGCGGAGGTGCGCTTCGCCGCCGAGTGCCTGGCCTTCTCCAACGTGCCCGGCAGGGACGCGATCGAGCAGATGCTCCCCGAGGAGCCCGGCGAGTTGGTCGTCCACCATCCCGCCTGGAAGGCCGGCGTACCGCGCGACGAGGGCGTCGGCTGGGACTTCGACGATGTCCGCGACCACTACCTGCAGCTGCTGTTCGGCGTCGACGCGCGCGAGCTGCGCCGCTACGACCACGAGCGCTACCTCGAGCTCTCGCGGATCGTCACCGGCGAGGTTATGGCGGAGGTGTTCGGCGAGTGGCGCCGCGCGGGCTCGCCCTGCGGTGGCGGGCTCGTGCTGTGGCTGACGGACCTGCTGCCCGGCGCCGGCTGGGGCGTGATCGACGATCGCGGCGTCCCCAAGCTCGCCTACCACCATCTCAAGCGCGCGCTTGCGCCCGTGGCGGTCTGGACGGTCGACGAGGGCCTGGGTGGGGTTGTGGCTCATGTGGCCAACGATCGCCCGGAGCCACTGGTCGCATCGCTGCGGGTGGCGCTGTATCGCGACGGCGAGGTCCGTGTCGAGGAGGCCGCGAAGCCGATCGAGCTGCAGCCCCACAGCCAGCGCGAGTGGAACGTCGAGACGCTCGTCGGCTGCTTCGTCGACGCCGCGTGGGCCTTCCGCTTTGGCCCGCCGATGCAGGACGCGATCGTGGTGAGCCTCGAGCGAGACGGCAGCCCCGAGAGGGGCTCGAACGTGATCGGCCAGGCCGTTCGTTTTCCCGCGGGACGACCCCTACAGC
Source organism: uncultured Solirubrobacterales bacterium (assembly GCA_963789675.1). Lineage (GTDB taxonomy): Bacteria > Actinomycetota > Thermoleophilia > Solirubrobacterales > Solirubrobacteraceae > Palsa-744. The sequence continues at coordinate 257,069 of CAWBLR010000005.1, read as the reverse complement.
GCGAGTTACCTGAGCAGCTCGGCCTGGCGCTGGACACAACACCGCTCCCAGATGGAGAGGTCCGGCTGGAGCTTCAGCAGCACGCGATTGGTCTACGGCGTGCACATCGACGCCCCCGGATTTCTGCCGAGCGACGATGGCTTCTGCGTCGAGCCGGGCGGCGCGCGCAGCGTGACGCTCAGTCCCATCGGCCCAGATGAGGGCGCCACGCGAGAAAGGCAGGCTGGGTGCCGTTAATTTGCACGGCTATCTCGGTTTTGCTTTGGAGGTCACCCCACGATGAGCGCATCTCAATCACCGCGACCGATGTATCTGCAGATTGCCGGCACATCGGTGTTCGCGGTCCTGCACATGGGCGTCGGTCTGCGCAGGGATACCGCGGTACTGCTCTGCCCGCAGTTTGGCTGGGAGGACATGTTGACCTACCGCACCCGCCGGAATGGGCTCAAGACTTGGCGCGGCGCGGTTACACGACCATGCGAATCGATTTCCCCGGCAGCGGCGACAGCGCCGGCGTTCCGACCGATCCAGGTCAGCTGCAGGCCTGGACGCAGGCTGTGGATGGAGCCGTGCGATGGTTGCGGGAACATGGCGGCGGTGATGATGAGTCAGCGCGTGTGGCACAGGTGGCGGTAGTCGGCATGGGTATCCCCGGGCTGGTGTCGTGCCGGGCCGCATTGCAGGGTGCGCCGATCGATGAGCTGATCCTGTGGTCAGTCCCGACTCGCGGCCGCACGCTCGTGCGCGAGCTGCGTACGTTCACGGCGTTGGAGGTCGCGTACATCCTGGAGGACGGGGAGTGCGCGCCGGAGGGCGACCCCGCGGAGGACGGTGCGCTGGTCGTCAACGGCTATCTGCTGAGCGCCGAGACGGTCGCTGACTTGGAACGCCTCGACCTGGGCAAGGTGGAGCTCTCCCGTCCGCGGGCGATGCGGCGGGCGCTGCTGCTTGGACGTGACGGGATGAAGGTCGACAAGTCTCTGTCCGGGGCGCTCGAACGGGCTGGCGCCGAGGTGACGGTCGCGGACGGTCAGGGCTACAGCGCGATGAGGCCGGCTGTTCCGATCCCGGGCCGGCCGCCGACCGAGGTTTCCGACCTCGTGAGCGCATGGCTGGCAGAAGCAGAACCGCGGCCCGCCGCGTCGATCGCGGTGGTCGTTAGCAGGAGCGGCAGGCGCAGAGCGTGACGCGGCCGGTGCTGCGCCCGAGCTCACCGCTGGGAGCGTCGCGGACCACTGCATCGATCCGATGCCCGCCGATCAGGACGAGCTCGTGCTCGACTGCTCAGGCGCCGTGCTGCGCGAACGGCCGCTGTTCTTCGACGTGCCCGGAGGGCGGCTCTTTGGCGTGCTCACAGAGCCGCTCGGTGTTCGTCGTGAGCTGACCGGTGTCCTGCTGAACGCGGGATTCCAACGTCGAACGGGGCCCAACCGCATGTGGGTTGAGCTCGCACGTCGCTGGGCGGCATTTGGCGTCGCGACGCTGCGCTTGGACACGCACGGTACCGGGGACTTCGACAGCGAAGACCCGATGCCCGGCCGGGTCAAGGACTGGTACAAACAGGTATACGTCGAACAGCCCTGCGCGGCGCTCGAGATGCTGGCCGAACGCGGGCTGCCCCCGCGCTTCCTGGTGCTCGGCATGTGCGCGGGAGGCTACTGCTCGGCAAATGTGGCTCTCGCCGATGAGCGGGTGGCATCCGTGGTCATGCTCAACCCGCGCACGTTGGTGTTGAGCGATTGGGAGCTGCGTGACTCGCGGCGGCACCTGCGCGAGGTCAGGGAACGGATCTTGCTGCGCTCGACCTGGCGCAGGGTGCTCACGGGCGAGATCAGCCTCGACAAGCATCTCGAAAAGGTGCGCCCGCTCGTGCGCCGCGCGGCGAGCACGCCGCTGCGCGCGCGGAGGCGGCTGGCTGCTCCTCGGCGGCATGTCGTCGCCGAGACAGCGAGTGGGCCGGCTGCCTACGATTCGATTGAAGGCCTTTTCGATGTGCTCTCCGATCGCGACCAGCGTGTGCTGCTGGCGTTCACGGGCAAGGAGCCGCTGCATCATGAGCTAGCCCGCACGGGTGTGCTCGACCACCTGGACCGCTGGCCGAACCTCGAGGTGGAGGTGCTGGGGACCTCCGCCGACACACACGGGTTGACGCCACTGTGGCTGCAACGGCAGGTGCACGAGCTCCTCGATCGGGTGCTGGAGGAGGAGCTCGAGCGGGCCAGCGAGAGCGTGATGCTGCCACGGTTGACCGCCGCATAAATCTGTGGCCGATTCCGAAATCCTGCCGGCAGGCTCGACACAGGTCTAGTCTGTTCGGGCTCTCGTAGTGTGATCGCCTGCTTGACGTACAGCGGCACTACCGTATGCTGGATCTATGGATCCATGACGTGAGTTCGATGTCGTAATGGTGGCCGAGCCGGAAGGCGGCTACAGCGTATTTGTGCCCGATTTGCCGAGCGTGGCAACCCAGGGCGAGACGATCGAGGAAGCACGCGTCAACGCCCAGGAGGCAATTGAGGGCTACCTGGAGGTCATGCACGAAGACGATCTGCCGATCCCCTCGGTGCATCGTGACCGCGTAGCGGTTCACGCCGCGTGAGTCAGCTGCCTGCCGTAACCGGCAAGCAGCTCCTCAAGGTCTTGGAAGGTGAGGGCTGGTACGTAAAGCGCATCCGCGGCAGCCATCACATCCTGCGCCATCCGACGATCCCCGATGCTCTGCCGGTGCCGCTCTACGGCAATCAGCCGATCAAGCGGGGAACACTTGGCAACATCCTGCGAACCGCCGGGATCAGCCGAGATGACTTCCAGCGACTTCTCTGAGACAGCCAGGCCAGGCCAGCCCCTGGATACGGTGAGAGGATCGCTGAGCGGCGCCCCTATTGACCTCTGGTCGGTGGTTCCGTGGGCGAGAAGGCTGGTTCAAGCAGTAGAAGCAGTCTCACTCCCACAGCGTGTCCGGCAACCCCGTCATACGGATGCCGACATGCGTGGCGTGCTCGATCTTCACGGCGATCATCAGCGCCGTGAGCGACTCCGTGATGCGCGCCATCTCCAGTCGCCCGCAGTCGACGCAGCGCAAGCCGCCGATCAGCTCGAGCAGGCTCGCTGCCCGACGCTTGTCCTCGCGCGAGTCGCCGCAGATGAAGACGTCCTGCTCGAGCGGATGGTCGAGATCACCGAGCGAGGCGGCGCTGACTGTGTGCAGAGCGGAGACGACACCCACGCCGTCCGGGGCAAGTTCGAGCGCCTGCTCGGCCGCGGAGCCTTGCCACACGCCGAGCATCCGCGTCGCCCCCGCGCCGACGGTCGCGGCCAGCGGCACGGTCGCGTCGATCAGTAGCTGACCCGGCCTGAGCACCTCCCGCAGCTTGAGCAGCGTTTCGTACTGGCAGCCGAACGGGACGCTCAAGATCACAGTGTCGGCCGCGCGCACGGCGCCCTCGTTGTCGCAGCCGGAGAATGAGCCTTCGGGGACAATCTCCTGCGCCCGGGCGACGGTCTGCGCCATGCGCCCGGCGACGCGGGAGCCGACCACGACCGGCACTCCCGCGCCCCCGAGCCTGACGGCGAGGCCGAAGCCGAGTGCGCCGGAGGCGCCGACGATCGCGACCGGGCCAGTGGCGCGCGTGTTCTCCGCGTCGGCGCCGGCGCTCCAGCCGGGGCCGGGGGACGATGGTGGCGATGACGGCGGCGCGTGCACTGTGGCCGGCGTTTGCATCGCAGCCGCATCGCGCTCCTTCAGCACAGCGCCACCTCGTCCCCGTCGCCGACCTGTAGGCGCAGCGCGCGCGGCATCGAGAAGTCGCGGAAGATGCGCGCCTCGCGTCCGACGATGCTCGCCACGAGGCGTCCGCCGACGTGCAGCACGCTCGCGTCGGCGAGCACGATCGAACGCTCGATCTCGGCGCCTTCGATCCGGACGCGCTCGGCGATCGCCGTGTGCGGCCCGATGTAGGAGTCGGTGATCAGCGCGTCCGCGCCGATGATCACCGGGCCGATGATCACGCTCGAGAGCACCGAGGCGGTTGGGTGGATCGAGATGTGCCCCTCGAAACGGTTATCACCGGAGGTGGTCGGGACGATTTCGCAGTCCAGCTCGTCGAGCATCGTGCGGTTCATGTCGAGTAGGTCCATCGCGTCGCCGGTGAAGTGGCGCCACTTCTGCACGGCCCGTGTGCGCACGATGCCACCGTCGTGCGCGAGTCGTCCGGTCAGTGCGACGAAGTCGAGCGTCGGTGCGGGGCGCTCGAGGTTCGCCAGTCGTCGCAGCGTGCCCGGGCCGAGCAGGCAGACGCCCGCGACGCCCTCGGGCGGCGCGATCGTCGTGACGCCCTCGCCCTCGTCGGGGGTGGGCAGGCGCTGTGGCACCAGGCGCAGCCGTTTGATCTCCCGTGCGTCTTCCTGAACCAGCAGCAACGCGTCGGCCGATTCCTCCTGGAGCGTATTCGTGAAGAACTCCAGCGGCTGTCCCAGCAGGCCGTTGGCGCGATGCAGAACGCAGGGAGCGTCGCCGACGAACTCCGCGACGGCGAGCAGCGGATCCTGGCTCTCGCCGCGCCGGTCGTTGACGAGGTAGTGAACCTCGATCCCGGCCGGTCCCTCCTCGACGATGCAGGCGGCGATCTCCTCGGCCGCGTCGGGCGGGGCCAGGACGGCGATCTCGACGATGCCTGCCTGCGCAAGCGCATCGAGCACGTGGCAGATGATCGGCCGGTTCGCGACCCGCTGCAACGATGGCCTGCGTGTCGCGCCGAGCCACGGACCCGTCCAGCGGGTCGCGGTTGGAGCGACGACTACACCCTTGGCAAGCACGTTGAAGGAACGCATGGCGGCCTCCGTTACTCCCGTCCGCCGCGTAGATTGCGTAGGCGCCGAGGGCGTTTTCTACGCCGCGGCCGGTGTCGCGCGCGGGATCAGCTCCTGCGGCGCACCGCCCTCGCGCATCGAGGCTTCCGCCAGCTCGACGGCCGCCACGATCTCGACGCCGAGCGCGAGGTTCGAGCGCGGTTCCTCTCCTGTGCGGATCGCCTTGGCGAAGTCCTGCAGCTCGAGGCTGAGCGGCTCCTGCGGCTGCACGCGCGGGATCACGACGTCGCCCGTGCGGCAGATCAGCTGGTGCTCGCCGAAGTTGGCGGGCGCCGCGACGTCCATGCCGCGGTCGTACACGCGGATCGGCTCGTCGGCGGCCGTGTCGTCGTACTGGACCATGCGCTTGGAGCCGACGACGATCATCTGGCGGACCTTGCGCGGCGCCAGCCACGAGAGCTGGATGTTGGCGGTCGAGCCGCCGGCGAACGTGAGCGTCAGGAACGCGGTCTCGGAGATGCCTTCCTGGAACACGCTACTGCCCGACGCGGCGACTTCGACAAGTGGCTGATCGAGCCAGTAGAGCAGGATCGAGAGGTCGTGGGGCGCGAGGTCGCAGACGACGCCGTCGCTCTGGTACTTGCCGAGGTTCATGCGCGAAGAGGTGACGAAGTGAATGTCGCCGATCACGCCTGAATGAATCAAGTCGCGCACGGCGTTGACCGCCGGGCTGTAGATGAACGTGTGACCGGGCATCAGCACCAGGTCGGAGGACTCGGCCAGCTCGGCCAGCTCATGCGCATCGTCGAGACGGGTGGCGAGCGGCTTCTCGACGAGCACGTGCTTGCCGGCTTCCAGCGCACGCTTGACGATCGCGTGATGGCTCTTCGGCGGTGTCGCCACGATCACGGCTTCGACCGAGGGATCGCAGAGCACGGCGTCGAGCTCCTCGACGGCGCGCGCCTGCGGGTGGCGGTTGCAGAACGCGGCCAGCTGGACCGGGTCGCGATCGCAGAGCCCCTGCAGCGCGAGCTCCGGGCGCTCGGCGACGTTGCGGGCGAGGTTCGGCCCCCAGTAGCCGTAGCCGACGATCGCCGTGCCGATCGGCGCCGTCCGGGGCACGATGCGCTTCCTCGTGGGGAACTCGGTGAGCGTGGCGGTGGTGCCGTCGAACATGGCTCAGCTCACCTCCTCGAGTGGGCTGTGGGAGGGCTGGCGCACAGCGCCAGAGAGGTATGACGTCGTATATGTGTCCATGAACTCGATGACCGGTTAACGCGCCTGCATCGCCCGGTCTTGCGCGAACGCGAGAACCGCCGCCGAAACCTGCTCGGATTCCGCCTCGCTCATGCCCGGGAACAGCGGCAGCGAGCAGATCTGCCCCGCGAGCTCCTCGCTCACGGGGAGGCTGCCGGGGCCGCGGCCGAGGCTGGCGTAGGCGTCGGTGAGGTGGATCGGGATCGGGTAGTGGACCGCCGAGGCGACGCCCCACGCGGCGAGATGCTCGCGCAGCTCGTCGCGCTCCTCGGTGCGCACCACAAACAGGTGGTAGACGCGATCGGCGCCGTCGAAGGGCGCCCTGACCGGATCGACGAGCGTCTCGATGCCCCGCAGGCTCTCGTGCAGCCTGGCGCCGAGCCGGCGGCGATCTTCGTTCCAGCCCTCCAGGCGGCGGAGCTTGTGCCGCAGCACGGTCGCCTGCAGCGCGTCCAGGCGCGCGGTCGTGCCGACCATGCGGTGGTGGTAGCGCGGCTGCTCTCCGTGCGAGCGCAGCAGGCGCACGCGCTCGGCCAGCTCGGGATCGGAGGTCACGACCGCGCCGCCGTCGCCCCACGCGCCGAGGTTCTTGGTCGGGTAGAAGCTGAAGCAGCCGAGCGCCCCGTGCGATCCGACCGGGCGGCCGCGGTAGCGCGCGCCGTGGGCCTGGCAGGCGTCCTCGACGACGTGAATGCCGGCGCCGTTCGCCAGCTCCAGCAGCGGCGCGAGGTCGACGGTCGCGCCGAACAGGTGCACGGGGATCACGCAGCGCACCCGCGGGTTGAGGTTGTCGGCGACGATCTCCGCCGTCAGCAGATGCGAGTCGGGGTCGACGTCTACCAGCAGCGGCGTCGCGCCGACCGCGCTGACCGCCTCGGCGGTTGCGATGAAGGAGTTGGTCGGCACGATCACCTCGTCGCCGGGGCCGATCTGCAGCGCGCGCAATGCGAGCGCGAGCGCCTCGGTGCCGGAGGAGACGCCGATCGCGTGGTCGGCCTCGCAGTAGGCGGCGAACTCCCGCTCGAACGCCTCGACGGGCTCGCCGAGCGTGAACGCGCCGCGCTCGGCGACCGCGCGCACCGCGCCCATCAGCTCCTCCAGCAGCTCCGGGTCGGCGAAGTCCAGCCGCATCAGCGGGACCGGGGTCTGTGCGGCGGGCGCAGCGACCGGCGCCGCCATTGCCGGAGCAGCACTACTGGTTGAGGGAGACTCAGAATTCAGCATGCCACGCTCACAGCCAGGTTGGCGCTCGTCGCCGGCGCCGAGCCGAGCCGGCTCAGCTCCAGCTGCAGGGCGCGGCGGCCGCGATGCTGCAGGCCGTGGACGGAGCTTTCCGAGCGGCCCATCCGCTCGGCGATCTCCGGCGGGGAGAGCCCGACGACGTGACGCATGATCATCACCTGGCGCTGCTCGTCGGGCAGCGAGTCGAGCGCTGCGTGGAGATCACGCGCGTGCTCGCGAGCGTCCTCGTCGTCGCTGTGGCTGTTGACGTCGAACACCTCTTCGGTCGGTGTCGGCCGTCGCCGGCGCAGATGATCGAGCGCGACGTTGCGCGCGAGCCGCAACAGCCAGCCGGAGAACGGCACGCCCTGATCCTGGTACTTGCGGATCACGGTCATCAGCTTCAGGAAGACGTGCTGCGTGAGGTCTTCGGCCTCCCGGTCGTCGCGCACGATGCTGCGCAGATAGCCGTAGACGTTGCCGGAGTAGCGGATATAGAGCAACCGGATCGCGTCGCGATCGCCCTCCTTGGCGCGCGCTATCGCCAGGCGCACTTCCCTCCTTGCCTCGGGCGAATCGTCGAGCGTCGTGCGCGCGTGCAGGCCTGCTTGTCCCTCTGCGACGTTACGGTGGCTGAGCACCAGATACCTCCCCATCCTTGGGTTCCGCGGTCCGATGACTGCATTGATTTTTTGCGTTTCGCGAGGCGGATGATGGGGTACGGATGCGAGCCCCGCAATGGCCCGACCCTCGCGACTTGCGTTCAGCCGGTGAACGCGCCGCTCCGCCGTTCGGGCGGTCTCCAGGCAGATCGCGCGCTCGATGTCTCGCAGCAGCGATGCAGAAAACCCATGGCTTTTCTGCAATCAAACGCAGATAAGGCACCCATTATCTGCACTACAACGCAGAAAAGGGCGGGATTGAACGGTTGCCGGTGCGTTCGCCAGGCGGGCGCGGCGGGCCTATGAGAGTGCTCCTCGGCCTTGCTGGCTACGCCGCGTCGCCAGGGGTTCTAGCGCGCCGCTCAGGGCAGATGATGGATCTGGTTTCGCAACCAGTCATCGTCGGTGTGCATGGCAAGTAGGTTGGTCAGCGTCTGTACCCATTGTGGAGTTGCGCCTTTATTGCGCGGCATCGTTGCGTCGAATGTGAAGATCATCCCATGGTGCTCTTCGCTTGTGGCGAGGAGTTGGTCGTGAATCATCTGGAAATCAGCGATGTCGTTGGTCACTATGACGCGTCGCTCCACGGCCATCTGGCGGATCAGATCGCGATCGGCACGACCGGCAAGATCGGGCCGGTCCTTCTTGATGGCCTGTACGTCGTGCCCGTCTTTTCGTAGTTCCCGCGCGATTCGGGGTGAGATCATCTCGTCCAGCAGCAGCCTCACGCCAGCGCCTGCCGGCGGCGCTCGACACGCTCACGCTCACGCTGTGCGATTGCGCTGACCCGCTCGGTCCAGGCGTCGATCTCATCTTTGTAGTCGGCGTAATAGTTCAGGCAAGCATCGACGTGCTCGAGTGGGATCTCCAGGTAGTCGGCGGTCTCTGCGGCGGAGTCGTCGTTTTGGCGAATGGTCGCGATGACCTCAGCGACATCCAGACGCGTGCCGAGCAGCGCCGGCCTGCGACCGACCTCGCCATCGCGAAAGTAGATAAGCGGGTGCTCGTCGTGGCGCAGGCCCTCCTCGATATAGCGCTCAGCCAAGGCGGTCTGAGGTGCATGGGTCGCTTGCGCTCGTTGCTTTAGACGCGCGACGGTAATGGGGGCAAAGCGAAACGCGACGCTCTGCTTGATAACGGAGCCAGCCATAACGTAATACAAGTATAGCGATGTATCGCATCGATGGGGACGCACGGGTCCGCCCGGGGCGCTCAGATCGTGCGCTGAGCGTCCCGGCCGAGGCCGGCCCAATACTGATACACGCGCACGCGCAGGCCACTGGAGCCGAGCGCCGACGGCAGCCGCAGCGAGTAGCGGTTGAAGCGGTTGAGCACGAACAGCGCGCGGTAGCGCAGGGCGCTGCCGCGGAAGGCTTCGAGCTCCATGTAGTCGCCGACGGGCGCCGAGCCGCTCGCGAGCACCCGGCCGCCCTGCCGGGTCAGGCTCAGCGTGACGGGGCTGACGGGGCCGAAGGGGGAGGTGAAGACCTTGGACAGGGCGGCGAACGCGGGCTTGCGCTTGCCCTTCGTGGTCAGCGCGCCGAATTCTTCGCCCGCGGTGTCCTGCAGCTTGTAGACGACCAGGGCGGCGACCCATGGGGTACGCGCGAGCGCGCGGAACGTGTTCGTCAGGTTGGTTGCCTGGGTTTGCGCGGTGACGCAACCCTGTTCCTGCTGGATCTTGCGATGTGGCCAGCAGCTGCTCCAGCCGAACTCGTTGAGCCACAGCGGCTTGCTGTCGCCGTTGGCGACCTGTACTTCGTGGAGCGAGCGCAGCGAGGCGAGCGTCAGCGTGTAGTAGTGCACGGCGAGGCCGTCATAGTAGCCCTTGATGCCGGCGGCGTAGAGGTCGCGCAGGAAGACGCCGTTGGCGCCGACGAGCGAGCCGGCGAGCACCGGGACGTTCGGGTTCGCCTGCTTGATCGCCGGGTAGGCGGCGCGCAGGACGGCCGCGTAGCGCTGTGGTTTTTCGGGGCCGGCGAAGTAGGCTTCGTTGGACTGGTCGGGCTCGTTCCAGACCTCGAGCGCGGCCAGGCGCGTGCCGTAGCGCTGGGCCAGGTAGGCGGCGAAGGTCGCGAAGGTGGCGGGGCTGCTCGGCGGCCACGAGTTGGCCTTGCTCGTCTGGCCGGGTACGCATTTGCGCATCAGCGAGGCCGGCGCCGAGGATGCCCAGCAGGGCGAGCTCTCGACCATCGCGATCACCCCGATGCCGTCGGCCGCGGCGTCGCTCGTCAGTCGGTCGAGGTAGGCCAGCGCGCGCGGTTCGATCTGGTTCGGCCCGAGCGGCTCCAGTTCGGACCACGGTACTTCGATCCGCACGACCTTCGCATGGAGCGAGTGTGCGAGGGCGATTTCGCGTTCCATGCCGGCAAGGCTGGCGCTGCTGGAGGCAGGCCCGATGTTCAGGCCGCCCAGCGGCGCGGCTGCCGACATGTGTGCCTGCTCGACACGATCGGCGCGGCCGGCCGGGGCAAGCCAGGCGAATGCGCATAGGCCGAGCGCAAGCGTGAGGAAGAGCCTGAAGGGGCGTGCGGTCATGTGCGTGCGCGGGCATCCTGTCCCGGTCAGGTGGCGTCCTGCCATCGCTACAAGATAGTCGCCGGGGTTCCGACAGCGCGCAAGTACTCGCCCAGCTCGCCTCAGTACGCTGTCTCGCGGTGTCTCCATTCTTGCTCTGGACGCAGGTCGCGATCGTCGTGTTCGTGCTGGTCGGGATGATCATCGCGATCACAAAGCTCGCCTGAGCATCTCCAGGACGTCCACAGGACCGCTCACGTGCGTCGTATCGGGTCCGCCATGAACCATCGCCACCCGCGCTCGCGCGCGTGGCGCGCGCAGGTATGATCGCTGCCGCCGGCAGTGCAATCGGTCTCGCGACAGACAGGCAAGGGAGGATCATGTTCAAATCGATCGTTGTGGGTACCGATGGTTCCGATACGGCCACCCAGGCGGTGCGGCAGGCGGTAGATCTCGCCCGTGCGGTGGGGGCGACGCTCGAGCTGGTCAGCGCCTATGAGCCGGTGCCGGCGCAGCGGCTGCAGGGCGAACGGCGCGACGCGCCCGAGGACCTGCAGTGGGCGATCAACCCGCGAGAGGACGTCGACGCGACCCTGGAGACCGCCGCCGGGGTCGCCCGCGAGGCGGGGGTGAGCGTCAACGTCTACCCGCGCCAGGGCGATCCGGCCGATGCGATCCTCGACGTCGCCGAGGAGCAGGAGGCCGATCTGGTCGTCGTCGGCAACAAGGGCATGACCGGCGCGAAGCGCTTCCTGCTGGGCTCGGTGCCGAACAAGGTCTCTCACCACGCACCCTGCTCGGTGCTGATCATCCGCACGACCTGAGGAGCTACGCGCGGAGGTTGTCCCGCGTGCGCAGGGCGCCGGCGATGACCTCGGCCATCTCCCGGCGGAAGCGCTCCTGCCCGAACCGCTCCGCGTTCTCGCGCATCCGCTCCGGATCCAGCCGCAGCTGCTCGAAGCGCTCGATTCCGCTCACGACGCCATCCGGGCTGTGGCCGTCGAAGAGCACCCCCGTCTGACCGTCGAGCACCGACTCGCGCGCGCCGCCGACGCCGTAGGCGACCACGGGCACGCCCGCCGCCTGCGCCTCGACCGGCACGATGCCGAAGTCCTCCTCTCCGGGGAACAGCAGCGCGCGCGCCCCCTCGAACAGCAGATCTCGCTCGCGATCGTCGACTCTGCCGAGGAACTCGACCCTCGCCGGCCGACCGGCCGCCGCCGTCTCGGTGTCAGCTACCACCGCGCGCACGGCCGCGAGCGCGCGCCCGTCCCCGGCGACCTTGAGCGGGCGGTCCATGCGAATGCAGGCCGCCACCGCCAGGTCGACGCGCTTGTAGGGGACGACGCGACCGAAGACGAGGTAGTAGTCCTGCTCGTTCCGAGGCAGCGCGAGCAGCGGCTCGACGTCGACCGGCGGGTGCACGACCGTGGCGCGGCGGCCGTAGTAGCGCGCGATGCGCGCGCGCACGTGCTCTGAGTTGGCCACGAACACGTCGGGGCCGGATGCCGCCGCCAGGTCGCGCTTGCGCAGCCGGCTCAGCAGCGGCGGGAGCAAGAGGCGCATCGCCCGTCCGACTTCCTCGCCGTCCATGAAGTCCTCCTCCCACGCGTAGCGCATCGGCGTGTGGCAGTAGCAGACGTGCAGTGCCCCAGGCGGCGTGCGCACGTTCTTCGCGCAGGCGTGGTTGCTCGACAGGACGAGGTCGAAGCCGGACAGGTCGAACGACCTGAACGCCCTGTCCATCAGCGGCAGCAGCTTCGGGTAGTTGCGCTTGGCGCCGGGCGTCCGGTCGAGGAAGGAGGTGTGGACGGGGCGCTCGGTGATCGCGGGTGGCCACGGGTCGGGGTCGTAGATCGAGGTGAACAGCTCCGCCGCGGGGAACATCTCGAGCAGCTCGAGCACCACCTGCTCGGAGCCGCCGGGGATTGTCAGCCACTCGTGGACGATCGCGACGCGGGGGAAGCGCTCTCGGAGCTCGTCGAGCAAGAGGGGTTCTTCTTGCGGTGCATCGCTTGTGGAGGGCTTCACGCCAGCGAGCGTATCCGCTAATTCGGAAGTGAGCCGGCCGGCGTGTCGGCAAGCCGCAATTTCACCGCTATACGGCGTGCCATACTGATCCGGTGAATCCTGGCGCAACGACGACGGCGTTGCCGGCCAAGCCAGATGGCGACGGCGGGCGCATGGCTACCGCAGGCGGACTCAGGGCGCTGACTCCGACCACGACCACGATCGTGATCCTGCTGACGGTGGCGGGCGCGGCATTGCGGTTTGGCACGCTGAACGTACAAAGCGTATGGCTCGACGAGGCGACCACGATGGTGTTGGTTCGCCACAGCCTGTGGGGAATGTTCTCGCACCTATATAGCGAAGAGACGCCACCTCTGTACTTTGTGCTGGTCTGGATTTGGACAAAGATCTTCGGTACGGGAGTACTTGGGTTTAGATCTCTGTCCGCTGTATTGGGTACAGTCACGATACCGGTCATGTACGCGGTCGGGCGGCGTATTTCACCACGTGTCGGTCTGTGGGCTGCCGCATTAACTGTCGTCAGCCCCGCGATGTACTATTTCTCGCAGGAGGCTCGCTGCTATGCGCTACTCGTTCTGCTCTCTGCCGCCGCATTCTTGTTCTGGCTGCGGGTGCTGCAGGATGAAGACGGACGATCGCTTGCTCTGTGGGCCGCGATGTCGGCCCTGGCGCTTCTCACTCACTACTACGCGATCTTTATGTTCATCCCAGAGGCGGCGCTTCTACTCCGTCGCCTGGGAATTCGTCGAATGCTTGCCCCGGTCGGAGTGGAGGCCGTCACGGGCTTGGCGTTGCTCCCGCTGGCGCTCTGGCAGAACTCTACTTATGGCGAAGTCCTCGAAAGCACATCGACGGCGTCGAGGGCCGCGGAGACGGTCAAGCTGTTTCTGGTGGGTCTCTACGGTCCGCTCGAGATCTATACAGCGCTCCTGGTGGGTGTGACGGCTGCCGGTGCGGTGGCCTATCTGTGGATGCGCGGCGAGAAGCGGTGGCGTCGGCCTGCGCTGGAGATCGGATTCGTCGGTGTGGCGGCACTTCTACTGCCGCTCGTGATGGCGCTGATGCATATTGCCTCGTATTCATTGGATGGGCGTCATCTGATCTCGGCGTGGATACCGTTGGCTCTGCTCGTGGCGATGGGATTGGGCGTAGCGTGCCCGCCCAGGACGGCTGCGCTGCTTGGGCTCACGATATGTGTCGTATCGCTTGCGGTGATAGGAGGAATAAACGCGATTCCCGGCTACCAGCGCGAAGACTGGAAAGGGGTGGCGGCTGCGTTGGCTGCTCACACCGGGCCGAGCCTGATCGTGACCCCCCGATACGGTCTGCAACCATTGGGCATCTACGTGTCGCATCTGCGCAAAGCGGCCGAGCCGGGTACGCCCTCCAGAGAACTGGAGTTCGTGGGTCTGAGTAAAAAGCGCACGGGTCGCTCGCCACTGGCTCCGGTCGTGCCGACGAAACCACCCAGTGGCTATCGCCTGGTTGAAGTGAAGCGAACCGAAACCTACGCGATCTCGCGTTTCATGAGCAGCTCGCCTACAGCGACAAGCGTCGGCGTGCTTCGTGCCGTCGACGGGGAAGCTGAAGCCGAAGTGCTCCTTCACGGGTGACGGACCTGGTAGGCGCGCCTTTGTGCCCACGGTCGGCGGTGTGCGGCGGGTGAGTACCGATCGAACATTCGTCCAGCGTTCCCGCCGACAGTCAGCGACGGGCCCGGCCTGCTCGAATGATCTTACAGGCGTAAGGCCGCAAAAGCCGGCGATACAGCGCAGCATAATCGCCAAATTCCCGATAAAGGCACCCCCGTCGTGAGGCGGGTCCGCAGAGCCAGGGGTCTCGAGCAGACAGCCCAGCCGCCGAAGGAGGCGTACGTAGATGAGGTACGGGGCATGTCCTCGATGGAGCATCAGTCGGCAGTTGACCTTGCTGTGCGCGGCTGGTTGCATCTTCTTGTGGGCCCTTTGTGGCACTGCTCTTGCCGGTCAAACAAGGTCTCTGCGTGCGAATGGGGTCTCTGCGAGGACTGAGCGGAGCCTCACCGTGATCGCGAAGGCGGCACGGAGCAAGCAGCGCATAGCGCGTGCGGCTCGTCTGCGGGCCCCCCATCTGACCGTCTCCGGCGATGCTTTGCAATGGGCCCCGGTGGATCGGATCAAAAGCTACGTGCTGCAGCGCGATGTGCCGGGCCAAGCCGCGCAGTACTCGATCGTCACGGGTACGTCTGTGATCCCACCACCCGTGCCGGGGGCACTGGTCACCTACAGCTTGAGAACCTCCGCTCGCCAGTCCGCGTGGGCCGGCAAGCTCGCGATCAGATATCCGACTGCCGGATCAAGCAATCCCGGAGCGAGCAGCCCTCGAGCTCTCTCGGCATTCACCGGCCTTCCCGTCCCGCGTGTGGAATCTACCGATGCGGCCGACCCGGTCGATACTCCCGAAACCGGTCCGCATGAAGTCTCGGGTGCCGGTGGCGGTGCTGGCGATGGCGGCGGCAGTGCTGGAGACGGCGACAGTGGCGGCGAAACCGAAGCAGGCACTGAAAACCACAGCCTGATCGTAGGTACGGTTGGCTTGGCGGAAGGCGGCCCTGCTCAGGTGGCCGCGTATAAGAACTTGCTGCACACGCGCTATATGAGGCTGGACGCGGGCAACGGCGTGTCGGGGTGGTTTGCCTCCGATATGCCGGCATTTATAACGGAAGTCGTTACAAAGGATGATGTGACGCCGCTGATTCTCTACAATCCGGCCGAACCGAGCAAAGAGACATTGGCCGGCAGGCCGGTCGGCACTGTTCGCTCCGAGGTCAAAGCGCTGGGTGAATTGATGCACGGGCTCGGCCTGAAATGGATGGAGTTCGGCAACGAGGAGTATTTCTACGAGCAGCCCGAGGAATACGCCAGGCAATATATGGCGGCAAAGGAAGCTCTAGCCGGGTTGGGCATAACTTTGATTGCGGACGCATGGGGCGATTACCTGAACACGGAAAAGGGGCGGGGTCAGGAATACTGGTCCCAGGTCCGCGATGGTGGTGGTTGGTGGGTAGATTTTGTCAATGATGTAAAAGCGCTCGGTGGCGGCCTGCCGGAAGCTTGCAGCTTGCACCCCTACGGCCCTATGACCGGGCACGAATATCTCGGCGCGGGGGATGGGCCCGCCGGCTGGATGTCGGTGCCGGCGATGCATCAGTGGATGGTTGAAAAACATATGGCTGTACCAGTCTGGATCACCGAGGTGGGCGGCGAGACCTACGGTACGAGCGGTGAAATAGATACCGAAGCATCATTGGCCGCCCAAACGAGGCAGTACATTGAAAACTCGGACAGCTGGTCGTACGTCCACGCGCTGTTCGTCTACTCGATCCGCGACACCCCCGAACAGGGCTACGGGCTCTTTACGGAAAACTATAAGCCCAAGCTAGCGGCCTCGGCATTCGGTGAAACGGTGATGTCGCTCGGGCTGTCCTCCGCCTAGGTCACGCTCCACGAAGGCTCGACTCCGTCCAGGGTTCCGCCGCTGGCCCATTGAGCTTGTGGTCGGCTGTGGCTCAACGCTGGCGGTCACTCCGCCTGCCGGGCATCTGCAGGGGGTCGAGGCGAGGCGTACGCGCCGCTATCCGCAGGGCGCCCGATCGCGAAGATTGTCGGCCCCCGATGCTAGAATGCCCAAGTGCGCAGCTACCCAACCGAAGCGATCATTCTCGTGCTCAAGCCTTTCGTCGTTCCGGACGATACCTCAGCGATGATGCTCGGCTACAGCATGGATATGGCGTCGACCGGCGAGGGCTTCAGATGAGCGTGTCTGTGCGGCCAGAGGTGGCGGGCAAAGAGGATGGCCTACGCGGTACCTTGCGCATATTGCGTCGTCGTTGGCAGCTCGTGGTGGGTGTGGTTGTCGCCAGCGTGCTGGTCGGAGTTGTGACGCATGAGACGGCGTCGAAATCTTACGCCGCGACGGCGAACGTCACCTTCCAAGAGGGGACGCTCTCGGAATCGGTGTTGCAGATTGGGTCCACGGGGAGCGCCGAACCTCAACGCCAGGCAGCCACAGAGGCACTGATCGCGCACTCTTCCGAAGTCGCGCACAACGTCGCCACGGAACTCCATGTCTCGAGCTCACCGAGCGAACTGCTCGACCTCGTCAAGGTCGAAGTAGCTCCGAATGCCGATGTCCTCAATATCACCGCGACGACAGCAAGTCCGCAATACTCGGCGAAGGTGGCGAACGCATTTGCCAAGCAGTACATCGCCTTCAAAACCGCATCGCAGCTCGCCGGCGTCGAAAATGCGCAAAACGCTCTACGCAGTCAGATCGCGGCGCTACCTGCGGATTCCCCGGAACGAGCGACGCTGCAACAGTCGCTGCAACGTCTGGCGGAGCTGCGTGCGGTGGCTGGTGGTGGGGCCAGCATCATCGGATCGGCGACGCCGCCGTCCGAACCAACCGGGACGCACCTCAGCACAACGATCATCTTCAGCATCGTCGTCGGGCTGGCGATCGCGTTTGCGCTCGTGTTCCTGCTCGAATCGCTGGATCGACGGCTCAAGTCGATTGAGGAACTCGAACACGAGTACCGCCTGCCCGCACTGGCTTTCATCCCCCAGGTCGATGGCGCCTTTCCCGGCGCTCAGGGGCGAGTCGAGGCGCTGGAGCCGTACCGCATCCTGCGCAGCGCACTCGATCTCGCCGCGGAGAGACGTCCGATGGGCACTTTGCTGATCACGAGCGCCGTGTCCGGGGAGGGCAAGACAACGGTAGCCGTCGACCTTGCCCATACGATTGCGCTCACGGGTCGAGACGTCGTGCTCGTGGAGCTCGACCTGCGCCGTCCCTCGTTTGCCTCGCATTTCAAAATCAATGGCAGGACGGGATTCACGGCACTGATGTCCAATGAAGAGCCGGTATCTTCGGCACTGATCAAACCGTTCTCCAATCTCGATAACTTCTCGGTCCTTCCTGCTGGGCAGACGCCGCACAACCCGTCGGAGATGCTCGGCTCCAAGCGTGCGGAAGAGGTACTTTCGGAGCTCTCGAGGGACCATGACATCGTGATTGTCGACTCTCCCCCTCTGAACCCTGTCGCCGACGCGCAGGAGCTGCTTGACAATCCGGCGATTCAGGCGGTCTTGATCGTCGGGCGCGCCGACTTGGTCACGCGCGAGCAGGCACAGCGCGCTCGTGCGATCCTCGATTTTCACATGGTTGAGCCTGTCGGGCTGGTTGCGATCGGCTTGCGGGACGTCAGTCGCTACGGTTATGAGCCCTACGAGGCGCCAGAGGGCTCCGGCTCGGGAAGCTCTCCCTCACCAGAGCTCGGCGGTGCGGCGGGCTCTGTCCGGCGCACAAACGAGCTGACGCAGTCCTCCGCGACTCGCTGAGGATCGTCAACGTGCCGGCGCGAGCTGCTCGTATGCCTCAGGCATTTGGTCGAGAGACCGGCACCGCTGCGGTCGCGGCGGGCCTCACCTTCATCCTGGGTCTCCTCGCTACCCACAAGTTGGGCCTCGAGGGACTCCTGGCGCCGCTGGCGGCGGTCGTCTTTGTGATTCTGCTGTTCAGGCCTCTGCTGACGATGGTTCTCGTCGTCGGGCTCACGATCATATGTGAGGGTCCAACGTTCGGTCTGTTTACTTTCACCAATTCATTTTATGGGTCGATCGCGAAGGATCTATCGATACTCGATGCCCTCGTCGGGTTCGCGGTGCTCTCGGTTGCCTTGGACGTAGTTCGTCGTCGCCGATCCTTTTGGGTGCCCGGACCCCTGCGCTTGCCTCTGACGCTTCTTGCGCTCGCGATGATCGGTAGTGTAATCATGAGCCATGCCGCTGGAACGAGCTTGCATCTTTCGATTCTCTCGGAGGACACGCTGTGCTATCTGCTCTTCCTGCCGATGGCGGTTGCCAATTTGGATATCGACGAGCGCCAGTTGAAGCATCTGCTGTATGGCGCCATGGGACTGGCGATCGTGAAGGCCCTGCTGGGGATCGTTGAGCTTGCGTCCGGCCACGGTTTGGTGATCGAAGGCATCGGAGGCCTGACTTACTACGAAGCTGCGCCGAACTGGATAATCATGGTCGCGCTGTTTACGATCCTCGCAGCGGTTGTCATTCGCGCCAAGCCCCCCGTATGGCTGCTGATCGGCGGTGCCCTGCTCTTTGCCTCGCTACTTCTATCGTATCGACGCTCATTTTGGATTGCCGCGCTCGTGGGGATCGCGTTGATCGTGCTGCTGGGCCTGGCACCGAGGGGTCGGCGCGTCCTGCTGCCGGTAGCGCTGGCGATGGTGGCGGGGATATGGGGGCTGAGTACGATCAATTTTCAATCGCAGAGCCCGATTTTCAAGCGAGCGGTGTCGCTGGAGCCGACCGCGGTCGAAGCCAACGCATCCGATCGCTATCGCATAGATGAGCGTGTGAATGTGTGGGCCAACATCCTCGAGCATCCCATTACCGGATTGGGTATGACGACTCCATGGAAGGCGCTTGTGCGTCCGCTTGCGCTCGAAACCGAAGAAGGACGCGAGTATGTCCACTTCGCGGTGTTGTGGTACTGGGTGAAACTGGGCATCTTGGGCGTTCTGGCCTACCTGTCGATCTTGATCGGAACGGCCGTGCTGGCCTGGCGGGCCTGGCGGTACACCGACTTACCGGTGTTACGTGTGTTCGGCCTGGCCTCCCTGTGCGCGATCGCGGGCCTTGTCGTCATCGAGACCACCGCGACCTTCACGGGAGGGGATCAGCGCTTCACGGTTCTCTTTGCCGTACAGGCGGGTCTCTTGGCGCTGGCGGTGAGGGTTGGCGGCGTGTCGGCCGCCCGTCGTGCAGATGAGCCGCGCATGCTCGATTCCTAGAAGAACCATCAATTACCGCTTGGATCCAACAGCTCGGAGGTGCGCAGGGTCTAATTCAGAGGCCCGGTGGATCTAGTGACTCATACCAATTCGCGCTCAAGGTGCTATACGCCCTCGAAGGAGATCGCGCCACGATCCGGCCCCTCACCAGCACCACCGGATTACAGCACCACTCGACTTGGCTGCGAATTGGTATCAGAGGTCCGTGGACCTAACTCGAAGGCCGTGGCGAGACGGGGTATCGGTGCTAATCCTCAATCCCAGTCGGGCCGATAGGCCAACGTGTAGGTGGGCTCGGCCTTGCGCACGCCAATCGGCTTGGCCGGAACGCCGGCGTAGATCGTCATCGGCTCGAGATCTCGGGTGACCACCGCTCCGGCGGCGACCACGGCGCCTCGCCCGATGCTCACACCTGCGAGCACCGTTGTGCGTGATGCCAGCCAAACGTGGTCTTCGATCGCGATCTCCTCGAAGGACGCGACGAAATCGGATGAGTCTGGATCGTGCGCCCCGGTGATCAGCAGGGAGTAGCTGGAGATGTTGACATTGCGTCCGATCTTGATTCCGCCTCGCCCGTCGAGCAGGCAATGACGACCGATAATTGAGGCATCGCCGATCGCAATGCGTTGGGGTGCGATGAGGTCGGTATGCATCATGATCGTCGTGCGAGCGGGGTCGATTTGCGCGCCCATACGCCGATAACCCCGCATCCGCAGATCCAGCAGCGGGATGCGCGCGAGCAGCTCGTTGCAGATCGCCTCGCGCGTCGGCTTGAGTCCCATTGTGCGGATCATATTTACCCGGAGGGCTTGGCTTGGGTTATTCCGATACGTGCGCCGGCGAGATCCGGCGAAGTGAGGCCGTCGGCGCCGATCGGCAAGTCTGCGTCGTCGGTCAAGAAATCGGCGAGCGCCACGAGGTCGAGGCCGGGAGGGGCGAGCGCCCGCAATAGCCGCTCGGCAACGGCACGCCAGGTGAACAGGTGCGCTCGCTGACGCGCGAGATCGCCCAGTCGGGCGGCGCACTCGGGCTCGGCCAGCCGCGCCATCGCGTCGCTGAGCGCTTCGTCATCGTTGGGGTCCACCAGGATCCCGGCATCTCCGATGATCGTTGCCGCTCCCCCCGAGGTGGTTGCGATCGAGGCGATGCCTGCCGCCTGGGCCTCGGCGTAGACAATGCCCGCGGGCTCGTGGAGCGATGGCATCACGAAGAAGGTCGCTGCGCCGAACAGAGCCTCGAGACGGCTGCGCTGCGCGGGGTCGGTCAATGAGAGCTGGCCGTGGGTTGTGACGCCCTCGACGTCCAAGCGAGGGTGGCCACCGACGATGTCGAGTCGAGCGTCGGCTCGCTGCTCGCGTAGCCTGGAGAAGGCACGCAGGACGGCGGGGCCGTTCTTGCGCTCCCAGTCGAAGCCAACGAACAGGGCGCGAGGCGTCGACCAGTCTCGATCGGAGGGACACGGTGGATTGTGATTTCTTCCCACGCCCACCACATGCACCTTGCTCGCGGGCACCCGGTAGTCACGGATCGCCGAAGCTGCTGCCCAGCTGCTCATGAACGCACAGGCTTCGGCACGTGCATAGCGCCGCCGGGTCTGCTCGTCAAGGCTTGTACGCCGGCCGGGTGAGAGATTGCGCAGCCAGGGCCATCGGTAGTCCTCGCACACCTGATGGAAGGTCGCGTCCTCCAGCGTGACCGCCGGCGTTCCCAAGGGGAGATCGAAGCCCACGCCGTACTGGAAGATTCCCGATAGCGGCCTGAGTCTCGCTGACCTGTGCGCAACCGCGCGCGTGCGAGCAACGGACATCGAACGGCTCGAGGCAACCTCCGAGCGCAGCTGCCTCCGCGTCTGGCGCAGGTCACTTGGATGCAGGATGTCTGCAGGCCGCAGGCGCAGCGCGAGGAGGACGCGCTCGAACAGCACCTGTCCGCGCGGGCCCAGGTCCCCGCGCAGGGCAAGCGATTCGATCTTCATTTCCCTGAGGGCACCCAGTAAGGACGCCGGCCCGCCCGAGTAGACTCCAAGATCGGCGGGATCCCCGCTGCAGGTGACGGCGATCCTCATCGACGATCGAAGGTCGAATGGAGGAGAGCTGGAGCTGGCATTCATAGCGCGCGGGACCTGCAAGCCTAGAGCACCCCGATCGGATTCCCGCGCAGAATGTCTCTGATCTCACTCACGCTCACGGCACGCAGCGCGAAGAGGCAGGCGATGTGCGCTAGCGCGGCCGCAAGGAGCAGGATCAGCACACCTGCGCCTGCGTTGAGCAGCGCAAGGGTAACTACTCCGGAGATGGTCGCCGCGACAGCGGCTTCAGTGATGCGGCCGAGAGCGGGCCGCATCTGAAGTCGTTTGAAGATCGCACGGCCGGTCAGGCCGACCACGAGCATCTCGGTCAGCAGCGTGGTCCAAGCTGCCGCGATGAATCCGTACGGTGGCACGAGCAGGAGATTGGAGATCACGTTGAAGGCAAGGCCTATCAGGGCGAACCGGGCAAACCCACGCTGGAGGTCGAGCACCAATGTAAAGACGCTGAAGGCATAGCCGCAGCAGATGACCACAAATGCTCCCATCAGGATCGGAAGCGCCGGAGCGGCAGCGTCGAACGAGGCTCCGTAGAGGAGGCGGATGATCGGCTCCGAGGCGACGATCGTAAAGGCAAGCGCCGGAAGCGAGAACATCGCCAGTAGGTCGAGCGACAGCTGCAGCAGACGACGCGCGTGCTCGGGCCGGGATGGCATCAGCCGCGAGGCGATCGGCATCAGCGTAACGACCAGCGACAGTGGCACGAAGCCGGCCTGTTCGATCAGCCGGTATGCCGCGTTGTACAGGCCCGCGGCCGCCGTGCCGGCGGCCGTATAGACGATCAGCCCATCGATGCGAGCGTACGCCACGATCAAGAGGGTGCCGATGCTCAGCGGTACGGCCTCGCGCGCCAGTGCCCCCCACAGCCGGCTGGTGCCTCGAACGGGTAGTCGCACCGTCCGCACCGCGAGCGCCGCCTGCAGAGCTGTGCTCACAACGGCGATCGCGGTCAGCGCGATCGCGTAGGACAGCAGACCTCCATTGGATGCATGGATCAGGATCACCGCTGCTGTCCACAGGACGCTGTTGACGGTGAGCGCAACGATCGCGAGGTCGTTGCGGACACGGACCTGGAAGACGCTGGCGAGGGCAATCGGAGCCGCGAGCAAGCCTTGGAGGGCCACGATCGCGCCCGCGAGGAGCATCGTCGACCCGTGCGCCAGCAGCGCGATGCCGAGCACGCTGAGTGCGGTCACTGGGAGGGAGAGCGCCGCGCGGGCGCTGACCAGCGCACCCAGCCAGCGGGAATCGTTCTCGCTCGTCGCCCGCCGTACGGCTACCTGGAGCAGGCCAAGGTCGTTGAGATAGCCCAACAGGGCTGGAACGAGCAGAATCGTGCTCCACTGGCCGAAGCCGTACTCGCCGAGCCCTCTGGCCAACACCGCGGTGGCCACCACCCCGAGCGCCAAGTTGCCGACTCGGCCGACGACTTGGACGGTGACGTCGACGACTGCACGGGCCGGGCGAATCTCGTTGACGAGTCCCGGCCGAGCATCTGGCGGAGGGACGCTGGTCTCCTGCGGTGGGGACATCCGGCGTCATGCTGACAGGGGGATCGGGCGCTTGGGTTCGGTGCTCGGATCCCGACGGCTACCCCTCAACGGTTACCGTCTCCGGGATGCGAGTGCTCGTGGTATCGAACCTGTATCCCCCCGTGGTGCGAGGCGGATACGAGCTGGAGTGCGCCGAGGTCGTGGCGCGTCTGGCCGAGCGCAACGAGGTTGTGGTGCTTACCTCGACTCTGGATCGCCATCGAACGGCGCGCGACTCGTCCGTGCGAAGGGAACTCGACCTGATGGGCTCCGGTCCGCGTGGAGCCCCGGTCGCGCCGCTGAACACTCTGCGGGCGCTACGCACGATGCGCCGGACGCTGGAGCACTTCAAGCCTGACGTTGCCTACGTATGGAACGGGGCGGATCTGCCCCATGCGCTCTTCAGCGTCCTGGCCGAGAACGAGATCCCGATCGTCCTGCGGGTGTGCGAGCAATGGTTGAAGGGGCTGTTCGTCGAGGACCAGTTCATGCGCTACCTGAACCCCGGCCATCGGGGCGCTCGGCGTGTGTGGGCCGAGATCGCGCGCGCGATCAATCGTGTGCCCGCTCTGCGCCTGGAACCTGCGCCAGCGGTGATGGCGGCGATCTCTTGGAACTCACAGGCCGTTCGACGTCAGACTGGTGTGCCCGCGATGGTGCGGCCGATGCTGGAGCGGGTGATCTACCCCACGACACGCCGGGTCGACGAGCTACGAGGACTCGAGTGCAGGCCCGACCCGGCGCCACGGGTCGCATTCCTGGGACGTCTCGAGGCCTTCAAGGGCCCCGACGTCGCGGTGTGCGCTATCGCGGTGATGCGCCGCGAGCACGGTCTGGACGCACGACTGACCCTGGCTGGGCCCGGCTCTGTATCGGACTGCCGGCGCCTCGAGGACCTTGCCCGTGCGGAGGGCGTGAGCGACCTTGTCGATCTGACGGGGGCATTGGATCGTGGAGGGGTGGAAGACCTGCTGTCTCGGGTGCGGGCGCTTGTCGTGCCGTCCGTGTGGGAGGAGCCGTTCGGGATGGTCGCGATCGAGGGTGCGGCGGCGGGGGTGCCAGTGGTCGCCTCGAACGTGGGTGGAATCTCGGAGGGCTTGCACGACAAAGAGCATGCGCTGCTGTTCCCACCGGGTGACGCCGTCGCGTGTGCGTCTGCGCTGGTGGCCACGTTGCGCGATGCCGAGGCGACGGCAGCACGCGTGCAGCGAGCGCGAGAGCGAAGCCTGGACTTTGACTTGGAGGGCTATCTTGACGCCGCCGAACGCTTTCTCGAGGATGCGATGCGCGCATTCGACGCGGCTGCTGATTCGCCTGTCCAGACAGGGGTGCGGTAGGTGGCTTCATCTATCGCCGGTTTTGCGCTTCCAGGCTGACCTATGTCCGACCTATATTCTGGACTCGACAACAGGGGTGGGTCTCGCGTTGCCAGCTAGACGCTCCGCCAGAGCCTCGATCGAGTACTCACGCTCGGCCAGTTCCCTTGCTGCACTCGCCATCGGTGCGGCGCCGTGGCGCAGCACGTCGACCACCGCGGCGGCGAACGACGCGGTATCGGAGCCCTCTCGGTAATGAGTTCCGGCAATCGCCTCGAGCCCCCGCGCCGCCAGCGGGGTGGCCACGATCGGCATCGCGTAGGCCATCGCTTCGATGAACTTCAGCGGGGTGCCGGCGCCTTCGGTCAGCGGCACGACGACACAATTTGCCGCCGCGTAGAGCGGGTTCAGCGAGGGCACGAAGCCGGCCACGTGCACCTGCGGAATCGGCGCGCTCCAGTTCTCCAGGCCACGCCCCGCGAGCGTCAGGCGAGCCTCGGGCAGCTCGCGCAAAACGAGGGGGAAGATCTGGTCTATCAGCCAGTCGCGTCCGCTTTGGTTCGGTCCGTATCGGAAGTCGCCGACCATCAGCAGCTCATGTCCCGCATCGTTGCGAGCGTCGCGCCCGGGCGGCACGATCGCCGTGACGTCGACGGCATTCGGGGCGTAGCGTAGCTGGGCGCCGGGGGTGAGCACCTGGGCGCTGGCGAGATCGGCGCGGCTGACCATCCACGACTCGGCGGCAAGCGCAAGCAACCGCCGCTCGTAGCGTCGCATCGCCGCGCGGTGCCAGATGCGCGGGTCGTTGCCGTTGCGGACGTGTTCGGACTCGACGTTGTGGGCGTTGTAGATCACAGGATGGTGGTGCGCCAGTGGCATCAGCGCGGTCGCTGCGTTGAGGTCACCGACGATCACCCGCCCGCGGCCGGGCGCGGTGGCCAGTCGCGTGGCGAGGTCGATCAACTCGGGGCTGGTGCCGCGGCAGCAGACCGACGGGATTCCCCGCAGGCGCTTGGATAGATAGACGCCGGCACGGCGTGCGCCACGTGAGGGCTTGATCTCGTGCAGGGCGAGACCGTCGATCGCCCGATACTCGTCAGAGGGCTCGCTGCCCTCATAGGCGACGTAAGCGAGGTCAACGGGCCCGAGCATCGCCAGTGCGCGGATGCAGGTGTACGTGCGCAACGCCCGCCCGCTGCCGAGGGCGGGGGCGTACGTCGAGACGTACAGGTCACGCCGCTGGGTCATCGGCGGGCTCATTTCTTCGCGGGCGCTGGGGGGCGATCGTGCGGCTCATGGGATTGTCCGTCGGTGAGCTCGCGCCGCAGCGCTGCGTCGAGTAGCTCGTGCACTGCCTGCTGCAGCCATAGCTGTCTGAGCGTGTGCAGGTCGGTGAGCCCTGGCACCGCCTCGAGCGTCAGGTTCGGCCAGTGCTGCATTTGCTCGAGCCGGCCTTCGTGTTCGAATTCCTGCAGTAGCGGCTCCTGGCCCGTGAACAGGAGCAGCGCGCGACGACCCCGATCGCGGAGCTGATCGAGCAGGCGATCGACCGTCTCGCCGTGCGTCGGCGCTTGCTCGGCTCCGCGCGGCCCTCGGTGGCCAAACACGATCCTCCCCAGACGTCGCATCAGAACGCCGAGCGCCCGCGCGATCGGAGCCTCGCCGGTGAACAGTCGCTTCCAGTTAGACGGGTGCCGCAGTTCGGAGAGATAGTGCCGCGCCATCTGATCGACGTGTCCCCCCTCGTCCCAGACGAGCACGCGGGGATTGAGCATCAGCGGGACGACCTCTTGATCTGTTTGCAGCGAGGCTTGGAACGCCCAGTAGGCGCCGATGCACAGGCCGACCGTGACCGTGTGTGACGGAAGCCCCATCCGCGTCAGCTCGCGCAGAGCGAAATCGAGTTGCTCGGTGAGCTCGGGTTGGTGGAGCGCCGGCACGTCGGGCGCTTGAGTCCCACCGGCGTCTCCGGCGCCTGCCAGGTCCAGGCGCACCGACGGAACTCCCCACGCCGCCCAGCGTCTCGCCGCCTCGACCCACATCCGGTTCGGGCCGATGCGATGCCCGGTTCCACCGACCAACAGGGCGCTGCAGTCGCGACGATCATCCAGCGGCTCGGTCAAGATGCCAAACATCTCGCCCAGGGGGTGGTCGATTGTGAGAAACGACTCCTTCACGAGCGTGCCATCGGTGGCGCGCACCTGTGCCTCGGCGCTCGCCCGGGGTATGTCTACGCCTCCGCTGGGCCCTATATCTCCCCCGAGCCTTGGGTCTCCGCTGGGCCCTATATCTCCGGTGAGCTCTGTATCTCCTGTGGGCTCCACCTCCTCGCCGAGCCCTGGCTCGAAGGGGCCGGCGGACGGCTCCAGGGCCGCGATCCACGCGCCCACGCGCTCGACCAGCGTGGCCGGCGCCCGCGCGAACTGCGGTTCGACCATCATTTCCCCGTAGCCCTCTCCAGGAATCGTCTGGACTGCCACCCGCTGGCGCTCGAGCGCCTCGCGCAGGTCCGTGTCGACGCCGATGCCGTCGCGCTCAATCAGCAATGCGTGACGCTCGGCGGCTGACGGGAGTAGGAGCTCGCTCGCGTCGAGCGCTTCGAGCGCGGCGCACGTCTCGGCCGTGATCACGTAGCCGCCCGCGGACAGCCAGCCGTCGGGGAGCTCGTCGCGAGGGCCCTCGGTGTCCTTGTCCTGCTGGATCGCCTCCATCCGCGCGAAGGCCCTGCTCTCGCGGACGAACTTGCGCCCGCGCGCGGGTGCGCCCCAGAGCACGAGATCGTCGATCGGTGCTCCTTGCGCGGTGGCGCCGTAGGCGAGCAGCCCGCCGACGCCGATCCCGAGCGCCACCACGCGGCGACAGCCGGTTTCGTGGCGAAGCCACACCGCGGCCTCGCCGAGTGCGCCGGTCCAGGCATCCACGCGGCCGTCGTCGGTCGCATAGCCGTCGCTGTCGCCGGTTCCCGGCAGATCGATTCGGAGCGCTGCGATCCCCCGCTGCGCCAGCGCCTGCGCCCATTCGCGGCGCGGGCGGTAGGAGGACATCTCCTCCCAGCCGAACGGCGGGCAGATCACCACGCCGAGATCGGGACGCGGCTCCGCGGTGGCATGGAGCATCGCTACGAAAGTCCCGTGCTGCCCGTGCAGGAAGGCGGGACGCACGCGGGGCAGCTGTTTTCCCTCTGCGGCGCGTGTCCCGTTGTTCGCCGTCGCCTGCGCCGGATCGCTCGCGCGCGTCGAGGACTCAGTCATGCCGTCCCGCTCCTCCGATCTCGGCGAGCCTGCGCCGCGCTGCCCGTCGCGCCCCTTCGCGCCACGATCTTCGCGCCCAGTAGGCGTGCTCGGCTCCCAGCCGCTCGAGCCGGTCGCGATCCGCCGGCGTCGCCGCACCGCGCGTCGCGTGTCGCTTGGCAAGCGTCTGGGGAAGTTCCCTGACGTTGGCGACCCATGCGTTCAGTATTGCCGGATCGCGCAGGCGTACCCCGCGGACGATCGTCTTGAGGAGCATCCTGGCGCCGTAGCGCGCGGTCGCCGGCCAGGCCCGCAGCTTCAGGTGTACGTAGAGCCCGTTCTTGATCTGCTCGGCGCTCCAGCGGCGACCGCCGCCGGTGCCGCCGACATCGTGCTCGGCGACGGCGTCCCACGACTTCAGCACGCGCCGTCCGAGCAGCCACGTGCGATAGCAGAGGTCGGCGTCCTCGCTGTAGAGGAAGATCCATGGATCGAAGCCGCCGAGGCGCTCGAAGTGCGTTCGCTCGACGACGATTGTGGTCGCGTTCATCGAGGCGACGTCCTCGACCCGGCGCTGGCGTTCGTGCTGCTTGCCGGGGTCCAGCGTGGTGGCGCAGACGATCGCCGCACCGGGGTTCTCCAGCAGATCTCGCACCAGGATCGAGATCGTGTCGGCGTGCAGGCCGACATCGGGGTTCATGAACAGCAACAGCTCACCCCGCGCGTGCTCGGCGCCGAGGTTGCAGCCCCGTCCGTAGCCGAGGTTCTCGGGACTCTCGACGACCGTCACGCCGTCCGCGGCGGCGAATAGCGCCACGCTGTCGTCGCTCGAGGCGTTGTCGACGACGATCACCTCCAGCGGGGCGTAGTCGCTCGCGCGGACTCCGGCGAGGAAGCGATCGACCTGCGAGCTGCCGTTGTAGTTGACGGCGATCAGCGATACCAAAGGCGTGGCGCTCATGATGGGATGGCGCTCATGACGGGCGTGTTCATGATGGAGCTGCGTCCAGTACCGCGGCGATTTGCTCCAGGCGCGACTCCCAGGAATGAGTCTGCGCGGCGGCGGAGCGGGCGGAGCGAGCCGCGGGGGTGTCCCGATCGAGCGCTTCCTGCAGGCGCTCTGCGAACTCCTCGGCGGTCGCGGCCCGTGCCACGTCTGGCACGTCGGCGAGCGCCGGCAGTGGCGTGGAGACGACGGGTCGTCCGGCGGCCAGGTACTCGTAGGTCTTCATCGGGAAGACGCTCGCCATCTGGTGGCCCACGCGGTAGGGGATGATCGCGGCCTCGGCGCCTCTGAGGACGCCGGGAAGCTGGGCCTGCGGCCGATGGCCCAGGAGATGCACGTTGGGCGCTGCTCGCAGCGCTTCGATGTTCGTGCCCGGGTCGCCCTGTCCGACCGGGCCGACGAAGGCAAACGACCAGTCCGGCCGCCGACGGGCAAGTTTCACAACGAGCTCGATGTCGATCGTGGCGGCGAGGATCGCCCCGATGAAGAGCACCCGCGGGTGTGGCAGTGCCGCGATCGCCGCGTCCGCTGGCCCGGGCTCGAGCGCCGTTGCGAACAGCCGTGTGTCGGCGACGTTGGGGGCATAGTGAACGTTGTCGTTGAGCAGGCGCATGCGCTGCACCAGTTCGGGTGCGCTGGCGAGGACCACATCTGCGCGACGGGCGAAGCGTTCCTCGGCGGCCGCGAAACTCGCGGGGTCGATTCCCGGCTTGGCGGCGTGGTCGTCATCTATGTAGTAGAGGATCTTCGCTGGTTTGAGGCTGTCGATCAGCACCTCCGCCTGGGGTACGAACGACCACAGCACCGGTTCGCGCAGGCCGAGCTTGCGGGCGGCGCGCGCGACCAGATGGGGCAGCAGCCGCGCGTTGATCCGCCGGGCGAGGGCATTGCCGTGCAGCGGCAGCACCAGCGGGGAGAGGACGTGCACACCATCGACGACACGTGGTGGAGTCAGCCCGCGAACTAGCCGTCCGGCGATCCGCCGCAGGTCGCGGCCCGCCAGTTGCGGACGGCGCAGGCCGAGCGACTCGACGAACAGGATGCGGTTGCGGTCGGCCGCACGCGCGAGCAGGTGCTGCTGGTTGGTGAGCACGTCGGCGTTCCAGTCGGAGAAGCCCACGCAGACGATGTCGCGGCCTTCGAGTGTCATGCGGGTTGAACGTTTCGGGTCGCGAGGCTGCGGCTGAGGACCGTGTCGAGGTCCCGTTCTGAGAGGCGGCCCAAGGCCCCGCGCAAGGGGCCCGGTACGAGGCGCATCAGCGTGCTCGCGCGCCGGCCGAAGGGCACGACGGCGTCGATCGTGCGCAGCTGCTCCTCGGCGTCGAGCGCGTGGATCAGCGCGAGCGGGCTCGCCGCGGGTAGGCGACGCAGGCGGATCTGGCTGCCGGCGAACGCTCCCGGCGAATCGCTGATCAAGGCCACATCGGCGCCATCCGACTGGATGCCCGTCAGCCAGGTCGCGGCGCTGGCGGTCGCGGCCGTGCCGGCGGCCACGGCGACGACGTGGGCCGAGCCCCGGGGCAGCTTCCGAGCCCCGTAGTGCCCGCCCGCGGGAGCCCCCGAACGTCCGCGTTCACGACCGCGGAAGCCCAGCAGGTGGCGGATCCAGACGGTCGAGTCGATCGCGCACTCGATCGCGATCCGGCTCGCTCCGCGCCAGCCGTCACGCCAGCCGCCGTCGATCGTGAGGCGGTAGCCGAACTTGATCGCCGGGCGCAGCAGGGCTCCCTTCAGGAACCCGCCAAGCGAAGGAGCCTCGTCGAGCTGCCCCGCCTCCAGCCGCGCGTAGCGCCAGGCGTCGGCGAGCGCTTCGCGCCAGCTCGTGGCGAGCAGATGCAGCAGGTCTCCCTCGAACGGGTGCACCGGGCCGTGGGGAATCAATCCCTCGTGGACCGTGCGGAGCTCGTCGTGGCGATAGGCCTCGCGGCGCAGGAGGCGGTGGGAGTACATCGGGTACTTGGCGGAGGGTCCGAGCGCTCGACCGAGGAAGACTTCCCGCCGGGGCAGGCCCCCCAGCTCGACGCCGGCGGGCGGTGCGGCGAGGAACGCTTCGATCTCGGTGCGCAGTGCGGGAGTAACGCGTTCGTCGGCGTCGATCTCCAGTACCCATTCCCCCCGCGCGTGGTCCAAGCCGACGTTCCGCTGCGCGGCGAAGCCCAGCCAGGGCTGGCGCACGACGCGGGCGCCGGCCGCTTCGGCGAGCTGCACGGTCGCGTCTGTCGAACCCCCGTCGATGACGACGATCTCGTCGCAGAACCCGACGCTCTCGAGGCATGCGGGAAGGCGTTCCGCCTCGTCGCGGGCGATGATGCAGGCGCTCAGGCTCGCTCGTGTGGGAGTACCCGCGCTGGTCTCGGTCTCGCCGATGAGCGTCTCTTCCAAGTTGGTCGCGGCAGCGGTCATGACGCCTTCGCGTTGGGTCATCGCTCCCAGAGTCGCTCGCGCACCGCGTCCGGCCACCCCTGCGACTCCAGCCCGTGCGCGCGGAACAGCGCGATCGTGATCCGCTCGAGGCCGAAGCCAAGACAGGCCGTGTGCGCCTCCGAGCCATCGGCCATCCGTAGCCCATAGGAGGAGGCGAAGTGATCCTGGTGGTAGTTGAACGAGGCGACGGCGGTCGGCTCGGGCCCGGCGATCTGGGTGGTGACCTCGAACTTCAGCTGCTGCTGGCGCTGGCTGGCGGCGAGCATCCGCCCGGAGCGCCCGAAGAACGGGTCGGTCGCGACCTCGAGCTGGACCTCCAGCCCGAGCGAGCCGAGCAGCTCGACCGCGCGGTGGCGCCACACCTCGCGCCACTCCTGCACGGTCTCGGGCTCGCCGAGGCGGACGATCTCGCGCTGGTGGAACATCTGCAGCCGCGCCGGGTCGCCGGAGGGCTCGTGGCGGAAGACGTAGGAGCCGCCGGCGTCGACCGTCAGGCCGCCGGGCGCGAGCGGCCCCCGCGCGGCGATCGCCGGGTAGACCGGATAGCAGGCCGCCGGCGTGAGCACGAGGTCGGTCATGTCCTGGAACTCGCTCCAGTCCTCATGCCGGCAGGCGCGCTCGTACTGCTCGGCGGCCTCGCCCTCGGTGCCCTCGAACGAGAAGATGCTGCCGGCGAGGTGGGGGAAGGATTTGAGGTAGCCGACCGTCTCCAGGTCGTGGCGGGGCATCACCGGCGGGAAGCGCAGCTGCTCGGGCGCGTCGCCGGCGCCCGCGCGCGTGACGAGCGCGGCGACGCGCTCGCGCACGTCCTCGAAGTCGCCGCCGCGACCGTAGACGCCGGGCACGCCGGTCGCGATCAGCAGGCGATGCTCGAGCAGTTCGGCGAGCAGCTCCGCCTGGTCGGGGCTGGCGGGACGCAGCTCGGCCATCAGACGTCCTTCGCGATCAGCAACAGGCTGGCGTTGGTCTGATGGATGCGCTCGTTGGCGACCATCAGGCAGGCCGACATCGTGTCGCGCAGATGACGCCCGACGCTGAACGGCGTGTCGTTCTTGAAGCCGACGATCCCGCACACCCCCAGCGCGCCCTGGCAGACACGCGGCGCCTGCTCGGAGGCGGCGATCTTGAGGTTGTTGAAGCGCAGTGCCGAAACCATCGTCGTGAGGCGCTCGCGGCCGGGCTCCGCCGAGGCCGCGACGAACTCGTCCAGCGCCGAGGAGACCTCGGCGCGCAGCAACGAGAGCTCGCTCATCAGGTGCGACAGCCGCACCGCGATCGGCGGCGTCTCGCCGGGGCTTTTCTTGGCGGCGGCGCGCACGAACGCGCGCGCGCGGTCGAACGCGTCGGTTGAGATGCCGAGCCACAGGTGCGACCAGAGGATGTGCGAGACTGGCACCATCGACTCGCCCGAGACGCGCGGAAACGGCGTCGGGAGCACCTGCTCGGGGGCGATCGTGGCGCGCACGACGTAGCCCGGCGAGCACGTTCCGCGCATCCCCAGCGGATCCCACGTGCCGGTCTGCTCGAGCTCGAGCTGCTGCTTGCGCGCGAGCACCACGACCTGGTCGCCGGGCTCGGCCTCCGGCGCGCGGCGCAGGGTCACGAACAGGTCGTCGGCGTAGGCGCCGTAGCTGACCGTCGGCGCCTGCTTCTCGAACGTGAGCGATCCACCTTCGGCGGGGGTCGCGGCGGCGATCGAACGGCCCATGTCGCCGCCGGTGCCGACCTCGGAGGTGACCGACGCGATCAGCCGCTGCTCGGCCGCCACCTGTCGCAGGTACTCCTCGAACCACGGCGCGTCGTCGAGGTGGCGGACGATCGAGACGACCTGGATCTGGTGCATCGCGAACACCATCGCGCTCGCGCCGCAGCGACGCCCGAGCTCGAAGCACGCGGCGGCGATCGCCTCGAACTCGACGCCGCCGCCGCCGAGCTCGGTCGGGACGAAGGCCGACAGCGCGTTCTCGGCACGGAGCGCCGCGATCGTCTCGACCGGGAAGCGCGCCTCGCGGTCGACGGCGTCCGCGTGCGGCGCCGCGACCTCGTCCGCCACGCGGCGGACGGTCTCGAGGAACGCCTGGTCGCGATCGACGGAGACGCTCATGAGAGAAACGCCCCGTTGTCGTCGCGGAGGAGGTCCGTGCGGTCGCGGGAGAGATCCGTGCGAGGGGCGCGCGAGTGCGAGCGAGGGATGCTCATGAGACGGCGCTCCCACGCAGCTCGTTGAGCCCCCGTTCGATCGCGGCGATGTTCTCGAACACCTCGCGGGTCAACATCCGGTCGGGGAACTCGACGTCGAAGCGGTCCTCGAGCGCGAGCATCACGTTGACGCTCGCGTGCGAGGTCATGCCGGCCTGGTAGAGATCGGCATCGGGCGCGAGCGCGGCGGCGTCGACCGACAGCAGCGCGTGCTCGGCGATGATCTTGCGAATCTCCTCGGTCACGTCTTCCTCATCGGTTCGTCCGCTCGATTCCTCAAGTCGCCGATCGCAGTCCATCTCGCCGGCTGCTCACGGCCTGTCACACCGGTGCTCTGGGTTGATCTTTCGAGCTCTCCTCGGCGACCACGACGGCCGCTGCATGGCCCTGCTCGTGGGTGATGCTGAGCGCGAAGTCGTGCAGCCCGGCTGCCTCCGCGAGCGCCGCTGCCTGGCCGGAGAGCTCGAGCGCGACCCATCCGGAACTGTGGCGCACGACCTCGATCGTACGCCAGGGAACGGCCGTGTCGGGCGCGGGGCGGAGGACCTTGATCGTTGCCTCCTTCGCGGCGAAACGGGCGGCGAGGCGCTCGGTGACGGGGCCCTGCTCGGTGTGGCAGTCGTGCAGTTCCCGCTCGGTATGGATGCGCTCGAGGTAGCGCGCACCGTGCTCGCGGATCGACGCATCCACCGAGTCTACGGACACCAGATCGATTCCCACGCGCATCGCCATCCGTCCATGCTTTCAAATCCTCCGCGGAAACACGCACGGGCATTTGCAAGGCTCCAAATCGCGGCGCCGGCGACCGATTGACTACTTTGATCACGAAGCAGGGCCATGGGCACCTGGCGGTGGTGGGCCCGGCCACGACAACGGGGGAGGAACGCCGATGGGCGAACACGCGAACGAACACGCGAAGAGACAGGGGGGACGGCGATGAGCATCAGGGCCGGCGCTCAGGCGGCGCGGGCGTTCGCACGCACCGCCGCGGTACGGGCGGAGGAGCCCGCGATCCTGACCTGCGCGGTCTCTGGCGGAGTGGTCACGACCAACCCGAACCAGCCGGTCACCCAGGCCGACGTGATCGACGCGGCGCTCGACGCCGCTCGCGCCGGCGCGAGCGTGCTCCACATCCACGCCCGTACGGCCGATGGTGAGATGAGTCAGGCGCCGGAGGACTACCTCGCGATCAAGCGGGCGATTCACGAGCAGGCGGGCGAGGAGGTCGTGCTGAACTTCACGACCGGTGCACAGCTCGCGACCGGCGGGCAGCTGCAGGAGCCCGACCTTGAGAGCCGCCGCGCGATCGACGCCGGGCCGGAGCTCGCGACGGTCAACTGCGGCAGCATGAACTTCGGCTCCGGCGACGACATGCTGCTGAACCCCCGATCGCTGATCGCGGATGTGGCCGAGGAGCTCGCCGCGCGCGGGATCGTTCCCGAGTACGAGTGCTTCGACCTCGGCATGGCGCTCACCGCCGCCAAGCTCGCGGGCGCGGCGAAGAACGCGGCGCAGGGCGCGCCGGGCATGATGCACATGATCCTCGGCGTCGCCGGCGGCGCCCCTGCGAGTGCCGCGACGGTCTCGCTGTTCGCCGGGCTCGTACCCCCCGGCGTCCCCTGGTCGGTGACCGCGATCCCCCGGCACTTCCCGACGATGGCGTTCACGCTCGCGCTCGGTGGCCACATCCGCACGGGCCTCGAGGACGTTGTCTACACCGCCCCCGGCAAGCACGCCGAGTCAAACGGGCAGCTCGTCACACGCGCGCGCACCCTCTGCGAGGCGCTCGGGCGGTCCGTCGCGACCCCCGCGCAGGCCCGCGAGATCCTCGGGGTGGGCAGCGGAGCGTAGCTCCGGTGCCCATCTATTATTGGATATATCTAAATATGTATACTCTCTAGGTATGGGAGTCGCAACCCTGATCAGAGATGCCCGCCAGGCGGCCGGCATCACGCAGGTCGAGCTCGCCGCTCGCGCGGGCACCGCGCAGCCGGCGGTCGCGGCGTACGAGTCGGGTGGCAAGACCCCGAACCTCGCGACGCTGGAGCGTCTGCTCGGCGCCTGTGAGCACGATGTCGAGCTGCGCGCTCTCCCCAGGATGCGCCGCGGTGCGGCGTCACTCGCCGAGCTGGCACAGACGATCGAGGAGGATCTCGAGCACGATCACGAGCAGGATGCGTTGCGGCTGCTGTTCGGGTTCGCCGACGACTTCCGGGGCTCGTCCCGTCCCGGGAAGATCGCCCTGCTGCGAGACGCGCCCCCGGGCACGGGCGATGCGCGTTTCGACGCGGCGCTCGCCGGCGTCGCCGAGTTCTTCGCCTCCGAGGGTGGGATCTCCGCGCCTGCCTGGGTCGACGAGCCGGATCGCTTCGTCGAGCCCTGGTGGTTCGTCGTCAGCCTCCCCGCCTTCCACGCGTACACGCTCGCGCACACGCCTGCCGTGTTCGCCCGCCACGGGGTGTTCATCGCACGCGAGGTCTTCGACCGTGTCTGAGCGCGCCTTCACACGCGCGCGGATCGTCGCCGCGCTGCAGGCACTCGGCGATGAGCTCACCCGCGAGGGGGTGCGCGGCCAGATCTTCATCGTCGGTGGCGCGGCGATGGCGCTCGCCTACTCGACGCGGCGGGTCACGAAGGACATCGACGCGGTGTTCGAGCCGAAGAGCGCGATCTACGCCGCGGCGACGAAGGTGGCCGAAGCGCACGACCTGCCCGAGGGCTGGCTGAACGATGCGGTCAAGGGTTTCGTGCCGGGGGTGGACGAACATCCCCGGCCACTGCCCGACGTCGCTGGGATCGAGATAACGACGGCCTCGCCTCAATACTTGCTCGCGATGAAGCTGATGGCGATGCGCTTCGGCGAGGACGACGAGGACATTAGAATCCTGCTGCGCGAGTGCGATCTGCACAGCACGGAGGAGGCGCTCGCTTTGCTGGAACGGCTCTACCAGCGCCAGGAGCCATCGCCAAAGACGCGCTTCTTCCTCGAAGAGCTCTTCGGATCGATGTCGGGTTCGTGAGGGCGCGCCGGCCCGCGGATCAGCCCTAAAGCCCAAACCCCCGCCCGGCCTCTTCAACCACATACCGCCCGATCGCCAGCGACGAGGTCGCCGCCGGCGAGGGCGCGTTGCGCACGTGCAGCGCCCGCGGCGTAGCCGACAACACGAAGTCATCCATGAGCCGCCCGTCGCGACCGAGCGCCTGCGCGCGCACGCCGGCGAACGCCGCGGCCGGTTCGACGTCCTGCGCGCGCAGCTCCGGCACGTAGCGCGCGGCGGCGCGTACGAGCGTCGAGCGCAGCGCCGCGTGGCTCAGCTCGGTCAGGCCGGTGCGCCACCAGCGGCGGAACATTCGCCACGACCCCGGCCAGGCGAGCGTGTCGAGCAGATCCGCGCGCCGTACCCGCCGCAGGACGTAGGCGTCGCGCGCGCCCGCCAGCAGCGCGGTCGGCCCGATCAGCACATCCCCGTCGATGTGCCTGGTCAGGTGCACCCCGAGGAACGGCAGCGAGGGATCGGGGACGGGGTAGATCAGTGCGCGCACGAGCTCGCGGCGGGCGGGCACGAGTCGCAGGTAGGCGCCGCGGAACGGCACGATCCGCGGGTCTGGCGAAGCGCCCGCAGCGACCGCGAGCCGGTCGGCCCAGGCGCCCGCGCAGAAGATCGCATGCTTGGCTTCGGTCGCGCCGTGGGAGTGCGTCAACCGCAGCGCCCCGCCGTGCTCGCGGACCGCCTCGACCGCGCAGCCGGTCACAACGCTCCCACTGGCCTCCACCACGTCACGCGCGTACGCGCGCGCGACCGCGCCGAAGTCGACGATCCCGGTGCTCGGCGAGTGCAGCGCGGCGACCCCGCGCGCGTGCGGCTCGAGCGCCTCGATCCCGCGCGCGTCGACGCGGCGCAGGCCGGGTACCCCGTTGGCGTGCCCCCGCAGCTCGAGCTCCTCCAGGCGGTCCAGCTCGCCCGCGCCGGTCGCGACGATCAACTTGCCGCAGGCCTCGACGGCGATCCCGCGCTGCTCGCAGTACTCGTACAGCTCGCGCGCCCCCGCGACGCACAGCCGCGCCTTCAGCGAGCCGGGTGCGTAGTAGACGCCCGCGTGGATCACGCCCGAGTTGTGGCTGCTCTGGTGGGCCCCGATCGATGTCTCACGCTCGAACACGCAGACCGACGCGCGCGGGTGGCGCCGGGCGAGCTCGCGCGCGACCGCCAACCCCACGATCCCGCCGCCGACGACCGCGAGGTCGCACCGTGACGGCGCCTGCAACGGGGGGATGCCGGGGATGCTCACATGCGCAACTGTCTCACGAGTGCAACCGCGGTTCTGCTGTCCTCGCCCGCGCAGCGCAGCTCGGATCGAGCGCTGGGCACTGGTTGCGGCCGTCCGCTCAGCGCAGGCTCCTGAGCTTGACCGTGCGCACACCGAGCTGTCCGGTGCTGGCCAGGATCGTGTCGAGCACGATCTTCACGCTCGCCCGCCTGCCGCCGGGATCGATCGTCAGTTGCAGCGTGCGCTCGCCGGTGGACGCCTGCTGTGAGGTGAGCACCCGATAGTTGCGAGGCTTGGCGCCGTGGCGGGCGACCAGCGCGGTGACGGCCTCGGTCGAGCCTCCCGGGAGCGCCGGCGTGTCGAGCTGCATCGCGATGCTCACGCGACCGTGCACACGACGCTGTGTGATGTGGACGATCCGCGCCGCGCTCCGCGGGACGTGGCTGTGGGCTCGCAGGTGCAGCGTCCGCCCACGACCATGCCGCGGTTTGAGCGCGACCGTGATCGTCTGCGCGGAGCCCCCGCGCCACGTGGCCGATTGCACGCTGGCGGTCTCTCCGGCGTGCAGTGTGAAAGCGGGGACGTTCTGGTTGACGAGGGCGTCCGTTCCGCCGGCCTGGTTCAGGGTGATCCCGATCTTCGTCGTCGCGCTGCTGGTCACGGTGACTCCCGTGCGCCCGGGGTTCAGCGCGGCGGTGACCGCGGCCGTGCTCGCGGAGGACTCGATCGTCGCGGTCCGGGCGATGCCGTGCGGCGAGCTTGAGACGAGGGTCAGCGTCGTCGTCCCCGCTTTGGAGTGGCCGATCGGGGTGAAGCCGATCCGGGAGCTCTTGGGGTCGAAGCCGACGCTCGCCTTCTCGGCCGCGCCCGTGGCCGTCGCCAGCAGCCCGGAGGAGCTCCAGGTCTCGCCGATCGGCTTGCCGTTGCTGGCGAGCGTGTCGGAGTAGGCGCCCAGCGGGGCGCTGAACGACGCGCTGGCGGAGGACGTGCTCGAGGCCGTGGCGGCCGGTTCGGCCACGACACCGCTGCTCGGGCTGTCGACCGTGAGCGGTTGGCCGTCGGCGTTTTCGAGGCTCACCAGGCCCACTTCCGGGGACGCGTCGGCGCTCACCAGGTTCGGGCCTCCGCCTTTGCCGCCGATCGTCAGGGGTCCTCTGAAGACCGAGAGGGGAGTCGTGGTGATTTCACTGATCGATCCGGACAGGCGCTCCGACCCGGATTCATAGGACCACTGTCCCGTGGGACCCACGACGATGTGGCTGACCCGGGCGGCGTGCACGGTGCCTTCGGTGCTTTCCTCCGAATAGACCCCGGGTACGTAGGGCGTGTTCGAGTCGACCACGTTGATGAAGTAGGTGCTCACCAGCCCCGGGGCGGTTTCGACGCCGGTCGCGACCATCGTGTGCCCCTGATAGGTCGTGTCGGTCCCGCCGGCGACCATCGTGTTCGACACGTCGCCGCTGAGGTTGATGAGCACCCCACCGGGGCCGGCGGCTTCGATTTCCGAGCGCAGATCGGCGCCCGTCCGGCTGGGGTCGGTCGCCTCGGCGTAGCGGTCCGCTCTGGCCTGGTCGGTGTACTGCATCAAGAAGCGCGTCGCCAGGAACGCTTCGAGCGTCGGCCCGGGACCGCTCGTGGTGCCGAGCTGGAACGCGTCCAGGGCGGTCTCGCTGAAGTTGCTCAACGGTTCCGCGCCGGCGCGAAACTCGAGGCTCGCCAGCGCAAAGCCGAAGCACAGCCCCTTTTCCTCGCCGACTTTATAGATATTTTCAAATGCTTTGAGCAGCCTCGGTTCCGGTGTGAGCTGCCGCGTCGGGCAGTTTCCCGGCGGACACGTGTTGACGGTGATGGTCTCGTACACCGCACTGGACCCGAGCACGCTCGCGAGCTCGGCATAGCTCGGGGTACGGCCGAAGTTGCTGAACTGGAAGCCCTCTGTGTTGCGAAACGAGTCGATCGCGAGCTGGTCGGCGAGCTTGGCCTGCTGCCCCGCCGAGCTGACCGTCAACGTTCCGGTGGTGGCGAGCACCGGCACGTTGACGGTGGCCGAGGTCCCGTCGGCGGCGATCGCCTTCGGTTCCACCGGCGCCTTCGCCTGTTCGTTGCCGAACTGGACGGTCATGCCCGGGCACAGCCCCTTGCCGGCGAGCTTGACCTTCGAGCCCACCTGGGCACCGTACGGAGCGCTCGCTTCCGGCGTCACGCTGCTCACGCTCACGCCGCCGGAGCCGCAGATCGTCGTGGCGCCCCGCGAGACCTTGAACGTCTGGTCCGCGCTGTAGACGGCTTTGATCGTGATCTGCCCGGCCCCCAGGCCACTCGACGGCGCCGTATAGGTCACCGAGCAGCTCCCGCCGGAGAGCACGCACTGGTTGGCTCCTTCAAAGCCACCGCCGGAAGCCGCGAACGTGACGTTGCCCGTCGGCGTGCCGCCGGCACCATTGACGGTTGCGGTGCACGTGTAGGAGGTGTACGTGTTGTCGGTGTTCGCGCAGGTCGCCGAGGTCATCGAGGCGACGGTCGCGTCCGGTTCTTCGATTTCCTCGTGGTAGCTCTCTTCGGTGCCTTTCGTGTCGTGAAACGAGCCTTCGCCGCCGACGTTCCCGTCGGGCAGGATTTCGTAGTAGTCGGTGTCGAACGATTCGTACGCGAAACTGTTCTCGAGCACCAACACCGATTCGGACTTGTTGCCGCTCTCGGTCCCGCTTACCGAGAAGTTCTCGCCATCGATTTCGGCCGTCCCCGAGAATTCGCCCGAGCTCATGTCCATCCGGGTGATGCTCGTACCGCCATTGCGCCCGAGCAGGTTGAACTCCGGCAGCGCCGCCGACGCCGAGGAGACGGAGATCGCGCAGAGGCCGATCGCCAGACACCCAGGGACCAGCAGCCTCCGCGGCAGCCGCGGCGGCAGCGGCCTCCGCAACCGCGCCCACGCGTCACCGCGCAGGCGTCTGGCCCGTGAGAGCTTCACCGTCCCGTCGCCGCCGATCGCGCTTCCATTGCCGTCCCTTGGGAATCGAGCTGTGGGTCGCGGATCATCGCATGGATGCGGACCGGTGGGTGAGGATGCTGGCATCTGCACACACTGCTTTCGTCATCTGCGCAGCTCCGGCTCTGGCAGTCGCGTGATCCACGCCACCGTGTCGAACCCGCGGTCGAAGCTGAGGATCTCCTTGATCTCGCGGCGGTGCATCACCGCGGCGTGCACGGCGTCGCGCGCCGACAGCTTCGGGTGGGAGTGGACGAGGTCCTTCGCGGCGAACACGTCGGCCTCCTCGACGGGGAGCACTTCCTCGACGATCGCTCGCAAAATGTCGAACACGGGCTCGATCGTGTCGCGGCGGCCGCTCGAGACGTAGCGATGCAGCAGCTCCTGTAGTACCTCGCTGCTGGTCACCAGCCGGCGATGCTCACCTGCCATCCGCTCGAGTATGCGCTGCGCTTGCATTTTGAGGCGATCGTCGTTCCCGGTCAGGTACATCGGGATGTTCGAGTCGACGAAGATCATGTTTCGTCGGCGCCTGGCATTCCTGCCTCGATCTCAGCCAGACGGCTTGCCTCCATCTCAGCCAGCAACGTGTCGATATCCGGCTCGATGGGGAAGTTGTAGCTGGCCGCCTTGCGTATCGCCGCGAGCTTGGCCTCGACATCCCCGCTCGAGCGTTCCCGCTCGGCGACGCGCAGCGCCTGGCGCACCCATTCGGAGATGTTCACCCCCTGCGCCTGGGCCTGGGCCCGGTAGCGCTCGAGATCCGCATCCCCGATGACGACCTGCAATCGTTTACTCATGGCAGTAGTATGACATACTCATCGGGAGAGTACGTGTACGGCTCCTCCCTGTTTGACGGCCCCCGGCCCACCCGGCGCCGTTGCTGCCGCCGCGTTGACCAGCCCCGCTCCATACAGCCGCGAGTCCGAAGGCCCGCCCAACGGTTTCGCCGTCGCCCGCAGCCGCGCGGTCACCTGCGCCGGCGTCGGATGCTTCCCCAGCACGCCGCTGGCGATGATCAGCGCGGCGGTCGCGGCCACGTGGGGGGAGGCCATCGAGGTGCCTTCGTAGCCGCCGGGGAAGCCGAAGCGCCGGGGGGAGGAGCCGGTGAAGGTCATCTGGTAGACGTCGCGGCCGGAGGGTTCTTCGGGATGGCAGTTGGGGTCGCCGGGGAGGTCGGCGTCGGCGCCGCCGCCGGGGGCGACGAGCGTCAACCCGGATCCGTCGTTGGAGTAGTTCGCCAGGCAGCCGTGTTCGGTCGTGGCGCCGACGGCGATCACGTCGGGCGCGCGCGCGGGGTAGGCGATCGTCGTGTGGCCCTCGTTGCCGGCGGCGGCGACCACGACGACCCTCCGCCGGTTGGCGTAGCGCAGCGCTTCGATCAGCTCGGGGATGTCCGAGGCGGTGACTTCGGTGCCGAACTCGAGCGAGAGGTTGATCACCCGGGCGCCGTGGTTGACAGCGAAGCGCACGCCTTCGGCGATCGTCGAGGCGTCGCCTTCGCCCTGGGCGTTGAGCACGCGCACGGGCATCAGGCGCGCGCCGTAGGCGAGGCCGGTGAGGCCGAAGTGGTTGTTCGTCGACTCGGCGATCGTGCCGGCGACGAACGTGCCGTGGCCGTTGTGGTCGTTCGGGTAGGGCGAGTGCGCGATGAAGTCA
Source organism: uncultured Solirubrobacterales bacterium (assembly GCA_963789675.1). Classification (GTDB taxonomy): domain Bacteria; phylum Actinomycetota; class Thermoleophilia; order Solirubrobacterales; family Solirubrobacteraceae; genus Palsa-744. The sequence continues at coordinate 215,012 of CAWBLR010000005.1, read as the reverse complement.
TAGCCTTTGACGAACTCGTAGCGCGAGAAGTCGGGCGAGCGGCGAAAGCGCCCGCGATTGGCGTAGGCGACGCCGGTGTCGAGCACCGCGACGATCACGCCGCGCCCGCCGGGGGCGCCGTCGGCGGCGACGTTCGACCAGGCTTCGGGCGCGTTCACGCCGAACGGCCCGACGAAGTTCCACTGCAGCTGCTCCCAATCGGTCGGCGCCCCGCCGAGGCCGGGGTCGTTGGGGATGAACGTGCCGGCGATGTGGGCGACGTAGTTCGGCACCGCCCACAGCACGTCGTGGCGGTGTCGCAGTCGCGCGAGCGCGGCCGGCACGCTGGCCCCGCGCGGCAGGCGCAGCAGCCGGGTCTGCGAGGCGGGAGCGACGATCGGATTTCCCACCTGCGCCGAGCGCTCCGGCGGCGCGCGCGGTCGCGGCGCGGGCGACGGCGGGAGCGCCGGCGGCGTACTTGACGAGGATCTCGCTCGGGGCGTATGTCCCACCGTGCCGGCGGCCGGGACGCTGTATCGACCCCGTGGCTCGAGGAGACAGCTGAGGCCCTGTTTGCCGCGAGGCCCGAGGACACAGCTGAGGCTTGAGGATGCCAGCGATGCTCGAGGACGCAGCGAGGCTAGAGGGCGGGGCGATGCTCGAAAGCGGTGCGATGACCGAGAACGGCGCGACGACCGTCGCGAGCAGGAGCGCGAGCGCCGCGCAGGCCCCGGCCAGCAGGCGCGTCCGCCGCGCGATCGGGCCGGCGAGGGAGATCTGGGGAGAGTGGAAGGGCATGTTGGCTTTGAGTAATGATGATGCGCGAGACCCGGGGCGGGATGCACTGTCGCAGAGCGCGCGGAGGAGCGCGTGAGTAGTAGTCGGTAGTGGAGTGGATAAACAAACAACCCGGCAGCGAGCGCGGAGGATCGGACATGAGCGAGGGAGAGCCTGGCGAGGAGTACTTCATGCGCCTGGCCCTGCGCGAGGCCGAGCGCGCCTCAGAGCACGGTGACGTCCCGATCGGCGCGGTCGTGGTGCGCGCGGGCGAGGTGATCGCCGAGGGTCGCAACGAGCGCGAGCTGCGGCGGACCCGACCGCGCACGCCGAGATCCTCGCGCTGCGCGAGGCCGCGCGGGCGCTCGGCAGCTGGCGCGTGCTGGAGACGACGCTCTACGTGACGCTCGAGCCCTGCGCGATGTGCGCCGGTGCGATCGTGCTCGCGCGCGTGCCGCGCGTGATCTATGGTGCGAGCGACCCGAAGGCGGGCGCTGCCGGGAGTGTGCTCGACGTGCTCGGCGAGGCTCGTCTGAACCATCGCCCCGAGGTCGAAGGCGGCGTGCTGGGGGAGGAGTGCGGTGAGCTGCTGAGCGGGTTCTTCGCCGATCGGCGCGGTACGACCTAGCGGCGCCGGCCGCCTCTGCGCACGGACTCTGGGCGTAAGGGGTCCGGCATCGGCCGGGACGAGTTCGCCGCGCGGCGCGGCGCGCGATGATCTAGCCTTGCGGATCCCACCTGGAGGGGTGGCAGAGCGGTTGAATGCGGCGGTCTCGAAAACCGTTGTGCGTCTGAATTGGCGTACCGAGAGTTCGAATCTCTCCCCCTCCGTTTGCGACGAGGAGAAGGTGACCGGGGATGAGCCGCGGCGACCGGCGCATCCTCGCCGTGCTCGGCACCGCGCAGTTCCTGATGGTGCTCGACCAGGCGGTGATGAACGTCTCGATCTCGCAGCTCGTGTCGGACTTCCACACGAACGTGACGACGATCCAGGCGGTGATCGCGCTGTACTCGCTCGTGATGGCCGCGCTGATGATCGCGGGCGGCAAGATGGGCGACATCTGGGGCCGGCGGCGCGCGTTCTCGATCGGCCTTGTGATCTACGGCGCCGGCTCGGCGCTGACGGCGGCGGCGTGGAGCGTCGGCGCGCTGCTCGTCGGCTGGTCGCTGCTGGAGGGGATCGGCGCGGCGCTCGTGCTGCCGGCGCTCGTCGCGCTGACGGCGCGCTCGTTCGAGGGCCCGGCGCGGGCGCTCGCCTACGGCGTGCTCGGCGGGGTGTCCGGCGCGGGGATCGCGGTCGGGCCGATCCTCGGCGGTTGGGTCACGACGAACCTCACGTGGCGGATCGTGTTCGTCGGCGAGGTGCTCGTCGTGATCGCGATCCTGCTCGCGGTGCGGCTGCTGCCCAAGGACTCCGGACAGCCCGGCGCGGAGCTCGACCGTGTCGGCGCCGTGCTCTGCGCGCTCGGCCTCGCGCTGGTCGTGTTCGGCGTGCTGGAGGCGAGCACCTGGGGCTGGCTGCAGCCGCGCAACTCGCCGATCGAACCGTTCGGGTTCTCGCTGACCCCGTTCGTGATCGCGGCCGGCCTTGCGGTGATCGGTGGCTTCCGCGCGTGGGAGCGCCGCCGCGAGCGCGCCAAAGAGCAGCCGCTCGTGCACTTCCGCCTGCTCGCGATCCCGGCGATGCGCAGCGGGCTGACGACGTTCCTGTTCCAGAACCTGATCCTGATGGGCGTGTTCTTCGCGATCCCGCTCTACCTGCAGGTCGTGCAGGGCTTCGACGCCTTCCAGACGGGCGTGCGCATGCTGCCGGTGTCGGTCACGCTGTTCGTGACGGCGCTCCTCGGTGCGCGCCTGGCGGGGCGCTACCCGGCGCGCACGATCGTCCGCGCCGGCCTGGCGCTGCTGCTCGCGGCCTGCATCCTGCTGCTCTCGACGATCAAGCCCGAAATCGAGACGGTCCCGTTCGCGCTCGCGATGGGCGTGCTCGGGATCGGCATGGGCCTGATCGTCTCGCAGCTCGGCAACGTCGTGCAGTCGGCCGTCGGCGACGAGGATCGCAGCGAGGCGGGCGGCCTGCAGTTCACCGCCCAGCAGCTCGGCGCCTCGCTCGGCACGGCGCTGATCGGCGCGATCGTGATCAGCGGCCTGATCGCGGGCTTCTCCGGCAAAGTCGCGAGCGACCCGCGCGTCTCCGCGGCGGTCAAGCAGCAGGTCGGGATCAAGCTCGAGGGCAACGTCAGCTTCGTCTCGATCGACCAGGTCCGCGCCGGCGCGCAGGAGGAGGGCCTCGACGAACAGAGCACCGAGGCGATCGTCGACAGCTACGCCGACGCGCAGCTGATGGCGCTGAAGACGGGGCTGTTGGTCGCGGGGCTGCTCGTCTGCGCGGCGTTCTTCGCGACGCGGGGGCTGCCGTCAGAGGTTCATGCGGCTAGGCCTCCGCCGGTCGTCGCGAGTTGAGGCGCGGGGAACGACCTTTTAAAGGGCCCGCCTCCGGCGGGCTGCGCTGAAGTTCGTCGTTCGTTCAGAGGGTGATCTACGCCTCAGCGAGGTAATGGAACCAGGAGCGCGGGGATCAGCGCTCGCGTCCTTACGCGACCGCGCGCAGCCGCCGGTAGGGCTCGCCGCGCAGCTCGCGCACGAGCGCGTCGACGACGCCCTCCTCGTTCTCCTCCAGGCCGTCGGTGACGGCGCCGATCACCGCGCGCTTGTGCTCCAGCAGCGTCGCGATCGTTTCGTCGATCGTCCCCGCGGCGAGCAGGTAGGAGGCGTTGACGGTGTCCTCCTGGCCGATGCGGTGGCAGCGGTCCTCGGCCTGGTCGTGCTTGGCCGGCGTCCAGTCGAGCTCCAGGAAGGCGACGTTTGAGGCCCGCGTCAGCGTGATCCCGTGCCCGGCGACCTCGATCGAGCAGACGATCAGCTGGTTGTCCCCGTCCTCGTCGTCCGGCTCCTGGAACGCGCGCAGCGCCGCGTCGCGCGCGGCGGGGGAGTCCTGGCCGAGGATGTGCAGCGCGCCGGGGAAGCGCTCGAGCAGCGCGCGCTGGATCTCGCGGTGGTGGGCGAACACGACCAGGCGCTCGCCCGAGGAGAGGAAGTCGTGGATCCAGGCGAGCGCCGCGTTGAGCTTGCCGCGCGCGGCCAGCAGCTTGAGCGCGTTCAGCCGCACCAGTCGTTCGGCGCGCAGCGCGGCGGCGACCTTCGCGTCGAGCTCGTGCAGGTCCAGCGGCTGGCTTTGCAGCCACGCGACGAGGTCGCGCTCGGCGAGGCGGTACTCGGGCTCGTTGTCGAGCTCGATCGGCACGACCGCGCGCGTCTTCGCGGGCAGCTGCGGCAGCACGTCGGCCTTCAGCCGCCGCGCGAAGCAGCGCGCGCGCAGGTGCCAGTGCAGCCGCAGGTGCGCGTCGGCGCCGCGGAAGCGCTTGCCGAACTGCGCGCCCGAGCCGAAGTCGGCGAGCCGGCCGAGGATCCGCAGCTGCGAGATCAGCTCGGGCGGGCGGTTCATCACGGGCGTGCCCGTCAGCGCGAGCACGAGCCCGTCGCGCGGTACCGCCGTGGAGAGCTGCTGCACGGCCTGGGTGCGCTTCGCGGCCGCGTTCTTGCAGTAGTGGGACTCGTCGAGGACCAGGGCGCGGGGTGCGATCGCGGACAGCGAGCTCAGGCGTGCGGCGACGATGTCGTAATTGACGACGGTCACATCGGCCGGCTCGATCGGTGCGTCCCCGCGCGTGCCCGCCAGCGCCTGCGCGCTGCGGTGCGGCAGCCACAGCGACAGCTCGCGCAGCCAGTTCAGCTTGAGGCTCGCGGGGCAGACGACGATCGCCGGGTACGCGCCATCGGCCTCGAGCGTCGCGAGCGCCTCGATCGTCTTGCCGAGGCCCTGCTCGTCGGCCAGGAACGCGCGGCGCTGCTGCAGCAGGTAGCGCACGCCCGCGCGCTGGAACGGCTTCAGCTCGCCGCCGAGGGTCGGTGCGACCAAGTCATCGTCCAGCGGCGCCGCGGTCGCGGCCGACAGCTCGACCAGGCCCGCCGCCCGCGCGTGCTCCTCGCGGACCTCCTGCAGCAGGCTCGAGCGCCTCGGGCGCGATCCAGGTCTCGTGCCTGGCGAGGAACTCGTCGAGCTCGGGCACGCAGAACGGGTCGGCGCGGATCGCCGGCATCGCCGCGTGCTCGCCCGGGGTCCCCGGCGCGTAGCCGCGACCGCCGCCTGCCGAGCGCCCGGGCGCCGCGCCGGCGAGCGCCGCGAACGCGTCGAGCTGCGCGGGGTCGTGCCCGGGCGCGAGCACGAACGTCGGGTCCTCGTGCAGCGCCGAGACCTCCAGCACCGCCGGCGGCGCCGGGCGGCCCTCGCGCAGCGCCGCGATGCAGCGCTTCGCGCCGGGGCTCGTCCAGCCGCGCAGCCGCCCCTCCGATCAGCAGCCGCGAGTTCTCGAGCGTCATCGCCACGGTCGCGCCGCCGGGGGCGCTCGCCGCCTGTTCGCGCAGCTCCTTGGGCAGGCGGTTCGTGTTGCCGAGCAGCAGGAACACCGGCTGCTCCTGTGGCCCCTCGACCTCGATCGTGCCCGTCCACGTCGTCGCGCGCGCGATCCAGCTCTGCACGCGCGGGTCGATCCGCGCGACCTCGAGCTCCTCGATCAGCCCCTCGATCGCCTCCGCGTCGTACTCGACCGCCGCCAGCGCGAACGTCGCCTCGGGCCCGTCCAGCGCGCGCAGCCCGGCGCGGCCGGCGAGCACGCGCGCGAGCGGCGCGTGGACGGCGTCGACGACGATCCACTGCTCGCCGCGGCGGTCGCGGCGCAGCTCGACTTCGTTCGTCGCCCACCCCCCGCGGTCCCGCCGCGCCCCGTGCGGTGCCGTTCGCCGCGCCGCTCCCGATCCCGTTCGCCGCGCCGCTACCCGTCCCGCGTGCCGTGCCGTCCGCCGTCCCGCCTGTCCCCTCGCCGATCGCCGAGCCGCCGCGTGGAAGCGCCGTTTTTGATCTCCGTCAGCGCGTGCGCGGCGTCGTCGCTCAGACGCAGCCGCGTCGGCCCCGCCGGCAGCTCCTCGACGAGCCGCGCGGCGTGCCGGTCGAGCGGGATCAGGCCGCGGGCGATCGCCGGCAGGCGGTAGCCGCCCGGGTGTTCGAGCAGCAGCTCGGGCAGCTCCGAGGTCGTGTCCGTCGCGAAGCTCAGCCACCAGTTCTCGTCCGGCCGCGCGAGCTCGAGCAGGCACTCGTCGTGGCGCCGGCGCCGGCGCTGGCGCTCGAGCGCGCGCGCGAGCGGCTCCGTTATCTCGGGCTCGACCGCGAGGCCCCCGAGCAGGCGCGTCAGCGCCTCCGCGCGCTCCGGATCGAGCGGCACGCACCACGCGCGCTCTTGCCGGGTCCCAGCGGCGGCCGGGCAGCGCGCGCAGCAGCTGGCGCAGGCGCTCGTCGTAGGGGAATTGGAGCACTGCCTCGCCGTGCTCGAGCGAGGCCTGGAAGGAGGAGGGCGACACGAACCCCCCACGATAGGCAACGGTCCCGATGGGAGGGTTACGGGCGGGCTGCGTTCCGGGTCCTTCGCCGAGGTTCGTCGTCGTCGTCATCACGCGCGCGGCGCCGCCGCCCATCACGCGGCGCGTGAGCCCCGGCGTGAGGATCGCGGAACGCCGCCGCGAGCGCGTAGGGGCGGGGTACGTAGCGCTCGGCCTTGCGGCCGGGGCCGGCCTGGAAGATCGCCTCGGCCGCGTTCTCCGGCGTCGAGACCGCCCAGCGTGTGAGCGCTTTCTCGGTGAGCTCTTTCTGCGGGAAGCCCTCGGTCGAGATGAACCCCGGCAGCACCAGCCCGACGTGCACGCCGTACGGGCGCTCCTCCGCCCACAGCGCGTCCGACCAGCCGGCGAGCGCGAACTTCGATGCGCTGTAGGCGCCCGCGCCCGCGCGCGCGACGCGCGAGGAGGTCGAGGCGACGTTCACGATCGCGCTCGGCGCCGAGGACCGCAGCAGCGGCAGCAGCGCCTCGGTGAGCCTCACTGGCACGTCGAAGTTGAGCGCCATCGTGCGGCGCACGTTCGCGTAGCCGCCGTCGGCGAAGCGCGCGCGCCAGCCGGAGCCGGCGTTGTTGACGAGCAGGTGCAGGCGGCCGCCGTGGCGCTCCTCGATGTGCGCGCGGATCCGCGCGGGCGCGTCCTCCTCGAGCAGGTCGGCGGCGAGGAAGCTCACGCGCTCTTCGGTCTCGCCCTCGTTCAGCTCCGCCGCGAGCGCGCGCAGGCGCTCCTCGCGGCGCGCGACGAGCACGAGCGCGGCGCCGGGCTCGCGCGCGAGTCGGCGCGCCGCGGCTTCGCCGATTCCGCTCGATGCCCCCGTAATCAATCCAACCATTCGACACACCCTATCCGTCGCGCCTGCTTCGTCGCGTCTCCCGTATGCCTACTCGCATGCGTAATGCCTATCGGCACGGGCTCCCCGCAATCCACGGTGGCTGCCCGCGGCGCGGCCAGACGGCGATCGGCGCGTCAGGCGCCGTTGGAGGAGCGGCGCGAGGCCATGTACTGCTTGTTCTGCTGGCGCTCGCCGTGAATCTGGATCCCGATGTAGACGAGGATGATGTTCACGAGCAGGCCGATTCCGCCGAACGTGGCGATCAGGCCGATGTCCTTCTCGACGGCCTGGCTGGTGGCGAGGATCATCGTTGCGAGCGGCATCCCGCGGAAGCCTACCAGCGCGGGCAGCGCCGGTGTCGTAGCCTTGAGCCCTCGCCGCGCAGGCGAGCCAGGAGAGGTGCCGGAGCGGTTGAACGGGCACGACTGGAAATCGTGTGACGGGGGTAACTTCGTCCGAGGGTTCGAATCCCTCCCTCTCCGTCTTCGATCGCGGACGGCCGCCGGCCAGGCTTCCTCAGGCGGTCACCGGCTCGGCTTCGCCGCGCTGCGCCGCCTCCGCGTGCTCGCGGCTGTCGCGCGAGGAGATCAGCACGGCGGTCAGGATCGCGCCGGCGATCGCGAAGCCGGCGCCGACGAGGAACGCGCGGTCGAAGCCCTTCGTCAGCGCCACCGCGGTGCTGTGGGTGCCGGCTCCGAGCAGGCTCTGGGTGCGGCTGTTGGCGACCGTCGCGAGGATCGCGAGGCCGAGCGCGCCGCCGACCTGCTGGGAGGTGTTGATCAGCCCGGAGGCGAGCCCCGCCTCGTGTGGCTTGGTGCCGGTGACCGCGGCGATCGTGACGGGCACGAACGAGAACCCGAGGCCGAACGCGGCGAGGACCGACGGGCCGACTACGTTCGCGAGGTAGGTGCCGCCCGGCGCGGGGACACGCGAAAACCACAGCAGTGCGCCGGCGATCATCAGCAGACCCGCGATCAGCGTGGGCTTGAAGCCCACGCGCGTGACGAGCACCGAGGCGGCCCCGGCGGAGAGGATGATCCCGATCGCGAGCGGCAGGTAGGAGACACCGGCCTTGATCGGCGAGTAGTGCAGGACGTCCTGCAGGTAGAGCGAGATGAAGAAGAACATCGAGAACAGCGACATCCCGATCAGCAGGCCGACGATGTCCGCGCCGCGCAGCGTGCGCAGGCGGAAGATCGAGAACGGCAGCAGCGGGTGGCGGGTGCGCAGCTCGATCAGCACGAACGCCACGAGCAGCGCGGCCGCGCCGGCGAGCCGCAGCAGCGTGCCGGTCGAGCCCCAGCCGACGTTGACGGCGTCGACGACCGCGTAGACGAGCAGCGCGAGGCCGGCCGTGACCGTTACCGCGCCGGGGATGTCGAAGCCTTCGGTGCCGTCGTCGGCGCGGCTCTCGAGCAGGATTCGCGGCGCGAGCGCGGCCGCGATCAGGCCGATCGGGACGTTCACGAACAGCACCCAGCGCCAGCTCAGGCCGCTCGTCAGGATCCCGCCGAGCAGCACCCCGGCCCCGCCGCCCGCCCCCGCGACCGCGCCCCACACGCCGAGCGCGCGGTTGCGCTCGTGGCCTTCGGCGAACGTCGTCGTGATGATCGACAGCGCCGCCGGGGAGACGATTGCGGCGCCGAGGCCCTGGACCGCGCGTGCGACGATCAGCCACGCCTCCGATTGCGCGAGGCCGCCCGCGAGCGAGGCGAGCGAGAACAGGACCAGGCCGATCATGAACATTTTCCTGCGACCGAGCAGGTCGGCGAGGCGGCCGCCGAGCAAGAGGAAGCCGCCGAACGTCAGCGTGTAGGCGTTCACGACCCAGGAGAGGTTGTCGCGCGAGAAGTGCAGGGCAGCGCCGATCGAGGGCAGCGCGACGTTCACGATCGAGGCGTCGATCACGATCACGAACTGCGTCATCGCGAGCAGCAGCAGCGCGAGGTTCTTCTCGCGCGGGGTGTCGAGGCTCATCGGGTCGGCTTCGCGCGCGGGAGCGCCTTGCGCGGTCGGGCCGGCTGGTTCTGTGGCGCTCATCTGTGGTCGTCCTTGTCGATTGAAGGCAGGATAGCCACGAGGCGCGTGTATCCTGGGCTGCCTTGCGCCCGTAGCTCAGCTGGATAGAGCGTCGGTCTACGGAACCGAAGGTCAGAGGTTCGAATCCTCTCGGGCGCGTCGAAAACCCCAAGAAATAAGGGCTTTTCGCAGAAGTAAGTAGCTATAAAAAAGTAACGATGTCCCAAATATGTCCCGAGAAGTTGCTAAAATGGGGCATATGCCGGGTATCTCAAACGCCCTGAATCAGCCCCCGAGCGGCCACGTTTTCCGGGTCGAGCGCAAGCGCGGCCCGGCCTGGTATGCGAAGTACCGTCTCCCCGATGGGCGCCAGGTCCAGCGCAAGATTGGACCGGCCTGGGCGCAGCGCGGCCGTCCTCCCGCCGGCTACTACACCAAGCGCTTGGCCGAGGACTGGCTACGCGATGTCTTCGAGCAGGCGCGCCGGGGCACGCTGCCGGGCCTGGTCCGCACCGGCGCGACGTTCGACGAAGCTGCCGCCGAGTTCCTGCGCTACGTCGAGCAAGACCGCGCCTTGAAGCCGTCGACGCTACGCGGCTACCGCTCGATCATCGACGCCTACCTGCTGCCCGCCTTCGGCTCGCGACGACTGGAGGACATCACCACCCGCGAGGTCGAACTGTGGCGCTCACAGCTGACGCGCGTCGGCGGGGGACGCAAGCCCAAGCAGCAGGGCGAGCAGACCGACGACGAGCAGCCAAAGCCCCCACGCCCGTTGGCGAACAACTCGAAGAACAGGATCGTGACGCTGCTGCACGGCGTGATGGCGCGCGCGTGCAAGGTGTACGGCATCCCGGTCAACCCCGTCGGCGGGATCGAGCGCCACCCGGTCAGGCTCGCCGGCGACATCGACGTGTTCAGCCCCGAGGAGGTCTGGGCGCTCGTGCGTGCCGCCGCAAGCGAGCAGGACGGCGCGATCTTCCTGACCGCCGCCTTCACGGGCCTGCGCCGCGGCGAGCTGATCGCGCTGCACTGGCGCGACGTGGACTTCACCGGCTCGCTGCTGCGCGTGCGTGCGAGCTACGCCGCCGGCGCGCTGACGGCGCCGAAGTCGGGCAAGGTCCGCTCGGTCCCGCTGGCGCCAGACATCGCCAAGGCGCTGGCGAAGCTCTCCCAGCGCAAGCGCTTCACCGGCGACGATGACCTCGTGTTCGTCGGCGAGGCGGGCTCCTACCTCGACGGCTCTGCGCTCCGGCGCCGCTACAAGAGTGCGCTGAAGAAGGCCAAGTTGCGTCCCCTGCGCTTCCACGACCTCAGGCACACCTTCGGCACGCGCATGATCGCCAAGGCCGACATCCGGCGCGTGCAGGAGTGGATGGGTCACGCCGACATCCAGACGACGATGCGCTACCTGCACTACGCGCCACACGAGGAGGACGCACGGCTGGTGGCGGAGGCGTTTCAGGTCAAGGTGGCCGAGTCGGGCCAGCCGGTCGAGAATACGTCGTGAATCGGCACGCCATCTTCGCCTACCACGGCGCTCGGCCCGCTGCGAGAGCGCTGGTTGTGGGTCTGTGGGAGGGCAAAATCCATGAGCGTTTGCGCGCTTATGCCGACGTCGGCATAAGCGCGATTATACTCATGTTCGGATTATGTGAACGTGTCTTGGGGGGCTGGCTCTGGAGGCGGATGATCGAGAAAGGTGCCCCGGCGCGGCCGGTAACCGCCCGGGGCCGACACAGAAGGGATTGGCTTCTATGTGCTGGGTATTGAACAGGGTTCGCAGCGAGCTTGGCCGGAGCGTCGAGCGGGCGGTCGTGTTGCAGCTCTTGCGCGATGACCACGAGCGGCGCTGGCCCCGGACGGAGCTGGAGCGCAAGCTCGCGGAGATCGAGCAGGACGTGCTCGACGGTGCTCTGTCGACGCTCGCGGCGACAGGCGTCCTGCATACGGAGAACGGTGCGGTGTGGGCCTCGGACGCCGCACGGCGTCTGGATGAGCTGGAGCTGATCGGTGTCTGAGATCGAGTTAGAGTTAGAGCGAGTCCGGCGGCGGAGCGTAGTCTGGGGTATGAGGGGCTCCTCGAGGCGCAGGGCGGTCGGCCGCGAAGCTGGCGAGTACATCGTGGGGCGCTGCCCTCGCGATGTCGTCGTCTCGACACCGCGGTCGCTGTGGGAAGAAGACAGGGCGAAGGTCGAATCGTTCGCGTTCACGCTCGGAAGGCGGATCACGCCGGCGGAGACTCGCGACCGGACGCGGCGGTTGGCGAAGCTCTGCGGCCGGGTGGCGCGGGAGGTCGCATTGGATCAGCGTGATCGGGCGATCCTCCGGGAAAGCGAAGCCGGAAGAGCGTATGCGGCGATCGGCCAGGAGCATGGGATCTCCGGCCAGCGCGTGCGACAGATCGTGGGTCGCGAACGGAAACTCGCGGCCCGATTTCGCTCCGGGAGCCCGTCGAGCGTCCGGCCGGCGTCGTGGTAGACGACCCGTTCTGAAGCGCCAACAGCTAGCGTCGTGCGCTCACCCCCCAGACGTGCTCGCTGAACCCGATCGCCGCGGACATGCTGAGCGCGGCGTCGTCTGCGCGAGCGCGCCGGGTCCCGCGCAGATCGCGGTCGTCTCGCTGCTCACCCGGCGCCCACACTCGTGCGCCGTGGGGTGGGTCGCCGGCGAAGTGGATGCGCTCGGCGAGCACGCATAGCGCCTCGCGCTCGGGGCCTTCGCCGTCCTCCCAGCGCTCGGCCTCCAAACGGCCCTGTACGATCACGCGGCGACCCCGGTACAGGTATGGCGCGATCCGGCGCGCTTTCGCGCCGAGGACGAGGATGTCGAACTCGCTCGTGGTGGTTCGCGAGGCGCCGGGGGTACGGCGCCTGGTCTGACTGGTCTGACTGGTCAGCCGCAGGACACATACCGGCGTGCCGTCTGGCAGCTCGCGCGGGTCGGGGTCGCTCGCCAGGCGGCCGCTCAACAGGACACGGTTGATCTCACGTTCATGCTCGGACATCGCTACTCCCTCGGTCGTCGTTGACCCCTCGCAGAAAAGCTACCCCGCGTTTGGGACGGCAGACGCGATCCGGGCCGGACTGGCTATAGCCTCGGCGTCAGGGCCTCTGCGTTCTTCCCGCGCGCCGAACAGCTGGAAGCCACGGACACGGAGAGATAGGCGAAGAGAGCGAGCTCGGGTTCCACCGGCAGACCCCGCGGGGGGTCGCTGCTGTCAGGAGTCGTCGGGTTCCATGAGTTTCATGAGTGCTTGGAGCTGTTCGACCTCTTCGTCTGTTGCGACGGTCGAGGTCGTGAGCACTTCGACGCAGGGCCGGGCGAGTGCCGCGAACTGGTCGGTGGTGATGTGTTCGCGGAGCACGAAGGCGATTGCGATGTACTCGACGGGTGGGGCCGCGGTCGTCGCGACCCCGGGGAGGGCCGTGTCGATGATCTCGACCATCTCCGCGAAGCTGTCGGAGTGTGCTTGGAGCTGGGCGGCGAGGTCGGGTGGGATGTCCTCGCGGCGCGGGAACGCCGAGCGGAACGCGGATGTCAGGACGCCTTGCTTGGCTCGCCACGCGGCAGCTTCGGTGACCTCGCGCAGCCCGACGGCCTGTGCGATCTCCATGACCTCTGTGAGGATCGTGGGGTCCGGCGGTGACCAGCTGGTCATCAGGAGCGGGTCGATCGTGCTGTCGGTCAGCTGCCAGCAGGCCTCGATGACCGCACGGACGGCGGTCCCGTGCGGGCCGAATCGCTCGTCCTGTCCAGCGTCGTCGATCACGATTCCTGGGGCTATGGCGACTACGCGAAACCCGCCCGGGTAGCGTAGCGCGAGGCGTGGGGTGGACAGCTGCGGCGCTGCAATCGGCGAGCGCAACACTCCGGGACGCGAACTGTCCCGTTGAGGGCTACTCGTCGGATATAAGAAGTGGGCGCGTGGGTAGAAGGCTCATGGAAGGGAGAACGATGCGCAGCGGCATGGCGATGATCGTGGTTCGGTGGCGTGGAGGCGTGTGGCTCGCGCTGTCTCTGCTGTTGGGCATCTGTCTGATGCTCGTGCTCGGGGCGCCGTCGCCGGCGCGGGCGGGGACGTTCACGGCGCTGTCGTGTCATGACGCGGCTGGGAGCGCGGTCGGGGCGCGGGGTTGGAGCGTCGGTAAACCCGAAGGCGGCTACATCACATACGGCGATGGCTGCGCGGGTGGAGGTGGGGGGTCGTTTGGGCTTTCCATGGGTCCCGACCCGACCGGCGAATACGGCAACGGCAACGGCAGCAGGATGACCTATTCTGTTCCGGCTGGGCTTTCGATCCTCAGCTATAGCCTGCAGCTGCATGTCTTCGGTGGGCCGTGTGCGGTCGTGAACGGACCGAACGGGCCTCAGTGCGCCAACGGGATGGGCTAGGAGCGCGGGTCAGTAACGGGTCGTAGTGGCCGTCAGCTGGCGGCGTGGCGCGGGAGCGATGAGGATTGCGCCTGGGGTTCCCAGGGTGATGGTCGAGTGCCCGGGTCTTTGGGTGTCCCACGGGCCTGCTGGCTGCTGCTCGGCTCAGGTTGCCCCGATGAGGGCGAGTCCGCCGGCGCGGTGGAGCTTGAGCAGGTTGTGGATCGCGCAGTGGAAGCGCCATTGGGCGCGGGCGGCTTGTTTGCCGCGTAGCAGTAGCTGCCGCGCGTCTTGGACGGTATGCATCTGGCCGAACACCGGCTCGACGATCGCCTTGCGCCGAGCGTAAACGGCGTGCCCTTCCTTTGTTTTCAGCTTGCGTGCCATGCGCTGCTTGGGGGTCGCGTTCTTCGGGATCGGCCCCTTCCGAGCGGGCGCCTGTGGCTCTGAGTGCTTGAAACGGCCCGTCGCGATGTGCGCGTCCAGTCCGTGCGCGGTGGTGATCGTGATGTTCTCCTCGGAGAAGTAGCCGGCATCCGCGGTCAGCGCTGCACCCTCGGGCAGCTCGCCACCGACCGCGTCGAGGTTCTCGGTGAGCTGGTCAAGCGCGGGCCCCAACTGCTCGGCGTCGGGCGCCTGATCGGAGAGCTCGGCCGCGACGATCACCTGCGCGACGGAGTCCACGACCGCCTGGCCATTGAAGCATTGGTGGAAAGAGCCATCAGAGGTCTTCATGATCTTCGACTCCGGGTCGGTGAAGTTGCGCTGCGCTTTGGGCTTCGGCGCGAACGGATCACGCCCATTCGAGGGTCTGCGGGGTTTCTTGCCCTGCGCTTGCATCTCAGCGCGCCGTGCGCTCTCGCGATCGGAGGCCTCGGCCTCCAACGCAGCCTTGGCCTCGCGGATCACCGCAAGGCGCTGCTCGCGGCGCCCCAACTCCGCCGGCAACTCGTCGCCGCGTCGCTCGGGCCCGAAGCACTCGTCCTCCTGCTCATCGACACGCTCGGCATCCTCCAACAGCGCATCCACGTTCTTGCGCAGTTCGGTGATCTCGCTCTCAAGCTGGGCCTCCTTGCGGACCATCCGCTCATAGCTCATCGCCTTGTGGCGCGAAGCGTTCGCGCGCAGCTTGGTGCCGTCGAGGGCCAGCGTCCCCAGCCCGACCATGCGCGCCTGCTTGCACAGCCGCAGCGCTTGCACGAACAGTTCCGAGAGCGCCTCCAAGTGACGCTTGCGAAACCGGGCGATCGAGCGGTAATCCGGATGCTGGCCGGCACACAACATCCGCACCGCCACATCACGATAAGTCGCCGCCTCCAGCTTGCGCGAGGAGGCCACCCCGTTGGCATAACCGTAGATCAGCAGCTTGAGCATCAGCCGCGGGTCATACGGCGGAAAGCCACGCTCCTCCTCATAGGCCGCGTAGATCGGCGAGAGGTCCAGCGCCGACTCCACCAGATCCGAGACGAAGTGCGCCAAATCGCCCTCCGGCACCCACTCCGCCAAGACCGGCGCCATCAACAGCACCTGATCCGGGTCATAAGACCGGAACGCCTTCCGATCCCCGGCCGGCACCCGCGCGGCCCGCTCGCCACTCTCACCCACCGCCACCTCCACCAACCGCTCCTGCACCGCCGCCTCCGACATGACAAACCTCCGCGCCGTGAACGACAGAATCCTCTAAAACCCACCGGACAGCACCCGGTTACTGACCCGCGCTCCTAGGTGTACGTCAACCACACCGGGCAGAGCGACCCGAACTACGACTATCGTAACATCGGCGAAGGTGCCGCCGAAAGGACGGTCGGCGCCGGCGAACTGAGCGGCGTGAACGAAGTGAACGTCGGCGTGGGCTGTGACCCGGGACAGGATCTCAGCTACCTGTGCCCCGGCTCGAGCTCCGGGGGCCCCGAGGCGCAGGCGCTCGTCAGCGGCGGGAGCTTCACGCTGCTGGACTCAACGGTCCCCTCGGCCACGAGCGTGACGGGCTCGCTGCTCGCCGCCGGCACGCTCACCGGGTCGGACGCGGTCAAGTTCACGGCCGCTGACAGTGGTGGCGGGATCTATAGCGCGAGCGTGCTCGTCGACGGCCGGCAGATCGTGGGGGAGGTCCCGGACACGAACGCGGGGCTGTGCGTGAACCTGGCGGCGGCGTCGAGCGCGACGATGGCGTTCGCGTCGCCGCAGCCATGCCCGGCGACGGAGAACGTGAGCTTGACCGTGGACACGTCGGCGATCGCGGCGGGGCAGCATCACGTGCAGGTGCTCGTCACGGACGCGGCGGGTGATGAGGCGGTGGCGTATGAAGGCACGATCACGACCGCCGGCCCGACGGGTGTCGCCGCGGGCGGGCCGATCGGCCCCGGCAGCCCGCTCGCCGAGCGCGGCGCGGCGAACGGCACGAACGCCTCCGATCAGGCGAAGCTCACCGCGCGCTGGCAGGGCACGAGCAAGACGACGCGCACGAGCCGCTACGGGCAGGCCGACCGTGTGACGGGGCGCCTTGCGAGCGCCACGGGCGAGCCGATCTCCGGCGCGCTGCTCGACGTCAACGCGACCGCGGCGCGGGAGGGCGCGCGAGCGGCGTCCTTGGCGAGCGTGCGCACGGGCTCGACGGGCGCGTGGACGCTGACGCTGCCGAGGGGCGTCGCTTCGAGCACGGTGCGCGTCGCCTACCGCAGCCACGTCGACGACACGATTCCCGTCGCCGCGGCGACGCTCACGCTACGTGTCCACGCCGGGATCGCGCTGCGGATCGCGCCCCACATCACGAGCGTCGGACACACGATCGTCTTCACCGGCGAGCTGCATGGCGCGCCGATCCCGCCGGGCGGCAAGCAGCTCGTGCTGGAGGCCTCATCGGGCGGGGAATGGATCGAGTTCCGCACGATAGGTACGACCGCCAAGGGCCGCTACCGCGCGTCCTATCGCTTCAAGTTCCCCGGCCCGATTACATACCGCTTCCGCGTGTACGTGCCCCATGAAGCGGACTTCCCGTTCCTGTCGGGGACGTCGAACGTCCTCGGCGTGTACGAGCGCTGACTTGTGGATTGGCTTTGCAGTGCCCTTTTCTCGCCTTCGTGTCGGTTGTGTCGGTTATCGCTTGACAACTTTCGCGCGGAGGGTTAGGTTTGTAGGGCGTCGGTTTCCTAAGGTTGGGCTGCCGGGGCGAACATAGGATCGGGTTGGGGTCGGGTGCTTGTTGCCGGCGTTCAGCGCAAAGCGGGTTCTTTGGAGAGGGAGCCGGGTCGAAACAATGTTGGGGAATGAGGTACACGTGAGTTCGTTTGGGACAGACGTGATGAGGGATCGCTGCGCCTTTTTGAGGGGCGTCGTTAGATGCGTCAGCGTCGCTGACACATCTCTCTCTCTCTCTCTCTCTCTGCTTTGGGCTTTCTAGCCCGAAAAGCGCTGCAAATCACCGACTTTTAGACGGCCCCAGCCGCGCTCCTGAGCGCGGCTTTCCCATACTCGTACACGGCCCGGCCACCGTCGCGCCGCTTACGTGTGCGCGTGTAGATCACAGTCTTGGTTGTTCCCCCGATAACCCCTGGGGGATCTCCGAGGAGGCTCCGTCGCGTGCTCTATTTCCACGCGTCGGTGTTGCAGGCCCTATGCGCCGCGGTCTTAACCTGAGGCCGCGGCGCCCCTTTTTCTGGGGTGGTTGCTCATGACTTTGCCCCCTGGCGAGGATGGTCGTGTCCCGATGCGGCGTGGTACTCCTGGTCCGCGGGGTGGCGGGGTGTACTTGTCGCGGGTGCAGCAGACGCGGCTGTTGGACGCGGCGCTCGCGGTCGTCGCGGAGGAGGGGTTGCGGCGGTTGAGCGCGACGCGGGTGTCGGCGCGGGCGGGGATGTCGACGAAGACTTTCTATGACCTGTTCGCCGACAGCGAAGACTGTTTTCTGGCGGTCTTTGACCGTGCGGTTGAAGAGCTGGCCGCGGCCGCCGCCCCGGTGTGGGTGGGGGAGGGCGAGTGGGTGCAGCGTGTCCGTGAGGCGCTCACCGCGCTGTTGGGCCAGCTCGAACGTGAGCCGGCGGTGGCGAAGGTCGTGTTCGTGGAGGCGCTCGGCGCCGGTCCGCGGGGGCTGGAGCGTCGCGCGGAGGTGCTCGAGCGGGTCGCACGGTTCATCGACGAGGGTCGCGCCGGCTCGCCGCTGGCGGAGGTGTTGCCGTCGCTGACGGGGATCGGTGTCGCGGGCGCCGCGTTCAGCGTCGTGCACGCGCGGCTGGTCGGGCAGAGCCACGGTTCGTTGATGGAGTTGGTCAACCCGGTGATGGCGACGGTCGTGTTGCCCTACCGCGGCCGTGAGGTTTCCGCGCGGGAGCTGGAGCGTCCGGTACCCGAGCTTCCCGAGCCCGTGGTGTCTGTCGAGCCTGTGGGTCTTGCCGAGGGTGCTGACGTGGATCTTCCTCCCGTGCGGTTGACGGAGCGGACGTGTGCGGTGCTTGCCGCGGTTGGTGAGCGGCCGGGTGCGAATAACCGTCAGGTCGCCGCCGGTTCGGGGGCGAGCGAGCCGCAGATCTCGCGGCTGCTCCCGCGTCTGGCGGAGCACGGGCTCCTCGAGAACCGGGGTGGTGGCCGGGGTGGGTTCGCGAAGGCGTGGTGGTTGACGGCGAGCGGCGAGGAGTTCTTGCGTGCGGGTCCCCCCGCGGGCGCGGCTGGGGCGCGGGCGGCGCGGCGCGGGCGGCCTGCGCGGGCAGGGCGTGGCGCGCCGGCTGGGCGCCGGGGCGCCAAGCAGCGCGCGAGCAAGGGTGGCGTGCTTTTGGCGGGTATGGGTTCGGTTGAGTACCGGCGGGTGCGGTTGTTGCGCGCTGCGGCTGCGGCGGTCGACGAGCATGGTTATGGCGCGGTCACGGTCGCGCATATCACCGCGCGGGCGAAGATCTCGCGGCGTACGTTCTATGAGCTGTTTGTGGACCGCGAGCAGTGCCTGCTCGCGGTGATGGAGGACATCGAAGCGCAGCTCGCCACGGAGCTGCAGGCGGCCGGGCTGGACGATTTGCCATGGCGCGAGCGGGTCCGTATGGGCCTGTGGACGGTCCTGCGGTTCTTCGACCGTGAGTCGGGGCTGGCGCGGTTCTGTGTCGTGCAGTCCGCGCGGGGGGACGAGCGGATGGCCGCTTACCGCGAAGAGCTGCTTGCGCGGATCACTGGTGTGATCGGCGAGGGGCGCGAGGAGAGCGTCCCCGCCCAGAGCGCGGAGGTCTCGCCGCTTACGGCGGAGGGTATCGCGGGCGCCGTCGTCTCGATCCTCAACACGCGCCTCGCCGCGACGGGGCGGCGGCCGGCACGCGGGTCACGCAAAGACGCGCCGGCCGGCGGCCCTCTCAGCGATCTCGTAGGAGAGCTGATGGCCCTCATTGTCCTGCCCTACCTGGGGCCGCAGGCCGCCCAGGAGGAACGCGCTCGCCCTGCGCTCGCCGAGTCCGCGGCCGCCCCACTGCCGGTCCCGGCGCCCGGCAGCAAACAGGGCGGACGTTACCTCCCGCTCGATCCTGAGCGGCCACGGGCCTCCTCGCTGCGCATGACCTATCGCACGGCGCTGGTATTGGAAGCGATCGCGCAGGCGCCGGGGATCTCAAACCTCGGCGTCGCGCGCCACGCGCAGGTCAACGACCAGGGTCAGATCTCAAAAATGCTCGCGCGCCTGGAGCGCAACGGCCTCCTCCAGAACACCGGCCGCGGGCAGACCCAGGGCGCGCCGAACGAATGGCGCCTCACGCCGGCCGGCGAAAAGGTCGAGCAAAACATCCGCGATCACACCCGCGATCACAGAAAGCAGGCCGCATGACGCCGGTCAGCGGGTGTGTCTGCGCCGCCTCTGCGCGTTCAGGCCGCGGCGCTATGTGGCGTCACGCCGCGAGGCAGGATCCTTCTCGCCGTGTTGCTCGTTTGCGGGTAGCCGGGGCGTGGGGGGCGTGCGCTGATGGCTGCTGAAGAGCACGCTCTGCGCGGCTCGGCTGGCGGCGAGCGGTTTGTGTCCGACCGCCAGCGTGGTCGGCTGCTGTCGGCGACGTTCGCGCTGGTCGGCGAGCGGGGTTATGAGGGTGTGAGCGCGCGCAGCGTCTCTGAGCGTGCGGGTGTGTCGAACCGCACGTTCTATGAGTGTTTCTCAGACCGCGAAGATTGCTTCCTGGCGGCGTTCAACCACGCCGTCGATGGTCTGGAGTTGGAGGCGCGTGAGGGTTGGGATGCGCAGCTTGGTTGGACGGCGAGGGTGCGTGGTGCGCTTGCGGCGCTGTTGCTGGCGTTGGATCGTGAGCCGGCGCTCGCGCGGCTGGTGATCGTCGAGGCGCTCTCGGCGGGTCGGGTGCTCTCGCGTCGCGCGGCTGTGTTGGAGGGTTTGGCGGGGGTCATCGATCGGGGGCGTGAGGATGCGCGGGCGCCGAAGGGGCTGCCGGTGTTGGTCGGAGAGGGTGTCGTTGGTGCGACGTTCGGTGTCGTTCATGCGCGTTTGTTGGCGCCGCGTCCGGGGCCGTTGATTGGGTTGTTGGGGCAGTTGATGGCGACGATCGTGCTGCCCTACCGTGGTAGCGCGGCTGCGATGAAGGAGCTGGAGCGTCCGATCCCGCGCCCTGCGGCGCGCACCCCACGGCGTGATGGCGATGGGTTCTCGCGCCGGCCGGTGGCGTCGGCTTCGCCGGTGGACTACCGCTTGACGGTCCGTACGCAGATGGCGTTGGCGGCAGTCGGGGGCCGCCCGGGTTTGAATAACCGTGAAGTCTCGGAGGTCATCGGCCTGTCCGATCAGGGTCAGATCTCGCGGATGCTGAAGCGTCTGCAGACGCAGGGTCTGGTCGAGAACGCGCAGGCGCACGCGAAGCGCCAGGTAAAGGCGTGGCGGTTGACCACGGACGGTGAAGCGGTAATCGACGCGCACCGCCCGCTCAAGCAGGCACAGCGCACGGCCGGTAAGGGCGGCAAGCTCGTCACTACCCGCAGCGCCGCGGGTCGCCGGGGAAAGACCCAGCAGATCGGGACCACTGCACCCGCCGCGAACGTCGGGTTTCGCATGACCGCATTGACGCATGGGGTTCTCACGGCTGTCGCGGCTCTCAGCGAGCGGGGGCCGAACCCCACCAACCGCGAGGTCGCGACTGTGGCTGCCGTCAAGGACGAGGGTCAGATCTCAAAGCTCCTCGCGCGCTTGGAGCACCACGGCCTGCTGGCGAATACCGGCGGGTATCCCGCGTCCGGTAACGCGTGGCAGCTGACCGGGCGCGGCGAGCAGGTCCTGTCCGCGGGCATGCCCTCGGGCCGTGAGCTGGCAGGGGCGGGGGTAGGGCAATGATTCCGCGTCGCATCGCGTCCGCATCGTTTCGGTTCTTGTTCGCCTTCCTGTCCCCTACCGGGGGGCGATCGAGAGCAGCGCGAGGCGATTTCCCTCTCCGTGCCTCGTGCTTGCATGGGCTCCGCGGTCCCCGCAGTAAGGGGGCCGCGGTGTCCCGTGGCGCGCGGGCGGATGCGCGCCACATCGACTCGGTTTCAGTGCTTGTTCGTCCTCTCCGTAACTCCTGGAGGATGTTCGAGGAGGTCCCGTCGCGTGCTCTATTTCCACGCGCCGGGATTGCAGGCCCTACGCGCCGCGGCCCTCACGCGGGGCCGCGGCGTCCCCTTTTCAGCGCGTCTACTGCGTCCCAAGCGCAGCGTATCCTCCCAACCGCAGGTCAGGCTGGGGGCGGGAAGGCGGGTTATAAGACCGCGACAAACGAAGTGTGTCGCGGTCGGTCTGAGCGAGCGCACGCGAGGGGTATCTCCGAGAGCGAACCGCACGGTGGTTTGCGCACCGACGGCAACCAGGGGCGCGTGGGAGCGCCCGTGCTGACTTGCCTTTCAGCGAACCGCGCGGAGCGCCGGTTTGCGTCCGACCGCGGGTCGGTCTCAAAAGAGGGGCGCGACGTTACGCGAGCGCCCGTGCTGCCGTCCGTTGTAGCGAACCGCGCGGAGCGTCGGTTTGCGTCCGACCGTAGGTCGGTGTCAAAAGAGGGGCGCGACGTTACGCGAGCGCCCGTGCTGGCGTCCGTTGTAGCGAACCGCGCGGAGCGTCGGTTTGCGTCCGAGCGTAGGTCGGTTGTGGAAGAGGGGCGCGACGTTACGCGAGCGCCCGTGCTGCCGTCTATTTCACGCACCCCTCAAGCCTCCGTCTCTCTCTCGTGTCTTTCTGAGGGCCGGCGCGCCAGCGCCGGCGTGCGAGTTTCGGTCAGACAGCACAAACTTGGAAGAGGAGAGGGAGAGGGGATGCATGTGATGAGTGCTCCGGGGTTCTCGGATGTCAACCATCCATCTAATTGTCCGCCAGCCGGAGAGGTAGAGGGAGGGAGAGAAAGGATGGCCCGATCGGCGCCCTCGCTAACGGAGTTCTGTATCACCGGCGGCGATCGGTTGGAAGATGTGCACCCGCATCCATCTATCTGCACGACAGAGCGGAGGCGTCCATGGAGCCTGCGCCCGCAGGCTTTGAGCGAGCGCAGCGAGTCGCGTCACACGGGACGCCAGAGCCTGGAGTGCCTAGAGCGCCGCGGATGCGGCGCGGTCTCCAGAACCCTTAAAATAAACCCCTATTCGGGTACGGAATGTGTCGTAGTGGCCAGCCGGCGCGCTAGCGCCGGCGCGCGAGTATCGGTCAGACAGCACAAGCTCGTCAGAGCGCGCGGCAACCGTGAGGTCTCTGAGGTAGCGGGGGTCAAGGATCAGGGCCAGATCTCAAGGCTGATGATGGCGCGTCTGGAGGGCCATGGGCTGGTCGAGAACACCAAGGCTTTTATTAATCCCCGCCCTCTCGGCGCACTGTCACACAACAACCGGGGGGCATTTGCCAGTTCACCATCGATTCCTTTACCTTCGACCGAATCTTTCCTGACACGTGGGGGTTTGAGCTCATGATGGCTAGACCAATCTTTTTCGCACGCCTCAATAGGGCAGGTAATTACACCCGATTTACTTCCGCAGTGTTCGCGCCAGGCGAAGCGGCGGGATCACGAAGGCCCAAAAACAGCAAGAATCTTTTCACTGAAAGGCTTGCATGAGCATGGTTAGAACAGGTATAATTAAGCGAAGCTCATGCAAGAGCAATGCTGTTTCGCGAGTTTCGGTCAGACAGCACAAGCTTGGAAGAGGAGAGGGTTGAGATGCGGAGGATCGTATGGGGCCGTATTGGGGGCGTGGGGGCCTGTCCGAGCGCCACCGCACCCTCTCAGGTGACGCTCGCAGAGGCTCCGTCGCGTGTCCCCTCACGCGAGGGGCTTGGCAGCGCTGGGCGCCGTGGCCCTTCCCCAGGGCCGCGGCGCCCTTTGAGTTTTCGTTCAGCTGTGCTTGGCGGCGATCAGCTTGAGCTTCGCGACGGGGACGACGGGCATGTCGAGGGTTTCGCCCTGCTCGCTGGCGATGTCGATCATCTTGTGGTCGCCGAAGTCGCTGATGACGGTGCCCCTCGTCCCGGCGGGCCAGATGCCGGCGCTTTCGTTCTCATCGATCGTGATGTCGAGGACGCGCTCGAAGCCCTTGGCCTTGGGACCGCCGCTGTTGTGGTTGACGTCCAGCGAGTACGTGACGAGCTCCCGCGCCCCTCAGGCGCACAACCAACACCAACCGAGGGGCGTCAGTCCCCTCCGTTCTCCAGGAGGAGACATGACCATGTTCCAAGCGATACGTAAACACATAAACCCCACAACCGTCGTGGCTTTCATGGCCCTGATCTTCGCGATGACTGGCGGCGCGTTTGCCGCGACGGGTAGTGGTGGCAGTGGTGGTGGTTCGAGCGCGAAGGCGACCGCCTCAGCCGCGCGGACGGGCCTCAACACCGCGCTCGCTACCACGGCCAAGAGCAAGGCCAAGCCGAAGGCCAAGACCGGTCCCAGGGGCCCTGCCGGTCCGGCGGGTAAAAACGGCACGAACGGGACAAACGGCGCGCAGGGAGCGACAGGCCCGGCTGGGCCGGCGGGTTCCACAGGCCCAGTCGGTGGCCCAGGCGCCGCGGGTACCAACGGCAGCGACGGCGCCAGCGTCACGGGCGTCGCGATCCCGACCAGCGAAAAAGCAAAGTGCGGTGGGCAGGGCGGCACCGCGTATACCTCTGCCAGCGGTACCGAAAACGTCTGCAATGGCACGACCGGGTTCACCGAAACGCTCCCGGCCGGTAAGACCGAGAAGGGGGAGTGGTCGCTTGCGGTTCCGGCTGAAAATCCGACCCTCAAAACGTCACTCCCGGTCAGCTCGATCTCCTTTGTCATACCGTTGGTGGCGGCACCGGTCGCTCACTACCTGAAAAAAGGAGAACAAGAAACAGCAGAATGCCCGGGGACGGCGGCGGAACCGGAGGCCGCGGAAGGCCAGTTGTGCGTGTACGCCGAACTCGAAGTGAACGCCCCCGGATCGTTGACTGCCGATGCAGTCACGGTCGGCGCCAAAATTGTCAGTGACGGAGGCGAACCGGGTGGTGTCGCTTTCGGGACCTGGGCGGTGACGGCCGAATAGTCCTTCGCTGAAGCAGGCGAGGTGGCCCGGACGGCGCCGCTGCCGTCCGGGTCGCCCCGGCCGAGTCAGATGCATCACATCATCGAGAAAGGTACGCGAATGAGCAAGTCAAGTCACGCTGTCAGGGTTCTACTTCACCGTATCGGTGTCGCTGGGCCCGCTCGCGCGCGCGCCTTCGGAGGGACGGGTGCGTCTCCGTGCGGTTCGCGCGCGCGTGGCTCGGTGCTCGCGGTCGCGGCTGTGACGGTGGCGCTTGCGCTCGCGGTTGGCGCCGCGCCCGCCGGCGCTAGCGGTGTTCTGCAGATCGAACCGGAACTTCAAGAACCGGTGTTGGTTTATGCGACCCGAGCTCACATCGGGGTGGAAGTGCAGACTGGGAGCCTGGAAGTCAAATGGCGCGCGGAATATGCCACCAGCGAAAGCGGGCCGTGGACCGTCGCCGGGAGTGGAACGAGCGAAGAACTTAAAACCGAAGAAGGTGGGGCGGGTGGATTCCTGCACAGCGGGAATATCTTCCTTGAGGGGCCGGGAGAAGTCGGAGATCGTGGGTTCGGCTATGCGAACGCGCTGCTTCGCTACCTTGCTCCCAGTACCACTTACTACGCTCGCTTTCATGTCGAAAGCTCCGCGAACGAAGCGGCGGAAAGGACGTTCAAGTTCACGACCACCGCGGTTTCGAAGCCCGAAATTGTCTACCGTGAACACACGATGAGTCTTCCTCGCGAACCAGGCGAAGCTTTTCTTGGTGGAGGAGCTACCTCTCCAACGACCGCCGTATTCAACAGAGCTCAGGTTGACGCCAATGGTGCTGAAACCACATACTATTTCGAATACGCGCCCGCCGAAGGCGGTCATGCCCCCGCGGAAGACAGCCCCTCCTGGGCGCCGTTCACCCCCGGCGCCACCGGCACCGTGGTGGCGACGCCTTTTTCCGTCGCTGAAGGCTTCGCTGACCCCGATGCCAAGCTCACCGGTCTGACTCCGGAAACGACCTACTATGCGCGTGCCAGGGCGAGCAACGACCAGGGCGAAGCCGTGGAAGTGAGTCGGCCGTTCACGACCCAAACCGCCAAGCCGCAGGTCGGCGAACCGGAAATCCGTAACATTACGGGTGAATCTGCGCATGTCAAAGCTGGACTCAATCCGCATGGTGCGGAAACGGAATGGCGTTTTGAAGATGCGAAATCGGCGGCGGGTCCGTGGGTTGTGCTCGCGGGCGCGGAAGGCACGATCTCCCAGGCCGAAGCCGAAGCCGGGGATTACCCTGACGCTGCGGCCAGGCTCACTGGTCTGGGTCCCGCCACGACCTACTACGTTCGTCTGTTCGCCAAGAATGCGGCGGGCGAAGAAGGAGTAAACAACGCTGGTGAACCGATCTCGACCGAGAAGCAGGGGATCGCGAGTTTCAAGACGTTCGGGGCACCGGCCGTGAGCACGCTCGCTGTGCATGGTCTGGACGGCGAAGCGCTACGGATCGTCGGTTCTGTGAACCCGAACAGTGTCCCGACCTCGGCGGAACAGACGATCACGATCGGAGGCGCTCCCACGGGTGGCACGTTCACGCTCACGTTCAAGGGTCAGACGACCGCGCCGATCGCATTCGACGCGCCGTCAGAAGGCCCGACCGGCGTCCAAGGCGCGCTGGAAGCTCTCTCCACGCTCAAATCGGCAGCTTCGTCGCCCGGAACGCAGGCTCCACCACCAAATATTTTTGTGACTGGTGGTGTGGGTGGCCCTTACACCGTTTTGTTCAGTGGCAAAGACGCCGAAGTCAGCGAGCCGCAGATCGAAGCCGACGCGTCGGGCTTGACTCCTTCGAGCACGAGCACGGTCAAGGTCGCCACTGTGTTGCAGGGTGGTGAAGGGTATGACACGCATTATCATTTTGAGTTTGTGTCGCAGAAGCAGTTTGAAGAACCGGGTGGGGTGGGTGGTTTCGCGAGGGCGACGTCGACTCCGGAAGTAGATCTCGGTTCGGGTGACAGCATCGAGTATGTTGGGCAGGATCTGCCGGTGTTGACGCTTGGTGAAACGTATCGTTTTCGTTTGGTGGCGAGGAGTACGTTTCCGGGCGATCCGGTCGTCGATGGTGAAGAACGGTCTTTGACGGCGCCGGTCGCGGTTGAACAGGGACCTGAAGAAGCGTGTTCGAACGCGGCGTTGCGTACCGGTCCGTCCGCGTTGTTGCCGGATTGTCGTGCGTATGAGCAGCTCACGCCGGGCGATAAGGAAGGCGCGCAGGAAATCTTCAATTATGGTGGTGGCTTCGTGACAGAAACGGTTGCCGGTGGAGACGGCGATCGCTTTATGTACAGTCGTGTAAATGTTAAGTATGGGTCTGGGCCCGATGCCGGCCAGGGCCCGTATGTGTTTGCTCGTGGCGAAGCGGGCTGGCAGATGACGGCGTCTGCGGTGCAGCCCGAAGCCGGGGTCTCCGTTTACGAACCGCTGGTCTTCAATTCCGATCTCACGCAGGTCGCGTTTGACGCCAAGTATGGTACTTCGTCTGCCGGCGAGTCGCCGCAGGTCGAATACAGGGTGGGTCCTCCCGGTGGTCCGTATACGAAGGTCGCGTCGGTGCCACGTGCGGGGGCTGCGCCGGGGTGGGTTGCGGCGTCGGAAGGTTTCTCGAAGCTGATCCTGATGGTCGAAGATCGTAAGCTAGTGGTCCCGGAGACGACGACCAAGAGCGGCGATGACCTGTATGAATACTCCAGTGGGGCGCTGCGCCAGGTCAATGTCGGGGTCGGCTCGTGCGGCGCGACGATCGCGCATGGCTATAGCTCTACAAACCCCACGAACGAAGCCGGACTGCCTGTAACCAGCGTGATCGACAGTCGTCATGCTGTCTCCGCGGATGGGTCGCGTGTCTTCTTCGAAGCGGTCCCGGGCAGCGACTGCGAAGCGGCACAGGACCTTTACGTGCGCGTGAACGGAACGGAAACTGTCGATCTCGGTGCCTATCGGTTCGTCGCCGCGAACAAGGAAGGCAGCGAAGCGCTGCTGGAAAAGAGTAACGGTGAAAACCCCGGGCTATATCTATATAAGACTGGGTCCGCGCCGGAGTTCCTGCCTTCGAGCGGGATAGTCGTCAGTACCGAGGGAGGGGGTGGGCAGCTGATCGTCTCTGAAGATTTGAGCACGGTGTATATCCTCGCCGGGAACGACCTCTATCGCTATGACGTTCCTGGTAAGTCGCTTGGTTTCGTCACCCAGATCACAAAGAATGAAAATGCAGACCCGACCGATTATTCTGTGAGTCCTGAAGGGCGCTATTTCTATTTCGATGCGGAAGCGGTCGCGGGTCTTCCCGGTGGCGGGCCGGTGCTCGTCACCCCCCACGCCGTGCAGAGTACTGGACTGGCATCGCAGGCATATCGTTATGACAGCACGGAAAAGCTGATCCAGTGCATCTCGTGCGCCTCCTCGTACGATCCCAAACCGAGGCTGAGCGCGAACCTCGCCGTGGGTGACAATACGAGCGCGTCGGCCAACGGTGAGTTTGTGTTCTTCGATACGCCCGCGGCGTTGCTGCCCGCGGACGTCGACGGTGAAGTCGCACCCGAAGGTATCAAGGAACCAGGGGCGGAACATGTCGGGGAGGGTCCCGCGAGCAATGTCTCGCTTTCCAGCGATGTGTATGAGTGGCGTGGTGACGGCGTCGATGGTTGTTCGCGCGTCCTGGGTTGCCTGGCACTGGTCACTTCTGGCAGCGGCGGTTTTATGAACATTCTGCTCGGTACGGTCGCTTCCGGTGACGATGTGTTCTTCGCGACCAAAGAAGCACTCGTGCCGCAGGACGCGCGGGAAGACGGCGCCACCGAGAACATCTATGACGCTCGTATCGACGGTGGTTTTCCCGAACCGGCCCATCCGGTTGAATGTAAGGGCGATTCCTGTTCGACGCCGGCGCCGTTTCCGCTCGCGCAGACCCCGGCGACGCTGACCTTGGCCGGCAGTGGAAACCTCGCCCCCGAAGTCAAGCCGCGGGCTGTGGCCAAGGCCAAACCGAAGCCAAAGAAAAAGTCAAAGAAGAAAGTCAAGTCGAAGTCTAAGCAGAAGCGAAAGAGGCCCGGCAAGAGGGCAAAGTCTCATAAGGGAGGTAAGTAATTATGTGTTTTTTACGGAAGCTCTCCCTCTCCCTGGCCTTGACGGCAGGTGTGTTGGCTTTCGCGGCCGGCTCAGCTGTGGCGAAGCCGAGCGAAAAACCGTTTGAAATAGAACCGGGGAGCTTCCACGTCACGACCTCCACAGGTCAGGCCGCGGCGCACGCGAACCTCACGGTCTCGTTCGATTTCGCCCATGTCGAGACGGGTGCGGGGGCGGGTGAGACTTATAATGATGGTCGTACGACGATCGTGAACCTGCCGCCGGGTTTCATCGGCAACAACACTGCGGTCCCGACGTGTACCACCGCGCAGCTGATCGGCAACAACTCTGTCAACAACGCTGGGAACCCCCAATGTTCGCCCGCGAGCCAGGTCGGGACGATCAGCTTCGATTACTTCCCCTCAAACGCGAGTATTACCAGCGCTGAAGAAGTCTCGGTCCCGTTGTATAACATGGAAGTCTCGAGCTTCGGTGTAACCGCGCAGCTCGGGTTCAACATTGCCGGGAACCTGATCCAGGAGCTCGACGTAAGCGTCCGCCCCGGTGACTCGGGGATCACGGTCACGAGCCCCAACATCGAAAGGATCGGTGAAGCGCGTGATATCACGGTCACGACATGGGGTCTGCCCGCCGCCCACGAACACGACGCCGAACGCGGCCGGGAATGCTACTCCGACGATCACCCCGCTTGCGCCACGATCCTCCACACAGCCCATGGCGAGGAAGATGTCAGCAGCGAGTCCGCGAACATCCCCGTCGAGCCGTACCTGTTGAACCCAACCAGCTGCGAACCGCACATCGCGACGATGGAAGCCGACTCGTGGGAGCACCCCGAACTCTGGTCCCATGCCGAAACCGAAGCGACCCCGACGACCGAATGCAATCGTGTTCCGTTCGACCCCTCGATCGAAGTGGCGCCGACGACCCGCAGTGCGGAATCCTCGTCTGGTCTGAACATCTCGCTGGTGGTGCCGCAGACGTGGGAAAATCCGAGCGGGATCGCGACCGCGAACCTAAAGGACACGAAGGTCGCGCTGCCCGTCGGGTACACCGCGAACCCCTCCCTGGCCTCGGGTCTGGGTACCTGCACCCCACAGCAGTTCGCGGCGGAAACGTCCTCTTCGCTGCCGGGTGCGGGTTGTCCGCAGGAATCGAAAATCGGGACCGTCAACGTCGAAACACCGGTCCTTTCGGAAAAGCTGACGGGCAACATCTATGTGGCGACGCCGTTCGATAACAAGTTCGATTCGCTGCTCGGCCTGTACATCGTCGTGAAGGACCCCGTCAGGGGCATCATCGTCAAACTGCAGGGTCAGATCGAACCGAACGAAACGACCGGCCAACTGGTCACGACGTTCGATGAAAACCCGCAGGTCCCGTTCAGCAAGTTCACGCTCGAACTCGACCAAGACCAGACCTCACCACTCGTCAGCCCCCCCGCGTGCGGGGCCTACACCGCGGAAGCACAGTTCACGCCGTGGTCTGAACCGCTGACCCCGCAACTCGTGGACAGCAGGCCGTTCGAGATCGAAAACGGCATCGGCGGCGGCGCCTGCCCCTCCGGTGGTACGCCGCCGTTCAACCCCGGTCTGAGCGCGGGCACGGAAAACAACGAGGCGGGCGCCTACAGTCCCCTGAGCATCGACATCACCCGCAACGACGGCGAACAAGAGATCACAGGGTTCTCCTCACAACTGCCACCAGGGCTGACGGCGAACCTGACGGGTGTCCCGTTCTGCTCGGAAGCAGGCATTCAGCTCGCCAGGGAAAAGACGGGCGCGCAAGAGGAAACAGACCCAGCGTGTCCCGCCGCGAGCGAAATCGGACAGACGGTAGTCGGCGCGGGCGTCGGATCGGTGCTCGCGGTCACACCCGGCAGGGTGTATATGGCGGGCCCGTTCGAAGGCGCACCGTTCTCGATCGCCGCGATCACCAGCGCAAAGGTCGGACCGTTCGACCTCGGCACCGTCGTCGTACACCTCCCGCTGTTCATCAACCCCGAAACCGCGACCGTCAGCATCCCCGCGGGAGCCGCGGACCAGATCCCGCACATCATCAAAGGGATCGTGATCCACGTCCGTGACATCCGCGTGAACGTCGACCGCAAGGACTTCTCGCTGAACCCGACCAACTGCAACCCACAAACATTCTCAGCGACCGTCATCGGCGGCGGAGCAGACCCAACCAACCCTCATGACAACGACCCCGTCACGGTCAACAGCCCGTTCCGCGTGACCGCCTGCCAGGCACTCCAGTTCAAACCAGGGTTCCAGGTCTCGACCTCGGGCAAAACCAGCAAAGCCGACGGCGCGAGCCTCACCGCGAAGCTGACCTACCCGAACGCGGCGCAGGGAACACAGGCGAACATCAAGGAGGTCAAGGTTGACCTCCCAAAACAGCTCCCCTCACGGCTGACGACCCTGCAGAAAGCCTGCACCGCCGCGCAGTTCAACACGAATCCGGCGGGCTGCCCAGCGGCGTCGAACATCGGCTACGCCAAGGCGGTAACACCGATCCTGCCGGTCCCCCTCGAAGGCCCGGTGTACTTCGTCTCCCACGGCGGCGAAGCATTCCCCAGCCTCGAGATCGTCCTCCAAGGCTACGGCGTCAAGATCACCCTCGTCGCCTCTACATTCATCAGCAAAGCCGGGATCACGAGCAGCACCTTCCACACCGTCCCCGACCAGCCCGTCACCAGCTTCGAAATCACGTTGCCAGAGAGCAAGTTCTCTGCCTTGGCCGCGAACGGCAACCTGTGCGCGCCCACGAAGACGGTGACGACGAAGAAGACCGTCAAGGAGAAGGTCCACGGCAAGACCAGGAAGGTCACGAAGAAGACCACCAAGCAGGTCGCCGAATCGCTGGCGATGCCAACCGCGTTCGTCGCCCAGAACGGCGCCGAAATCCACGAGTCGCCGCCGGTCAGCGTGACCGGCTGCCCCAAGGCCCGCCCGGCCAAGAAGACGAAGGTGAAGGCTGGGAAGCATCGGAAGCAGTCAACCCACCGTAAGGGGAGCGAGTAGATCATGCACTTTTCGTTGAAGCTGGGTCCAGTTCACCGCACGGCTGTCGCGGCAGGTGTGGGCGGTCTGCTGCTGGCGGGTCTATTGTCGTTCACGGCCCCCGCCCTGGCGCTCCCCGAAGGCCGCCAGTACGAGCTGGTCAGTCCGCTGTACAAGGCGGGCTATGGCGCGAGCGAAATCGACGCTGTCTCTCTCGAAGGTGACAGGATCGCGTACTACTCGCAGGGGGCGTTCGCGGAAACGCCGGGAGGTCCGACCGGGTCTGCGAACTATATGGCGCGGCGCGGCGCCTCGGGATGGTCGACCGTGCCGCTGCTGCCGCCAGCCGGGCTCGCATTCTCTAATAACTACGATTTCTCTTCCACATTGGAATCCGTACTCTTGGAGGGGAAGGCTGGTCCGAACAGTGGCTGGGCAGCTTTGGAACAAGAAGGCGAAGAGTTTGTGTTGCACAACACTTCGGCGCCGGACACGGAATCGTACTGGGAAGTCGCCGGCGGGATCACGCTGAAGACGCTTGATGAAAGTGAAAGTGAAAGGGAAAGGGGCGTCCGTGCGAGGTACGAAGGCGCGAGCCCTGATCTCTGCCAGATCCTGTTTGCAACTGGAGAGCCGTTGGTGCCTCGTCTCGCGGCGACGAGCACCGCGTCGCAACTCTATGATCTCTCGCGCGGCTGCAGTGGTAGCGAACCGTCACTGCGGCTTGTGGGTTTGGATAACGATAGCGTCGGCGAAGGTCGCTTGATCAGTCCCTCGTGTGTCGTGGAATTGGGCAACATCGGTTCCTCCTCGGGCGGTGGCAAGGATAGTGCGTTCAACGCGGTGGCGGCCGGCGGCGGCGCTGTGTTCTTCACGGAGGGTGTTGAAGAATCGGCTGGACAGTGTCGAGCGGACCATCATCAGTTGTTTGTGCGTTTGGGTGGTTCGCGGACGGTTGAAGTGTCGCGCGCGCCTGAAGCGGGTAGGCCGTTTGGGGGTTGTGAACGGGAAGGCGTGGCGGGTGAAGTTCCGTGTGCCGGCGCGGCGGCGCGCCCGGCGGCGAATTTTGCCGGGGCGAATGAAGCGGGTACGGTTGTGTTTTTCACGAGCCCGAGCTCGCTGGAACTTGGCGCCCCGGAAGATCTGTATGTGGCGAGGCTCGGTTGTCCAGAAGGCGCGGCGGGGTGTGGGATCGCCGAACGTGAAGTCTTGTCGGCGACGCCCGTCTCGGTCGGTGTGAATGGGGGTGAAGCCACGGGCGTGCGAGGTGTCGTGCGTGTCGCGCCGGATGGTTCGCGTGTGTATTACGTCGCGACGGGCGTGTTGAGCAAAGCGGTGGACAGCGAAGATCAGCCTCCCGTCGCGGGCGCCGACAATCTGTACGTGTATGACTCGAACAGCGGTGAAACGGGGTTTGTGGCCGATCTCTGTTCGGGTTCGGAACGCTCTGGCGGTGTGGAAGACGTGCGCTGCCCGGTGGACCTCAATGAAGCAGAAATTGGTGGAGTCAATGACAGCTACCTGTGGGGTTCTCACGGCACGTTTGAATCGGAAGTCCAGACGGCTGGTGCGGATGGCCAATATTTGGTGTTCTCAAGCTACGGGCGGTTGACCGCGGATGACACAGGCGACGCGAAGAACATTTATCGCTATGACGCTGCGACGGGGGAACTGGACCGCGTGTCGGTGGGTGAAGAAGGCGCCGACAATGACGGTAATGGTGGTATGGCGAATGCGACGATCGCGTGGGGGTCTCCCGGTGGCAGTGTGGTGGGGCAGTATGAGATGAGCAGTCGCGCGATCAGTGAAGACGGTTCGCGGATCGTGTTCAGCACGGCCAGGCCGCTGTCGGAAAGGGCGGGCAACGGTCTCGTGAACGTGTATGAATGGCGCCGGGAACCGGGGTGGAGCAAAGGCCGCGTGTCGATGGTCTCCTGTGGTTGCAGTCCGGAATCCGACAAACAGGTCGTGATCTCACCATCGGGCCAGGACATCTTCTTCACGAGCGCCGCGGACCTGGTAGCGCAGAACACCGACGGTCTCCTGAACGTGTACGACGCGCATGAATGCGGCGCGAGCGCGCCGTGCTTCGCGGCGGCGCCCGGGGAAGTGGAGCCGTGCGAAGGCGACGCGTGTCAGGGTCCGTTGACGAATCCCGCGCCGCTGCTGGTGCCGGGGAGCGTGTCGCAGGCGCCGGGTCAGAACTTCGCGGCGCCCTCGTCCGCGACGGCGGTCAAACCCAAACCGAAGTCGAAGCCGGCGCAATGCAAGAAGGGTCGCGTGAAGAGGAAGGATAGATGCGTCGTAAAGAGGTCCAAGGCCGGGAAGGCCGGCGCGGACCGGGGGGCAGGGCGATGAGCGTCAAGCGAATCCTAACTCCGTTGCTGACTCTTGGTTTCCTGTGCGTGGTCTTCCCGGCGGGGGCGTGGGCGGTCGAAGCGAAGCCGTTTGAAATCACGAAGTTCTCGATGCAGACGATCGCCTCCACGACCGTGAGCGGTCCGATCGTAAGCGACGAGGCCGGGGGCACCGCAACGAAGTGCGAACCGTGCCATGTCGAAAACATTCCCTATACGCCGGCGTTTACGCAGGCGGGCGGCCATCCGTGGGCGATCACGACGACGGGAGCATTCGCGACCGAAACATTGAATAACAAAGAAAAAACGGTCGAGCCGACGCGCGATCCGAAGGACATCGTCGTGAACCTGCCGGCGGGGTTGCTGGGCGACCCGCTGGCGGTGCCGGAGTGCCCGTTGGCGCAGGTCACGCATCTCGGCAGCACGCCGTGCCCGGGGTCGACGCAGATCGGCATGTTCCGGCTGCGCCTGTTCGGAGACCAGGCATCCAACTACGGTCCGATCGTGAACGTGGCGCCGGAACCCGGCCAGTCGGCCGAGATCGGGTTGGAGATAGAGCGTGGTAATAGGAGTTTTGGTGGTGGTACCGGTACTAGTACAGTCAATCTCAATACGACGATCCTGCTGACCGCGCACTTGGTCCACACCGAACAGGGCTACGGGTTCACGGTCATCACGAACAGCATTACACCTTTCGGTAACCTTGTGGAATACGAATTGACGGTGTGGGGTGTGCCCGCCGATCCGAGCCACGATCCCGTGCGCGGCCTGTATTGCTACCCACCTGGCTCCGAGTCGTCCGCCTTCCTGTGCGAAGGCGGTGGTGAAAGCGCGGGTGTCGCGCCGGTGCCGTTTTGGTCGTTGCCGACCGATTGCAGTGTCGGTCCGGAGGTGACGACGATGCGCGCCGACTCGTGGGAGGAACCGGGCAGCGTCGTGGAAGGCCGCTATAGCGAACAGTTCAAGGCGGCGAGCTCGACGATGCCTGGGGTGACGGGTTGCAACCTGTTGAAATTCGAACCGGGGTTAAAGGTGCAGTCTGATTCGTTGATGGCTGATGAACCTGTTGGTGTTGGTGTGGGTATCGAAGTGCCGCAGCCGGAGAAGCCTGAAGTGGACGCGACGCCGCATTTGCGTGATGCTGTGGTGACGTTTCCTGAGGGTATGTCTATCAGTCCGGGGATCGTTGACGGTATTCAGGCGTGTAACGAAACGGGGCCGGAAGGGATTAACATCAGCGGTCCCGAATCTGAAGAAGTCGGGTTGAGCGGGGAACTGCAACTCGCGCCGGGGCATTGTCCTGATGCTTCGACGGTGGGTACCGCGGAAGCGATCACGCCGTTGTTGAGCACACCGGTGAAGGGCCATGTGTACCTCGCGCGTCCGGGGTGCGGCGGGCCTGGGCAGGCGCCGTGTACCGACCAGGACGCGCTCGACGGCAACCTCTACAAGCTATATCTCGAACTGGGCGGTACGGGTGAAAACGCGCAGGACGGGATCCAGATCAAGGTGCCGCTCAAGACGGAGGCCAATCCCGCGACGGGACAGCTGACGACAGTTACTGAAGAAAACCCGCAGACGCCGTTCAGCGAATTGAGGATTCATTTGGATGGTGGTGCGCGGGCGCCGTTGGATAATCCCGCTGTCTGTGGTCCTGCTGTCTCGACGGCTGATTTGACGCCGTGGAGTGAGCCGGGTATCACGCCCGAAGGCGTGTCGTTGCCGGGTACGCCGGACGCGGCGCTGTCCTCGTTCTTTGACGTGGAGGGTTGCGCGGCTGGTGGGCCTTCCCTGAATCCGGGGTTCGTGGCGGGTACCGTCACGCCGCAGGCGGGGCAGTTCAGCGCGTTTACGTTGAACTTCTCTCGTGAAGATCGCGAACAGTTCGTCAAGGGCATCCAGGTACACACCCCGCCAGGGCTGCTGGGGATGCTCTCCAGCGTCCAGCTCTGCGAAGAACCAGAGGCGAACGACGGTCACTGTCCGGAAGCGTCGAGGATCGGCACGACGAGGGTCGCGTCCGGTGCGGGCTCGCACCCGTTCGAAATCGAAGGGACGGTCTACTTGACCGGTCCGCACGATGGCGCGCCGTTTGGGTTGAGCGTCGTCACGCCCGCGGTTGCGGGACCGTTCAACCTCGGTCTCGTGGTCGTCCGTGCCAGGATCGACGTGAACCCGGAAAACAGCACGTTGACGGTCACGACCGATGAAACGGGCCCGTACGCGCTGCCGCAGATCCTCGATGGTGTCCCGTTGCGCTTGAAACGGATCACGGTGAACATCGACCGGCCGGACTTCATGTTCAACCCGACGGACTGTGGCGCTCCGGGGCAGCCCGGTACGCAGGAAGTCACGGCCGTGCTGTCGGGGTCTGGAAACGCGAAGACGAGCGTGGCGAGCCAGTTCGCGGTCGGGGGCTGCAAGAGCCTTGAATTCAAACCCAAATTCGCGGTATCGACGTCGGGCAAAACGAGCAAAGCCGGTGGTGCGAGCCTCGACGCGAAGCTGTCCTACCCCGCGGGGTCGGTCGGCAGCGAGGCGAACATCGCGCGGGTCAAGGTCGATCTCCCCAAGCAGTTGCCGTCGCGTTTGACGACGTTGCAGAAAGCGTGTCTCGCCGCGGTGTTCGAAGCGAACCCCGCGAACTGCCCCGTGGCGTCGGTCGTCGGGATCGTCAAGGCGAACACGCCGCTGCTGCCGGTGGAACTGACGGGTCCCGTGTATTTCGTCAGCCACGGTGGCGAAGCGTTCCCGTCGTTGATCGTCGTCCTCCAGGGCAACGGTGTCAGGGTCGATCTGACCGGCTCGACGTTCATCAGCAAGGCGGGAATCACGAGCAGCACGTTCAAGACGGTGCCGGATGTCCCCGTCAACACGTTCGAGATCTATCTCCCCGAGGGCAAGTACTCCGCGCTCGCGGCGAACGGCAACCTCTGCACAAGCAAACTCGCGATGCCGACGGCGTTTGTCGCGCAGAACGGCGCCGAAATCCACGAGACGACAAAGATCAGCGTCACCGGGTGTCCGAAAGCCAAGAAAGCAAAGAAGAAGAAGCCAAAGAATAAAAAGAAAGTCGCCAAGTCGAGACGTGGGGGTAAGAAATGAGCCTGCTCTATTCCAAGTCAGCCAAGCTCATCGCCGCCCTCGTGAGCGTCGCGATGCTCGTCGGCGCGAGCGCCGCGTACGCCACGGCGCCCGTCAAGGAGGTGCTCTCCATTCACTATGGTTGGGAAGTCGACAAGACCACCAAAGGCAACGTCTGCACCGTCGCATCCGGGGATGAATGTCAGCCCGGAAAGAAAAGCGGTGAACCGGGCGGGTTCGAAAACCTGGGAGATGTCGCGGTCGGCTCCGCGGAAGGGGAAGAAGACATCTGGGTGGACGACGCGCCCAATCAGCGCATCCAGGAGATCACTCCTGCCGGACGGTTCGTGTTGACGATCGGTGACGACGTCAACGCCACGACAGGCGGGAACATATGCACGCAGGCCGAAATCGAAATAGCTCACGTCAGGTGCCAGGCCGGCAGGGAGGGCGGCGGCGAGGGAGAGTTCGATGGACCCGCCAGCGTTGCTGTCGATCGCGCCACACATGACCTGTATGTGCTGGATGCCTCCAACTATCGCATCCAGGAGTTCACCGAAGCCGGACAGTTCGTGGCGATGTTTGGCAAGGAAGTCAACGAAACGACCAAAGGCGATGTTTGCACCGAGGTGGAAGTCGAAGCCGGTGCGAAATGCAAGGCCGGCGTCCAGGTGCCTGCTGGCAGCACCGAACCGGGGGTGTTCACCTTCGCAGAGAGTGCGGGATCACAGCTGGCGTTTGGTGGTCCGGAAAACCTGTTATATGTCGCCGATACACAGCGTGTGCAGGAGTTCGAACCCGAAGGGAAATTCAAGCGTGAAATAGCGCTGCCGGCCGGCAGCGTGATGGATTCGCTGGCGGTGGAAGAATCATCGGGTGACATGTACTTGGTCTACCACAAGGGCATTGAACGTCCCTCGACGATCCATAGGCTGGGCGCCAACGGTGTGCAGATCGCTGACTTCACCCTCAGCCAGCGGCACTCACGGAATTTAGGGGGTGAAGAATTTAGTGTCAACGGAGTCGCGGTCGACAGCGCGGGGAGACTGGCGGTCAGCGAGCACGAAGGTATTTCAGGTCCGAATCCTGTGTCGGAACCTTTTGGTTCTCTCCTCAATGGGGCTACCGGAGAACTCATAACCGAATTCACGGTCTCAAAGGAAAATGATGGCGGGATGGAGTTCAACGCGAAGGACGAATTGTACCTCGCGATCTCGAGTCGTGATTTTGAAGTGTTGGGGTATCGTCCGGTGGTGGTCGCCGAAGCGGTGTCCTCCCCGGCGGTGTGCGTGCCGGGAGTGGAAGGTCGCGAATCGGATGCGACGTTCGACTGCACGTTGAACGGGGAAGTGAATCCCGAGGGGGTGCCCGACACCGAAGCGTGGTTTGAATGGGGTCTGACGAGCTTGCTCGGTGAAGTGACCCCGGTGCAGGGTTTGTGCACGACGGTGTGTGGTGGCGCTCCGGTGCATGTGGGAGCGACGGTCGATGATTTGCGCCCGGATCAGGGTGTGTCCTATCGCGTCACGGCGTTCGATGAAGCGGTCGGCCCCCCGGAAGCTCCGTTGACGAGCCAGCCGCTCACGTCGGTCCTGACGCCGTTGGTCGCCCCGCGGTTCGTGGGATCTCCGAGCGCCGAGTTCGTGAAGCGATCGTCGGCGATCCTGTTCGGTGAGCTGAACCCGGAGAGCGCGAGCACGCGCTATCGGTTCCAGTACGCGCCGGTAGCAGAGTGCGAACACCTGGAAGGATGCGCGGCGGCGCTCAGCACGCCCGTGGAAGAATCGGCTGCGTACGCGAGGGTCGGCACGACCGCGGAAGCGACCGGTCTGCAACCGGGGACCGCCTACGACTACCGCCTCGTCGCGGAAAGCGAAAACACGGCAAAAACCGAACACGCGATCGTCGCGGGCGAAGGCGAACAGGAAGCGAGGTTCACGACCGTCTCCCCGATCCAGGTGCAGGCCACGACCGGCCCGGCGGGCTCGGTTGGGGCGACGACGGCGCTGATCTCGGGGAGCGTGGAACCGGACGGGCAGACGGTGAGCTACGCGTTTGAACTCGGGGTCGATCAGGGCGCGAGCACGCAGTACGGGGTCGTGTACTCGGGGGCAGTGGCAGCGAGCGCGACCCCGGTGGCAGAGACGTTCGCGCCGAGCGGGCTGCAGCCCGGGACGAGCTACGCCTACAGGATCACCGTGCGCTACGGCAACGGCCTGACGAGCGGCTGGTCGGCGACCGGGAGCCCGGTGTCGTTCACGACGCAGGGGTTGCCGTCGGTATTGAGCCTGCCCGCTCCGCTCGCGCAGCTTCCGGTCCCGAGCATCGTGTTTCCCGCGGCCGTGACGACGCCCAAGACGAAGACGCCGGTCAAGAAAGCGAAGAAGAAGAAGAAGAAGCCAAAGAAGACCAAGCGTAAGCGGGCGAAGAAAGCCAAAAAGACGAGTCGTGCTCGGCAGGTCAAGAAGTAGTCGTGTCCAGTCAATCAGCTGCTAATGAGAGGAACAACCTGATGTTTCAAGTAATACGTAGACACCTGAACTCGACGACCGTCGTGGCGTTCGCCGCGCTTGTCTTCGCGATGACGGGCGGCGCGTTCGCCGCCACCGGTGGTGGCGGTAGCTCAGGCGCGAAAGCGAGCGCTGCGGTAACGCCGACAGCTACCGCGGCGAAGTCCAAGGCCAAGCCCAAGGCCAAGGCGGGCCCCAGAGGCCCCGCCGGCCCCCAGGGCAAGACCGGCGCGACCGGCCCCGCGGGCGCACAGGGGCCGCAGGGAGCAGCCGGCGCCGCGGGCGCCCAAGGCGAAACCGGCGGAGCGGGCGGGGAAGGCAAAACCGGCGCAACCGGAGCGGCCGGCGCGAGCGTGACGAGCAAGCAGTTGACGACAAGCGAAGCCGCGTGCAACAAAGAAGGCGGCAGTGAATTCACCGCGGGCAGCACTAAAACTACCGCGTGCAATGGTAAAGAAGGCTCGCCCTGGACCGTTGGCGGACTGCCCAAAGGGGCGTCGGAGATGGGCGAGTGGAATATCTTTCAGGGGAATGGCGATTCAGGGGTGGGAACGGCGATCTCGTTCACGGTTCCACTCGCCAAAGCGCTCGCCCAGGCGAACGTCCACTTCATCCAAGAAGGAGAAACACCACCGACGGGCTGTGAAGGGACAGTCAAAAAACCCGTAGCACTGAGTGGAAACCTGTGCGTCTTCGCGGCGGATATGATCAATGTCGAAGCGGAGAACCCCTTCGACGGCGCCGGCAGCTCAGTTTTCTCCGCCTTCGAAGAAGTAGAAGTCGGAGGAGTCAGCGAACCGGCAGGCGCCGACAGAGCCGGTGTCACGATGAACTTCAAAGTACCCAGCGAAGGCTTGGTCTGGACCAACGGAACCTGGGCGGTGACCGGCTGACCAGCGCAGAACCCGGACTTTCAGGTCCCGGCCGGCCCAGCTTTGCTGGGCCCAATGGCCGGGACGAAAGTCCGGACCTGCTTGGCTATGGATTGGTGACACTCGGCTGGTTGCCCTATTACTGTTGTTCAGTCGGGGATGAGCTTGTGTAGAGCGGGCTCGTTGCCCCCCCGAATGCCCGGCCCCGTCGCTGATCGGCACCGCGACGGCGGTGACGCCGATCCTCCCCGTCCCACTGGAAGGCCCGGTGTATTTCGTCAGTCACGCCGGCGAAGCGTTCCCGAGCCTCGAGGTCGTGCTCCAGGGCTACGGCGTGACGATCGTGCTGACGGGCGAAACATTCATCAGCAAAGCCGCGTTCGTCGCCCAGAACGGCGCCGAAATCCACGAGTCCACCCCCGTTAGCGTCACTGGATGCGCGAAGGCGAAACCGGCGAAAAAGGCGAAGAAGAAAGGGAAAGCCAAGGGGGGGTAAGAAGGTGCGGAAGAAGAAGTAGAGAGCCCTCACGATCACGAGGGCCGTCCTACCCCGTGAGTAGATTCGGTGAGATGAAGACGATTGCCATCCACCCATGAGTCCCGACGCCCCATGGCCGCGGGAGATCTTCATCGGTCTCGACCTTGATGTCCGCATCCGCTATGGCCGGACCGAGCGCCCGCCGATCAGCTACGCGATCGTGCTCGAGACGCAACTCGATGGGCACTGGATCGCGATCCGGCTATGGGACAACGCGCACAGCATCGACGACCACCACGAGCATGAGTACACTTCTAGTCGAGGAAAGCATGATCCCATCGTGCAGCCCTTCACCACAGTCAACCGAGCGATGGCCGCGGCGATGAGGCGGGCGACAGAGGACTGGCCAACGATCCTCGAGAACTGGAGATCGCGATGAGCAGAGCACCCCAACCGATCGGCCCCGCCACTCGCAAGGTTCTCGCGATGATGGAGGACCCTGAGCTCGACGCTCGCTACCCCAATCGCACGCACTTCGTCAACGCGCAGAACCCGCACCAAGCCCTCATGACCAGTCGCGCGCTCTTTCATGGCGATCCCGTCGTAGTCGTCTACCCCGACGACCGTGAGGTCTTGTTCACTCCCAAGCCAACCGACCGACTCGCCTCGATCTTCCTCCTCATCGCTCTGATCTGGATCAAGCTCCGTGAGCGCCCCTCGAGCCACGAGCCGATACAACTTCCCCCACGCACACAGATCGAAGTTCG
This sequence comes from uncultured Solirubrobacterales bacterium, assembly GCA_963789675.1. Lineage (GTDB taxonomy): Bacteria > Actinomycetota > Thermoleophilia > Solirubrobacterales > Solirubrobacteraceae > Palsa-744. Next base: position 173,867 of record CAWBLR010000005.1, on the reverse strand, counting down.
GGACAGCTCTGGACTGCCCCTCGCCGCGTAAGCATCGACCCCATCAGGCCTCGACGGCCGCCCCCTGCTGCTGTGGGACTCGCCGGCGCGGTGGCTCCCCGTGCTCGTGCCGCTCCATCCCGCGCCTGACGGCGATCAGCCCCAGCGCCGCCACCAGCAGGCAGGTGATAGCGCCGACACCGAGCCCGGCGCGGGCGCCGGCGGTGGCCATCACCCAGCCGATGATTGGGCCGCCGATCGGGGTTGAGCCCTGGAAGGCGACGAACCAGAGGCTCATCACGCGCCCGCGCATGTTCGGCGCCGCTCCGAGCTGGAGGGTCGAGTTGCCGGTCGACATGAACGCGATGCTCGCGCCGCCGGCGAGCGCGAGCGCGACGAGCTCCAGCGCGAGGCTCTGAGCGAATGTCGCCCCGGCGAGGAAGATCCCGAACGCGGCCGCCGCGGCGACGAGCGGACGCAGGCCGACTTTGCCCTTCGCGGCGACGAGCAGACCACCGACGACAGCGCCGACGCCCATCGCCGAGGTCATGAAGCCGTAACCGGTCGCGCCGAGGTGCAGGCCCTGTTTGGCCATCACCGGCAGCGACACCTGGAACTCGTATGCGAGGCAGCCGACGAGCGCCATCATCAGCAGCGGGATCCCCAGCTCGGGCGTGCGGCGTACGTAACGCAGGCCTTCCCGCAGCTGTCCCGGTGCGCGGGGGGTGGGCTTCGTCGGGTTCAGCGCCGTGCGGTCGAGCGTGCTCAGCGAGGCGATCACCGCGGCGAAGCTCGCGGCGTTCACGAGGAAGCAGACGCCGGTGCCGACGGTCGCGATCAGGATCCCCGCGACCGCCGGGCCGATCGTGCGCGCGACGTTCACGAGCACGGAGTTGAGGCTCACGGCGTTGCGGTTCGGGTGAGCGGGGCGATGGGCGCCGAGCGGGTCGGCGGCGGGGCTGGAGCGTGGCGGCGGGGCGCTGGTCGGCGTGAGTTGATGTCGACCAGCTCATAACCCCCACCAGACATTGGTGGTGACTTGAAGTTCCCCCGGGGGATGCAATCCCACATCATGCAAACCCCTACGGGGTTTGTTCCATTTAAGGGCCACTAACCTCCACCCAGCCCACGGCGCTGACTCACCGAAGGTGGCAGTCTTTATAGCTCCACAGCCTTCTTCCCATAACCCGATCAGGGCTCTCGCTAACTTGGTGGCATCACCAGCCCTGATCGATGGTTGACGCCCAACAACCATCCATCTAATTGCTCGCCACGGCGTCGGCAGCATGCTGACATCCTTGAAGCGAACGTAGTTGTGAGCCGGTTACACGGCGCACCCTCCCGGCCGAGGGCCATCAATCATCTGCCGTGAAGAGCCTGAAGTGAGCGGACGCGAACGGTCTAGGGCGGGGAGGGGTCATTAATCACCAACAAAAAACAAACCACGTAGTGGTTGAGGCCTTGTCAACCATCTCTCGACGCCGGTGAAGCTAAATTCGAAGCGAGGGCACCAATCGGTCAAAGGTTTCAAAAAATCGCCAATAGCCCCTCGGCAGATCCATAGAGCTCTCCGCGGACGTCGGACAATTAGATGGATGGTGCGCTGGGGTTTACTCCAGCGATCGGCACCGATGATGAGGGGGGTGGGCACTTAATCCTCCGAGGGTGCCGATCGGTCAAAGGTTTCAAAACCCGCAGGGCTGGCCTAACCGGGGATTCGAGCGTAGCGAGTGTCTCCTGGGCTCGGTCTGCCGGGAGGCACTTCATACATCTGCGAGCTCTCAAGAATTCGACATCCTCTGCAGGGGACCCTCCCCACCCTCCCGCCACCCTCGTGGCTGAGCGACCCGATCTCTTCGGAGGGCTCTGACACCCCTCGGCAGAGTCCTAATCATCTCCACCCAATCATCAGGGACTTGATCACCTGAACTCGCAAACCTCCTCGCCAACCGGCCCTCACCAAACTTCCAAAACTCGACAGGCTTCCCCGACAAACTCCGGGAGCCCTCACGCACGTGCACGCGATGCAGCCGAAAAACGCATGCACCCCTCGGCACGGTGGCTGCACGCTGGGTGGGCCATCAATCCTCGAGCTCTGATCGGGTGCGAGGTGGGTGCGGGCTGGGTGGGCCATCAATCCTCGAGATTTGATCACCTAATCGCCTGAGCCTTCATACTCTCCAATCCCCGAAGAGCCTTCATGCTCTCCACAATCATCTGAGACAGACCGCAGGAACGCACGAGAAGCAACACTCGATAGGAACTTAATACGCTTTCCTTTAGAAAAACGAAAAATGGGGAGCCACCAACAGTATCTGGTTCCCGTGCATTGAAAGCCTGTAGCACCAACAAGTCTTGCTTGACAGCCAAATCGCCATAGCTATCCGTCCAAGCCAGTGGCCACCCTCCCCTTGACGCTTCACACTCCCGGTCATCTTCGTGCCCTGGCCCGCCTTCCCAGATCCAGCTTTCAGGTGTCCGTCAAAGCGGGGGAAGACCACCAGCATGAGTGGGATCGCGCCAACTTTTCGCCCCAAACTCCCCGAAAACATTTGAGCTTTGGCGATCCGCTCAAAAGTGTCTCGCCCAAAACCCCGGCAACCGTCGCGGCACGCTGCTAGCTTTCAAAACGGTCGATCACCTGACCAGCTGGCCGCTGGCACAGAGGCCCCTCGAGAAGGGACACGGATGCCAAGCCACCAACCAGCCCAGCCAGCCCCGACCACCCCTTCACCGCACCACCCGCTTCACCGCATCACCTTGACAACCGAATAAGCTTCACGCTTGCGCAGCTCAGGCAGCACCTAGCTCCACCATCACTCGTGGTTCGGCGGCATCCAGCTTTGACGTCCTGGTGCTTCCCCCAAGATCAGCGTCAGGCTCTCATCGGGGCGGTTAGCTGGGTTGACGCCCGGTCGCCACCGGCCCGGCGCTTGACCAGCTGCAGGCGTCGGGCCCCGGGCGAAGCAGCTTGACGGCGGTGGCTTCGCCGTCCACCTACGACCCCCAAAGGCTGCCCGCACACGCCGTCGTCACGCTGACGGCAGGCAAAGAAAAGGCAATGCGGGCTAGGCCCGCAAAGCCTCCACAGCCATTATCGGCCGATGCGTCCCGTACGTCAAGTGCCAGGACTCGACCCGGGAGTGTCGGTGTCGTGCTCGGCGCGCGCGCGTAGGTCGTCGATGACCGCGATGCTCCAGATGGCGAAGTCCGGGTTCTCGTTGACTTCGCGGACTGCCCGGTAGCGCAGCCTGGATACGATCTGTCCGAGCGGCTCTAGCTCCGGACGAGCGGGGCGGTTCATCTTGCCGACTCTGACGTTCCACGCGATGATGTTGTACGCGACTAGGTCGGCGAGCTGGCGAAGGGACTGCTCAAGCGCAAGGTCTACCGGCATGCCGCCCAGGCCGATCCGGTCCCCGTCGCAGAGCGCCGCGAGCTGGCCCGCCTCTGCCTACAGCACGGCCCGACTCACCAACGAATACCCCGTCGAATCGACTTGGCGACTGGGATCCGTCGGCCTTGACAGGACAGCGAGCGGAACGCCGGCGGTGAGCACAATCCACAGAAGCGTCCCATGCGCGAGCTAAGGTGCTTGCCATGGATCGCACCACCTCACTCATCGCCACCCAGCTCGTCCGAAGCCTTCGACGACGCACCTCAAACCCCGACGGGGGTTTAAACACAAAAGGCCCCGAACGTCTCCGGGGCCTCCTGGTCGAGCTGATCACCGAACGTCTCCGATTTCAACTCTCACTCATCTAGGTCCAAACAGATCAATGTAAAGAACCTGTCGAGTGCTTCTCTGTTTGGTTCTTAAGCTAAGGAAAAGAACCTTCACAAAGAGTACGCCCGGCTTGGGACGGTTTTCGTTAAGGGAGGAGCGAAAATGCGCCAACTTCCCGGCTTGGCCCTTACTTCATTTACTTCGTTTCTTCGCCCCCGCAGCCATCGACCGGGCCCGGGCCGTCGAACCCACCGCGCCGGGGGATCCGTACCAGGGCGATCGCTGCGGCCAGGGTGAAGACCGACGCGGTCGACGCGAAGACCCTGGCGCACCTGCTGCGCGCCGACTTGTTGCCCGAGGCGTATGTCGCTCCCAGAGATCTGCGTGACGTGCGTGAGCTGTTGCGTCACCGGGAGCACTTCCGTGACCGGAACGCCGCAAGCGAACCGGACCCCTACAACCAGGGGCCCGTGACCCAGTTGACAACCCCACCCCTTTCATGGATGACAAACACCACGACATATCAGACGGCCGGGTGTCCTTGCCGGCGTGCGGCTGCTGTGGTCTCTCGGCGTTGGGGGGTACCCGGTGTTCTCCCCACAGCTGGCTGGTACGTTCCTCTCCTCTTTCGTGGTCTCGACCTTTGTCCTGACCTTCCCCGCGTGTCGGGGCCTCATAGCACCCCGTAGTCATGGCGCGTGAACGGGCGTGGAGCCCAGCTTTTTTTTCGGAGTGTTGCGCCCCGTGTTCACGGGCTTTTACGGGCTCTGACGTGCTCGCCGACGGATCCCATCCCAAGCGCGGCCTACCTTGTTCGGCCCCTGTTGCTCGACTGATCGGAGGATCACGATGTCTGCTTTGTCTATCGCCGGCCGCCAGGATGCCGTGGTGGCGCGGGAGGTCGCCTTACGCGGCGCGCTTGGGCATCTGGAGCGGGAGTTCGGCAAGGGCACGCTGATGCGGATGGGCGACCCCGGCGCGCAGGTGCGCTGCGAAGCGATCCCGACGGGCGCTCTCTCGCTGGATCTGGCGCTCGGTATCGGCGGCGTGCCGCGAGGAAGGATCGTGGAGGTCTACGGGCCGGAGTCCTCGGGCAAGACGACGCTCGTCTACCACGTGCTCGCCGAGGCACAGAAGCTCGGGGGCGTGTGCGCATTTATCGATGCGGAGCACGCGATGGACCGGTCCTACGCTCGTGAGATCGGGGTCGACATCGACGAGCTGCTCCTCTCCCAGCCCGACTACGGCGAGCAGGCGCTGGAGATCGCGGACGTGCTCGTGCGCTCCGGCGCGGTCGACGTCGTCGCGATCGACTCGGTCGCGGCGTTGACGCCACGTAAGGAGCTGGAGGGGCAGATGGAGGATGTGACGGTGGGGTTGCAGGCGCGGATGATGTCGTTGGCGATGCGCAAGCTCGCGGGCGGCCTGAATCGTACGCAGACGTTGTGTCTGCTGACGAACCAGCTCCGCGAAAAGGTCGGTGTCGTGTATGGCTCCCCGGAGACCCAGCCGGGTGGGCGAGCGTTGAAGTTCTATGCCTCCCAGCGCCTTGACATCCGCCGCATTCAGACGCTGAAGGATGGGGATGGCGTGGCTGTCGGTAACAGGGTGCGGGTGAAGGTGGTGAAGAACAAGCTCGCGGCGCCGTTTCGCCAGGCCGAGTTCGAGATCGAGTTCGGGCGGGGGATCGACACGATGGGGTGTCTGTTGGATCTCGGCGTGCGGTTCGAGGTCGTGGGCAAGTCCGGTGCGCATTACTCCTACCGCCAGCGGCGAATCGGGCAGGGCCGCGCGCAGGCCAGGGTGTTCCTGGACGAGAACCCGGAGATCGCGGCGGAGATCGAAGCGGGCGTCTACGCGGCGACCGGGATCGCCGCGGGGCGAGGCGCAGAGCGCGCTGCCGAGCCTGTGGCGTCGATTGTGCGTGAGCGGGAGGCGGCGTGATGGGCGAGGACCTGCTCACAAGAATCCAGCGCGAGACCCACGAGCGCCTGCGCGAGCTGCAAGGCGCGGTGGACGAGCACGAGCGGCTGCGGGGCGAGCTCAGGGTGCTCGACACGGCGCCTGAGCTATCGGCCTTGGAGGCCGTTCCCGAGCGGCTCATGGCCCCGGAGGCCGTTACTGTGCCGTCCGTGGCTCCCGACAGGGATGCTGAGCCGCCCGCGGCCCTAGAGGCCGCTCCCGAGCTGTCTGTCGAGTCCGAGCCGTGTGTAGCTCCCGAGCGGTCCACGAACGTCATGCGCCTGCCGGATCGGCCGCGCGTGCCGCGTACGCGCATGGTCTCGCCGAAGGTCGCGCGGCTGATGCTCGCGCCGCGCCGTCCCGCGCTCGAACGGGCCGGCGTCGCGCGGGTCGGCGCCGGGCGTGTCGGCTCAGCGCCGCAGGACGATCCCTGGCCGCAGGACGCGGGGGAGGAGTTCGACGCGGACGCGGAGGCTGTTTGAGCGCTCGACGCCGCGGCCGGCGGCGCCGGCTGCTGTCCCAGCTCAGCGGCCGGCCGCTCGACGTGACGCTGGCGGGACCGGGCGTGGCACGCCGGATCGTCGCGCTGGGGCCCGCAGGGGGTTGAGCGGCACGCTGACGATCATGGGCGACCCCGGCGCGCAGGTGCGCTGCAAAGCGATCCCACGGGCGCGCTGCCGCTGGATCTGGCCCAAGCGGGGGTCTTATCGACCGCAGCCCTGAGCGGTCGCACCACCCGCTCGGGCTGCTCAGGTGGATGGTGTCTCCAAGGACCGAAGCATCCTTCCATCCCCAAGGCCAACAGCCCAGCAGACTAAACGCACAAGGTGTGCTGGAGGTGAAAGTGAACATAAATTGTTTGCGGTGTGAAATTGTGTGAGGTGTTCTCAGGATCGCTGAGTTTCACACCTATTGCGGCCTGGTGGGACGGGTGTTACGTTCGCGGTGTGCAGACGACTCACAAGATCGCGGGTACTTCGGCGGGCGGGTATGCCGCGTATCTGACATCAGCGTCAGACCGGGGCGACTACTACCTCACGAGCGCCGGCACGGGGTCCGGTGAGGGTGAGGACGGTGGCGCTGGGGGTGGCGCGCAGAGTCGCTGGCACGGCGAGCCACGGCTGCTCGACCGTCTCGGTCTGAGCCCGGGCGGGCCGGTGGGCCGCGATGAGTTGCTGGACTTGATGAATGGTGTCTCGCCGGTGACGGGCGAGGAGTTGCGTCGGGCGGGCGCGAACGGGACGCGGGTTGCGGGGATCGATCTGACGTTCAGCGCGCCGAAGAGTGTCTCGGCGTTGTGGGCGGTGAGCGGACCGGGGGAGCGCGAGCTGATCGAGCGTGCGCATTGTGAGGCGGTGGCGAGCACGATCGGACGGATCGAGCGCGAGGTGGAGCTGGTGCGCGGGCGCGTGAATGGGGAGGTCAGGCACGAGCGGGCGCGGAGTGTGGTGGCGGGCGAGTTCGTGCATACCTCCAGCCGGCTGACGCGCGACCAGGAGCAGGACGGGGTGCCCGATCCGCAACTGCACTCCCACGTGGTCGTGCTCGGCGCGGAGAGGTTGGATGGGCGCTATGCGGCGGTGGACAGCCGTCCGCTGTTCCTGGCTGCACGGGAGAACGGCGCGTGGTACCGGGCGGAGCTCGCGCACGGACTGCAAGAGCACGGGTTGGAGATCGAAGGGCAGACCGGGAGGGGTGGGCGCTATTTCGAGGTGGCGGGCGTGCCGAAGGATCTCAGCGAGCGTTGGTCTGCCCGCTCGGTCGATATCGAGCGGGCGGCGGCGAGGTTCCGTGAGCGCTACGGCCGCGACCCACGGGCGGGGGAGCTTGGCGATCTGACGACGAGTACGCGCGGGACGAAGGGCGCAATCGAGCAGGTGGACGTGAACGAGGCGTGGCGTGCGGTCGGCGCCGAGCACGGTCTGACCCGAGAGCAGGCGCGGGATCTGTTCACCGGCATCGACCGCAGCCTTCAGCAGAGTCTCCACGGCGAGCAGGTACGTGACCTCGCCGGTGAGCTGCCGGACGCGCTGGCGCGGGACCGCGCGACGGTGAGCGAGCGCGAGGTGCGGGCGCGGGCGTATGAGCTGGCCGTGGGTTGGGGCAGGCCCGAGCAGGCCGACCGGGTCGTGGAGGGGTTGGTGCGCGAGGGTGAGCTGGTCGAGCTGGCGGACGGACGCTGGACGACCCGGGAGTTGCGCGAGCGCGAGCAGCAGATGCTGACGGTGGCCGCCGAGCGCGCGAGCGAGCGGGCGGCGCCGGTGAGCGAGCAGGCGCTCAAGGAGGCCCGGCTGCAGACGGGCCGTGAGATCCGCGGGTCGCTGACCGTCGAGCAGCGCGAGGCGCTTGCGACGATCACGGGGGAGGGCGGCGTGAGTGTGCTCGTGGGGCAGGCGGGGACGGGCAAGGGTGTTGTGATCGGGACGGCGGCGAGCGCGTGGAGAGCGGAGGGGTATGAGGTAATCGGCACCGCGATCGCCGGCGCGACGGCCGAGCGGTTGGGTGAGGATGCGAAGCTCGAGCGCTCGCTGACGACCGACTCGCTGCTGGCCAAAGTCCAGAGCGAGCACGTGAGGCTGAACGAGAGGACGGTCGTCGTGATGGACGAGGCCGGCATGGCCGACACGCAACGACTGTCCAGCCTCGTCGAGGAGACCTCGAAGTCCCAAAGCAAGCTGGTGCTCGTCGGCGACCAGGCGCAGCTCTCGGCGATCGGCGCGGGAGGAATGTTCAGCGCGATCCAGGAGCAGGTCCCGGCCGCGGAGTTGAGCGAGGTTCATCGTGCCGAGCAGCGCTGGGAACGCGACGCGTGGAAGCAGATCCGCGAGGGACAATCAGAGAAGGCGCTGGCAGAGTACGTCGCCCATGAGCAGCTGCACATCGCCGATACCCGCGAGCAGGCCGCGGAGGAAATGGTCAACGCGTGGGCGAGGGACCGTGCGGAGAGCCCGGAGAAGCGGACGGTGATGCTGACCGACGCCTCGAACACCGAGCTCGACAAGATCAACCAGAAAGCCCAAGAACGGCGAGATCAGAATCACGAGTTGGGAGCAGAGCGGGTGCAGCTCCCCGACGTGCCATACGGCATCGCCGGTGGCGATGAGGTCGTGTTCACCAAAGCGATGTTCGTCCCCGGCGGTGAGCGGCGCGTGGAGAACGGCACCCGCGGCACCGTCCTTGAAGCAAACAGCAACGAGAATCGGCTCCTCATCCAGATCGAGAGTGCGAAGTCCAGGCAGGTGAGCGTCGACACCGGCGAGCACAAGGATTTGCGCCTCGGCTACGCCCAGCACGTCTACAAGGCGCAGGGCCTCACGGTAGATCGCGCGCACGCGATGATCGGGGGCTGGCAGACCGACCGCGAGCGCGCGTACGTCGCGGTCTCCCGCTCACGCGAGAAAACCGAGATCTACACCGCCCGCGAGGACCTCGGCGAGCAGGGCATGGACACCGCCGCGATCGAACATCTCGGCGAAGCGATCGGCGAGAGCCACGCCCAACAACCCAGCATCGCCACCCCCACCGCCCAGCCCGAACTGCGCCAGCCACAACCCGAAGCGACACCACTGGCCGACCCGGCGCACGAGCGCGAGCAGGACCGCGAGCACGAACAGAACCGCGAGCATGAGAGTGAGGTCGCCAGGATCATGCGCGAGTCCCAAGAACAGCGTGACCGCGAACGCGCACAGGAGCATGACCTCGGCTACGGGATCGAATAGATGCCGGTAGGTGCCGCGCTCCGGGCTGGCTGGCGCGGCACCCGCCCTGGTTCTCTGTCCTTAGATCGAGAGCATTTCCAGCCGGTCGATGTGCGCGGCGGCTTGGCTGGCGAAGACGACTTCGCCGGCTTCGTGGATCAGCCCGATCACGCGCAGCTGCGCCAGCGCATCCCTGATCTCAACGGTGCTGTGCTTGCCGGCGATCGCCCGCCCGATCTCCTCGACTGACCAGGGGCGTTGCCGCTCGTCGATCACGATGTTCAAGACGAGACGCTGGACCTTGTGCTCCGCGTAAAGATCGCCCTCGATAGGGTTGCAACGCATGGGAAGCCTGCCTTTCCGTGCCAGGCCCCGGGCAGTTAGCGCTGCGCCGGGGCCACTTTTTATGGGGTCTGCAGCGACCATAGCCACCACACGCGCAAAACACCAGGATTCCGGGCAAAGCTGGCGCGAAAACGCTCATGGATGTGCGGAGGGCTGCTGATTCAACAGTGCGGCGAGCGGATCGTGTGCACTGACGCACAGGCTACGCAAGGCCTCCCTTGTCGCCACGCTGCGCTCGTGCGAGGTGACCCGCGTATATGAGGGCGAACATGTCTCCCAGCAGATTGTCGGGGACGGCGTCGGGTTCGATCAGCTTCTCTTGTGCGAGTCCGAAGGCCAGGCTGAGCAGGGCGGTGGCGAGCTGTTCAGGTGCGGCGAGAGGTGGTGCGCCCAGGTGCTTCATGCGCGCTTGCAGCCCTTTCGCGAGCACGGAGCGCAACTTCGCTTCTCGCTTGACGTAGCGGGCACGGAGCTTGGAGTCGCGGAGTGCCTGTGAGCGGTACTCGTGGTCCAAGAGCAGTAGCTCGTGCTGTCCGGACATCAGCGTCAGGAAATGCCGGTTCGCCTCGACGGCCATGTCGTCCTCGGGTGGTGCGGACTCCAGCAGGTTGATCGCTTCGCGCATCGGCCGGTCGATGCGCTCCTCGAGCAGGGCGAAGAAGAGGTCGTCCTTGCCTGAGAAGTAAAAGTAGATGGCGCCCTTTGAGTAGCCGGCGCGTGCGGCGATCTCGTCCACCGACGCGTCTCGGTATCCACGCTGGGTAAAGACCTCCATTGCCGCCCCCAGCAGCGCGGCGCGTCCGTCGCGCCCTTCCGCGCGCGCGGTTCTGGTACGACGGTCCACTCGTCCTCTGCGGTTCTTAGTTGCGGTCGCCATCTCGCCCAATGTAGTATACCTACTGACTAGTCAGTATCTACGGCAACCTGGAGCGCCATCCCCGTGCGTACGATCACAGCCTCGCCCTCGTCCCCACGATCTCCACATCGCACGCAGGCCGGACGGTCTGCCGGTCGGAGCGCCGAGGGTCGCTCGTGAACTCCGGCGCCGCGCAAGCGTGGTTCATCGCTGGCGCGATCGTGTTCATGCTCGCCGGTGGTCTGCATGCGCTCGGAGCGCTGCTCGATACTGTCCGTCCCACGTTTTTCGCTCCGATCGAGGATTCGGTGAAAGGGGCGATGAAGGGCACGGGGATGCGGTTCCGGCAGCCGTTCCCCGGCGATGCGGATAGGCAGTCGATGTGGAGATTTTGGCTCGGCTTCAACGTCAGCCACGGCCTCGGTGCCTTCACCTTCGGGCTGTTTTCGCTGCTGATCGCCGCCTACGACTTCAAGCTGGTGGGCCGCATCGACGGTATCCGGGCGCTCACGATCGCCGTCTCGGCCGCCTACTTCGCGATCGCGCTGCGCTACTGGTTCTACGCGGTCGCGATCCTCACCGGCACCGCAACGGTGTGCTTCATCCTCGCCGCGGTGCTCTCGGCATGAGCCGCAGGGCGGGCGGCCTCGCCGAGACGATGCAAACGAAGCTCTACGTCATCCCCACGCATCCGTGTGCAACGGCGATGCTGATGCTGGAACAGAAGGGCATCCCCTACCGACGGGTAGACCTGCACGCCCCCTTACACCCGCTGGCGCTGCGGCTACACGGCTTCCGCGGCAACCCAGCTCCGCTTCGCGAGATCGATGGCCGACCCCATCGAATGCTCGTGCTCGCCGACCGGATGGGCACCGTGCCCGCGCTGCTCCTTGACGGCAACCGAGTGATGACCAACCGCCACATCGCTCGCTTCCTCGATGAAGTCCAGCCCGATCCACCGCTGTTTCCCACCGAGCCAGACCTGCGGCTCGCGGTGCAAGAGGCAGAGCGATGGGGCGATGAAATCTTCCAGATGGCGGCGCGCCGGCTCCTGCTCGCAGCCATGCTGCACGGCCGGGATGGGATCGTCAACCGCGGCCAGGACGGCCGGCTCGGACCACTGATATCGCGACACGAGACCACGAGGTTCGCTGTGGCGCGCCTCGTGGCTCGGATCGCCTTCGCCGTGAATGCACGCTCTGACGGCGACCTGTTGGCGGCGCTGCCAGACATGCTCGACCGTATCGATGCCTGGATCGAGGCCCAGGTGCTGAACGGGGAGCACCTCAATGCGGCCGATTTCATGATCGTTACGAGCCTCGCCCTGCTCTGCTACCGGCCCGACGTTCGAGCAGAACTCAAGCGACGACCGGCAATCCGGCTCCTCGACCGGGTCCTGCCCGAGCCTTGACACGAACGCGGGGGTGGCCTTCGCCGCGTCCGCGTCCTCACTGTCTGGATGAGAGCAGCAGCGCGACGCTGTCGCCTCGGACCCAAGAGCGAAGCGTGTCCGGATGAGTAGCGCGTATTGCTCCTCGTCGTCCACAGCGAGCGCGAGCAGGGCGCCCGCTGAGACGCTCGCATTCCGCCCGAATGGTCGGCGGCCTCAGTCAGAGGCGCTTGGACGTCAGGCTGGGCTGAACCTGCTACGCCGAAGCCCAGCAAAGCGACACGGTCGCCAATGATTTCGCGGGATACGATGGGTCGGTGAACGAGCCCCCGCCAGATGAGCCACCGTTTCGAGAAATGTCAGAATTGGCCGCGCGCATCGTTGGCCCTATCGCTGAGCTGACCAGGATCGAGATGCCCGGCGGTATCGACGTTCGATATAGAAAGTTCTTTCATGCGGTGCAGTCAGCTCTTTCCGTACCGGACGAGGGTGCCCACGCCCCTACTATGCGTGTTCTCGGAATCGTAGGGGAGGTAGTCGAAGGGCTGGAAGGCGCGGCTCATCACCAGCAGCAAGTAGCTCAGCTTGAGCGTTCGATTCTTGAGGTATGTTGCGCCTTGGAAGCTGTGTCAGGCTAGCCGGTGGGAGTCCGGTCCGGGTAGGTGTCGGAGCGCCCGGTAGCAGGCCCCGGTTCGTCATCGAGAGGTGGCGGGCTGAGCGGGGCGTCGAAAGCCTCTTTGGAGGGAGCAAGCGCGTGGGCTGGGATTGCAGCCTCGTCATAGGAACAATCGGGGAGCCGAGCCGCTCATACCACGGCGAAGGCCATGTCCGCCAGTCCTTGATCCGAACTGGGTGCGGCGGGTCCCTGCGGGGTAGGGAGACTTGCACGCGCGCAAGGTCTGATCACGGAACAAGGGAGACCCGTCTGGCTAGCCTCGTCAGCAAAGACCGTTCGTATAAGCCGCGTGTGAAGTCGAGCGGAGGCCAGCGGGAGTCCGAGGGGGTCGTAGTAGTGGTGATCGGCGTGCAGAACAACGCGCCGGGAGCGAAGGACCCCTGCTTTGATCGCGTAAGCGTCGAGGGTAAGCGTTAGGGCATGGTCGAGACCGTTCGATCTATCGACCCCGCCGGGCATAAGCCTGGTGTTCCTGTCAGCGAAATGGTGCTGTTGGAGGCCACTGGTGGGGATGTGCGAGAACTTCAGCGCAAGCTATGGGTGGCTGCCAAGCGGTCGCCGGGTAGGCGTTTCCATGCCCTGTTTGACCGGATCTTCAGGAGTGACGTCCTGCGGGAGGCATGGAAGCGTGTGCAGAAGAACAAGGGCGCTGCCGGGGTCGATTCCCAGACGCTGGCAGATGTGCGGGAGTACGGGGCAGAGCGGCTTTTGGCCGAGTTGCAGCGGGACCTGCGCCAAGGGGTTTATCGTCCGCGGCCGGTCCGGCGGGTTGAGATTCCCAAGCCCAAGGGTGGTATGCGGCCGCTAGGCATCCCGACCGTGAGGGATCGGATTGTTCAGCAGGCCGCGCGCATGATCTTGGAGCCCATCTTCGAGGCTGACTTTTTGGATGTCTCGTTTGGGTTTCGCCCGCGCCGGTCGGCCACGGACGCCAAGGAGGTGCTGCGTCGATCGTTCATCGACGGGTATCGCTTCGTGTTCGAGGCCGACATCCGCGACTACTTCTCTGCGATCGACCATGAGCAGTTGCTCGGGAAGGTCGCAGAGCGGGTCTCGGATCGGCGTGTGCTCAAGCTCTTGCGGCAGTGGCTTAAGGTGGGTGTGATGGACGAGGGGGTGCTCAGGCGTTCGGTTGCTGGGACCCCGCAGGGCGGCGTGATCTCGCCGCTTCTGTCGAACATCTACCTGCACGCGCTGGACCTCGCGTTCGCTGACGGCGCTCATGGCAGGCTCGTTCGCTATGCGGACGACTTCGTCGTGTTGTGCAGGAGCGAGGCGCAGGCCCACGCGGCCGGAGAGCTGGCCAGGAAGGTGCTGGTCGATCTTGGGTTGGAGCTGCACCGGGAGAAGACGAGGGTCGTTGACCTCAGAGAAGGCCGGGAAGGTCTTGATTTCCTTGGCTGCCACTTCCACGCTCGCATGTCGGGTCGGCTGTTGGAGCGCGGCATCCGCCGCTACTACCTTCAGCGCTGGCCCTCACAGCAAGCGATGAAGCGGGTACGCCAGCGGATCAAGGCGCTGACCGGCCGTGGCCGCTCAGGGATGGACATCCGCGAGGTGATCTCGCTGATCAATCCGATCCTGCGCGGCTGGGGCAACTACTTCCGCACCGGTAATGCCGCCATCCGCTTCAACCAGATCGACTGGTATGTCGTGGGGCGCCTTCGTGGCCTGATGCGCAAGCGTTATGGCCGTAACCTGCGCCCCCGTCACTGGAAGACCTGGACGCGCGAGTGGTTTGAGGCCCACGGCCTCTACCGTCTGCGCGGCACCATCCGCTACCCGGTGACAGCGTCGTGACCATCAAGAAGATCATCGGTAAGCCGTGTGCGGGAAAACCGCACGCACGGATTGAAAGGGGAACGGGGAAACGGGCCTTCACGGCACCGCGCCCCTGACTACCAATGCCGATTGGCTTACGCTCAAGGACCTCCTATCGGCATGGAGGCATACACGACGGTGGCGGTTCCGGCGCAGAAGCTGACGGCCGAATACCACGCCTTTCTGTTCGATAGTCGGAAGTGTTTTGAGTACCTAAGTCGGGCGCTTGTTAGCTACTTCGAACGATCTAGCAGGAGCTTTCGGAGACTTCCGAAGGCGCTCAATAACGCGGATCCGGTTGTCGTTGCGCAGGCGCTGACTGTTCGCGTGGAAGCCGCCATCGTGGATTTCGAGGACGTACTCGGAAGAGGCGATGCGCGTGCTCCACGTGATCGCGTCGGGCACACCTCGCCGGAGCCTCCGGGCCAGGTCAATCTGCACTTCAGTCCTAGCGGCGACATTTCGATGACCCTCGTCGGAGGCGCAGAGGACTTCGAGACACGTGGGCCGCAGTCAGAGGAATTTCAGCTTGGGCCGCTCCTGCTCGACCGTATGTTCCGCTTTGAGCGGCTGATGTATGAGCTGCTCAGCGAGTTTCCGCTGATGGGGAAAGCCTCTCACGCGGCGCTGTATGAGCCGCGTGGTCCAGCCGTATACCAAAGAGCAGATTCAAGCCGCCTGTGACACGGTTCTCAGCGCCCTGTGAGGCAGCGACTACATCGCAGATCAGGCAGCCTGGGAACACGTCTATACGACTGACGAGTAGATTGCGCGAAATTGATGTGGACGATGCGCGTGCTGGAATTCGCCGAGATCTGCCCTAGTCGTTTCCCGACAGGCCGAGGATCAAGCGTATCCCGCGTTCCGGCTCGCTGAGAAGCAAAGGGTGTATCTCGAAGAGGGCTCGCAGAGCTTCTATGGCAACGTCGATGGCCCGGTCCTTCCTCTCGCCGAGTTGGTCCTTTGACCTCACCTCACCTCCATGCGCCACCTTGCTGCGGAGGTCGTATACCTTGCTCAGCTCTTTGCGCAGCGCGGGCCGTGAAGTCGGGTCGGGCTCGAGCAGCAACGCAAGAGCCGTTGTCACGCGAAACGTCATCTCCGAGGTGCCCCCGGTACCAAACAGATTCTCCCATGCAATTACTGCGTCGATGAGTGTGTCCTCTGCGCTGGAGCGGCGCTCCGCGACGGCGGAGAGGGTACGGCGCATGGCTACTGCAATCGACGGGTGGTAGAAGCGTGCGACTCGATCGGCCCAAGCGGCGAGCTCGTCCACCTGCTCCTCGGTGAGGGGGTCGGGCGCTGGTGGGTCGGCCCACGATGTGTCTGTTGCCCCGCCGACGTACTCGTTGCCAGGAGGCTGGAGTGGCACGAGCGTTGCTCGCCATAGCCACCTCAGCGGTGACCCGCGGCCGAGGGCAAGCAGGGCCGTCAGGGCGAGCAAGTCTGGATGCGTTCCTATCGCTTCGAGCTCCCGACTGATCGGGGCGCCGTGTTCGCCCAGCTTCCATCGCACTGGAACCGTTGTTTCCAAGATCGCTGACGGCGAAGAGCTTCCGAATGGACGCTGTTCACGCTCGGATGCGAATGGCGCACGTAGCGACCCCCACGGTGTCGCAAGGGTCACGCCCTCCGCTATGCCGATTCCGTGGAAGGCCATGAGAACGGGGACCTCGTCGGGTTGGCCGGCCACTAGCCGACGCACGCTGAGCACGAGTGGACCAAGCTCGTCCAACAACGGCTCAAGCGAACCGGTCGGAAGTCCCTTCGCGACCACCAGCCTGGCGGCGTTTTGTACCAATGTGCCTGGCAGGAAGGTGCGGGACTGAATCAGCCAACTTCTCCCTACGTCGCTACCGATGATGGCGCCGGAAGACCAGGGCCCATGCTGCTCGCCCTCTCCCAGGAGGGGCGCGAGTGCGGGATCCCCACCGATGGCGTCAACTGCGCGGGCATAGGCAGGATCCGCGTTCTCATCGGCGTAGATCTGCCGAACCACTTCCGGGTTAGGCAAGGACGTGGGTCCAACCTGAACATCGGGGGCATAGACGGTCGGGAACATGAAGGCCGCAACCTCGGAGAGCGCTGCGACAACGGGGTCACCGGTCATACGCGCGAGCATACCCACGCTCATCAGTTTGCATCTCCAGCAAACCGGACCTGCATTGCATCGCAAGCGATCAGGTTGTCGGCGGAGTCCGACGCTTGCGCTTTGGACGAGCCGCGTGCGGATTGGTGGTGTCTGGATGGTCTGCGATCGGCACCTGCTCCCATATCCGCGACCGGTAGTTGCGGTCGGCTGGCGGGCGGAGTGCTCGTGGCGCTCCGCCCGCTGTTTGATGTGTTGTGTTCTTTCAGAGGTGTAAGCCGGCGGTGGCGGACATCATCGGGGCGCGTCTTGTGTGGACGGCGGCGATGATCTCCTCGGTGTCGATGCCCTGAAGGTAGACCGATGTCGTTCCGAGGTTCGCGTGGCCGAGCTGGCGCTGGATGATGTTCAGCGGTACTCCTTCCGGGCGAGCTCGACCGCATGAGCATGACGTAGCTGGTGTGGCGCGAACCGGCGTCGCACTCCCGCCTGGCTGGCGAGCCGACGAAGCTCGACGCGCACGGCGGCACTTGACCAGGGGCGCCCGCGGGTCGGACCGTCAATGACGCAGAACAGTGGCCCGACAGGCAGATCGCGACGAGAGGTCAGCCAGGGGTGCAGCTGCTCCCATCCCCAGGCGTCCATCCCGATCTCGCGGCGGCGACCGCCCTTGCCGTTGCGCACGAGCAGCGACCCGCGGCGAGGGTCAAGGTCGGGCTCGGCGAGCGCGAGGGCCTCCTGGATGCGCAGCCCACCACGCCAGAGCACAACGATCAACGCACGCAACCGCCATCCATGGCGATTGTCGCCCGCATTGCGCATCACGGCGATGATCTCCTCGACGGTCGGCGGGTCGGCCGGGTAGTGCATTCCCTTGTTGCGAGGCGGACGGCCGGCGTGAAAGCCGGGCAAGGTCGCGGGTGAGCGACGCCGCCCAGCGGAATCAAGAACAGCAGAGATAGTCATGGGATCCTCCTCGGGATCGAACAGCGGATAGTTCTCGCTGCTCTACCAGCCCGCCGGGCAACTCCCAACATGCCTCGCCAATCCAGTTCTCGTCGTGCTCAGGCGCTACCCTGGGATCGTGAAACATTCGGTTCTGAGCACAACCCCGACCGCCGAGATCCCCGCGCTGGACGATGCCGAGCGCGCCGAGCGCTTGCGGCGGCTCGCTGAGCGCATGTTCAGCCCGGATGGGCTGGATCGGGATACGCTTGAGCACATCGAGCAGCTGACGGGCGACGAGTCGTAAGCGACCTACGGTGGACGCTGTCGAGCTGCTGGGGAGCGATGCGCCGTTCATCGCCGACACTTCAGCGTGGTGGCGGTTCTCCTCGCTCCCTGGTGAGTTCGCCGAATTGATCAGGGCAGCGGTAGCCGACGAGCGGCTATGGACTACCCCGATCGTGCGGATGGAGATCCTGTACTCCGCTCGCAGCACCTCCGAGTACATCGCGCTGGAGACAGAACTCGATGCGTTGCGAATCCTGCGCAACGATCGCGCCGTTGCCGACGCCGCGATGAGCGCGATCGGCGAGCTGGCCGAACATGGCGACGGGTATCACCGCGTGCCGCTGACCGATGCGCTGATCGCCGCAGCAGCCGCTGAACACGGCGGCGTTGCGGTGCTCCACCGCGACACGCACTTCGACAAGCTCGCCGAAGTCCTAGCATTCGAGAACGTCGAGCTTCCAGGGTCCTAACCCCGCTCTACCCCGCCGAGAGCGCACACTGGAGCATCAATCCCCCGCGACACTATTCAGCATCGTCCAAGGCGACAGCATTGGAATCGCCCACTGGGACGCACGCTCTCGTCGGAACGAAGCGCACTGGCATGGCGGTCGGCGGCCAGCCTCCTGTATCCATGCGTCGCGCGTGACTCTCACCCTTCGGCCTAAGCACCCGAAGACCAGCATTGGGCTCGCTTCGACTAGCGTCTGTCGAGTGGTACGCGTTCAGGTGGTCCGCGACTCGAGATGGGGTGGTGGGCTTGATTTATGGCGGCGGCGGCGAGGGCACTGGGCGGCGATGGTGTGAAGCCGTTGCTGCTTGGATGAGGTAGTCGAGCACGGAGCGATCCTGCAGGCGCATCGTCTCGCGGATCGAGAGGATGCGCTCGACCCAGCGGTTGCCCTCCTCGGATTGGGTACCGAGTTGAACCTTGCGCATGATCACCGCGTGGCGGAGTGCTCGCTCTCCGGCGTTGTTGGTGAGCGGGATCTGTAGATCCTTGACGTCGCAGAAGGTCCACAGAGCGTCATATTCGTCAAGCAGCCCGGAGCAGAAGCGTGCGGTGCGAGCGTGACGGCCACGCTCGCCCTGCTCCAGGAGTCCCTGAATCTCAGAGCGCAGTGGAGTCAACGCTCGTTTCAGCCAGGCGATGTCGTGGCCCTCCTCCAGATGATGGCGGTGGACGGCGATCACCTCGCGCAGGCAGGACAGGAGCTTCTTGCCGAGCTTGCCGGGAGTGCCGGGCCGTTCGGAGACCTCGATCGCCTGGCGGATCGGGTGCGCGTAGCAAAGCTGCTGCTGCAGCACGTCAAGGAAGTGATAAGCGGCGTAGCGGTCTGAGACGAGAAAGCCGCCGAAGTCCTCGCCGATCAGCTCCTTGGCCGCTGCCTGAGAACGGTGGGGATCGATGCGGTAGCAGGCCAAAAGAGCTGTGGCAGCGACCCACAACCACTGACCCCGACCGGCCTTCAGCCAACTCGTCTCATCAGCGTGCAGGAACTCTGCTTCGTGGACCGCGTCCTTGAGGGCCTGCCACGGGTCCGCGAGAACCGCACTCATGCGCATGATCACCGCGTCCACCGCGCCGAGGGAGATCTCGATATGGAAGATCTCGCGTATCACCTCTGCGACCTGGCGGCGGGAGAGGCGGTAGACGCCGGCCAGCGTGGCGATGTGCGCTTCAAGTGCCGGGCCGAACGCCGAGGAGCTGACCCCCGCGGGCAGATCGGCGAGCCTGGCCTTGCCGCAGCAGGGGCAGATGAGGCGCAGTAGGCGATACTCGAAGATCAAAGGGCAGATCGGCGGCAGCTCCCACTTCTGGTGGATCAGCGGATCGCCGAGACGGCTCTCTGACCCATCGAAGCCGTGCCCGCACGCACACGCTCCCGGCAGATACTCGAAGGCTCGATCCACCCGCTCCCCGGGTGCGAGCTGCCGGTGCTTGCCCTCGTGACCCGGCTGGCCGCCCGCCTTGCGCCTGGACAGCTCCTTGAGCTTTTCGCGGGCCTCGCGCCGGCGCTCGGCACGTGTCAGCGGCGGATCGCTCGACGGCGGCTTGGAGCTGTTACGAGAATCCTGCGAAAGCCGACGCAGAAGCTCCTCGATCGAAGCTTCAAGCTCGCCAATCCGCGCCGCCTGCTCAGCGACAAGCGCCCCGAGCTCCGCCTCACGCGCAGACCCAGCCACACCCATAGCTACGCCACAAACCGCCCAACCCCTCCCGACCCCCTGAACGCGTACGTCGAGTGACTGCAGAAGCAACCCTCACCGACGACCTCTATCACTACACGTCCTCGAGTGTGGCGCTCGACAGCGTGCTGCCGCAGATGAGACTTAGACTCGGCCTGGTGGAGTTTATGAACGATCCATACGAGTCGCGCCCCCGATATCCGAATCTGTCGCTCGCTGAGGGCGTCCCGGAGCTCGGGCCGAGTCATGAGGAAACCATGCGGCAGGCAGATCGACTGCTTCGACGCGTGGCGAAGGTCGCGTGCTTCGCGCAGGACTACGAGCTGCCAGAATCGGCTCTCAATTCGTCGGCCCCTCCCTTTCTGCCAATGTCGTGTGAGACGCTCGTGACCTTGTTATTACTGAGTCCTGAGGGCGAGAACGGAGCACGACACGATGTTGGAGACGGAGAACGATGGTGCCGGCGGGCGCGTAGTGGAGCGAGCCGTAGGCGAGCGCAACGGAGGGGCCGCCGGGCGCTCGGAGCCGGAGGGGGTCCCCGATCCGGAGCTGGTCGACCGGCCGGTGCGGCGACGGTTCTCGGCTGAGTACAAGCTGGGAATCCTGCGCGAGGCCGACGCCTGCTCAGCGCCGGGTGAGGTCGGGGCGTTGTTGCGCCGTGAGGGCTTGTATTCCTCGATCCTGAGCGAGTGGCGTAAGCAGCGCGACGCGGGGTCGCTGCAGGCGCTCTCACGTCCGCGGGGCCGCAAGGCGCCGAACCCGTTGGAGGCGGAGAACGCGAGGCTGCGCAGGCGTGCCGAGCGCGCCGAGGGGGAGCTTTCGAAGGCGCGCAAGGTGATCGAGGTGCAGGGAAACGTCTCCGCGCTGCTGGGCGAGTTGCTCGAGCCCAGGGGCGCGACCGAGAGCGGGAGCACCGAGCGATGATCGAGCAGACAGTGCAGGAGCTCACGCCGATCGTGGGGACCCGTCCAGCGTGCCGTGCGCTGGGCGCCGCACCGGCGACGATCTACCGCCGCAGGCGTCCACCCGAGCCCAGGCCGGCCCGGCCGCGCGCTGTCCCGGCGCGGGCGCTGTCAGAGCCCGAGCGTGAGGCTGTCCTGGGCGTGCTTCATTCGGAGCGGTTCGTGGACTGCTCGCCCGCGCAGGTCTGGGCAACCTTGCTGGACGAGGGTCGTTATCTCGCGTCCGAGCGCACGTTCTACCGGCTGCTCGCGGCCCGTCACGGTGGCGTGCGTGAGCGCCGCAAACAGCTCGAGCACCCGGCCTATGCCAAGCCGGAACTGCTCGCGGAGCGTCCGAACGAGCTGTGGTCGTGGGATATCTCGAAGTTGAAGGGCCCGGCGAAGTGGACGCATTTCTACCTGTATGTGATCCTCGATGTGTTCAGTCGTTACGCCGTTGGCTGGACCGTTCAGCACCGCGAGAACGCACAGCTCGCGAAGGCGCTGATCGGCCAGGCCGCTGAGCAGCAGAGGATCACGCGCGAGCAGCTGACCGTGCACGCCGACCGCGGGCCAGCGATGACGAGCAAGCCTGTCGCGTTTCTCCTTGCCGACCTCGGCGTGCTCAAGTCTCACAACCGGCCCTACACCTCGACGGATAACCCTTACTCCGAGGCGCACTTCAAGACGCTGAAGTATCGCCCCGAGTTCCCCGACCGCTTCGCGAATATCGAACACGCCCGCGCGTTCTGCCGGCGGTTTTTCGACTGGTACAACCACCAGCATCGCCACTCCGGGATCGGCCTGATGACCCCCACCGCCGTCCACCACGGCCACGCGAAAGCGCTCCACGCCGAGCGTCAGCGCGTCCTGCAAGCCGCCTACACCGCGACACCCGAGCGATTTGTCCGCCGGCCACCCCGACCACCAGCGCTACCGACTGCCGTCTGGATCAACAAACCGCCCACAGAGGAGGTTGCACACTAAATTCAACGACCAAGTGTCTCAAACGACTTGACAGGCTCCGGGCGCTCCGCGGCTATGCGCACCCCGCGCTTTGGGCGCACTACGCGGCAGAACACACCGGTGTCTGCCTGCAGTTCAGCCGCACCGTCCTAGCCGAACGCATGCGCGATCAGCTCCGCATTGGCTCACTCTTCGATGGGGCCGTCCAATACCGGCATGAGGTGCAAGGCATCGCGCAAGCTGTGGGCCTCGATGTCGAGCAGATTCACGAGTTCGGCCTCGACGTGGTCGTCACGAACTACGTGGAGCGCTACCACCGAGACCTGTTCTTCCTAAAGCACCCGGATTGGGCGACTGAGGAGGAGTATCGATGGGTGTTCGTCAATCAAGAACCGCTGCCCGCCTACATAAACATTGCCGGAGCGCTCACCGGACTAGTACTCGGCGACGCTTTTCCCGAAGCCCGCCTCGATGCTGTGTATGAACTTGCCGATCGTTTCAACCTTGAGATCAGGCGCGTGCATTTCTTCAATCGCTGGCTACACATTTTTCCAGTGGCTGAACAACCGATTCTTTCCCCGAGCCCCCATCGACGGTCTGGATCGTTTGATAGCCGACTCCAGCAGCTAGCCAAGGCAGAGTCGGAGGCCGAACGAGCCTCCGGACTCGGCGAGCACCTCGCGGCCCCCGTCATTGATCAGCTTGAGGCCCTCATGGCTCAGATCGCGGCGACTGCAGCTGCGCTACCCGAAGTCGAGGTCGCATTACACGGCTCCGTAGCGGCCGTGCCGCCTGCCGAGCGCCGCAGAGCACCAGGCGTGCCGACATACTCGTGGAGCTATCAGAAGGGGGTTATGTGCGTCGTCGAGAACCTCCCTCGCTACAGCCTGACATTTGTTGCCTCGGCGGCAGTCCAGACAGTGGCCGATGATCGAATCAAGCTGCATGCCGCGTATGAGGTTGAGTGCTGGCGCCAGGATGAACCGAATGAGCGCGTCGAGCTATGGCGATTCGCTGAGGAGGCCGCGCCCGACAACGCCGCGACGCTCGCGCAGCGGCTTGTGGGTCAAATGAAAGAGCGCCTCACCTCAGCGCTCGCTGAGTTCGATGAGAGGCGCGCCAGCTTGTGATCCCGTGCCCGAGGCGGCTGTAGCACATCTCCAGACTTGTGCTTGGGTGCAGCAGGAGGCGTCGTCGCGACGGCGGGTCGCGCTTGCGGATCGGACGACAAGGAGCACTCCGAGCCAATGCGACCGGGTGCTTGCTCTCCGCCGCAAGCGGCAGGTTGACGGCTGGAGATTCGGCTCTTGTCACGGGATTAGGGTTATGCCGCGAGGCGCGGCACTTGAGGCTTCTCCGTCCCCGCGACGGCCGTCCAGGGCTGCGTGCGGTACCACGGCGTGAGCCGCAGGAGCCCCCACTGCGCGCCGTGTAGGAGTAGCCCGTGTCCGGGTGGTAGCTGTGCGATGTCGCCGGGGTTGAGGTTGCGGTGGCGCTGGGTGTGGTAGGTGACGCTTTCGGACTCGGTGGGCGGCGTGTCGTGTTCGAAGAGGTGGTTGTGGGTTTCGCTGTGGGAGATCGTGTGGGAGACGAGTCGGCGGTCGTATTCGCCGAGCGCGAGCGAGATCGATTCCAGGGTGCGGGTGTCGGCGATGCCGGAGAGGACGAGCTTGGTTTGGAAGAGGGAGAGGAATCCGTCGGCGGCGTCGGTGCCCCAGCGGGTGCGGGCTTGGGAGAGGTCTTGGAGGCAGGCGAGGATGTGGAGGTGTTGTCCGCCGGCTTCGGAGATCAGGGCGGGGAGGTCGTGGATCGGGGCGATGTTCGCGATCTCGTCCAGGCAGAAGAACACCGGCGGGCCGGCGGGCTGGGTCTTGGCGTCTTGGTAGGTGGCGTGGCGGATCTGCTCCAAGAGGCCGACGACGAGTGGCGCGCAGAGCGCTTGCTTGTGCGCGGGCGCGGTGATGTAGACGGTGTCGGTGGAGCGCGCGAAGTGCTCGGCGTCGAAGTTGGGTTGGGCGGCGGCGTTGCGGGTGGCGTCGGCGTTGTAGGCGGCGAGCGTGCCGGCGGTGGCGGAGAAGATGGAGGAGCGCTCTCGCTCGTCGGTTTTGGCGATCCCTACGAGCACATCGTTGGCGACCTCGTTGCCGTGGACCTCCAGCGCTTTGCCGGCGGGGTCGAGGTTCCCGCGCAGGACCCAGCGCAGCACCTCGGAGATCGGCCTGTCGGTCAGGTGCGCGGCGTAGAGGAGGGGTGCGAGGAGGGCGGCGGAGCGCTCTGACCAGTGGTGCTCGTTGCGGGTGCCGTGCGCGGCGGGCGTGATCGAGGTCATCGCGCGTGCCATCAGCAGCGCCCCGTCCCACGTGTCGGCGGCGAGGATCGGCGACCAGCACAGCCGCCGGACGCCCGGGGGTGGGTCGGTGCTCTCGCCGGCGGGGTCGAACAGCCATACCTGCCCGAGCTCGGAACGGGAGCGCCAGGTGGCGTGCATCACGTCGGGCTTGGTGGAGGTCGAGAGCGCGGCGCCGGGCGCGGCGAGCAGCGATGGGATCACGACAGCGCTGGTCTTGCCGGAGCGTGGTGGGCCGAGGACCATGACGGCGTGCTCGGGGTCGGCGGTGACCCACCCGCCGCCGGGCGTGAACCCGAGGAACGCCCCGCCGCCGAGGCGTCGCATGTGCTCCCGCACCCCATCCGCCGGTCGCGGCGTCGAGGGCAGCCGCTCGGAGATCGGCGCAGGGGAACGCTCTGCGCGCATGAAGCGGGTCAGCAGCGCGTGACCGAGAAGCGTGAGCCCGGCGAGCAGCAACAGGTCCCGGATGAGCGCCGGCAGCAGCGCCGCGAGGAGGAGCACGATGAGCGTTTGCGCGCCAACTTTGAGCCATCCACGGCCCTCGCCGGGGGGTGGGATGTACTCGTGGGAGGGACCCCACCGCAGGTCAGATCGTGTGCTTGACATCAGACTGATATCTTACTATAGTGCGTGATGATGATGAACGCAACTCAAACAACCAAGAGCAATCGAGGAGGACGAGCGTGAGCAGCGCAAGGGACACGCGTGGTGTGGGGGCGAGGGGTGTTGTCCGTGAGATCGACGAGCAGCTGGGCCGCTTGGATAGAGAGGAAAAGGCGCTCGCGGCCGAGCGGGGGAGGCTGCTCGCGGCGAAGGCCGCGCTGACCGGGAAGGCGAGCGTCGGCCCATCAAGGGGCAGGCGCACCTCTCAGGATGACATCGCCGCCTATCTCAGAGAACACCAGGGCTCCCTACCGGCGCAGATCGCGGGGGCGTTGGGTGTCCCGGTGACGAACGTATCGGCGCACTTGTACCGCGCGAAGGGCGAGCGCTTTGAGCGCAGGGGCGACGGTTGGCATCTACTCTCGCGCGCGGGGGGTGTAAGCGATGACTAGGAGCCCAGGCAATGAGCGCACACGTCAGTACACCCGAGACAAACGGAGCAATCGCAGGACCGCCGGATCTATCACCCGGCATGAAACGCGGCACGGCCGCGTATGTGATCGGCGCGAAGGACCTGAACCCGAGCTGGGTTCTGCTCTACGTGGGCACGCTCGCGCTGCAGTTCGGCTGCGCGTTCATCAGGGCGATGGTCGCCTACATCGTCCTGTGGCTCGCGTTCACGATCGGCCGGCACTCCACCGCGCCCGTGAACACGCTGACGCTGATCATCGCCTACGGCCCGCTCGTGCTGTCCTTCGCCACTTTGATCCTGCCGCTGGGCGGCTGGTGGTGGGAGCAGCAATCAGGCGGACGCAGCCCCTCCGAGCGCGAGCGGCTCGTGTTCGAAGACGCGATCACGACCTTGATCCAGCACGACCCCGGCCTGCGTCCGCCACGGCGCTGGTTCGTGACCGACGAGCAGGAACTCAACGCCGCCGTCTACGCCGACACTCTGAAGGTCACCCGCGGCCTGCTGGAGAGCGGCTACCTCGAAGCGGTGCTGGCGCACGAGCTCGGACGCCTCAACTCAAGCGACGCACGATTGGCCGCTGCGCTGCACCGCATGACGACCCCGCCACGCCGGGAGGTCCACTGGGGATTTCAGACGATCGCGCTGATCGCGACCGGCGGGCTGGCGGTCAAGCTCACAAGGGCGCCCTGGGGCGTGTACTGGCGCGCCCGTGAGCACCACGCCGACCTCTACGCCGCAAACCTCGGCCAAGCCCAATCCCTCGCGATGTTCCTCGAGAACAACGCCCTAGAGAACGACATCCCCGTCCCATTCATATGGCTCACCGACACTACCCACCCCCCAACCGAGCACCGCATCGACCGCCTCCTACACCACGGCACCTAAAAGCAAACGACGACCGACCGGAGCACAAATGACATCCCTTGCCACGATCGCCAAGCACAACCCCGACACGATCGGCCCTTCCGGCGATACCGGACGCACCCTTCGCGCCCGTATGGGCGCTCCGCACCCCAAGCAGCGCCTGCGGCTTGCCTGTTCGGCGTCGGCCGGCCCGGCCCTGGGCGCGATCGACCCGGGCGGCCGCGAGACCCACGGCCAGCCCCACCAGTTCACGTCGCTGATCGACGCCAAGTCCGCCAGCGGCCTGCTCGGCGTCCCCTACACCTGGCTCCTCGCCCAGGCCCGGGAGGGCCGCATCCCCCACCACCGCCTCGGCCACTACGTCCGCTTCAACCCGGAAGACCTCCACGACTGGCTCGAGGAAACCAAGCTGACGCCCACCAGCGGCCACTACCCGGCCCGCCGCCGAGGCCTATGACCAGTCACCCCACCGGGGGCGCCCGAGCAAAGCTCGGGCTTGTCCCGCCTCGCTGCGCGAGCCGGGCTCGGGGACACGCGGCCCTGGAAATCAGACGCCGGCGAACGGATCGCTGACGCCGAGTTTGCCGAGCGTATCGCCAAGGGCGCTCGCGTCGGACTCGACCATAGGTATCGCCAGCGACGTGATACAGCGCAAGCCAGACTGCGCGCATCCTTGACGAGACCCGCCACAACTGCATCACCGAGGGGTGCGTGTGGTAGCGGCTGCGCTCATCGCCGGTGGGGTCGGGCCGACGGAATCAAGATCACCGCCCTCAAAATCGAGGGCGTCAAAGGTACGCCCGGCCCTCCCGACGAGCGCTGCTGCAACGCACGTCCGAGACACGCCGCAGGACCGACCACTGACAACGATTGGAGACAGTGATGCGCCGCACATTGAACACGCTCCCGGCCCACCCCGGTCCAAACGCCCCACCCACGAGCCCACCAACGGCCGGGCGCTGGGCGCGCGCCCGCAACGCCGCAGCACAGCTCACGCGCCGCGCCGTCCACGCCGACAGCCCCACCCTTCGCGCTGATCGACGCCAAGGCCGCCAGCACCATGCTCGGCGTCCCTCCGACATGGCTACTGGCGCAAACCCGCGAGGGCCGAATCCCCCACCACCGCCTCGGTCACTACGCCCGCTTCAACCCCGCCGACCTACGGGAGTGGCTACGGGAGAACAGGATCGACGCGGGCGCCAACGGGTTTCGGCCGCGATGAGGAAGGACGGACGTTCGCTCGCGTACAATCCCTTCGACAGGAAGTTGTTTATGGCCGCTAATCCGCACATCCGCCCCCAGCGCAGCCGCTCGGTCTCCGAGCAGCGACCCGTGCGCCGGGCCAAGGCATCCGATCCGGAGGAGCGGCGCGAGCTGATCCGCCGGGCCGCCAGCCGCGTGCGGACAAAGGCCTGCATCGACTTCCTGCGCGACATCCGCGGCCGCTAGCGCGGAATGTCCGGCACGCAGGCGATCTACTATCGAGATCGGCAAGGCTTCCAGCCCGTCGAGGAGTTCATCGACGGTTTGCCACCGAAGCATCAGGCGGTTGTCGATCTCGCGATCGATCGTCTCAACGGCCTGCTTCCGAACGAGCCGCCGCTGGCATTTCCGGCTACGTCGCAGGTTGACGGTGAGTTGCGGGAGTTGCGCTGTCATTACGGGCCGGTTCTCTATCGCGTGCTCTACCGGCGCTCGAAAAACCTGTTCATCCTGCTCCACATGCTGCGCAAGAACACCGGGAGGCTTCCAGTGTCGGACATCGAGATCGCGCAAGTGCGATGGGCGGATTTCAAGGACAGGATGGACGCGAGCCCGCGGCGCCCTCCGCGAGCTGCCGGCGGCGACGCGCCGTAGAACCACGATGGCCTTACCGATTTTGGTAAGGTAGGTAGAGAGCTACGCAGATGGCAGACGAGGCTATGACCAGACAGAGCAAAGCAATCTCACCGATAGGGACCCCTCATCGGGAGTCCATGCGTCGGCGTGCTCGCGACCCTGAGTATCGCGCCGAGCTGCAGAGGCTCGCGCCGTATGAGGCGCTGGCGCGGATCGTGATACGCCGTCGTGGCCAGCTGGAACTGAGCCAGGCCGAGCTGGCGCAGCGTATGGGCACCAGCCACTCCGCGATCTCTCGCATCGAGAGCGGACAGCACCCCACGACCGTGCAGACGCTCCGCAGGCTCGCCGAGGCGCTCGGGACCCATCTCGTCGTCGGATTCGTCGACGAGATCGCCGAGCTTGGCGAGAGCTCCAGCATCGACGCGCGCGTCGCGGACCTCGTCGCGGTCGGCTGAGCCGGTCACTGGAAACCGTGTCCCGAAATATGTCCCGAACTGCGCAAATCTGAGGTGATCTCGGGACACATTCTCGGTCCTTATATGGCTCTACAGAGCCAAAAATGGGGGTCATTGGCCCTCTACGGAACCGAAGGTCAGAGGTTCGAATCCTCTCGGGCTCGTGTTCGAAAACTTGTGCGGGGCTGGCGCCGGCTGGCGCAGCCATCGCCTCAGCGTGCTGAGTCCTATACGACGCGCGGAGCGCGGGCTGCGATGACGTCGACGATCGCGTCGATGGATGGGTGATGCCAGCCCTCGGCGCGTGCCCCCTCACGCAGTGCCGGCGCTGAGGCTATCACTCGTTCCACGAGTTCCCGGCGCACGCGCTCGAAGGATCCCGGGTTCAGACCGAAGTCGTCGGCGAGGTCGGACCAGTGGATGGATGTGATCGCATCCGCCCTCAACTCGTCGCCGACGCTCAATGCCAGCTCGGTGCTGAGCTCGGGGTAGACGGCGGTTGACACCACGTCATATAGCGGCGCCAGCCGCACGCCGTCGCGGACGTGCAGCAGCGAGATGTTCTTCGCGTGCGCATCCGCGTTGCCCATCAGGAAATGGAAGACGGCTGCCTGCGCGCCGGCGAGCCGGTCCAGGCCAGGCCACAGCGAGTTCACCTCCAGCAGTTCCGCGAGCGCGCGGAAGGAGGGCAGCCGCCATCCCTCTTTCTGATACTTGAAATCAGGGGTGAGGCCGAGCGCCTGACACAGGTCCTCTTGGTGCATGCGACGGTTTGGCATGGTCACCTGCTCGCGGTCGAATCGCTCTACGACGAGGCAGGGGCGACCGGCTATCGTGACGAGCTCGACAGCGGCGCTCGAGAGGCCGCATCGTGCGGCCAAGCGCATGCAGAAGTACTCGTTGCTTGCGAGCCCCGGGTATTTGCCATCGGGCAGCTCGGGCTTGAGGATGTGGCTGCTCGGCATGCCGTCGAGCGGCTTGCCGAAACGTCCGCTGCCGTCACGGACGAGCACCGCCTTGCGCTGTACTCCGGCGAGGCTGAGTCGCAGGCGGTCGTCTTCGACGCGCATGCCGAGGGGATGCTGCGGCAGCTCCTCGATCAGCGCATCCAGCTCACGATCGTCGAGCCATTGGACCGTTGGCGGCTCTGACATACGCTTGGCCTCGACGATCTGCAGTGCCCCGGCGCAGTCGCGGCCCAGCTCGGCGAGCAGGCCATAGGAGTCGCTTGCCGCCAGCTTGAGTTGGCTCGCGATCTGCTCGCGCACCGCTCCCTCCGGCAGCAGCGCCTCGAAGAACGGCCGGCTCTCCGCCGGACTGAAGCGCTGCTGACTCACCGGCAGCGAGAGGGAGATAGAACGCGACTTCTGCGTGTACCGGAAGGCGTACTCTCGCGAGCGCTCATCGACGCGCTCGAGTCGGCCGACTTCCTCGCTGCCCCAGTACACACCGAGGCTCATGTCTCACCGCGTCCGTGCACGTCCAGTCGCAGCCCCAGCGCTGCGAGAATGCGCATGAGGATGTCCAGTCGCACCGTCGGCTCGCCGTGCTCGACGCGATGGATGGAGCGCACGCCGACGTTCGCGACCATCGCCAGCGTTCGTTGATCCATGCCTTGACGGCGACGCTCGTCGCGGACGCGTTGCCCGATTCGCTGTGATGTGGATTCGATCTCTCTCATCTGCGCGATCGCGCATATTATATCGTAGAACGGGTGATTGGGCCAGTAATCGGTGCGATCGCGCAGATTGCGTCAGTCAGAGCCCGCAACCCATCTAATCGGCTTGATCACGCAGATTTACGTCTCTAAAAAACGGTGTACTTAACACGTTGCCCCCCGGCTGCCGAGGATGAGAGGACAGGTGCCTCGCACGGAACCGAAAGTCAGAGGTTCGAATCCTCTCAAGCGCGTTTCTCTACTTGGTTTGGGCTTCTGCTCCCGTCGTTCCTGGGCGTCTTGCTCGAGCTCAGCCGACGCTGCGCCGCGCCATTCCGAGCCCCAGCCGCGCGAGCGCGCGCGGCAGATGCGCGGTGGCGTGACCGAGCACCTCGTCGAGCGCCGCGGCGAAGCGCACGAGATCCTGCCTCCTCGACGACGAGCGGGGGCAGGATCTTGACGATGTTCACGTGGTGGCCGGCGACCTGGGTGAGGATCCGGTGCTCGCGGAACAGCGGGACCGTGACGAGCTGGGCGAACAGGCCGGGCTGGCGCGCCTCGACCACGTCCCACAGCCGCCGCGCCGCCCCGCCGGCGGGCGGGCCGAGCTCGAGCGCCCAGATCAGCCCCAGGCCGCGCACCTCGCGCACGAGCTCGTACCGCTCCACGAGCGGGCGGGTCAGCTCCAGCAGCCGCTGCCCGAGCCTGCGCGAGCGCTCGACGAGCTCCGCGCGGTCGAGCTCCTCCAACGTCGCGAGGCCGGCGACGGCGGCGAGGTCGTTGCCGGCGAACGTCGAGCTGTGCACGACGGCGCGCTCCATCGTGTCGAACACGCGCGCGAACACCGCGCGGCTGGTAGCCGTCGCGCCGATCGGGACGTAACCGCCCGAGAGCGCCTTCGCGACGGTCACGATGTCGGGGTCGAGGTCCCAGTGTTCGAACGCGAACATGCGCCCCGTGCGCCCGAGGCCGGTCTGGATCTCGTCGACCGCCAGCAGCGCGCCGTGGCGGCGGCAGAGCTCCTGGGCGCCCTGCAGGTAGCCGGGCGGGGCGATGTGCACGCCCTTGCCCTGCACGGGCTCCACCAGGAAGGCGGCGATGTCGCCGCGCGCGAGCTCGCGCTGTAGCGCGTCGAGGTCGCCGAAGGGGACGGCCTCGCAGCCCGGCAACAGCGGCCCGGCGCGTTCGCGGTACTCGGGGTTGCCGTTGACCGACAGCGCGCCCAGCGTCAGGCCGTGGAAGCCGCGCTCGCAGAACAGCACGCGGGGGCGGCCGGTGGCGATCCGCGCGAGCTTCAGCGCCGCCTCGATCGCCTCCGCGCCGGAATTGGAGAGCACGGCGGCGTCGATCCGCGCCGGCATCCGCGCGAGTAGCTCCTCGGCGAGCAGGCCGGCGGGGAGCGTCACGCCCAGCTGCGGGAGGTTCGCGGTTCCCGCCGCGAGCGCCTGTGCGAGCGCGTCGCGCACATGCGGGTTGTTGCGGCCGAGCGCGAACACGCCGTAGCCGCCGAGCAGGTCGAGGTAGCGGTCGCCGCTTCGCGTCGATCAGCTCGGCGCCCTCGGCCGACACCCAGCTGCGGTCGAAGTCGAGCGTGCGCAGCACCCGCCCGAACTTCGGGTTGAGGTGGCGGTCGTTGAGCGCCAGCTCCTCCCCGCGCCGCGCGGCGAGCAGGCCGGCCAGATCTTCGCCCGCCGGGGAGAGGAGCGGTTCGCCGCTGGGCATCCGGCCAAATCTAGCGGGTGCCAGGGTTCGCTTATGTGGTGTCGGTTACTAGGCTGTCGGCGTGCCGCCGGGAGTTGCGCAGGCAACCAGCAGCAGTCCCGCGCTCGCGCTCGAGCGGGCTCGCTCGCACCTGGCATCGCTCCACCAGCAGGGAGGATGGTGGCGCGGCGAGCTGGAGACGAACGTGACGATGGACGCCGAGGACCTGCTGATGCGCGAGTTCCTCGGGATCCGCACCGCCGCCGAGACCGCCGCCGCGGCGCGCTGGATCCGCGGCGAGCAGCGCCCCGACGGCACCTGGGGCAACTACCGCGGCGCGCCCGGCGACCTCTCGACGACGATCGAGGCCTACCTCGCGCTGCGCCTCGCCGGCGACGCGCCCGCGCAGCCGCACATGGACCGCGCGGCGCGCTGGGTGCGCGAACAGGGCGGCGTCGAGCAAGCGCGCGTGTTCACGCACATCTGGCTCGCGCTGTTTGGCCTGTGGCCGTGGGAGCGGGTCCCGGCGGTCCCGCCCGAGGTTGTGCTGCTGCCGTCGCGGGTGCCGCTGAACATCTACGACTTCGCCTGCTGGGCGCGCCAGACGGTCGTGGCGATCGCGCTCGTCAGCGCCCGCCGCCCGGTGCGCCCGCTGGGCGTCGAGATCCCCGAGCTGCACGGCGGCCGGCCGGCGCCGCCGCCCCCTGCTCGCTCGCCCGCGGCGCGCGCCTTCGGGCTGCTCGACCGGCTCCTGCACGCCTACGAGCGCCACCCGCTGCGCCCCCTGCGCCGGCACGCGATCGCCCGCGCCGAACGCTGGGTGCTCAGCCGCCAGGAGGACAACGGCGGCTGGGGCGGGATCCAGCCGCCCTGGGTCTACTCGATCCTCGCCCTGCACCTCGGCGGGATCGCGCTCGACCACCCCGTGCTCGCGCGTGCCCTGCGCGGGCTCGAGGACTTCCTGGTCGAGGACGAGCGCGGCCGGCGCCTGGAGGCCTGCCAATCGCCCGTGTGGGACACCGCGCTGGCGATGATCGCGCTGCACGACGCCGGCGCCGAGCCCGACGACCCCGCGCTCGTCGCGGCGGCGGAGTGGCTGATCGACGAGCAGATCCTCGGCGGTGGGGATTGGCAGGTGCGCCGTCCCGATCTCGCCCCCGGCGGCTGGGCGTTCGAGTTCGCCAACGACGGCTACCCCGACGTCGACGACACGGCCGAGTGCCTGATCGCGCTGCACCGCACGCGGATCCCCGACGAAGCGCGCCGGCGCGCGGCGATCGCACGCGGCCTGCACTGGATGATCGGGATGCAGGGCCGCGACGGCGGCTGGGGGGCGTTCGACGCCGACAACACCCGCACGCTGATCGCCGAGCTGCCGTTCTGCGACTTCGGCGCGGTGATCGACCCGCCGAGCGCCGACGTCACCGCGCACGTCGTCGAGGCGCTCGCGCTGCTCGGCCACGGCGACGAGGAGCCGGCGCGGCGCGGCGTCGCCTGGCTGCGCGCCGCCCAGGAGCGCGACGGCTCGTGGTTCGGGCGCTGGGGCGTCAACCACGTCTACGGCACCGGCGCGGTGCTGCCGGCGCTGCTCGCCGCCGGCGTCGACCCCGGCGAGCCCTGCATCCGCCGCGCCGTCGCGTGGCTGGAGGCTCACCAGAACGAGGACGGCGGCTGGGGCGAGGACTGCCGCTCCTACGTCGACCCCGGGTGGATCGGGCGCGGGGCGAGCACCGCCTCGCAGACGGGCTGGGCGCTGCTCGCGCTGCACGCCGCCGGCGAGCGCTCGGACGCGCCGGCGCGCGGGCTGCGCTTCCTCGCCGCGACGCAGACCGAGGCGGGCACGTGGCAGGAGCCGTGGCATACAGGCACCGGCTTTCCCGGCGACTTCTACCTCAACTACCACCTCTACCGGCTCGTCTTCCCGCTGACCGCGCTCGGGCGCCTGTGCCGGGACGGTGTCGCGTGAGCCCGCGCGGGGTTGCGGTGCGCGCGCGTTGCTCGCCCGTCCCGGCGCCGTTGCCGGCGACCGCCCCGCGGCCGGCGGCGCTCGCGTCGGTCAAGGTCGCGAGGAGGGGTCGATGAGCGACCTGCTGATCGCCGCGCCGCTCTCGATCGAGCGCCTCGCGGTCCGTGCCGCGCGCCGTCCGGTCGAGGTCGTGCGCACGGGGATGGGCCCGCGCCGCTCCGCGCAGGCGCTGCCGCGGCTCACGGCCGCCCCCGCGCGGGCGCTCGCGGTCGTCGGCTTCTGCGGTGCGCTCGACGACACGCTCGGCCCCGGCGAGCTGGTCGTGGCGAGCGAGCTACGCGACCCCGAGGGCGGCGCGATCGCCTGCCCCGGGGCGGAGCTGCTCGTCGCCGAGCTCCGACGCGCGGGCCTGCGCGCGCGGGTCGGGACGATCGCCTCGGCGCGGCGCCTGGTGCTCGGCGACGCGCGCGGGCGCCTCGCGGCCACGGGCGCGATCGCGGTCGACATGGAGAGCGCCTGGCTGGCCCCGGCCGCCGCCGGGCGCTCGTTCGCGGTCGTGCGGGTCGTCGTCGACACCCCCGCGCGCGAGGTCCACCGGCCGCTGGCGACCGTCGGCGGGATCCTGCGCGCGAGCGCCGTGCTGCGCCGCGCGGTGCGCCCGCTCGAGGTCTGGGCCCGGACCGCCCCGGCCGGCGCTACCGTGGAGGCGAGCTGATCCGATGTCGCGAGCGAGGAACTAGATGCCCGTACCCATGCGCCAGAGCGCCCGCATCGGCTGGTACCTCGCCCGCCAGAAACTCGCGCGCCGCGAGAAGTTCCCGCTGATCGTCGAGCTCGAGCCGCTGTTCCAGTGCAACCTCGCCTGTCCCGGCTGCGGCAAGATCCAGCAGCCCGAGCCGCTTCCTGCGCCAGCGGATGGAGGTCGCGCGGGCGGTCGGCGCGGTGATCGAATGCGGCGCGCCGATGGTCTCGATCGCCGGCGGTGAGCCGCTGATCCACCCCGAGATCCACACGATCGCCGCCGAGCTCGTCGCGCGCAAGCGCTTCGTCTACCTCTGCACGAACGCGCTGCTGCTGGAGAAGAAGATGGCGAACTTCACGCCCTCGCCGTACTTCTCCTGGGTCGTGCACATGGACGGGCTGCGCGAGGCGCACGATCGCGCGGTCGACCGCGACGGCGTGTTCGACAAGGCGGTCGCCGCGATCCGCGCGGCGAAGCAGGCGGGTTTTCGCGTGACGACGAACACGACCGTGTTCAGCACCGACTCGCCCTCGACCGTCGAGCAAGTGCTGAACTTCCTCAACGACGAGCTGCGCGTCGATCAGATGATGATCGCGCCCGCCTACGCCTACGAGAAAGCCCCCGACCAGGAGCACTTCCTCGGCGTGCGCCAGACCCGCGAGCTGTTCGGCAAGGCCTTCGCCGGCGGCAACCGCAAGCGCTGGCGGCTGAACCACACCCCCCTCTACCTCGACTTCCTCGAAGGCAAGATCGAGATGGAGTGCACCGCCTGGGGCATCCCCAGCTACTCCCTGCTCGGCTGGCAGCGGCCCTGCTACCTGATGGCCGACGGCTACGTCGAGACCTACAGGGAGCTGATCGAGGAGACCGACTGGGAGCAGTACGGCCGCGGCAGGGACCCGCGCTGCGAAAACTGCATGGCCCACTGCGGCTACGAGCCCTCCGCGGTGATCGCGACGACCGGCTCGCTGCGCCAGTCGCTGCGGGCGATCGTCAGCCAGTAGCGAGCACTTCCGAGAGGTTCTCCGTCGCCCCGTAAAGGTGAGTCTTCCCGACGCGCCGCTGTTTGAGTAGTCCTCGCTTTGAGAGGCTAGACAGGTCCGCGCGTGCTGTCTCTTCGCTGACTTTGTGGCTCGCTGCGTGGGAGCGGTAGGTATAGACATTCTCGGGATGGCGGATCGCGTCGCCGAGCAACGCAAGCTGACGATGGTTGAACTCGTCGCCGCTCTTGATCATTCGCTCAACGTCCTGGACTTCTTTGACCTTTCGCTGCAGGTACACCTGCAGTTCGTCGACGGCCTTCTTGATCACCTCCAGCTGATGCAGAATGAAATACGTCGTGTCGCCGCCATCGGTCTCGGTATAAAGAAATGCTCGACCGTAATCGCCGGCGGCTTTACGCAGGATCCGTGAGATCGAGAGATACTCGATGAGCCAGTATCCGCGCGTTCGCATGTGCCAGTAAAAAAGGGCGCGACCCGTGCGACCATTTCCGTCTTGAAATGGGTGGTCGTATGCGAGCCAGAAATGGAGCAGCACCGCTCGGACGGCCGGGTGCATAAAAACGCCGTCATCGTCGTCGGGCTGGTTGGCGAAGTCGCACATCGCCTGCATACGGTCCGGCAGCTCAACAGCAGGAGGGGGCCTGTGAATCGTTTCGCCACGATCATTGCTGACCACGACACGATCTTCGCTGGGATTCTGCATGCGCCCTGCGCCGCTTGGGTCGTCGAGCGTCCCGCCCGTGAGGATCTCGTGTAGATGCATGACGAGATCGGGCGTCAGTCGATTCCCCATCTGATCGCGCATGAATTGCAGCGCGCGATAGTTGTTGAGGATCATTCGCTCACTACGGTCACGTGGGGGGCGTCCTGAGCGGAGCAGCTCCTTCGCGATGCGCCGAGTCGTCGTGGCGCCCTCCAGCTGACTAGACCGGATAGCCTCCTCCATGAGCGAGCTGACCAGGTAGTGCCGTTGCGCTTGGTGGTCAGTCGTGACGATCTCGGCCATCTTGATCTCGCCGCTGCAATGCTGATCGATGTAGTGGAGGAGACGCTGAGCTTGTGGCGGGGTCTGGTACCCAAACGAGGCGCCCTTGGTATCGGTGAGCGGAATCGCGGTGAGGGCGCGGGCCATACGAATGGCCAGCCACCACTCATCGGGCTTGAGGCCTTTGGGGGGGGTCAGGTGGCGGAGCTTGTCCCAGTGGACGTAGTCGGATCGCTGGCCTTCCTTGGTGACGGCCTCCAAGATCTCGAGAAGCCGTGAAGCGTCCACCCCGTCAAAGACGGTGCCGATATCGGGTGGTGGGGAGATGTACATCGGTCCTGCCGGGCCTAATCCAAATCATCGCCAAGTATCGCCAAGTTTTGGAGTTTAGCTCCTATCGCCAAGATTTGGCGTCACTTGGCGATAGCTTGGTTTTAGGCGCTGGCGCCAGTAGCGGGCGCCTGCGCGAGCACGCGCTCGATGTACGGCCCGAGCAGCGTCGTGACCGAAGCCGCGGTCATCCCCGCCGGCCCGGCGGGCAGCGCCGCGTAGCTGATCGCCAGGCGCACGAGGCACTCGGCCAGCAGCCGCGCGTCGAGGGGGTCGACCTGCGGCCAGCCGGCGAGGATGATCGCCGAGAGGTGTGCGGTTGCGCCCGTGACGACGGGCTCGCCCTGGGTCGTGACGAGCGCGAGCAGGCCGTACGCCTCCTCGCCGCTCAGCAGCGTGCGCACGAGCGGGTCCTCGGCGGCGGCCGTCAGGAACACGTCGAACGCGGCCGAGAGGGCGGTGGCCGGGTCGTCGAGATGTTCGCGCACGGCCACCTCGACGGCCGCGAGGAAGCGGTCGACCTCGCGCATCACGAACGCCTGCGCGAACTCGTCGCGCGAGCCGAACTCCTTGTAGAGCGTCTGGCGGCTGACGCCCGCGGCGGCCGCGATGTCGCCCATCGTGATCTGCGCCCAGCTGCGCCGTTCGAGCTCGTCGCGGGCGCCGTCGAGCAGCGTTTCGCGCAGCAGCTCGCGGGCGGCCTCGGCGTAGGGGGTGCGCTCGGCGGGGGCGCGCCCGGCGACCGCGCCGGTGGCGGCGGGGCCCGCGGTCACCGGGCTCGCGCTGGGGGGACGCTCGGGGGTGGCGATCGGGGTGGCGGTGCGCTCGGCCGTTGCCATCGGACGCGATCAGTCCTCGGCCGCGACCGGCTCGAAGTCGACCTTGTCGCGCACGCCGCAGTCCGGGCAGGCCCAGTCGTCGGGCACCTCGCTCCACGGCGTGCCCGCCGGGAAGCCCTCGCGCGGGTGCCCGGCCCGTTCGTCGTAGGTGTAGTCGCAGCCGGGACAGCGCCAGGCGCTCATCGCGCGCCTCCCGCCGGTGTCGCAGTCGCCGCGCCGGTTGCGGGTGGGCCGCCCGCCGGGGGTCCGTAACGCGCCAGCACGCGCCGGCGCGTGCGCGGGTGGATGTTCGCGCGCTGCACATCGCCACCGTAGTGGGCGAGCACGCGCCGGTCCATGATGCGCCGCCAGAGCGGGGGGAAGGTGGCGGTCACGATCATCCCCGCATAGCCCGTCGGCAGCTGCGGCGCCTGCTCGTAGTGGCGCAGCGCCTGGTAGCGGCGCATCGGGTTGGCGTGGTGGTCGGAGTGGCGCTGCAGGTGGTAGAGCAGCACGTTCGAGGCGACGTTGTTCGAGTTCCAGCTGTGCTCCGGCGCGGTGCGCTCGAAGCGCCCGTCCTCGCGCTTGCCGCGCAACAGGCCGTAGTGCTCGAGGTAGTTGACGACCTCCAGCAGGCTGAAGCCGAGCACGGCCTGGATCAGGAGGTAGGGCAGGACCACGAGGCCGAAGATCGCGGTCAGCGCGCCGAACAGCACGACGGTCATCGCCCACGCGTTGAGGATGTCGTTGCGCGGGCTCCAGTGGGAGGAGCCGAGGCGGTCCAGCCGCACGCCCTCGAGCTCCCAGGCCGACTTCAGGCTGCCGCTGACGGTGCGCGGCAGGAACTCCCAGAAGCTCTCGCCGAGCCTGGAGCTCGCCGGGTCCTCGGGCGTGGCGACGCGCACGTGGTGGCCGCGGTTGTGCTCGATGAAGAAGTGCCCGTATGCCGATTGCGCGAGCGCGACCTTGCTCAGCCAGCGCTCGTTGCTCGCGCGCTTGTGCCCGAGCTCGTGCGCGGTGTTGATCGCCACGCCGCTGACCATCGCCATCGTCAGCGCCAGGCCGATGTCGTCGATCGTGCTCAATTTCCCGCTCGACCACAGCCAGCAGGCGAGCACCAGCCCGGCGTACTGGATCGGGATGTATGCGTACGTGCACCAGCGGTAGTAGCGGTCCTGCTCGAGCCACTTGATCACGCTGTCGGGCGGGTTCGCCGCGTCCATCCCGACGAGCAGGTCGAGCACGGGGAAGATCCCGAACACGAGGAACGGCCCGTAGAACCAGAAGACGCCCCAGCCCGTCAGTTCGACGAGCCCCCAGGCGAGGAACGGCAGCGTGGGGACGATCAGGCCGAGCAGCCACGCATAGCGCTTGTGGTCGCGCCAGCGGCCCCGTTCGGCGGACTCGGCGCCACTCCTCGGCGCCGCTCCGCCGTCCATCCCTGCACTCCCACCGCTCGCGATCGAGGCCATTGCGTGTATCTCCCTCTATCTGGTCCAGGTCATTTTCCGACGCTCTGTCCGCAGGTTATACATGGAGACAGTATTTGTCAAGCAAAGGAACATCGGTGGCCTGTGTGTCTCGGTGCGTGGGCGGGCTGCGTGTCTCCGTGCGGGCGTGTTCGGGTTGGTCGAAAAACATCGAAGATGCAGCATGTACTGCCAATCGGCTTGCAATATCAGCAGCATGTTTCGTACCACGGGGTCGGGCGTGATCGGTCGACGGGGTGCCGGGCTGCGAAGATCCGCGCGTGCATCGTGCCCCGCTCGTCAAGCTGCCGCCTGAGCTGGCCCCGCCGGGCGCGGGCGGCGCTCGCGATCAGGGCACGGTTGGTTGCGGGTGCGATGGAGGTGGCGGGAACGACGGCCGCGCCGGGAACGCGCGTTTCGTGCTCGGCATCGACGGCGGTGCGACGAAGACGCTCGCCGCGCTGCTCGACCTCGAGCGGGGGACGCTGCATCTCGGGCAGGCGGGGCCGAGCAACGAAGACGCCGTCGGCACCCGCGCCGCGGTGCAGGCGCTGCTCGAAGCCGCGGAGGAGGCGATCGGACGGGCCGGTATCGAGGGGGAGCGGCTCGACGCGGAGGTGATCGCGCTGGCCGGTACCGATACCGACGCCGTCGCCCGGCACGTGCGCGCCGCGCGCTCTGAGGACTGGCTCGTCGTCAACGACGTCGTCGCGGCCTGGGCCACGGCCACTGGGGCGCAGCCCGGCGTCGGCGTGATCTCCGGCACCGGCAGCAACGTCTTCGGCGTCGGCCACGACGGGCGCGCCTGGCGCGCCGGCGGATGGGGCCACCAGCTCGGCGACGAGGGCAGCGGCTACTGGTTCGGGAACGAGTCGATCAAGGCGGCGCTACGCGACCGCGAGGCCTCCGGCCCGGAGACCGCGCTGAGCGACGCGGCGGTCGCGTTCTTCGGCGTCGCGAGCGTCGAGGCGCTCGCCGCGCTCGTCTACGCAAAGCCGCTCGGCAAGGGCGAGATCGCGGCCTTCGCGATCGAGACCGCGAAGCTCGCCGCGGGTGGCGACGAGGTCGCGTGTGAGATCTACCGGCGCGGGGCGTCGCTCCTGGGCGAGCAGGTCGCGGCTGTGATCCGCCGGGCTGGGCTGGCCGGGGGTGGGGGTGACCCCCAGGGCTTCCCCGTCGGCCTGATCGGCAGCGCCTACAAGGCCGGCGCCGTGTTCGTCGAGCCGCTCACCCGGGCCGTCCACGAGCTCGCCCCCGACGCGCGCGTCGCTGTCGTCGAGATGGCTCCGGTCGGCGGCAGCCTGCTGCTGGCGATGCGTGCCTGCGGGTGCGAGGGGGCGCTGTCGGCGGTTGAGCTCGCGGGGCTGATCGACGAGGCGCTTGCGATGGTGTCGAACGCGGCTGCTTAGCTCCTCTGCCCGTGGCAGGTGGCGGCCAAGCTGCGTATCTCGGGCGGTCGCTCAGCCGTTGCGCCGGACCTCGAGATGCTTGTCCAACAGCAGTTCTGGCTGGCCGAAGTAGCGCACCTTGGTGGTCAGTCCGGCCGGGGGGTGGCCGGTGGTCAATCTCTGGGCCGGGATCGAGGAGGCCAGTTCAGTAGTCGTATTCCACGGCACGCACACACGCGCGCCAAAGAGGGTCAGGCTGATGCTGCCAGGTAATGCTGCCGACGGGGAGAGTAGGCCGCGTGCGCCTTCGCTTGCAAGCCATTGGGCCTCCGCCTGGCAGCGCTCGTGATCGTCATCGACTAACGCCTCGGCGTCAAAGCCGGCTGCATCTGCAAGCTCGAAGGTGCTGTAGTCGACGACCAGGCCATCGTCGATCTGGAGTTGCCAGATTGTCGAGGAATAGTGGGATGCCTCTTCCTCGGTACGCAGGTCCTCGTGCCGGAGAATCTCGGCGAACGGTGTCTCGGCATCAAGGCTCATGTACTGCGTGGGATGCTGGCCGGCGATGTTCCAGCGTCCATCGCGCCGATTTGCGTTCACCCAGGGGGGTACGTCATACGAAGTCGCTCGGTAGGCGACGCGCTTGCAGCGGATAAAGGCAGGAGGGCGTCTAGGAGGCATACTGGTTTCTGCCGGACCGGGCCGCACTCAGCAGCGCGTCCTCGGCATTCGGATCGGCGAGCAGGGTCGCCGGCCTGCGACCGTCGAGGTCGCGTCGCGGGCGTTCAAACCAGGCAATGACGCCCTCCTCGTCCCAGTTGTGGCGCAGGATCGCGACCAGGCGAGCGAAGATGCGGAGGCTGCGCCGTGGCTGCCCTCCCTGCCCTCTCCAACGAGAGAGCGATCGACGGTCGACGCCCACAAGCGTCGCGATCGTCTGGTCGGAGACATGGGGCAGCCAGCGCTCCAGCTCTGTCATCACCACGCCAACATCGCCTGTGGCGCCACTGACATGCTCGTCGAGCGCGTCACGCACCACGTGGCGGATGCGCTCGAGCATGATCATCAGCCGATCGCAGACGTCCAGATTCCCGGGAGCGTCATCTCGGTCCAGCTGATCGCGAATGTCCAGCAGCGTGCTCGCCAGGGTCGCCAGTTGATCCTTGTCGTAGTCCTCCGCTCGGATGCCCTCCCGCAGCCTCTTCATGCGTTGTGCGATTGCCTGCCAACGCTCCTCATAGGAGTCGTCCACCTCGGGAGCGCGACGCAGATGCTCGACGGCCTCGATGAACCCGCGCTGCAGATCCTCGAGTTCTTGGTCGAACTTGCCAAGCCTCTCCGCGTATGTCATCTGGACGGGTATGGTGTCTCCCACGTGTCAAAGGTAGGGGACATTATAGGGACATACGAAGATGGGGGGCGGGTGATGGGAGATACGACTATTCGATCGACTCCCCGGCCTCGATCCGAGCCTCGATCGCGCGTCGGTCGCCGACCGCATCCGCGCCGATGCCCTCGATCCGGACTGCCGCCGCGGCGTTGCCGAAGGCCGCCGCGCGCACGGGGGACAGACCTTCGTGGAGCGCGACGAAGAAGGCCGCCGCGAACACGTCGCCCGCGCCGAGATCGTCGCGGGGCGCGGCGACCGTGGGGGCCTGTACCTGGGTGATCTCCTGGCCCGGCAGCTCGACGCTGGTGGCGCCCGGCCCGGCGGTGACCGCGATCACCGCGCCGGTGGCGGCGGCCGCGGCGAGCAGCGGCGCGCAGGCGGTGCGCTCCTGCTCGCTGATCACGACCGCGTTGCAGGGGTGGGGCAGGAGGGCGTCGAGTGAGTCACGGTCGTTCGGCAGCGGTGCGGAGCGGAGCTCTCCACCCGCCTGTCCGTCGCTTGCTTCTGCTCGGACTGCTGCACTGCGGTGCGCGTGCCCATTGTCTGTCTCTCCGGAGGGGGGACCCCACGTGCGCGCGAGCCCCTGGGGCGTGAGCCCGACGAAGCCGGCCCGCCCGCGCCACGCGGCCGGGGTCTCGCGCGCGACCGGCGCGAAGTGGAGGATCCGGGTATCCACCTCGACCGGCCCTGCGATCGGACCGGCCCAGGCGAGTACGTGCTGGAGGCGCTGCCCACCGGGCCAGGACGTCGCGAACGTCGTCGTCGCGGGCGCTGGAACGATGCACAGCTCGAGCTCGTCGCGGTAAGGCTCGAGCAGCGCTTCGAGCTCGGGGGGCGAGCCCTGCGTGACGATCAGCGCGCGCAGGCCGAGCCGGGCCGCCTGGAGCGCGCTGTAAAAGGCGCCGCCGCCGGGGCGGCGCGAGGCGTCGGCGGCGATCACGTCGACCGTCACGTGGC
This sequence comes from uncultured Solirubrobacterales bacterium, assembly GCA_963789675.1. Taxonomy (GTDB): domain Bacteria; phylum Actinomycetota; class Thermoleophilia; order Solirubrobacterales; family Solirubrobacteraceae; genus Palsa-744. The sequence continues at coordinate 131,004 of CAWBLR010000005.1, read as the reverse complement.
CGACGGTCACGTAGTCGAAGGATCTGTTTCGACTCAACGTCGCCGGGGGTCGAGATTGAAGGATTTGTGGCAGGAGATGCGTACACCAAATCAAATGGCAGGCTCGACTGTTCTGCTTGCTGAGCGACGATGAGATCCGACCCCTGAGCCGATGACAAGATCCGACCTAGCCGGCGCGCGCACGCCGATCGTGCGCCGCGGAGCGATCCTGCTCGCCTTCGCGTTCGTGGCCTGCCTGCCGGCGGCGACCGCGCTGGCGGCCTCCCCCTATCCGGCCGCGGCCCAGCGCCCCGCGAAAATCGCCCGCGCCTCCGAATTCGCGCGTCCGACGAAGAACGCCCGCCAGGCGAGCGCGGGCGGGGTCAGCGCCGGCGGCACGACGCCGGCGACCACGCCCCCCGCGGGCACGAAATCCACCGCGAAGCCCACCGCGAAGAAGCCCGCAAGGAAGCCGAAGAAGCCAAAGCTGCCCGTCAACGCCGAACGCGCGCAGCTCGCGTTCGAGGCGATGCAGAAGACCTACTACATCGAAGGCTCGGGGCTGTACAAGGGGGAACCGTTCTCCTACTTGTGGCCGTTCTCCCAGGCGCTCGCGGCGACCGTGACGATGGCGAACATCCCGGCCTTGAAGACGACGCTCGCGCCTGAAATCAACGCGCGGCTGACGGGCCTGAAATCGTATCTCGACCTCAACAACTCGGGCGCCCCGGAAGGGACCTACTCGAGCACGCTCGCCGCCTACGACGGCACCGTCGCGCCGCCGGCGGGGCCGGGCGGGGCGAAGTACTACGACGACAACGCCTGGGTCGGGATCGAGCTCGCGCGGATGTACGAGCTGACCCACGTCGCGGGCGTGCTCGGCGGCGCCGAGGGGATCATGGCGTTCGAGATGGCCGGCTGGGACACGCAGCCGGGGATCGCCTGCCCGGGCGGGATTCCCTTCTCCAACTCCCCCGAAGACGTCGAACGCAACACGGTCACGAACGCGCCCACGGCCGAGCTCGGGCTGCAGCTGTACAAGCTGACGGGCAACGCCCAGTACCTGCAGTTCGCGGAGATGGCCTACGAATGGGTGCGCGCCTGCCTGACCGAGCCGAACGGCCTGTACGCCGACCACATCGGCCTGCGCGGGAAAATCGAAGCGGAAGAGTGGAGCTACAACCAGGGCGCGATGATCGGCGCCGGCGTGCTGCTCTACCAGGCGACCGGCAACAGCGCCTACCTCTTCCAGGCGCGCCAGACCGCGAAGGCGGCGCTCGCCTACTACACCTCGGAACGGCTCGGCAAAGAAAACCCGTTCTTCGTATCCGTCTACTTCCGCAACATGCTCTACCTCGACTCCGTCACCCACGACCCGCCGGGGACGACGCTCGTGCAGGGCTACGTCAACTACGCCTGGGAACACCTGCGTCTGAACAACTACGTGTTCGTGTTCGGCTCGCCCGCCTCCGCCCAGCTGCTCGTGCAGGCCGCGATCGTGCAGGACTACGCGCTGCTCTCGACGCCGCCGACGACCTATTTCTGAGCGCTACCCAAGCCTCGCGTCCGGCACGGGAGCCGGTTGCTCCCGCTGGTGGAGTAGGGTCTGAACTCGGATGACCGACGCCGCGAACCTGATGACCGCCGAGGGGCTCGCGAGCCTCGAGGCCGAGCTGGAAGAGCTCGAGGGCGAGGGCCGCCGCGAGATCGCGGAGCGAATTAAAACCGCGCGCGAGTGGGGCGATCTGAAGGAGAACAGCGAGTACCACGACGCCAAGAACGAACAGGCGCACCTGGAGACGAAGATCGCGCGGGTGCGCGAGAAGATCGCCAACGCGGTCGTCGTCCAGGACGCGCCCGCCGCCGGTGGGGCGGTCTCCTTCGGCTCGACCGTCCGCGTGCGCGCCGAGGACGGCGCCGAGCAGAGCTGGCGGATCGTCAGCTCCCACGACGCCGCCCCCGCCGAGGGCCGGCTGTCGGCCGACTCCCCGGTCGCCGTCGCGCTGCTCGGGCGCGGCGCCGGCGACACCGTCTCGGTGGCGCTGCCGCGCGGCAAGCGCAAGTTCACCGTGCTCAGCGTCGACTGAAGCGTCCGCCGCCGGCGGCGCCGTTGTTGGGCGCGTCGCCCGGCTGCTTGGTCTCGTCCGTGGCCCCCGCTCGCGCTGTCGCTGTCGTCGCCGTTGGTCGCGCCGCTCGGCTGTTTGACCGCGGCCGAGCGGTCATCGCGCACCGGCTCGGGCTCACGCTTGGGCCGGGGCCGGGCTCGGCCAGTGTGGCGATGAACGTCTCCACCACCGCGGGGTCGAACTGTGTGCCCGCGCACGCGCGCAGCTCCGCGATCGCCTCGGCCGATGAGATCGCCGGGCTGTAGGGGCGGTCGGTGCGCATCGCGTCGTAGGCGTCGCACACGAAGATGATGCGCGCGCCCAGCGGAATCTCCGCGCCGCGCAGCCCGTCCGGATAGCCGCCCCCGTCGAAGCGCTCGTGGCTGGAGCGCACGAGCCGCGCGACCGGGCGCAGCGCGCTCGCGGCCATCAGGATGCGCTCGCCGAGGATCGTGTGCCGGTGCATGAACCGCCACTCCTCCTCGTCGAGCGGCTCGGGCTTGGAGAGGATCGCGTCGGGGATCGCGATCTTGCCGACGTCGTGCAGCTCCGCCGCGCGCGCGAGCACGTCGAGCTCCTCGCCGTCGAGGCCCAGGCGCCGGCCGACGGCGAGCGCCAGCGCGCCGACGCCGCGCTGGTGCTCCTGCAGGTCGGGGTAGCGCTCGCGGAACGCCTGCAGCAGCACGTCGCGCAGCTGCAGCACCGCGCTGCCGTCACGCGTGCGGTCCTTGCGCGCGTACAGCCGCTGGTCGGCCAGCTGCAGCACGGCGGCCGCATCGCTGCCCTCGGCGGGGATGCTCGCCTCGCCGTGCGCGGCGCTGATCGCAAAGCCGGGTCCGTGCTCGGAGAGCGATGCGACGCTGTCGAGCACCAGCGGATCGTCGGCCGTCGCGACTTCGAGCAGGACGCAGAACTCGTCGCCTCCCATCCGGTAGGCGGTCCCGTGCCCGGCGACGCTCGCGCTCAGCTTGTCGCTCAGCCGTTCCAGCAGCGCGTCGCCGGCGGGGTGGCCGAAGGTGTCGTTGTAGCCCTTGAAGCCGTTCAGGTCGTACAGCACCAGCTGCCGCGGCCTGCTCGGCCGGGCATCGCGGCAGGCGAGCTCGAGGTCTTCCATCAGCTGCCGGCGGTTGCTCAGGCCGGTCAGCGCGTCGGTCAGCGCCTGCTGCCGCGAGCGGACGAGCATCGCGAGGTTCTCGCGGACCGTGAACATCAGCCGCGCGCTGACCGCGAGCACCGTCGCCGTGGCGAGGATCAGAGCGCCCAGCGTGAGCTGGTGATGGAGGTTGCCGTAGACGAACACGCCCAGCGCCGCGAGCAGCGAGACCCCGGGCACGACCACCAGCCGCCAATCCTCCACGCGCCGTCGTGCCGGCGGCGTCCGCGGCGTCCACGCGGCGATCGCCAGCAGCACGGCCGCGGCGGGCCACATCGCTTCGGCCAGGGAGCCCACCTTGTAGGTGTTCGTGGCGGTCTGGTAGAGGTAGGTCGAGTCGGCGACCGCGTTCAGCAACATGCTTGCGGCGATCAGCAGCCACACGCGTCCCGGGCGCCAGCCGGTCACGCCGAGGGCGCCGATCGTGAAGATCAACAGCAGCAGGTCGCCGATCGGATAGGCCAGCGTGACGGCGACCGTCGCGACGTCGCCGTGGACCGTTTCCATGATCGGCGGCAGCACGACCGCCGCCGCGACCGTCGCCGCGCCGAGCCCGCCGATCAGGCCGTCGAGCAGCATGCTCAGGCGCCGCTCGCGCAGGTGCCCGCCGAGCAGCAGCGCGAGCGCGACGTACAGACAGGGGTACATCGCCAGGTAGAAGCCGTCGGCCGGTGTGATCCCCGTCGCGCTGGAGCCTTCGACGAACAGGTCGTAATAGATTTCCCCGAGGCTCCAGCAGAGCAGGCCCGCGCCCATCGCCAGCCAGGCCGCGCGCTGCTCCGGGATCGCGATCGCGCGTGCGATCACCGCGAACGCCGCGCCGAACATCAGTGCGTCGAACAGGCCATCGTCAAACAGCTCGTCGGTGCCGCGACCGCCGAGCCCGACGGTCATGTGCAGCACGAGCACTCCCAGCCCTCCCACGAGCAAGGCGAGAAACAAGTTCGATCGTGTCGTTCGCGTGCGCATGACCGGCAGGTGACCCGCCATTTACATCGGCCGTACCTACGCACCCCTGGAGTTTCTGGCGGATTTTGCGACGGACCGCGCTATCCGGCGCGCGAACCGCTTCGGCTTGCGTCCGTACACCAGCTCGCCTTCGTGCAGCGCGCGCTTGCGCAGACGCCGGCGGCGGCGCGCGATCCGCGCGAGCAGATCCTTGCGCGCCCGCCTGCCGCGCTTGCCCTTGAACGGCGCGCGCCCCGGCGGGGGGAGCAGGCCCGCGAGCACGACCAGGTCGTGCTCCTCGCCGAGTAGTTCGGCGAGCCTGTCGGCGCGGCGCGCGAGTGGCCGCTGGCCGAGGATCTCGGCGGCGTAGCGCAGGTCCTTGACGCGTTTGCGCCACGCGTGCGCGGCGCGCGCGGCGTCCCGGCCGCCCCTGCTCCTGCTCCTGCTCTTGCCGGCCCTACCTCTGCTCCTGCTGCCCCTGCCTCTGCCGCCCCTGCTCCCGCCGTCTCTGATACGCGCGACGTGTTGCCCGCGCTCGCGACCGTCGCGGTAGATCCGCCGCAGGTCGCGCTCGACGAGGGCGATGCCGGGACGTTCGGGCAGGTCCCACTGCCGGACCCGCTCGCGCAGGCCGCTGAGCTCGCGCAGTATCTCCCCACGTGTGGCGCTGTCGCCGAGCGTCGCCCGCTCCGCCGCGGCGCGTTCGGCGAGGAGCAGCTCGCGCAGCTCGAGCAGCTGGCGGCGGCGCCCGAGCTTGCGCGGGTGACGCTCGAGCAGCGCGTCGAGCGTGCCGACCATCACCTCCGCGTCGCGCGCGCCCGCCAGCCGCCGGGCGGCGTCGCGCAGGATCGCGTGCTCGCGCTTGTACCGCCGCTCGCCGAGCTCCACGCGCAGCAGACGCACGAGCGCGCGCAGGCGCTTGAGCGCCTTGCGCGTGTCGTGGATCGCCTCGCTGTCGAGCATTCGCCCGCCGGCGTTCCCGCGGGCGCTCCAATCGCCGGCCTCGCCGCCGAGCAGCTCGATCGCCACGTCCAGCTGTCCGAGCGCGATCCGCCGCAGCGCCTCGGGCAGGGGCTCACCCGGCAGCTGCGTGAAGCGCCGCGCGCGCTTGCGCTCGGCCTTGACTGCGCGCCGGGCGCGCTCGGCCTGCGCGTGCGCGAGCGCGACCCCGACCGCCACGGCGACGCTCGCGGCGATCGTGGCCGCGAGCGGCGCCACAATGGAGCCGTGTCTTCCTCCCTGCCGCCGGCCCCGTGGTGGACGGTGCGCCCCGCGGCCAACCGTAAGCCGGCGACGTACCGCTGTCCAATCTGCGGCCATCACCTACCCGCGCTCAGCGAACACATGCTGATCGCCCCCGCGGGCGACATGCGCCGCCGCCGCCACGCCCACAGCGCGTGCGTGCTCGCCGCCCGCGCGCGCGGAGAGCTGCCATTGCGCGAGGAGTGGCAGCGCACCCAGCCGCGCGGACCGTCGTTGTGGCGGCGGTTGATCGGTCGTGCGTAGTGCCTGTCATTTGAAGAAAAGCCTCCGGTAACACAACACGCCTGAAGCCGAGTCGCAGGTCGAGCGAGACGCCGATCGGAGATCGCCCAGCAGGAAGCGTGGCGTGCGGCGCGTGTGCTGGCCGATCTCCGATCGGTAGGACGCAGTATCGCGACGCGCCTGCGGCTCAGCTTCCCCAGACGTGTACGTGCTCGGGCTCTACGCGGACGATGATGCGCTGTTCGCCGGGCTGGCGCATCGGGTACTCGTCGACGCCCATGTACTTCTTCGCCATCGCGTCGATGTGTGCGTCGGCGCCGTCGGTCGTCGGTGTCTCGGCGCGGCCACGGATCGTCGAGGTACTCGTAGGGGTTCTCCATGTTCTGCACGGTCAGCGTCACGCGCGGGTCGCGTTCGAGGTTGCGCGGCCAGGCGCGCCCCTTGGCGGTGTTCAGCACAGCACGGCCGTCCTCGACGTCGACCCAAACCGGGACACCGTGGACGGATCCATCGGGTCGCAGGGTGGCGACGTGGCAGAAGTTCTTCCCCTTCAGCAGCTCCTCGCCGCGGCCCTCGATCGTTGCGCTCATCGCAGCATCCCTTCCCTTTCTCGTGTGTGTTCGTTTGCCCACACCACGATAGGCCTTTCGTCCTCGTGGGAAGTTTGCGCGCGCGGGGTCAGGCCGCTGTTACTGGCGGGCGCTGGCCGAGGGGATTGGGCCTAGCGGCACGAGTTTGCCGTTGTTCAGCTGGAAGCGCACGGTCGCCTGCCCGCCGCCGGCGAGCGTGTAGGCGAGCGCGACTTCGGTGTCGCCCTGGCTGACGACGTCGATCTGGGCGCTCGGCTGCTTGGCGTCGGTGCCGATGTAGCGTCCGTCGACGAAGAAGAACGCCTGCTGGCCGTTGCCTTCGGTGGAGCCCGTGCGCGTGCCGACGAGCACGCGGAGGGTCTGGTTGGGGTGGTAGTCGGAGGGGGAGGCGACCGTGAAGCCCTTCGCCTGCACGACCGCCTCGGCGGCGCTCAGCCCTGCTGTGCCTTCGCCGCTCGTTGTCGCAGTGCCGGTGCCCCCCTGATGTGTGAACGCCGGCGCGGGCGCGGTGCGCGTGGTGCTCGGGCTCGCGGTACCACCGTTTTCGCTCGGCGGTGCGGTCGTCGTGCTCGTCGACGTGGTCGACGTGGCGGTGGTGTCCGTGGTCGTCGTTGCGCCCGTCCGGGGCGCGCTGGTCGAGGTCGTCGCTTCCGGCAGCGGGGTGCTCGCGTCGACCGTCTTCGTGCCCCCGCCTCCACAGCCGGCGAGCAGCGTCGCGAGCGCCGCCGCGAGGAGCGCCGGGTAGATCTTCGTCGGGCCGCATCGTCGCATCGCATCGATGATATTCGCCGTCGGCGGCGCCGCTCCTCGCTTGTGCTGCTCGATCGAGGCGACGATCGCCACTGCGCGCGTGGCGCCCGCCTGCCGTATCCCGTCGTTTGGTGGTCAGGGCCAGGTCCTCTTAATATTATTATTAGCAACTGCTAATCTCTTGTCCAAGATAGTTAGCACTCGCTAAGATCGGAGATGGAAATGGCTGCTGGCACCAAGGACAAGGACAAGAGCAAGAGCAAGAACAAGCCCAAGAGCAACGGCTGGACCCTCGCGATCGTCTCGGTCGCGCTGTTCATGGCGGTGCTCGACAACCTCGTCGTGAGCGTCGCGCTGCCGACGATCCATCGCGACCTCGGCGCCTCGATCCAGTCGCTCGAGTGGACGGTCAACGCCTACGTGCTCGCCTACGCGGTGCTGCTGCTGACGGGCGCGGCGCTCGGCGACCGCTTCGGGCGCAAGCGGATGTTCGTAATCGGCCTCGCGATCTTCACCGCGGCCTCCGCGGCCGCGGCGCTCGCGCCGAACACCGATCTGCTCGTCGCCGCGCGCGCGGTGCAGGGCGCCGGCGCCGCGATCGTCACGCCGCTCACGCTGACATTGCTCGCGGCCGCCTTCCCAGCCGAGCGGCGCGGGATGGCGATCGGCGTGTGGTCGGGTATCTCGGGGACCGCCGTCGCGATCGGCCCGCTCGTCGGCGGCGCGGTCGTGCAGGGCATCTCCTGGCACTGGATCTTCTGGATCAACGTTCCGCTCGGCCTCGTCCTGATTCCGCTCGCCGCGCGCCGGCTGACGGAGAGCCGCGGCCCCTACGGCACGCTCGACCTGCCCGGCCTGGGCTTCGCGCTGCCGGGCGCCTTCGGGCTCGTGTTCGGGCTGGTGCGCGCGCAGTCGCTGGGCTGGACGAGCGCGACCGTGCTCGTCTCGATGATCGGCGGCGTGCTGCTGCTCGCCGGCTTCGTCTTGCGGGAGCGCCGGGCCAGCGAGCCGATGCTGCCGATGTCGTTCTTCGCCAAGCGTTCCTTCGCGGTCACCAACGTGGCCTCGTTTAGCATGTATTTCGGGATGTTCGGGTCGATCTTCTTCCTCTCTCAATACATGCAGAACGTGCTTCACAACTCTCCCCTCGAGGCGGGGTTGAAGCTGCTCGTGTGGACCGGCGCGACGATGGTCGTCGCCCCGCTTGCGGGCATCTTCTCCCAGCGCTTCGGCAGCCGTCCCTTCATGCTCGCGGGTCTGTCGCTGCAGGCGGGCGCGCTGGCCTGGTTTGCGCTGACGGTCTCCACCGACCTGCCCTACACGCAGATGCTCGTCCCGTCCGTGATGGCCGGCGCCGGCATGGCGCTCGTGTTCGCGCCCTCCGCGAACGCCGTGCTCGGCGCCGTACGCACCGAGCAGGCCGGTCAGGCCTCCGGCGCCAACAACGCGATCCGCGAGGTCGGCGGGGTCTTCGGGGTCGCGGTGCTCGCCTCGATCTTCACGGGCGCGGGCGGCTACGCCTCGCCGCAGGCGTTCGTCGACGGCCTCGTCCCGGCGCTGTGGGTGGGCGTCGCGGTGCTGGCCGCGGGCGCGTTCGTCGTGCTCGTGCTTCCGTTCCGCGCGCGGAACGTCGAAGGTGCGGCGGACCCGGATCCGGTCGCGGGCGGGGGCGCGGCGGTGTCCACCGACCGCGCGGCCGCCGTCGCCGGCTCGTTGGGGACGCTCGCGGGGGAGACGGGGTGAGCCCGAAGATCGAATCGGAGTCGGCGTCCAGCGCGGCGGCGGTGGCGGTGCCCACCGAGGTCGACGTCGGGGAGAAGGCGCCTCCCGCGCCGGCTGTGCGCCGGCGGGTCCCCGCCGCCGAGCGCCGCGAGGAGCTGATCGCGGCCGCCGTGCACGAGTTCGCGCGCGGCGGTCTGCACGGCACCCCGGTCGAGCGCATCGCCCGGCGCGTGGGCGTCGCCCAGCCGTATGTGTTCAGCCTGTTCCCGTCCAAGCGCGAGCTGTTCATCGCGGCATTGGAGCGCGGCTTCGAGCGGGTCGCCGATACCTTTCGCGTAGCCGCCGCCGACTACCAAGAGGGGCGCGCGCCGGCCGAGTGCGAGGATGTGATGCAGGCGATGGGAATGGCCTACAAGGAGCTGCTCGCCTCCGACCGCGACTACCTGATGCTCCAGCACCAGTCCTACGCCGCCTGCGACGACGAGGTCGTGTGCGCGTGCGTGCGCCGTCGCTACGCCGAGCTGATCGAGCTCGCGCGGGAGCTCTCGGGCGCCGACGCGGAGCGCCTGAACGAGTTCTTCTGGCACGGCATGGCGCTGAACGTCGCCGCCGCGCTCGGGGTCGAGGATCTGTCGAGTGACTGTCCTTGGATCCAGGCTGAGCTGTCGGAGTCCTGAGGGGGGTAGGATCAGTCAGTGGCCTCGCCGATCCAGACACCGCAGGGCCGGAAGGGGGTGGCGGGCGGCCGGCGCAACCGGCGCGAGGTGGCCCGCACGAGCGCGCTCGTCGTGCTCGCTGTGCTCGCGACGCTGTTCGCCGTGCTGAACACCGAGAAGGTGAAGGTCGATTGGATCTTCGGCTCGGGCGAGGCGCCGCTGATCATCGTGATCGTTGTTTCGCTGCTCGTCGGCGTGATCCTCACGCACTTCGCCGAGCGCCGCGGGTCCAAACGTCGCTGAACTGTTAGTGCAGCACGACTTTCAGCGCGACGATCGCGAGGCCCATCGTGATCCCGACGCCGACTTCGAACGCGAGCTCGCGAGGCGTGGATTTGGCGCGGAGCCCGGCGACGAGCTCGAAGGCGATCAGGCTGCCGACGGTTGTCCAGAGCGCCGCTTCGACGCCCGTCGCGAGCGCGACCCCGAACGTCCAGCAGACGAGCAACGCGAGCAGCGGCAGCACGGAGCCGATCAGGATCGCCGCTTCGTCGCGGAGCGCCCGTCCCAGGACCGCGATGCTCAGACGCACGTGCGCGGTGAGTCGATGTCCGAGCACGTCCGCGTAGGCGTGCGCGAGCCAGTAGAGCAAGATCGCGATCACCGCCGAGCCGGCGGTGTCGAGGTAGTCCTCGTGGCTCCCGCTCTCCGCCGCGAGCACCGCGCCGATCGCGAGCACCCCGTAGATCAGCCGCGCCGGGTTGCGCTCCGGCAACAGCCAGTCGACCACGCGGTCGACCCGGCCGGGCGTGCCGGTCTTCTGGGCTGGGAGCGGTGAGGGGGAAGCCGGCGAAGCGATGCGCGGGATTATCTACCGCCGCGGCGGATCGCACCTCGCCAGACGGCGAAATCGCGCAGCTTGCCGGACGGTGGTGAGTGCAGCAGCGGGCGCTCCCAGACGAACAGCTTGTCGTCCACGCGCCACTGGCGCAGATCGCGCGAGATCCGTTCGCCGGCCGCGGGCAGCGCGAGCGCGATCCGGCTGACGTCATCCCAGGTGGGTGGTGCTTCCTGGCCGCTGGAGGTCGCTCTTGCTCATCGGGTGCAGACAATACGATACAGAAACATGGCACCGTATCGTCTTCTTGCAACCCAAGAGTCGTGCTAATCATGACATAGTCATGCTAATCTGCGCGATTCTTAGCATCATTATGCGATCATTAGCACCATGCGGAGCTTTGTCGACCTCGATCGGATCTTCGGTAGCCAGCCACGAGAGTTGGGTGCAGCGCTTGCCAGGATCGACATGGGAAAGGGCCAGGAACGGCTCTTTCGAGACCAGCGGCCCGAGTTGCTCCAACAGCTGTCCGAGCACGCTCGCGTCGCCTCGATCATGGCGTCGAACGCAATCGAGAACGTCGTCCTCGACGAGGAGCGTGCCGAGCGTATCGCGGAGGGCTCGCCGCGCTTTCGCAATCGCAACGAGAAGGAGTTCGCCGGCTATCGCGATGCGATCGATTGGCTCGTGCGCTTGGAGAGCTACGAGCCGCTGAGCATTCCGCTGATTCTGCATCTGCACCGTCTCATCTTCAGGCATGTCGACGGCCGCGGGGGTCATCTCAAGAGCGATCGGAACCCGATCGTCTCCTACGAGGGCGGTCGGCGCGAGATCGTCTTTACGCCACCCGACGAGAGCGAAACCCCACAGCTGCTCTCGGAGCTGCTGATCCGCTACGCCGAGGCCAAGCAGGAGGGCCGTACACATCCGATCGTCTTGATCGGTGCATTGATCCTCGATTTCCTTGCGATCCATCCGGTCGCGGACGGCAATGGGCGCCTCGCGCGTCTCTTGACGACCTATGAGCTGCTCTCGGGGGGGTATGGCGTGGCCCGCTACATGAGCTTGGAGCAGCGGATCTATGAGTCCAAGAACACCTACTACGCGAGCCTCCGTGAATCCCAGCTTGGCTGGCATGCCTCAGAGCACGGCATCTGGCCGTGGACGAGTTATTTTGTGCGCATCCTCGACGGTGCCTATGAGGACTTCGAGCAGCGGGTCGCGGCCGCCGATCGGAGCTCCGGCAACAAGCAGGAGCGGGTCCGCCGCTACATTCTCGAGCAGGCCGCGAGCGAATTCCGGACTCGCGACGTGCAGCGCGCGCTGCCGGATATCAGCTCCGCGACGATCCGCCTCGTGCTCAATGAGCTGCGGGATGGGCTTCAGATCAGGTCCGAGGGTTCAGGATCGGGCGCGCGCTGGCACCGGACATAGCCGGCGGAGTGTCCCGCCGAAGCACCTCGCGCATACATGCCGCTCGCGGCATCGCGGGGCCCTATCCTCGAATCATGGGATTGCGAGGCGGTCGCGAAGCGGCTCGGGATCTCCTGGGAGCGTGTTCCGCAACGCCTCGAGGGAAGCCCGTTCGAGGTGGTGCAGGTGATCGGGAGACGCCGCTGGAAAGAGGTCGGCCTGCGCTGGCGCGAGCGAGACGCGCTGATCGTCGCCGAGGCCGTCGGCACCGCCCCACTGTTTGCGCTGGGACGGCGAGCGGTCGGAGTGCACCCGCTGCTCCTCGACGTCGGCGCGGAGCGTCCCCACCCGTTCGGCCCCGATGTGGACGGCCAGGCGCGAAGCGTCGGCGGGGTTTCCGCTGTCCCTGGTGAGCCACACCTCGACACTGCGACTTCCGGCGAGGTGGCCTGGGTCGCTGTCCTTGATCCGCTCGAGCCACCCGCGCGCTGCGGGGTCGAGCTCGACCGGTGTCCGCTGCGGGCTGACGCTGCGCACGGGGTAGGCGGCGCGATCGGGTGGCTTGAGCCAATCGGGCTGGTCGTGCGGCTCGTTCGGTCGTTCGATGGCTCCTTTGAGGGGACTGCCTCGGGAGGTCTGGGAGTCTTTGAGGGCTTTGAGGGTGCGAAGCGCGAACCGCGCCTTGCCGAACGGCTCCCGCTCGGCGAGGATCATTTCGACCTGGCGCTCGACCAGCAGCGGCTCCGTCGAAAGGCCGCGCTCGCTCAGCGCTTGCTCCAACCGCGCTCTGAGCTCCTCGCGGTCCTGGTCGTTGCCGGCCGTGCGCACCGCTTCGAGCGCCTCCTTGCGTGCCTGCTGGTCCGCGCGAGCCTTTGTTTTGCGGTCCTCGTCGAAGAAGAATTCCGAGAAGCTCCGGGTGGGTTGCGATTTCCACTGCAGGCTTGAGGGAGGTGGCCAGCGCGGCGGCGTGCTCGGGGAGGGGAGCTGACCGTCGGCGTCGAGTGAGCGGGTGAGCTGGCGCGCGAAGCGGCGGTAGGCGCGGCGGTCGATGTCCTCGATGCCGCGCGCGACGTAGTTCGCCAGCGCCTCCCGCGCCTCGCCATCCCGGCCGGCGATCGCGAGCAGCGCCGGAAGGAGCTCCGCTTCGGCGCTCTCCAACGGGCCCAGGCTGCTGTCGGGATCGATGCCGAGGGACACGTACCAGGAGCCGGCTACGCCGGTGAACGGGAGGGCGACGTGTGTGCGCAGAGCGTCGATGAGCGAGTCGACGTCGGTGTGGCGCTGGGCAACGGCGATTGCGTGATCGTCCACGAAGCGAGCGAGCTGCTCTTCTACCTCTCCCAGGTCCGCGGCCACGCGTGCCGTGGCCGAGACCGTCGGAGCGTTCAGGACGATCCCAGCGACCTTCGACCCCGTGCATGCCAAAACGAGCGTTTCCACCGGCTCGTATCCGACGCCGATGCGTCCCACGACGGTCAGCCCCGAGGACTCGACGCGACCGTCCCCCAAGGGCCTGTACTCCTTGGACTGCGACGGAAAGATCACGACAGCCGAGAAGCCGTCGCCAAACGCGCGCCGGAACGCTCCGGCGGTGGGAGGACGATGAGATGCCCGCCGGTCGTCGATGGCGGTCCATCCCTGTGCCGAGAGGCGCTCGGTCATGCCCTGGGACAGAGCTTCGACTAGTTTTTGTGTGTCGTCTTCTTTTTGTGCGTCGTCTTCCTCAGGCATGGATGGCCACATCCTCTCACCATGGCCATGTTGAGCTATCTTTCTTTTTTAGCGCATTTTCAGAATGAAAGGTGCTACGATGAGCGCCATGACCAAGCGCGAGCATCGGGAGTTGGTGGCCAGTTTCGTCACGCTGGATGACACGATAACGCGTGCCAGCAACGCGCTTTCCAACGGGGAGGTCGCAGTGGTCGAGCGCGAGCTCGAGCAGGCGAAGCTTAAGGTCAGCAGAGATGCTCCGGCTCTGACCGTCCCCGAGGTGGCGGAGGAGCTTGGCGTGAGTCGTCCGACCGTGCGGAGCTGGATCGGGAAGGGCCTTTTGGACGCCGTCGCGGACACCTCACCCCAGCGCGTGAGGTTCGCGAGCGTGCAGCAGCTCAAGGAGCGCCTGAGCAAGTTGCGCGCCCTTGCCAAGGATGAGCGTCGTTTCTCGCAGTTGCTGCGAGAGGCCGCCGATCAGCGGGCGCTGGAGCAGCCGGGAGCGAAGGAGGGTCTGCAAGACGCCCTCGCCGGCTACACCGTGGACCTTTGACCGGCATGGGTAGCCGAGGATACGGTTTGACTTGTGATGGCGCCACGGTTCAGCGTTACCGTAGCCCGGCGCTGCGACAAGCGCGTCAAAGGTCTACGCGGCGAGGCGAAGAAGCGCTTCGATCGCGTTGTAGAGGAGCTACGGCATCGCGGGTGCGAGGCGGGTGGCATCCGGATGCGCGCCGAGACGGGTGCAGATCATCGAGTGTGCGAGCGACGCTTCTACGGCAATTGGCGGATGCATCTGGTCTTCGATGGCGAGGAGAACATCGTGATCTCATGGGTGGGCGAGCACACAGAGGACGAGGATGTCCATGCGGAGGGCGCGCAAGCTATTCCGGATCTCAGCGGCGTTGGTCGTGCCCGTGACGAGCAGCCCAGGTGCTGCGATGACCTGGAAGAGCCTCCGGCAGACCCGGACTTGATCGACCTCGTCAATCAGATCCGCCCTGAGCGGCATCCTCGTAGGTAGAAGCGCCGGGGATCGATGCCCTGGCAGCTCGACCTCCAGTAAGAACGGCAGCGGGCCGGAGGAGAGTCCGGTCAGTCCCAGTGGATTAAGCAGCGCCGATCTTCGCGAGCAGACGCTCGATGACTTCTTCGAGCTCGCGCAAAGTGTTCTCGGGCGAGGGGCTGAAATCTATGGGCATGCCGGCGAACGCCAGGTCGGGCGAATGCCTTCGATCAGCCGGTCGTGATCAGCAGGCCCTTCTCGCCGCGCCCGCTCATCGCCCCGCGGAAGTCGCGCACCGCGCCGGAGCCGACGCTGCCGACGTAGCGCTTGCATTGGAAGAACACCGGGAAGCTGAGCAGAGACACCCGGTAGACCCCGATCCCGTCACAGCGCGCAGGGTTGGCCAGAGCAGGTCGGATACGTTTGGTATGCGAAGGCCGTCATTCACGGGGCACAAGCTATAGAGGCTCCCGGATAGCGCAAAATTTTCAGCTGCCGCACAGATATGGCTCTGTCTGCCTTCGCAAACAAAGCCCTACAAAGGCCGCCGGCTTCCCGTCTACAAGTCCCCACGAAACTGGCCAGCGAATGTTGCTCCTAGATATCCCTCGAACAGCGAGACGACGAACCCGCAGCAACTAGGAAGTAAGAACTAGGAAGACTTCCTAGTCGCCTTTCTGGGCTTTCTGATGGCGATGGTCGGCTCCGGATATCCCTGGGCGAAGGAGCGCCGGATGCGACTGTAGCCGCTGCCCCAAGTCTCCATGATGTCGAGGTGGTGCAGAACATCGGCGATGGCACGGTTGCGAATCTTGCTCATGCCTTCCTTGAAGCTCTGGACGGTCGTGCCGGGCGGGAAGCGGCCTGGACTGATGACCTCCAGGCGGTCGGCGAACAGTTGGATCGAGATCGGTGTTCCCGTCGAGGCGTAGTTGGCGTGCGCGATCGCGTTGACGATCAGCTCGCGCAACGCTTCGCGGTGGTACTCGTCGACGTTTTGACGGCGCAGCCCGTCACCAAACGTCGCGCCGGAGCGCAGATTGCGCCGCAGGAATACGTCGAGAGCGTCGAGGGCCTCGAGCACGGTCAGTCCATCGAACTCCGGGGCACGATCGATGAAGCCCCAAGTCCTAGGCCCATTCGCCTCTGTGTGTGTCCCATTGTCCCTGGGCGCGTGAGGCGAACACCGGATCGAGGAAGGCGGCGGCGCGGGTGAAGGCGGCGGAGAGGTCGGGCTCGATCTTGACGGTGCCGGCCAGGCGCTTGTAGGGATCGGTCCAAGTGGACGGAGGCGGTGGAAGGCTGGTGGGCAGTGGCTGTCGAGCGCGCTCCGCGAAGGTGCTCTGAAGGGCGTGGCAGAGGTCGTCGGCTTTGATCGTGGCCGAGCGCTCGATCAGGAGGATGTCGACGAGATCCTTTGGCCGTGTGCTGGGCTTGCGTGATTGGCCGTAGGTGCGGGTGTATGCGTGTACCTTCTCGGCAAGGTGCTGTGGGATCGGGATCGCGGGGATCGCGAGCGGCGCGATGCCGGCGAAGGACAGCGACTGTGAGGTGTGGATCGTGTCGGGCGTCCAGGAGATCCTCTCGCTGAATCCGATGTCGAGGAGGAATTGCTCGAAGGTGCGTCCGGCTAGCTGCGCGGTGACGTGGAAGCGCACGGCGGCGAACTCGTCGGTTTCTTCGAGCTCGTCGGTTCTCGTGGCAGCGAACGTGAAGTAGTCGTTCATCGCGAGTTGTTGTGCGGCGGTGATATCTGCGATCGCTGCCTGCTCGTCGTCGTCGCGTCCGAGGTCAATGTCCTTGGTGGAACGGGTGGCGATGGCGAGGCGGAAGTTCAGCGCGAGCGCGCCCTTGAGCACCCAGCGGTCGGGCGCCACGACGAGCAGACGGCGCAGGAGGAGTTCGAACGCCACGCGCTTACGCAAGTAAGCCAGCGCCAGGCCGGTGCTGGCAGCGTCATTCTTCAAGTGCTCCTCGAGCGCCTGGCGGAACGCCGCGGCCGTCGTGTACTTCACGCGAGTGTCCCGGCGGAGAGGATGGCTTCGATCGCGTGCTGCTTGTGGCGGCGCTTGGCTTCCTGCTGCAGTTGATCGGCAGTGAGCAGTCCCCGACGCAGAGCCTGCCTGATCGCCATCGAGAACTGCTCGGGTTGGACGCGGTCTGAGACATCGAGCAGCGTTCGCGCCGGCGTCGTGAGGGGCAGGCCGTCGCGCCAGACGGTCGCGATCTCTTCACTGTCGGGACGGGTGTGGACGACGACGCCGGGCGGCCGGCGCAGGCCGCGATGCCGGCGCGGGACGAGCAGGTGCACGGCATTGGGAATGTTGTCGCTGAGGTCGAGCAGTGCGAGGGCGCTCTCGTGGGAGAGCAGCGCGTCGGCGATGTCCACGGCCATCCATGCCTCGCGCATGTCGTCGTGCTCATCCCTGGGAAAGCTCTGGATCCGGTACAGCCCGCGCCGTACACGCTCGAAGCGTCCGCGGCGCAGGTGATGGTCGAGCAGCTGGCGGCTGACAGCGTGCGCGCGGGCCTGGCCGGCGTTGAAGTAGCCGCTCTGGTGGTAGGCCTCGGCTTCGAGCCCCCGCATGTCAGGTTGTCTGATGTCAGACATAAGACAAGTATAGCTTGACCTGCGCGGACTATTGCAGTTGCCATCTCGCTAATCGTCTACACTTTCTTCTCCGTCTAGGACTTCGGCTATGCCCTGTCTTAGGCGTATGACGACCGGCTTGCAGCCCTGGGAAACCAGTTAGAGCGCAGTCGGTCGTTCGCCTTTCACGGGTGCCGGGCAGCCTCGCGCGCGATTTCTCGAACTCCAGTAGCAGCACCGTCTTATCCGCCGCGCCGCCTCGCGCGGTCCTGACCCGCTCAGAGGGCGGCAATCAACTCGCGTACACGGGGTGTGGGCATTGCATCCCACGTGCGTGCGTCGAGCTCGCGGCCGCCGCTCTTTGGACGGTTGCCTCCCCACTGCTTGAAGAAGAAGGCGACGTCCTCGTACAGGCAGCGGTCGCGAAGCTCGGTCACCCACGCGGCGTCGACGCGGCGATGGCGCGGCCCGGACTCGCCACCGGCGATCAGCCAGTCGATGTCGTCGAGGTTGAGTCCTTCCAACGGTCCGAGCAGCGGCTCGGCGGAGATGAATCTCACCGCGGCGGGCACCTCGCGTAGGTAGTCGGCGCGGTGCACGAAGCGGCGGTTCTCGATCGTCACACCCATCCAGACGTTGCGCGGCCACGGCAGCTGTGGCGCGAGCTCGACCAGCCGCTCGTGCCGCTTGGTCAGGATCTGGAAGGTGTGCTGCTTCGCGCGGACCATCACGTCGAACACCTCGGCGACGTACTCATCGGGGATGTCCTCGTGGAAGAGGTCGCTCATCGAGTTGACGAACACGACGCGCGGGCGGCGCCAGCGCAACGGCACCTCCAGGCGCTCCGGCCACAGGCGCAGGTCGAAGCCCTGCTCGTAGGGGTGGCCCGGCACACCACGCCAGCGCTCGGCGAACGTCTCGGCGTAGCAGTGCGCGCATCCGGGCGAAACCTTCGAGCATCCCGTCACTGGGTTCCACGTCGCCTCGGTCCACTCGATGCGACTACGGGCCGCCGTGGGGTCCTCCTTTGCTCGGAAGGATCCAGCTCGGAGCTACGCCACCCAGTGCGCGTCCGCTAGCTCGTCCCGGTACTTGCCGGTGGTCAGGAACGCCTGCAGCCGGCGGCCCTCCGCCAGCGGCCGGACCTTCGCGATCGCCTGGTTCGGGGTGCGCGCCTCGGTCGCGTAGACCTGCTGGTACTCGGCCGAGTCGACGCCCACGGAGGGGTCGGTAGCGAACACGAGATACCCGCGGTTGCGCACCCGCTGGGCGTTGATCTCGGCGATGCGCTTGTTTTCCCGCTCGAGGTCCTTCGCCCAGGAGAACAGGTCGCTCTGGGTGCTGGTGGCTGTGGTCATGGGTTGATCTGCTCCATGTTGATCTATCTTGCCACTTGCTTGGGACGGCACCCTCGCTTCGTCGCTACGTCTTGCTCTTCGCGCCTGCTGCTATGAAGCGTCGCAAGCCGTCGAGATCCCCTCCAGTGTAGGCATCGAACACATGCTGGCCGACCTTCTCGTAGGACCATTCGCTGCCCGCTAGGCGCGTGGCGTCCTCGCACCAGCGCCGGGTCCGGCGGTCCTTGAGGGCGACGTCGATGTCTTCTTGGCCCTTCGTCTCGACGATCAGGCAGCTGCTGTCCGGACGCAAACACAGATGGCAGACCGCACTCTTACAGCCTGTGGGGAGTTTGAGGATGCGTGTCGACGAGGTGGTCGAAGTGTCCACGTTCGTTTGGGCCGGCGCCTCTTGGCGGGCCGCGGCGGTTTAATGCCGAGCTTCTTCTGGGCCGCGGCCGACCACACGGGCTCTTCGCGACCTGCCGGCTTCGTTGATCGGGCCTTACGCGCACGCCAATCCCTCGCGGCCTGCTCGTCGCGCTCCCAGGGATATTCTTTATGTGTCGGCATAGTTCGATAGTTTGCCCGATAGTTGTCGTCTGATGTGAAGACTGGACAAGAGTTTGAGGCGGATCGCCTCTCGATCAAGCTCAGCGAGCGCGACGAGGGCCGGATCAGCTGTCAGCCCGCCTCCCCAGCCATCTCCACAAACAAACAAAGCGCGTTCAACAACCGCATCTGCTCCGCGCTCCGGCACCGAACCTCCAACAGCGCCGGGCAACAAACCAGCACCGCCAAACACCGCGCCCGTGAGACCGCCACGTTCAGCCGGTTCCTGCTGAACAAGAACTCCAAGTTCCGAGGCATCTCCTCCCCGCTCGAGGTAGCCATCGAGAAGAAGCACACCGCCGCCTCCTGGCCCTGGAACTTGTCGACGGTGCCCACCCGCACCCCGGCCGGGCAGCGCGCTCCCGCAGGCAGCGACCTGCGCGTTGTAGGGCGCGACGACCATGATCTCCTCGGGACTTCGAGCGGCGCCGCTGGTCCCGTCCGTCCGGAGGTACTGCCCCTGCAGCAGCTCCTCGACGAGCCCCTGATCGCCTCGGCCTCCTCGCCGACTCGCGCGTGTTGCCCTCGTGCGCGACCGGCACGTACCTGATCCCCGTCCCGGTCAGCTCGCCCGGCGCGTCGACCGCTGGCGAGCGCAGTCCGCGAACGACTCCAGCCGGTCCTCGTAGATCGCCTTCGAGATGAACCGGCACACGTCCGGGTGCATCCGCCGCGTCTCGTCGATGAACAGCCCGCGCTCCGGCGGGATCGTCGTGTGCTCGCCGAGCAGGTGCTCCAGCACGGACACGCCCGCGCCCGGCGGGTGGACCGCCTGCGAGACCTGCGCGAGCTGCTGGGGGTCGCCGAGCAGGATCACGTTGCGCGCGCACGTGCCCATCGCGAGCGCGTCGGCGAGCGAGATCTGGCCGGCCTCGTCGATCACGAGGTAGTCGAGCGTCCCGTCCAGCTCCTCGCGGCAGAACAGCCACGCCGTTCCCGCCACCAGCTCGTGCTCGCCGCCGGCGAAGTCGGCGTTCTCCTTTGAGTTCTCGATCAGGCCGCGCTCGGACTCGTAGCGTTTGCTGCCGTCGGCGCCCGCACTTCTTCAGGCCGGCGAACGGCTCGCCCGGCGGGGCGTGCCGCTCGACCTCGCGCGAGCAGGTTGTGGATCGCGGCGTGGCTTGCCGCTGGCGACGCCGACGCGGTGGCCCTGCGCGATCAGGTCGAGGATCAGCTGCGCGCCCGTATAGGTCTTGCCCGAGCCCGGCGGCCCCTGGATGAACAGGTAGCTGTCCGTCCAGGCCCGCGCGCGATTCGCTTCGCGTCCTCCAGGTCGAACTTGCCCGCCTGCAGCGCCTCCCCACGCGAGCACGCCGAGGTGAGCGGGAGCTCCCGCCGCAGGATCTGGCGCAGTGCGCTGTAACGGCCCCCGGCGCCGTGAGTGCCCACGGCATTGACTTCGCGTGTCGCATCGAGTCCGTCCTCGTCATCGAATTCACGCTCGGCCTTAGCTCCATCCTCGGCATCAAACCCGCGCGCGACGATGTCCTCGGCCAGTCGCCGCAGCGCCGCGCGCTGGAGCGGGTGTCGTACGGGCCGCCTGGGATCAGCGCGCGGGGGAGAGGCTCGCCGGAGCGCCTGGCCGCACGCGTGATGCGCAGCGTTCCGGCAACGTTGTCGATCGACGCGACCGTCACTCCCCGCTGGCTCGCGGGATCGACGAAGCCGCTGCCGGCCGCGATCTTGTGCTCCTGGGGCGGGAAGCGCAGCGTGTGGAGCACCGATTGCGACGGCGCGGGCAGCGGGATCGGCTCGATCTCGGCAGCCGAGGTCGATGCCTGCCCAGCGCCTCGGTGTCGACCTCCGTCAGTTGCTCCTCGTCGGCTTCGAGCCGTTCGAAGTACCGCCACCAGCCGGGCTTGGCCTCGCGCCGGTGGTAGTCGATCAGCTGCGCCATCAGCCAGCCGGCGTGCTGAACGTCGTCGCGAGCCGCGCTGTCGTCGGGTATCCCGGCGAGTGAGCGCGCGCTGCAGCTGGTCGAGCTCCTCCTGCAGCTTTCCCGGTCCGGCTCGCGCGCGTCCGCGCGCCGCCGCCCCCACGGGATCTCCCGGCCGAACCGTCGCGATCGCCTCGGCGCGGCGCGCGAGCAGCCATTCGCGCAGCAGCCGCGTCGAGCGGCAGTCGTCCTCGTTGTAGCGCTCGATCGACTCCAGCAGCGACACGGTCGCCGGTCTCCAGAAACCGCTCGAACGCGACGATCGAGTCGCCGCCCTCGGCCACCTCCGTGTCGCGCCTGTCCATGTAGAACGCCTCGATGCTCTTGATCGAGTAGTTCGGCTGCCCGATGCGCACGCCCTGGCGCACGACCGCGTACAGATCGACCAGCACCTCGCCCCGCAGCAGCCGATCGACCTCGCCTCGCGCGTCCCGTGCAGCCCCATCAACCGCTTGATCGCGTCGCCTCGTACGGCGCGTAGTGGTAGATGTGCAGGTCCGGAAACCGCTCCAGCCGCTCGATCACGAAGTCGATGAACCGCTCAAACGCCTGCCTCTCGCTCGCTCGATCGGTGGCCCAAAACGCTTGGAATCTTGACCGTCCATTTTGGAGTAGTTGACCGAGAGGGTTTTTATTTTTATTATTAATATCAAGAGAAACACAGCCAAATAAATACTCGAGCCCATCGTCGAAGAACGGGTCCCCCTCAATGTCAAAGAACAGATCGCCCTCGGACGGTCGCGGCAGGTGGGCAAACCCGCACCCCTCCTCGGCGCCAGCAGCTCGTAGCGCGGCTCCCCGCTCGCGCGCTGGGACAGCGTCAGACGCGCGTGCGCGCGTAGGGACTCGAACGCGGCGGTCCCGATCCGGTGCGGACGATCCGCCGCCTGCGCCGCCGCGAGCTGCGTGACCGTCTCGATCCCCCGCTCGGCCAGCCGCTCGCGCTGGGAGCGCTGGATCCTGCGCCACCAGGCTCAGGTGGTCGTCGGCCTCGCGCCGGGCGGCGCAGTGCTCCTGCCAGCGGCACAGCCGCGCAGTGCTCGGCCGGCTCCGGGTAGGTGTTCGACGGGCCGGCGTCGACCGACGGACTCGAAGCCGCGCTTGACGCTGCGGTAGTAGGCCGCGAACTCGGCGACCCGGAACGTCGTGCGTCTCGCGCGTCCCGAGCACGACGTGCATCCGCTCCGGCTGCACCCCCTGGATCGCCTCGACGAGCTCCGAGTAGAAGCACAGCTGCAGCAGGAAGTACGGCTTTACGCGACGGGCGAGCTTCGTGTCCGCCACCTCGTAGCTGAAATCGCCCAGCTCCGAGGGCCGCTCGACGCGGTGCAGAAAGTCGCTGTACCCGCGCCAGCGCACGCCGTCGAACAGCACGCCCTGGTAGATCACCTCGGCCCCGGCCCGCATCGCGTCGACCGTTTCCCGAGCGCCGCGGCGCATCCCTTCCAAGCCCGGCCCGTTCTGGACCGACCCGCCCTCGTTGGGCTCGCCCTGGCCCGGCTCGCTTTGGCTCGGCTCGCTTTGGCTCGGCCCGTTCTCGATCTTCACGACCTCCCGGCCTTCCTCGATCAGCCGCGCCAGGTGGCCCCGCTCGTGCTCGTCGCCCTTGCGCGCCACCAGGATCGTCGTATCCGACCGGCTCTGCTCGAGCTCCGCCCGCCCGAGCGCGACCTCGATGTTCAGCTCCGTCAGGTGGGGGCACTCCAGATGGTTGATCAGGTCGGTCGCCGAGAAGATCAGCCCGCCGTCGACGTTCTCCATCCCTCAGCCGCTCGCCCTCGCCATGTACGAAACCTAATCGGTTGTTCGGGCGGTTGAACTTGAGGCGTGGAGGGAGCGGGGCATCGTTGGGGGCACCAGATCCTGAAGGAGTCTCGGCCGGATCAAGTCATCAGAGATCTCAAGGCAGGCGCTCGGTGGAAGCGTCGTCCACCCTGGGGAGCGTTGGGCGATCTGCAAGGACTCCGAGGGGACTCCCTTTGGGTTGGCCCAGCAGCGGTAGTGGCCTCAACCCCCGGGCGGGCAGGCTGAACTCAAAGCCAATGACGCAAGCTGGTTGGCGTTGTTTCGGGGTGCTCCTCCAACATCCGGTCGAGTTCGGTGACCATGCGCCCGATAGTTCCCGGGCTTCCGCGGGGGTAGCGGCCCTGGTCGACGAGCACGAGACCGTAATGGGCCTGGCCGCGCTGGTCGTAGGCGTCGGCGATGACGCTCAGGTCACCGATGTCCTCTGTGACGACCGCGCGCTGCTCGGTCTGGGCCAATGCGAACAGGTCCGTATCCGCGAGCGCGCGAAGCTCAGCACGCTCAACCACCGCGTTGGCATCGTGTCCGCGCGCGCGGAGCTGCTCGGCGATCGCGGGCGTGTACATCTCGTCGAACACGAGCTTCACGGCTCAGGCGAGCGCTTGCTGCGTGCGCTTCCACGCGGCGTATTGCCGCTCGGTCTCTTCGCGGTTGAAGGCAATCCGCGCGTCCACCTCCTCGTGAAAGTCGCCGTAGTACCTGAGGGCCACGTTGACCTGTCCGTGCGAGAGGTTGCCCCACTCGGCGGCGCCCGCGATCGCCTGCTCGCCGGTGGCCCCAAATTCCTTGACGACTTTCACGACCTGCCACACGTCTGGGCCGAAGGCGAGTGCCGCGCGACGTCCGGTGGGACCGTCCTTGAACACGATTCCGGGATGCTCCTCCATCCGTAGGCCCTCGTCGATCAGCCGCTCCGCCGTCCGCGCCTTGGCCTCGCCACGGCGCCGCGCGCCCAGATCGAGTCGGGCGAGCGTGCGTGGGCTCATGCGGATCGAGAACGGCTTCTGGGTTGGCTGAGGGCTCATGTAGTTGGGTGTAGTCTAGCGCACTACATCAAGTCGAACACGTAGCCGTATGCGTACGAGCCCACGTGGAGGCGTCCGCGCGTCACGCAAAGATGCGCGCGTGATCGCTCTGCACGGACTCTGGTCTCGGGACTCGAAGCTGTGCGTGTGGGGAGAGGACTCCGAGTCGCCGGCACGTGCGCAGAGGCGTCGAGGAGGCAGGCCGGCGAAACCACGGGCGCGCAAGCACCCGTTTGCCTGCGCGGCGCCGGACCTCGCTGGAGCGTTCGAGGCGTTGGGGGTCTCGCTTGAACCCGACGCCTTGCTCGACCGCGAGCTGCACCTGCTGCTGCCCTCCTTCGATGACGGCCCCCAGCACTCCCCGCAGCTCTTGCGAGGAGACGAGGAGGGACGTCTCCGTAATAGTCCGGAGCTGCTCGATCCCTGGATGGTTCCGGCGATCGGGCTGAAGCCGGCGGCCGCGCTCGAGCTGCTGCTCGCCCAGCCGGCCGGCGGCCATGCGGGCGACGCCAATCCTAATCCCAGGGGCGTGGCGCTCGGCGATTCATTGCGGTTTCTGGCCGAAGCGAGCAAGCTCGCGCTCGAGCTCGTCGCGCGCGGACGCCTGCTCCCCGGATTGGTGCGGCATGACGATCGATGGCTCGCGCGGTGGCGCGCGATGCCCGGCGACCCCGAGGATTCAGAGCGCATCCGGGCGCTGGTCGCGGCGATGCCGCCGCTCGTGCGCGCGGAGATCCCCTCCTCCTCCGAGGAGTCGGGCGCGCCCGAGGTCGTCGTGGGCGATCTGCTGGGGACGTTCGTCGACGCGTGCGCGCGTGGCTTTCTCGCCGACGGCCTCACGGGCCGAGGACGGCGAGCGGGGCGGCGCTCGAAGCGCAAGCTCCCCCTCGTCGATGCCTGGGTGGCGGCGTTGACGGGCCCTGCCCAGGTCGCGGTCGATGCTGACGAACGGGAGCTGGCGGTGCTCGCCGAGGAGCTCGACGAGTGGCGCCAGGCGGGGGAGCGGTATGCCGAGCACCGCATGTTCCGGACCTGTTTTCGCCTGTGTGAGCCGGAGGAACCGGCGGGGTGGCTGGAGGGCGAGCTTCAGTCCGAGTCCGATGAGGCGGACGGTCTGGGTGAGGATCGCGGCGAGCTGGACGTCGACGGCGCCGGGCTGGAAGCGGATGAGGATGGCCTGGGCTCCGATCGCTGGCGTGTCGAGATCCTGCTCCAGGCAAAGGACGATCCGAGCGTGCTGATCGGAGCCGAGGAGGTGTGGCGCTCCAACGGAGCTGGGCTGAAGGCGCTCGGCCACCGCTTGGCGGACCCGCAGGAGCGCCTGCTCGGCGGGCTCGGCCATGCGCTGCGGCTGTGGCCGGGCCTCGAGCCGGCGCTGCGCGAGGCCGCTCCGACCCGCGTCGATCTGACCCCGGAGGCGGCGATCGGATTCGTGCGCGACGCCGCTCCGGCGCTCGAGCAGGCCGGGTTCGGGGTGCTCGCGCCGCCGTGGTGGAACAAGCGGCTGCGGCTCAGCCTCAAGGTGGAGCCGTTCGATGAAATCGAGGAGGGCAGCGGGCTGTTCGGCCTGGGCGGCCTGTGCGCGTATCAATGGAGGATCGCGGTCGGCGACGCCACGCTCACGCTGGCCGAGCTGCGCGAGCTGGCGGCGCTGAAGCTGCCGCTGGTGATGGCGCGCGGGCGCTGGATCGTGCTGCGCCCGGAGGACGTCGAGGCGGCGCTCGCCTTCTTCGAGAAGCGCGCCGAGCAGGGCCAGGCGCCGGCGGGCGAGCTGATCCGCGAAAGCCTCGAGCTGGGCGCCGGCGCCGATGCAAAGACCGACTCGCCGCCTGTCGAGATTGAGGCCGGTGGGTGGCTGAAGGAGCTGCTCGGCGGGGGCGGCGAGCGCAAGCTGCGCGAGGTTCCCACCCCGGCCACGCTCGACGGTGAGCTCCGTCCCTATCAGCAGCGCGGCCTTGCCTGGCTGTCGTTCCTGTCGAGCCTCGGCCTCGGTGCGTGCCTGGCCGATGACATGGGCCTCGGTAAGACGGTGCAGCTGCTGGCGCTGTTGCTCGCCGAGCGCGAGCACGCCGCTGGCCAGAGCAATGGAAGACGGCGCAAACGCCTGGCGCCGACGCTGCTGATCTGCCCGATGTCGGTGGTCGGCAACTGGGAGCGCGAGGCGCTGCGGTTCGCGCCGAGCCTGCGCGTGCATGTGCACCACGGCTCCGAACGGCTGGCGGAGAAGAAGTTCGCGCGCGCGGCGCGCGCGAACGATCTGGTGATCACGACGTATGCGCTCGCGACGCGCGACCGCGAGACGCTCGGAGCGGTGAAGTGGGAGCGGATCGCGCTCGACGAGGCGCAGAACATCAAGACGATCGACACCAAGCAGACGCGCGCGATCCGCTCGCTGGGCGCCCGTCACCGCGTCGCGCTCACCGGCACCCCGGTCGAGAACCGGCTGACGGAGCTGCACTCGATCATGGACTTTCTCAACCCGGGCCTGCTCGGCCCGGCGGCGACGTTCAAGCGCTGTTACGCGAGGCCGATCGAACGCTACCGCGACGAGCACGCGACCGCACAGCTGCGCCAGGCGACCGGTCCGTTCATCCTGCGCCGCCTGAAGACCGACAGGCAGATCATCGGCGACCTGCCCGAGAAGATCGAGATGCGCGTGGACTGCAACCTCACCAAGGAGCAGGCGAGCCTCTATGAGGCCGTCGTCGAGGAGATGCTGCACAAGGCCGGGCAGGCCACAGGGATCGAACGCTCCGGGATCATCCTCGCGGCGCTCGTCAAGCTGAAGCAGGTCTGCAACCACCCCGCACACCTGCTCAAGGATCGCTCCGATCTGGACGGGCGTTCGGGCAAGCTCGCGCGCCTGGAGGAGATCCTCGGCGAAGCGCTCGCCGAGGGCGATCGCGCGCTCTGCTTCACCCAGTTCACCGAGTTCGGGCACATGCTGCGCACCCACCTGCAGGAGCGTCTCGGCCGCGAGGTGATGTTCCTGCACGGCGGCACCGCGCGCAGCGCGCGCGATGAGATGGTGCGGCGGTTCCAGTCCGAGGACGGGCCGGCGGTGTTCGTGCTGTCGTTGAAGGCGGGCGGCACCGGGCTCAATCTGACCGCCGCCAACCACGTCGTCCACTTCGACCGCTGGTGGAACCCCGCGGTCGAGGACCAGGCGACCGACCGGGCTTTCCGGATCGGGCAGCGGAAGAACGTGCAGGTGCGCAAGCTGACCTGCGTGGGCACGCTCGAGGAGCGGATCGACACGCTGATCGACCGCAAGAAGGACCTCGCCGAGCGCATCGTCGGCACGGGCGAGGCGTGGATCACCGAGCTCGACACCTCTCAGCTGCGCGAGCTGGTCGCGCTCTCGGCCGACGCGGTGGCGGACTGACGATGGCCTCGTTCGATCACCACCCGGACTTTGAATGGACGCGGCCGTTGCCCGCGGAGGACGGCATCGAGGCGCGCAGCCGGCGCGGGGAGATCGGCGAGACGTGGTGGTCGAGGCGCTTCATCGAGCTGCTCGAGTCCTTCGGCGTCGGCTCGCGGCTGCAGCGCGGACGCACCTATGCCCGCTCCGGCCAGGTGGTAGAGCTCGATGTCGAGCATGGGGTGGTGCTGGCGAAGGTGCAGGGGTCGCGCTACACGCCCTATCGCGTGCGCATCCGCTTCAGAGCGCTTACCGAGAACCAGTGGCGCCGGGCGGAGAAGGCGATGGCCGCGCAGGCGCTGCCGCTCGCGAAGCTGCTAGCCGGCGAGATGCCCTACGACATCGAGGAGCTCCTCGAGGGGGCCAAGCTGACGCTGTTCCCGCGCTCGGCGAGTGAGCTGACCGCAACCTGCACATGCCCGGATGGCGTGAACCCGTGCAAGCACATCGCGGCGACCTACTACATCCTCGCCGAGCGCTTCGACGAGGATCCCTTCCTGATCTTCACCTGGAGAGGACGCGACCAGGAGGAGCTGATCGAGAGCCTGCGCAAGCGACGCGCGCCCGCCCGGCGAGGTGCCAGGACAAGCACGGCTTCGGCCGGGGGCTCCAGCGTGCCCGAACCCGTCGCACCACTGTCCACCGTGCTCGACTCATTCTGGTCCTGCGGGCCCGAGCTGGACGCCTTCCACGTGAGCCCGCTCGCCGGCGAGGCCCCCGATGCGCTGCTGCGCCAGCTCGGCCCCGCCCCGGTCGAGGTCGGGGACCGCAACCTCACCGACGTGCTCGCGGGCGCATACGCGACATTGGCGCAGGCGGCGGAGCGGAGAGCGCTGGGCGAGTAGGGCGAGGTGGGGTCGACGGCGAGGCGGGACCGTGGCGAGATTGGGCGGGAAAGGGAACGATGGTCTGAGCTGAGGAAGGTTCAGCGGAAGTTCCCCTCATATCCAGGGAACTTTGGCCCAATCCGAACCAATCCCCTCCGAAGGCTAACGTGCCCGAGCATGGAGCCTGTCGGGTTCAGACCGTTTGCCCATCTCGCGACGCCGAATGTCGCGCTGTACAGGCTCCTGATGGCGGAGTTTGTCGCCGCGAAGCGGCGGTTCGTGGTGCATCTGCGCGTCGAGGACCTCCACGAGGCTCTGATCCGCGCGCAGCCGGACAGACACGTCCAGACCGATGCGGTCGCCGATGGGCTTGAGCAGCTCGTCGAATGGGGCAACCTGCGCGCCGACCCCGACACGAGCAGGGTTACGACGGTCGAGGACTTCCATCGCGCTCGCTTTCTCTATCAACTGACCCGTCCGGGCGAGGCCGCGGAGCGGGCGCTTGCGGTGTACGACGAGCAGCTCGGTCGCCGCGGTGCGCTGCAGGCGGTCGCGCTGGCGGACATCGCGACGCAGCTGCGGGAGCTGCACCAGCTGGCCGCCCAGGCACAGCCGGACCCGGGGCGCGTGGGGCTGGCGCTACGCGATCTCGTCGCCCGCTTCACCGACCTCGCCGACAACGCCCAGGCGTTCATGGGCTCGCTGCGGCGCACGATCGATCTCTACGACGCCGATGTCGACGCTTTCCGCGCCTACAAGGATCACCTCGTCGACTACCTCGAGCGCTTCATCAAGGATCTCGTCACCGTCGGCGCGGAGATCTCCGGACTGCTCGGCGAGCTCGAGGATGCCGATGTCTCACGTCTGCTCGAGATCGCCGCGCGCCGGGACGCAGAGGATGCCGCGCCGGGCGGCGCGGATCGCGAGATCGACGGCGAGGATCCCCGCGAGGCCGCCTATCGCGCCGGCCGAGCCGGCTGGGAGGAGCGCTGGCGGGGGCTGCGTCAGTGGTTCGTCTCCCAGCCCGGGCATCCGAGTCAGGCCAAGCTGCTGCGCAGCGCGGCGCGCCAGGCGATCCCCGATCTGCTCGCGGTGGTGGCGACGCTCAACGAGCGTCGCTCCGGACGCTCGGATCGCTCGGCCGACTTCCGTGCGCTGGCGCTGTGGTTTGCGCAGGCGCCCGACGACGCGGCACTGCATCGGCTGTGGCGCAGCGCGTTCGGCGTCTACGGGTCGCGGCATCTGATCCTCGACGACGAGACGCGCAAAGCACGCGAGGAGCAGTCCGTGCCGGCGTCCACGTCCTGGATGCAGGCGCCACCGCTGCAGATCAGCCCGCAGCTGCGGCGCACCGGCAGCTATGAGCGCCGTGGCCGCCCCAACCGTATCGCCAGCCGTGAGGAGGGACGTCGCCGGCTGGCGGAGCTCGCAGCGCGGCAGACCGAGCAGACGGCCGCCGCCCGAGCACGTCTAGCGACAGGTCGGCCAACCAATCTCGGGGAGCTGGGAGAGCTCGAGCCGGGACGCCTTCGGCCTGTTCTTGACGCTGTTGGGCGACGCCCTCGCGGCTCGCCGACCCGGCCAGCGAGAGGTCTCCACCACGACCGCCGACGGCACCCTGCAGATCCGGCTCGTGGCGCTCGCGGATGCTGCCCTGATCGAGATCGAGACTCCCGCCGGCGTCTTCCGCGGCCCCGATCACGTGGTCGAGATCGACGACCTCGCTCCCGGCCAGATTTCGGCTGGGATGGCGAAAGCGTTGGACAGCTCATCCGCGTGGGCCGCTGAACGGCCGCTGAGCACTTCGGTGGCCTCGGGATGAGCGAGGCTCTCGAGAGCGCTCTCGGTCATGCGCGATCGGCGGAGCTGAGACGCGCCGCCCGCGCGCTGTTGCGCCGGCCGCTGCTGCACGCCGCCGGCGACGACGCGGAGGATTTCCGCCTGGTGCGCCGCCATGTCGGCGAGCTGCGCGCTTGGTTTGACGCGAACACCGGTTGGCGGTTGATCCTCGACAGCGAGGTGGCGCGACTGGTCAAGGTCACGCCCACAACCGACGATCCCAGCCACCCGGCGCGCGACCCGCGCTCGCGCGTGCCGTTCAGCCGCCGGCGCTACGTACTCACCTGTCTGGCCCTGTCGGTGCTCGAGCGCTCCGACGCGCAGATCACGCTCGGACGCCTCGCGGAAGGTGTGATCCTGGCAGCCGCCGACGAGCGGCTCGCACACGCGGGGGTCGCATTCGCCCTCGACGGGCGAGAGCAGCGCGCGGATCTGGTGGCGGTCGTGCGGCTGCTGCTCGAGCTCGGCGTGCTCGCCCGGGTCGCCGGCGACGAGGAGGCCTTCGTGCGCGACGCCGGCGACGCTCTGTACGACGTCCAGCGACGCGTGCTCGCGGTGCTCCTCGCGGCGCCGCGAGGGCCCTCGACGATCGCCGCCGAGAGCTTTACCGAGCGGCTCGCTCAGCTCGCCGTCGAGCCGCTGCCCGAAGCCGAGGATCTGCGCAACCGTGCTCTGCGCCATCACCTCACGCGGCGCCTGCTCGACGACCCGGTTCTCTACAACGACGAGCTCGACCCTGCGCAAGCCGGCTACCTGACGGGACAGCGGGCGGCGCTCACGCGACGTATCTCCGAGCTGACCGGGCTGATCGCGGAGGTGCGCGCCGAGGGGATCGCGATGGTCGATCCAGACGACGACCTGACGGACGTGCGAATGCCCGACGCCGGCACCGACGGCCATGTCACACTGCTGCTGGCCGAGCATCTCGCGCAGCGGGTGGAGGGGATCGCCGAGACCGACCTGCACGGGCTCGTCAAGCGGCTGGCGCAGGAGCACCGGGCGTACTGGCGTCGCAGCTCGCGCGAGCCCGGCGCCGAGGTCGCGCTCGTCGAGCAGGCGCTCGAGCGGCTCGTGGCGCTACGGCTGATCCGCCGTGGTCCCGATCGCGTCAGGGCGCTGCCGGCGCTCGCCCGCTACGCGCTGGCCGCTCCGACGATCGCCGGGGAGCTCCCGCAGCTGGAGCTCCAGGCGTGACCCGTCCGCTTCCGCAGCCCGAGCGTGAGCGCTGGCAGCCGCTGCGGGCAGGGCTGGTCGACGTCTTCTATTACGACCAGGAGGAGTTTCACTTCCGCGACGGCCGGCTGCTGTTGCGCGGCAACAACGGCACCGGCAAGTCCAAGGTGCTCGCGCTCACGCTCCCGTTTCTGCTCGACGGAGAGCTCTCCCCGCATCGGGTCGAGCCGGACGCCGACCCGAAGAAGCGCATGGAGTGGAACCTGCTGCTCGGCGGCGAGCACCCCAACGCCGAGCGCCTCGGATACACATGGCTCGAGCTCGGCCGTCGCGACGCGGATGGAAACGCGCTGTTCTGCACGCTCGGGTGTGGGCTGAAGGCGGTCAGCGGCCGCGGCATCGCCTCGCACTGGTTCTTCCTCTCCGACCAACGCGTCGGCGAGGAGCTCGTGCTCGTCGACACGGCCGGCATCGCATTGACCCGCGAGCGCCTCGAGGAGGCGCTCGGCGCGCGCGGCGCCGTACACCGCACAGCGGGCGCCTACCGCCGCGCCGTTGACGAGGCGCTGTTCGGTCTCGGCGAGCAGCGTTACGGTGCGCTGCTTGACCTGCTGATCAAGATTCGCGCACCACAGCTCTCCAAGCGCCCGAACGAGCGCGCGCTGTCGGATGCGCTCACGGGTGCGCTTGCGCCGCTCGACCAGGCGTTGATCGCGGACGTCGCGGAGGCATTCCGCGGCCTGGAGGAGGACCGTGCCGATCTCACCGCGATGGTCGATGCGCGCGACGCGGCCGATGGCTACCTCGACACCTATCGCCACTACGCCAGAATCGCCTGCCGCCGCCGGGCCGCGCTGCCACGCCAGGCGCAGACGGTCTTCGATCGCGTCAGTCGCGATCTTGCCGAGGCCGAGGCCGCCCACCAGCGAGCCCAGGCTGAGCTTCAAGAGGCGGAGATGACGCTCGCCGAGCTGCAAGCGGAGGACGAGCGTCTGCGCGCCCGCGAACGCGCGTTGCGCGAGAGCCCCGAGGCGCGCAGCGCCCGCGAGCTCGAGCGCGCCGCCGACGAGGCCCGCCAGGCCGCCGAGCGCTCAAGCCAGGCCCAGGCCGTTCACGATCGCGGCGCAGAGCGCCTCGAGCGCCAGCAGCGGCGACTCGCCGAGGCCGCCGCCCGCACGACGCAAACGAATGAAGAGTTGACTCAGGTGCGGGCGGTGGCCCTCGAGCAGGCGGGTGTGGCAGGCATCGCCGGTGTGTTCGTCGAGCGCGTGGATCTTCCGATCGAGACGGCGAAGATGACCGCGGACGCGGATTCGCATGGGGTGCAGGAGCGATCCGGGGTCGTGGACGCGACCGCGACCGAAGACGCGCCCGAGGGGGGAGACTCGTCCGCGGCTGCTCCCGATTTCGATGTCGAGGAAGCGCTTGGGCAGAGGATCGACGTGACGGGACTGCGCGATCGTGCCGCGGAGATCGCCGATCGTCAGGAGCGGGCGATCGACCACCTCCGCGAGCTGCACGTCGCGGCCGCCGACAGCCGGCGTGCGCTGATTGCCATACGTGAGCGCCACGAGGAGCTTGCGAGCGAGGCCGCGGCGGTCGCCGAACAGCGTGAGCAGGCGGCTGAGCTGCTGGCCGAGGCCGGCCGCGATCTGACGCGGGCGGCACGTGCGTACTTCGAGACTGCCGGCGTGCTGAGCTTCGCCGATGCCCCGGAGGTGCTCGCGGGACTCGAGCTGTGGGTCGAGACGCTCGACGGTCCCAGCCCGCTGACGGCGGCGCTCGCGACAGCGGGCCGTGCGGCGAGCGCCGCACTTGCGCGCGAGGAGTCCGCACTCGACGCGCAAGAGCACGAGGTCCGTGAGCTGCTCGACGAGCTCGATGCCTCGATCGAGCGGCTGCAGGCCGGTGAGCACGAGCTCCCTCCCGTCCCGCACACGCGTGATCCGTCTGTCCGGAATGGACGCGCGGGCGCGCCGCTGTGGCTGCTCGTCGACTTCCGCTCCGACGTGCCCGCGGAGCGACGCGCCGGGATCGAGGCGGGATTGGAGGCGTCCGGCATCCTGGACGCATGGGTGAGCCCCGACGGCGAGCTGCTGGCGCCCGGCACTCAGGATGTGTTGCTTGCACCCCCCGAGGGGGAGGCGGTGAGCGGCGCGCGCCTGCGCGATGTCCTGGAGCCCGCGATCGACCGTGACGATCTCGCGGCCAGGGCGGTGGGGGAGGAGGCTGTGCGCCGCGTACTCACGACCGTCGCCCTGGCACAGGGGGAGGGTCCGGTCTGGGTTACGCCGGAGGGCGAGTTTCGCAACGGCATCCTGCGCGGCTCCTGGAGCAAGCCGGCGGCGGCGTTCATCGGCCGCGGCGCTCGCGATCGCGCGAGACGCGCGCGGCTGGCGGAGTTGAACGAGCGCCGGCAGCAGGCGCAGCGGCGGGGCGAGGAGCTGGCGGATGCACGCCGAGGACTCGAGGCTCGCCGCGCGGAGATGGAGGAAGAGCTGCTGCGTGTCCCCGTCGAGGAGGCCGTGCGCGGAGCCCACGGGGCGCTCGCCGGCCGCGAGGCAGAGCAGAGGCGACTCGCCGCGCGGATCGCGGCGACGACGGCGCGCTTGACGCAGGGCGAGGCGGCGAGTGCGCGGGCCGAGCTCGCCGTCCGCGAGAGCGCCGAGGAGTTGAGCCTGCCACAGGAGCAGGCCGAGCTCGATGCGATGCGCGACGGCCTGCAGGCGCTCCGTGTCGCGCTTGCGGCGCTGTGGCCGGCCTGCGCCGCGTTCGATCGGGCGCGCGACAGCGCTTTTGAGGCCGGCAGGGATGTCGCAACGGCGACGCGGGAGCTTGCTGAGCACAGCGAGCGGCTGCAGGCAGCCGGACGCGAGCAGGCCGAGCGCAAAGAGCGTCACGAGACGCTCGCCGAGACCGTCGGTGCGGCCGTCGCGGAGCTGCAGCAGCGACTGGCCGACGTCGCAAGCGCCCTGCGCGCGAACGAGCGCGGCCGGCGCGAATCCGACGTGCGACGCGCGCAGGCTCAGCGTGATGAGGGCATCCAGGTGGGCCGGCGCGAGCGGCTCGCGGAGGAGCTCGAGCGGGCGACCGAGCAGCGCCGGGCCGACGTCGAGCGCCTGCGGCGCTTTGCGAGCACCGGATTGATCGCGGTGGCGCTCGGCGAGGTCGAGCTACCGGAAGGCGAGGAGGAGTGGGGCGTGACCGCTGCGTTGCGTCTCGCGCGCCAGATCGAGCAGGCGCTCGCCGACGCTCCCGATGATGAGCCGGCATGGCAACGCGCTCAGCGCCGCGCGACCGACGAGCTCAATACGTTGGCCGACGCACTGCGCCGTCACGGCAACAACGCTTCGGCATCGATGCAGGAGGAGGGGATCGCCGTCGAGGTGGTCTTCCGCGGTCGCTCAACGACCGTGCCCGAGCTGGCGAGCGCGCTTGCCCAGGATGTCGCGGACCGGCAGCAGCTGCTCGACGAGCGTGAGCGTGAGATCCTGGAGAACCACCTCGTGAACGAGGTCGCCAGCACGCTGCAGGAACTGATCTCCGACGCCGAGCACCAGGTCGCTGGGACCAACGCCGAGCTGGACGGGCGCCCGACGAGCACCGGCATGCGGCTGCGACTGCGCTGGCGTGTGCTCGAGGACGGCCCGCAGGGTCTTACCCAGGCGCGCGAGCGTCTGCTGCGCCAATCCGCCGATGCATGGTCGGAGGAGGACCGCACGGCGGTCGGGGCGTTCCTGCAGGCGCAGATCCAGGAGGTGCGCTCGCGCGACGTCGCGGGAACCTGGATCGAGCAGCTGACCGAGGCGCTCGACTATCGCGCGTGGCATCGGTTTGCGATCGAGCGCCACCAGGGCGGTCGCTGGCGCACCGCTACAGGTCCCGCCTCGGGCGGGGAGCGGGTACTGACGGCGAGCGTGCCGCTGTTCGCCGCCGCTTCTTCCTACTACGCATCGGCCGGCAACGACCATGCGCCACGTCTGGTGATGCTCGACGAGGCGTTCGCGGGGGTCGACGACGACGCGCGCGCCAAGTGCCTCGGCCTGCTTACCGCTTTTGACCTCGACGTGGTCATGACGAGCGAGCGCGAGTGGGGCTGCTACCGGGAGGTTCCCGGGCTGGCGATCGCACAGCTCTCGCGGGTCGACGATGTCGCGGCGGTGCTCGTCAGCCACTGGGAGTGGGACGGCGCGACCCGCACGCGCGTCGAGCGCCCGGTCGCCGTGGGGGCGGCCGACTCCGCCGATCCCGTCGATGGTCCTCTCCTCGGTGTCAACGGCGCCGGGCAGCCGGGCGATGCCTCGCTGCTCGATGGGCATGTCGTGGAGCAGGCAAACGATCGGCAGCCAGGAGGCGAGGAGGGTGAGTGGGGGACGCCCAGTACGAGCGGCTGAGCCGCTCCGCCGTCGACCTCGAGCGACTCGGCCGGCTGCTCGGCGACCCCGAGCTGCAATGGCTGATCGCGCGCGTGCGTAAGCGGCTCGAGCTCGGACAGCCGCTCGCAGGCTCCGTCACGCTTGCGGATGCCTCGCCCGCCCAGCGCCGTGCGGCGCAGCGCCTGCTCGGCCGTCGACCGCGCGCCGGACGTACGCTCAGCGTGTCGCTGGACGCGGTGGACGAGGTCCTGCGCCGCTCGCGCGTCAGCCCAGACGGTCTCGAGGCGGGGATAGTCGCGCTCACGGGAGGAGTAGTGGTGCGAGCCGAGGCTGACGCGGCGCGGCGGCTCGCCTGGGAACGGGCGTTTGCGCCGCTCGAGGAGCTGGTCGGCAGGCGGCTCGAGGTGGAGGTCTCCGGGGCGAAGGAGCTGGCGCGCTGGCTCGAGCAGCTGCGCCGCTCGGGAGTCGTCAAGCGTATGCGGCCAGATCCCCGCGAGGCTCGCGCGCTGCTCGAGCGGCTTGCTACGGTGCTCGCCGCGCTGCCCGCCGACGGCGAGCCGCTGGGTGGCTTCGCGGCGTGTGCCGCCGGCGGCGCGCACGCGCTCGACGAGGGCGAGCCGCTTGCGACGCTCGCGCTCGGCGCCGTGCGGGCGCTTGTGGAACTCGATGTCCCTGGTCCTGATGAGTCACCCGCGGAGTGGCGCCGGGAGGCGTGGGGCTCGGTCGGGCTGCTGTGCGACGAGCTCTCCAGCGTTGTGCTCACGCTCGGTCTGCCGGGTGGTGGGACGACGGGCACCGGACGGATCTTGCAGGCCGCCCAGAGGACGGGCCAGCCTGTGTGGCTGACGCTGCGCCAGCTCGTGCGCGATCCACCGGAGTGGATGGTCCGATCCGATGCCGTCTCCTCGCGATCTGTGGCTGTGGCTCGCGGCAGTTTTTTTGCGGGGCAGACGGTGCGCATCTGCGAGAACCCCGTCATCGTGGCGCTCGCGGCTGACCGTCTCGGGGCGGAGTGCCCGCCGCTGGTGTGCACGGGCGGTCAACCGGGCGCCGCCACGATGCTGCTCCTGCGCGCGCTTGTGGCGGCCGGCGCGCGGCTGGCCCACCACGGTGACTTCGACTGGGGCGGGATCCGCATCGGCAATGTCCTGCATGCTCGTCTGCCGCTCGTCCCCTGGCGGTTTGACGCAGAGGCATACACACGTGCGGCGGACTCGATGACATCGCCTCAGCCACTTGGTGGCACCCCGGTAGCCGCGAGCTGGGATCCGCGTCTCGGTGACGCGATGCGCCGCGTAGGGCGACGCATCGAGGAGGAGCTCGTTGTAGATGAGCTGCTCGTCGATCTTGTGGCCTGAGGAGTCAACGATCTCGGGGAGATTTCGCCGCTGGGCGCAATGCCGTGAGCTGAAGCCCACCTGTCGCTCACACCACCTGGGCGAGGCCACGCCCACCGTGCGTTGCCGCGACTTGACCCGCCGAGCTGCTAGCGCGCGGCGGGTGTGTCGGGGCGGCGGAAGAACTTGCGCAGCCACGCGGGCACGAGGGCGTCGAGCGCCCCGGCGTCGACGGACGCGGAGCGCGCCACCTGCGTCTGCAGCTGACTCTCGGCCAGCGAGCAGAGCCTGTCGGCGAGCCTCGGTGTGATCGCTTTCGTGGACATGACGAGAACGCTACGCACACGCTGCGATGGCACGCTCGATCGGAGCCCTCCAAGGCGGTCAAATCCCCCGTTTTACGGGCTATCTCGTCGCAAAGTTGGCGGACCCGGACCCGCTCGTGGGCCGTGGCGCCCGCAGCATCAGCCACAGCGGCGGGCCGGCGCCGACGCGCAGCTCCTCGATGTGCGCGAAGCCGAGGCGCTCGTAGAGCGCTGCGCTGCGCTCGCTGGAGGCCTCGATGTACGCGGGCAGGCGCTCGCGGTCGCAGCGCTCGAGCGTCGGGCGCAGCAGCGCGCCGCCGAGACCGTTGCCCTGCATCTGCGGGTGCACGCCGATGTCGCGAACGTAGTAGTGGCGCCCGCGCGCGAGGCGCATGTGACGCCACTCCATCGTCGCTCCCAGCCTTGCGGCGCTCGCGATGCGCGCCCCGAATGCGCTGCCCTGCAGCATGCTGACGTGCGGTGGCACGCGCCACCTGCCGGGCGGCAGCGTCAGCGCGGCGCCGGTCAGATCGCCGGTCGTCCATACGCGCCCGCGCGGCAGCGTCAGCCGGCCGAGGTCGATCCCGAAATAGCGCCGCAACCGCGCCCGTCGCTTCGCGTCATCCGGTATCAACCACCCGAACACCGGGTCGTCGAAGAACGCCTCCGCCAGCATCGCCCGCAGGTGCGGGACGTCCTCCGCGGTCGCGTGGCGCAGATCGGGACCCTCAACCATTGGCTGTAACGCTCGGGTGCTCCCGTACGAGCGCCTCGAGGGCTTTGAGCAGGCGCGCGCTGGCACAGCGCGGCGCCGCTAACTGTCCGACCACGCGAGCAATCTTTCAGACAGCGACCCCGACGTCAAGCCCAACCGCTCACGCCGAGGTCTTCCCGGAGGGGCGCCATCCCTTTCCGTGTGCGTCGGCCGCTGATACGCTGAAACCTATGGCTACGAGCAAGAAGGTCAAAGCCACAACGAAGCCCGCATCGGGGTCTAACGGCCGTTCCGCCGCAAACGGCAGCCGGCCGGTCCAAGCGAAGGTTTCCCGCAAGCGGGCCGCGGCGAACGCGCTGGCTTCGGTTCGTGCCGAGGGGCTTGATCCCGGTGTCGCTGACCGCGATTCGCATTGCTGAGCTCGAGTTGCTCGACGGGCTGATCGCCAACTGACCGCTGCGCTCAGCGGCCCCGCATGACCAGGGCGCGCGCATCGACTTCGTCGATGTTCGCGTATCCGCTCAACGCCATCGCCAGATCCAGGTCGGCGAGGAAAGCGCGCAACACCTCCACCACTCCCTCGGCACCGCCGAGTGCCAGCCCCCACATATAAGGCCTTCCCAGCAACACCGCTCTGGCCCCCAGCGCGAGCGCCTTCAGCGCATCCGCGCCGCTTCTGATCCCGCTGTCGAACAGCACCTCCGCGCGGCCGTCCACGGCCTGCACGACCTCCGGCAGCGCGTCCAGCGCGCCGATCGCGCCGTCCACCTGCCGGCCGCCGTGGTTTGACACGAGCACGCCCTGCACGCCGTGCTCGACCGCCAGCTCCGCGTCCTCGGGGTGCAGGATCCCCTTCAGCACGATCGGCAGTTCCGTCGTCTCGCGCAGCCATGCGAGGTCCTCCCACGTCACCTGCGGGTTCGCGAACTGCCATGCCCACTGGCCGATCGCGGCCTGCATGTCCTCCTCGGGCGGCTTCTCCAGCAGGCCTCTGAACACTGGGTCCTCGAGGTAGTTCTTGTTCCCCTCGCCCCACAAAAACGGCAGGAACGCCTCGCTCAGGTCCGCCGGGCGCCAGCCCAGCAGCCACGTATCCAGCGTCACCACGATCGCGCCGTACCCCGCCGCCTCCGCGCGCTGCACGAAGCTGCGCGCCAGCTCGCGCTCGCGCGGCCAGTACAGCTGATACCAGCGCGGCTGCCCCTCCAGCTCGCCGGCGATCTGCTCGATCGTGTGGCTCGCCGCCGAGCTCGCCACGAGCGGCACGCCGACCTCCGCCGCGCCGCGCGCGACCGCCAGCTCGCCCTGCGGGTGCGCGAGCGTCTGCACGCCGATCGGCGCGAGCAGCACCGGTGCTTTCAGCTCGGTTCCCAGCACCGTCCTCTTCAGGCTTCTCGCGGAGACGTCGCGCAGCATCCTCGGCCGCAGGCGCCAGTGGTCGAACGCCTCCCTGTTCGCCTTCATCGTCTCGCCCAGCCCGGCGCCGCCCTCGATGTATCCACGCGGGCCTCTCCGCAGCAGGTTCATCGCGTCGCGCTCGAGCCCGCGCCAGTCCAGCGTCCGCGCCGGGCGCTGCCCGGTCAGGCCGCGCAGGTAGATCTCGTACTGGTAGTTCGCGTACGGGATTTCGTCGGTCATGCGCTGCTGACTCTATAGCGCCGACCCGAGGAGGCCGGGCCGCTTGCTGGGGTCAATGCCTGGTTCTGCGCGTGCCTACTGGTTGAGCCCGAGCGTTTCCAGCAACATGTCCCAATCGCTGAAGCCGACGACCGTTTCGGTGCGTTCGAGCCCCGTTTCCAGGCGCGTCGTCTGCGCGACGATGCCCCTGTCCGCGGGGCGCTCGTAGGGGGCGAGGAGCCGCGGTGGGATCGTGTGGCCTTCGAGCGATTCCGCGCGTTCGTCGAGCTGCAGGGTCGTCGTTGGGATCGTGCGGAAGTCGCTCGCCTTCCATTCGCGCACGTTTGCGCAGAGGTTCGGCAGCGGCAGGGCCGCGAGTCCTTCCAGGGTGCTCGCATAGTGCCGGGCGATGCGCGTCAGCTTCGGGTTGCTCCAGTGCAACGACCCGACGGTCTTCGCAAACGCCCGGATCTGGCCGGCATCGGCTCCGTAGCTGAGCGACCACAGCGCGTCGGCGGCCTCGTGGCTGACCTTCTGCGATTCCGCGTCCTCGGGGCCGCCCGCGCCCGCCTTCGGGCATTCCCGGCCGAGCTGCTTGTCGAATGCGACGATCTTCGCCTGCACCGGCGCGACGCTCGCCTCGGCCGCGCGCGTCAGCTTGAAGTTCGCCTCGATGTACGCGTGCGTCGCGTCGGCGTTCCCGTTCCCCGGGCTCGCGAGCGCGCCGGTGGGCGCCACGACCGCGCCGAGCGCGAGCAGCGCGGTGATGATGATCGTCGAGCGTCCCAGCATCCCACGGCAAGCCTACCTCGCCGGGTGGCTTCGCGTGAGGGACAAGCCGTCACAGTTCGTCGAATACGGATTGCGTCCCAAGCGCTTGCAAGCCTTTGGGGGGTGCCCTACGAACAGGCAGTTGACATCGAACTTGCGGAGGACGTCATCATCCGCTACAGCTGGTCCGGGCGGCCGATCGCGCGTTATGCGGTCGTGCTGCTCGTGCTGGTCGATGGCGTCTGGGAAGAGGTCCGCCTGTTCGACAACCATCTGGACGACCACCACATGCACCGCTACACTCGTTCTGAGGGCAAGCGGCCCCCAGAGAGGTTCCATCCCGGTCCGACGAATGCGGCCATACCTGCGGCTATTGAGCATTTGAAAGCAAATTCGGAGGCGATCATCGAATCATGGAGAAGCTAGCCGCCAACTCCAAAACACCGGCGACCGACGCCGGGTTTGAGCTGTTGACCCGGATCGCGATCGATCCCGCCAACGACGAGCGCTACCCGAATAGGACCGTGCTGATCCCGTCTGACGCTAGTCACACCTCGAAAGGGATCGCACGGGCCATCGAGGAACGGCGCCCGATCGCGATCGTGTTTCCCGACGGCTCCGATCTCCTCATGCGGCCTCCAACGGGTCATGGGCTGGTCCTGCTGCTTGCAGTTCGGCTACTGGCGATCGCCGAGCTTTTCGGACGTGGACGTGACCGGCCTACGTTTGTACCCCGGGAGTGGGCAACCGAGTTTCACGCTGCTCGCGCCACCTACGGGCCCCAGGCGGTCGCTTCGTAGCTCCGAACTCGGGTTTGCGGGCTGCTGCTTGGTTTCATGCTCCGGCGCTGGTTGCCTGTGAGCGTCTTTTGCCAAAAGGAGCCGCGTCTTAGCAACTTCAGGCGATTCGTTAGCAAGTTCGCAAACAGAAGTCTGCTCAAGCTATGGTGCTCCTGTCAGAGAGGGAAGGTTCCATGTACGTCAAGCCCGACTACGCCGCCCGCGAGCTGGCGGTCATGCACGACATGATCGACGCCGCGCGCTTCGGTCTGCTCGTGCTCTGCGCCGACGGTCCGCTCGCCGCGCACATCCCGTTCGTGCTCCATCGCGATGAAGGTGCGCGCGGGACGCTGGTCGCGCACGTCGCGCGTGCCGACCCGCTCGCGCGCCACCTGGCCGCCGGCCCCGAGGCGCTCGCGATCTTCAGCGGCCACCGCGCCTACGTCTCGCCGCGCTGGTATCCGGACGGCGGTCTGCCGACGTACAACTTCCTCGCCGTCCACGCCCACGGCCGTCCGCGCCTGTTGGAGGATCGCGACGCGGTGCTCGACCACCTCGCCGAGCTCGTCGCCGTGCACGAGCCCGCCTCGTCCTGGTCGCTCGCGTCCGCTCCCGATGGGCGCGTCGAGGAGCT
The DNA here is from genome assembly GCA_963789675.1 of uncultured Solirubrobacterales bacterium. GTDB lineage: Bacteria > Actinomycetota > Thermoleophilia > Solirubrobacterales > Solirubrobacteraceae > Palsa-744. The sequence goes on along the minus strand of CAWBLR010000005.1, from coordinate 89,546 downwards.
CCTGCCGCGGATCCTCGCGTTCACGCTCGAGATCTCCACGCTCCAGGGCAAGCGCAAGCTCAGCCAGAACCGCACGCTCGCGGAGCGCGCCGGCGTGATCCGCGGGCTGCGCGAGCGCGGGGGAGAGGACGAGGAGGCGATCGCCGCGGCGATGGCTGACGAGCGGCCGGCGAGGTGATCGCGGGAGGGGCTAGTGTGGTCAACGTGGACGACGATGCGATTCGTGAGCTGGTGACGCGCTTGGCACGTCCTCACCCTTCCGGGGGTGAGGTGATCGAGCGCGCCGGGATCCTCGCCGCGGGCGCCGACTCGGCGGCCGTGATGGCGTGGATCGTCGATCACGACGGGGTGCCCGAGGCGACCGCTGCCGCGCCTGAAAGCTCTGGGCTGCACGGCGCCCGGCTGGGGGGTCGGGGCGCGCAGCCGGCGACACCGGCACCGCTGCGCTTCGTGCTGCCCGCCGGCGCGCTCGCCTGAGAGAGCCGGATCGCTCCGCTCACCCGGCCAGGGTCCTGCCCGCCGGATCAGGAGGAGCTGTGCCGGGGAGTTGCTTTGTTAGTGCCCCGGCACAGCGCTCCCGAGAGCTTCGCTAGCCCTCGGCCGCGGCTGAGGCGATCATCTCCTGGTCCTCCAGATCCAGTGCCTCCTCCTCGCCGCCGGCGATGCCCTCCAGCCCGCCCGTGCCGTAGTCGGAGAGGCCGTTGGTGTCGCTCGGTGGGTCGCCGAGGAACTGCACGTTGTTGGCGATCACGCTCACCGCCTGGGCGTTGCGGCCGTCGGGCGTCTCCCACGTGCGCCAGTCCAGGCGCCCGTCGACCGCGACGGGGCGACCCTTGTAGACGTACTTCGCGACGTTCTCCCCCGGGGCACCGAACACGGTGACGTCGAAGAAGTTCGGCTTCTCGACCCACTCTCCCGACGGGTCGCGCCGCCTTGCGTTGACCGCGATTCGCAGGTGGCAGACGCTGCTCCCCGACGGCAGGGTGCGCAGGTCGGGGTCGCTCGTCAGCCGCCCGGTGAGGACGACGTGGTTGATGTTCGTACTCGGCATTGTGTTCGCTCCTGTTCGCTTGGGTGGATCGGACGCGGAGGTCCACACGCCCGGCGATTGCCGGTGGCTCGTGTCGAAAGGCCTCCGCTCCCTTATCCGACGAAGCTGGCCAAACGGGACAACTTTGTTTTGCAGGGCGCGAGGCGTCTTACCGCGCAGGCGATCGACGGTGCCGCCCGGCGAGCCCTACGCCGCGGCGTCGCCGACGCGCGAGCCAAACTTGTGCTCTCAGATCTGTCCGACCGCGACGGGAGCGTCGAGGCCGGCCTCGGTCGAGACGAGGATCGCGCCCTCGCCCGTGGCGTAGGCCTCCTCGCCGTGCTGCACGACGTCCATGCCCAGTGCCTCCTCGTGTTCGGTGGCGCGCAGCGGCATCACCAGCCCGATCAGCCGCAGGAGTACGAACGTGACCGTGAACGCATACGCGGGACCGGCGAGCGCCGCGATCGCCTGGTGGCCGAGCTGGGCGGCGTTGCCGTAGAAGAGGCCGTTCGACTTGCCGTTCCAGGAGAGCTGGGCGACGAAGCCGATGAACAGGATGCCGGTGAGGCCGGCCATCCCGTGGGCGCCGAGCACGTCGAGCGTCTCGTCGACGCGCGTCCGCGGGCGCCAGACGATCACCGCATAGCTCGGCAGGGCGGCGACCGCGCCCAGCGCCATCGCCCACCCCGGGCTGATGTAGCCGCCCGCCGGGGTGATCGCGACGCAGCCGACGATGATCGCCGTCGCTGCGCCGATCGCCGTCACCTTCCTGCCGCGCAGCGCGTCGAGCACGAACCAGACGGTGAGCGTGCACGCCGGCGTGAGCAGGGTGTTGGTGAAGGCGAGCACGCTGGAATGCCCGGTCGAGAAGCCGCTGCCGCCGTTGAAGCCAAACCAGCCGAACCACAGCAGGCCCGGCGCCGAGCAGCACGTAGACGGCGTTGTGCGGCAGCAGCGCCTGGCGCCCGTAGTCCTTGCGCGCGCCGACGACGAGCGCGGCCGCCAGCGCGGAGAAGCCGGAGCCCATCTCGACCGGCACGCCGCCGGCGAAGTCGAGCGTGCCGTGGGCCTGCAGCCAGCCGCCGCCGAAGGACCAGTGGGCGAGCACCGCATAGACGAGCACCGACCACAGGCCCGCGAACAGCGAGGAACGGGCCGAACCGCATGCGCTCGACGACCGCGCCCGAGACGAGCGCGACGGTGACGATGCAGAACGTCGCCTGGAAGGCGAAGAACAGCAGTTGTGGGATCGCCGTTCCGGCGCGCGGGGCGAAGGTGACGCCGTGCATGAACGCGTAGCCGAACCCGCCGACGAAGCCGTTGCCCTTCGCGAACGCGAGCGAGTAGCCGACGAGCGCCCACGTGACCGTGGCGACGGCGATCGCGCCGATCGACATCATGAACGTGTTGAGCGTGTTCTTCGAGCGCACGAGGCCCGCGTAGAACAGGCCGAGCGCGGGGGTCATCAGCAGGACCATCGCGGTCGCCACCAGCATCCAGGCGGTATCGCCCGCGCTCACCGCGATGGACGCGATCGAGAGCGGCCGGCGTCATCGCTTGATCGCCAGATCGGCCATCGGCCGTCACTTGTCCACCGGCGTCACGGCGCCCTCGTCGGTCTCGCCGGTGCGGATCCGGACCGCCTGCTCCAGCGGCACGACGAAGATCTTGCCGTCGCCGACCTCGCCCGTTCGCGCGCCGGCGCAGAGCGCGTCGATCGTCGGCTGGACGAACGCGTCGGAGACGGCGACCTCGAAGCGGACCTTCTCGGAGAGCCCCATCTTGACGGTCGTGCCGCGATAGGTCTCGACCCGGTCGAGCTCGCCTCCGTGTCCCTGGACGCGGCTCATCGAGATGCCGCCCACCTCGGCGCGGTAGAGAGCCTCCAGCACGTCGTTGACCTTCTCCGGGCGCACGATGGCGATCACGAGCTTCACGATTTCAGCTTCCTCCCTGACGAAAGTGCCCTGGACCGGACGGACGGACGGCCGGACGTTCGATCGAGAACCTCACCGAAGGCGGGCGAGCCTATCACGGCGAGCACCGCTCGGCGGGCGCCGACCGTTGAAATATCGCTACCCGATATGATTTCCCGCGTGGCGGCGAGCAATGGCCATCGCCGAGCGGTTTCCGCAGCGACGCGATCGTGCCCCCGGAGACGGGGCCGCCGGGAGCCGCAGCAGCGTGAGCTCGGCGACTTCACGACGACGCGGTCGGTCCTCCGGCTGGCCGTGGCGGCGGTGCTCGTGGGGGCGGCTGTCGCGCTGCTCGCGCTGGCGCTGCTGGACCTGATCGGCCTGATCACGCACCTCGCCTACACGGGGACGCTCAGCACCAGCCTCGCGAGCCCCGACGTACACGTGCTCGGCGTGTGGAGCGTGCTTGGTGCCGGTGGTCGGGGGCCTGATCGTGGGCGTGATGGCACGGGTCGGCTCCGAGCGCATTCGCGGGCATGGGATTCCCGAGGCGATGGAAACGATCCTCCTGCGCGGCAGCCGCATGGAGCCGAGGCTGGCGGTGCTCAAGCCGATCTCCAGCGCCGTGAGCATCGGCACGGGCGGTCCGTTCGGCGCGGAGGGACCGATCATCGTGACCGGCGGCGCGCTCGGGAGCATCGTCGGGCAGCTGCTGCATCTGACCGCGGCACGAGCGGCGCACGCTGCTCGTGGCCGGGGCGGCGGGCGGCATGACCGCGGTGTTCGCGACCCCGGTCGCGGCCGTGCTGCTGGCGGTGGAGCTTCTGCTGTTCGAGTGGCGCCCGCGCTCGATGATCCCGGTCGCGCTCGCGGCGTGCTCGGCCGAGGCGGTGCGGGAAGCGCTCGCGAGCGCCGGGCTGTTGCGGGCCGCGCCGCTGTTTGCGATCGAGCGCCCACGGCGCGCTGGGCGCTGTCGGTGACGCTCGGAGCGGTGCTGGTCGGCCTCGCCTGCGGAGGGCTCGCGTGGGTGATGACGCGCTGCGTCTACGGGGCGGAGGATCTGTTCGGGCGGCTGCCCCTGCACTGGTCGTGGTGGCCGGCGATCGGCGGCGTGTTCGTCGGCATCGGCGGCCTGATCGATCCGCGCGTGCTCGGCGTGGGCTATGAAACGATCGGCGCGCAGCTCGCGGGGCAGCTCGCGCTCGGGGCGCTGGCGGTGCTGCTGGTGGTCAAGCTGGCGGTCTGGTCGATCGCGCTCGGGTCGAACACGAGCGGTGGGATCCTCGCCCCGCTGCTGATGCTCGGCGCCGCCCTCGGCGGGCTGCTGGGCGCGGTACTGCCGGGCGCCGGGGAGGGCACCTGGGCGCTGATCGGGATGGCCGCCGCGATGGCCGGCGTGATGCGCTCGCCGTTCACGAGCATCGTCTTCGCGCTCGAGCTCACCCACGACGTGAACGCGCTGCTGGCGCTGCTGGTCGCGTGTACGATCGCGCATCTGGTGAGCGTCCTGACCCTGAAGCGCTCGATCCTGACCGAGAAGATCGCCCGCCGCGGCTACCACGTCACGCGCGAGTACGAGATCGACCCGCTGCACGCCCTGCTCGTGGCGGACGTGATGGCGACAGACGTGCTGACGGTGCGGCCACAGACGCCCACGGCGGAGCTCTACGAGCGCCTGCCGGAGGGCAGCGCCGAGCGCCGTCAGCGTCTGTATCCGGTGCTCGACGCCGGACGAGACGGCTCGTCGGTGTGCTGGCTTTCTCCGATGTGCTTGCCGCGCGCCGGTCCGCGAGCTCCAGCCGCGGTGAGCGATCTGGCGCGCGAGCCGATCCTCGCCTTCGCCGACGAGACGTTGCGCGAGGTCGCCGACAGGATGGTCTCGACCGGACACGGCGTATTGCCGGTCGCAGACCGCGAGAACCCGGCGCGACTGGTGGGGCTGGTGAGCCAGTTCGATCTGCTCAAGGCCCACGAGCGGGTGCTCGTCGAGGAGCGCCACCGCGAACGTCCGCTCGGGCCGCGCCGGCGGGTCTCGGCGCCCGGCGGTCGGCTGCCGGTCCGGGAGCCGGCAGCATGAGCACGCCCACCACCGGCGAGGGCGTCATGGACCGGTCGCCGAGCAGCGACCGTCCGCTGCTCGACGAGGACTATCAGCGGCTGCTGGCGTTTCGCAGCGAGCTGCGCGATTTTCTGCGCTGGAGCGAGCAGGCGGCCCAGAACGCCGGGCTGACGCCGTCGCTGCACCAGCTGCTGCTGGTCGTTCGCGGCCACCTGGACACGCCCGGGCCGACGATCGGACAGGCCGCCGAGGAGCTGCACATACGCCACCACAGCGCCGTGGAGCTCGCCCAGCGCGCGGAGAGCGCGGGCCTGATCTGTCGCGACCGCGACGCCGTCGATCATCGCCGCGTGCACCTCGCGCTCACCGATCGGGGACGAGCGCAGCTGGAGAGCTTGACCCGCGAGCACCTGCCACGCGTCCAGACGCTCGCGCAGACGCTGGAGCGCGTCGTCCACCCGATCGCCGCCCGTCACCCGTGAATCGCGTCCGCATCTTCGAGGCGATCGTATTGCTCTCTCGCTGGCGATCGTCCGGCTCGGGCTGTACCTCGCCAACGGCTACTCCTGACGGGACGGGCGCCCTTTGTCGGAGTCGAGCGAGCGGGGGCGGCCCCGGGCCGCGCAACGTGGACTTCGACGGCGCCGAGTGGGGCTCGAGCGCGTCCCTCAGGCCGCGGCGTCCCCGACGCGCCGCGGCGGCGAATGCCGCTCCAGCACCGCGCCCCAGTCGGCGTCGTCGATCCCGCCGGGCTGGGTCTCTGCGATGAACTCGCGCAGCGCGTCGGACAGCCCTTCCGGGTCTTCCAGGTGGGGGAAGTGCGCGGCGTTGGGCAGCGTCTCGAAGTAGCTGTGCGGGATCGCCTCGTGCGCTTCGCGGCCGTGCTCGCAGGGGGATCGTGTTGTCGCGCTCGCCCCACACGATCATCGTCGGCATCCGCTCGAGCAGGTACAGCCGGTCGGTCGCGCTCACGCGCTGGCCGTGCACGTCGATCACCGCGCGCAGCGTCTGCAGGAACGCCTGGCGCGCGTCGCCGTTCTCCAGCGGGCGCAGCGCTCGCGCGAGCGCCTGCATGTACACGCCGAGGCGAACCTCGCGCTCGCGCAGGCGCCGCCCGCCGTTCATCAGCGCGCCGGTCAGCCGCGGGTGGATCGTCATCGACAGCAGCCCCGAGACGCCCGGCAGCGCGGCGCTGCGCAGCATCGGGCTGACCTCGTGGCCGAGGCCGCCGCTGGAGACGAGCACGAGCCGCTCGACGCGCTGGGGGAACTGGTAGAAGAACTGCATCGCCACGCCCCCGCCGAGCGAGTGCCCGACGATGCTCGCGCGGTCGACCCCGATCGCGGCGAGCAGGTCGCGAATGCTCGAGGCGTGCGCGCCGAGCGAGTAGTCCCCGCGCGGCGCGGCCGAGTCGCCATGGCCGATCAGGTCGGGCGCGATCACCGTGTGCTCGCGCGCCAGGTTCAGCGCCACCGCGCGCCAGTGGCTGGAGGAGTTGAGCATCCCGTGGATCAGCACGACTGGCGGCCCTGAGCCGGCGACGCGGTAGACCACGCGGCGGCCGTGCAGCTCGATCTGCCACTCGTCGAACTGCGGCGGCAGCGTCGACACGGGCCTGGGGCGCGGGGTTTGCCGCGCGCCGTTCTGGCGGTGCTCGGAGCTGTCGTCCTGGCTTGATGTCACGGGGCGGTTCTCACGCCACCCTAGACGATCCAGGGAACGTAAAAGCAACGGCGGTTGGCTCGGGGGGCCGGCTGTGATCGGTCCGCGGCGGAAGTCGAGGGGGAGCTGCTTATGATGAGCGCCGAGACGCTGAACGAAGGGAGCCTGTCGTGACGAGCGCCGAGCATCGGAGTGGGTCGTGAGTACGGCCGAGAACGGCATCGAGGTCGAAGGCCTCGTCAAGGACTTCAAGGGCGGCGTGCGCGCCGTCGACGGCATCGACCTGCGGGTCGCGCCGGGCGAGATCTATGGCTTCCTCGGGCCGAACGGCGCGGGCAAGTCGACGACGGTGCTCGTGCTCACGACGCTGCTGCCGCCCACCTCCGGCAAGGCGCGCGTCGCCGGCCTCGACGTGGTCACGCAGGGCGCCGAGGTGCGCGGCGCGATCGGCGCCTCGCTGCAGGAGTCCGCGCTCGACCCGTTCCTGACGGGCACCGAGCACATGCGCCTGCAGAGCGCGCTGCATGGCCTCGGCAAGGACGAACGCGAAGCGCGCGGCGCCGAGCTGCTGGAGCGCGTCGGGCTGACCGACGCGGCCGATCGCAAGGTCGGCGGCTACTCGGGCGGGATGAAGCGCCGCCTCGACCTCGGCCTCGCGCTCGTGCACCGCCCGCGGCTGCTGTTCCTCGACGAGCCGACGACCGGCCTCGACCCGCAGTCGCCGCGCGGCGCTGTGGGACGAGGTGCGCCGGTTGGCCGACGACGGCGTGACCGTGTTCCTGACGACGCAGTACCTCGAGGAGGCCGACGTGCTCGCCGACCGCGTCGGGATCATCGACCGCGGCACGATCGTCGCCGAGGGCACGCCGAAGGCGCTGAAGGCGGAGATCGGGCGCTCGAGCGTCGAGGTCGTGCCCCAGGACCCGGGCGACCGCGAGCGGCTGCGGGAGGTTCTGGGCCGCTTCGGCGAGGAGGGCGCGGCCGCGGCGGGCAGCGTCGCCGCGCGGCTGCCCGAGGGCGTGAGCGACCTCGCCGAGATCGTCCGCACGCTCGACGCGGAGAACCTGCCGATCGCCGACCTGCGGCTGCACACGCCGACGCTCGACGACGTGTTCCTGGCGAAGACCGGCCGCTCGCTGGAGGGCGCGGGGGACGGGGAGGGCGAGGACGGCCGAGAGCGCCTCCGTGCCCGCAAGCGCATGAACAGCCTGCTCTCCACCCAGGTGAGCGTGCTCGCGCGGCGCTCGATGCGCAAGACGCTGCGCCAGCCGTTCCAGCTGTTCCCGATCGTGTTCTTCCCGGTGATCCTCCTGGCGGTCAACGCCAGCGGCCTGAAATCGGCGACGCTGCTGCCGGGCTTTCCGACGCACTCCTACGTGTCGTTCGCGATCGCCGTCGCGTTCCTGCAGGGGGCGATGTTCGCGCTGATCAACACCGGGACGAACCTCGCGGAGGACATCGAGAGCGGCTTCTTCAACCGGCTCGCGCTGACACCCCTGCGGCGGGTGGCGCTGATCGCGGGCCTGCTCGTGGGGGTCGCCGCGGTCGGCGCGCTGCAGTCGACGGTCTACATCCTGATCGGCCTCGTCGTGGGCGCTCATCTCGACGCCGGCTTCGGCGGCGCGCTCGTGGTGATCGCGCTGGGCTCGCTCGCGACCGTCGCGTTTGGCGCGTTCGGTTGCGCGGCCGCGCTGTGGACGGGCTCCGGCGAAGCGGTGCAGGGGCTGTTCCCGCTGTTCTTCGTGTTCGTGTTCCTGTCCTCGAGCAACCTGCCGCGCAACCTGCTCGGCAACGGCTGGTTTCACACGGTCGCCGACTGGAACCCGATCTCGTATCTGATCGAGGGGTTCCGCAGCCTCTACATCTACGGCTGGGACGCGACCGCGCTGTGGCGCGGCTTCCTGGTGGCGGGCGTGCTCGGATTGATCGCGCTGATCGCGGCCAACGCCGCCTTGGGCAGAAGGATGCAAAGGACATGATCCTGGGCCCGCATGGCGGCGCTGGATCGGCGTCCTACCGATCGAAGATCGGCCAGCACACGTGCGGCACGCCACGCGGGATGGGTGGGCCTTCGATTCCTTGTCCAGCTTGCCCTGCGAACCCAGGATGGGCGGCATGAGCGCGGTCCGCCCCACCCACGGTGGCCTGTGGCGCGTCGCCTGGACGGTCGCGTGGCGGGGGATGCACACCTACATCCGCCGCCCCGACCTGATCTTCCCTTCGCTGATCTTCCCGCTCGTGTTCTTCGCGAGCTTCGCCGGCGGGCTGTCTGCCCTCGGGAAAGTGCCCGGCTTCACGTTCCCGGCGGGCTATACGGCGTTCCAGTTCGTGTTCGTGCTGTGCCAGTCGGCGATGTTCTCGGGCCTGTTCACCGGCTTCACGCTCGCGTTCGACTTCGAAAGCGGCTTCGCCCGGCGGCTGATGCTGGCGGCCGAGGACCGTCGCGGGATCGCGCTCGGCTACGCGATCGTGGGGCTCTCGCGCGCGGCGATCACGCTGAGCCTGGTGACGGCCGTGGCGCTCGTCTCGGGCATGCGGATCACCGGCGACGGGGTCGACGTCTTCGGCCTGTACGGCCTCGCGGCGCTGCTCGTGCTCGTCGGCTACGGCTGGGCCGGCGGCGTCGCGTTTCGCTTCCGCACGATCCAGGCCGGCCCGCTGATGCAGACGCCGGTCTTCCTGATCCTGTTCCTCGCGCCCGTCTACGTGCCGCTGGAGCTGCTGAAGGGCTGGATCCACGACGTCGCGAGCGTCAACCCGGCGACCGCCTTCCTCGACGCCGGGCGCGGCCTGATCTCCGGCGTGCAGAACCACACGGGCCTGGCCTTCGTGTGCGCGGCCGGCCTGATCCTGGTGTTCGCCGTCTGGCTGCTCACCGGCCTGCGTTCGGCCGAACGCGCCACATAACGAACGCGCCACATAACCTAGAAGGCGTGGAAAGCAGGCGATCGACGGCCTTGCTCGCGAGCATGATTCGGCGCGCGAGCACGAGCGGATGCACGGGCGCAAGCGAGCGCGCCAAAACAACTGTCCTTGCCCTCCGCTGTCGTTGCGCTCTTGCTCGCCCTCGCCGGCTGCGGTTCGAGCGGTCCTTCGAGCGGGGCGGGCTCGTCGAGCTCGAGCGTGCCCGCCTACGTCACGGCACCCTTCACCCACGAGGAGCAGCTCGTCGAACAGGGCGCCCACCTCGCGGTTGCCGACGGCTGCACGGCGTGTCATCTCGTCGGCAGGGCAAAGAGCGTGGGCCCCGATTTCGCGGGCTTCGCGGGGCACGCCGTGACGCTCGCCGACGGGCGGAGGGTGCTCGTGGACGAACGCTTCCTGCGCGAAGGGCTCGAGCATCCCGAGCAGGCCGAGCTGAAGGGATACGACGCGGCGCCGATGCTCGCGGCGGTCAGGCGCTTGCACCTTGCCGGCGAGCCGGGCGAGGTCGCGGCGCTGGCGGCGTTCATCGAGCAGATCGGGCCCGAAGAAGGCTAAGCGGGGCTGAGCACCGCCGCGCGCCCCGCCACCGCGCGCCCGGTCGGCGCCCCGGCTCGCGCCCGCGCCTGGCCGGCGGGGATCGAGCGCGTGCGCAGCTCGTGCGCGAACGTGTACCACTCGAGCTGCATCGTGTGGCGGGGCTTATCGACGAAGTGGCCGAGGTGAAACGCCTCGTCGCGCGCGATCTCGGCTTCCATCTCCGCCCGCGCGGGCGGCGCCCAATCGCCGGCGAGCCAGCGCGCGGCGAGCTTCGACTGCAGCTCGGCGAACGGGAAGATCGTGGGGATCGGCTGGCCCAGCCCGATGAACGCGAGGTCGTCGATCCCCGGCCGCAGCATCCGCTTGTACAGCGGCAGCACGTTCCCCGGGGCGGAGATGAGCTCGGGGGAGAAGAACGGGAAGGAGACCTTGTAGCCGGTCGCGTAGACGATCGCGTCGACGGGCTCGACCGAGCCGTCGGCGAAGCGCACGCGGTCGCCCAGCAGCTCGGCGACGTCGCCCTTGGCGACCGCGTCGCCGGAGCCGAGCCGGCCGAGCAGCTCGGAGGAGACGGTCGGGTGGGCGTCGAGGAAGTTGTGGTTGGGCGTCGGCAGCCCGAAGTCCTCCATGCGCCCGGAGAAGATCCGCGGCACGATCCGGGCGAGCCGCCGCTGCAGTCCGACCGGCAGCCGCGGGTTCGTCTTGAAGACCTGGTCGGCGGGCTTGCCGAAGATGTACTTCGGCACGACCCACGCGCCGGAGCGGGTCGAGAGGAAGACGGTGTCCGAGACGGTCTTGCGGCCGAGCTCGGAGACGATGTCGACGGCGCTGTTGCCGATCCCGACGACGAGCACGCGCTTGCCGTAGAGGTCGAGCGGGGTGGAGGGATCGATGTAGTCGTGCGAGTGGATTGTCGGCCCGTCGAACGCGCCGGGGAAGTCGGGGTAGCGCGGGTCCCAGTGGTGCCCGTTGCAGACGAGCAGCGCGTCGAAGCGCTCGCTGGAGCCGTCCCCGAGCGTGATCTCCCAGCCGCCGCTGGGCCCGCGCTCGGCGCGGGCGACGCGCGTGTTGAAGCGGATCCGCTCGCGCAGGGAGAACGTGTCGGCGTAGTCGCGCAGCCACTCGAAGATGTGCGTGTGGTGCGGATAGTCGGGGTAGCGCGCGGGCATCGGGAAGTCCGCGAAGGAGATCGAGGGCTTGGAGATGTCGATGTGCAGCGAGCGGTACGCCGAGGAGGTCCCGTTGGGGTTTTCGAAGTACCAGTTGCCGCCGACCTCGTCGGAGGCCTCGAAGCACGTGTGGGGGATGCCGTGGTCGGCGAGCGCCTTGCACGCGGTCAGCCCGCTGACGCCGGCTCCGATCACACAGACCGTGGGAAGCTCGCCCATCTCTCAGATCCTAACGCCCGCGGGTGAGCGGTTACGTGGGAGGATGTTTATGGGCCGCCTGCCTGGCGGCTGCTGTGCAGTTCATCCTTGATACATACGCGTGGTTACGCCTGACAAAGGAATACGGCCCAGCGAAGCAGGCGAAGTCGCGGAAATGCAAGGCACGTGCAAGTAGCTGTCCGAGCCCGAAGCGCCGGTCTGTTACGAATGGTGGAAGAGCCTGTGCAGTATGCCTCGGCGTGGGTTGGATCTGTCGATGTATTCGCTGCGCATGACTTCGAAACCACCGAAGGTGCCTCCGCTGATCGTGACGTGCGGGACGTCGAATGGCTCGGGCAGCGGTGGCCAGGGGGTGCGCTGTGGCTCCGCTGGCTGTGCGTCCGCCGCAATCGTGTCGTTGTCTGGCTCTTTCGGCATCTGGACTCCAATCCTAGAGCACGATCAGCAGCGTCGTGTAGAGAATCGTGAACATCAGCACGCCAAGGGCAATCACCAGGCGTATCACCTTGGCTTTCAAGGGCCTTTGGTTGCCGTTGCCCAGGTCGAGGCGGCGGTACTCTCCGATGAGCAGGTCACCGCGATCAGTGCGGCGTCGAGTCCGATCAGTCCGAGTGCCTGTGTATCGATGTTTGCCGCGCGCGACAGGCCGGCGTCGATCTGGCGGTGCGCCAGGCCGATCAGTGCCTGGACGGCAGCGATGCGGCCGTGGTCGGGGGCGATCGGTGTGTCGTTCGCGTTTGCGCGTGCCATCTCCCTGCCTATTCCGACCACAGGCCGCAAACGGGACACGCCGGATCAAAAGTTTTCCCGGAGCGTCCCCGCGCCGCATCTGTACCCGTCTCATCAGCGCATCATGCTTGCAAGCGCCCCTGGCCGCGCTCGAGCTCGAGCAGCAGGCGCTTGCGCTCGAGCCCGCCGCCGTAGCCGGTGAGCGAGCCGTCGGCGCCGATCACGCGGTGGCAGGGGACGATCACGGCGATCGGGTTGCGTCCGTTGGCGGTACCAACGGCGCGTGCGGCGCTCGGCTGGCCGACGCGGCGGGCGATCTCGCCGTAGCTGACGGTCTCGCCGTAGGGGATCTCCTCGAGCGCGCGCCAGACCTCGCGTTCGAAGGGCGCTCCCTCGGGGGCCAGGCGGACGTCGAAGGTCGTGCGCTCGCCGGCGAAGTACTCCTCGAGTTGCGCTCTCACGTCCGCGAATGGCGCTGCTGACTCGGTCCAATCCGGGGAGACCCGCTTGGGCTTGCGGCCGTCCTGCATGTAGAGGCCGCTCAGGGTGACGCCGTCGCCCACGAGCAGCAGCTCGCCGATTGGGCTGGCCATCGTCGTGTACAGGATCTGCGTGATCTGTTTGTCGTGCTCGGTTTGCATCGCGGTGGTGGGCATCGATCTCGTCACCTTTCTCACGCCGCGATTCTTTGCTCGGCGTCGCTCGTTCGTGTCGCTGTGTCACTGTCTGTTTTTGGTGTCGCTTCTGTTGTCCTCTTCACTGCTCTTTTTTGCTCGTTTTGGCGGGCCGAGCGAGGCCCATAGGTGCTGTAGTGCATACGCGCGGTAAGGGCGCCAGCGTTCCGCCAGCTCCGTCGCCGCAGCCGGCTGTCCGTCCTGGCCGAGCTGCTCGAGTGCATGGCGCACACCGAGATCGCTTGGCAAGAAGGCGTCGGGGTCGCGTAGCGCGCGCATCGCGATGTACTCCGTCGTCCACTCGCCGATTCCCGGCAATGCCAGCAGCCTCCCGCGTGCCTCGCCGCGATCGCTGCCCGCGTCGAGCGTCAGGTCTCCGCTCGCGAGTACCTTCGCGAGACCTAGTAGCGCGCGCCGACGAGCCTGCGGCATCGCCAAGCGCTCCGGGTCTGCCTCGGCCAGCGCTGCGGTCGAGGGGAACAGGTGTGTCACACCGCCGAGCGGCTGGGGCAGTCGTTCGCCGTATTCGCTCACGAGCCGCCCCGCGAGCGTCGCGGCGCCGCGCAGCGAGACCTGCTGGCCGAGCACCGCGCGGATCGCGAGCTCGTTCCCGTCGACGTGCCCCGGTACCCGCCGTCCCGGGGCCTTTTGCACGAGTGCCCCGAGCAGCTGGTCTTGGCCGAGTGTCTCGATCACGCTGAGCGGGTCGGAGTCGAGGTCGAGCAAGGCACGTGAGCGCTGCATCGCCGCGGCCAGATCGCGTAGGTCCTGTAGCCAATAGCGGGCGTGCACGTACCCGTCGCCTGGACTCAGCTCGACGACGCCGCTGCCATGGGGCAACCGCAGGCTGCGCCGGTACGCGCCGTCGTCGACCTCCTCGATGCCAGGCACAGCGCGCAGGCCGAGGAACGCGATCAGGCCGGCCGCGTCCAGCGGAGCTCGATAGGGGAGACGCAGCGACAGCGCGCCGCTCTGGAGCGAGCGATCTCCGCGTCGCGCGCGCGTGCGCAGCTCGCGCGGGGTCAGCGCGAACACTTCCCGCACGGTCGCGTTGAACTGGCGCACGCTCTGAAAGCCCGCGGCGAACGCGACGCCCGCGATCGGCACGGCCGTCGTCTCGAGCAGGATGCGGGCGGTCTGCGCACGCTGGGCGCGGGCCAATGCGAGTGGTCCTGCCCCGACCGTCGCGACGAGCTGGCGGTGGACGTGGCGCTCGGTGTAGCCGAGGCGGCCGGCGAGACCGCCGACGCCCTCGCGGTCGACCACGCCATCGGCGATCAGACGCATCGCGCGCCCGACGAGATCCGCGCGCAGGTCCCAGTCCGGCGAGCCCGGCGTGGCGTCCGGGCGGCAGCGCTTGCACGCGCGAAAGCCCGCTCCCTGCGCCGCCGCGGCGGTTGCGAAGAAGCGCACGTTCTCGCGTTTCGGCGTCCGTGCGGGACAGCTCGGCCGGCAGTAGATCCCGGTCGTCTTCACACCGCAGAAGACCCATCCGTCAAAGCGCGGGTCTTCGGCCTCGACGGCGATCCACAGGCGGTCCGAGTCGAAGTCCATGCGCCTACATTGGCACACCGACCAGGCATTATCTCGCGGGAATCGGACATGGCCGTCTATCGCCGTCCGATTCCCGCCGGTCGCGGTCTACGCGCTCAGTCCGCGCTCTCCGGATATCGCGGCAGCCCGTCGTCCGGGATCGTCTCCCAGGGTGCGGCGTAGGCGACGAACTGGCGCAGGCTCGGCCTGATCCCCGGATCGCCGTCGAAGGCGCCGAGGCGGATACCGATGCGGTCTGGATCCGCGGGGCTGCGGCTGAACAGCGCCGAACCGCACTCGCCGCAGAACCACTTCTCCGCGCCGCCGTCCGGCCGCCACGCGCGCAGGTACTCCTCGCCGGAGACGATTCGAAACGATCCCGGCTGCGGGCGGACGCTCGCGGAGGCGGCGGTTCCCGTGCGCCGCTGGCAGCGCGTGCAGTGGCAGTATTTCGCCGACTCCAGCGGCGCGGTCACCTCGAAGCGGACGGCCCTGCAGCCGCAACCGCCGCGCAGCGGTAACTCTGGCTCGACGGCTGCCCCGGACTCGACCGCCATCTCAGCTCGCGCCCTCGACGTTCAGCGCCCGCTCGGTTCGCTCGGCGCCCGCGGTCCCGTCGTTCGCCTCCGCTTCTGGGCTGCCGCCCGCTTGCTCGGAGCTCGTCTCCGCGGCCGGCGCGGGCTGCTGCGCCTCGGCGAGCGCGTAGGAGCCGTAGGCGCCCGCGGCCCCGGCGGCGAGCGCGGCGAGCGCCCAGCCTGGCCCGGAGCGTTCCCGCCCGGATGCGCCGTCGAGCGAGAGCGCGCCCGGTCCGAGCTCCGCGAGCGTGAGCGCAGCGGCGATCAGGACGAGGTTGTACTCATAGCCGCCATCACCGGCCCACGGGCCGTTCTTCGCGTGCACGCGGTGGATCGCGGTCAGCATCGTCGCGATCAGGACCGAGGAGGCCAGCGGCGTCGCGAGCCCGACCGCGAGCAGCGCGCCGCCGCCCGCCTCCGCGGCGCCGGCCGCGATCGCGTTCTGGCGCCCGGGGCGCAGGCCGAGGTGCTCGAAGCCCTGTGCGGTCGCGTCGAGCCCGTTGCCGCCGAACCAGCCGAACAGCTTCTGCGTGCCGTGTCCGACGAACAGCCCGCCCACGACCAGCCTCAAAATCAAGCGTCCGATCTTCATCTCTCTGAACCTCCGTCGTCCGTTGGTTGGGTGTCCCCGAACCTGCAACTTCCCCTCGCTGCACTGAGTATGCAACGAACTCCGCCGCGTCCCGGCTCCAAACTGATCCTTACGTGATCGTAAGGTTGCTAGCGTGGGGGCATGGCCACCGCCACCGCCTCGCGCGCACCCGCGGACAGGAGCGACTCCTACAAGTGGATCGCGCTCTCGAACGTCACGCTCGGCGTGCTGCTCGCGGTGCTCGACGGGTCGATCGTGCTGATCGCGATGCCCTCGATCTTCCGCGGCATCCACCTCGACCCGCTCGTGCCCGCGAACAGCTTCTACCTGCTGTGGATGATCCTCGGCTTCCTCGTCGTCACGAGCGTCCTGATCGTCAGCCTCGGCCGGCTCGGCGACATGTACGGCCGGGTGAAGATGTACAACCTCGGCTTCCTCGTCTACACGATCGCCTCGCTGTTCCTGACGATCGATTGGATGACGGGACGCTCGGGCGCGCTCTACCTGATCGTCTTTCGCATCGTCCAGGGGGTCGGGGCGGCGTTCCTGCTCGCGAACTCGGCGGCGATCCTGACTGACGCCTTCCCGGCCAACCAGCGCGGGATGGCGCTCGGGATCAACAACATCGTCGGCGTCAGCGGCGTCTTCGTCGGCCTCGTGCTCGGCGGCCTGCTCGCGCCGATCGACTGGCGGGCGGTGTTCCTGATCTCGGTGCCGATCGGCGTCTTCGGCACCGTGTGGGCGTATCTGAAGCTCGAGGAGCGCAGCACTCCCAAACCGGCCAAGGTCGACTGGTGGGGCAACCTCACGTTCGCGCTCGGCCTGATCCTGATCATGGTCTCGGTCACGTACGGCATCCGTCCCTACGGTGGGCACGCGACTGGCTGGACGAGCCCCAAGGTGATCGCGCTGCTCGCCGCCGGCGTGGCCTCGCTGGTCGCGTTCGCGCTGATCGAGTGGCGCGTGGAGGACCCGATGTTCCGCCTGCCGCTGTTCCGGATCCGCGCGTTCACGTTCGGCACGCTCTCGACGTTCCTCTCGGCCGTCGCCCGCGGCGGGTTGATGTTCATGCTGATCATCTGGCTGCAGGGCATCTGGTTGCCCCAGCACGGCTACGACTTCACCGAAACGCCGCTGTGGGCGGGGATCTACATGCTGCCGCTGATCGTCGGCATGCTCGTCGCCGGGCCGACCTCCGGCTACCTGTCCGACCGCTTCGGCGCGCGCTGGTTCGCGACCGGGGGGATGCTCGGCGCGGCGCTCAGCTTCTTCCTGCTCGCGCTGCTGCCGATCGACTTTCCCTACCCGCTGTTCGCCGCGATCCTGTTTCTGAACGGCGTCTCGATGGGCATGTTCGCCTCGCCCAATCGCGCCGCCGTGATGAACAGCCTGCCGGCGACCGACCGGGGCGCGGGCGGGGGGATGAACCAGACCTTCCAGAACTCCGCGCAGGTGCTCTCGATCGGGATCTTCTTCACGCTGATGATCTTCGGCCTGTCCTCGAGCCTGCCCAG
This sequence comes from uncultured Solirubrobacterales bacterium, assembly GCA_963789675.1. Taxonomy (GTDB): domain Bacteria; phylum Actinomycetota; class Thermoleophilia; order Solirubrobacterales; family Solirubrobacteraceae; genus Palsa-744. Next base: position 72,409 of record CAWBLR010000005.1, on the reverse strand, counting down.
CGCGATGACCGCCGGGTTGAAGGCCCACGGCGTCGCCGCGGCGACCGCCGCCGGCGTCGCGCACCTGCCGCCCGTCTCGATCCTGTTCGCCGCGTTCCTCGGCTACAACCCGATCCAGCACCTCGTCGGCGCCCACGCGCTGAGCGCGCTCTCGCCGGCTAACCGCGCGACGCTCGTCGGCCACTCGTTCTTCCCCCACCTGATCGCCGCGCCGTTCCGCGCCGGCCTGCACGAGGCGTTCGCGTTCGCGATCGTCGCCTGCCTGATCGCCGCGGCCGCGTCGCTGATGCGGGGCGGCAAGTATCACGCCTCCGACAGCCCCGGTGATGCCGGAGACGGGCAGGCCCGGGCCGATGCCAACGGAGCATCGGCGAGCGCCGCGGCGGTCTCGGGTAACGGGGCGGCCACGCGCAACGGCGGTTCGCCGTCGGGCAACGGAGCCGCGCACGGCGCCCGAGCGGGGGCGTGAGCAACGTAGTGAGCAAGATCATCCCAACCCAAACCCGAGAGGAACAGCATGCAAGTTGAGTGGTACGGCCAGTCCGCCTTTCTCCTTACCGCCGGAGACACGAAAGTCGCGATCGACCCGTTCGCGGACATGTCGGCGATGGCGGCGAGTCACGGCATGCAGTTCGACTATCCGCCGATCGAGGGCGTCGAGGCCGATCTGCTGCTCGTGACGCACGAGCACATCGATCACAACGGCGTCGACGCGATCGGCGGCGACCCCGCGATCCTGCGCTCGACCGCGGGCAAGCTGGAGTCGCCGATCGGCGAGATCGTCGCAATCGCCTCCGAGCACGACGAGGCGGCCGGCACCGAGCGGGGGCCGAACACGATCTTCGTGTTCGAGCTCGACGGCCTGCGCGTGGCCCACTTCGGCGATTTCGGCCAGAGCGCGCTGCGCGACGAGCAGGCCGCCGCGATCGGGACGGTCGACCTGCTGATCCTGCCCGTCGGCGACGGGCCGACGATCGGCGCCGACGGTGCCGCCGCGATCATCGAGCGCCTACGGCCGCGCTGGGTCGTGCCGATGCATTACCGCACGCCGCGGATCGGATTCCTCGAGACCGAGGAGGCGTTCCTCGAGCGGATGAGCCACGTCGAGCGCCTGCCGGGGTCGACCTTCGACACGGCGGAGCTGCCGGTCGAGGATGCCCCGGTCGCGGTCGTGCCGGCTGCGCCGTAGTCGCGTTCGATCGGCGGGGTCCAGGTGCGGGGTCCAGGTGGTCGATAGGGACTCGGGACTGTCGATAAAGATTCCTGAAAGACCGCGACTACGGTTCTTACGAAAGGTTTATGAACCCTGAGAACATGTTCGACGTGCCAGGCGCCATAAAAACGATCGAGAAAGACTCTGGCTCCTCGGGCACGCTGGGGGGAGTACGCGCCACGCGCGGCGAGCCCGCGCGTGCACGTACGCTGCTCGACGTCTTCGCGGGCACGGTCGCTCGCCACGAAGACAGAGTCGCACTCGACGCGGTCGACGCGACCCTCACGTACGCGGAGCTCTCAGCTGCCGCCGATCGCGTCGCCGAGCGGCTGCGCGAAGCTGGTGTGGGTCCCGGCGCCCGGGTCGGGATCCGGCTGGCGAGCGGAAGCTCATCGCTGTACGTCGGGATTCTCGGCGTACTGCGCGCCGGTGCGGCCTACGTGCCGGTGGACGCCGACGACCCGCCCGCGCGCGCCGAGACGATCTGGGAGAGCGCCGAGGTCTGCGGCGTCCTGCAAGAGCAGTTGCAGTTTGCGAGGCGCCGGCCCGTCGCCGGTCTCGCCGCCTCGGCCTCCGCCTCCGCCTCCGCCTCCGCCTCCGCTCCCGGCGCCGGCCTGGCCGATCGGTCGCGCCAGCTCGCGACGAGTGACCCGAGCGCCGAGGACGACGCCTGGATCATCTTCACCTCGGGCTCGACCGGCGCGCCGAAGGGCGTCGCGGTCAGCCATCGCGCCGCGGCGGCGTTCGTCGACGCGGAGGCGCGGCTGTGGACGGTCGCCCCCGACGAGCGCGTGCTCGCGGGGCTGTCGGTCTCGTTCGACGCCAGCTGCGAGGAGATGTGGCTGGCGTGGGCCAACGGCGCCGCGCTCGTGCCGGCGCCGCGCGAGCTGATCCGCACGGGCGTCGACCTCGGTCCCTGGCTGGCCGAGCGCCGCGTGAGCGTGATCTCGACGGTCCCGACGCTCGCCGCGATGTGGAGCGAGGAGATGCTCGCGGGCGTGCGCCTGCTGATCCTCGGCGGCGAGGCCTGCCCGCCGGAGCTCGCTGCTCGGCTCGCCGCGGGCGAGCGCGAGGTGTGGAACACGTACGGGCCGACCGAGGCGACCGTCGTCAGCACGGCGACGCGCCTGCGGCCCGGCACGCCCGTGACGATCGGCTGGCCCCTGCACGGCTGGGAGGTGGCGATCGTCGACGAGGCCGGCGTGCCGGTCGCGCTCGGCGAGACGGGAGAGCTTGCGATCGGCGGCGTCGGGCTCGGGCGCTATCTCGACCCGCGGCTCGATCGCGAACGCTATGCCGCGTTGCCCGCGCTCGGCTGGGAGCGCGCCTACCGCAGCGGCGATCTCGTGCGCGAGACCGTGCACGGCTACGACTTCGTCGGCCGCCGCGACCACCAGGTCAAGCTCGCCGGGCGGCGCCTGGAGCTCGGCGAGGTCGAGGCACGCTTGGCCGCCGTCAAAGGCGTGCGTGCCGCCGCGGTCGCCGTGCAGAGCACCGCCGCGGCCAACAAGATCCTCGTCGGCTACGTCGTCGGCGAGGTCGATCCCGCCGACGTGCGCGCGCAGGTGGCCGAGCAGCTGCCCGACGGCCTCGAGCCGCTCGTCGTCGTGCTCGACGCGCTGCCGCTCGCGGTCTCGGGCAAGGTCGACCGCAAGGCGCTGCCATGGCCGCTGGAGGGTGTCCCGGGCGCGGGCGCGGGCGCAGGCGCAGGCACCTCGGGCCTGGATCCGGACGCGCCGGCGCTCACCGGCACGGAGGCCTGGCTGGCCGAGCGCTGGATCGAGCAGCTCGGCCCGCTGAGCATGATCGCGGAGACCGACTTCTTCGCCTGTGGCGGCAGCTCGGTCGCGGCCGCGAAGCTGATCTCCGTGCTGCGCGAGCGCTTCCCCGCGATCGCCGTCGCCGACGTCTACGAGTATCGCGGCCTCGCCGCGCTCGCCGCGCGCCTGGACCAGCTCGGGGAAGCCTCGAGCGAGGCGGCGACCGCCGTCCCCAACCCATCGCGCCGGCTCGGCGCGATGCAGCTCGCGGGCGTGCTGGTGCTGACCGCGCTGGCCTCGACGCAATGGGCGATCGCCGCGCTCGGCTACGGGAACATCGAATCCGACGGGCTGCCCCACGTTGGCTGGGGCTGGCTGATCGGCGCGTGGTTCGCGCTCGCCAGCCCGCTCGGCCGCGTTGGCATCGCCGCCGTGGCGCGCCGCCTGCTGCTGCCACAGCTGCGCCCCGGGCGCTACCAACGCGATTCGTGGCTGGCCTGTCGCGTGTGGTTGCTCGAGCGCCTCGGCGAGTTCTGTCACCTCGACCGGCTCGCCGGCACGCCGGCCGCCGCGCGCTACGCCCGCATGATCGGCGCCGAGATCGGTGAGGGTGCGCGCCTGGCGAGCATGCCCAGCCTCGCCTCGCTCGTGCGGGTCGGCGCGGGCGCGACCGTCGAGTCGCAGGTAGATCTGCGCGGCTGGTGGGTAGACGGGCAGGAGCTCGTCGTCGGCGAGGTCGAGATCGGCGCCGGCGCGAGCGTCGGCGCACGCACGCTGCTCGCCCCCGGCGCGAGGATCGGCACGGGCGCGGAGATCGAGCCCGGCAGCGTCGTCTCCGGGGAGATTCCCGCCGGCGAGCACTGGGGCGGCAGCCCCGCTCGGCGGCTCGGCCGGGCGGGCAAGGACTGGCCGGCGCAGCCGCCCTCGCCCGGTCGTCACGCGCGCTTCTGGAAGCTGATGTTCGCGCTCAGCTTCACCTGGGAGGGCGTGCTCGTGCTGCTCGCGCTCGCCCCCGGGCTCGTGCTGCTCGTGCTGCTCGGGGCGCCCGCGCCGACGCTCGGCGGCTCGCTTGCGGTGCTCGTCGGCGAGGCGGCCGTGCTCGCGGTGATCTCCACGGTGACGCTCGCGCTGCTCGTCGCGCTCACGCTGCGGATCGTGTGGAAGCTCGTGCGGCCAGGTTGGCACGGCGAGGGCGGGGCGCTGGGCTGGGCGCTGTGGTTCGCCGGCGATCTGCAGGAGACGGCCGGCGGCGCGCTGTTCCCGCTCTACGCCTCGCTCTACACGCGCGGCTGGCTGCGCCTGATGGGCATTCGCGTCGGGCGGCGCACCGAGATTTCGACCTCGACCGGCCTCAATCCGCTCGTCTCCTTCGGCGAGTTCAGCCACGCCACCGACGACGTCGCCTTCGTCGGCGCGAGGGCACGCGGTGGCTGGCTGCACATCGAGTCGATCGAGGTCGGCAGCCGCACGTTCCTCGGGCCCGGCTCGGTGCTGCGCGAGGGCACGCGGCTCGGCGACGACAGCCTGCTCGGCGTGCTCACGCTCGCACCGCGCGAGCCGGCGGCGGGAACCTCCTGGTTCGGCGTGCCCGCGCTCGAGCTGCCCCGTGTCTCCGAGGTCTCCGATCCGGCGCGCACGACCGAACCGCCGCGGCGACTGATCCTCGCGCGGGGCACGATGGACGCGATCCGGATCTTCGTCCCCAACACGATCTCGCTCGCGCTCGGCCTGTTCGACCTGGTCGTGCTCGACGCGCTCGGCGGACATCTCGGGATCCCGGCGATGATCGCGCTGTGCCCGCTGCTCGTGCTCTGCTCCGGCCTGTTCTCGGCCGCGATCGCGGTCGCGCTGAAGTGGCTCGTGATCGGCCGCTACCGCGCCGGGCAGCATCCGCTGTGGTCGTTCTTCGTGTGGCGCGACGAGCTCGTCAACTCCGCCCACGAGCAGCTCGCCGGCGAGTGGCTGCTGCGCTTCGCGATCGGCACGCCGCTGATGTCGCTGTACCTGCGCGCGATGGGCAGCAGGGTCGGCCGCGGCGTGTGGTGCGAAACCACAGCGATCACCGAGTTCGACGTCGTCACGCTCGCGGACGACTGCGCGGTCAACCGCGGCTCCTGCCTGATGACCCATGTCTTCCACGACCGGCTGCTGCGGATCGGCCCGGCCCGGATCGGCGCGGGCGCGACGATGGGCCCGACCTCGGCCGTGCTCCCCGACACGACGCTCGGCGCGGGCGCCTGCATCGGCGGGCACTCCGTCGTGCTGCGCGGCGAGGCGCTGCCCGCCGGCACGCGCTGGCACGGCGCTCCCGTCAAAAGCGTGTGAGCTGGTCCCGCGTGTGAGCTGGGCTCGGCGGGCGCTGACGGCGCCGCTGCTCGACGGGGAGCGGACTCCGCTGCTGCGGCTGCTCGACGCGCGCGCGGCCGGCGCCGCCGACGAGGCGGCCCTGCGCGAGCTCGCGCGCGCGGCGAGCTCCCACGCCGACGCTCCGTTCAGCTCGCGCTCCTACCGCTTCCCGTTTGCGCTCGTCGCCGCGCACAGCACCGCGGTCGGCGTCGACATCGAGCGCGTCGAACCCTGCGACGCGGCCTTCGCCGACTCGATCCGCACGCCCGCCGAGCGCTCCTCCGCGGGGCCGTCGCAAGCGGAGGACCACGACCGCTACTTCACCTCGCTGTGGTCGAGCAAGGAGGCGCTGTCGAAGGCGCTCGGCGACGCGCTCGCCTACGACCCGCGCCGGCTCGAGGGGCCCGCCGCCTGGCCGGACGGGCGCTCCGGCCCGTGGCGGGCGCTGGCGCTCGACGTCCCCGACGGCTACGTCGGCTGGCTGTGCTGGAAGGAGCTCAGCTAGAGAGCGTGCGGTTGAAGCGGCGCAGCGCCAGCGGGACGCAGATCGCGAGCAGCAGCACGCACCAGAACACCATCGCGATCTCCGGATGGTCGAGCTGCCAGGAGCCGTGCGAGGGGTAGCCCTCGGTCAGCTTGCGCACGGTCGCGACCAGCGCCGAGATCGGGTCCCACTGGGCGATCGCCCGCGGCACCGCGTCGAGGCCTTCGATCGGGACGAACGTGCCCGCCATGAACGTCAGCGGGAGGATGATGATGAAGCCCATTCCCTGCATCGCGTCGGGCGAGCGCACGATCATCCCGAACAGCACGCCCGTCCACGTGAACGCGAACACCGCCAGGATCATCAGCGCGAGCAGCTCGATTCCGTGGGCCAGCGTCAGGTGCGGATCCCAGCCGAGCAAGAGACCGACGATCACGGTGATCGCGAGCCCGAGCAGCGCCTCGCAGAACTGGCCCATCACCTGGCCGGTGATGATCGACAGGCGGCTGATCGGCAGCGAGCGGAAGCGGTCGACCACGCCTTCGGTCATGTCGTTCGAGGTCGCCACGCCGGCGCCGATCACGCCGAACGCGAGCGACTGGCCGAGGATGCCCGGGAACAGGTAGTCCTTGTAGTCGATCCCGACGACGTGGATCGCCGAGCCGAACACGTAGAGGAACAGCAGGATGAAGATGATCGGCTGGATCGTCACGTCGAGCAGGCGCTCGGGCACGCGCGGGATCGAGCGCAGGCTGCGCGCGGTCAAGAGCGCGGTGTCGCCCACGAAGCGTCGCACGGGGTTGCGTGAGCGGTCGGGAGCTGCGATCCGGCCATGGTCCTCGGCAATCGCGTGGCTGCTCATCGTGTGACTACCTCCTGCTCCGGGCTCTCGGCTCTGTCTCCTCTGATGTTCGGCGGCGCTTGCTCCGCGTCGGACCGCTCGCCGCCGCCGTCTTCGGCCGGATGGCCGGTCAGCGCCAGGAACGCGTCGTCGAGCGTTGGGCGGCGCAGCGCGATCTCGTCGACCGCGATCCCGCTCGCTTTGATTGCCTGCGTCACGCGCGCGAGGTCCTCGACCTCATCTGGCGCCGGAATCGAGATCGTGCGCTGCTCCGACGCCACCGCGATCTCAAAGCGCCCCCCGAGCGCCTCCCGGAGTCGCTCGAGCGCGGCGCCGTCGGGCGCCAGCACATCGACGCGCTGCTCTCCCACCTGCGCCTTCAACTGCGCCGGCGTGCCGGCGGCGATCTCGCGGCCGTGGTCGATCAGCACGACGCGGTCGGCCAGCGCGTCGGCCTCTTCGAGGTACTGCGTCGTCAGCAGCAGCGTCACGCCTTCGGCGACGAGCTCGCGGACGGTCGACCACACGACCTGGCGGCTGCGCGGGTCGAGGCCGGTCGTCGGCTCGTCGAGCACGAGCAGCTGCGGCTTGTCGATCAGCCCCGCGGCGAGGTCCACGCGGCGGCGCTGACCGCCGGACAGGTTCTTGACGAGCCGGTCGCGAAACTCCTCGATGTCGAAGCGCTCGACGAGCTCCTCGGCGATCTTTCTCGCGGCGCCGCGAGAGTGGCCGCGCAGGCGCGCCATCAGCGCGAGGTTCTCCCGCGCCGTCAGGTTCTTGTCGAGCGCCGCGAACTGGCCCGTCAGCGAGATCACCCGCCGCACCTGCTCGGCTTCGCCGACGACGTCGTGCCCGGCGATCCGCGCGCTGCCGCCGTCGGGGCGCAGCAGCGTCGCGAGCATCCGCACCATCGTCGTCTTCCCGGCGCCGTTCGGCCCGAGCAGCGAAACGACGGTCCCGGTCTCAACCTCCAGGTCGAGTGCGTCGACGGCGGTGAACTCGCCGAAGCGCTTCGTCAGGCCCTCGGCTTCGATCGCTGCCGGGCGCCCGGAATTTGTTGTTGTGCGCTGCCTCTGGATTGAGCATGGCGAGGATAGTACAGTAACTGAAAGTTTTGTGCAACTGAAGTTATTGGTAGGCTATGGGCATGGTGGAGCGGGGGACTGCGGAGACCGGCGCCGGGGATTGGGGCCCGAGCTCGGCGGGCCGGCGGCACCGCGATCCGGAGGGCGGCGGCCCAGGCGCGGGGGGGCAGGAGCCACTCGCAGACGACGATCTGCTCGGCGAGCTGTCGATGTCCGGGGAGGACGCGATCCAGCGCCTGCTCGTGCGCGAACTGGGCGAGGAGCTGGCCGGGGCGTTCGAGCTCGCGCGCCAGGCCCAGGAGCGTTGGGCGCGACGGCGCCGCCCGGGGGAGGGACTGCGCGAGCGCAAGAAGCGGCACACGCGCCAGCAGATCTCCGACGTCGCGACCACCCTGTTCGTGGTGCGCGGCTTCGACCACGTGAAGGTCGCGGAGATCGCCGAGGTCGTCGGGGTCTCGGAGAAGACCGTCTACAACTACTTCCCCACGAAGGAGTCGCTCGTCTTCGACCGCGCCGACGAGGGGATCGCGCGCCTGGCGGTGGCGCTGCGCGAGCGCGACGCGAGCGAGTCGCCGGCGAAGGCGGTGCTGCGCGCGCTCGGCGAAGACCTCGACGAGCTCAGCGAGCTGCCCGAGGAGGTCCACATGTTCATGCCGGTGTTCGCCGAGATGGTCGCCACGACGCCGGCGCTGCGCGCGGCCTGGCTGGACCTCCAGGGCCGCCTGGTCGACGGTCGCCACCGAGGAGCTCGCCGCCCGCGCCGACGTCGACCCGCGCGATCCCGAGCCGCTGATCGCCGCGCGCGCGATCGCCGGTCTGCTCGAAGTCGCCTACGAGTCGCGCGTCCGCCAGATCGAGGCCGGGCTGCGCGGCGGCGAGCTGCGCGACGCGGTGCTCGCCGACCTCGAGCGCGCCGCCAGGCTGCTCGACACGGGACTGTGGTCGTTCAACCTGCTCGCCCAGGGCGCTCGCACGCGCGCACAGCTGCGCGAGGCCGCGAGCGCCGCCGAGGATGTCCGCGCGCAGGTCGTCGACGCGCTCGAGCAGGCCCGCGCGGCGTGGCGGGAGCTGCGCGGGAGCGAGCGCGCGGCCGCCAACCACGGCGAGCGTGACGGGCGTGATGCGGCCAAGCGCAAGCGCGCCGAGGTCAAACGCGAGAGCTCCGAGATCAAGCGCGCCGCCAAGCAGGCCGCAAAGCAGTCGCTGCGCGAGGCGCATGCGCTCGCCGAGCGCGCCGCATACTTAGCGTTTCGCCAGGCGCTCGGCGAGCGCCAGGAGGCGATCCGCGAGCATCAGGCGGCGACAATCACAACACGATTTCCGAAAAAAAAGAAGAAGGAGGGCACCGCGGATGGCGCTTGATCAGACCAAGGTGGGGCAGGTTGTGGCGGCGCAGATGGAGGCGCTCGAAGAGGCCTACGGCGAGGACTGCGAGATCGGCGACGTCTGCACGATCGTCGAGGTGATCGGGCCGCACGGCTCCGACGTGAGGGTGCGCAGCAGCGACCTGCGCCCGCACGTCTCGATCGGCCTGCTGCGGATGGCGGAGAGCATCTTCCTCGCCAGCCTCCGCTCCGGATCGGACGGTGGCGGCGGCGAGGAGGGCTAGTGAATCCTGCACCGGTGTCCGACGTCACTTTCTACTTCGACCTCGGCTCGCCGTTCGCGTATCTGACGGCGGAGCGGATCGGAGCGGTATTGAGCCCGCCCGCCCCGCCCGTGATGGTGCGGGGAGGGTCTGGCGAGACGCCGGGCGAGCCTGCCGGGACGCAGGGCGAGGCCGCCGGGAAGCTCGACCGGCCTGCCGGGCAGCCGGGCCGTGTCGTGGAGTGGCGGCCAGTGTCGCTGGGCGCGCTGTTCAAGCTCGCCGGGCGCTCGTCGTGGTCGCTCGGCGATCCCGACCGCCGCCGCGCGGGTATCGCCGAGGTGCAGCGCCGCGCCGCGGTCTACGGCCTGCCCGCGGTGCGCTGGCCCGACCCGTGGCCGAGCAACTACCTGTTCGCGATGCGCGCTTGCACCTACGCCTTCGCGCAGGGCCGCGGTCACGAGTTCACGCTCGCCGCTTTCCGCGCGGCCTTCCAGCGCGGCCGCGATCTCGGCGTGCCCGAGCACGTCCTCGCGGTCGCCGCCGAGGTTGGCCTCGATCCGCGCGCGGTCGAAGAGGCGACCGCTGACCCCGCGGTCAAGGATGCGCTGCGCGCGGCGACGCAGGATGCTTACGAGCGTGGCGTTTTCGGCGTGCCGACGGTCGCCGTCGGCGGGGAGCTGTTCTGGGGCGACGACCGCCTCGAGCAGGCCGCCGCTGCGCTCGGCTGAGGCCGGCTCAGGTCGCGTTCGCCGGCAGCTCGCTCGCGGGCAGCGTTGTGCGCGCGGGCGATGAACTTCCCGCGCGGTGCCTTCCGTGCGTTGCCGGGGCGGGCGGGCTTCCCCGGTGCGCGGCGATCGGCTACAGCGAGGGGGCGAGGTACTCCTGGGTTTCGTCGTCGCTCGGGTTGGCGGTGTAGGCGATCGAGGCCTCCCCGGGGGAGGTCCCGAGGACCACCTGATCGGCGCTTGCTTCGATACCCGTGATCGCCGCCGGCTGCCAGTTTGTGCCACCGTCGCTGCTGTGGGCGAGCATCACGCCGCGACCGTCGGACCAGCAGGCGTAGACGCCGCCAGCGGAGTCTTCGGAGGCGCTGAGATCGTCGGCGCCGTCGAACGCGAAAGGCGTCTCTTCGCTGATCGAAACGGGAGCTCCGAATGTGTCGCTCGTGGGGTTGAACGGCAGGTAGGAGATGCCGTCGGCGCCCGCGTCGTTGAGCCCCGAGCCTTCTGACTGGACGGCGCCGATCCCGGCGTGGCCCGGGCCGCCGCCGGTGAGCACTGCCGCCTCGGCCGGGCAGGAGATGACTTTGAAGTAGTTTGAGCTCCAGGCCGCCTGTTCCTGCAGCTTGCCGGGTTTCCCCTTGCCAACGCCGTAGCCGGTTCCCTCGCCGGATCCAGCCGGGCAGCCTGCCGGCGTGTCGAGGTCGGCGCCGACGGTCACGACCGTGTGTTCGCCGGATTTCGCGGGGTATTCCTCGGCGGCGAGCTGCGAGCCGTCGACGTACTCCTGGTCGCCGAATTCTTCTTTGTGGTCGACCAGCGGTGTCGTGCTCGGGGCGGGTTTCATCAGGGTGAAGTCGGTTGCGCCATTGCTGAATGGGTAGCTGTTGCCGTAGGTGAGGAATTCCGTGGAGTTGAGTGCGACCGCGCCGGCGTTCGGCATATAGCCGGAGGCCTCGGCGAGCAGTTTGCCTTTGGTGGCGATGCCCTGTTCGCCCGTCGCGAAGGCCGCGCCACCCGCTTTCGAGCTCCATGCGACCACCCCGTCGGAGTCATAGCCCGCGGGCCTGGCGGCCGATTCGACGCCCTCGACGTTCGCCAGCACGACGACGGTGCCACCGGGCGCCACCAGCAGTTTGACCGCGAAGAATCTGGCGCCTTCGCCCGCGAGCGTGTCGACGAGCTTGTACGGCCCACTCCCGCCGTTACAGGTGCTGGCGCCGCTCGGCACGACACAGAGGTCGATCGTGCCATCGCTCACCGGGTCCTGCCAGGCGACGTAGGTGTCGCCCGAGTTGGGGTCATAGGCGACCGACGGCTGCTCGTCGCCCGCCCCGAGATCGATCGCCGGCGGCGGCGAGGGGGCACTCGGGCCGGGGGTGCCTTCCGCCGGCGGGGCCGCGACGCCCACTGGCCCCGTCGTGGTGGTGGGCCCGGTCGCAGGGGCGGGAAGGGTGGGTCCGGGTTCGCTGACCGCCTGCACGAGCCCATCGCCCGCGGCGTAGCCCGGCTTGCCGGTGACGAGCACGTCGTATTCGCAGGCCTGCAGCAGCGCCAGGTTGGTGATCCCGGCGGCCCGGCAGATCGCTTCGGCGTGCAGCGCCTTGGCCAGCGCGACGCCGCCCTCGTTGAAGTGCTTCTTGGGGAAGTCGAGGATCGTGTAGGAGTGTGTGTTCTTGTGACGGGGGTAGGTGAAGAGCGAGGAGCGTTGGGAGATGCGCCAGCTCGCGCCGTAGGAGCGGTAGAGGACCTTTTCGTCCTGTTCGAGCGTGGCCGGCGCGTACGGCTTGCCTTCGCGCCCGCGGAACTCCGTGTCTGAGTGCACGCCGGGATCGCCGAGCAGGCCGGTCAGATGTCCGAGGCGATCGGGCGCGACTTTGACGAGCAGCGACAGACCGACGTAGTTCTCCGGGATTTCGACGTAGGACCCGTCGTGCCAGGTGACCTTCACGCCCGGGAACTTCTCGCTCCCGCCGAAACCCGCGTTGCGCAGCAAGAGGAGCTTCACCGAGCCCCCGCCGGCCAGCCGGATACTCTTGGCGTGGACCGGGCGATGGTTGACGTAGACCGATATGCCCCGGTCGTTCACGGGGCGGTCGACCTCGACGACCGCGCGGCCGACGCGCATCGCCACGGCGGTGTCGACCGCGAAGATCGATGCCTCCGGCTGCTGGCGCGCCTGCACTTCGAGGTCGTTAGTGGTGGTCGACTTCACGAGCGTGAACTCGCCGGCGGCCTGAAATTCGAGCGCGGTGCCACCGAAGCCGAGCAGATGCGGATCGCCGAACGAGGAGGCGGTCGTCGTTGTCGGTGCGAGCGGTTCTTCCGGGGATTTCGGTTCTTTCGGTTTGCAGTAGCTGCTGTCCTGAGGCGCGAAGTAGCGGATGCTCGCGCCGCCGCCGAGCCGGCCGGCGGCGAGTCCGAGCAGCGGGTTCGATGGAAGCGGGGTCACGGGCGGAATCGCGCCTTCATCACCGGGCGGGCAGGCGCATTCCGCGGGGTTGGCGGCGCTGCAGAAGAGCTTGTCGGTAAGTGATTCGTCGACGTAGTTCTCCTCGACGCCGAAGCGCCCGCCCGCCTCGCCGAGATGGATTTCGATCAGGGGCTTGTCCGCGCGTGGCACGATCTTCAGCTGGGCGGTGCTGTAAGAAGCCAGTTCGAAGTGGCTCGTCCCGTCGACTTCCTCTGGTGCCGGGACCGACGCCGAGCCTTCGGGCCAGTGGCGGCCGGGGAACGGGCTGCTCATCAGCCAATTCGTGTCCTGTCCCGGCAGGTCGAAGGCGCTCGAGCCCCAGCTCGAGAGGAAGCTCGCTTCGTCGGAGACCGCGGCGTCGAACGCGGCCTGGTTCTGTCCGTGGATGCCGGCGCGGACGATCGCCGGGATGCGTTGCCAGAGGTCTCCATAGACGTCCTGCACGTGCGCCCAGAAGCCGACGGAGTCGTAGCTGCGCGAGAACAGGCTCTTGCCGTGTGAGGCGTAGTACTTGGTCAGCGACCCGAGTGCTCCCTGCAAGTGGGTTGCGGGGAACAGGGTCAGGTCTGTCCAGCGGTCCAGGCCCTCACTGATCCAGTCTTCCTCTTCGTGATTGTCCGGCGCGATTTCTTTCTCGAAGCAGTGGAATACCTCGTGCTCGAGGATCTCTTCTTTTTCATATGGCGCGATCGGGTCGAACCAGGGTTGGTTGATCGCGATCTCGCAGATCGGGCCGTTCATGTCGATTGGGCCATTGATCGCCGTGTTCGTTCCGGTCAGCCCGTTCGGGACTTCTTTCTGGAAGCGGGCCCAGCCGACGGCGAGGTGCAGCTTCGTGAGGGAGAGTCCGAGCTTGCCCGCGAGCTTCAGCGACTGTTCCTGGGCACTTGCCTGCAGTTTCGGTTCGATGCCGTCGATGCCGTTGTTGACGGCGCTCGCGGCCGGCGCAAACGCCGCGAGCACGGCGATCGCGAGCGCCAGCACGACACCGCTGAGACGGCTGGCACGGATGGTGGTGGGGAAAGGCAGCATCAGTCCAGCGTCGCGCTGTGAAGGGCTCCGCCGTAGCTGCGCCAGTGCAGCGTCGAGCCGCTCAGCGTGAGCGAGTGCGCGGCCGTGCTGAGCGTGTCGTCGAGCACCGTGGTGCCGTCCGGGCCGTGCTCGATCAGCTCGTAGCCGTGCCTCCCCGCCGCCTGCTCGGTCCACGCCACCGAGCCGTCGCTCGCGACGACGATCGCGCCGACCTCGGCTTGGCCCGTTTCCGAGACCTCGCCGGGTATTCCGGAGGAGCCGCCGCCGAGGCTGTAGCTGAACTGTGTGTGCCCGCTCGCGAGGTCGATCACCCGCAGTTCGCGCGTGCCTTCTTCGTCGGTGTAGACCACGCTCGCGGTCTCGCCCGCGAAGGCCAGGCGCTGCACGGCGGGACCGACACCGCCCCCGCTGGAGGCTTCCGGATTCCCGGCTTTACCGATCTCTGTGGTGCGCCCACCCGCATACGCGCAGACATATGTGCGTTCCTCCCCGGACATGCCACCGTCGGAGTAGGCGTCCCCGCCGGGCGCCTTGAACGTCGCGTTCTCGGTCTGACAGCGAGCCTGCGCGCTGGCCGGCGTGCCGGCGCCGGTGCCCGCGTAGGCAGGGTTCGCCACGAGCAGGCCCAACAGGGTGGTGAAGAAGATCGCGACGCCGCGCGTGTTGAAGGTCTGTGTCATAGATGAGGCCATCCGCGTCTGGGCCCCTGTGACCCGGTCGGACGAGCTTGGCCACGCAACCATATGTGCGCAACAGGGTCCTACCCTAGGGTTTGCGGAGTTCGTAGATTCGTCCAGTCCTCTCCCGCCACCACCTTCCCCAAACCGAGGAGTCATCGATGTCCAACGTGCTCTACACCGCCGAGGCCCACGTCACCGGAGGCCGCGGGCAGGGACACGGCCGCACGAGCGACGGCCAGCTCGACGTGCAGCTGCGCCTGCCGAAAGAGATGGGCGGCGCCGGCGACGGCACCAACCCCGAGCAGCTGTTCGCGGTCGGCTACGCCGCCTGCTTCGAGGGCGCGCTCGGCGTCGCCGGCCGCCGCGCGAAGGTCGAGGCCGAGGACGCGGCGATCGACTCGAAGGTGACGCTCACCCCGAACGGCTCCGGCGGCTTTCAGCTCGGCGTCGCGCTCGACGTGAGCCTGCCCTCGGTCGCGGACGCAGACCTCGCCGTCGAGCTCGTGCGCAGCGCGCACGAGGTCTGCCCGTATTCGAACGCGACGCGCGGCAACATCGAGGTCGCGCTGACGGCGAACGGGCGGGCGGTCCAGTAGTCAGAGAGACGCGAAGCCACGCCGCTCGCCTGAAGTCGCGTCTCAGCTTCCTTCGTCCGTCACAACCGCCATCAACTCCCGCGCCAGATATCTGCGCTGACCTCGTGGGCCGGCATTGCCCTGCGTGAGCACGCCGACATCTTCGAGTTGACGCAGGAGCTTCAGGGCTGTGGGGCGCGTAACGCCCAAGCTGACCTCGACAGCTTGCGAGGAGATGATCGGCGTTTCGCATACGAGGTCGACGAGCGCGATCGCCTTGTTCGATGTGATCGCGGAGGCGGCCGCACGGTAGCGCTCGCGCAGCTCGACGATACGCTGGGAGCGCCCGACGGCATCCGCGGCCTGGGTACGCACTGCGGCGAGGAAGAGCTCGATCCAGGGAATCGCGTCGCCGCGTTGGCGAACTGCCTGGAGCGAGTCGTAATACCGCGCGCGGTCACGCTCCAGGTACGCGCTCAGATAGAGCAGGGGCGCTGGGAGTCGTCCGTGCTCCACTAGCAGGAAGACGGACAGCAGGCGGCCGATCCGGCCGTTTCCGTCGAGGAAAGGGTGCAGTGTCTCGAACTGGTAGTGGAGCAGCGCGTTCTGGACGAGCAAAGGGACTTCGACGGTCTCGTGTGCATAGCGCTCCCAGTCGGCGAGTAGCGCCGGCAGCTCACCCGGTGGCGGTGGGACGAACGACGCTGTCTCGATCGTGGATCCGCTTCCCCCGATCCAGTTCTGGGTGTTCCGAAACTCGCCGGGCGGCCGCTCGCGGCCGCGCACGCCGGAGAGGAGTCGTCGGTGCATCTCGCGAATCAGACGAACGCCGAGCGGGAGCTCGCCCAGCTGCCCGAGACCCCATTCGAGTGCGTCGATGTAGTTGAGGACCTCCTCCACATCTGCATTTGGAGTCTCGCCGCTCGCCTGCACTTCGAAGACGTCCGCCAGCGATGCCTGCGTGCCCTCGATGCGAGTCGACGAAAGCGCCTCGCGCATGAGATATGGCCGGATCAGCAGATGTGGATTTGGCACCAATTGCCCGACGCCCGCGAGCCTTCCCAGCGAGGCCTCTGCGTCTGCCAGCAGCCGAATCGTAGATCCGGGCAGCTCGATCGCTCGGGGTATGGGCGCCGGAAAGTAGGCCACGTATCCGTGGCGTCCGAGCGTGCGTCGAGGTTTGCCAAATTGGGTCGATGCGTAGTCAGTGAGCTCCACAGCAACACACTAGCGTCTCTAAAGAAAAAGCGCAAAAGCTTTAGAGACGTGTCGTGACCGTAAAGCGCGCTATAGGGTCGATTCAACGGCGTTTGGAACTCATGGCGCCACTGCGGCTGCGCCTATTCGTTCGGGAAGCCCGCCTGCACGGGGCATCCCCGTTCGATCGCGCACGACAGGCTTGCGATGTCCTGGCTTGGATTGTTGACAGGACGTCCCGAGTGCTCACAGGTCTGCTCGCCCATGTTGCCGAACGGGCAGAGCCAGCCCCGATAGAGAACGTATGAGCCAGCCGAGGAGCCGTGTTCGACGATCTTGCCCTTGCCGCTGTCGACCGCCGTCAGGATCCTGACGGCGACGCTGCACTTGACGTGGCCGTCTGCGATGTAGACGCCGTACTTGGAGCCCCTGGCGTGGAAGGTCGCGCAGCGGCTCACGCGGGGGTGGACCGCCACGGCCTGGCAGGCGGGGTTCGGTGGAGTGCTCGATGCGGCGGCTGGCACGTCGCCGGCGTAAACACAGTGGTCCGCCCACGCGACGCTCGTGCCGTTGAACGCGAGCCCCGAGACAGCTTCGCCGCCACCGTCGATTGGGGCGCTGATCGGCCGCGTGCCACCGGTCAGGCCGGTGAGGGAGAGCTGTGTGTCGTGTGCCCCGACGGGGCTGAGATAGACGATTTCATCGTTCGCGATCGCAACGAGAGGACTGGCGAGCGTGACCGCGATCGGGTGCAGCTGCGGCTGCGCCGGCGAGGCCCAGTAGAGGCCGCCCGGTTCCATGCTCGCAATCGCCAGCGTGCCATCGGCGCCGAGCGCGTAGCCGCAGGATGCGGTAGCTCCTTCCGGGTATCTGTGCACTCCGTTTGCGTCAGGCGCGCATTCCGCCAGATGCGCGGTGGGCGCGAGCACGCTGTAGACCGGCTTGCCCGCGAGCGTCGTCACGTTGATGGAGTTGAGGGTTGAGCTCGCCATGTAGGAGCCGGCGACATACACGCCGGAGGCGCCGACCGCGCCGACGTCCCGTGCGGGCGCACCGCTCGCGAGGTCCTCCACGTATGCGCTGTCGTAGTCCGCGCCACCCTTGTTCACGGGCTCTGCGAGCACCACTTCTTCGCCGGAAAGACCGATCGCGCCGTTCTTCAGCGAGTCTCCGGCGAGCCTGCGAAACGGGCCGCCGAGCGGGCCACTGAACGCCGCGGCCGATCGTGCTTCTGGTAGATCCGGCAGGCCGCATGCCCCTGACATGGGACCACATTGGGGGGCTTGCACCTGATACGCGAACGCGATCCGCCTCGGCGAGGCGACGAGACCGAGGGGATCGATTTCGTCTTCCATCGACAGCTGCGGCCGCGTGGAGAACAGCGTCGAGCCGTGCGCTCCCGGAGCCGCGGCGAGGACCGAAAGCTCAGCGCGCGACGTGCCCGGGAGCGTCCGCTCGCCCCACACCACCTCAGAGCCTGCGAACGCAGGGCCGACGAGCGCCTGGTCCTGATCCGGCGCTCCGAGCGTCACAAATGCGGCGCCGGCCGCCGCGGGGAGGAGTACGAGCGTGACGGCGGCGAGCGCGGCGGCGGCAATCGCCAGGGGTAGAAGTCCTCGCGGCCCCGCAAGCTCGCGCAGATCCGCGCCGGGAGCGGTTGCACGGTGGCTCGTCGGCCTTGCTTGTGCGCGGATTTGGCTCAGTGGGCTCAGTGGCTGAGATCGCTTTCGTAAATCCGATCGACGAGGGTGAGCGCACCCAGGAGGATCCCCGCGTGCCCGTCGTTCTGCTGCTCGCCGAGGATGACCTGCAGCAAGATCGGTTCGACGTTTGGCTTGGGAGATCCGTATGCCTCGACGATGACGCTTATCACGGAGGGCTCGGGGTTGCAGGACGCGACTATCTGTTCGGGCTGTATGCCCTTCTGCAGTTCTTCTTCCGTGCACGGCGCGTCGTTGTCGCTCGTCTGAGTTTCGGTGAACTCGACGGTTCCCTTGGGTACATGCCCCAATTTCACCACCCCGCCTTTCTTGCCTTCTGCGACCCCCCCTCGCGCCGCGGCTTCGAGCTGCCGCTTGCCGAGAAAGGCGGGCTCGGGCGAGATGTTGACTGTGAGTAAGGACTCGTATTCGCCGGGCACCTGGTCAGTCCAGATGCAGGAGCTGCTGCCGCGGGCGCCCGGTATGGCGCCCGAGCTCTTGAGCGTCAGCCCGTCGAGGTCGACCAGGTTCGCGAGTTCCTGGACGCCGAAATCCGCGCAGTTCGGTGCGTGGGTGGGCTTCTTTTTCTTATGCGTCACCGGCGGCAGCAGCCGTACGGGCTTCTTTGCCGCCGCGCCGGCCGGCGCCAGGCCCGCGATCAACGCCAGGCAGGCCAACGGAACGACGCACGCGCCTGACACACCGATTCTTCGCTTGCTGGAGGCACGCATACGATCGCTCTTCCTTCCGATCATTTCTTCTTTTTCTTGTGCTTGCCGGAGACGCAGGTGTGGAACGTGCGGACTTCCTCGTAGGTCTTGCCCTTCGAGGACTTCGTGATCAGCGCGACCTTGAACGTCCCCTTCGGCAGCCCGACGAGGCTGACCGTCGTCGCGTGCCCCGAGAGCGGCCCTTTCTTCGAGAGCTTGCCGTTGATCAGGACCTCGACGCTCACGAGCTTCACGCCCTTGGGCGCGCGCGGGTGTACGAGGAACGCGCGCTTGCTCAGGCAGGCGTTGCTCGAGGGCAGCCCGAGGTGGGTCTCGTTCACCGCCACCACCAGCACCTCGCTGCCGCACGCGCTCGTCGAGCCGTCGTTCGTCGCGTTGCCGCCGTAGGTGACCTTCCAGTAGTACGTGCCGGGGGCCGGCTTGACCGCGGCCGACGGGCCGGCGACCCCGCCGAGGACGCTCGCCGTGCTGCCGGCCGCCGCTGCGACCGTGCACTTGCTGTCCTTGTAGAGGTTGTACGTGACGGTGCCCGTCGCGCTCGTCACCGCCGTGCCCGCGATGTGCGCCTGGTCGGTCACGGCGGTGCCCTGGGGAACCGTCAGCGACGCGCCGGTGCTGCCGGCGCCGGACTGGGTTGTGGTGGTCGTGGTCGGGAGAGGTGTGGGAGTGGGAGCGGGCGAGGGGGCCGGTGTCGGTGTCGGAGTGACCGTGATCGGCGGGCCGGGGAAGACCAGCTGGTCGAGGTCGGCGACCTCGAGCGCTCCCTCATCCGCGAAGGTCAACCAACCATCGCCATCTGCCGCTGCTGCCAGCCAGGGAATACCCGGATCGCCTTCGAGCAACGCGATTTCGCGTTCGCCGTGGAACGCCGCCCCACCATCGGTCGATTCCCACAGCTTCATCACATAGTTTTCGCCGACCTGTTCGGGCCAGGTCACGTACAGCGTTCCCGTTTCGGGGTTCTCGAAGAGGTTGCCAGTCACGAACAGGCCCGCGCTGGGGTCGCGCGCCACCACCACCGGCGCTTCAAACGTGCCCGTCGATTCCTTGTATTTGCGTACCTCGAGCACTTCCGGGGGGTTTTCGGTCGATTCGCCGGAGAGGTAGTCATCGGAGAGCATGTACAAGCCGTCGGGGCCGCCGGCCAGACGCGGGAGATACCCGTTCGTGACCTTTTTCGGGCCTTCCCAGGACGTTTCTTTGTTGGTGGGTTCTTTGGTGTTCCTGTAGTAGAAGACTTCGTCCGGCGTGGTGTCGGTCCAATACGCCTCGACGGGTAGGTGCGACGTCGTCGTCAGCCCCAGGGTTGTTCCCTGGGCAAAAGAACCGGGGTTCGCGAAGACGACCTCTCGATTTTCGGTGAGCGTGTTGCCCGCTTCGCTGAAACCGATCCCGGGATCTTCGGAGACGATGTCGAAGCGATCCGAGGTGGGCGCCGCTTTCGTGGCGAGGTGGAGCGGATTGAGCAGCACGCCACCGACGCCGAGCTCGCCGGCGGAGCTGGCGATCGTCTTCGCGGCGGAGAATTTTTCGCCGCCGTCTTCCGAGGTCCAGATCAGCGTGTCTGCGTCGACGTAGCGCGGTCCGACCACATAGACCACGCCGGGCTGCGATCCGAGGACGGGAAACGGCAGGCTCACCGCTTCGGTGGCCGAGGTGCCCGCCCCGGGCAGCGGCAGGGTGATCGGATCGGTGCACGTACCGCCCGGGGGGATCTTGCAGAAGAGCACCGTGCTGGCTTCGGTGCCACCGCCGCGCGTATGCAGCCAGGCGACATAGCCGTTGCCGGCGGCTTCGGTCACGATCGGCCCGGTCGAGGCGGGGGTCGCGTCGAGCGAGAAGAGGTTGTTCGCCTGCGCGGCGGCAGGCAGCGCCACCGCGAAGCAGATGCCGAGCAACCCCGCCGCCAAGCGTCGCGAGACTGGCCTGCGGATGGCAGCGACCCGATCTGATCTACGGCGCATGTGATGCTCCTTCGAGATGCTTTGGGGGATTGCGTTTCGTCTCACGACAGCGACTCGCGCGCGGGGAAAACTGCTGCCCTAAGCTTGCTTGGCTAAGTACCGCTTCGCAACAGGGTTAGACCCTAGGTTTTTGCGCATGCCCGCCTCGATCGCCTCTAACTCAAACCCATTGCTGGAGCGCGAGGAGTCGGTCGAGCGGTTGTCGGAGCTGATGCGCGCCGCGGCCGGCGGACAGGGGGCGATCGTGTCGATCCTCGGACGTCCGGGCGAGGGTAAGACGACGCTGCTGGCGGCCGCCCGCGCGCTTGCGACCGAGCACGGCCTGCGCGTGTGCCGGGCGCGCGGCTCAGAGCTGGAGGGCGAGTTCGCGTTCGGTGTCGTCCGTCAGCTGCTCGAGCCCGAGATCGTGGCGCTCGAGCCCGAGGACCGGACGGCGCTGTTCGAGGGCGCAGCAGGGCTCGCCCGGAGCGTCTTCGGCCTCCAGTCGGACCAGCTCCCCGAGAGTCCGTTCGCGGTCCTGCATGGCCTGTACTGGGTGCTCGCGGGCCTCGCGGCTCGCGGTCCGCTGCTGCTGGCCGTCGACGACCTGCACTGGGCCGATCGCACGACGCTCGAGCTGCTCGCCTTCCTGTGCGGCCGAATCGACGATCTCCCGATCCTCGTGGTGCTCGCCACCCGGCCACCCTTGCGAGATGGAACCCCGCCCACCCCGCTTGCGGCGCTGATCGGCGCGGAGGGCATCGCGACGCTGCCCGTCGGGCCGCTCGGCCCGGAGTCCGCCGCGACGCTGATCGAGCACGCCTTCGAGGCGCCGCCGGACCCTGTCTTCACCGCGGCCTGCCAGCGGGTCACCGCCGGCAATCCGTTCGCGCTCTCCGAGCTGCTCGGGGAGCTGCGCCGCGCGGGAGCGGCGCCCGATCGTGCGACTGCCGCGACGCTGGACACGAGCGCGCCCGCCGGGATCGAGCGCAACGTGCTGGCCCGCCTGGGCCGGCTGGGAAGCGAGGCGTTGAGCGTCGCCAATGCGCTCGCCGTGCTCGGCAATGGCGCTCCGCTGCGCCAGGTTGCCGCGCTCAGCGACCTCGACCTCGACCGTGCGGCGCGTGCCGTCGATGCGCTGGTGGGGGCCGGCATCCTCGAGGAGGGCGCGGAGCTGTGCTTCGTGCACCCGCTGCTGCGGATCGCCGTGTACGAGTCGCTCGGCGCCCGCCGCCGTGCGCGTCTGCACGGGGCCGCCGCCGCGCTGCTCGCCTCCGAGGGCGCCGAGCCCGAGGCGATTGCCGCGCACCTGCTGCACTGCGACCCGGCGGGTGAGCCCGCCAACGTCGAGCACCTGCGTGGTGCTGGGAGCGCGGCACTGCTGCGGGGGGCTCCGAGCGCGGCGGTCACCTATCTGCGCCGTGCGCTCGTCGAGCCACCGCCCAGCGACGACCGCGGCAGGACACTCGCCGAACTGGGACGGGCTGAGTGGATGACCGGCGACCCACGGGCAATCGAGCACCTGCAGGCCGCGCGCGAGCAATCCAGCGACCCCGTGCAGCGCGCCCAGCTCGGCTGCGAGCTCGCGGGAGCGCTCACGCTCGCGGGTCAGTGGGACGCGCCGATCGCGCTCGTCAAGACCGCGCTGGCCGAGCTCGGCGACCGTGCGCCGGCGCTGGCCGTGAGCCTCGAGCGCCTGCGCGCCGGCACCGCCGCGTATGACCCGCGCCTGGTCGCCGAGTTCGAGCGCCGCCTGCCGGAGCTGCGAGAGCTCGTGGCACGGGAGGACGCTCCGGCCCGCCCGCTGGCGCTGATACTCGCGGGGGTGCTGGCCTGGCGTGGCGACAACGTGGACGAGGTCGTCGCGCTCGTCGAGCACGGCTGGGACGGAGGAGGAGTGCTGACGGCTGGAGTCGATGAGGCCACGCTG
Organism: uncultured Solirubrobacterales bacterium; assembly: GCA_963789675.1. Classification (GTDB taxonomy): domain Bacteria; phylum Actinomycetota; class Thermoleophilia; order Solirubrobacterales; family Solirubrobacteraceae; genus Palsa-744. The sequence goes on along the minus strand of CAWBLR010000005.1, from coordinate 50,112 downwards.
GCACAGGCGCCCGCGGCGCTTGTGATCACGGAGCAGCTCAACCGTGCCGCAGATTTCGCCGCGGCGCTGCTGGCCCGCGCCCAGGCAAGCGGCTCGCTGCTGCTGTATCTCCTGGGCACCGGCTACCGAGGCTGGATCGAAGCGCGCCACGGCAACCTCGGTGCAGCCGAAGGCGAGTTCCGCGCGGCGCTCGAACAGGCACGCGAGCAACACCTGAACTTCGCGATGCCCTCGCTGCTCTGGTTTGCCGCCGACGTGCTCCTCGAACGCCCACAGGCCGCGGACCTGGCAGCCATCACGGAGTCCGTGGAGCTCGGCCCGATGACGGATACGTGCAGCGGCGCGATGCTGCTGGACATCCGCGGTCGTGTACGCCACGCCGCGGGCCACACGGCAGCCGCGATCGCCGATCTGCGCCGGGCCGAGGAGATATACCGAGCGCTGTCCCTGCTCAATCCCAGCCCATCGAGCTGGCGCTCGGAGCTCGCGCTGATGCTCCCGGCCGACGGGCGCGACGAGGCGCACCGGCTGGCGTCCGACGAGCTCGAGGACGCCCGCCGGATCGGTCAACCCCGAGCGATCGGCGTCGCGCTGCGCACGCTCGGTCAGCTCGAAGGCGGGGCGGCGGGCAGGGAGCTCCTCGAACAGGCCGTGAACGAGCTCGATGGCTCGACCGCGCGCCTCGAGCACGGCCGCGCCCTGATCGAGCTGGGCGCCGCGCTGCGGCGCTCAGGGCAACGCGTCGCGTCTCGCGAACCGCTCACCACCGGGCTTGACATCGCGGTCGCCGGCGGCGCGGTGCGGCTCCTCGAGCGAGCCCGCGTGGAGCTCGCCGCGAGCGGGGCACGGCCCCGCCGGCTGCGCGTCAGCGGACGCGACTCGCTCACACCCAGCGAGCTGCGCGTCGCCCGTCACGCGGCCGCGGGCCACAGCAACCGCGAGATCGCCCAGGCGCTGTTCGTGACGACGAAGACCGTCGAGATGCACCTCTCGAACGTCTACCGCAAGCTCGACATCGACTCACGCGAGCGGCTGCCGAGCGCGCTTGGCTCCGATCGTGCCGCCCAGACGATCGCCTGACCTGTCGGCCGTCCCCTGGCTTGTCGGGCCGGTCACCGTCGGCTCATCCGAGCGCGACCGGCAGTGGCAGGCTGAAGGTGGTGAAGCCGTGCTTGGTCGAGTGCTTGTTCGCGGCGACCTTGCTCGTCAGCCGGAAGATCGCGGCCCTGGCGTTCGCGGGGACGGTGATCGTGATGTGGAAGCGTCCGCTGGCCGGTGGGATGAAGGTCTTCGCGATCGTCGTCTTGCCGCATTCGAGCTGCTGTTCGACGGTCACTGGCGCGATCGGCTTGGTCAGCGGCGGCGTCACCTCGCCTGTCAACGTGACCGTAGTGCCCGATGCCTTCAGCGGTTCCAGCAGCAGTCTCCTGACCAACTTGAGGTGCAGGGAGCGGAGCTTGCCGATCTCGGCCGTGTAGCGCGTCGTGAGGCTGTCGCGGATCTTCGCGGGCGGCAGCGGCGCGGTCGTCGTGTACTGCCCGCTGGCCTCGACGGTGGCGGTGGCGACCTGCTTGCCTTCGTTGAAGAGGATCTTCACCTTCATGCCGACGTAGCCCTTAGCGGCGCTGCCTCTGATCTCGACATGGGTGCCCTGGATGTAGACGTCGTTCAGGACCACCGGGCTGCTGCTACAGCCTTGCAGTAGTTCTTCGACCGCTTTGGGGGTTGAGGCGACACCTACGGGGACGCCTGCGCCTGGCATCGAGGTCGCGGTCGTCGAGGCCGTCGAGGTGGTCGGGGTAACGGTTTCGACAATCGGTGTGAGTAACGGTGCGGATTCTGTCGTGAATGTCTTGTCGGCGCCGTAGCTGGGGTTGACTTCATTGGTCGCTACCACTCGGTAGTGATAGGTGGTGTCTGGGTTGAGTCCTGACAGGGGCGCACTGACCGCGACTCTGGCTTCTCCAGAACCGACAGCCTGTGAGCAGGGCATCTTGCTCGCGTAGGATGTGGTCGTTCCGTATTCGAAGATGCAATTCAAGACGGTAATTCCGTTGGGATTGACCGTCCCGGTCACCGTCGCAGAGGACTGTTCCACCGCAGAGGCAGGACCGGTGACCACGCTCGGCGCAACGGGCACGATCGCAGTGCCCGTGTACGCGGCGGCTTGAATGATCGTTGCGTCCGGGGTATTGCTGTCTTCTTCACCCTCCTCCCAGACCGCGACTCCGATGCCCGCTCCGCCGAATGCCACCTGCGGGTTGTTCACGTCCAGACCTGTGGTCGAGAGGTTCACAGGCGCGGAGAAGCTGCCTGTGCCCGTCGGCATCGCGGCACCCTGGACTACGATGCCTCCTTCCTCATCGATCCAGGTCGCGAGCGCATCGCCCTGCGGATCGAGCGCCACCTGGTCAGGGCTGGTGTCTTTCTCGCTCGCGGGGATGACGTCGGTGGGCGTCTGCCATTCTCCCGTCACCGCCGACCCCAACGCCGCCTGTGCGGTGCTTTCGGTGGAATGGTTGTCCCCCCATGTAACGATCGCATCTCCCCGCGCGTTTACGGCGAGATAGGGCGATGATCCTGAGGGGTCAGGTCCGACGTTCACCGGCGTCTGCCAGGTGCCGCTGCCTGCCGATCCTTGCACGCTCTGGACGGTTTCCGTGGTGGCGTCAACCCAGGTAGCGAGCACATCTCCGCTCGCGTCGGCCGCCACCTGCGGTGGAGGCGCATCCTGTCCCGGGCCCGAGAGGGTCACCGGTGTCTGCCAGGCGTCACCAGCCGGCCGGATGGAGCTCTCAACGTATTCATCTTTCCCGTTGAAGTCGCCCCAAGCGGACACAGCGTCGCCGTGTGAGTCGATCGTGATCTGCGGGTGCCTGGTGTAGTTAGCCACGCCCGAGATGTCGACAGGTGTCTGCCATTCTCCTTTCACGGGCTCCACCGCTGCTTCGATCATTTCCCCGGGTTCGTTGCCTCTCCAGGCCGCGGCGGCCTGCCCGGTTGCGTTGACCGCGATCTGCGGTTCGTTCGCGTACTGGTCCGCGGGCGAAAGGTCCACCGCGGCTTTCCAGATGCCGGTCGTTGCGCTTCCGGTGGCCGCCTGCACGACGTAGTGGACGGCGTGATCGTTCGTGGCCGTCCAGACGGCCACCGCTTCGCCTTCTGCGTCGATCGCGACGTGGGGGTCGCTCGGATATTCAGACGTCGAGATTGCGACCGGTGCTCCCCATATGCCGGTCGCGGCGGGCATTACATCGGCCTCGATGAACTGTTCGTCGCTGACGGTTGATTCTCGCCAGACGGCGACCGCGTCGCCTTTCGCGTCGACTGCGACCTGCGGCTCTTCGGCGTGTTGGTCGATGATCGGTGCCACGAGATTGGTGGGCGGGGAGGACCAACTCGGTGCCGCGAGCGCCGGGCCTGCGCTCAACGCCATCAGCACAAGGCATCCCAGTACCGTCCACAGCAGCCGTTGACGGCCGGCACGAGGCGCTCGGAGATAGATTGGCCCAGCCGAAGCGGATGCGGGGAGCGGCGCCACCGAGGCTGGCGCCGGGAAGCGAATGGTTGAAAGCTGGCGGTGCCTCACAGGCGTGATCGACTCCTTCGAGATGCTTGTCGGGATTGCGTTTTGCCTTACGGCAGCGACGCGTGCGCTGGGAAAATCGCTGCCGTAAGCTTGCTTGGCTAAGGATCGCTTCGCAACAGGGTCGGACCCTAGATTTTGGACACCCCCACCTCGCTCGCCTCCCATCCAAGCCCTTTGCTGGAGCGCGAGGATGCGCTCCAGCGGCTGTCCGAGCTTGCGCGCGCGGCGGCCGGCGGGCAGGGGGCGATCGTGGTGATCCGCGGGCGTCCCGGCGAGGGCAAGACGACGCTGCTCACGGCCGCCTGTGGGCTCGCGAGCGAGCGCGGCCTGCGCGTATTCCGCGCCCGCGGCAGCGAGCTCGAGGGGGACTTCGCCTTCGGCGTCGTGCGTCAGCTGCTGGAGGGGGAGATCGTGGGGTTGACCCCGGCGGAGCGGGCGGCGCTCCTCAACGGCGCCGCCGGGCTCGCCGCTGGTGTCTTCGGCCTCGAGCTGGAGCGATCGCCGGAGGGTCCGCCGGCGGTGCTGCACGGTCTCTACTGGGTGCTCGCGGGCCTCGCGGCGCACGGGCCCGTGCTGCTGGCCGTCGACGATCTCCACTGGGCGGATGCCACGACGCTGCAGTGGCTGGCCTACCTGAGCGGGCGGATCGAGGACCTGCCGATCCTGATCGTGCTCGCCACACGGCCGCCGGAGCCAGGGGCCGAGCTGCTGGCGAGGCTCACCGCCATACCCTCGGTGACCGCGCTCGAGCTCGGGCCGCTGGCGGCGGAGTCGCTCGCGGTGCTGATCGAGCACGCTTTGGGCACGCCTCCTGATGCCACGTTCGCTGCGGCCTCCCGGCGCGTCACGGCCGGCAATCCGTTTGCGGTCGCGGAGCTGCTCGGGGAGCTGCGACGTGGGGGAACCCCGCCGGATACCGCGAGCGCCGCCACCCTGGACACGCTGAACCCGGCGGGGATCGAGCGCAACGTGCTGGCGCGTCTGGGCCGGCAGGAGGCCGAGACGCGCGCCGTCGCCCACGCGCTCGCGATCCTCGGCGATGGCGCGGAGCTGCGCCGGGCGGCCGCGCTGGCCGGTCTCGATCTCGACCGCGCGGCGCTGGCGGCCGAGGCCCTCGTGCGCGACGGCATCCTCGATCGGGGCGCCGCGCCGCGCTTCGTGCACCCGCTGCTGCGCGGGGCCGTCTACGGGTCGATTGGCGCTCGCCAGCGCGCCCGGCTGCACGCCGCCGCCGCGACGCTGCTCGCCTCCGAGCACGCCGAACCCCAGGCGATCGCCGCGCACCTGCTGAATGCCGACCCGGCCGGCGAACCCGCGAACGTCGAGCATCTGCGCGCGGCGGCCCGCGCGGCCCTGAGCAGGGGGGCGCCGAGCGTCGCCGTGACAGATCTGCGCCGGGCGCTGGCCGAGCCACCGGCCGATGATCGGCTTGGTGCCGTGCTGGCCGAGCTGGGACGGGCCGAGCTGGTCGTACGCGACCCCGCCGCCGGGGTGCATCTGCAAGGCGCTCTGGAGCTGGCGGGCGATTCGCTCGAGCGTGTGCTGCTGGCGCTCGATCTCGCCGATGTCTGCCTGTACTCAGGTGAGCACGAACGGTTGTTCGAGCTGCTCGCGCTCGCGTCCGAGGCGGCCACGGGGCGCGACCCCGACCTCGTCCAGCTCGTCGAGCGTCGCCGGCTGGTGATGGCGATTGCCACGGGCCTCGGTGCGGGCGCCGCCGGGGAGCCCTCGCTCGAGCGTCTCGGTGAGCTGGCCGCGGAAGATCGGCCGGCGGCGCGTCCGATCAGGATCGTGCTCGCGACCTACATCGGCATGGGTTGCGCGCCGGCGGAGCAGACGCTGCCGCTGCTACACGCCGGCCTGGACGAAGGGCGCTTCCTTGCGAGAGAGACGGCCGACGCCCCCGAGGCGGTGCACGCGGCGATCGTGCTCGTCAGCTACGACGAGCTCGAGCAGGCGATCGAGCTGACGAGCGAGATGCTGGCCGACGCCGCACACCGGGGCTCGGTGCTGGGGTTCATCCATGGAGCGACGTTTCGTGCGTTCGCGCAGCTGCGCGCCGGCGCGCTGGCCGAGGCCGAAGCGGACGCCCTCGACGCACTGCGGCTGCTCGGGGAACAGCCGCTCGGAGAGCAGGGGCTGGAGTTCATCTTCCCGTTCCCGCTCAGCTACCTGTCGGCGGTGTTGCGCGAGCGCGGATGTTACGAGCAGGCGGCTGAGTTGCTCGCCAATGTGAGCCTGCCGTCGGCCCTGAATGGACGGGTGACGGCGCTCGATACCCGCGCGCGTCTGCGCGTGATGCAGGGCGACACGGAGAGTGCGATCGGCGACCTTGAGGAGGTCGGCGAGTTGTTGCAGGCGGTCGGGTTTCGCAATGCCGGCTACCAGCGCTGGCGCTCGCAGCTCGCGCTGCTGCTGGGAGCGAGCGAGCGCGAGCGCGCCCAAGCGTTGGTGGCGAGCGAGCTCGCCGACGCCCACCGGCTCGGGGTGGCGAGCGCGATCGGGGTCGCGCTCGCGGCCAGCGCCGCCCTGGCGCCCGCCGCGAAGCGCGCACCGTTGTGGGAGCAGGCGGTGCTCAACCTCGAGCGCAGCCCGGCGCGGCTCGAGCTCGCGCGCGCGCTCGTCGGTCACGGCGCCGAGCTGCGCCGGGCGGGCAAGCGCGTGCAGGCGCGTGAGCCGTTGCGGCGCGCCCTGGAGCTGGCCGCTCGCCGCGGCGCCGAGTCGCTGGCCACGATCGCCGCCGATGAGCTGAGCGCCGCCGACGGACGCCCGCGGCGGCCATGGCTGACGGGCGTCGATGCGCTCACTCCGAGCGAGCTGCGCGTCGCGCGTCGCGCGGCCGACGGGCGCAGCAACCGCGAGATCGCCCAGGCCCTGTTCGTCACGACGAAGACGATCGAGATGCACCTCTCGAACGTCTACCGCAAGCTCAACATCGACTCGCGCGAGAAGCTCGGTGGGGTGTTAAACGTCGAATAGGTGTCCATATGCGCCGGATTGCAGGGAAAACCGGGTACTCATCCGCCCGCGCGCTAACCTAAAACAATGGCTACTCAGGCAGATCGCGCAGCTGAGCGTCGGGTTGCGAAACTCGAGGATGTCGAGCGGCAGCTCAAGGAAGGCTCGCTGACGATCCGCAAGATGACCGCCGCGGAGCGCAAGCGCTACCCGCCGAGGCCTGCGAAGCCGCGCAAGACCGGTCGCAGATAACGAGGTCGCGGAGCCCGTTCTCGACCGGAGCCCGTTCTCGACCGGAGCCCGTTCTCGACTGAACAGGCTCCGATTTTCGTAATCGCATATCTTGCATGCCGCGATGGCCTCCGCTGACCTGCTGAGCAAGATCTGCGACGAACTCGACGCGCGTCTGCGCGAACTGCGCCCGGTCCTCGACGAGTACGAGAGTCTGCTCGGGGCCGCCGCTGCACTCGAGCTTGCCGACGAGGAGGGCGTTGCGAGCAGTGGTGTGCCAACCAATGCCCCCTCCAGGACGAATGCCGCAACCGCGAACGCCGCACCGGCGCGTCGCAGAGGTCGTCCGCCGGGTAAACGGAGCGCCGGCCGGTCCGCGGTCGCGTCCAAGCCCGCGGCCGGTGCGAGCACGGCGGCCGGATCGAGTCCCCGCGCCCCGAAAAAGCCAACCTCTCGGCGCCGCGCCGCCGCCGCTCCCAAACGCGCCCAGCGCGGCGCGGTCGCCGTGGCGATCCTCGCGGCGCTCGAGCACGGCTCGCACACGGTTTCCGAGCTGGCCGTCGTCACGGCGATCAGCGGCGCGATCATCAACAACAACCTGCGCCGGCTACAGCAGGCGGGGACGATCACCCGCACCAAGCGCGCGGGCGACGGCAAGGCCGCTTACGCGCTGACCGTCGCGCCCGCCTAAACCCAATACCGTAAACTTAGTGTCTGGTGGGGTGGGTATTGTGGCGGTGTGCCTCGGGCTGGTCAGCTCAAGCCGCTATCGGATTCGCGTTTGACGGATCACATCTCGGTCGGGGTTTTGACGCGGGTGTTTCCGCCGGAGTTGGTGGATGGGGTGGTGGCTGAGGCGGGGCGTACGGAGCGTCGTCATCGGTTGTTGCCGGCGCGTGTGGTCGTGTATTACGTGCTGGCGATGGCGTTGTTCGCTGACTCGTCTTATGAGGAGGTGATGCGTCAGTTGGTGGAGGGGCTGGCGTGGGATTCGGGCTGGCGAGAGTCTTGGGAGGTGCCGAGCAAGGTCGCGATCTATAAAGCGCGTCAACGGCTGGGTCAGGAGCCGCTTGAGCTTTTGTTTCGTGCGGTCGCGGGACCGTTGGCGAGTGACGCGACGCGGGGGGCGTTCTATCGCGGGTTGCGGCTGATGAGCTTGGATGGCACGTGCTTGGACGTGGCCGATACCGAGCACAACGAGACGGAGTTCGGGCGGCCGGGCTCGTCGCGGCGAGAAGGTGGCGGGGCGTTCCCGCAACTGCGTTTGGTGGCGCTGGCGGAGTCTGGCACGCACGCGATCATCGACGCGGCACTCGGTCCCTATCGTGAGCCTGAGAAGGCACTGGCTGATCGGCTGTGGGACTCACTGAAGGACGGGATGCTGTGCCTGGCCGACCGCGGCTTCTACGGCTTTGAGTGCTTCCAGAAAGCCCGTAGTACAGGGGCACAGTTGCTGTGGAGGGTCAAGTCCAACGTCTGTCTGCCACGCGAGCAGACGCTCCCGGACGGCTCGTATCTGACCAGTATCTACCCGCGCAAGGACCGCGAAGCCAAACGCAACGGGCAGCCGGCGAGAGTCCTTGAGTACCGACTCGAGGATCCCGCGCTCGGCGAAGAGAGCAGCTACCGGCTGATCACTACGATCCTCGACCCTGAGCGGGGTCCAGCGAGCGAGCTCGCCGCGCTGTATCCGCAGCGCTGGGAGATGGAGTCAGCACTCGATGAGCTCAAGACCCACCAGCGCGGCCCCAGGGTGGTGCTTCGCTCCAAGGCACCCGACGGCGTCTACCAAGAGGCCTACGGTCACCTTGCCACCCACTACGCGATCCGTCGCGTGATGCACGACGCCGCGCTCCAAGCAGACATCGTCCCTCATCGATTGTCGTTCATCCGCGGCCTCCGCGCCGCCCGCCGCAGCACCCGCACCCACCCGGGGCTTTCCCCCCCTGACGATCGCTACCGCCCATCAGCACGCGATCGCCGAGATCCTCGCTGAACCACTACCCGAACGCCGCCGACGCGAGAACCCCCGCGTGATCAAGCGCAAGATGAGCAAGTGGCCCGTCAAGCGACCCGAGCACCGCAACTGGCCCCAGCCAACCGACGACACAATCACCATCCTAGCCGCCTAAGTTTACGGTATTGCGCCTAAAGCCCTTCGCCGAGCATGCCGCGCCGCAGGCGGTTGACGCGCCGCAGTTCCTGGACGTCCTCGTCGTAGCCGCCGAGGGCTCCGTCGGTGTGCTCGCCGAGCAGCTCGGGCGTGAGGCGGTGCCGGACGAGCTCGCCGGCTACCTGGTCGACGCGCTGCGCGCCGGCGCCCGGCCGTGAGCTGACGACCCGCTGCAGGCGCTGTCCCGCGAACAGCAGGCCGACGCCGTCGTCGACCGACCAGCCACCGGGGAGGGTGCCGTCGCGCACGCTGGAGAGCCACACGGGCAGGCGCTCGGGCTCGCCGTCGGCGTGGACGGTGAGCGAGCCCTCGAGCAGGCCCAGCCCGGCCATCGGCGCGGGCGGGCCGCTCGAGCGGGTGATCCCGCCTTCGAACCAGCACATCGCGCCGGCGCTCAGACCAGCGAGCACGACGCCCGCGCGCCATGCCTGCTCCAGCAGCTTGTCGAGCCCGTGGGCGCGCCAGATCGCGAGCAGGTTGCGCATCGAGCCGCCGCCGACGTAGACGATGTCCTGTTCGAGCACGATCTCCGCGAGCGGGCGCCTGACCTCGCCGAGCCGGAACAGGGAGAGGTGCTCGGGGATGCAGAAGCGGTCGGCGAAGCGTGCGTGGAAGGCGTTGATCTGCGCCGTCGTGTCGCCCGAGGCGGTCGGCAGGAACAGGATGCGGGGCTCTTTCGCGGAGGCGAGCGAGAGCACGTAGTCGTCGAGCAGCGGGTTGTTCGGCTCCATCGTGAAGCCGCCGCCGCCGAGCGCGAGCAGCAGGGGAGCGCTCACGCGGCGGCGATCGCCGCCGCGGGCGGGAGTCGGAGCGCCTTGGCGGCGCCTGTCTGCTCGGCTCTCGCCTGCTTGGCACTCGCCTTGGCCGCCTTGGAGGATCCACCGGCCGCGGCGCCGGCATCAGCGGTCCCGAGGTAGACGGTCTCCAGCGGCGTTTCGAGGACGCCGTCGGCGGCCGGCTCGACGCGGTAGGCGCATCCGTCGGGGCGGGAGCTGACGACGCGCTCCAGGCGCGTGCGGCGGAAGTGCAGCGCGACGCCGTCCTCGGCGGCGTATCCGGGGCGCATCCCGTCGCCGACGAAGCGGTGGTACTCGGCGCGCCGCGCCGGCTCGGCGTCGTAGTGGACGCAGTTGGAGTAGGGCAGCAGCCCGAGGCCCCGGACGCGCCGGGGCGCGCCGTGGAAGGCGCTGAGCGACTCCGCGAACCAGCACAGCGAGCCGGCGGAGGGGCCGCACAGCACGACGCCTTTGCGCCACGCCTGGCGCAGCACGCGTCGAGGCCGTGCGCGCGCCACGCGCCGAGCATGCTGACGACGTTGCCGCCGCCGACGTAGATCAGGTCCTGCGCGAGCAGGTGGGTCGCGAGGTCGTCCTCGACCCCACCCGTGCCCTGGTCGCGGCGGAACAGCGAGACGTGGCTGGCCTCGCAGCCGGGCGAGAAGCGCCGGTAGAAGCGCACGACGTAGTGGTCGGCGTCACCCGAGGCGGTCGGCAGGAAGCACACACGGGGGCGCTTGGAGCCGGTGAGCGAGAGCACGTAGTCGTCGAGCAGGGGGTTGCCCTGCTCCATCGAGAAGCCGCCGCCGCCAAGGGCCACGATCTGGGGAACGCGGGAAACGCGGGGTCGCATCGCTCTCCTCACCTCGAAGTGGGGTTGGGTACCGACGTTACCGCTGTAGCTTCGCTCGATTTGGGTTCTCGAGATATGGACTCCCGTTGAAGATCGACCGCCCGCGTACTGGACAGGAGACCATAGGGTTTAGCTCCAATACCGTAAACTTAGGCGGCTAGGATGGTGATTGTGTCGTCGGTTGGCTGGGGCCAGTTGCGGTGCTCGGGTCGCTTGACGGGCCACTTGCTCATCTTGCGCTTGATCACGCGGGGGTTCTCGCGTCGGCGGCGTTCGGGTAGTGGTTCAGCGAGGATCTCGGCGATCGCGTGCTGATGGGCGGTAGCGATCGTCAGGGGGGGAAAGCCCCGGGTGGGTGCGGGTGCTGCGGCGGGCGGCGCGGAGGCCGCGGATGAACGACAATCGATGAGGGACGATGTCTGCTTGGAGCGCGGCGTCGTGCATCACGCGACGGATCGCGTAGTGGGTGGCAAGGTGACCGTAGGCCTCTTGGTAGACGCCGTCGGGTGCCTTGGAGCGAAGCACCACCCTGGGGCCGCGCTGGTGGGTCTTGAGCTCATCGAGTGCTGACTCCATCTCCCAGCGCTGCGGATACAGCGCGGCGAGCTCGCTCGCTGGACCCCGCTCAGGGTCGAGGATCGTAGTGATCAGCCGGTAGCTGCTCTCTTCGCCGAGCGCGGGATCCTCGAGTCGGTACTCAAGGACTCTCGCCGGCTGCCCGTTGCGTTTGGCTTCGCGGTCCTTGCGCGGGTAGATACTGGTCAGATACGAGCCGTCCGGGAGCGTCTGCTCGCGTGGCAGACAGACGTTGGACTTGACCCTCCACAGCAACTGTGCCCCTGTACTACGGGCTTTCTGGAAGCACTCAAAGCCGTAGAAGCCGCGGTCGGCCAGGCACAGCATCCCGTCCTTCAGTGAGTCCCACAGCCGATCAGCCAGTGCCTTCTCAGGCTCACGATAGGGACCGAGTGCCGCGTCGATGATCGCGTGCGTGCCAGACTCCGCCAGCGCCACCAAACGCAGTTGCGGGAACGCCCCGCCACCTTCTCGCCGCGACGAGCCCGGCCGCCCGAACTCCGTCTCGTTGTGCTCGGTATCGGCCACGTCCAAGCACGTGCCATCCAAGCTCATCAGCCGCAACCCGCGATAGAACGCCCCCCGCGTCGCGTCACTCGCCAACGGTCCCGCGACCGCACGAAACAAAAGCTCAAGCGGCTCCTGACCCAGCCGTTGACGCGCTTTATAGATCGCGACCTTGCTCGGCACCTCCCAAGACTCTCGCCAGCCCGAATCCCACGCCAGCCCCTCCACCAACTGACGCATCACCTCCTCATAAGACGAGTCAGCGAACAACGCCATCGCCAGCACGTAATACACGACCACACGCGCCGGCAACAACCGATGACGACGCTCCGTACGCCCCGCCTCAGCCACCACCCCATCCACCAACTCCGGCGGAAACACCCGCGTCAAAACCCCGACCGAGATGTGATCCGTCAAACGCGAATCCGATAGCGGCTTGAGCTGACCAGCCCGAGGCACACCGCCACAATACCCACCCCACCAGACACTAAGTTTACGGTATTGGGTTTAGCTCACGTGGGTCCTTGTCGCCCGGCGTGCTGTCAGAGGCGATTCAGGTCAGCGCATCGCGCACGTCACTGAGCAGGGCTTTGCCGGCCGTGTAGCGAGTCGTGCGTCCGAGGCTCTGCCGGGTGACGAGTCCCGTGTCCAGCAGCCGGCGGAGGTCCGCGCTGGCGGTTGCGGGGGAGATGCCGGCCTCGGTGGCGTATGAGCTGCGATCCGCGCCATGGAAGAGGCTCTGCTCGAGCGCGATCACGAGCCGGTCGGACCAGCCACGGTCTTCGACGAGCCGCTCGAGGAAGCTCCAACGCGCGCCTGCCCGCTCGATTTGCGCCAGCAGCTGCCGGGCCTGCACGAGGTGCGCCTCGACGCAGAAGGCGACCCAGCCCGCGGCATCTCGCTGCGGCTGGTAGCGATCGCGCAAGGCTCGGAGGGCCCCATAATAGGCGGGCGTGTGCGCTCCGAGATACTCCTCGATCGAGGAGAACTCGGGCGAGATCAAGCACTCACGTGCGAGCACGAGCGACTGCACGATCCGGGAGATGCGGCCGTTGCCGTCACCGAAAGGATGGATCGAGACCAGGTTCAGATGGGCCATCGCGGCTCTGACGACGGCCGGTGCGTCGAGGTCGCCAGTTTGGAGCCAGTTGACGAGCTCGGCCATCAGTCCGGGGACCTCCTCCGCGTCGGGCCCCCGATAGGCGAGGCTGCCATCGCCGCTGGTAACACCGATCGGACCTTCCCGCAACAGGCCGGGGCTTCTGTCTCGCTGGAAGTCGCAGGCATCGAAGTGCAGGTCGAGGATCACGCGGTCGAGCCAGCGGAAGTGCGGATCGCTCGCCATCACGCCGACGTGGTCCATCGCACGGGCGTAGCAGGCCAGCGCCATCCGACTTTGGTCCTCGGTGCCGGGCGGCTCCTCGCCGGCGACGAGCTTCGCGGCCTCGTCCTCGGGAACGTGGAAACCCTCGATCGAGATCGAGCTCTCGGCCGAGCTTGCGCGAACCTGCCGGCGCAGGCTGCCGAGCCACAGGCCCGCGCCACCGGTCTCGGCACCGAGGCGCCCTCGCAGCTCCTCGAGCTCGTCGAGTTGGGCCCGGAGCTGCTTCGTGATCCTGGGTGTCTGGAATAGCATGGATACCAGTTTAGACGATTAAACGTTTATCCGTATAGACGATTATTCGTCTAACTAACTTATCGATCTTTACGTAGCTCACACGCTGCTCCTACGCGATCACGCGACAATCAAGCGATGAGGATCCTCGTCGTCGACGATGACCGCGCCGTGCGCGACGCCCTGCGTCGCGCGCTGACGCTCGGCGGGTACGAGGTGCAAGTCGCCGAGGACGGCGAGCAGGCGCTCGAGCAGGTCGTGCAGGCCGTCCCGGACGCGGTCGTGCTCGACGTGGGGCTGCCGGGGATCGACGGCCTCGAGGTATGTCGCCGTCTACGCAGGTTGGGCAACCGCGTGCCGATCCTGATCCTGACCGCGCGCGACGCCGTCGCCGACCGCATCGACGGGTTGGATGTCGGGGCCGACGACTACATGGTCAAGCCGTTCGACGTCGGCGAGCTGAAGGCGCGGCTGCGCGCGCTCTTACGCCGTTCCGGCCCGGAAACAGATCCGGATTCGCTGTCGTTCGCGGAGGTGCGGCTGGACAGCTCGCGCCACGGGGCGGACGTGCAGGGCCAGTTCGTCGAGTTGACGCGGACCGAGTACCAGCTGCTGGAGCTGTTGATGCTCAACCCGAATCACGTGCTCCAGCACACGCTGATCTACGACCGCGTGTGGGGCTATGACTTCGGCCCGGCCTCGAACGCGCTGCGCGTGTACGTCGGGTATCTGCGCCGCAAGCTGGAGGGGGCGGGCGCGCGCCAGCTGATCCACACCGTGCGCGGGGTCGGCTACGTGCTGCGCGAGCCGTGAGCCTGCGCGCGCGGATCGCGGCGGCGGCCGGGATCGCGGTCGGGCTGGCGGTGCTCGCGGCCGCGGTCGGCCTGTACCTGGCGGTGCGCTCGGACCTGCAGGGGGAGATCGACCAGGGGCTGCGCCAGCGCGCGCAGGTGTTTGTGGCCGAATCGAATGCCCACCCGCCCGGGCCGGCCGGCGGGCCGGATGCGGGGGCGCCGCCGGACTCAACCGGGGGCAAGGGGAGCTCAAAGGCGGGCGAAGCAGCGGTGACCGAAGCGCTCTTCTCCCCAGGCGGCTTTCCGAGACGTGTGCAGCCGGCGCCGTTCGGCGCGGCGTCGGGCTACGTGCAGTTCATCGGGCCGAGCGGTGCCGTCGAGGTGCCCGCCGGGCAGGGCGCCTCGCCGCGGATCGCGGTCAGCGCGAGCGACCGGGCGATCGCCGCGAGCGGCACCGGCAGCGCGCTGAGCGACCGGACCGTGAAGGGGACGCAGCTGCGGGTGCTGACGATCGGCACCGGCGCGAGCGGCGCGGTGCTGATCGCGCGGCCACTGACGGAAATGAACAAAGAGCTGAGCCGGATCCTGCTGCTGCTGGTGATCGTCGGCGTCGCCGGGATCGCGCTCGCGGCGATCCTCGGCGCAGGAGTCGCGCGCGTCGCGCTCGCGCCGGTCGCGCGCTTCACCAAGCGCACGGAGGCGCTGACGGGCAACCTCGATCTGTCCCGGCGCCTGGACGTCGAGGGCCGTGACGAGCTCGCGCGGCTGGCGGGCAGCTTCAACACGACACTCGACGCTTTGGAGCGTTCGGTCGAGGCGCAGCGCCAGCTGATCGCCGACGCCGGGCACGAGCTGCGCACGCCGATCGCCTCACTGCGCGCGAACATCCAGGTCCTCGGCGAAGCCGAGCGCCTGCCGGCGGGCGAGCAGCAGAACCTGCGGGCCGACATCGTCAGCGAGCTCGACGAGCTGACGGCGCTCGTCGGCGATGTCGTCGAGCTGGCGCGCGGCGCGGGCAGGGGAGACGCCGAGGCCGAGGCTGAGGACGTGCGCCTCGACGAGGTCGTCCAGGGCGCCGTCGAGCGCACGCGGCGCCGCGGCGATCTGCGCTTCGAGCTCGACCTCGAGCCGACGCTCGTGCGCGGGCAGGGCGAGCGGATCGTGCGCGCGGTCTCGAACCTGCTCGAGAACGCCCACAAGTGGAGTCCCGCGGGCGGGCTCGTCGAGATCGGCCTGCACGATGGGGTGCTGAGCGTCCGCGATCACGGACCCGGGTTCGAGGAGGCCGACCTGCCGTTCGTGTTCGACCGCTTCTACCGCGCCGACCGCGCGCGCAAGCTGCCGGGGTCTGGCCTCGGCCTCGCGATCGTGCGCCAGGCGGCCGAGGCCTGCGGGGGGGTCGCCGAGGCGGCGAACGCGCCGGGGGGCGGGGCGCTGCTGCGGGTCGGCTTCGGGACGCCCGTTGGGTTCTCGGAGGCCGGGAGATGATGTGGCAAGTGGTGCAGTTTCGTACTACAATTGCTGGGTGGAGATCCACACGTCGGCACGCAAGCACGATGTTGTCGACGAGGACATTGACCACGCCGGGAGGCTGAGCATGGCTAAGAAGACGCACGGAAGAACAGCGAGTGGTGCCCCGATCACCGATGAGCTGGTCAGCAAGCTCGCCAAGAAAGCCGAGGCGGGTTATGACGTCGAGCAGACGCTACGGCGACGCGGGGGACGCCCGCTGATCGGATCGGCGGCGGCGAGTGTCGAGTCGGTGCGACTCGAGCCGGAGTTGCGCCAGGCGCTGGCTAACCGGGCGAAGCACGACCACGAGACTACCTCTGCGGTGATCCGCAAGGCTTTGCGCAGCTATCTCAAGCTTGCCTGAGCCGGTCGGAGCCTGATCGTCTCAACTCGCCGCTTGGACTAGCCGGCCAGCCTGCCTTTCCTCACGCTACTACTGACTAATCGCCCCGTGCGCTTCCCCCTGGACACCGCCCGTTGCATGGTGTAAGCTGCGATTTTCAAAGAGCGATGCAGGACATCGATGGGCATCGTCTAAAGTAGACCTGGGTCGCAGGATTCGCTCAGTGGGAACTACGGATAAGAACTTTTGAAAGACATCGATACGAAGCCGCAACTTTGGGAAGTACGGGGAGTCAAAGACCGGGTATCCAAGTCCCGGCTCGATAGGGAGGTCCGCATGAGGTCCAACGCACGCTTTCGCTTCGCTCTTCTCGCGCCCCTCGTCGGCGCGCTTCTCGCCGTCTCGGCGCCTGCGGCGGCGCAGGCCTCCGTCGGGATCGAAAAGTTTGTGGCGGTCAACTGCGTCGAAAATCAGGAAGCGTGCGCTGAAGAACCGGCAGCTGTCAGCTCGCCATTTGCTCAACCCAAGGAACCTAACCTGGAAGAATCTGAAAAAGTGGGGTACAGGCAGGCCGGGGGGCACATACCGTTTGGTGTTACGGACTTCAAGGTCACGACGATCGGCGATTACGCTAAAGGCGAAGCGATTCCGACCGGCATCGTGACGCACGTTCGGACCGATGTCGCAGCCGGCCTCGCGACCAGCCCCGTGGCCGTGCCCCAGTGTAGCCAGGCCGACTTTGGGGAAAAAGAAGCCATCCCCGGTACAGGATTCTACCCGGCACCCAAATGTGTAGAAGGAACAGGGCTGAATGGAACAGGACCCGAAAGTACGAGGGTCGGTCAAGAAAAGGCTACGGTGTACGCGGGTCCCGAAGCGGGCGACGTACCCTTGGAAGGTCACACCTACAACCTCGTACAACCGGTAGGCCGGTCGGCGGAGTACGGGACGGCGCTCGAACTTCCGAAGCTGCTCACCGGAGGCTCGCTTAAAAAAGGCTTTGAAAAAGCTGAAAAAGAAGGGGCGAAACCCGGAGTCGGAGGCTTTCCCTCGTTGGCGGAACAGGCATTGATCGAGTCGCAGCAGTACTACGCCCATACCCTGATCGAAGGCAATGTCGAATGGGGCAAAGAAGCAAAGGGCACCGGTGCTGCCGACTATCACGACTACTTTGAAGTCAACGTCTCCCCGGCACTGCCACTGATCAGGTCACGATTGGTCACATACGGCACCGCTGGTAACGGCGCCTTTATCACGAATGCGACCAAGTGCCCGGGTAACAACACCACGGTTCTGAGCTTGGAAGGCGCCGAAAAAGAAGTGGTGAAAAAATCGTATACGACGCTGCTCGGTCTCAACGGCTGCGGGAGCGTCCCCTTCGCGCCGACGTTCGCGTTGAATCCGGAAACCAAGCAGCAGGATCAACCCGATGGCATCACAACTGAACTGGTGGTGCCTCACCAATTCGGCGCCACGGAAATCGACTCGTCGCAGCTCAACACGGCGAGCATCACTTTGCCTGAAGGCATGACGCTCAACCCCTCGGCTGCTGCGGGCTTGGAAGCATGCACGGCGGCCCAGGCTAGGATTGGCAGCCCCGTCTTCGGGGTCGCGTGCCCAGAAAAATCGAAGATCGGCACCGTTACCCTGAACGTCCCCACGCTCCCCGAAGGATCCCTGACGGGGAACGTCTACCTCGGCGGCGAAGGCGAAAGCGCTTCGATCACCAAACCGCCGTACACGATGTACATCAATGCCGAATCGACCAGATACGGCGTGGACGTGCGCGTGAAGGGGCTGGTCACGCCCAACGAAACAACGGGTCGGCTGACCGCTACGTTCACTGAAAACCCCGAACAGCCTTTCAGCAATTTGACGTTGTCCTTCACCAAAGGCCCCTTGGCCCCTGTGGCCAATCCGCTGACGTGTGGGACGGCGACGACCGAAACGAGCCTCAATCCGTTCTCGGGTAACCCGGTGGCATCGCCGACGAGTGCCTTCACGGTCGACAGCAACAACGCCGGCGGCGCCTGTGCTTCTCCGCCGCCGTTCGTGCTTACCCAGAGCACCGTCAACCAGCCTCCCGGTAACGCGGGCGCGGCGACGTCCTACACGTTGAACGTCGGTCGCACCGACGGCCAGCAGTACCTGTCGCAGATCCAGACCACGCTGCCGGAGGGTCTCGTCGGGTTGATCCCGACGGTGACGCAATGTGGCGAAGCGGAAGCGAACGCGGGCACCTGCCCGGGCGCCAGCAAAATCGGTGTGGTCGGTGTGGAAGCGGGAGCAGGTCCGACTCCATACGGGTTCGCCGGGAACGTCTACCTGACGGGGCCCTACAACGGCGCGCCGTTCGGGCTCTCGATCGTGGTGGCTGCTACCGCTGGTCCGTTCAACCTCGGCAACGTCGTCACACGGGGCACGCTCACGATCAATCCGTACACCACGCGTGTGACCGCGACGAGCGCGATCCCGACGATCTACAAAGGCATTCCCCTGCGCTTGAAGCACATCAGCGTGAACATCAACAAGCAGGGCTTCCTGATCAACCCGACCAACTGCGGTGCTCTCAACACCGAATCGGTCCTCAGCGGAATCATCGGACCGGGTCTGGCTTCGGGTGTCACACAGAGCCTCTCCAGCCCGTTCCAGGTCAACGCCTGCGGTGGTCTCGCGTTCAAGCCTTCGTTCAAGGCCAAAACCAGCGCGAAGACCTCGAAAGCCAACGGGGCGAGCCTTGAAACGACGCTCAACATCGGGTCGGGCCAGACGAACTTCAAATCGGTCATGGTCCAGTTGCCCAAGCAGTTGCCGTCGCGGCTGACGACGCTGCAGAAAGCGTGTTCTGAAGCCGTCTTCAACAACGATCCCTACAAATGCCCCAGCGGCGCGTTTGTCGGCGGGGCACGGGCGAACACGCCCACGCTGCCCGGCAAACTGCAGGGGCCGGCGATCCTCGTCTCCCACGGTGGGGCGGCGTTCCCGGACCTCGACCTGGTGATGGAAGCCAACGGGGTGCGCGTGATCGTGGTCGGCAACACGAAAATCACGAAGGGCATCACGACGACGACGTTCGCCTCGACGCCCGACGTGCCGGTCTCGAGCATCACCGTCAACCTGCCGATCGGCGGCCACTCCGCGCTGACGGCGAACGGCAGCCTCTGCATCAACCCGCTGACGATGCCGACGACGATGATCGGGCAGAACGGGTTCAAAGTTACGCAGAAGACGGCGATCGCGGTCGCCGGTTGCCCGGTCCGGATCGCCGGCAAGAAGGTAGTTGGAAACACGGCGTACATAACCGTGCAGACCTACTCGGCCGGGCGCATCAGCGGCAGCGGGTCGAACCTCAAAACGGTCTACCGCAAACTGGGCAAGGCTGAGAAAACCGCCACGCTCAAGGTCCCGCTCTCGAACGCGGGCCTGCGCAGGGGTCGCCCGCTGAAGGTCAAGCTGCGGGTCGGCTTCGTGCCCAAGACGAAGAGCAGCGGCAACGGCGACTCCGCGTCGACGACGACGGTGGTCTTCGGGTAGCGACCCGTCGCGATTCGATGATTAGAAGCTAGCGAAGCGGGTACCTCTCCTCTGAGATCCAATTGGTTCAGAGGAGGGGTAGAGGATGAGGCACGTCGCTCGGTTTTCAATCCTGCTCGGCACGCTCGCGAGTGTCGCCATCATGTTCGCCCCGGCTGCTCAAGCCTCGTTCGGCGCAGCAAGCTTTGAAGCGGGAACCTGCAAGGAAACTTCTTGCAAGTACAAAGGCCCCCACGAAGTCTTCTACACCCAAGCGGCCGGTCATCCTCAATGGGGGATCACGAAGTTCGAAATGAAACACAACGGGAGCACGGTTGAAGGCGCTGCCCTCCAGCGTATTCGTGTCGATGTTCCGCCTGGTCTAGCGGCCAATCCGGAGGCCCTCCCGAAGTGTGCGCGTAAGCAGTTCGAAGAAGATCCAGCCGGTTGCCCAGCCAAAAGCGAAGTGGGAACGATTGAAATGGAAGCCGCTCTCGAAGCCGTCAAGGGGCTGCCCATCACGCTGCCAAAGCTCAGTGGCGTCGTATATAACCTCGAACCGTCTACCGGCGTCCCGCTTGACTTCGGCATCAATGTCGAACCCGCCGGAGAACTCGTGACCCCTGTCCACCTGTTTCTCGAAGGCCATGTCGACTGGAGCGGCAACTATCACGAGTACTTCGAAATCAAGAACATTCCCGACGAAACCGAAGTAAAAGTTCTAGGCCTGCCCGTTAAAGCGAAACTGACGGTGCTCATGTCGCAACTGAACTTCAACGGGCGTGCCGGCCAAGGCAACTTCCTCACGCTCCCCAGCGTCTGTTCGAGCAGCACGACCTCTTATCTGGAAGTCGAATCCTACGAAAAAGAAGTCTCGAACATAGAAACCCACACGCCGGTGGGTGTCGAAGGCTGTGGCAATGTCCACTTCGAACCGACGGTCGAAGTAAATCCTGAAACGGCCGCCTCCGATCAACCCGACGGCGCCACGACGGTCGTCAAGGCCAAGCAATACGTCGGTGCGGAAGAAATCAACACGGCTGATATCCAAGACGCGCACGTCACGCTGCCGGAAGGGCTGACCCTCAATCCTCCCGCAGCCAACGGGCTTGGGGTATGCACCGCCGCCCAGATCGCGATCGGCGAAGCGAAGAAAGCCGAATGCCCTGAATCTTCCAAGATCGGAACGGTCGCAATCGAAACCGACCTCCCCCCGGGCTCGCTCACGGGCGGCGTCTATCTCGGCAGCCCCGGCGGCGGGCAGATCACTGGTCCTCCCTACACGATCTACCTCGACGCCGAGAGCAACCTTGGAGTGTCCGTCAGGCTCCAGGGCCAGGTCAACCCGAACCCGACCACGGGCCGGCTCGAAGTCACGTTCGCGAACAATCCCCAGCTGCCGTTCAGCGAACTGCGGCTCAGCCTCACCGGGGGCGCACGAGCCCCGCTTGCCAATCCCTTGGCCTGCGGCAACGCGCCCACCGAAGCGATCTTCTCGCCCTACACGACGGGCATACTCCAGGCCCTGACGCCGACGCCGTTTGAAACGACCGGCTGCGCCTCGCCAATCCCCTTCGCGCTCGCCCAGTCCACCCAGAGCGCGAACGCCACCGCCGGCGCCTACAGCCCCTACACGTTCAACCTCACCCGAGCGGACGGCCAGCAGTACCTCTCGCAAATCAGCGCGACGCTTCCCGCGGGCCTGCTCGGCGCGATCCCCTCGGTCACGCTCTGCGGCGAACCGCAGGCCGCTAGCGGGACCTGCCCGGCGACGAGCCAGATTGGCCTCGCCACGGTCGCGGCCGGCTCGGGGCCGGAACCGTTCCCGCTTGCCGGGAACGTCTACCTGACGGGTCCCTACGATGGCGCTCCCTACGGCCTCTCGATCCCGGTGCCGGTCGTGGCGGGGCCGTTTGACCTCGGTACCGTCACGACTCGCGCGACGATTTCGGTCAATCCCGTCACCGCGCGGGTGACCGTGGCAACGACCAACCTTCCAACAATCGTGGCAGGGGTGCCGGTCCGCCTAAAGACGCTCCATGTCGAAGTAAACCGACCCTCATTCATCTTCAATCCGACCAACTGTTCCGCGCTCGCAACCGAATCCACGCTCACCTCGACATTTAATGCAACGCAGTCGCTGTCGAGCCCATTCCAGGTCGGCGGCTGCTCCGCGCTCCCGTTCAAACCGGCGTTCAAGGTCTCCACCAGCGCCAGGACCTCGAAAAAGGACGGCGCGAGCCTCCAGGTCAGCCTCACCCAGCCCGCGCACGAGGCGAACATCAAATCGGTCTACGTCGCGCTGCCCAAGCAGCTGCCCTCGCGCCTGACCACACTCCAGAAAGCCTGTCCCGAAGCGACGTTCGCGGCCAATCCCGTCAGCTGTCGCCCGCTCGGCTCCGAAGTCGGCTCCGCCGTCGTCACGACGCCGGTGCTGCCCGGCCAGCTCGAGGGCTCGGCCTACCTCGTCTCCCACGGCGGTGAGGCCTTCCCCGACCTCGACATCGTGCTCGAAGGCGACGGCGTCACCGTCGTCCTCACCGGCAACACGAAAATCACTGGGGGGATCACGAGCACGAACTTCGCGGCGATCCCCGACGTGCCTGTCTCGAGCTTCGTGCTCACGCTCCCCGTCGGGCCCCACTCGGCGCTCACGGTCGACGGGGGCCTCTGCGCAAAAGCGCTGGCGATGCCGACGACGATCGACGCGCAGAGCGGCGCGCAGCTCGTGCAGCAGACGCGGCTATCCGTCACCAGCTGCCCCGTGCAGATCCTCTCGCACAAGGTCGTCGGCCACAAGCTCGTTTTGCGGGTCGAGACGTTCTCGGCCGGGCGCGTCAGCGTCAAGGGTAAGTACCTGAAGACGCTCTACAAGCACTTCGCGAAGGCGACGACGGTGACGCTCGAGGTCCCGCTCTCGCGCAAGGGCCTCGCCGCGCTCGCCCGCCACGGCAGGCTGAGGATCGACGTGCGCGTCGGCTTCGTGCCGACGACGAAGGCCGAATCCGTCTCCGCCGCCTCCGTCGGAGTGAAGATTCGGTAGAGAATCGCCGCCACCGGCCCACGCCGATCGGCAGATGCCCTAGATTGAAGCGATGGATGTAGCTGGACCGGGTACGGATACCTCGCAGCCGCCGCTCGGCAACGCGCCCGAGCGAGGCTCGCCGCTGGACGGCGACGTTGCCCCGCTGTTCGCCGGCGACCCACTGCTGGCGGGCGTCCGGCGCCTGACGCTGCTCGCCGACCACGCCGACGACGCCGAGGCGATCTTCCGCACGCTCGCCCGCGAGCTGCTGGGCACGCCGGGCGCCGACGAGATCCACGTCTACCACCTGGCCGGGGCTGGCTCCGGTCCCGGTCCCGGCTCTGGTCCCGGCTCCGCCGCCGGCCGGGAGTGCGAGCAGACGGTCATCTACCTGTTCGAGGGCGAAGGGCGGCTCAGCTATCTCGCGCCGCGCGAGGAGCGCCCGCCGGGCGTCAGCTGGGTCGCGGGCACCGGCCGCAGCTTCCTCGCCGGCAGCGGCGACGAGCTCGCCGCCAGCGTGCCGCGGCTCGCGCTCGTCGGCGGCGCGTCCGGCCAGCCCGGCACACCCGGCCAGCCCAGCCCAGCCGGCTGCGCGCTGCTGCTGCCGCTGAGCGTGCGCGGCGAGGTCGAGGCCGTCGTGCTGCTCGCCCGTCGCCGCGCCGAGCCCTTCGCCGAGCGCGCGATCGAGCTCGCGGCGACGCTCGTCGACCAGGCGGCCACCGCGCTGGCATTGCTGCGCGCGCGCGCCGAGGCCGGCACCGACACCGTCACGGGCTGCATGAACCACCGCGGCATGCGCCGCCAACTGCACGAGGAGGTCGGCCGCGCGGCGCGCGCCGGCAGCCCGCTCTCCGCCCTGCTGATCGACCTCGACAACTTCAAGCTCGTCAACGACCGCCACGGCCACCAGGCCGGCGACGCGCTGCTGCGCGAGGTCGGCCAGACGCTCGTGCGCGAGTTCCGCGCCTTCGACCGCGTCGCCCGCTACGGCGGCGACGAGTTCGTCGTGATCCTCCCCAACGCCGAGCTCGAGCCCGCGGCCGCGGCCGCCCAGCGCGCGCTCGAGCGCCTGCTCCAGATCCCCTCCTTCGACGCGACCCCCGGCGCCTCCGCCTCGATCGGCGTCGCGCAGTGGCAGCCGCCGATGACCGTCGACGAGCTGCTCGAGGCCTGCGACGCCGCGCTGTTGCGGTCCAAGCGCCAGGGCAAGGGGCGCGTTACCCGCGCCTCGGCGCCGGTCGTGGGCTGACGCCGCCCCGCCTCGCGAGATCGGGGATCTCCGGCCGGATGCCCAGCGCCGGCGCAAGTAGTTCGGCAAAACGCGCGAGCTGAGTTCCGGGCGCGAGGCGCTCGGAGGCCAGGATCACGGCGGGCTTGCCGTGTGCGAAGCGTCGCAGCAGCCACGACTTGCCGACGCGCCGTCGGCCGTACAGGTTGATGGGAATCCGCTCCGGGCTCGTCCACCACTCCTCCAGTCGAGCAAGCTCGTCCTCGCGATCGAGAAACTCCCCGACGAGCGGCCAAGCGTATGTGTCCATTGGTCCAATCTAACATACGTCAAAGTAAGTTACGCTAGAGTATGTTAGTTGGGGTAGACGGAGGGCACAAGTAGCAGCAGCAGGCGACGGCCCGGAACCGCATCAGAGGCCGTCGTTCGTCGTGGAATGCAGGGCCTCGCGGGAGGACTCTGCGAGACTGCGAGTAGACCCTGTAGATCGGCCCCGGGAGATGCAATGTCGGACGACAGCTTTGGCGCGCGAGGAACACTGGAGGTAGGCGGCAACGAGTACGAGATCTACCGGCTGGATGCCCTCCAGCAGCGCTACGACGTCGCCCGCCTGCCGTTCTCGCTGAAGGTCCTGCTCGAGAACCTGCTGCGCACCGAGGGCAACGGTGCGGTGCGCGCGAAGGACATCGAGGCGCTCGCGAGCTGGGACGCGAAGGCGCAGCCGAGCAAGGAGATCGCCTTCACGCCCGCGCGCGTGCTGATGCAGGACTTCACCGGCGTGCCCGCGGTCGTGGATCTCGCCGCGATGCGCGACGCGATCGCGGAGATGGGCGGCGACCCCGCGAAGATCAACCCGCTGGCGCCGGCCGAGCTCGTGATCGACCACTCCGTGCAGGTCGACGCGTTCGGCACGCGCGACTCCTTCCAGATCAACGCCGAGCGCGAGTTCGAGCGCAACCAGGAGCGCTACGCCTTCCTGCGCTGGGGTCAGGGCGCGTTCGACGACTTCGCGGTCGTGCCGCCGGACACGGGGATCGTCCACCAGGTCAACCTCGAGTACCTCGCGCGCGTGGTGTTCGAGAAGGATCCGGACGGATCCAACCCAGATCAAAAGCTGCCGCAGCTCTACCCAGACACGCTCGTCGGCACCGACTCGCACACGACGATGGTCAACGGCCTCGGCGTGCTCGGCTGGGGCGTCGGTGGGATCGAGGCCGAGGCGGCGATGCTCGGCCAGCCGATGTCGATGCTGATCCCGCGCGTCGTCGGCTTCGAGCTGCACGGCGAGCTGCCCGAGGGCGCGACCGCGACCGACCTCGTGCTGACGGTCACGCAGATGCTGCGCGAGCGCGGCGTGGTCGGCTCGTTCGTCGAGTTCTTCGGCGCCGGTCTCGCCGGTCTGCCGCTCGCCGACCGCGCGACGATCGGGAACATGTCGCCCGAGTTCGGTTCGACCTGCGCGATCTTCCCGATCGACGCAGAGACGCTGCGCTACCTCGAGTTCTCGGGTCGCCCCGCGCGGCAGGTCGAGCTGGTCGAGGCCTACGCGCGCGCGCAGGGCCTGTGGCACGACGAGCGCTCCGAGCGCACGACCTACTCGGACACGCTCGAGCTCGATCTCGGCGACGTCGTGCCGAGTATTGCCGGACCGAAGCGCCCGCAGGACCGCGTCGCGCTGAGCGAGGCGCGCGATGAGTTCCGCCGCGTGCTCGGCGGCTACGTCCCCGACTACGACGAGCGCGACGAGGCCTCCGCCGAGAGCTTCCCCTCGAGCGACCCGCCGGCGAACGGCAACGACCGCCCGGTTGTCGGCAACGACGGCGGTCCCAGCTACGCGCACGAGCGCGCGGGTGCGGCGGGGGCGGGCGCGGGCGTGGGGTCAGGATCGGCGGCCGGTGCCCAGGTGGGGGCTGGTGCGACGGCGACCGCCGAGCGCGGCGCGGCCTCGGCCAGCGCTGAGAACGGCAGCGGCAGCGCCGTCGCGGTGACGCTCGCCGACGGGACCGAGACCGAGCTCGACCACGGCCACGTCGTGATCGCCGCGATCACGAGCTGCACGAACACCTCGAACCCGTCCGTGATGGTCGGCGCGGGCATCCTCGCGCGCAACGCGCTCGCGCGCGGCCTGCAGACGAAGCCGTGGGTCAAGACCTCGCTCGCGCCCGGGTCGAAGGTCGTGACCGAATACCTCGACAAGGCCGGCCTGACCGAGCCGCTCGAGCGGCTCGGCTTCAACCTCGTCGGCTACGGCTGCACGACCTGCATCGGCAACTCGGGGCCGCTGCCGGAGGAGGTCTCGCAGGCCGTCGGCGAGGGGGACCTGGCGGTCGTCTCGGTGCTCTCGGGCAACCGCAACTTCGAGGGGCGGATCAACCCCGACGTGAAGATGAACTACCTCGCCTCGCCGCCGCTGTGCGTCGCCTACGCGCTGGCGGGCACGATGGATATCGACATCGTCGGCGAACCGCTCGGCCAGGACGCGCAGGGCGACGACGTCTACCTGCGCGACATCTGGCCGGGCGAGCGCGAGGTCGCCGAGACGATCGAGCGGGCGGTCCAGTCGGACATGTTCCGCAAGAGCTACGGCGAGGTGTTCGCGGGCGACGAGCGCTGGAACGGGCTGGAGGTGCCGACCGGCGATCGTTTCGCCTGGGACGCCGACTCGACGTACGTGCGCCTGCCGCCGTACTTCCAGGAGATGCCGGCCGAGCCCGCGCCGGTGCGGGACATCGTGGGCGCGCGCGTCTTGGCCAAGCTTGGCGATAGCGTGACCACGGATCACATCTCCCCGGCCGGCTCGATCAAGCGCGACGGCCCCGCGGGCAAGTACCTGCAGGAGCAGGGCGTGGCGGTGCGCGACTTCAACTCCTACGGCTCGCGGCGCGGCAACCACGAGGTGATGATGCGCGGCACGTTCGCGAACATCAGGCTGCGCAACCTGCTCAAACCGAGCGGCGGCGGGGCGCTGGGAGAGGGCGGCGTGACGCTCTACTTCGGTCCCCCCGGTCCCAACGGCGGCTCCGGTACCGATCCCGCCCGCCCCGAGCAGCTGTCGATCTACGACGCGGCGATCAAGTACATCGCCGACGACGTCCCGCTGGTCGTGCTCGGCGGCAAGGAGTACGGCTCGGGCTCCTCGCGCGACTGGGCCGCGAAGGGCACGAAGCTGCTCGGCGTGCGCGCGGTGATCGTCGAGAGCTTCGAGCGCATCCACCGCTCGAACCTGGTCGGGATGGGCGTTTTGCCGCTGCAGTTCCCCGATGGGCAGAGCGCCGACTCGCTGGGTCTGACCGGCGAGGAGGTCTTCTCGATCGAGGGCCTCGCCGCGGCGATGAACGCGGGTGGCGCGCCCCCGCGGGAGGTGGACGTGGTCGCAAGCCCCAAGGAAGGCGAGCCGGTGCGGTTCAGGGCGCGGGTGCGGATCGACACGCCGCGTGAGGCCGAGTACTTCCGCCACGGCGGCATCCTGCAGTTCGTCTTGCGCCAGCTTCTGATCGGCAAATAAAAGCCTGCGAGGAGCGGGGCAGGTATAAAGGTTGGAATCGTAGCTGACGATAGCTACACACAGCCTGGAAACCAAATGAGCCCGAGCACCGCAAAAAAATCACCGAAGCGTGCCGCCAAAACGGCAAAGAGCCCGGCCCCCCGGGTCCTGCTCGACCTGCTCGAAGCGCAGGGCCCCTCCGGCTACGAGACCGCCCCGGCGGCGGTCTGGCGCGACGCGGCGAAGGGCTTCGCGCAGGTCTCGACCGACGTCGTCGGCACGCCGCTGGCGCTCGTCGCCCCCAGGCACGACGCGCGCACGCCGGCGCGCCGGCTGCTCGTGATGGGCCACATCGACGAGATCGGCCTGATCGTCACGCACGTCGACGATCAGGGCTACCTGTGGTTCGCCTCCGTCGGCGGCTGGGACGCGCAGATCCTCGTCGGCCAGCGCGTCGTGCTCGACACGCGCGCGGGCAAGGTCACGGGCGTCGTCGGCAAGAAGCCGGTCCACCTGCTGCGCGACGAGGAGCGCAAGAAGGTCGCGGAGATCCGCGACCTGCACATCGACATCGGCGCGCGCGACGGCGAGGACGCCCGCGCGCGCGTGCGGATCGGCGACGTCGCGGTGATCGACGCCGGCCCGCGGGAGCTGCCGAACGGCCGGCTGATCTCACGCGCGCTCGACAACCGCCTCGGCTCGTTCGTCGCGCTCGAGGCGGCGCGGCTCGTGGCCGCGGCCGGCGGCTCGGAGTGGGAGCTCGCGGCCGTCGCGGTCGCGCAGGAGGAGATCACCTTCGGCGGCTCGAGCACGAGCGCCTTCGCGCTGGAGCCCGACGCGGCGATCGTCGTCGACGTCACCCACGCGACCGACGCGCCGGGGATCGACGTGAAGGAGATCGGCAAGCACGAGCTCGGCTCCGGGCCGGTGATCAGCCGCGGCTCGACCCTCCATCCGCAGCTGTTCGAGCTGCTCCACGAGACCGCAGAGCGCGAGCAGATCCCGTTCACCGTTGAGGCCACCGCGCGCAGCACCGGCACCGACGCCGACGCCGTCCACGTCAGCCGCGCGGGCGTCCCCACGGCCCTCGTCTCGATCCCGATCCGCTACATGCACTCCCCGGTCGAGCTCGTCCAGCTCGACGACGTCCACGCCTGCGCCCGCCTGATCGCCGCCGCCGCCCTACGCTTGGACGGCGGCGCGGCCTTCTGCGCGTTAGGCTGCGGTCAGCTCGGTCATCTCGGAGACCTTGTAGGGCTTGCCGGGGCAGCCGCCGAGCGCAAGCATGCGCAGACCCTCAGAGCCCGCATGGATCTTGCGCTTGCGGCTCCGGCCCGACCCGCACGAGCATTTCGGTGTCGAGATCGACGCGCTCGCCCTCGATCTCGATCCAGCCGGAGCCGCTTCAGTCGCCAGGAAGACCTCCTCCTGACCGCTCTCTGCGTGATCGTGCTCGGGGTAGTCGCTGTAGTCCGGCGGAAGCTGAATCACCTGCATGCCGAACGAGCCGTGACGCCCAGCTCGGCCCGGGCCTTGACGAAGCCGCCACCGAAGGCGGCCTCCATGTCTTTGATTCGCTTCGCGGTGTAGTCGCTCATGCTCGCTCCTGTCTCGATGTGGTCGTGATTTGAGTCTTGTGGAATCGATGGATCGTTCAGCCGTTGGATCGGATTGCCGGCCGGGTTCTCGTATCAGTTCGCGTCCGCGTCCTCGTCGCCGGCCGACGACAGCGCCGGCTGGAGCACCGGTTTGTCGGTCGGCATGATGATCCCGAGCTGGCGCGACTGCGCGAGCACCGCGCCGTCGGGCGCCCAGATCACGCCGTCCTCCTCGAACAGGCCGTCGTGCAGCAGCCGCGTCTCGAACACGCCGAGGCACAGCGACGCCGGGTCGCAGTCGCACGCGGAGATCGGCTGGCGGAAGTGGATCGTGAGGTCGATCGTGGGGCTGACAGCGGGGGAGTCGAGCGCGATGAACGACGGCGGGAACCACGCGTCGCAGAAGAACGCGAGCGCGAGCGCGTCGACCGGGCGCGGCTCGGGCAGCCCGGTCCAGCCGCCGACCCGCATCGGCGCGCCGCTGCCGGCGAACGGGATCGCGCCGACGCGCGGCTGCATCACGATCTGGCGGGTGAATTCCGGCGCCCCCTTGAACAGCCCCGGCGTCGAGCGCCGCTCGGCGTCCGGCTCGCCCAGCTCGGGCATCGGCAGTTCGTTCGCGCCCGGGGCCCGCCACGGCACCGAGAAGGCGGCGAGCGCGAGCGCGGTCACGCGGCCGTTCTGTTCCATGCGCGCCGAGAGCGTGCTCAGCGAGCGCCCCGCGCGCTCGACGGTCGTGCGGATCTCGACCGGGCCAAGCTCGGGGGAGGCGGCGTAGTGGATCGTGAGCGAGCGCGGCGTGCGCTCGGGGTCGTCGACCGTGGCGATCAGCGCGCGGAGCAGGATCGCCGCGAGGTAGCCGCCGTGGGGGCCGCGCCCGGCGCGCCAGCCGGGGGCGATGGTCGCTGCGAACGCGCCGTCATCGAGCTGCGTGACGGCCGTGTCGCGGTCAAACACCGTGTCCATGCAGGGCGAGCATATCGGTCGCCCACCGCCTGGCCGTCTGGCCAGTCGGGCCTCCGCGGGTGGTCAGCCGCGGACGAGCCGCTTGTACGTGATCCGATGCGGCCGGTCGGCCGCGGCCCCGAGCGTCTCGTGGCGGTGCTCCTCGTAGGCGTCGAAGTTGCCCTCGAACCAGGTCACCTGGGAGTCGCCTTCGAAGGCCAGCACGTGCGTGGCGACACGGTTCAAGAACCAGCGATCGTGGGAGATCACGACGGCGCAGCCGGGGAATTCCAGCAGCGCGTTCTCGAGCGCGCGCAGGGTGTCGACGTCGAGGTCGTTCGTGGGCTCGTCGAGCAGCAGGAGGTTGCCGCCGGAGCGCAACAGCTTGGCGAGGTGCACGCGGTTGCGCTCGCCGCCGGAGAGCTTGCCGATCCGCGCCTGCTGGGAGGAGCCCTTGAAGTTGAAGCCGGCCGTGTACTGGCGCGAGTTGACCTCGCGCTCGCCGACGCGGATGTGCTCGTAGCCTTCGGAGATCTCCTCCCAGACGGTCTTCGCGGGGTCGAGCGCGTCGCGCGACTGGTCGACGTAGGCGAGCTGGACGGTGTCGCCGAGCGCGAGCTTGCCGCTGTCGGGCGACTCCGCGCCGGTGATCATCCGGAAGAGGGTCGTCTTGCCGGCGCCGTTGGCGCCGATCACGCCGACGATCCCGGCGCGGGGGAGGTCGAAGGACAGCTACTCGATCAACAGCCGCTCGCCGAAGCCCTTCGAGAGCGACGTCGCGGTCAGCACTTGATCGCCCAGGCGCGGCCCGGGCGGGATGTGGATCTGGACCTCGTCGAGCTTGACGTTGCGCTCCTCGGCGATCAGCTCCTCGTAGCGGGCCAGGCGCGCCTTGGACTTCGTGCGTTTGCCCTTGGGGTTCGTGCGCACCCATTCGAGCTCGGCGGCGATCGTGCGCTCGCGGCCCTTTTCCGAGCGCTCTTCCTGGGCGAGCCGCGTCTGCTTCTGCTCGAGCCAGCTCGAGTAGTTGCCCTCGTAGGGGATGCCCTTGCCGCGGTCGAGCTCGAGGATCCAGCCGGCGACGTTGTCGAGGAAGTAGCGGTCGTGGGTGACCGCGACGATCGCGCCCTTGTACTCGGACAGGTGCTGCTCGAGCCAGGCGACCGACTCGGCGTCGAGGTGGTTGGTGGGCTCGTCGAGCAGCAGCAGGTCGGGCGCGCGCAGCGAGCAGCCGGCAGAGCGCGACGCGCCGGCGCTCGCCGCCGGAGAGCTTGGAGACGTCGGCGTCCGGCGGCGGCAGGCGCAGAGCGTCCATCGCGTATTCGAGCTGCGTGTCGAGGTTCCACGCGTCGGCGGCTTCGATCTTCGCCTGGAGGTTGCCGAACTCCTCGGCGGTGTCGTCGGAGTAGTTCGCGGCGAGCTCGTTGAAGCGATCGAGCAGCGCCTTCGTCTCGGCGACGCCGTCCTCGACGTTGCCGCGCACGTCCTTCGACTCGTCGAGGTGCGGCTCCTGCTCGAGCATCCCGACGGTGGCGCCGGGCGCCAGGGCGGCCTCGCCGCGGTACTCCTGATCGACGCCGGCCATGATCCGCAGGAGCGTCGACTTGCCGGAGCCGTTGTAACCGAGCACGCCGATCTTGGCGCCCGGGTAGAACGCGAGCGTGACGTTGTCGAGCACCGTTTTGTCCGGCGGGTGCAGCTTGGAGAGGCGGTGCATCGTGAAGATGTATTGGGAGGACATGTCGGGGAGGAGGATAGGAGGTCCGGAGATTTTTTAAAAATGAGATGTTGCAGTTGGGGTCTCGATCAGGAGGAAGCGGCCGGCGCGGCCTCGAGCCGCGCCGGACCCGATGCCGGTGGTGCAAATGTGCGTGCCCGCAAACGGGCGCCGATCGCTAACGTGTTTGGGTCATGCCCACGACCGTCCTCGATGTCGAGCAGCACCTGCTCTTGCTGGAGCTCGAGGCCCCGTTCAGCAAGCGCGATGTGCAGCTCGCCCGCCGGCGGATGGCCAAGCGCTGGCACCCCGATGTGGCGCCGCAGGGCAGGCAGTTCGAGCACGAGCGCCACCTGAAGGCGATCAACGAGGCGGCCGACCAGCTCGAGCGCCTGGCGGAGGGCTCGCGCGGCGGGAGCGTCTCGCGGAACGCCGTGCGCGCGAGCGCGCAGGCGGCGAGGAGAGAGCGCGAAGAGGAAGGCAGGCGCGCGTACGAAGCCGAGCAGCGCGCCAGACAGCACGCCGAGGAGCAGCAGAAGCACGACCCGTTCGGGAGCAGGATGCCCGACCACTCGGTCGTGCACAGGTATGCGCGCTGCGAGTCCTACCCGGAGTGGGGGGTGGGCACCGTGGCGGGGATCTACTTCACGGGCGAAGACGACGAGATGCAGCAATGGGCCAGAGTGCAGTTCAGCCACGGCATCAGGACGGTGCCGGCGGGGAGCATGAAGTTCGTCGACTTCTCCAAGCCCGACCCGGGCAAGGAGCGCACCGAGCGTTTCCTGATCGCCGCGCAAAGAGCGATGGCCGAAGGCGAGTACGAGCTAGCCGCTCAGCGTCTGATCTATGCCCGGGACTCAGAGCCGCAGAACGTGGCGGTGCTGCGGTTGTTGACGCTCGCGTTTTGGAACGCCGGCAACCTGCAGGCCGCGGCCCGCGTGGTGCACGAATGGGCGCGCGCCGACGAAGGGCGTCCCGCGGCGCATAGGTTCGCGGCGAGAATCTACGAGGACATCGGCGCGATCGACCTCGCCGAGGAGGCCGCCGCGCGGGCGGTCAGGCGCGGGCCGACGGATATGGGCGCCTGGGAGCGCCTGGGGCGGCTGCGCCTGCAGTTGCTGGACCGCGAGGGCGCGATCGAAGCGCTCGAGCGCGCGGGGGCGCTCGGGTCGGAGGGCGAGCTGAAAGATCTGCTGGCGCAGGCGCTGGCGCTGGAACCGCGGATGTCGGCGGCGCAGGGTGTCTGAGCTGTTTGCGCCGGCTGCCGTTTACACCGGCTGCCTTCAACTGAACACGGCCCCCGGCGTGATCGATGTCCGCTCGGCCGGAATGGGTGCTGTCTTGGGCTCGGACGCGGGGGAGGGCTCACCCGGCCGATCGGACCTCGCTCCCGCCGGGGGCCTGCTTGCTGGGTGTCTGCGGCTATCCTTGGGGCACGATGGCCACGATGGTGCTGGATCCTTACGCTTATGAGCTGGATGCGCTCAAGGAGCGTCGGCGGATCTCCGGCTTGGACCGTCTCGACGAGGTATGGGAGGGTGTGCTGCACATGGTCCCCGCTCCGAATTACGGGCACGCACGGCTGACCCAGCAGCTTGCTGAGATTCTCGGCGCTCCCGCGCGTGAGGCCGGGCTGGAGGCGGCGATGGGCGAGTTCAACCTGGGCGATTCGATCGACGACTTCCGCGTTCCCGACGGCGGTCTGCATCGCCCCGGCGCCAAGGGTGTCTGGCTGCACACCGCCGCGCTTGCCGTGGAGATCGTCTCCCCGGAGGATGAGACCTGGCAGAAGCTCCCCTTTTACGCCGCCCACGAGGTCGACGAGGTGCTGATCCTCGACCCCGCCGAGCACACCGTCCACTGGCTCGGGCTCAGCGACGGTGAGTACCTCCCGATCGAGCACAGCGCCCTGATCGCTCTCGGCCCGGCGGAGCTGGCCGAGCTGATCGACTGGCCGTAGGGGGTAACTCGGCTCGCCGTCAATCGGGGATTGGATGCCAGACGAGCGCGCCGGCGCCCCCGTCTGGCTTGTCACTCCATGCTCGGCGAATCGTCTGCTAGACCAGCGGCGATCTGTATGATGGATGCTGGTATGGCGCTATCCAATGGCGCTACAATATGGCTGCAATGGCGACGGATACGGCGACGATCAGGGTGACCCGCGATACGCGTGACCTGCTGGCCGAGCAGGCGCGGGTGCGGGGCATGTCGTTGGCGGCGTTGCTGGCGGAGATCGCGCGCGAGCAGGAGATCGAGGAAGCCTTCGAGTCCGAGCGGCAGGCCGTTCTCGCCGATGCACAGAACCCAGCCGCGCTGGAGGAGATGCGCCTGTGGGAGTCCACCCTCGAAGACGGCATCGACTTCGACGATGGCCTCAGCGTCTGAGCCACACCGCGGCGAGGTGTGGCTCGTATCGTTCGGCGCCGCCAGACCCGGCGAGCCCGGTAAGAATCGACCCGCGGTCGTCGTCTCGGTCGATCGGATCATCACCGGGCCGTCGTTTGAGCCGATCGTTGTGGTGCCGTTGTCCAGCTCCAGCACAGCCTCGGCGCTGCGTCCCGAGGTTCGGGACATCGAGGGTGTCGACCGGCCGAGCCACGTGATACCACGAGCCGTTCGCGGCGTGGCGCGCTCACGTCTGCTGCGCAGACTGGGGGTACTCCCGCCCGCCAAGCTCACCGAGATCGAGCGTGCGCTGACGTTGATCCTCGGGCTCTAGAGAATGTTGACCGCCCGTGACACGATCAGCCCGATCGTGACGAGCGAGACGAGCGATTGGATGCCCATCACGCCCTTGGCCATCGATGTCAGCGGCATCGTGTCGGTGGGGGAGAAAGCCATCGCGTTGGTCAGGGAGACGTACAGGTAGTCGAAGAATCTGGGCCGCCACGACAGCGGCTCGATGCGGTCGTCGGCCATCTGCGGGAACAGGAAGTCGGGCGGGCCGTCATTGCCGGCCGAGCGCTTGCCGGGTCCGCCGCGGTCGATCTCCCAGTACCAGAGGGCGAAGATCAGGAAGTTGGTCAGCCAGATCAGCACGCCCGCGCCGATCAGCGCGCGGCCCTGGGAGACGTTGTGGTGGAGCAGGTAGTGGGTGAGCGCGGCGAGCGAGTAGATGTTTGCGACTGATACGAATGCGGTCATCCCGAGCGCGATCCGCCGCCGCCGGGGATGCTCGTCCTCGATCTGGTTGGGCGTGACGATGAACAGGCCGATCAGCAGTGCGGCCTCGAAGCCCGGGACCAGCCAGCGGGGACCGGCCGTAAGCCGTTCAGGGAGCAGCAGCTGGATCGCGATCGCCGCGAGCACGGTCAGCTGGGCGGGCCAGAACGGCTCGGCGGCGGCGGGTGGTGGGTAGGGGCGACCGACCTGGGCGGGCCGCGACGGGGGACTTGCTTCGGTGGCCACGATCAGAGCCTAGGGATCGGCTCGGCGGTGGCGATACCCTAGAAGTGATCGGATCGAACTATGGGAGCGTAGGCAGACACGATGGGAATCGATAACCCCGTACACCTGATCTTCATCGCGGCGGTGGCGCTGATCGTGCTCGGCCCCAAGCGCCTGCCCGAGCTGGCCCGCTCGCTCGGTCACGGCATCCGTGAGTTCCGCGAGTCGATGAGCGAGGCCGTCAAAGACGACGGCTCGGTTACGGGGACACTTGTGCCCGAGAACCCACAGCTCGTGGCCGCGCCGGAGTCGGCCACGCCCCCTCCCGCGGATGCGGTGGTCGTCGATCCGGCGGCTCCACAGCCGGTCGCTTCGCCTGCCCAGCAGCCGGCCGCACCACCAGCTCCGCCTCCCGCCGCCTGAACTCTCGCATCCTGCAAGACAGCTTCGTTCCTGCTGTTCTGAGGCTCCACCTATTCCGACGGGGCCACTCCACGAGCGATCCGGCCCGCCAGATAGGTTCTCGCCGTGCGCCTGATCGTCGCCCGCTGTGAGGTCGCCTACATCGGCCGTCTGACGACCGCCCTGCCCGAGGCGGTGCGGCTGCTGATGCTGAAGGCCGACGGCACGTTCATGGTCTGGGCCGACGGCGGTGGCCCGAACGTCAAGCCGCTCAACTGGATGACCCCGCCGACGGTGCTCGAGCAGCAGACGGACCCGGACGGCCGGCTGACGGGCTTGGTCGTGCGCAAGCAGCGCCAGGAAGATCGCGTCGAGATCGCGATCGCGGAGGTGCTCTCGGACATCGAGCACGAGCTCGACGTGCTCGCGACGCTCGAGAAGGAGGGCCTCGAGCGCGAGCTCCAGGAGCTGCTCGCCGACGCCCCGCAGTGGTGTGGCGAGGGCTTCCGGCTGGTGCGCCGCGAGTGGCCGACGGACATCGGGCCGGTCGACCTGATGTGCCGCGACCCCGAGGACGAGTGGATCGCGGTCGAGATCAAGCGGATCGCGACGATCGACGCGGTCGAGCAGCTGACGCGCTACCTGCAGCGGATCCGGCTGGACCCCGCGCTCGGCTCCTGCCGCGGCGTGCTCGCGGCGCAGATCATCAAGCCCCAGGCGCGCGTGCTCGCGCGAGTCTCGGGGGATCGACTGCGTCGAGGTCGACCTGCAGGTGCTGCGCGGCGAACGAGAGCCGGACCTGACCCTGTTCGCGGCATGAGCACGCATGGCTGCGCTGGATCTGCGTCCTCGGTCGCTCGCGTGCGCAGCACGCCACGCTCCCTGCGTCCTTGCCCAGCTTGCCCTGCGTGCCCATGCGGAGTGCTGTAAACACACAGCCGCGTAGGATGCGCGGATGAGCGATACCGAGGCAGTACTCACAGAGCGGCGCGAGAACGTCCTGCTGATCACGATCAACCGGCCGGAGGTGCGCAACGCGGTCAACGGCGCCGTCGCCGAGGGTATCGCCGGCGCGCTGGACGAGCTCGACGCCGAGGACGGCCTGTCGGTGGGCGTGCTGACCGGAGGCGGCGGCTTCTTCTGTGCCGGGATGGATCTCGGCGCGTTCGTCAAGGGCGAATCGCCCTGGTTTGGCGACCGCGGCTTCGCCGGCATCGCCCAGCGCGCATCGCGCAAGCCGCTGATCGCCGCGATCGAGGGCTTCGCGGTCGCCGGCGGCATGGAGATCGCGCTCGCGTGCGATCTGATCGTCGCCGCCAAGGGCGCCAAGATGGGCATCCCCGAGGCCAAACGCTCGCTCGTGGCCGCGGGTGGTGCGCTGCTGCGCCTGCCGCAGCGGATGCCCTACCACGTGGTGATGGAGCTGGCGCTCACGGGCGACCTGCTGCCGGCCGAGCGCTTCCACGAGTATGGCGTCGTCAACCGCCTCGCCGAGCCGGGCTCGGCCGTCGAGGTCGCGCTCGAGCTCGCCGAGCGCCTGGCAAAGAGCGGCCCGCTCGCACTGGTCGCCTCCAAGCGCATCCTGCAGGAGCAGTACGACTGGAGCACGGCGGAGATGTGGGAGAAGCAGGGCGCGATCTCCGGCCCGGTGTTCGCCTCGGAGGACGCCAAAGAGGGCGCGTCCGCCTTCAAGGAGAAGCGGGACCCCGTCTGGCGTTCGCGCTGAACGGCGTTCTAGACCAAACGGCGGGTTTGTCTAGCGTTCCGCGAACGGCTTTAGGTCGCGATCAGCCGCGGTCCGGACGTTTACGCTGCTCATCACGAGTCGAACCGTCGCCACAGCGCCTCCATCAGCGCTCGCCCGGGGTCTTGCGCGGGTACTGCGAGATCGGCTGCTGCAGGTTGATCGCGGTGGAGACGATCCGGTTCTGTTCTTTGATGTGCGCGGCCGGATAGCCCTCGCCCGGGCTCGCGCGCTCGGGGCGGCCGATGTAGCCGAAGTGGATCTCCTCGGGCATGATCTGCATCAGCCGCGGGAACATGTGTGCGCGCGCGCCCATGTTGCGGGGCTCCTCCTGAACCCAGAGGATCTCTTGCAGGTTCGGGTAGCTGTTCATCAGCTCGAGGATCTGACCCTCGGGGAAGGGGTAGAGCAGCTCCACGCGCCCGACCGCCAGGCCGGGGTGCGAAGCCCGTTCGGAGTGGCCGACGAGGTCGTAGTAGATCTTCCCGGTGCACAGCACCAGACGCGTGACCTGCTCATTGTCCACGCCCGGCTCGGCGAGCACCGGCCGGAACTGCGTGCCCTCCGCGAGATCCGCGATCGTGCTGGTCGCCTGCGGCAGGCGCAGCAGCGACTTCGGCGTCATCACGACGAGCGGACGCTGCTTGGCGATCCGCGCCTGGCGGCGCAGCAGGTGGAAGTACTGGGCCGGGGTCGTCGGGCTCGCGACGCGGATGTTCCCCTCCGCGGCGACCGTCAGGAAGCGCTCCAGCCGCGCCGAGGAGTGCTCGGGCCCGGAGCCCTCGTAGCCGTGCGGCAAAAGCAGCGTCAGGCGTGAGGTCTGGCCCCACTTCGCCAGGCCAGAGGTGATGAACTGGTCGACGATCACCTGCGCGGAGTTGACGAAGTCGCCGAACTGCGCCTCCCACAGCACGAGCGTCTCCGGCGCCTCCTGGCTGTAGCCATACTCGAAGCCCATGCACGCGAGCTCCGACAGCGGGCTGTTGTGCAGCTCCAGCGGCGCGAGCGCCTCGGGCAGGCTCTGGATCGGGCACACGGTCTGCCCGGTCTTCGCGTCGTGCAGCACGAGGTGGCGCTGGCTGAAGGTGCCGCGCTCGGTGTCCTGCCCGGTCAGCCGGATCGGGGTGCCCTCGGTCAACAGCGACGCGAACGCGAGCGCCTCGCCGTGCGCCCAGTCGAGCGCGGGGGCGGGCGAGAGCCGGAGGAGCGCCTTTGGCGAGCCGGCCGTGCCCTGCTGCGCCGCGGTGCGCCGTCGGTGGCCGCGCCGTTGCCCTCGGCGCCGCGTCGGTCCCGGCCAGCAGCGCCTCGCGGCGGCGCTCGAGCTGTTTGACGAGCTTCGGGTGGACGGTGAATCCTGCCGGCACCTTCAGCAGCTCCTCGCCCAGCTCGCGCAGCCGGTCGGCGGGCACCGCGGTGCTCACCTCGGGGCTCGGGGAGCGGTCGAGCTGGTACTCGCCGGTGCTTTCGCTGTCGCCGCCGTGCTCGGCCGCGGCGGCGATCTTCGCCTTCAGGCGCTGGTGCAGGAGCGTCAGGTCGTCCCACACGCCCTGCGCCTGCTTGTCGACCTCCTCCTGCGTGACGACGCCGTCGGCGACGAGTCGCTCGGCCCACAGGTCCGAGACGCGTTTCTTGGCCTTGATCGTCGCGTACATCTCCGGCTGGGTGTAGGCGGGCTCGTCGGACTCGTTGTGCCCGAAGCGCCGGTAGCCGATCAGGTCGATCAGCACGTCGTGGCCGAACTCCTTGCGGAAGGCGAACGCGAGCCGCACGGCGCTGATGCAGGCGGGCACGTCGTCGGCGTTGACATGGATGATCGGCACGTCGAAGCCCTTCGCCAGATCCGAGGCCCAGCGCGTCGAGCGCGCGTCGTCGGGGTCGGTCGTGAAGCCGATCTGGTTGTTCGTGATCAGGTGCACCGTGCCGCCGACCTTGTAGCCGTCGAGCGCCTGCAGGTTGAGCGTCTCCGCGGTCACGCCCTGGGCGGGGAAGGAGGCGTCGCCGTGGATCACGATCGGCACCGCCGCGTCGGTGTCCTGGTGGGCGTGCGGTCCCTGGCGCGTGGTCTGCGCCGCGCGCGTGGCGCCCTCGACGACCGGCGAGACGTACTCGAGGTGGCTGGGGTTGGACTCCAGATTCACCTGGATGCTCTCGCCGTCTGGCAGCTCGTAGGAGCCCTGGGTGCCGTGGTGGTACTTGACGTCGCCCGTGCCCCCCTGCGGGATCGTCGTCACCGCCTCGAGCGTCGAGGCGCCCTCGAACTCGGCGAAGATCGTGTCGTAGGGGCGGCCGAGGTTGTGCGCGAGCACGTTCAGGCGCCCGCGGTGGGCCATCCCGACCACGACCTCCTTGCCGCCGTTGACCGCCGAGAGCTGGATCAGCTCGTCGAGCATCGGCACCGTCATGTCGAGGCCCTCGATCGAGAACTGGTGCTGGCCGAGGTAGGCCTTGTGCATGAAGCGCTCGAGCGCGTCGACCTTCGTCAGGCGCCGCAGCAGCGTCTTCTGCTCGTCGCTCGTCAGCGGCTGGCGGAAGGCGCCGGACTCGATGTTCTCGCGCAGCCACACCCGCTGGCGGTGCGAGGCGATGTGCTCGATCTCGTACGCGATCGTGCCGCAGTAGGTCTCGCGCAGGTGCGGCAGCGCGTCGGCCAGGGTCGCCCCCGGCACGTACATGTGCAGGATCTTCGCGGGGATCTTCGCGGTGATCTCGGGCGTCAGGCCGAGCGCCTCGGGGTCGAGGCCGGGGTCGCCCTCGGGCTCGGAGCCGAGCGGGTCCAGCCGCGCGGCGAGATGGCCGTGGCTGCGGAAGCGCGAGAGCAGCGTGCTGGCGGCCTGCACCGCCTGCAGGAGCTCCTCGTCGGGGACCGCGCTCGGGGTCTTGTCCGCAGCGGCCGACGCGGCCGCGGATGCCGCGGCGGCCGGCGCCGGGAGGTGCGGGAGCGGGGCCGAGCTCGACGCCGAGCGCCGCGAACACGTCCTCGTAGAAGCCGTGCTCGCCCTGCAGGTAGGCCTCGATCTTCCCCAGGAAGCGCCCCGACTCGGCCCCCTGGATGATGCGATGGTCGTAGGTCGAGGTCATCGTCATGACCTTCTCCGCGCCGATCATCGCGCCGATGTCCGCGAGGCCGACGGGGTAGGCGATCGAGCCGGTCGCGACGATCGTGCCCTGGCCCGCCATCAGCCGCGGGACGGAGGCGACCGTGCCGAGGCCGCCGGGGTTCGTCAGCGTGACGTTCGCGCCGGTCAGGTCGTCGGCGGTGAGCGTGTTCGTGCGTGCCTTCTCGACGAGCGCGTCGTAGGCGTCGAGGAAGCGGTCGAAGCGCAGCCGGCCGGCGTTGCGGATCACCGGCACCATCAGGGTTCGCGAGCCGTCCTTCTTCTCGACGTCGACCGCGAGGCCGAGGTTCACCTGGCCGTCATCGATGCGGTGCGGCTTGCCCTCGATCTCCTCGAAGTGGTTTGCCATCACGGGCATGTCGTCGGTTCCCGCGCGCGCGATCGCGTAGGCGATCAGGTGCGTGAAGGAGACCTTCCGCGTGCCCGCCTTCAGCTCGCGCCGGCGCGCGTCGAGCACGGTCACCGGCAGTGTGCGGAAGCTCGTCGCGGTGGGGATCTCCAGCGACTGCTCCATGTAGCGCGCGAGCGCCGCCGCGCCGCCCTTCAAGCGCTCGGAGCTCGCTGCTGCGGGCTTGCCGTTGGCGGTGGCGCCTGTCGCCTGGCCGGCGCCGTTGGCAGCTCCGGCGGAGAGCACGTCGGCCTTCCGGATCTGTCCGCCGGGGCCGCTGCCGGAGACGTTTGCCAAATCCACGCCCTCGACCGCCGCCGCGCGGGCCGCGACCGGGGTGGCCTTCACGCCGTCGGGCACTCCGCCAGCGTCACCGCCCTGGGCGCCGTCGCTGGAAGCGCCGTCACCGGTCGCTCCGTCACCGAGAGCACCGTCGCTGGAAGCGCCGTCGCTCGTGGTGCTCCCAGGCGCGCCGTTACCGGTGGGCGCACCGTTCTGCGCCGGCTCGCCGACGACGATCCGCGCGATCACCTGGCCGACGGTGACCGTGTCGCCCTCCTGGGCGAG
Organism: uncultured Solirubrobacterales bacterium; assembly: GCA_963789675.1. Classification (GTDB taxonomy): domain Bacteria; phylum Actinomycetota; class Thermoleophilia; order Solirubrobacterales; family Solirubrobacteraceae; genus Palsa-744. The sequence continues at coordinate 9,071 of CAWBLR010000005.1, read as the reverse complement.
GATCTCGCTGACGGTGCCGGTCGCCGGGGAGGGCAGCTCGACGTCGACCTTGTCGGTGGAGATCTCGACGATCGTGTCGTCGACTTTGATCGGATCGCCGACCTGCGCGTGCCATTCGAGGATCGTTCCCTCGGTGACCGACTCGCCCGCGGCGGGTGTTACGACATCGATTGTCTGCTCGGCCGTGGTGCTCGTCGCCATCTACTTCCACTCTAGCGCGGCGGCCCGGCGGACATCTTCACAGGATCCGTGAGCCTTTTCACAGTTTCTCGTCAGGCTCGACTTCATCTCTAGAAGTGGAATGCGCCGGCTCGGAATCGGCGTGCCGGCGTTCCTCGCGGATGAACTCGTAGCTGCCGAAGAACGGGCCGATCCCGCCGAGCACCGCGACCGCGACGGCCAGCCTCAGCGAGACGATCCGCAGGCGCGCGGCGGCGATGCAGGCGAGCGACATGAAGATCCACAGCAGGCCGTGGCTGAGGCCGAGCACGAACGTGAACGGCTGCGGCTTGCCGATCACGAAGGCGCACACCAGCAGCGCCGTGTAGATGCAGGAGTGCGTGAACGAGATCCACTTCAGGCGCTTGAAGCGCAGCGGCCCGAAGGAGCGCTCGGGTGACACGGTCGTTACAGAGGCCGAGGAGGCCGCCTCGCGCGTGGGTGCGTTCGCCGCTGCAGGCGCTTCTGTTCTCACTGCGTGAGCCAGCGTGCCAGCCGCGGCAGTATCTCCCCAGCCTCCGGTGGCCACTCGTCGATCTCGCGCGGCCACCAGGCGAACGCGTCGTGCTCGTGGTCGGGCGTCACCTCGTCCTCGGCGCCCTCGGCGAGCCACGCCTGGCCGATGAACATCACCATCTTGTGAGGCAGCCGCAAGAGCGCCTCGCCCTGCACGCGCGCGGGCGCGACCGACCACTCCTCCTGCAGCTCGCGCACGAGCGTGTCGGCCGGGTTCTCGCCGAGATCGACCGCGCCGCCGGCGCCCAATGCCCAGCGCCCGGCCCACGAGGCGACCCACGACGCGCGCCGGCCGGCCAGCCAGCGGCCGTCGGCCGAGCGCGTGATGCAGTTCGCCGCGACGCTGTCCGACGCGTCGCCGGGGACCAGGCGCAGGCCCCAGCGCAGCGGCTGCAGCTCCAGCGCGACGCCATCCCCGTCCTCGCGGTACTCGACCAGGCGCGCGGCGACCCCGTCGTGGCTGGGCGAGCCCCGCTGCTGCAGCGCGGCGATCGCCGCGTCGGCGGCGCGCGCGTGCTCCGCGGAGGGCTCGAAGTGCTCCTCGCGCCAGTGCGCCCGCACCTGCTCCAGCGGCCACGGCCCGCGGGCGAGGACCTCGGGTAGATCGGTGCTCGTCGGGGGGCTTTGCGAGGACATGCCGGATATAAGGCTAGAGGGGATCGAGCGGCCGGGTGTTGCCCTCCAGGTGGCCGATGTGCCCTCCTGGCTGCCGGAGCGGTGAGCCCAGCCGGGCAGCCGGGGACAGTCCGCAGCCGGGGACAGCCCACCACATAGACTGCGAGCGGTGAAGATCGCTGTACTTGGCCCGGGCGGCGTGGGCGGATTGATCGCGGGGCTGCTCGAGCGGGCCGGTACGCCGGTGATCGTCGTTGCCAGGGAGCAGACCGCGGCGGCGATCTCCGCGCGCGGGCTGCGCATCGACAGCGTCAGCTTCGGCGAGTTCGTCGTGCGTCCGCGCGCGGTCTCGCGTCTGGATCAGCCGGTTGACGTGCTGATCGTCGCCACGAAGGCCTCGGGGTTGGAGCCGGCGCTGGCGCGAGTGGGGGCGCAACCGAAGCTGGTGCTGCCGCTGCTGAACGGCCTCGACCACCTCGCGGTCCTGCGCGAGCGCTTCGGCGCCGGAACGACCGTGCTCGCCGGCACGATCCGCGTCGAGGCCGACCGGCCCGAGCCCGGCGTCGTGGTGCACACGAGCCCGTTCCTGCTCGTCGAGATGGCCAGCGACGATCTGGGGGCGCGCGCGAGCATGGAGAACCTGGCCGAGCTGCTCAAAGATGCCGGGGTATCGGCGCGCGTGGGAGACTCGGAAGCGCAGGTGATGTGGTCGAAGCTCGTGCGCCTGAACGCGCTCGCGTGCACGACGAGCGCCTACGACAAGCTGCTCGGCGAGATCCGCTCCACCCCGGAGCTGCGCGCCGCGCTCGTCGGGGCGATCGAGGAGGGCTGCGCCGTGGGCCAAGCCGAGGGCGCCACCGACGTCGATCCGGCCAAGGCGCTCGGCGAGCTGGAGCAGGCGCACGCCACGCTCGGCAGCTCGATGCAGCGCGACATCGCCGCCGGGCGCGAACCCGAGCTCGACGCGATCCCCGGCTCGGTGCTCCGCGCCGCGGCGCGCCACGGCATCGAGTGCCCGACGATCGAGCGGCTGGTCGGGCTGATCGCCGCGCGGGCCGGTGTTCCTGCGCCGGTCGTCTGAGCGAACCGAAGGGGATTTCCGAAGGCGAGACGCCGGGCGCCCCGACCGGCACGGCCTCGGTGGCGACCGCCTCGACAACCTCAACCTCTGACTCGGTCTTGCCCTCGTCGTGCTCGCCGTCGCAGAGCACGCGAAAGTTGCCAGTCACGCCGCTGTCGGCGTGGATCGTGATGCCGGGCAGGATCTCCTCGCCCTCCTCCAGCCCCAGGCGCTCGAGGTCGAAGTGCGCGAGGCCGATGCCGTTGGCGGTGTGCGTCGGGTTCTCGCGGTCGTGCGCGGCCACCGCCTGGGCGAAGCGCTCGAGGTTCTTCGCGATCTTCCCGGTCGTGTCCGCCATCTCTTCGGGGAGGGTAGCGCGGGCGTTATACATTGGGAAGCGTGTCCAGCGCCCAGTCAGTCGACGCGCCGGCGATTGATCCGTTGCTAGAACACGGACGACGGCGGAGATCGCCGCGAGGTGATTCGCACGATCGCGCTGACGAAGTTCTACCCGTCCGCGTCCGCCACGCTGGCGAGGGCTACCTCGAACTGAGCGCGCCGCTCGCGCAGCTCCTCGGCTGCAACGGTCTCCACAGTCAATTATTTGCGTGCATGACTTGGCCAGCGTACACAGGGGAACGAGGATTATTTGTGCGGGGAGCCCTCAATCCGGCGTAGGAGGCTTCCCACGCCCATTTTTTCGCGGCGGCGCGCAGTGAGAATCCGCTCGGTGTAGCCATTGGGCTGTGCCCGGCCCTCGAAGATGAGATCGCACGCGGTGTTGAAGGCGATGTTGCCGTCAGATCCCGGCCATCGGGCGATAGCTGGATCGCCGGCGTTCTGCGCATCCACCACTGCCGCCATCCGCCGCAACGCCGCGAGCACCTGCGCCGGCGCGCAGATCCCGTGACGCAGCCAGTTCGCGACGTGCTGGCTCGAGATGCGCAAGCGTCGCCCGGTCCTCCATGAGCGCGACGTTGTAGAAGTCCGGCACCTTGGAGCATCCGACGCCGGCGTCGATCCAGCGCACGACGTAGCCCAAGATGCTTTGCGCGTTGTTGTTGAGTTCGGCCTCGATCTCGTCCGCGCTGAAGGAGGGCGCCGCGAGCAAGCGGCGGCGTCAGCATGTCGTCGAGCGAGGCGCGGCGCGCGGTCGCCAGCGCGGCCTGCACCTCGCTCACATTGACCTGGTGATAGTGCAGCGCATGCAGCGTCGCCGCGGTCGGCGAGGGAACCCAGGCGGTGTTGGCGCCGGCGAGCGGATGCGCGATCTTGCTCTTGAGCATGTCCGCCATGCGGTCCGGCATCGCCCACATGCCCTTGCCGATCTGCGCGCGCCCCGGAAGTCCGCAGGCGAGGCCGACGTCGACGTTGTGGCGCTCGTACGCGTCGAGCCACAAGGCCTTCTTCAGGTCGGCCTTGCGCGGAACCGGCGCGGCCTCCATCGAGGTATGGATCTCATCGCCGGTTCGATCGAGGAAGCCGGTGTTGATGAACACCACGCGTTCGCGCACGGCGCGGATGCATTCGGCGAGATTGACCGAGGTGCGCCGCTCCTCGTCCATGATGCCGATCTTCAGCGTGTGATCTCGGCAGCGCCAAGAGATCCTCGACCGCGGCGAAGAGCTCGCCCGCGAACGCGACTTCCTCCGGTCCGTGCATCTTGGGCTTGACGATGTAGATGGAGCCGGTGCGCGAATTGCGGCGCGCGGCCGGGCCGCGCAAGTCGTGCAGCGCGATGAGCGAGGTCACGGCGGCATCGAGGAAGGTCTCCGGAATCGGCGCGCCGTCGAGCGTCACGGTGTCGGTCAGCATGTGATGCCCGACGTTGCGCACCAGCATGAGGCTGCGGCCGGGCAGCACCAGCTCCGTCGCCGCGCGGCGTGCGGTAGCGGCGATCGGGGTTCAGGCGCCGGACCACGGTGCCTGCGCCCTTCTCGAAGCGCGCCTCGAGCGAGCCCTGCATCAATCCCAGCCAGTTGCGATACACGTGGACCTTTCCTGGCCGTGACCGCGGCCACCGAATCCTCGCAGTCCTGAATCGTGGTGACGGCGGATTCGAGCACCACGTCGCTGATGCCGGCGGGATCGTCGCGCCCGATGTGGTGTGTCGCGGTCGAGGTGAAGCTCCACGTGCAAGCCGTGATGCACGAGCAGGATCGACCGCCGGGGTCTGCGGCGTGCCCTGGTATCCGGCGAGTGCGGCGCCGTTCGCGAGCTCGCCGCGCCGCCGTCGCTTCAGCGCCACGAGAGGCCCTGGCGGCTCGATGCGATAGCCGACGGAGTCGCGGTGCGTGCCGTCGCTCAAAGGGAAATGATCGTCCAGGAAATCGCGCACGTAGCGGATCACCTTGCGCGCCGCGCCGCGGGTCGTAGCCCGCGCCGCGGGCGCGCCGTCCTCGACGGCAATCGCGTCGGTGCCGTAGAGGGCATCGTAGAGGCTTCCCCAGCGCGCATTCGCGGCGTTCAAGGCGTAGCGGGCGTTGTTGACGGGCACCACCAGCTGCGGGCCGGCGATCGCCGCGATCTCGGCATCGACATTCTCGGTGGCTGCGCGAAACGGCGCCCCTCGGGCACGAGATAGCCGATCTCGCGCAGGAAGGTCCTTGTAACGAGCCGGATCGAATCCCGCGCCCGGATGCTCGCGGTGCCAGGCGTCGATCTGCGCTTGGAGCACGTCGCGCCGCTCGAGCAGAGCGGCATTGCGGGACGCGAGGCGGGCACGAGCGCGGCAAAGCCGCGCCAGAAAGGCCCCGCCTCGATCCCGGTCCCGGGGATCGCCTCGCGATTGACGAAATCGTACAGACCGCGGTCGACTTCGATACGGTCGATGCGCGCGGTTTCGTCATGCTTGGAACTCCGGGCGAGGTGGGCTGAGGGCGCATGTACCGAATGCCGAGCCAGGCCCGGCGGGCCGCGAGGCGGATGCTATAATCGCTGCGTTTTCTTTTGCAGGTCTTTCTTCAACGTTCGACGCGGCGGATCGCGATGAGTCTATTGGTTCGAATCAATCTGGTGCTGGGCGTGGTGTCGGCGGCCGCCGCTTGCGCTCGCGGGCTATGCGTGCTGGACCATCCTCGAGGCCAACGCGCGGCGCGAGGTGCTCGCCGAGGCGGGGCTGATGATGGAGAGCGCCGTGGCCATGCGGGCGTATACGGCGAGCGAGATCTTGCCGCTGCTCGAGCCGCGGATGCAGCAGACTCGTTCCTGCCGCAAAGCATCCCGTTCTACGCGGCCACTCAGAACTTCCTGAAGCTGCGCGAGCGCCACCCCGACTACACCTACAAGGAGGCGACGCTCAATCCGACCAATCCGCGCGACCGGGCGGCCGACTGGGAGGCGGACATCATCCAGCGATTCAGGAACGATGGCCGCGCAGACGAGGTCGTCGGCGAGCGCGACACGCCGATGGGCAAGTCTCTGTATCTGGCGCGGCCCATCCGTACCGACGCCGAATGCGCGGATGCCACGGCGCGCCCGCTGCGGCGCCGGCCGACCTGGTCGCGCGCTACGGCAGGAACAACGGCTTCGGCTGGCAACCGCACGAGATCGTCGGCGCGCACATCGTCTCGGTGCCGTTCGCCAGCGCCGCGGCCGAACGCCGCGCGCGCCTTTCAGCGGCTTCGTGATCGCGCTGGCCGCGGTTTTCGCCGCGATTTTTGTCGTGCTCAACGCGCTGCTGTACGTGATGCTGGTGCGCCCGGTCCGGCGGATCGTCCGTACCGCCGACCGGCTGAGCGTGGGCGACTTGTCGGCGGCGGAATTTCCGCCGCACGGCGCCGCCGAAATCGCCTCGCTGGTCCGCTCCTTCAACCGCATGCGCACGAGCCTCGACAAGGCGCTGCGGCTGCTGGACCGCTCTGCATCGAGCCGAAGTCGTGAGCACATCTTCGTCAGCTATTCGCAACCCGATCGCGAGTGCGCGCATCGATTGGTGGCGCATGCTCGAAGCGCAGGGCGTCACGTGCTGGATCGCGCCGCGCGACATCTCGCCGGCCGCGGACTGGGCGGCGGAGATCATCGATGCCATCACGGCCGCGCGCGGTGATGGTGCTGGTGTTCTCCGCGAGCAGCAATCAATCGCCGCAGGTGCGCCGCGAGGTCGAACGGGCCGTGCACAAACAGGTGAGCATCCTGCCGTTTCGCATCGAGGATGTGGTGCCCTCGAAGAGCCTGGAGTTCTTCCTGAGCTCGCAGCATTGGATGGACGCCTTTCCGCCGCCGTCGCGCCGCACATTACCGGCGCCTCTGCAGCTACTTGAAGGCGCAAACCTCGCAGTCCCAGCCGCCGGAACCGCGCCCTCGGTCTCGAAGGCGCCGCCGTTGATCGACACGCATGCCGCAGCGGGGTCCTTGACCGCGCCCGAGCTCGCGCACATCGAGTCTGTGCTCGCAGGCTACATCGGCCCGCTTGCCAGGCATCTGGTCAAGCGTGCCGCGGCTCGGGCGACCGGCCGAGCGATCTGATCGCGTGCTTGACCGCCGAGCTCGACGCCGAATCGGATCGGTCCGCATTCGCGCAGCGCTGCAAACAGCTTCCGAGCGCGTAGTGGGCCGCAGTCAGCCCCCCTGGCTGCTGTTCGGCTACCTGGCGCTGTACGTCTTCGGCCACCTATCGACCCCATGCGGGTCGCGGCCATATGGCCCGCTCATGCGGTGAGCTTTGCGGCGTGGTGTTGTTTCCGATGCGCCGATGGCTCTTGGTGATTGCCGTGACGGGGCTCGCCGATTCTGCTGGTGCCTCTGCTGCATTGGATCCTGGCCGAGCCGCACCTGCACTCACAGCGCTCGGGTTCGTGGCCGCCAATATCTTGACGAGCGTCGGGGCGGCGAGCCTCGCGCGGCCTTTCCGGCTGTTCACCAGCGAGCGCCGGCAACTCCTTCTTTTTCACCGCTCTGGATCGTCGCCCTGAGCGTAGGCGTCGCGCCCGGCGCGCTGATCGGGGCCGCGACCGAATCGCAATCGCCGGGTCCTGCGATGCTGCTTGCGGACCTCGGACTCTGGGATCTCGCCTCGGTACTGGCCATCGTGACCTTCGCTCCGGTGACGTTCGGGATGATCGGCGGCTTCCGGGGATGGCGGCCCGCAAAAGGCGTGGGAGGGCTGGTGCGTGGCTCGCGCTGGTGCTCGCGCTGTTCACCTGGTTCGCCCTCGTGCCGCAGCCGGCCGCGGAGCAACTGGTGGAGCCCATGCTCTTCAGCGTGCCGCTCGCGTGGCTGGCGCTGCGCTTTTCGCGCCGGGCGACGAGCATCGCCGTCGCCGTCGTCGCATCGGGAGTGGTGATCCTGGCCGGCCGCAGTACTGGGAACGCATCAGCGCCGGCCACTGTTGCCGGGTCCGACGTCATCGTGGCGACCGACATTTTCCTGCTGATCGGCTGCGGCGGCGCCCTGCTCATCAACCTGATGACGGTAAAGCATCGAGCACTCCTGCAGGAGCTCGAGCGCGAGCACGTGCAGCTGCGCCAATATGCGCATGCGCTCGACTCCGCGGAGGAGTCGGCGCGCCGTGCGACGGCGGCGGATTTGCACGACGGCATCGGCCAGGTGCTAGCGGGCCTGAGCATGACGCTGGCCGCGATGCGCGCGCATGCGGGGCCGGCCAAACTCGGTGCGCTGATCGAGGAGGCGATCGGCGCGTCGCGCGAGGCGCAAGAGGGTCTGCGGCTCATGATCCAGGACCTCAGCCCGCCGGAGCTCGAGCACGCATCGCTCGACCAGACCCTCAAATGGTTGGTGGATCTATTCGGGACGCGGTTCGGTTTCAGCGTGGAGTACAAAGTCGACGGCAGGGCGGAGCTGCGCCGCGATCAGCTGCGACTCGTGTACCGCTGCGTGCGCGAGCTGCTCATGAACGCGTGCAAGCATTCGACCAGGCCGCCGCGGAGCTGGAGATGCAGTCTCACGGCGAGGGCGGTGATATATCCGGGTCATCGACGAGGGCGTGGGATTCGATGTCCAGGCTTACGAGTCGACTTCCGGGCGCCGCTTCGGTCTCGCACAGCTGCGCGAGCGGGTGCGCACCGCGGGCGGTACGCTCAACATCGACACGGTCCTCGGTGAGGGCTGCCGCGTCTGGGTGCGGCTGCCGGTTTGAAGCCCGGGCGCGCAGCCGGCCGGTTCGGCGCTGGAGGTGCTCAGGCGCCGAGCTTGCGTCGTCCGCGCAGCACCAGGACACCGCCCAGCAACAAGCTGATGCCGCTCGCCGCCCGGTCGGATCGACCTCGGGGGCGGCGTGCACGACCAGGAATTCCTGGGTAGGATTCTTCGGGCTCGGCGTGAACACGCTCACGTTGCTCGCAACGTAGTCCGTTGGCCACCGCCGCAAACGCATTGCTCCCGGCGGTAAAAGCGCCGCCGTTCGGATCGGTCGACTGGCCGTCGAAGATGTTCCAGATTGCAAACGCATCATCGGTCTGGGCGCCGCTGTTCAGGTTCGCGAGCAGGCCGTTCGCGAGCCAGCCGGCGGCGTCATAGGCCTGCTGGGTCGTGAACGTGTAAGTGAGCCGTTGAGGATATCGTGGAGCTGCCGGTGTATTGCGAACTGCTGACTGCCGTTGAGCGCGTCGCCGCGTTCGACATGGCGATCCAGGGCGTGTTCAGATATGACTCGCTGTTGAAATCGTCGCAAATCATGTACCCGGAGTAAATGACATTGGCG
>CAWBLR010000004.1:0-16184 GCA_963789675.1 uncultured Solirubrobacterales bacterium | reverse complement strand
CCGGCTTCTCCTGGAAGCCCGTGATCCGCCCCTCGCGATCGTGCAGCACGACACCGAACTCGCGCGTATCGGCCACCCGCTTGACCGCGAGCGTCGCGATCCCGCCGCTCGCCTTGTGCCGGGCGACGAACGCGCCGATGTCGATGTCCGTGAGCGCGTCCCCGGAGATCACGAGAAACGGCTCCTCGCCGAAGAACTCGGCACAGGCGCGTACGCCCCCCGCGGTGCCGAGCAATTCGGGCTCGAAGCGGTAGGACAGGCGATCGCCGAAGTGCTCGCGGATCGTCTCGGGGAAGTAGTGCAGGTTCGCGATCACGTCCTCGAACCCATGCCGGTCGAGCAGGTCGATGATGTGCGCCATCACCGGCCGGTCGAGCACCGGCACCATCGGCTTGGTGATCTCGTACGTCAGCGGGCGCAGGCGGGTTCCCAGCCCGGCCGCAAGGACCATCGCTCTCATTCGGTCATCTTTCCAGTTTGTCTGTGAACCGAGTTATCAAATGGCCGCTGGACGGACCGCCGGCTAGTAGCGGTAGTGGTCGGGCTTGTACGGCCCGTCGACCGGCACGCCGATGTAGGCGGCCTGCTCGTCGGTGAGCTTCGTCAGCTTCACGCCGAGCGCGTCGAGGTGCAGCCGGGCGACCTTCTCGTCGAGGTGCTTCGGCAGCACGTAGACCTGCTTCTCGTACTCGTCGTTCTTCGTGAACAGCTCGATCTGGGCGATCGTCTGGTTCGTGAACGAGTTGGACATCACGAAGCTCGGGTGCCCCGTCGCGTTGCCGAGGTTCAGCAGGCGCCCCTCGGAGAGCATGATGATCGCGTGGCCGTCGGGGAAGACCCACTTGTCGACCTGCGGCTTGATGTTCACGCGCTCGATCCCCGCGGATCTGCGTGAGGCCGGCGATGTCGATCTCGTTGTCGAAGTGGCCGATGTTGCCGACGATCGCCTGGTGCTTCATCTTCGCCATGTCCGCGGCGGTGATGATGTCCTTGTTGCCGGTCGTCGTCACGAAGATGTCGGCGCTTGCGATCACTTCGTCGAGCGTCTTCACCTCGTAGCCCTGCATCGCCGCCTGCAGCGCGCAGATCGGGTCGATCTCGGTGATCACCACGCGCGCGCCCTGGCCGCGCAGCGATTCCGCGCAGCCCTTGCCGACGTCGCCGAAGCCGCAGATCACGGCGACCTTGCCGCCGATCATCACGTCGGTCGCGCGGTTGATGCCGTCGATCAGCGAGTGCCGGCAGCCGTAGAGGTTGTCGAACTTCGACTTCGTCACCGAGTCGTTGACGTTGATCGCCGGGAACAGCAGCTCGCCCGACTCGACCATCTGGTAGAGCCGGTGCACGCCCGTCGTCGTCTCCTCGGTCACGCCTTTGACGCCCTCGCCGAGCTTCGTCCAGCGCTGCGGGTCCTCCGTCAGCGAGCGCGTCAGCAGCGAGAGGATCACGCCGAGCTCCTCGGAGTCGGCGCTCGCCGGATCGGGCACCGCGCCGGCGGCCTCGTACTCGGTGCCCTTGTGCACGAGCAGCGTCGCGTCGCCGCCGTCGTCGAGGATCATGTTCGGGCCGCTCTCCGGGTCGGCGGGTCCCAGCCAAGAGCGCCTGTTCGGTGCACCACCAGTACTCCTCGAGCGTCTCGCCCTTCCAGGCGAACACGGGGACGCCCTGGGGGTCCTCCGGCGTGCCCTCGGGACCGACCGCGACCGCGGCGGCCGCGTGATCCTGGGTGGAGAAGATGTTGCAGCTGCACCAGCGCACCTCCGCGCCGAGCGCCGTCAGCGTCTCGATCAGGACGGCCGTCTGGATCGTCATGTGCAGCGAGCCCATGATCCGCGCGCCCCGCAGCGGCTGCTCGGCCGCGAACTCGCGCCGGATCGCCATCAGGCCGGGCATCTCGTGCTCGGCGAGCGTGATCTCCTTGCGCCCGAAGGCGGCAAGTGTCAGGTCGGCGACCTTGAAGTCGTTCGTGGTCGTGCCTGCGGGTGCTGCGGGGGTCATTACTGACATGACGAAATCTCCTGTCGGTCAGACGAGCGCCCTTGCTGCAAGTGGGAGGCCGAGCGTGGCGGAAGCAGCCCATCGCAGGGAAAGCGGCCCGTCGCAGCGCTCCTCGGCCGCCGGAGACGCTAGCACACGCCGCCGCGGCCGGGCGTGCTTTCAGCCCGCCGCGAGCTCTGCCTTGAGCTGCTCGAGCAGACGCACCTGGCCCGGATCGACACCACGCAGCGCGGCGAGATAGATCGAGACGAGATCGCCGAGCAGCACGAGCGAGATCACGCGCTCGATCGTCGTCTCCCCGCGCGTCTCCAGGTGGAAGCTGGCCGCCGCGTTGGGCGCGATCAGCCGCTCGGTCAGCGCCACCCGCTCCTTCACGCGCGGATGCGCGTCGGAGTCGTCGAGGAACACCGCCGAGAAGCGGCCGAGCTCGCGAGCGCCCTCCCAGCCGACGATTTCGTTGTGGTCGAGCTCCGGCAGCTCGTGCGAGAAGCACGGCTGCTTGGCGTTCTCGTTGATCTGCGTCTTCCAGCGATACGCGATCGGCGTCGTCAGCCCGGCGCCGGCGATCACCGGGATCGTGCCGTGCAGGCCGCGCGCGATCGTCTTCGCGAGCGAGTCCTCGCCCGCGTCCGGCCCCCACTCGGCCACGAGCTGCTCGGTGTGCGAGGCGGCCACGTCGATCTCCGACGTCAGCCGCGGCCCGGCGCCGCACAGCGCCGCCACCTCGAGCGCCGCGACCGTCATGTAGGCGACCGCCGCGCGCGGCTGAAAGCCGCCGGGCAGCGGGATCACCGGCACCCCGTCCTCGCGGGCCATCTCGGCCAGGCGACCGCCCGTCGTCACGACCATCCGCCGTGCGCCGAGCGCCCCCGCCGACTCGTAGCAGGCGAGCGTCTCCTCGGTCTCGCCCGAGTAGCTCGCGCACAGCACCATCGTGTCCGGCGTCGTCCACGGCGGCAGGCCGTAGGCGCGGGTCACGAAGATCGGCCGCGAGGCGTGGTCGCCGAGCGCCGCGCGGGCGAGCGCGCCGCCGATCGCCGAGCCGCCCATCCCCGCGACGACCAGGCCGGCGGAGGTGTCCCAGTCCTGCATGATCGCCGACTCCACGCGCCATAGCGCGTCGCGCAGATGCTCCGGCAGACCGAGCACGTCGCCGAGCTGGCCGGTCGTGTCGACCTCGGCGATCGCCGCGCGCGAGAGCGCGCCCTGCGCGGGAGGAGGTTGGGTTTGGGTCGTCTCGCTGCTCATTTGGATCAGAACCTGAGCGCTCCGTCGGGCAAGGTCACGCCCGGGAAGATACGCGCACCGTGGGCGATCACGTTGTCCGCCCCCACCGTCACGCCCTCGCCGAGCACCGCCCCGCCCTCGATCCGGGTGCCGTCGCCGACACGGCAGCCGGCGGCGACGATGCAGTCGCGCAGCGTGCAGTTGGCGCCGATCTCCGCGCCGCTGAGGAGCACCGAGCGCTCGACCGTCGAGCCGGGGCCGACGCGCACGTTCTCGCCGAGCACCACCAGGCTGCCGACGTGCGCGCCCGGCGCCACGTGCGCGCCGCGCTCGATCACCGCCGGGGGGATCACGCGGCCGTGGACCTCCGTGTCATCGGCGACCGCCAGCCAGCTCTCGCCGAGCCGCGCGCGCACCGGCGTATCTACGTTGCCCTCGATGATGTCGAACGTCCCCTGCAGGTAGCGCTCGGGCGTGCCGATGTCGAGCCAGTAGGCGTCCGCGGGGAACCCGTACAGCCCGGCGCCGATCAACGCCGGCCAGACCTCGCGCTCGATCGAGACGTTGCGGTCGGCCGGGACGAGCTCGAGGATCTCGCGCTCGAGCACGTACGCGCCCGCTGAGATCAGGTTCGTGTCGATCCGGTCGGAGCTCGGCTTCTCGACGAAGTCCTTGACCGAACGGTCCGCGTTGAGGTGCACCAGTCCGTACGCGCTCGGATCGCTGACGGGCGCGAGCGCGAGCGTCGCCTTCGCGCCGGTGCGCTCGTGCTGGGCGATCTGGCCGGTCAGGTCGATGTCTGTCAGCACGTCGCCGTTGAGCATCAGAAAGCGCTCGTCGAGCAGCGGCTGCGCGAACTTCAGCGCGCCCGCGGTGCCGCGCGGGTCGGGCTCCTCGACGAAGCGCAGTTTGATGCCGAGCGCCGAGCCGTCGCCGAGCACGTTGCGCACGCTCGTCGCGAGAAAGCCGCAGGACATGATCACGTCGTCGATCCCGTGCCCCTTCAGCCACTCGAGCATGAACGCGATGAACGGGCGGTCGACGAGCGGCACGACCGGCTTGGGCACGGTCGAGGTCAGCGGGCGCAGGCGCGTGCCCTCCCCGCCGACGAGGATCACGGCCTGCATCGCGATACCCCCACTGCTCCCCTCACGCGGAATCCTCCGCGAGCGAGGGCTGCGCCGGCGACTGCTCCGCGTGCGCACCGCGACCGATTCCCTCGTACACGAGTCCCGCACCCCGCACAGCGTCGCCATCCAGGGCGTTGCGGCCGTCGATCACGAGCGTTCCCCCCATTGCCCGCGCGACCATCTGCCAGTCCAAGTCGATGAATTCGGGCCACTCGGTCACCAAGACTACGGCGTCGGCGTCAGCGATGGCATCCATGTCAGACGCCGCATAGTCGAGCTGTGGCATCAGCTTGCGGGCCTCCGTCTCGGCAACCGGATCGAACGCGCACACGTGCGCACCCTCCGCCTGCAGACGCGCGGCGAGCACCAGCGACGACGCCCCGCGCATGTCATCCGTGTTGGGCTTGAACGCTAGCCCGAGCAGCGCGATCCGCTTGCCGGCGAGCACTCCGAGATGTCGCTGCAGCTTTGCCACGACTCGCCGCTTCTGCAGCTCGTTGACCTCGATCACGGCGTTGAGCAGCTGAAAGTGGTAGCCGGAGTTGCCCGCGAGCAACTTCAGCGCGCTCACATCCTTGGTGAAGCAGCTGCCGCCGTAGCCCAGGCCAGCCTGCAGGAACTTCGGGCCGATGCGCCCGTCCAACCCCATTCCCAGCCCAACCTCCACGACGTCGGCGCCCACCTCCTCGCAGACGTTGGCGATCTCGTTGATGAACGAGATCTTGGTCGCCAGAAAGGCGTTTGCGGCCAGCTTGATCATCTCGGCGCTGGCGATGTCTGTCCGCACCAGGGCGGCCGAGCCCCCACCCCCGTGCTCGGCATCCAGCAGCGGACGGTACAGCTCGACCACGGCCTCTCCCGCCCAATCGCCCTCGTCGCCCACGACTACCCGGTCGGGGCGCAGGAAGTCCTCCACGGCCGAGCCCTCCTTCAGGAACTCGGGACAGGACACGTAGCGCAGCCCCTGCTTGCCCTGCTCGCCGAAGACGCGCCGGATCGTCGCACCGGTTCCGCACGGCACCGTGGACTTCATCACGAGCGCGTGATTCTCCGAGACAGGCATCGAATCGACAACCTCATGCACGGCGGACAGATCGGCATCCCCAGAGTGCGTCGGCGGCGTGCCGACCGCCACGAACAGCAGCCGCGCATGCGCCAGCGCCGCGGTGAGGTCGGTGGAGAAGTGCAGCCGCTCGCGGTTGTTCACGAGCAACTGCTCCAGGCCCGGCTCGTAGATCGGCACCTCGCCGCGGCGCAACCGCTCGATCTTCTCGGCATCGATGTCGACGCAGTACACCTCGCTGCCGAGCTCGGCAAAGCCGGCGGCCGTCACCAGCCCGACATAGCCTGTGCCGATCACCCCGATCGGTGCGCGCTCTGTGCTCGTCATCAGGCCGGGAAGGCTAACCGTTGGGCGCGCGCGGCGATGTTGCTAACCGGAAGCCCAACCCCGGTCGGCGGCCAGGCCGCGCTCACGAAGCGCTACGCACCAGCCGGAACACGGGGTGCTTCGGCGCCGCGCCACGCAGCTCATCGTCTGAGGAGTCGGGGCCGACGCCGTCGAAGAACACGCCGACCTCGAACTTCCAGCGCTTCAGATATGCGCGGAGGACCGGCGCCTTCTCGTCGTCGGCGAGCTCCACCGCGGTGAAGCGCTCGCTGCGTCGGCCCACTAGCAGCCGCCCCTCGCCGCTGGCGCGCAGGTTGCGCGCCCACTGAGTCTCGCCGCGTGGAGCCACGAGGTAGCGCTCGCCCTCGAGCTCGAGCAGGTTCACCGGCGTACGGCGCGGTTGGCCGGAGCTGCGCCCCCTGACCTCGAGCACGCGCGAGCCGAGCACGCTGACCCCACGCCCGGTCAGCGCTGCGATCAGGCGGTTGAAGATATTCGCCGTGAACCAGCCGGGACGCTTGCGATCGAAGTGAGCCTTGGCGGGATTCTCGCTTTCCATTGCTAGACGCTACCGCTTGACCGCGGGTGAGCACGATGATCACGCGTGCCCCTTGGGGTTCGCGAGGAGGCACCCTCTGCGCTACTCTGAGTGCGTCCCGCAACCATCGGTTGCACATCAACGGGAGGAGGCAACATGTCCGCTGACAGCGTCGAACGAGAGATCCTGATCGAGGCCAGTCCGGAGATTGTCTGGGGCGTGATCACCGAGCCCGAGCAGATCAGCCGCTGGTTCAGCGACGAGGCGGAGGTCGAGGGGCGCATCGGTGCGGACGGCACCCTCACGTGGAAGCCCGGAGGCCGCGGCGGAGACAAGCAATCCGACCTGGTCGTGCCGATTCGGGTCGTCGAGGCCGAGCCATTCCGCCGCTTCTCCTTTCGCTGGAACCATCCGCACGGCGCGAGCCCGAGGAGAGCAACTCGGCGCTGGTCGAGTTCAGCCTGATCGAGGAGGCCGGCGGAACACGGTTGCGGGTGCTCGAGAGCGGCATCGACGCCGTCACGCACGACGAGCAGGGCAAGGCCCGGTACCTCGAAGAGCACGAACACGGCTGGGGGAAGCACTTCGGCGAAATGCGCGACTACGTGGCCTCGAAGTCGCACGGGGCTACGCGTTGATGGCTACCGCGCTCGCCGAGGACGACGCCCTGTGGTCGGCGGTCGCCGACCCCACGCGGCGGCGCGTGCTCGACGCGCTGCTCGAGCACGGCGAAGCGACCACCACGATGCTCGCGGGGGGCCTGCCGGTCACTCGACAGGCCGTCGCCAAGCACCTGGTCGTGCTCGACCGTGTCGGCCTGGTGGCAGGCCGGCGGCAGGGTCGAGAGGTGCGCTACGCGATCCGGCCCGAGCGGCTGGACGACGCCGCCGCAGCGATGGCTCGCGTCGCCGCACAGTGGGACAGGCGCCTGGCGCGGATCAAGCGGATCGCCGAGTCCGTCCAGGCCGAAGCCGGAATCGATTCCTAATAGTACTCTGGTAGGTAGTTATTCTCGTTGTGGTGGTGGGTGGAGGGGTAGATCGGCGAGGTCGATTGTTTGGCTGCAGGTGGAGCAGCGGCCGGTCCAGCAACGTAGTAGTGGCTGGAACAGCAGGACTGCCTGAGGGAGGGTCAGGCCGGCCGCTGGTGATTTGGGTGCTGGCGCTCCAGGGTCAGGAAGCCGTGGGCGGCGGTCACGATCGCGCAGTGGTGGTGAAACCCTTTGTAGCTGCGGCCCTCGTAGTGGTCGAGGCCTAGCTCTCCCTTGAGCTGGCGGTAGTCCAGCTCGATCGTCCAGCGTAGTCGTGCGAGTTTCGCGAGGCGCTCGGGCGGCGTGTCGGCTGGGAGGTTAGAGATCCAGTAGTCGCTGGGCTGCTCCTCGCCCTCGGGCCACTCGATGATCAGCCACTCCTCGCGTGGCTCACAGCGGTCGCGATCGACGGGATGCGCGGCGATCACGCGCACCATCGCGAACCGCGAGCAGACCTCCTCGCCGTCACGGGTCCGGTAGGCGAGCGTCTGGTAGGCCTCGGTGCTCAGCGAGGACGCGAGATCGCTGATCGCGCGTGGCTCACTCTCGGTGGCCAGAGCGCTCGGCGCCGGCCCGCGTGAACCGGCTCGCCGCGCGGGCACGCTGAAGAGCGTGTCAGGGTCATAGACGAGGGCATCAGCGTTGAGGCTCAGCACGTA
Source organism: uncultured Solirubrobacterales bacterium (assembly GCA_963789675.1). Classification (GTDB taxonomy): domain Bacteria; phylum Actinomycetota; class Thermoleophilia; order Solirubrobacterales; family Solirubrobacteraceae; genus Palsa-744. Next base: position 8,212 of record CAWBLR010000004.1, on the reverse strand, counting down.
CTCGATACCGGCCCCGTCAAGCCGTGTCCGCAGCTCGGTGTTCTTGCCGTACGCCTCGTCACCGAGCACCGGCGCCCGGGGGATCTCCCACGTCGCGGCCCGCTCGATCAGACCAGCGGCCTGCTGGGGCTTAGTCTGGAACTCCACGCCCTCGGGGATCTTCGCATCGCGGCGACGCACCGGGTCCTCACACCACTCCTCCGGTAGATACAGCGCAAAGTCAAGCGGCACGGTGCCTTGATCTCCGACCGCGTGCACCGACACCGTGATCTGACAGTTACCGATCTTCCCGAGCGTCCCCGAATACTGACGCTTGACCCCAGGCGAACACTTGCCGTCCTTCACGACCCCCGTGTCATCGATCACCCACGCCTCCACGCCGATCTCGCCCGCCACACGCTCAGCTACCGCGCGCTGGATCACGACCGGATCCCACGGGCTATCAGCCAGAAAATGCTGCAACGCCTCGTAGTCACCATCCTCGCCCAACCTGGCGACCATCGGTTCGAGGGACTTACGCGCACCAGCCTCCAACAACCCACGCGCATACAGCTCCGCGCAACGACGCTGCTCCGAGCGCCCCAAGCCCCGGGCGACATCGCCCATAAACGACACAAGACGCTCCCTGACCTCGGGCGCCACACCGACCACGCCCACAGCAACCCCCTCCTCGCCCTCGCACTCCGTAACACGCTCCATAACAGTGACCATGCCACGACATTCGCCGCACCCCACCAACACTCCTCCAACTACCTACCAGAGTACTACTAACACCGAGAAGGAGAAATGCAATGACCGATCACAGAACCGGAACTCGCGAGGAGTGGCTTGCGGCGCGGCTCGAGCTGCTCGACGCCGAGAAGGAGCATACGAGGCGCGGCGATCAGTTGGCTCGGCTGCGACAGGAGCTGCCATGGGTTCCGATCGACAAGGAGTACCGCTTCGAGACCGACGAGGGGACCGCGTCCCTCGCCGATCTCTTCGAAGGGCGCTCGCAGTTGCTCGTCTACCACTTCATGTTCGGGCCCGACTTCTCCGCCGGCTGTCCGTCCTGCTCCGCGATCGCCGACGGCTTCTCCGGTTCGGTGGCGCACCTGCTCAATCACGATGTCGCGTTCACGGCGGTGTCGCGGGCACCGCTCGCGAAGCTGCAGGACTACAAGCGGCGGATGGGCTGGAGCTTTCCCTGGGCGTCTTCGTTCGAGAGCGACTTCAACCACGACTTCCACGTGACGCACACCGAGCAGGAATGGCAGTCGGGCGCCGTCGACTACAACTTCCGCACCGCCGACTTCCGGCCCTCCGAGGAGAGCCCCGGGCTGATCGAGATCGCCAGGAGCGCCGGCACGGATCCCGTGACGTTCAGAAAAGAGGGGCCCGGCATGAGCGCGTTCGCCCTCGAGGACGGCGTCGTGTTCCACACCTACTCGGCCTACGGACGCGGCGTCGACGGGCTCTGGGGCATGTACTCGTGGCTCGACCGCGCCCCGCTGGGACGCAACGAGACCGGCATCTGGTGGCGCCGCCACGACGAATATGACAGCCAGTGAAAACACGGACAGGCAGAGGAACAGGACGCCATGAGTAAGCGCGGTCGATCACAGGGCACCCACCCTCTCCCACCGGCAGCCGAGACGTCCCGAGGGCATGGACGTATGAGCGCTGAGACGGTGCTCCGAGCGGGTTCCGAGGAACGCGAGCTCACCGCCACGTTCACGGCAGTTCGCGCCGAGCCCGGGATGGTCGCGGCGGTGCTCACCGCGGCGGGCCTGGCGTGGTGGTCGACGATCGACCGGATGGCGGGGATGAACGCGGGGCCGGGGACCGATCTCGGTGCGCTCGGCTGGTTCACCGGCGTGTGGGCGGTGATGATGGCCGCGATGATGCTGCCGTCGCTCGCGCCGACGGCAGCCGTTTACGCCGCGTTGGTGCGTCGTGAGCCCAGCCGGGTCCTCCTGTTCGCCGGTGGCTACCTGCTCGTCTGGAGCGCTGCGGGAGTGCTGGCCTACGAGCTGTTCGAGCTCGGCAAGAGCTTGTTCGCGGGCGCGTTGGCGTGGCAGGGCGGCGGGCGGTGGCTCGCGGCGTGTGTGCTCATGCTCGCCGCGCTGTACCAGCTGACGCCGTTCAAGCACGCTTTTCTTACGAGGTGCCGAAGCCCGCTGCAATTCCTGCAGGCGACGTGGAGCGAGGACCGGTTGGGTGCCTTTGCGATGGGTCTGCGCAATGGCGGATGGTGTCTGGGGTGTTCGTGGGCGCTGATGGCCGCGCTGTTCGCGGTCGGCGTCATGAGCCTCACCTGGATGGCACTGATCGCCGGGCTCGTCGCGCTCGAAAAGGTCGGACCGTGGGGACGCGCGGCAAAGATGGCGACCGCAGGCGTCCTCGTTGTGCTCGCGGTCGCGATTCTCGCTGTGCCGCGCGACGTGCCGGGGTTCGCCGTTCCAGTCTCGCCCAACGCGATGCACACCATGAAAGCGATGGGGTAGCCAGGGTGCCTGTGATGGTCGACAGAACCACCTGACAGGCTGAGTTGGACGCGCGTGGCCCGGTCTCTGTTGAGGATGAGCCTGTCTCACACGGTGCGGAGAGCTTCGGTCGGCGAGAGGCGCGCGGCGCGTAGAGCCGGCAGCAGGCCCGCCACCGCGCCGATCAAAAGCGCCGCGCCAAACCCTCCCGCCCAGGCCGCCGTGGGAATCACGATCGCCCAGCCCTTGGTGGAGGCGTAGATCGCCGTCGCGAGCGTGCCGGCGGCGATTCCGACCGCGCCTCCGCCGAGCGCGAGCAGGATCGCCTCGGAGAGGAACTGGGCGCGGATCTGCCCGCGGGTCGCGCCGAGCGCGCGCCTGAGCCCGATCTCTGAGCGACGTTCGAGCACCGAGATGATCATGATGTTCGCGACCCCGACCGCGCCCACGAGCAGCGCGACGGCGCCGAGGCCGAGGAACAGCCCGTTGAAGGCGCCCTGCGCGTCGGCGCGCGCCGTGAGTGCCGCGGAGGGCTCAGAGACGTCGACATAGCTGGGGTTTTCGGGGTCAGCGGCCTGCGCAAGCACGGAGTAGACGGCGTCAACCTGATTGTTCTGAGCGCGGACGTAGATCGTTGTTGGTGGGCCGATCGTGGTCTTCCCGCCGATCGTGGAGGTGTAGTTGAGGTAGCGCTTAGCGGCGGGATATCCGATCAGGGCGCTTTGGTCTATTTCCGGGGCAAGTACGGCAGGTTTGAGGATGCCGATCACGTAGAACCACATGCCGCCGAGCCAAACGCGCTCGCTGCGATAGACCCGGTCGATCCCGAGGCGCTGCGCGGCAGCGGCGCCCAGCACAACGGCTGGCTCATTCGCGGTCGCGGCGTTCAGATAGGAGCCCTGGGCGACGCTGGTGCCAAGCGCCGGAAGCAGGTTCAGGCTCGCGGCCTGAACGGTGAGAGCGTTGGTGTCGACGGACGGGATCAGCGGGCTGCGGTAGACCTTGGCACTCGAGATAGCGCCCGTGTCCGCGACCTGAGTGACCGGTGTGATCCGTCCGATCATCGCCGGCGCGGTCAGCGGCAGGGTCGCGGTCTGGCCGGTGAACGTCTGCCCGTTGGTGACGGTCAGGAGGTTGGTGCCAAGCCTGTCGATCTCCGACAGCAGCCCAGCCTGGCTCGAGGATGAGAGGCCGAGTACCGCCACGATCGCGGCGACCCCGATCGCGATCCCCAGCGCCGACAGAGCAGCCCTGACCCGCCTGGTTCTGAGGCCGACGCTCGCGACGCGGGCCATGTCACCGGACCGCAGGCGCGCGGGGATCAGTTGCGTGCTCGCGCTCATCGCTGATCGTCCGTTCTGTTGGGGCCGGCGGGCCGCGAGAGGTTGGCGGTGTCTGAGACGATCAGGCCGTCGCGGACGTGGACCTGGCGCTGCAGCCGGTTGGCGAGGTCGTGGTCATGGGTGATGACGATGATCGTCGTGCCCTGCTTGTTGAGCTGTCGCAGCAGCTCGAGGATCTGCTCTCCGGTATGACTGTCGAGGTTGCCGGTCGGCTCGTCCGCCAGCACGATCGCCGGCTGTCCGACAAGCGCACGGGCGATCGCGATCCGCTGGCGCTGCCCGCCGGACATGGTTGTGGGTCGGGCGTGCTGGCGCTCGGCAAGCCCAACCGCGTCGAGGGCGCGGGCCGCCAGCTCACGCCGCTCACGGACCTCCACTCCGGCGTACAGCAGCCCGTCCGCGACGTTGTCGAGCACGGCCTGGTGCTCGGCCAGGAAGAACTGTTGGAACACGAACCCGATACTCCTGGCCCGCAACGCGGCGAGCTGGCGATCGTCAAGGCCGGCAACGTCGATCCCGTCGATCCTGACCGTACCGCTGGTCGGCCGGTCGAGCGTTCCGATGATGTGCAGCAGCGTCGTCTTGCCCGACCCGGACGGGCCAACGATCGCCACGAGCTCACCCTGCTCGACGGTGAGACTCACGCCACGCAGAGCGTAAACGGGAGCCCCGCCCGCCCCGGAGCCGTAGGTCTTGGTGACCTCGTGCAGCTCCAGCACCGCCGAGCGGGCGTCGTTTGCACCCGTCCGGTAGCCGCCGAACACCGGCCGGTCGGTGTGCCCGGGAGCGTCCGCGGTTGTGGGGTAGGTCGGCTGGCTGTTCATATGCTGGGCACCACGATCCGCTCGCCAGCCTGCACATCGCCGGTCACCTGCACGGTCCCGGCGGCGTCATCGAACGTTCCGAGGGACACGGCCACGAGCTTGTGCACCCCGTCTGTTCCGATGGTCTCGACCGCATAGCCGCCTGAGAGCGCCAGCAGCGCATCGATCGGGACGATCAGCGCGTGTCTGACCGCTGCGGTCGTGATCTCAATCGTGACCGGCGCCTGATCCAGGTCGCCGGCAGCGTGCGGATACTCGAGCGTGATGTAGAGCGGCAGGGTCGGGCTGGAGGAGCTCGAGCCGGACGAGCTGTTTGCCGATGAGCTTGCGAGGACCGTCCCGATGCTGCTCAGCACTCCGGGCGTCGTCTGCCCATCCGGGAGCGTGATCTGAACGTCGTCGCCGACCTTGACCTCGGTCTGCTCTGAGGCGTCGAGATTGACGACGACCTGCTGGCTGGTGGAGGTCGCCTGCATGACCGCCACGCTTCCTCTGGCGTTTGTTCCGAGAGTCGCGTTGACGGTGGCGATCCGAACCGGGCCGGGTAGGAACACGGCCTGCCCCTCCGTTAACGAGCCCGTCTGCACCTCGCCGAGGTGGTGCTGCAACCGCTCGAGCGCGGCCTCGGTCTCAGCACTGAAGTAGCTCCGATCCCCCTCGACCTCCGAGCTGGTGATGTACCCGAGGGCGACCAGGTTCTCGTTCAGCTCCCGCACGTCCGGCCCCAGCTCCCCTTCAGACAGCGACCGATACACGGGCGTGTTGCCGTAGAGCAGGATCACCGGGTCGTTGGAGACGCGGTAGAGCACCCGCCCGCGCGAGAACACCTCACCGGCCCGCGGCAGTCTTGAGAAGGTCCCCGATGCCTGGTTGATGACGCTGTAGCTCGACCCGCCCGGCGTCGTGTACTGGAGCGTGCCGTCCGCGCTGGTCTGAGAGGACAAGGACCCCTCGCTGATGGTTGCGATCGACGTCGGATACCCGTTGTCGCTGACACCAGTCGCTTGCTTCGCACTGGACATGACGGCCACGGCGCCGGTGGCGGTTACGGCAGCCAGGACGGCAGCTCCGGCCAGCAACCAAGTCTTCCGCTTCACTTGGTCGCCCCCGCCATCAGGTAGCGGCACTTCTGCAGCGCGGCCTGGAGCTCCGTATCGCTCTGACCATTCTGCACGTCGATGAGGGGACCATTTTCGGTGGGGTCGGAGAAGTCCGGCACACCGTTGGCACGGATGCACTGGGCGAATTTGAGGGCCGCCTCCTGCTCCTGCGGGCTCCGCTTGCTGCCCATGAACCCCGCCGGCTCCAGGTCCTCACACGCCCTGAGAGCCTGCGTGAACGCCGGGGTGCTCGGGTCCAGCGACGAGCCGTTCACTATCCCATCGATGGTGAACTTGCCCGACGCGCCCGGGTCCGGGAAGTCGCTGACCCCGTTGCCGCGCATGCACTCGGCGAACTTCAGCGCCTTCTGATCATTGGCGGCCGTGTTATTGCCGCCGCCGCTGCCGGCGGGTGCGTTTGAACCGCACCCGCTGATCAGGACGACAGCGGCGATCAGGGCTAGGGCGACCAGCGGCCAACGTTTTCTACTCATGTGTTCTCCCGTGGGTAGGTCATGCCGCCATTCAAGGCATCCGGGCGTTGCCGGCATGTATCTGTTTCTCGATACGCCGACGATATGTTCGGACTGCCAGCATCTAGAGCATGCGCGTGTTGATCGTCGAGGACGAGCCCTATATGGCAGAAGCCATCCGCGATGGTCTACGCCTGCAAGCGATCGCGGCAGACATCGCCGGTGACGGTGACACCGCTCTGGAGCTGCTGAGCGTCAACGCCTACGACATCGCCGTCCTCGACCGAGACATCCCCGAGCCCTCCGGTGACGAGATCGCCAAACGCATCGTCGCCTCAGCCAGCGGCATGCCGATCCTGATGCTGACCGCCGCCGACCGGCTCGATGACAAGGCTTCCGGGTTCGGGCTCGGCGCCGATGACTACCTCACCAAGCCGTTCGAGCTGCAAGAGCTCGTGCTTCGTCTGAGAGCGCTCGACCGCCGCCGCGCCCACAACAGGCCACCTGTGCGAGAGATCGCCGGTCTGCGTCTGGATCCGTTCCGCCGCGAGGTCTACCGCGACGGCCGCTACGTTGCGCTCACCCGCAAGCAGTTCGCAGTCCTCGAAGTTCTCGTCGCCGCCGAAGGCGGTGTCGTCAGCGCCGAGGAGCTCCTGGAGCGAGCGTGGGATGAGAACGCCGACCCGTTCACCAACGCTGTGCGCATCACCGTCTCGGCCCTGCGAAAACGCCTCGGCGAGCCCTGGATCATTGCCACCGTCGCGGGCGCCGGGTACCGCATCGACACAGCACCCAGCGCCGGGCGTGAGGGAGGAGACCGTGGATAGAGCCCCCGGTTTGAGTGTTCGCCTCAAGCTCACGCTCAGCTACGCCGCCTTCCTCATGCTCGCAGGCGCCTTGCTGCTCGCCGCCGTGTGGGTGTTCCTCCTGCGTTACGTCCCCGAACGTGCGCTCATCGTCAGCCCCACCGTCAGCCCCACTCATGGCGTTTTCCCCATCCGGTCGAACCTCCTGCACGTTTTCGCTCCGAGGGCAGCCGCGGTGCTGGCGTTCCTGCTGGTGTTCGGTCTCGCGGGAGGGTGGTTTCTCGCCGGCCGGATGCTCGCCCCCCTGGCCCGCATCACAGACGCCACACGCACCGCCGCGGCCGGATCGCTCGCCCACCGGATCCGGCTACCGGGCCGCAGCGACGAGTTCCGCGAACTCGCCGACGCCTTCGATGCCATGCTCGCGCGCCTCGAAGCGCACGTCACCGAGCAGCAGCGATTCGCAGCCAACGCCTCCCACGAGCTGCGTACACCGCTGGCGATCACGCAGACCCTCCTAGAGGTGGCCCGCAGCGATCCGAACCGCGACGACGGCGAACTCGTCGAGCGCCTCCACGCCGTCAACACCCGAGCGATCGACCTCACCGAGGCGTTGCTCCTGCTCAGCCGCGCCGGCCAGCGATCCTTCACCCGAGAGGACGTCGACCTGTCCCTCATAGCGGAAGAAGCCACCGAAACGCTCCTCCCCCTCGCAGAAGAGCGCGGCGTCACGATCGCGACCTCCGTCGACCTGACGCCCACCATCGGCTCGCGCGTCCTCCTGCTGCAGTTGAGCACGAACCTCGTTCACAATGCGGTCGTCCACAACCTGGCTGACCAAGGCACCGTCTGGGTCTCGACCAGCGCTCGCCCCGACGTCGTGGAGCTCACGGTCGAGAACACCGGCGAGACGCTCGCGCCCCAGATGGTCGCCACCCTTGCCGAGCCATTTCTTCGCGGCGACGAACGCATCCGCACCGACCACGCGGGCGTCGGCCTCGGGCTGGCAATCGTCAAGAGCATCACGCAAGCACACGACGGCACCCTCACCCTTACCCCCCGAGCCGCTGGCGGGCTCTGCATCACCGTGCAACTACCCTCCGCGCCACCGCAGATTAACGGTTGACGATCGGGGGAATTGCGGCACGGCCCCGAGCTCGTCAGCGCTCATGGTGCTCGGTCTGTGGATCGGAATCCAGGG
>CAWBLR010000003.1:0-566031 GCA_963789675.1 uncultured Solirubrobacterales bacterium | reverse complement strand
CGCAGCCAGCCGGGGACGTCGGTGAGGAAGATCACCTTCTGCGCGCCCATCGCGCCCGCGACCGCGCCGGCGGCCTCGTCGGCGTTGACGTTGTAGGAACGCCCATCGCGGTCGGCGCCGACGGAGGCGATCACGGGGATGTAGTCGCTCGCGACGTGCTCGATCACACCGGCGTTGACGCGCTCGATCCGCCCGACGAAGCCGATGTCCTCGCCGCCGGGGCCCGCGCGGCGCACGACCCGGAACAGCGAGCCGTCGTCGCCGCAGAGGCCGACCGCGGGCTGGCCGTGGCCGGCGAGGCGCAGGACGATTTCCTTGTTGACCTTGCCGACGAGCACCATCTTCGCGACCTCGACGGTGTCCTCGTCGGAGACGCGCAGGCCGCCGACGAACTCGACGGGCAGATGCAGGCGCTCCATATAGGCGGTGATCTCCGGACCGCCGCCGTGGACGACGATCGGGTTCAGGCCGACGTACTTGAGCAGGACGACGTCGCGCGCGAACTCCTCGCGCAGAGCGGGATCCTCCATCGCGGCGCCGCCGTACTTGATCACGACGGTCTTACCGTGGAACTCCCTGATGTAGGGGAGCGCCTCGAGCAGTGTTCCTACATCACGCATGGAGTCCTCACGTTGTGTAATCCGCATTGATCGTCACGTACTCGTGGGAGAGGTCGGAGAAAAAGACCTCGGTCTCGGCCCCATCCCCCGGGAGCGTGATCTCGTATTCGACTTCCTTCGCCTTCAGCGCCCGCTCCAACACGGCTTCGTCGTAGTCGATCGCGGCGCCCGCTGAGCACACGTGGATCCCCTCGAGCGTGATGTCGACCGCGAGTGGCGCGGTCCCAGGCATTGCCGCCCCAACCGCCTGGACGATCCGACCCCAGTTGGGATCGCCGCTGTGCAACGCGGCCTTCACGAGCGGCGAGTTGGCCACCGCGCGCGCGACCGCCTCGGCGCCCTCGATGTGGCCGCCGTGCACGACCACGCGGGCGATCCGCGCGGCGCCCTCGCCGTCGGCGACCATCATGATCGCGAGCTGGCGCAGGAGCGCGTCGAGCGCCTCGCCAAAGCGCAGCTCGTCCTCGGACTCGGGCTCGACCTTCACCCCGGAGGCGCCGGAGCACATCAGCACGGCGATGTCGTTGGTAGAGAGCTGGCCGTCGACGGAGGCGCGGTCGAACGAGCGCTTGACGGTCACCCCGAGCAACAGATCCGCGGTCGCGCGCTCGAGCGCGGCGTCGGTCTGGACGAAGCAGAACATCGTCGCGAAGCGCGGCGAGATCATCCCCGCGCCCTTGCACTGCGCGGTCAGGCGGACGGGACCGCCGGAGAGCTCGACCTCCAGGCAGGCGCGCTTCTCGAACGCGTCGGTCGTCTGAATCGCCTGCTGGAAGTCGGCGTCGCCCTCGCGGCGCAGCTCGCCGTTGGCAGCGAGGATCCCTTTCAGCATCGCGTCGACCGGCAGGTACTGGCTGATGCCGCCGGTCGAGGCGAGCACCACGGTGGACTCGTCGACCCCGGCGGCGATCGCCGCGGCGCCCTGGGTCTTGGCGGCGTCGTCGATCCCGCGCCTGCCGGTCGCCGCGTTCGCGCAGCCGGCGTTGGCGAGGATCGCGCGCAAGCGATCGAGCCGGCAGCGCTCCTGGCTGACGAGCACCGGCGCCGCGGGCGTCCCCGACGAGGTGAAGCGCGCGGCGCTCACCGGGTCCTCGGCGTCGCACACGAGCAACCCGAGATCGCGGTTGCCGCTCGGCTTGATCCCGCACGCCACGCCGGCCGCGCGGAAACCGGCGGGCAGACCGACGTCGGGACCGAGATCGCGCACGTGCGCGGGCGAAGGGCACCCAGCGCGAGTGAAAGAACGGCCGTGGAGGTCCAGCTGCTGGCCGATCTCCGATCGGTCGGTCACCGAAGATGTCTTTGCCGGCGCTCACCCGAGGACCCCCTTCGCTATCCGGGTTCTCATGTCAGACCTGTCTTCTCCGCTCCAACAGTTCATAGCAATCCTTCCGTCTCGGGCAGGCCGAACATCACGTTCAGGTTCTGCACCGCCTGCGAGGACGTCCCCTTCCAGAGGTTGTCGATCGCCGAGAGCACGATCACCTTGCCGCTGTGCGGGTCGGCCTTCGCGAACACGCGGCAGAAGTTCGTCGCCTGCACATCGCGCGTGCCCGGCGGCGCGCCCACCACCTCGACGAACGGCTCGTCGGCGTAGGCGGCGAGGAACAGCTCGGCCAGCTCGCCGTCCTGCACGCGGCGCGTCGGCGTCACGTAGCAGTCGGCGAGCTCGCCCTGGTCGAGCCCAACCAGATGGGCCTGGAACAGCACCGCAACCTCGTCGCTCGCGCCGGCCGCCGAGCGCAGCGGTGAGAGCTGCTCCTCGATCTCCGGCGTGTGGCGGTGGGCGGCGACCTTGTAGGGCAGGATGTTCTCGCCCGCAAACGAGCCATGCGTGGTCTCGTCGAACGTGCGGCCCGCTCCCGAGAGGCCCTGCTTGGCGTCGATCACGACGTCGGCGATCAGCCCGGCGCGCGCGAGCGGTGCGAGGCCGAGCAGCGAGGCCGTCGGGTAGCAGCCGGGGTTGGCGACGATCGCGGCGCTCGCGATCTGTTCGCGGTGCAGCTCGGTCAGCCCGTAGACGGCCTGTCGGAGCAGGTCCGGGCGCGGGTGCTCGCCGTACCAACGTTCGTAGGTGGCAAGCGTCGAGAGCCTGAAGTCGGCGCTCAGGTCGACCACGCGCGCCCCGCGGTCGCGCAGGTCGCCGACCGTCGGCGCGGCCGCCGCATGGGGATAGGCGACGATCGCCGCGTCAAGCTCGCCGTGGGTGTCGAGCTCGAGCTGCTCGATCTGCAGTGGCACGCGATAGCGCGGATACAGATCGTCCAGGCGCCGGCCGACCTCCGACCGTCCGGTCACGGCGACCAGCTCGAAGCGCGGATGACGCCACAGCAGGTGCGCGGCGAGCGCGCCGGCGAAGCCCGTCGCGCCGGCGACGAGCACGCGCGGGGAGCCGGGCGCGAAGCTCTGCGGCGCGGGCGGCCCGGCCGCGGCGCGCGTCGGGGGAAGCTCAGCCACGCAGCTCACCCCCCAGCTCGCCCAGCGCCGCCACGATCTTTGCGTGCGCGGGCGCCACGTCCTCGTCGGTGAGCGTCTGCTCCCGGCCGCGGAACGTGAGCGCCAGCGCCAGCGAGCGCCTGCCCTCGCCGACCTGATGGCCGGTGTAGACGTCGAACACGCTCACGTCGTCGAGCATCTCCCCACCTGCCTTCTTCACCCGCTCGAGTACCCGCCCCGCGGCGACGTCATCGGGCAAGACGACCGCGAGATCCTGGCGCAGCGACGGCACCGACGCGAACGGCGCGAAGGCCACCACGGGCGGGGACGCGGCGGCGAGCTTGCCGAGGTCGATCGCGAACACGGCCGTGCGCCCGAGGTCCCACTCCGCGGCGACGAGCGGGTGCACCTCCCCCACGAATCCGAGCCTGACGATCTCCGCTCCCTCGACACCAGCGAGCACCTCGGCGCTGCGGCCGGGATGCAGGAATGGCCAATCGCCGGCCGGTTGCACCGACCAGGCGACGTGGAAGTAGTCGAGCACCCCCTCCAGCAGCGCCTTGACCGCGAAGAAGTCGGCTTCGGCGCGCTCCCCGCGCCAGGATTTGGACGCCCCCCCACCCAGCGCGCCGGTCAGCAGCGCGCCGAGCGCGTGGTGCTCCTCGACCGGCGTCGTGTCGTTCGGGATGGCTCGGTAGACGGCCCCGGACTCGAAGATCGCCACGTCGGGGCCGTTGCGCGCGACGTTGTGACGCGCAACGTCCAGCAGCGATCCGAGCAGCGTCGGGCGCATCGTCGACTGCGTCTCCGACATCGGGTTCTCCAGCCGCACGACCCGCCGCAGCGGGTGCTCGCTTGGCAGGCGCAGCCGGTCGAGCAGGCCGGGATCGGTGAAGCTCCAGCCGACGACCTCGTGCAGGCCGCGGCCGACGAGCGCGTCCTCGGCCGCGCGGCGCACTCTTTGGGCGTGGCTCAGAGCCCCACGGCGCCACGGCGCGCGGGGAGCGTGGCGGGCAGCTTCTCCAGGCCGTCGATCCGCGCGACCTCCTCGATCAGGTCGACCTCGCGCGTGACGTCGACGCGCCGCAACGCCGGCACGGTCACGTCGAGACCGCGCTCCGAGACCGCAGCATCCGGCGTCTCGGACACCTGCGAACGCGATACCTCAAGCGCCTCCGCGTCCGATATCTCGGACGTGGCCGGATCCGGCACCTCCGCCACCCGGAAGTCGAGCGCCTGCAGGATCTCCGCCTGACGCTCGCGCGAGACCGGCAGTCCGAGGATCGCCTGCACGCGCGCCTCCCGCAGGCGGATCACCTGCTCCGGCGGCGGCTCCCAACCGACGTCGATCGTGCCGGGCGCCACGCGCGCGCCGCAGCACTCGATCAGCAGCCACGTCGCGACGGCCTGCGCGTGCATGCACTGCTCGGGCGCGAGGCCCTTCTCGAAGCGCCCCGACGCCTCGCTGCGCAGGCCGAGGCTCCACGAGGTGCGGTGGATGTTCGGGCCGCTCCACGTCGCCACCTCCAGCAGCACGCGCGTCGTCTGCGGCCGCACCTCCGAGCGGGCGCCGCCCTTCACGCCCGCGATCGACGTCGGCCCCTCGGCGTCGGCGATCACGACCATCTCCGCGTCGAGCGTGCGCGTTTCGCCGTCGAGCGTCTGCACCTGCTCGCCTTCGGTCGCACGACGCACCGTCAGATGCCGGCCGGCGACGTGGTCGAGGTCGAACGCGTGCAGCGGCTGGCCGGTCAGCAGCATCGCGTAGTTGGTGATGTCGACGACGTTGTTGATCGGTTTCTGCCCGGCCGCCATCAGGCGCGCCTTCAACCAGGGCGGCGAGGGAGCGACGGTGACGTCCTCGAACACGCGCGCGGTGAAGCGCTTGCACTCCTCGGGGCACTCGACGACCACCTCGGCGCACTCCACGGGACCATCCGAGCCGGAGTCCTCGTTCCAAGGCGCACCGGCCAGCGGCGCTCCAGTGGCCGCGTGCAGCTCGCGCGCGACCCCGTAGACCCCGAGGCAGTCGGGCCGGTTCGGGGTGATCTCCAGCTCCAGCACCTCGCCGGCGATCGGCAGCACATCCGCGAGCGGCGTTCCAGGTGCAAACTCCGCGTCGAGCGTGAGATCGTCCAGCACGAGAATCCCCTCGCTGGGTGAACCTGGGGGGCTCAGATCCAGCTCGGTCTCGGCACAGATCATCCCTTCGGAGACCACGCCCCTGAGCTTCGCCTGCTTGATCTTCGTTCCATCGGGCATCACCGCCCCCGGCGTCGCGACCGCGACCGTCTGTCCCGCGGCGACGTTCGGCGCGCCGCACACGATCGTCGCCGGCCGGTGCTCGACGCCGCGTTTATCACCCGCTGGGTCAGGGATGCTCACAGGGCCGGCATCCCCAAGGTCGACCTTGCACACCTTCAATCGATCCGCGTCGGGGTGTTGCTCCACCTCCAACACCCTTCCCACGACGAACTTCTCAACCGCACTCACGCCGTGGTGATGGATCGCCTCGACCTTCGTCCCGGTCATCGTCAAGCGCTCCTCGATCCCCTTTGCATTCAGCGGTGGATCGCAGTATTCACGTAACCAATCCAGTGGAACCCTCATCAGAACTGCTCCAGGAAACGCAAGTCATTTTCGTAGTAGAGCCTCAGGTCGGGAATCCCGTGCTTGAGCATCGCGATCCGCTCAACCCCCATCCCCCAGGCGAAACCCTGCACCTTCTCCGGGTCATACCCCGGTGAGTTTGCCTCCGTAGTAGGAACGTAGGAGTACACATTCGGATCGACCTCACCGGCGCCGAGCACCTCCAGCCAACCCTCGCCCTTGCACAGGTAACAACGTGCCCCATCTTTCAAGAAGCCCTTCCCCCCGCAGTGGAAGCACGACACGTCGACCTCGACGCTCGGCTCCGTGAACGGGAAGAAATGTGGCCGCAGCCTGACATCGCGCTCGTCGCCGAACACCGCCCTCGCGAACGCCAGCAGCGTGCCCTTCAGATCCCCCAACGTGATGTCCTCGTCGACCGCCAGCCCCTCGACCTGGTGGAACTGGGGCGTGTGCGTCGCGTCGGAGTCAGGCCTGTACACGCGCCCGGGGATCACGACGTACAAGGGCGGCGGATGCGCCTCCATCGCCCGACCTGCATCGGCGAAGTATGTGTCCTCAGGACCACATCCTCGGAGACGTAGAACGTGTCCGTCCGCGCCCGCGCGGGGTGCGTCGGGGAGTGGTTGAGCGCGTCGAAGTTGTAGTGCACGGTCTCCACCTCCGGCCCCTCCATCACGGTGAAGCCCAACCCGAGGAAGATGTCTTCCAGCTCGCGCATCGTGCTCGTCAGCACGTGCAGCCGGCCGATCGGCTGGGGCGGCGCGCCGGGCAGCGTCACGTCGACGCGGTCGGCCTGGAGGCCGCGCTCGAGCTCCGCCGCGCCCAACTGCGCCGCGCGCGCCTCGATCAGCGCCTCCAGCGCCTGCCTGGCCTGGTTGGCGGCCTTGCCGACCGCGCCCCTCTGCGCCGGCTCGAGCTCGGCGACGCCGCGCAGCAGTTGCGGCAGCTCGGCCTTGCGGCCGAGGTAGCCCACGCGCAACCCCTCCAGCGCCTCGCTGGTCGTCGCCTCGGCGATCTCCGCCTCGGCCTCTGCTCGCAGTTGCTCGATCCGCTCGATCATCTTGCTCGTTCCTGACCCTATTTCGCCGCGAGCCTATTTGCTTGCCTGGTCAGCTCGTACAGCGCCACGGTCGCGGCCATCGCGGCGTTCAGCGACTCGGCCGCGGCCGCGATCGGGATCTGCGCCGTGCGCTCGCACGCGCTCACGATCTCCGGCGGCAGCCCCTCGCGCTCGGCGCCGACGAGCAGCGTGACATCGCGCCCCGACGAGGTGGACGGGCCGCACAACAGCTCGCCGGCATGGGCGACGAGCGCGACCCGCTCGCCCGGCAGCTCCGCGACGCGACTCCACACGCGCGATCTCCACCGCGAAGATCGCCCCCATGCTCGCCCGCACGGCCTTCGGACCGTACGGATCGGCGCAGCCCGGGCCGAGCGCCACGCTGCTCGCGCCGAACGCGCTCGCCGAGCGCAACACCGTGCCGACGTTCCCGGGGTCGCCGACGCCGTGCAGGTACACGCACAGCGGTCCCGCCGGCGCCTGCGCCCAGCGCTGCTCGTAGACGCCGATCACGCGTGTGCCCGAGCCCAGCGTCGAGACCGCGGCCAGCGCCCGCTCGTCGACATCGACGAAGTGCTCCCCGCCGAGCCCGCTGCCCGCCACGCGAAAGCCCTCGACCGCGCGCGTTCCCGCCCGCTCGGCCGCGGCGATCAGGTCCTCGCCCTCGACCGCGAACCGGCCCTCGCGGGCGCGATCGCGCTTGCTCCGCAGGCGCTTGATCGCCTTCAGGCGGGGGTTCTGTTGGGATTCGATCTGGGTCATCGGTTGTGGGTTTCGGGGCTGCTCGGTCTCGGTTGGACACAAAAAAAGCGCCGTCCTTTTCAGGAGCGACGCCCGCGGGGTGCTTCTCTGTCGAGTGCTTTCTTCCTAAGCAGCCGACGCCTCGCGGGCTGGCTCGGAGGTCTGCGCGGAGGCCGACGGCCTCGCGGGAGACCTCCACGAAACGTCGGAACGTGTCCGCGTCGCGCACGGCGATGTCCGCGAGCACCTTCCGGTCGAGCTCGACGCCGGCCAGCGTCAACCCGCGCATGAACGTCGAGTAGCTCATCCCGTTCTGCCTCGCGGCGGCGTTGATCCGCGTGATCCACAGCCTTCTGAAATCGCGCTTGCGGTTGCGCCTGTCCCTGTACGCGTAGGCGTCCGCCTTCAGCAGCGCCTCCTTCGCGCGCTTGTAGTTCGAGTGCGCCTCGCCCCGAAAGCCCTTCGTCTGCTCGAGTACCGCCCGGCGCTTCTTCTTGGCGTGGACCGACCGCTTGACCCGGGTCATTTCCCGACCCCCAGCATCCGCTTGATCCGCGGCGTGTCGTCGTCGGACATGATCTTCGGACCGCCCAGCGCGCGCTTCTTTTTCGGCGACTTCTTCTCGAGGATGTGGCTCGTGAAGGGATGGCGCCCGCGCACCTTGCCGGAACCGGTGACTTTGAAGCGCTTCTTCGCGCCTGAGTGGGTCTTCATCTTGGGCATCGCGCGGTGATTATGACACGGCGCCGTCGCCGGCGCCCGCGCGAGCCTAGGCTTGCGGCTCGGGCGACGGCGCGTCGGCGCCGTCCACGACCGCCGGCTCAGCAGCCGCCGGCTCGGCCTCGCCTTGTCCGCGGTGGCGCCGTTCGCTGCCGCGGGCTCGCTCGGCGGCGCAGCAGGCGTCGCCTCGCTCCCGCTGTCTGCGGCGGCCGCGCCGTTCTCCGCCGGTGGTGTCTCGGCCGCCGCGGCAGGTGTGTCAGGCGCGGCAGGCGCGTCGCCATCGCCGTGCGTCTCCTCGCCGACGGTGCCCGACGGAAAGGCCGACACTTTCGCATCAGCCTTTCCGTCCAGCACCGCTTTCGAGGGCGCCATCATCATCGTCATGTTGCGCCCTTCCTGCATCGGGCGCTGCTCGACGACGCCCAGCTCGGCGAGTTCCTCGGCGAGGCGGTCGAGGATCATCGTGCCGCGCTCGGGGTGCGTGACCTCGCGCCCGCGGAACATGATCGTGACCTTGACCTTGTCCTTGTGCTTGAGAAAGCGCTCGACGTGGTGCTTCTTCGTGTCGTAGTCGTGCTCGGCGATCTTCGGGCGGAACTTGATCTCGCGGACCGTGATCTGCTGCTGGTGCTTCTTCGCCTGCTTGACCTTCTGCGCCTGCTCGTACTTGTACTTCGAATAGTCGAGCACCCGGCAGACCGGCGGGCGCGCCTCGGGAGCTACCTCGACGAGGTCTAGATCGCGTTCCTGCGCGAAGACGAGCGCGTCGGGCGTCTTCATCACGCCGACCTGGTTGCCCTCGTCGTCGATCACGCGGACCTCGGGCACGCGGATGCGCTCGTTGATCCTCGTCGTGTCCCGCTCGGGCGGGCGCCGGTCGAAGCGGCGGGGGACCGGCACTAGCTGTTGTTTCTACCGTGCGTCAAGCTGTGTTACGCGCGGCGCTTTTGATTGACGAGCTTCAACGACTCTGAGTATAGCCGCTGAGAGAGCTCCTCTGTCGAAACGCTGCCTATGTCTCCCTTTCCGTGCTCGCGCACCGAGACCTCGCCCGCCTGCAGCTCGCGCTCGCCGACGATCAGCATCCGCGGGATCTTGCGCAGCTCGGCCTCGCGGATCTTCTTGCCGATCGACTCGCCGCGCGCGTCGAGCTCGACGCGCAGGCCGGCACGCTGGAGCTTCTCCCTGACCGTCGGCGCCGTACTCGTTGAAGGGATCTGAGATCGGCAGCACGATCGCCTGCACCGGCGCCAGCCACAGCGGCAGCTCGCCGCCGTAGTGCTCGAGCATGATCCCGATGAAGCGCTCGTAGGATCCGAACGCGGCGCGGTGGATCATCACCGGACGGTGCTCCTGGTTGTCCGCGCCCGTGTACGTCAGATCGAAGCGCTCGGGCATCGAGTAGTCCAGCTGCACCGTCCCCAGCTGCCAGGAGCGCCCCAGCGAGTCGGTCATGTGCATGTCGATCTTCGGTCCGTAGAACGCGCCGTCGCCCGGGTTCAGCTCGTACGCGAGCCCCTGCGCGTCGAGCGCGTTCTTGAGCTTCTCCTCGGCCTTGTCCCACATCTCCTCCGTGCCGATCCGCTCCTGCGGGCGCGTCGAGAGCTCCAGGCGCACCTCGAAGTCGAACAGCGCATACGTCGCGAACGCCAGCTCCAGGCAGCCCCGCACCTCCTCCTGGACCTGCTCCTCGGTGCAGAAGATGTGCGCGTCGTCCTGGGCGAAATGCCTGACCCTGAGCAGCCCGTGCAGGACCCCCGAGGGCTCGTTGCGATGCAGCAAGCCGGGCTCGGAATAGCGCACGGGTAGGTCCCTGTATGAGTGGCGCTGGGAGCCATACAGATGCGCGTGCCCGGGGCAGTTCATCGGCTTCACGCCCATCTCGCGCTCCTCGACCTTGATCGTGAACATGTTCTTCCGGTACTTCCCCCAGTGCCCCGAGGTCTTCCACAGCTCGGCGTCGAAGATCAGCGGCGTCTTCACCTCTTCGTAGCCGCGCTCGCGACCCATCTCGCGCGAGACCGCGACCAGCTGGTTCCAGATCGCCGCCCCCGGCGGCAACCAGAAGGCGGCGCCGGGCGAGACGTCGGAGAACATGAACAGGCCGAGCTCTTTGCCGAGCTTTCTATGGTCGCGTTCCTTCGCCTGCTCGACGCGCTCGATGTACTCCTCCAGCTGCGCCTTCGTAAAGAACGCTGTGCCGTAGATCCGCGTCAGCATCGTCCGCGTCGAGTCCCCGCGCCAGTAGGCGCCGGCGACCGAAGTCAGCTTGAACGCGCCGACGCGCTTCGTGCTCGGCGCGTGCGGGCCGCGGCAGAGGTCCGTGAACGGGCCGTTCGTGTAGAGCGAGACCGTCGCGAGCGGTGCGAGCGGTGCGCCGCCCTCCCCCGCGCCATCTCCCATGGCTGCTTCCGCCCCCGTCACCGCCTGTGCGGCGTTCGCGACGAGGTCGTCGATCAACTCGACCTTGTACGCCTGATCCTCGGCGACGAAGCGCTCGCGCGCCGCGGACGGCGTCACATCGACGCGCTCGAAGCGCTCCGCCGCGCGCACGTGCTCGCGCATGCGCGCTTCGATCGCCGGGAAGTCCTCCTCGGAGATCGACACGCCCTCCGGGAACTCGAAGTCGTAGTAGAAGCCGTTCTCGATCGCCGGCCCGATCGAGATCTTCACGCCCGGCCACAGCTCCATCACCGCCGCCGCGAGCACGTGCGCGGCGTCGTGCCTGATCAGCGCCAGCGCCTGCTCACCGCTCTTCTCCGTCACGATCGCGATCCGCGCGCCGTCTGGCAATGGGCGCGCCAGGTCCCACAGCTCGGGCTCGCGGTCGGCAGAACTCGGACCCTCGCCCGCGGGGGCCGTGTCCACCGGGTTCGAAGCCCCGCTGTTCGCGGCCGGATCGCCGACCTCGACCGCCAGCGCCGCGCGCGCGAGGCCCGGGCCGATCGCGGCAGCGGCGTCCGCGCCCGTCGCGCCGTCCTCGAGCTCCAGGGCCTTGCCGTCTGGGAGTGTCACCGTGATCGCCATCTCGATCCAGCAGGCTACCCGGCCATCCGCACGGCGGCCCGCAGGGGGGCTCGCAGGCCAGCCCGCGGAGGGCCCTCGCGGCGGCGCCGGGGCTTTCCAGAACACGGAACGAGATCACGCTTGCAGACAATCGTCTGCAACTTCTGCCATCATCGTGCGATGGACAACAGCGAGCAGCTCTCCATCGCCATCACGCTATCCCCCGCCCAGGTCGACGAGGTGGTGCGCGCCGCCTCCCGGAGTCGCGCTCCGAGCATCTCCACGCTGATCGCGACCTCGCTCAACGCGCCGCTGATGCGCGATCCCGGGAGCGACTCCGACTCCGTCTCGACAGCGGCCGGCGCCAGCGAGCGCGAGCCAGGAACCGATGCGGACAGCGCGAACGAGGCGCCCGAGGACACGGTCGAGGAGGACTCGCGGATCGGCGGCTATCTGCCGCTCGGCGCATCCGATCCGCGCCTCTCCCGGTCGCTGCTGCGGGGGCTCTCGCTGCTCACCTGCTTCGGCCACGACGGCGCCGCGCGGGGGATCGTCGAGCTCGCCCACGCCGCCGGCATGAGCCCCTCGACCGCGCACCGCTACGCCTCGACGCTCGTCGAGCTCGGCCTGCTGGAGCGAGATCCCAAGACTCGCAAGTACCGCCTGCCGGGGAGCTGAGCCAGGACCGGTTCTCGCACACACACCCGCGCCTGAATGTTCGGCGAGGGCCCGCCGGCTGCCATACGCAAGCCATTGGTCTGGATCAGACGGGATCCGCAGCGCTGCCCGGAACGGGCCTGCGCGCGCGGACCTGGTAGACGGCGGTGATGCTCGTGTCGAAGCCGTGGCGGGCGGCGCGCAGGTACAGCCGCCAGACGCGCGTGCGCTCGACCCCCGCCAGCTGCTCGGCGCGCGCGAGGTTCTCATCCAGCCGTTTCGTCCACTCGCGCAGCGTGCGCGCGTAGTCCTCACGAAAGCCCTCGATGTGGTTGACGTGGAAGCCGGCGCGCTCGACCGCGAGCTGGACGCGAGAGAGCGGCAGCGCCTCCCCGTCGGGGAAGACGTAGCGCATCGAGAACTCGTCGTCGAGTGACTCGTACTCGGGGTCGAGCGCCGCGATCGCGTGGTTGAGCAGCACCCCACCAGGGCGCAGCAGCCCGAACAGCGTCTTCGCGTAGTTGTCGATCTGGCTCTCGCCGACGTGCTCGGACATGCCGATGCTCGCGATCGCGTCGAACGATCCGCCCGGCAGCTCGCGATAGTCGGCGACCCTGATCTCGACCTGCTCGCTGAGGCCGGCCTGCGCGACCTTCTCGCGCGCAAGCTCGGCCTGCGCGGGCGAGAGCGTGACGCCGGTGACCGTCGCGCCGTGGTGCCTGGCGGCGTGGATCGCGAAGCTGCCCCACCCACAGCCGACGTCGAGCAGCCGCATCCCCGGTTGCAGGTCGAGCTTGCCCGCGATCAACTCGAGCTTCGCGAGCTGGGCCTGCTCGAGCGTCTGCGCGCCTTTCGAGAAGACCGCGCAGCTGTAGGTCATCGACTCGTCGAGGAACAGCCCGAAGAACTCGTTCCCGACATCGTAGTGGTAGCGAATCGCGGCCGCGTCACGCTGCTGGGTGTGGCGCTCGCCGTGCAGGATCAGCTCGAGGCTCGGGCGCTTGGGGATCCCGCCCGGCAGCGCCGCCGCGACGATGCCCAGCCCGAGGCGCGCCTTGTCCTTCGCGCTCAGCTCGGGCGGCTCCCATTCGTCGACGACGATGAACCCGGCGTCGAGATCGTCGACGTCCAGCGAGCCATCGACGTAGGCGCGTCCGAGGCCGAGCGTGCCGGGCGCCCTGAGGAAGTGCGACAGCGCCGACGGCCGCCGCACGAAGAACGTCGGCCCACCCTCGTTCGTCGCCGCGACCGTGCCGCCGTCCCAGAAGCGCACGTTGAACGGCCGCTCCGGGAAGACATCGCTCAAGGCCCGGCTCAGCGGGCCGCTCGCTCTGATCAGTGCCACGGTTCGTACCTTAGCCATCTGCCTCGCGTCTCCGGGCCCACACCACGGGTGGGCGCCAAAGGTGCTTCCGGCGCGATCGAGCGCGCGCACCATTCGGCTATAAAGATCCCATGGCCGATGCCCGCCCAGCGCGCTCTCCGCGTAAACGCAAAAGCCTGCGGCCGCGAGGATGGCTCGACATCCTCCGCTACGCGCTCCCGGCGGTCGTCGTGCTCGGCGGGCTGATCGTGATGGCGCAGGGCGACGAAAGCCAGCTCGAGGGCGGTGCCGGAATCGTCAGCGCGGGCCTCGCGATCTACTTCGTCAACTGGCTGTTCCGCGCGGGGGTCAGCGGCGATCGCGAACGCGAAGCCGAGGAGGCCGCGCGCGACTACTTCGAGCGACACGGCCGCTGGCCCGATGGCTGAGCCAGGCAGCGGCCCGACGGGGGAGCCGAGCGACGGTCCGGCGGCTGAGCCGGCATCGGGCTCGACGGCCGAGCCAGCCAGCGGTCCGGCGGCTGAGCCGACCAGCGGCCCAATCGCAGAGCCGGCCGCGGGCGCCCGGTTGAGCGCAAGCGAGTACGGCAGCCTCGGCGAGAGCGAGCTGACGCGGACGCCGGGCGGGCGCCTCGCGCGCGACGCCTGGTGGGTGCACCGCTTCGAGGACCCGTCCCTGGAGTGGCGGCGCCTGTTCGCCGAGACGCTCGGCACGTTCCTGCTCGTCCTCGCCGGCGCCGGCGCCGCCGTCGTCTCCGCCGCCAGCCACGTCGCGATCGGCCGGGTCGCCGCGGTCAGCGCGCCCGGCCTCACCGTTTTGGCTGTGATCCTCTTCATGGGCGCCGTCTCGGGCGCGCACCTGAACCCCGTCGTGTCGATCGCGTTCGCGGCGCGCGGCGACTTTCCCTGGCGCCGCGTCCCCGGCTACATCGTCGTGCAGCTGCTCGGCGCCACGCTCGCCGTGCTGTTCCTGCTCGCCGTCTTCGGTCGCGTCGGCTCGCTCGGCGCGACCGTTCCGGGCGCGGGCATCGGCAACCTGCAGGCGGCCGCGATCGAGCTGGTGCTGACGGCGGGCCTCGTCTCGACGATCCTCGGCACCGCCTCGCGCGCGCAGAACCTCGGGCCGATCTCGGCCTTCGGCGTCGCCGCCTACATCGTCCTCGCCGGCCTCTGGTCGAGTCCGATCTCCGGCGCCTCGATGAACCCTGCGCGCTCCTTCGCGCCGGATCTCGTGCTCGGCGACTTCTCGCACTTCTGGGTCTACCTCGTCGGGCCGCTCGCGGGCGCGCTGCTCGCCGTCGCCTTCGCCTATGTCCTGCGCGGCCCCGGTGGGCGCGATCCGCTGGCCTCGCGGGCCGCCCAGGGAGATCCGAACAGCGAGTCGCCTCGATGAGGTCGGCGAACCGCGGCTGGGTCGCCATCCAGCACGTGCCCTACGAGGGACCAGGCCTGATCGCTGCGACCGCTTCGCAGCACGGCCTCGCGCTGCGGCTCTGCCACCCCTACCGAGGCGAGCCGCTGCCGGCGCCTGAGGAGCTCGACGGGCTCGTCGTGATGGGCGGACCGATGGGCGTCGGCGACACCGCCGAGCATCCATACCTCGCGCGGGAGAGCGAGCTGATCGCGGCGATCGTTCACACCGGGCGCCCGGTGCTGGGGGTATGCCTCGGCGCGCAGCTGCTCGCCCACGCGCTCGGCGCGCGCGTCTACCGTGGTGAGCGAGACGAGATCGGCTGCGGCACCGTGTCGCTGACCGCGGCCGGGCGCGAGGATCCCGTCCTGGGCAGCGTCGGCACGGCGACGCTGCCGGTCGTGCACTGGCACCGGGACACCTTCGAGCTGCCCACGGACGCAACGCTGCTGGCGAGCAGCGAGCTCTTTGCCCACCAGGCCTTCCGGGTCGGCGCGCGCGCCTACGGCCTGCAGTTCCACGTCGAGGTCGAAGGGGAGCTGGCGCGGGCCTGGCGCGAGCTCCTGCCCGGCGGCGCGCTCGAGGAGTCCGCTGTGGTCGAGATCGAACGCGCGGGCCGTACCGTGCTCGACGCTTTCTTCGGACAAGTAGCCGGCGGGTAGCGCTAGCGTCTGCACATGAACGCGAGAACATCAGCACACGCGCCCAAGCCGGCAACCAACTCCCCAGAGCCTGCGAGCACGTCCGGCGCCGGTGCCGGACGAGTTGGCGCAAACTCTGCGACAGACACAGCGGAGGCGGCGCGCCCGGCGTGGCTCGCACAGGAGCTGCGCGCCGTGGTTGGCGAGCTGGCGAGCTACGAGCGGCCCTCGGCCTCGGCGGGCGAGCGCCGGGCAGCCGAGTGGATCGCGGCGCGGATGCGCGCGCTCGGCCACGATGCGACGGTCGAGACCGAGCGCGCCCACGGCGGCTACTGGTGGCCGCTGGGCATCCTCAACGGCGTCATCGCCGTCGCTGGGCTGGCCGCGGGTCGTGCCGCGCGTCGTTCGTGTTCGTGCTCGCGCGCGACACGGCTGCTCGCCGCCGCCCTCGGCGCCGGCGCCGCGACCGCGATCTGGGACGAAGTCGGCGGCGGGCGACTGTGGTTCCGGCGGGCCTTGCTGCCGCACCGCGACACGTTCAACGTGGTGGCCGAGGCCGGCGATCCCGACGGCGAGGAGACGGTCGTGGTCGTGGCCCACCACGATGCCGCCCACAGCGGCGCCGTCTTCCATCCCGCGCTGCCGCGCCTGTTCGCCGAGCGCTTCCCCGCGCAGCACGAGCGCTCGAGCCAGAGCTTCCCGATCATGTACACGACGTGGCTCGGCCCGGTGCTGGTGGCGCTCGGCTCGCTGCTCGGCCGCGCGCGCCTGCAGCGCGCGGGATCGCTGCTGGCCGCCGGCGCGGCCGTGGCAATGGCCGATATCGGCTCCAGCGTTGTCGTCCCCGGCGCCAACGACAACCTCAGCGCCGTCGCCGTGCTCGTGGCGCTCGCGCGCTCGCTGGCGGAAGGGCCGACACCCGGCGTGCGCGTACTGCTGCTTTCGACCGGCTCGGAGGAGTCGTTCATGGAGGGCATGCAGGGCTTCATCCGCCGCCACCGCGCCGAGCTGGACCCGGCCCGCACGACCGTGCTGTGCCTGGAGTGCGTCGGCAGCCCGACCCTCACGCTGGTCGAGGCCGAGGGCATGCTGTTGATGCGGCACTACAGCGAAGCAGCCCGCCGGCGGCTGGCTGACGCGGCCCAGGCGGCGGGCGTAGAGCTCGTGCGCGGCCTGCGCACGGTCGCCGCGACCGACGCGCTCGTCGCGCTGCGTCGCGGCTACCCCGCCGCGACGCTCGCCTCGATCGACTCGAACAAGTTCCCCTCCAACTACCACTGGCCGAGCGACACGCCCGAGAACCTCGACTGGGAGACGATCGCGCGCGCCTTCCTCGTGGCCGATCGCTTTCTCCGCCCGGCGGCCGGCGGTCCCCTGGCAACTTGAGGTCGACTCGACAGCTCAGCGGAAGAGTGCATTTGCCCGACAGCCGGTGTGGCCGATAACCGGCAGTCGACACCGGTAGCCGGCCGCGCGCCGGGCTCTGCTCGTAGTAGCTCAGCTCAGTAGTAGTCCTCGACCGTCATCGACCAACGTGCCGAGTCGTGGCCGCCGGAGACGCTCAGGCGGTAGAGACCGGGGCCGCTGGCGAAGGTCCGCGTTTCCGTTTCCCCTTCGCCGAGTTCGAATTGACCGAAGGTCGCGGTGGTCTTCAGATTTTCGACTTCGGCGCTCGGGCCGAAGCAGACGACCAGCAGCGTGCAGGTTCCGACGTAGGCCATGTGGTAGACGACCCGCCACTTCGCGCCGAGGATCTGGAACGGAACGGACTGACCGTCGTTCACACCGGAGAAGCTCGTGAGCGTCCTCCAGCGTGGGGTCTCGGCAACGCTGAGCGCGACGATCGCGCCGCGCCGCGCGCTCGTGGCCGACGCGGGCGATTGGCGGGTGACGACGCCCGGCTGTGAACCGGGGGCGGCAACGAGGCTGGTCGTGTAGCGCAGCCCGGCGCGGGCGAGCTGACTCTCGGCCGCGCCCGAGGAGCGACCGACCACGCCCGGCACCCGCACATGCGGCGAACCCACGGACAGACCCGCCGCGAGCGCGCCGATCCCCAGCGCGAGCAGCGCCACCGGCAGGACGAACGGCCACCAGCGGCGGCGGCGCGAGCGCGAACGCGGCCCGTGGCCGGGAGGGTGAGAAGGCGACGACGGCACAGGCGCGGGTGCAGCAGGTGCAGGCCCTCGCCTCGGTGGACGCGCGCGCGCGTCCATGACCCTCGTCGCTGCGTTCGCGGCGTGCACCGTCGGCGCGGTCGAGCGATCGACCGTCGCCTGCTCGGCGAGACCCTCGGCAAACCCGGCGTCTGAGCTCACATCGCGCTCCTCCGCGCGCTCCCGAGACGAGACTTTGCTCCCCGCAATCTCGCCGCCGGCTGCGACCCGATCGGACCCATCAACCCCACCGGGCGCCGGCGTAGTGGCGGCAGTGGCGACAGCAGCGACAGAAGTGGTAGTGGCAGCAACACGCAACGCTGCGGCCATCGCGGCGCCGTCGCGATAGCGCTCACCGGGATCCTTGGCGAGCGCCCGCTCGACCACCTCGCGCAGCGCGGCGGGGACCGCGGAGGACAGCGCAGGAGGCTGCTCCTGCACGTGGCGCAAGCCCAGCTCGACCGGGGATCCGTGGGCGAACGGCGGCTCGCCGGCGAGCATCTCGTAGAGGACGACGCCGGCGCTGTAGACGTCGGTGGCCGGACCCGTCGGCTGTCCGCGGGCCTGCTCGGGCGACATGTAGCGGGGCGTGCCCGCGACGGTCGCCGACGGCGCCTGCGAGGTTCCCTCGGCGAGGCGCGCGACGCCGAAGTCGCCGACCTTGACCTTCCCGGCGGTGGTGATCAGGACGTTCGCGGGCTTGACGTCGCAGTGCACGATCCCCTGGGCATGCGCGCCGGCGAGCGCGTGGCAGAGCTGCTCGCCGATCGCGCGCGCTTCGTCGGCCGGCAGCGCGCCCCGTCGCAGCCGCTCGGCGAGGCTCTCGCCGTCGACGAGCTCAGCCACGTAGTAGGGACCGCTGTCGGCGTGGCCGATGTCATAGATCTGCACGATCCCCGGATCACTGACACGGGCGAGCAGACGCGCCTCGCGCTCGAAGCGCTCGACCCAGGCGTCGTCCTCGGCCCACCAGGGCTTGATCAGCTTGATCGCGACCGGCCGCGCCAGGCGCCGGTCGAGGCCGCGGTAGACGCGGCCGAAGGCCCCTTCGCCGATCAGCGCGTGGAGCTCGTAGCGGCCGTCGAGGGCCGAGCCGCTGAGATCGGGTGCGGGCGACACGATACGAGTATTCCGCGCCCGGCCCGTCCCGCGGCGAGGTAGGGCGCTCGGACGCGGCCTGCAGCGGGCACGCGACCCGTCCCGCGCGTGCTCAGCCCCTCCCGCGCGTGCTCAGATCGAGCAGGGACGGGCGCGGCGATCGGTGCCGACTTCGGTGATCCCGGCCGAGGTGATCTTGATCCGCGTCGGCACATCGCCGCGTTCGAGCAGCCGGCGAAGCACCGACTCGCCCTTGGACGCGATGCTCGACCGCAGCGGCTCGTCGAAGGACTCGGCGGTGAGATAGTCCGCGATCTGCACGTAGACGTGCTTTTCGGCACGCCCGTCCTGGACCTTCCAGCGATAGGTCTCACCGGGTCGCGGCGCGCGGATCGGCGTTGGCCCGCCGATGATCTCGGGCGTATCGGACATGCGTCAAGGATCGACCACCGGGACTCGTGCAAGAAGGGCCGCTTGGCCAGCATCCGCGGCCCGGCCTTTGGACATGTGTGCCGATCGCCCGGAACCCTGGCGCTCGGTCAGCCGGCCGGCCGCAAGCGACCTATGCCGATCCCGCGCCGGGGGCCTCGCGGAGCGCAACGCCAATTCCCGGTGACCGCTCCATCGAGCAAGCGAGCCGGGTGCCCACCGACAGATCGTCCAAGGGTCACCGATCCGCACGGGGACCACGAGGCGACGTTCTACTCTCACCCTGTGAAGAGCGAGCCCGAACGCCCCCTGTCCCCCTCGCTCGTGCTGCTGATGGCGATCGGCTGCGGGGCGGCGGTCGCGAACATCTACTACGCGCAGCCGCTGCTGAGCGAGATCGCGCACGAATTCGCGATCTCCGACGGCACCGCCGGCCTGCTCGTGACAGCCTCGCAGGTCGGCTACGCGGCGGGACTCGTGCTGCTCGTCCCGCTCGGCGACCTGCACGAGCGCCGCCGGCTGATCACCCGCATCCTGCTGGTGACGGCGCTCGCGCTGGCCGCGACGGCCGCGGCACCGAGCTTCGGCCTACTCGCGGGGGCGCTGCTGGTCGTCGGCGTGACCTCGGTCGTCGCGCAGATCCTCGTGCCGCTGTCGAGCACGCTCGCCGCCGAGCGCGAACGCGGGCGCGTCGTCGGCAAGGTGATGAGCGGCCTGCTCGTCGGGATCCTCGTCGCCCGCACCGCCAGCGGCATCATCGCCGAGCTCGGCGGCTGGCGGCTGGTCTTCGGCCTGTCGGCCGCGCTGATGCTCGCGTTGAGCGCGGTACTGCGACGCAGCCTGCCCGAAGTCCGGCCCACGACGACGCTCTCCTATCCGGGCGCGCTGCGCTCGGTCGGGCGCCTGGTCGCCGAACACCCTTCGCTACGCATGCGGATGGTCTACGGCGCGCTCGGCATGGCGCAGTTCAGCGTGCTGTGGACGACGATCGCGTTCCTGCTCGCGGGTCCTCCCTATCACTACGGGACCGCGACGATCGGCCTGTTCGGCCTCGTCGGACTCGCCGGCGCGCTCGCGGCGCAGGCGGCGGGGCGGATGGCCGACCGCGGGCACCACCACCTCTCGACGGGTCTGTTCTTCGGGACGATGCTGCTCTCCTGGGCGCTGATCGCCGCCGGCAAAACCTCGCTCGCGGCGCTGATCCTCGGGATCGCGGCGCTCGACCTCGGGATCCAGGGCGCCCAGATCACCAACCAGAGCGTGATCTACAAGCTCGCCCCCGAGGCCCGCAGCCGCCTGACGACCGCCTTCATGACGACCGTCTTCGCCTCGGCCGCCGTCTCCTCGGCACTCGCCTCGGCGATCTACGACTCGGGCGGGTGGGGCGCGGTGTCGACCCTCGGGGCCGGGCTGGCCGGGGCGGGGGTGCTCGTGTGGTTGGTCGAGCAATGGTGGTTGCGACGCCGTCGCGAGCGACCCGAGGGGTCGGTCCAGAGGGCCGTCTCCTAGACCGAGGTATGCCTGCGGATCGACCACATCTTTCCCGAGCTCAACCGCAAGCCCGCCGCCTTCGTCGGCTACGGCAACGTCGGCGGCGCACGCGCGATCGAGCAACTGCGCCTCGTCACGATCGAGCTGGAGATGGCGCCGCTGCGACACGCGATCCACATCCTGCCCGAGCTGATGCGGCCAGCGATGCAGGCCGACCCTTTCTCGATCGAGATGTTCGTCGCATGCAGCGGTCATTTTGGCGGGTTAGGCTGGGCCGTCTTCGGGAAGAGCAGCAAAATCACGCTTGGCCTTCCTATACCACCCCATTCCTGAAATGGGATGCTTCCAGCGGCCCCTCATTTCCTTCAAAGCACTTTCGTGCGTCCCGTCGCCTTGTGCAACCACATCCTTTAGATGTTTGTCCTGTGCCTTTATGACCTCGTCTGCGGTTTTTCCATGATGCCGGAAATCACATGGTCCACCCAATTGTTTACATGTCATTGTCTTCATGAGGTTCACTTCCTTTCGTAGTACGCGGCCGTCAATGCGGATCGGGTTGCCCGGGGATGTAGCCGGATATGCGGCGGGCAGCTGATCGATCCGCACCATGTTGCCGGACGGGTCGCGCACGGCGCAGTCGCGCGTGCCTCACGGCCGGTCGGTCGCTCAACACTACGGAGCCGGCGCCCTGCGTGTTTCTCCGATCCTGCTCGGCCAGATCCTTTCCCGGCCTGCTCATCTTGCTCGAGGCTGGCGGGTATGGGTGCCGCGCAGCCCGTACACGCCGTGTGCGTGATGGATGAGCGGCGGCGAGGAGCCGAGGTGCATCGTAAACGTGCAGGGCTTGACGCCCTTCTCCTGCACGACGATCCGCCGCAGGTCCTCGAACGTCATGATCGGCCCGTGGTCGAGCAGTACTTCGACGATCGTCGCCTCGTGCTCGCCGAGCGTCTGGCGCCAGTGCGGGTGCCCGGGCTTCGCGAGGATTCGGCCGTCGTGGTGCTCGTAGAGCCCGGTGTCCTCGCATAGTCTCGCGAGGACGTGGCGGGGTGCCGATAGGTCTCGCATGTCGTGGTGGCGCGCAATCCCTCTTTGCAGATCCTCGACCGAGAGGGACGGCGTGACGGACATGATCTTGGAGACCTGGTTCAGCAGTCGGTTCTTCCCGGCTGGGTAAAGCCAGCACCAGCCATCCTGGCGATCCAGCCAGCTGAAGTTCTTGTGCGTCTCCAAAAGGAGCGTGGCGTGCCGCTCCGATACTTCGAAGGATGTCTCCTCGGCGACTTGAACGCACACGTCTTCGATCGTCGTCAGACCCCAGTACGAGACCAGCCGCGTCGCGATCTCCCCGATCCGCTCAGGCGTGACAGCCACCGGACGGCCCGAGATCAGACCACGCGCGGCATAGACCTCGAGCGGCTTCCCGAGCACCTTCGCGGCCGCGAGCACCGAGGCGGCCGAGAATCCCTCCGGGATCAGCCCCTTGCGGGACAGCCTCGCCTGCAGCCGCGCCTCGCTGACAAGCCCCGTCGCGCGGATGGACCGCAGCGCCCTTTCGAGCGCCGGTGCCCAAACACCGCCGGCCTCCACGGCAGCAGTGACCGCTTCGTGGAAGCGTTTCTCGATCTGCCGCACCCCCTCGCGCGTCAGGCCGACCATCCGCCCGGCCGCTTCCAACGTGACCGGCGGCCGACCACCAAACCCAAGGCGCGCGAGCACCACAGCCCGAGATCGAGGCGAATCGAGCACTGCATCCACGATCCCCTCGAGCTCCAGGTCCAAGGGCTGATCCTGCAGGCGGTCCACTGCGCGGGTGAGGGCGCCGATCGCGCCGAGCAGGTGGCGCTGCTCCCAGTGCCTGTACCGACATCGCTCGAGGGTGCGCTCCGCGGCGTCGCGCGGGGACCTGGCATCCCGGTTTATCTCCCTAACCAGCCCCCCCAACCGTGGGTCCTCCCACGACACGGATGCACTCCAGGGCGCCCGCGCGAGAGCCCGCGCCGCGAGCAGCAGCTCACGAGAAGGGGCACACAGCGGCGACGGCGTCTTCCTCGCGAGCGCGCGCACCGGCGATGGCGGCGGCGATGACGGCGATGACGGCGACACCCTCGGCACCCGCGGAGCCCGCTTCGCGACCGACAACACTTCCAGCAGGCACTCTGGGCCGAACCCCGGGATCAGCGCGAGCTCCGACACCGTCATATTCCTGAGCGGCTCCGACTCCGGGGTCCCCCGGCCCGCCGGGTTGATACGCAATAGGTGCTTGCACGCACGGGTCGAGAGCTCCAATTCAGGCGCGCTCCTGCCGCCGAAGGACACCATCACCTCGAGCCCGACAATCCGCCTCCACCGAACCCGCGCGCAGCGTGCCACCTCCCGTCCAAGGACAATCCTCGTGTAGGGATCCCCAAGAGCAGCCGCCTGCTCGTCGAGCTGGCCGATCCGCAGGCTCCGGGGCAACCCCAGCTCAGAGCTCACCGACGGCAACAGCAGCTCATCTCCCAGCACCGCCACCAGCACCTCGGGAACGAGGCGCGCACCAACCCTCGGATACATACAGCAATAGATACAGGAACCCGCGCAATTCTGAACCGTGGAAAACCCGACAGGCCCACAGTCTTGATGCGCGCTGCCCATTGCTACATCGACGCCGGCATCGAAGTCTTCAGCCGCAATGGACCGGGCTCTACACCAGGTTCCCCCTAAACCTAAGCTGCTATCCCCCGAGAATCCCCCTATTGGGGTGGAGATCATCGAGAATCCCCTGCTGGGAACGGAACATCGGCGCCGGCTCCACCTCGCCCTCAGGGCGATAGACGTTCGCGCTCCCGCTGGCGCAGCGTCTCAATGCGCTCGCGCATCTGCGGCAGGCGGACGGTCCGGAACTTCTCGGGCAGCCGCTCGTCGTCGAGGACCGCATCGAAGACCTCAATGTCCCTGTGGTGCGCCAGGCGGGCCGATCGCTCTTCTTGCGCGAAGCGAAAGATGCGCTCGTTGAGCTTCAGGACATCCCGGATGACTGCGTCGCCGCGTTCGTCGAGCAGCAACTGGCTGAAGGCTCGGGCGCAAAGGATCGACGCCCGGAGCTGCCGCCAGGCGAGGTCGGTCTGCTTGTTCGCCAGCGCGCTGTTGTGGACACGGCTTTCCATGCAACGCTCGGGGTGCATGACCCAGACGGGGACTTGTCGGCTGGCGGGGAGCACCAAGTCGATCTCGATCGCTGTGTTCCTGACATCCTCAGCGTTCATCCCATATGGGCTCTGCAGGAAGTCGAGGCGGCGCTCGTGACCGTCGCTGTCGAGGAAGATCGCCACGCCCGTGAGGGTGGTTCGGTCCTCCCATCTGGTCAGACGGGCACGGCCCCCGAGCAGGTCGGCAGCCAGTTGGACGTCCGCCGCATTGCCCAGGAAATCGATGTCGCCGCTGATGATCTGCGCAGGCGTGAGACGACCATCCAGCAGATGCTGGAGCTGGCCGGTCCAGATCGAGACAGCCTGTCCACCGACAAGAACGACGTGCTGCTCACGGACGACCTCCTCCAGACGCGCAATGATCCGTTCGGCCTCAGCGAGACTCAGTTGAGACGACTCGACCTCGCCGGCATCTCGTCGCCCCTCCACGCCTGCGGACCCTGAGTCGAGGGTCGTCAGGAGAGCGAGCGTGCGGAGTCGAGGTTGATCCGCATACGGTCGGGAGGAAACGGAAAGAAGCTGTTTTGACGCTGAAGCTGCGCTTCGGTCATGCGCCCAGACCGCAACGCCTCCACATCGGCACGACGAGCCTGCTCCTTTTCCGCGAAGCGCTGCTCGGGGTCGAGATCTTCTGTACGCATATCCGTCATCTGCCAGAAGGGTAGCGCGTAGTGCAGCGACTATAGACGATTGCCGTAGATGCCGATTGGTGGATCGTGACTGACTAGGAGGACCTGTGCTGCGCGTGGACAACAATGCCCAGATCGTACGTCTGCCTTGGACGATCACCGGCATGTTTTCGGGTCGGTATGCGATCCAATCCGGAAAACGGATCTTCGCGGTCCGGGCTCGGGTCGGGCGATGTTCCCCGTGATTGCTGGGCTTGGGTGATCTCAGGTTCGCTGAGATTTGCTCAGAACGGAACCTTGAATGGAACCTTCGGACGAGCCGCCGGGGTGCCGCGCCCGCCGCCGTGTCCCCATGCGGTCTGATCCGGGGCTATCTATCATGGAAGGCACGAGGTTGGACCACTGTGCAAGCAGACGGCTCTTGTCTCGACAACGCCCCGGGGTAATACCCGGGGCCCACCTGCCAACAGCTACGCGTTAGCCCAGTGCAGTGGCCGGCTCGCCCGCCTCGACGCGCACCGAGCGCGGCACCGTGATCGTGAGGTGCCCGTCGCGCTCAAGCAACCATCTGGCGTTGATGATCGTGACGCCGATCACCTCGCCGTCGGGTCCGTAGCGGACACCATGACCCTCCGGCGTCAGAACGGCATCGGCGGCCATGTTCGCCTCGCCGTTAGCGAGATAGAGCACGTCGCCGTCCGCGTCGTAGTTACTGCGCTCGAATACGAGCCCGTCGATCGTGACGGTCATGCCGTTGCTCCTTCGGTCCTACGCAGCCGCGAGCGCACGCATCTCGCGCACGGGGTGACGCCCAAGGGTGCTGGAGGTCGCGTATGCGGCGATGTGCCCGTGGGGGCGGTGGATCACGCGCACGCGGACGCATCCACGCAACCGGTCGATCGGACGGCGGGGACGTGGGATCAACAGAAGCTCGGTCTCCTCGTCAACGACGACCGTCGGGTGGCCCTCGATGAGATTCCGCCAGACAACATCGTCGGCCCACTCCTGATCGCCGGGCACAAATGAAACCTCGCTGGGGTAGCCGAGATCGTCGTCGCTGAGCGACGAGGACATGAATAGCTGATTGGTCTTCTCGGAGATGGTGGTCATCGAGTGCGCTCCCAGCTATGAACGATATCGCTCCAGCCGCCGAGCAGCTTGACCTCGGCGCCGTGCATCGCATCGTTCACCGAACCTTGTGTGGCGATCGGCTCCTGCTTCTCGGCTCCGAGTCCGTGAAGAGGGCTGGCAACCATGACTCGTCGCGGACGATGCGCGTGTGCGGCCGCTGCGGCCGTTGACGGCGCGAGCGCCAGCATCAGCGTGAGCGCCGCCGTGATGCTCGTCAGGCTCCTCGTCATCATTGGCACTGCTCGTCCCACTCCACTCCTGTTCTACCGTTTGGGTTCGACCGACGAATCAGCCTACTCGATTTTGAGGCCGACTTGTGAAGTTCCCTCTGGCGGCTAGGCCAACTTCACAAGACCATCATGGGGGTGCCTCCCCTCGATGTCTTCGCACAGAACGTCTCCCGAGCCCGAAAGCGACAGAACCTCACCCAAGAAGAGGTCAGCCATCGCTCGGGCATCCATGTGACTGAGGTCTCCAGGATCGAGCGCGGTCTCCGTGATCCTCGTCTCACGACGCTCGTTCGCCTAGCCGACGCACTGGAAGTCTCGCCCGCTGCCCTGCTCAGGGCCGTCGCATCCCGTCATTGAGGGCGGGGGCTGACGCAAAGAGCCCGTCAACACGGGGCCATGCATGGCGCATTAGTACGAGATCGGCGCGGCCTTCGAGCAGGAGCGCTGGTGTCAAGAGCTGGGCACGGAGCAATCATTAGTATTTCGTCGTTGATCACTGAACGGAGCGCATGGAACATTCGGATCAAAGAGACGAGGACGGCTTGAGACAGCACAGAGGAGGTGGGCGTAATGGCACGTCGTAGCGTTTGGGTGCAGATGCAGCGCGAAGCCGAGCGCCGCCGGCGAGACGCCGAGCGCGCAGCGCGCGCCCTCGAGCGCGAGCGCGAGCGCGCCCGACGAGAGCGAGAAGCGACCCGCCAGCGCGCCTACGATGAGAAAGAGCGCAAGCGACTCTACTTCGACGAGCGCTCTGCAGAAGCCGACCAGCTCAGCCACGAGCTCTCCGTGTCCGTCGCGACCCTTGAAGGACTACTCACCTCCGCGCTGGGGCTCGACGACGCAGTCGACTTCGAGACCCTGAAGGAGCAGCCCACGCCGCTTCCCTTCGAGCCCGGCACGCTCGCCACACCCCTCACGCCCCCTGCCGCGGAACCACCAGTCCCTCTTGGTTTCCTGCAAAAGCTGCTGCCCGGTGCCAAGGCCAAGCACACCCAGGCGCTGGAAGAAGCCGAAAAGCGCCACGCCGAAGATACCTCCAAGTACGAGCAGGCAGAGCGCGAGCGCCAAGCCGCACTGACACGGGCTGAAGCCGAACACGAGAAGAAAGTCGAGGCCGAGGCTGAGCGCGTAGCGGCACAGCACACCGAGGTCGATTCCTTCCGTGAGAGCTATGAGCAGCGCAATCCAGAAGCGCTCGTCACCTACTGCTCGCTTGTGCTTGCCGCCAGCCAATACCCCGACACCTTCCCCCAGCAGCACAAGATCGCCTACGTTCCGGAGTCCCGCCAGCTCGTGATCGAGTTGGACCTCCCGACATTCGACGTCATACCGGAGCAACTCGAGTACCGGTACGTCAAAGCGAAAGACGAGATCGTTGCGAAGGCCCGGCCGGCCGCACAGCGCAAGGCGCTGTACTCCCGCGTCGTCTCGGAGGTGACGCTCCGGACCGTCCATGAGATGTTCGAGTCAGACCGCCCTCAGCACATCGAGTCCCTCGTCTTCAACGGACACGTAGACACGATCGACCCGCGCACAGGCCAGCCCACGCGGCCGTGCCTGATTACACTGCGCACCACGCGCGAGCTGTTCGATGCCCTTGACCTCGCCCGCGTCGAGCCGGAGGCATGCCTGCGAGGCCTGAACGCATCCGTCTCGAGGAGCCCCACCGAGCTGTCACCGGTCCGCCCAGTCCTCGAGTTCAACATGGTCGACCCACGGTTCGTGCAGGAGACCGATGTCCTCTCGTCAATCGACCAGCGCCCCAATCTGATGGAACTCACGCCAGGAGAGTTCGAGAATCTGATCACAAACCTCTTCGAGAAGATGGGCCTCGAGACCCGTCTCACCCAGGCCTCGCGGGACGGGGGAGTCGACTGCGTTGCCTACGACCCCCGTCCGATCTTCGGTGGCAAGGTCGTGATCCAAGCCAAGCGCTAC
The DNA here is from genome assembly GCA_963789675.1 of uncultured Solirubrobacterales bacterium. Lineage (GTDB taxonomy): Bacteria > Actinomycetota > Thermoleophilia > Solirubrobacterales > Solirubrobacteraceae > Palsa-744. The sequence goes on along the minus strand of CAWBLR010000003.1, from coordinate 538,513 downwards.
AAGCACACCGTCGGCGTGAGCGCGGTACGCGATCTGTTCGGCACGATGCAGAACGAGGGCGCCAGCAAGGGCATCCTCGTCACGACCAGCGGCTACGGAAAGGCATCCTTCGAGTTCGCAGATGGTAAGCCCCTCGAGCTGCTCGCCGGCAGCAACCTGCTCTACCTGCTCGAGGAGCACGCCGGCATCACCGCGAAGATCGAGCCGCCGGAGGATTGGACCGACCCAGTAGAGGACGGGACTGGTGAACCGCTGGCCACCAACAACCGCATACCCGACACGGCTCAGGATCAGTCCTGATTCCAGCCGCTGAGCCATCGCCCGATCCTCGAAGACACCTCACCATCAACCCCAACCGTCACAAACGGAACCTCATTGGAACCTTAGCGACGCCATAGAAGACGAAAAACCGCACAAGGATGCGGGGTTCGACCAATGGGCGATACTGGTTCGATTCGCCGGACATCCCTGCAAATCGGCACCTTTTTACCTGGCTTTCCGCCCATATTCCGCCCAACCCGAGCGAAACGTCCCACGCTTTCCGCCTAACACCGGTCATCCCGTCCTGGGTCAGTCCCCGAGTCCAAGCGCGTCGCGCATGCGGTCCAGCACGGCGTGGTCCTTGGGGCGATCGGCCGCGTTCTTGGAGTGCAGAATCATCTCTGCCGAGGCCACGGGCACGACGATTGCAGTGCCGGGAAGCATCTCGCGAGTCGCCGTGGCGATGATCTCCTCGTAGCCTTTGGTCCCGTCGGGGAGCAGGACGACATCGAAGTTTCCGTGGCGTGTCGCGAAAGCGATCGAGATCTGGTTGCGAAACGTGCGCCAGTCGATGCCGTCGGGTGGCCGGTAGCCCTCTGGGTAGCGGGCCGGGTCCACGCGAAACCCCGCGTCGAGCTCTGCCACGGCGGCGGCCAGGCGCGAGAGGTTGCCCTCTGATACCAATTCGCGCTCAAGGTGCTATACGCCCTCGAAGGAGATCGCGCCACGATCCGGCCCCTCACCAGCACCACCGGATTACAGCACCACTCGACTTGGCTGCGAATTGGTATGAGCGCTCGGGGGTGAAGTCGATGTCATCGGTCGGCTCAGGCCAGCCGCGAGCCTGGGCGGCTGCACCGCCGATCACGACATACTCGACGCGGTGGCGCTCGAGCGCCGCCACGATCGCCTCCCGTCCAGGGTCCGCCGGCTCGCCGGTGCTCATGTTCGCGCTCCTGCACCGTCTTGCGGCTCGCGCTGGCGCATCTCGAGCGTCGCCCACAACGCCGGGACGAACGTACGGGCGTCGCCGTCGCGGGAGGACTCGGCGATACGGATCAGATCGATCAGCGACGCCACCCTCACGGAAACGCCGGGAGCGATCTGCATGCTCTGCGCATCGCGAGCAAGGTCGCGGTAGCCGCGCGTGCCGGGCGGCAGGAGCGTCGCGTGCAACTCCGCCCCCCCAGGCAGCACCCAGCGCCGCGACCCGTCGCTTCCCTCCTCGGCTCCTTCGCCACCGAGGCGCCGCGCGGCGAGCTCGACGCGACGCATCGAAGCGTCCGCCGGCACCACATGCAATGTTCGGCCTCCGAGCAAGATCGGCCAGCCATGAAAAGCACCGGCGACGTTGCCGATTACGACGAACCGTGCCTGCCCCGCCAGCTCGCTTAGAATTCCTATCGGGTCAAAACCCTCCGCCGCCCACGGCGGCGCGAGATGCCTCACACGCTCGACGGGCTCGAGCAAAAGCTGCTGGGCAATCAGCGACTGGTAGGAGTCGTCATAGCGCGCGAGGCCCACCGTGAGCTCGAGATCGCAGGCGTGCAGCGCCTCGATGACGCTCTCCAGCGGAGGATGCTGCTGCCCTGTCTCCCAGCGGGCGATAGTCGACTGCGGCCGCCCCAGACGCTCCGCCAACTGGTCCTGGGATAGCCCAGCGCGCCGACGACCAGTCAAAAGAAGATCAGAACTACGCATACAACGATTATAGCGGAAAGCGCATAAAAATGGGCGATACTGGGCTCGAACCAGTGACCTCCGCCTTGTCGAATCCGCCCGGCGCGTGAGCTACGTCGGCCTATGTGTCTGACAGCCCATGTTTCCGGGGGTTTGCGGGCTCCGGCTGCGCCTTGATCTCGTGTTGTCCGGCGTCGTTTGTGGGAAGAGTGTGGGAAGTCCCATGGGAAGAACGAGCTGCGAGCGCTCTCAGCTCGTGACCAGCAGCTATTAGCTCGGCGTGGACTGCTTCCCATTCGGCGATCAGCTCCGGCGTGCGCTGTTCCCCGAGGCACTTGACGTAATCGGAGGCCCGCTGGACCGCCGCGTCCACGTTCGGTGGTAGGTGGCGCATCATCAGATCGACGCGGGCCGCGCCCAGCCGTCCCGCGAGGTCAACGTATCGGTCGCCGTATCGCTTGTAGATCCTGCTTTTCGCCGCCATGTGCATTCCAGCCTTGCCACCCCGCAGTGGTCTCTCGACCAGCTCGATGACGCGATCAGTGGGCCACGACTTTGGCACCGGAGGGAGCTGTCTGAGCTCGCTGACTGAGAGGACCATCTCCGCTACGAAAAGGCGGAACGCGCGTAGGTTCTCCGCTCGTTCGGCGGCGATCCTTTCGTCCTTGTTTAGACTCCGGGCGCCTTTGAGAGCGATGATCGCGCCCGTCGCGGTGCCACCGATAGTCCCGCCGGTAGTGACGACGAGCGCGATCCACGTTTCCATGTCATGCCCCTTCGCTCGCGGGCGTGGACGCCACCGAAGCCACGGACCGCACCCGGCGCGCCGCGTCCTGTGCTCCCTGCGGCATCAGGTGCCCGTGCAGTCGCCGCTAACCGTCCTCATCGCCCAGCCAGTAGCCGTCGAGATCGGATACCTCACGAAAGATGTCACTATCGGCGGGCCATGCGGCAGCACCCGCCTCGCGTATGCCTGGCACAGACCCGGCAGTCAGCCCACCGCCCGCGACGGCACCGAGAAGTGCGTCCAGTTCGCGCCTGAGCTGGGCAACCATCCGCATAAGATTCTCGACCTGGGGATCGCCCCCCATCCACGCTGGCGACTCCGCTCGCGCGTCGTACTCCTCGCTCACAAGCGTGATGTTGTGCTCTACGCCAGACTCCCGACGCTCCCACCAGCCTCTTCCGAGCCTCATGCTCAGCGGCTCACGGTCATCGACTGTGACGAGAAAGTACCCTTCATCTGCCTTGGACGGGAGCCCGTGAAGCGTCGCCATCTCGTCGTTCGTCAGGGTCGCCTGGAAGTTGATCGTGATGCCTTCGTCTGACCGCTCGGCATACCGAATCAGATGTAGCGAAAGTCCGCCGAAGGTGATCGCGCTGGGGACGGAAGAACTGGACATGAAACGCAAAGATTAGACCGATCAGCAGACACGATCGGTACTGGCGCCCATCCGTGTTGTCGCACGCTATGACAAGCCGATCGGGCTGCCCTCGATGAGCTGCCCGAGCCAGACGGCGTTTTGACGACTGAGAACCGTTGGCGGCGGCCACACGACGACATTCGTAAAGGGCCACAGCCGCCGGACGGCTGAGGCGAGTGGTCCACCGATCTCCAAGGTCTTCCGATCCTCGACTGGAACCCGAATGATCTCGATTACGAGATGCCCTACGCCGAGGGTTGCTCCGAATCCAGCGGGAGATGCATCGCCATTGTGCAGGTTCAAGGTGCGCGGTCGTCCGAGCGCGCCTGCCCCAAAGTCGCATGCCCCGAGCCAGACGAACGTCTGCGGTAGGACACCCTTGGCGGCGTAGAGCTCGGGGTATACGGACTCCGGCACGCAGCGATGCTCGGCCTCCTGCGCGAAGTCGATCATCATGGCTGTCTTGAGCGCCCAATAGGCGATCGCGTCGGCACCTTCGGGGTAGAGCGTGCTGTGGTGCCCACGGATCATTGGCTCAAGGAATGGGCGGGCTCGTTTCTCAAGCCGCTCCATCCAGCCGTGGTTGCACTCTGGGCCGCATACGACCTTGGCCTTGAAGTCGATGACATCGGTTTTCCATGTGCGGCTCTCTGAATCGCTGCCCTCGGGCGCAGCCCACGTGTGCGTAAGCTGCCCAGCCCCAGGGATCACACCGATGAGCCATTGTGGAAAGACGTGCTCGTTGGTCGTGGGCCTAGCGCCGCAGAAGACACATCCGGCCACAGCTACGCTCCGGTTCCTTCGCGGTCGATGCTTGGGAACATGTGTTCGATGGTACTCCGTCTCCGGCGGAGCGTCAGAGCCGCATCATTGCTGGAGCCCAATAGATGCGCACGGTAGAGATACGCTGGGTGAGCGACGGTGGCGGATATTGGTCCCGGGAGTGCTCGACCAATCGGTCAATGAAGTCGGATATCTACCAACTACGGCGACACCTTCATCACGGCAATGACAAAGACCGACTGGCGTGACTACGAGGATCACATCTACGAAAAGCTCAGGGAGATGGCAGGAGAGGCCGCAACGGTCGAGTTCGACCAAAAGCTCCCCGGAAGGTTCAGCGAGATCGACCGGCAGATCGACGTGCTTATCACCGGACCCTTTGCCGGCAGCGTCGAGCCGAGCGTGACCGCGATCGTCGATTGTAAGTGCTATCAACGCAACATCGACGTTACGCAAGTCGAGGCATTCATTGGTCTCGCCGAAGACGTTAACGCGGATTTGGGCTTCCTTATCACGAGTTCGGGCTTCAGCGCCGCCGCAAAGAGACGTGCCGAGCAGCGACACGGCATTAGGCTTCGAGTCATCGTCGCCGAGATAGAGCGGCTTCCTCGGTTCTACACTCCCTCATACGGCGAGGCTTACTATTCAGGTGACTTCTGGGAGAGCCCGAGACCGTTCGGCCCCGATGGCGCCATCATTGAGTACAACTATGTAGAGGAAAGCGACTTTCCTCTCGATCCCGAAGCTGATTTGGAGTGGCTAACCGATCCCCTCGCGTCCGGTACAACTGACAAGCTGGATTGGGCCGACGACGCGTCGCGCGGCGAGTGTGCTCGGGTCGTGTTGCGCCACAGACTGGGCCGCGAGCCTGAAGCAGATGAGATTGAGGAGTTTGTGGAGGCGATTGCGTGGGAATGGGAGGAAGGACAGCCGTGGGTCCTTTACGCCGGTGATGTAGCTCGCACGATGGGGATTTAGCTAGGCGAGCAGTTCATCGTCTATCCCTTCCACGCCCCCGGCGGGCGGATCAAGCACCCATCGCTTCAGCGCTTGTCTCGCAAGATCGCGCGTCTCTCTGACGGTTTTCTCGAGAGAGGCCTCCGGGACGCTTTCACCGTGCACGACCTTCGACCGAACCTTGTACGACGACCTCGCCTGATCAAATGCTGCCTTCCGCGCCTCCTTGTCATCTCCTACAAAGCGTGCGATACGCAAGGCAGCTCGATATTGCAGCTCAGCGTTGCCGTCAGTCAGCACCAGCGCCTCGAAAGCAACCCAAAGATCGATGAGCGTGTCGGCAGGATCTTTGCGTGCATAGGCCGCATTGAATCGACGCAATGCGAGCTCCAAGCGCTTGTCGCTAACCCCAGATAGCTTCGCCACCAGTGGTCTCAGCGCCTCGCCGTCGTTAGGCCCGATCTGTGAGACCAGCGCGCTCTCGAAACCTCCTCTGGACAAGTCCCGCGCGAACAGCATCTCTCGGTCGGACCCGAAGACCGCTAGCTCGGGTGGGTCCACGCGCGTCCAGATGACCGACACTCCGACGATCCCTGGATGGTTGAGCCGCTGGGCGCACACAAGGTGCTCAATACGCCGAGCCACTTTGTCCATCTCGACGTTGGACAGCCCAGAGTGCGACGCGCCCATCCAACGCACCTCGGCGACGACGCTCCACCGCGCTATGTCCTCGAGAGTCGGCGCGATTGTCGAAGGGTTATGAGGCAGCCCGAAACTGCGCCACAAAGCTTGGCGATCGTCGTCAGTCATCTCCCGAATCACGAACCCGTCCTCCATGACAACAGGCTCGCCCCATGCGACGAGATTGTCGAGCGGTGCGAGGGTGCGGTACTCCGTCTCCGTCGGCGCCCAATCGTCCCGCCACGACTCGACGACGTGTTCCGCGTCAACTTGATCCCAAGCCCAGGTCGGGTGGAGCAGGCCGTACACGTGCACAAGCTCACCGATGATGTTGCTCCAGAGCACGGGGCCTTGCTCGGCCGCGCCCGACATGAAGCCGATGTGGCCTCGTATCAGCTCCTCGTCCTTCAATCTCTCCGCTGCCTCGGTCATGCGGTCCCAAAAGCCCTCAACGCGGGTGAGCGCCGGCAGGAACCGCTGCCAGTCGGGGGCATCGTCGGGATACCCAAGCTGCAACTCGCCACCGACACGCCTAACCCCAATACCGTAAACTTAGGCGGCTAGGATGGTGATTGTGTCGTCGGTTGGCTGGGGCCAGTTGCGGTGCTCGGGTCGCTTGACGGGCCACTTGCTCATCTTGCGCTTGATCACGCGGGGGTTCTCGCGCCGGCGGCGTTCGGGTAGTGGTTCAGCGAGGATCTCGGCGATCGCGTGCTGATGGGCGGTAGCGATCGTCAGGGGGGGAAAGCCCCGGGTGGGTGCGGGTGCTGCGGCGGGCGGCGCGAAGGCCGCGGATGAACGACAATCGATGAGGTACGATGTCTGCCTGGAGCGCGGCGTCGTGCATCACGCGACGGATCGCGTAGTGGGCGGCAAGGTGACCGTAGGCCTCTTGGTAGACGCCGTCGGGTGCCTTTGAGCGAACACCACCCGCGGGCCACGCTGGTGGGTCTTGAGCTCATCGAGTGCTGACTCCATCTCCCAGCGCTGCGGATACAGCGCGGCGAGCTCGCTCGCTGGACCCCGCTCAGGGTCGAGGATCGTGGTGATCAGCCGGTAGCTGCTTCTTCGCCGAGCGCGGGATCCTCGAGTCGGTACTCAAGGACTCTCACCGGTTGCCCGTCACGTTTGGTTTTGCGGTCCTTGCGCGGGTAGATGCTGGTCAGATACGAGCCGTCCGGGAGTGTCTGCTCGCGTGGCAGACAGACGTTGGACTTGACCCTCCACAGTAACTGCGCCCCTGTACCCCGGGCTTTCTGGAAGCACTCAAAGCTGTAGAAGCCACGGTCGGCCAGGCACAACATCCCGTCCTCCAGTGAATCCCACAGCCGATCAGCCAGCGCCTGCTCAGGCTCACGATACGGACCGAGTGCCGCGTCGATGATCGCGTGCGTGCCCGACTCCGCCAACGCCACCAAACGCAATTGCGGGAACGCCCCACCACCTTCTCGCCGCGATCGAGCCCGGCCGCCCGAACTCCGCCTCGTTATGCCCGGTATCGGCCACGTCCAAGCACGTGCCATCCAAACTCACCAGCCGCAACCCGCGATAGAACGCCCCCCGCGTCGCGTCACTCGCCAACGGTCCCGCGACCGCACGAAACAAAAGCTCAAGCGGCTCCTGACCCAGCCGTTGACGCGCTTTATAGATCGCGACCTTGCTCGGCACCTCCCAAGACTCTCGCCAGCCCGAATCCCACGCCAGCCCCTCCACCAACTGACGCATCACCTCCTCATAAGAGCAGTCAGCGAACAACGCCATCGCCAGCACGTAATACACGACAACACGCGCCGGCAACAACCGATGCCGCGCTCCGTACGCCCCGCCTCCGCCACCACCCCATCCACCAACTCCGGCGGAAACACCCGCGTCAAAACCCCGACCGAGATGTGATCCGTCAAACGCGAATCCGATAGCGGCTTCAGCTGACCAGCCCGAGGCACACCGCCACAATACCCACCCCACCAGACACTAAGTTTACGGTATTGCGCCTAACCCGCGACAGCTCAAGCTTCGGATACTCGCCGCCTTCTATTAGTTGGCGTGCCGTATCGCACGCCAGACGCATCTGCTCCACAAGAACTTGGTCTGCATCGTTCATTGTCCCTGCCTCGCAGCGATTGAAGGGTGGCCACAAGCTTCGAGCGGACCGTCCGCGCGCACGTCCGAGTATTCGGCACGTTGATCCTCACAGGACACCCGGACAGCTACCTCCGCTCACGAGACCGATCGGCCCGTCATGCTTGCGGTATGACGAACAGTCGAAGGCTCGCCCGCTCCAAGCCGCCCGCTTCCGCTGGCTGCGCGGTATAAGCATGGCCAACGGGAGTCTTAGCGGGTGGGTGACGGTCCGCCCGGTACGCCTGGGTCTGCTGGTGGCATCTGACGGCGACGCTCTCGCACGTGCCGCCCAAAGCGCGACCTCCTCGTGGGGAGGGATCTACACGCCATTTCTCGATCCCGCTGATGGCGACAGCGCGCTGCGCCGCGCTGACGCTCTGAGCGTCGATGCGATCTATACCACCGCCGACGATCCTGCGATTCGCGAGATAACCGCGACGCCGGGGTATCAGTGGGTCAATCGTTCGCCCTTTGGTCCGTACGACGAGCCGAATGAATACAGCCCGTCTCGCTTGCTTGCTGCAAATACGCTCCTCGGCTCGATCGGCCATGAGCGCCAGTTGACTCACCATAGTTGGGCTTCTACCGATCCCTTGGCGTTGTTGTTCACTGTCTGGTTCGGGGAATATGGGTCCTCCGAGTTTGATCGCACGATGGCGGTGCAATTCGTAGACCGGGCACACGACGTGGTAATAGATCCAGAGGGACACCTTTCGCCCATTGCCGGACTCACGCCCGTCCAAGTCACTGCGGCGCAAATCACTTATACCGGCGAGTCCACATTTGACGGTTTCGTCGTCCTCGACCCGTCGAACGCTGCTGACCTTGCGCGTTTCTGGAATGCGCGTGCGTATGGCGGCCGAGTGTTTCCGTGGCCGGCAGGCCATAGCCAAAGGATAACTGAGGCGGCTGCGTCTTGGCTCGAGGACATGCGCGCTGACGGTGCGCTGGACCGCTGGCGACGCGGCGACGGGAGTGCGCTCCCACCACACGTCGCCGTGCTTTTGCCGCCCACTGATGCAGCAGTGCCTGATGAGCTTCTAGACCTCCTGCGCAGCGCGGCCGTAGAGCCATTTGTCGAGCACGAGATTTCACTTGTAGGCTGGACTGGCGCTCATCCGATCCAGACAGGATTCTCACGCGCCTTCTCGGTAGAAGCCGCCCCCAACGACTGGCATCTGAGTATCCCACTACCTACGCTTCCCCCGGAAATCGCACAACGGTCTGCTGGCGCTGAAATGCTGGTAGCGGCGCAAATCTCTCTCTCCAGTGAGAGCGACCCGACTGCGACTCGTTGGGCGACCCTGCCGAACCTGCGCGTACTGTCGGATCTACTTGGCAGGATGCCACTTTCGGCGCCGATGCACCGTCCAGTGAGCGAAGGCCGTGTGATCGCAGTCAGCACAACAGCTACCGATTGCCAGCTTGAGCTTGTGCCAGCCCATGATGCCGTGGCGGCTCTGTTTCGGGGATCGCGATGGTCCTTCGACCAAAGCGACAATGGCGTGTTTGCTACCAGACTTGGGACGATCTTTGGAGGCCCAGACGCATCGGCACCGATGGAACCGGCGACGAGAGAGATCTTGGCCGCCGTGATCCGCTCGCCTCGTGGAAAGACTCGTAATCAGCTCGACGATATAGCTCGCAAACACTCGGGAAGCTGGCCGGGCGACTTCCTCCTTGCTCACCAAGAGCCGGACGTATATGCGAGGGGCGTATCGTTGCGTTTGCTTCGTCGGAAGCTGCTGCGACCGTACTTGTCCGTTCGGTGCCCGGAATGCACGATTCCGGCCGCGATGCGTCCCGAGGAACTTGAGACTGAAGTCACATGCCCTATGTGCTCGGCTTCTTATCCCCTCGGTTTTGCCCTGGCGCACACAGCCTCACAGGCTACTTGGAAGTACCGCACCCCACCGGACATCGACGTGGATCGTCTCTTCGAGGCAATTGCCCTACTGGCTACACGAGCCGCTATCCGCGCGTGGAACCACGCTGGAAACGCAGATCCTCACATCTTTGGCGCAAAGTTGACGGCGACTGACCGGACCGTGAGACGACGGTCAGGCGACACGTCCTGCGAGATCGACCTTCTCCTGTTTGGTGATTCTCGGGGTCAGCCGCAAGTGATCGTGGGCGAGGTCAAGCACCGAGGTCGTATAGAGGAGGCCGACCTGAGCAACATGCGAGAAGTACAGGAGTGGTTCGCCTCCCAGAAAATCGACTGCTGGCCACTTTTTGCCACCTTGAGATCCAGCCTCGACACTAGCGAGGTCGACCTCCTGCGGGTCGCTTGCGAGACCGCCCCGCGTGCCCGAGGGAGCCTTATCGTTCCCCAGTTCCCGATCGTTCTGCTAGCGCGCGAGCTGTCCGCTCCGTGGATGGACGACGACAGCATCGCGAAGTGGTGCTCAAGTAGGTCCGCAGGCGATCTCGCAGTCACGAGTTGCGCCCGCAACCTCGGCCTCCAGCATTTCGACTGGTCTCCGACGTCAAGCCCGAACTGGGTGTGTCAATGGGCACCGGCGCCTTAGGAGCCGGGACGATCCGCATGGCGCCGTCAGCTTCCGCAGGATCTTCTTGAGGGGACGCCGGGTAAGACACCGAGCGCATCCTGCGCGCCGCCTCGTGCGCTCGCTTCGGCAGCAGGTGGGAGTACACATCCACGGTGGTCGACGTCTTTGCATGGCCGGCGAATGCAGACACGAGCATGATGTCCTCGCCTTGGCTGATCGCGTTGGTGATCGCCGTGTGGCGCAGGTCGTGCAACCGGATCGTCTTCGGTAGCCCTGCACGGTCGGCATAGCGGCGAAAGACCCTCGTGACCATACGCGGGTTCAGCGGTCGGCCGGTCGGGCGCATCACGCCGTCACGGCCACGCTTGCGCTCGACCGTGGCGAACACGGGCGCCTCATCGCGCGTGTCCTCAGCCTCGGCCAGCACTTCCTCCAACGCCGCCTGAGCACCGTCGAGAATCGGGACAAGCCTCTCCCCCGCCTCCGTCTTCGTCGTTAGCGGGTTGTCGTCCTCGTTATCGTCTTCCTCAGGATCGTCGTAGGCGCCAATGCTGCGCTTCACGTACAGCACACGCTCAAGTAGCGCCACGTCCTCGCGCCTCAGACCGATCATCTCGCCGCGACGTAGCCCGGTGTCGAGCGCGACCGTAAAGAAGCGCCGCCACCGTGGTGAACATGCGGCGAGGAACCGTGCGACCTGTGCCGGGCTGAGCGCAGTTCCGCGTGCTCGTTTGCGCTGCTTTTGGCCGCGCTTGCGCGGCGCGCTGGCGGGGTTGACCGTAAGCAACCCTTCGTCCTGAGCGAACGCGAACATCGCGTGCATGTGGCGACGAATCTTCGCCACCGTTTCCTCGCTCAGCCCGTCCGAGCGCTTGCGACCGAGTAGAGCCTTCACCAGCTGAGGCTTGCAGTCGTCAACGCGGATGGAGCCGAGCGTCGGCGCTACGTGCTTGTAGAAAGTGCCCTTGTAGTTCGCGGCCGCGCCCGGCTTGAGGTTCGGCTGTACGTGCTCCCGGAGCCACTTGCGGCCAAGCTCGAGGACGGTCATCTGCGTGGGCACGTAGGCGCCCTCGTCCACGTTCGTCTGGAGCGACCGGAGCGCTTTCTCGGCCTGCCGGCGGCTCTTGCCCGCCGCCTTCTCGACGAGTTTCCAGCGCATCGCGCCCGTGTCTGAGTCGATGACCTGTACGCGGGTCCTGATGTAGAACCGCCCGCCCCGCTCTCGGATGCTCCCGGCAGCCATCACGCATCGTCTCCCATGAGGTTGGCTTCGATTTCATCCAAGGTCATGATTGGCTTGCCCATAGGGCCAGCCCCGACATCAGGACGACCCGGAACCAAGCTGACAATCATCCAGCGGCCGTAATCGAGCGCCCTCGGATCGCGGGTCCGGGACTTGCGGAGCACGAGTCCCTGTCTATCAGCAACTCTCCGGAGCAGATTCTCGCGCACCTTCTCGCCTGTCGTTACAGCCATCGTCCGTCTTCTTTCTATGCTAGATGACATGCTGCAAAGCATACCACAAGCTATGCGCTAATATAGCCTACCGTGCCCGGCGGCGACATAAGCTGTCACGGCGGTCAGCCTAATACCCAATCGGGATCGTCACGCCACCCACGCGCCGACGCCTTCGCAGATGACCTCAGACGGCGATCGGCGAGGAACCGCTCGACCTCCGACGCCCGGAACCGGATCGGGTTCCTGCCACCACCTTCGCTGAGTCGGAACGCGCCGAGGTCGGCCTGATGACGGCGTACCCAGTCGGGTGTAACGGCGAGCATCTCGGCCAGCTCACCAACCGTAAGCAGAGGCTCACGCGCTACAGCGGCCGGTGAGCGCTCGGGCAGCAGCCCTGCAGTGCGCTCGGCGATCTGCGCAAGCTGTTCATCCGTGAGGATGAGGGTCAGCTCGATCATCGCTTCACCTCCTTGCGGACCTGCTGCCAGGGGGGTGTTCTGTGGGTGACATCTATGCCTATGACCACCAAGCGACCAAACCGGCCAGCGAGTTGCGCCCCCGTCCACGCCACCACTCACCTCTGCTCTCGCCCCAGCCCCCAAACCCCAGTGCGTCCATCGCAACACCGGCGCACCACCCGGCTTCACCCGGCTCAGACTGGCCTCACAGCGACCGCCCCGCACGACTCCTAACCCGAGCCCCCACGGCTGCGCGGCGCGGCGCTTCAACGACGAAACAGACCAGATGCACGGCTGTGCGGTTGCTGTGCGATCTCGTTGGCCGTTTTGGCCATCTCACGGTCATCACTTACGTGATGACGGCGGCGAGCATAGGTGCGTCCCGGGGCGGCGACTACGCGCGCTACCTGGAGAGCAAGACGGTGGAGCCCGAGCGTGGGGACTACTACCTGACCCCGGACGGGGAGATGGTCCAGGCTCCCGGCCGGTGGTTGGCTGACGCGGAGACGCTGGACCGGCTGGGGATCGTTGCCGGCGAGCCACTGGATGGCGCTGATTTCGTCGCGTTGATGGAGGGTCGCCACCCGGGCACCGGCGGATGGCTGCGACCCGAGGGTGCCGGCGGTGGCCGGGGAGGTGGGATCGATGTGACGTTCAGCGCGCCGAAGTCCGTGTCGACGGTGTGGGCGCTCGGTGATTCTTGGCAGCGCGAACAGATCGAGCAGGCCCACGGTCGCGCGGTCGAGCAGACCATCCACCACCTGCGAGAGCAGGTGCCTGTCGTGCGCCGTCGCTACAGCGGCCAGGTCGTGGAAGAGCACGCCAAGGACGTGATCGCGACCGAGTACCGGCACACCACCGCCCGCGGAGTCTCTGGCGCCCAGGCCCCGGACCCGCAGCTGCACAGCCACGTCCTCGTCACGGGCGCGGTTCGTGAGGATGACCGGATCGTGGCTGTCGCTTCGCGGCCGATCTTCCGATCCGCACGGGAGCTCGGCGCGTTCTACCGCGCAGCGCTCGCCGACGAGCTCGTGCGGGAGGGCTACGCGATCGAGCAGGGCACCGGCAAGGATGGCCGGTACTTCGAGATCGCCGGTGTCCCCCACGAGCTGTGTGAGGCGTTCTCCGGCCGCTCGCGTGAGGTCGCCCGTGCGGCGGAGCGCTTCCGTGCCCGCTACGGCCGCGCCCCCGAGCGCGGCGAGCTGCGCAACCTCGCGCTCGAGAACCGCAGAGCGAAGACGCTGACCACACGCTCGGACCTCCAACGAGTGTGGACAGAGACCGGGCGCGGCCACGGGTTCGGGCCGGATGAGGCCGTGCAGTTGATCGGCGCATCCGAGCGTCCGGCAGCCGAGCGCGCGATCGAGGATCGGGTCGAGGCGAAGCTGACCGAGCAGCACGCCGTCTTCGAGGAGCGAGATCTGCGCGCGGTCGTGCTGGAGCAGGCCGCCGGAGAGATCGCGCCGGATCAGGCACTCGGGATCGCCCGGGAGATGGTCCGTGATCGGCGGGTGCTGACTCTGGAGGGCGGGCGGATGACCACCCTGGCGGTCCGTGCGCAGGAGCAGGCGATCGAACGCCGCGCCACCCAACTCGCGCAGCCCGCAGGCCGAGACGTCGGCGAGATCGCACGCGATCACGCTACCCGTGAGGTCGCCGAGCGCATCGGCGGGCCACTCAACCCCGAGCAGCACCACGCGCTCGAAGTCCTCACCGGCCCTGAGCGTGCCGCGGTCCTTGTCGGCCCCGCCGGGACAGGCAAGGGAGTCGTGATCGACGCCGCCGCCCGCGCGGAGCAGTACGCAGGACGCGAGACGATCGGGGTCGCCGTATCCGGCTCAACAGCCGAGCGCCTGGGAACGGACAGCCCCGCACTGGCAGGACAGACGCTCACCCTGGACGCGCTGGTCGCCCGGGCAAACACCGGCACCGTCCACGTGGGCCAGAACACGACGGTCTTCCTCGACGAGGCTGGGATGGTCGACCACAAGCGCCTCGACGCCCTCACCGAGCTGGTGGAGCGCTCGGGGCGAAGCTGATCGCGGTCGGTGACGGCAAGCAGCTCCCCTCGATCGGCCCCGGCGGCATGTTCGACCGGCTCGCCGACCACGCCCCCACCGCCGAGCTCGCGGACATCCACCGCACCAAGGACCCCGCCGAGCAGCGCGCATGGCAAGCACTACGCGCGGGAGAACCCGAGCGCGCGATGGCGCACTACGCCTCACGCGGCCAGCTACACCTCTCCGACACCCGCGACCAGGCAGCAGAGCACGCCGTACAAACATGGGCCGCGCTCACGGACGGGCACGATATCCGCGAGGTCGCGTTGATCGCCGACGCCTCCAATCACGGAGATCGACCGGCTCAACGCCCGCGCACAACACCTACGCGCACAGCGCGGCGAACTCGGACACCACGAGATCCCACTGCCCGGCGTCCACTACGGCCTGCGCGAAGGCGACCTCATCGCGTTCACCACCCAGCACCGCCCGCCAGGGCAGCCGCGGGTCGAGAACGGCACCCGCGGCCAAGTCAGCGCCATCCACGAGCGAGGCGTGACCCTCACGCTCGACGGATCACAGCGCAAGGTCCAGCTCGCCAGCGAGGACCTGGACTCGCTGAGGCTGGCCTACGCGCAGCACGTCTACCGTCAGCAGGGCGCGACCGTCGAGCGCTCCGTCGTGCTCACCGGCGGCTGGCAGACCAGCAAGGAGACCGCCTACGTCGAGGCCACCCGCGCCCGCCACGGCACCGACTGGTTCATCGCCCGCGACGACCTCGGCACCGAAGGACAAGACCCCCAACGCATCACACGCCTCGCCCAACAGATGTGCAACAGCCGCGCGCAGACCCCATCGCTCGCACATCCGGAGCAAGCCAGCCCTGGCTGGACACCGAGCCGCGACCCTCTACGGCTCCGCTCCGCCCTCTCGCCAACACGCTGGCTCACCCGCACACCCCACCGCGATACGCCCAACCGCGGCGTCGGTCGCGGACGCTGACTGATCCCGGATCGCTTTGGCCGATGATTCCCCGCAAAGAGCGGCACGATCTCCGTGCGGTCCACGCGAGCCGTCCGCAGGAGGTCGTATCTTCAGCGGCTATGACCGAAAGACAATCAAGCGAAGTCGAGAAGGTCCTTCTTTTCATCTCCGACGCGCAGTCGCGCGCTCGGCGTGCAAGCGAGCTGGTCGAGAGGGATGGCGCCGACGCCCACATCGTCGAGGCGCTTCGGGAGGCCCAAGTCGAACTAGGTGACCTGCATCGTCGACTCATGCAAGGTACCTACTACGCCGTTCCCGAGCGGGCACAGCAGCTCGCCGTCTGACCGCGCCTGCCGTGGCTATCACCGGCGAGGAGATCCGCCGTCGCCTCACAGAGTTCGCGGAGAAGTGGAGCGTCTACGCTGGCTCTGAGCGGGCTGAGGCGCAAACCTATCTGAACGAACTGTTCGCCTGCTATGGAACGAACAGGATCGACGTAGCGCGCTTCGAGGACTCGCAACACGGCCGGTTCCTCGATCTGATCTGGGATCGAGTGTGCATTGTGGAGATGAAGCGTCCCAGCGAGGCCAATCGACTGGCCGAGCACCGGCACCAGGCGCTCGACTACTGGCGCGGAAGCGCCAACCCGCAGACGAACCTGCCGGCTCCACGGTTTGTGGTGCTGTGCGCGTTCCGCCGCTTTGAGGTTTGGGAGCCAGGCGCCTACCCGAATGCACCACGAATGGAGTTCGATCTCGTAGAGTTGCCGGATCGCGCCGACGCGCTGTTGTTCCTGGCCGGCGACAACCGCGAGCCTGTCTTCCTCAGCGCGCAAGAGGGAGTGACGCGGGAGGCCGTCAACCATGTAACAGGGCTCTATCAGCGCCTCCTTGAACGCCGTGCGGCACCATCTGACGTCCTGCGCGATTTCGTGTTGCAGAGCGTGTGGTCGATGTTCGCGGAGGACCTCGGACAGCTGGAGGGGCATCTCTTCACGCGTATCGTCGAAGCCCTCATCGCCACACCTGGACGATCGAGCGCTGACGACCTGGGCGGCCTCTTTACCTGGCTCAACACGCCTGGCGCTCGGCCCTCGGGCGGGTTGTATGCCGACACCCGTTACGTCAATGGCGGACTGTTCGATACACCCGCGCACGTCCATCTCGAGGTGCCCGAGCTCGAGGAGCTGCGCAAGGCATGCGACTTCGATTGGAAGCGTGTCGCGCCGCACATCTTTGGCTCGCTACTGGAGGGCGCACTCGGACGCGAAAGCCAGTGGGCACTCGGCGCGCACTACACACACGAGGTCGACATCCAGAAGGTGGTACGCCCGACCATCGTTGAACCCTGGCGCGAACGGATCGACGACGCCACGACAACCGCGCAAGCCCAGCAGCTTCAGAACGAGCTTCTCAACTACGTCGTACTTGACCCCGCATGTGGCTCCGGGAACTTCCTGTACGTCGCCTACCGGGAGCTGCGTCGGCTTGAGAAGCGTCTACACGATCGGGAGCGCGAGCTACGCAAGAGGAGAGGCATCAAAGATCAGGTCGCATTGAGCGCGTTCTTTCCTCTGACCAATATCCGTGGCATCGAGATCAATCAGTTCGCAGTCGCCCTCGCCCGCGTCACCCTCTGGATGGCGCACAAGCTTGCCGTCGACGAGTTGGATCTCACTGAGGCGACGCTTCCACTCGAAGATCTCTCTGGAATTCAGGTCGGTGACGCCCTGAAAATCACCTGGCCGCGCAGTAGCGTGATCATCGGCAACCCGCCCTATCACGGCACAAAGATGATGCGTGCCGAACTCGGCGACGCCTACCTGGAGTTCCTACGCGACGACTACGGCATCGGCGTGAAGGATCACTGCGTCTACTGGCTGCGCCGTGCACACGACCACCTCAAGCCCGGGCAACGCGCAGGCATGGTCGCGACAAATTCAGTAGCGGAGGGCAAGAACCGTGAGGCCGGCCTGGACTACATCGTCGCCAACGACGGCATCATCACCAACGCCGTACGGAGCCAGGTCTGGCCGGGAACCGCCAACGTCCATGTCAGCATCGTCGACTGGATCAAGGCACCGTCAACGACCCCCAACAACTTCATCCTCGACGCACAGGAAGTCGTCGGCATCACCAGCGAGCTCCGTGCAGGCACGGTGCGAAGTAACCCCGTGGCGCTCGCCGCCAACATCGGTAAACAATTCTTTGGTGTCGTTCCGGGTGGCAAGGGCTTCATTCTCAGCGAGAACGAAGCGCGGGAGTTGCTCGCGCGGAAGGACGCCGACTACGCCAGCGTAATCCGGCCCTACCTCATCGGCGACGACATCACAAAGAATCCGAAGCTCTCGCCCGGCCGTTGGATCATCTCGTTCGGCGAGATGCCACTGGAGGACGCTGAACGCTGGCCAGCGGCGCTCGCAATCATCCGAGAGCGCGTCAAGCCGATGCGCGACCAACACAAGCAGGCGCGCGAGCGTACACAGTGGTGGAAGCACTCGCGAAGCGTCCAAGAGCTTTTCGACGCGGTTAAACCGCTTCCTCGTTTCATCGCCTGCCCGGCCCAGTCGAAGCGGATCACGATGGTTTGGTGCCAGCCAGACTGGTGTCCAGGCAACACCACAAGCGTGTTCGCATTTGCCGATGACTACGCGTTTGGCGTGCTCAGCTCGCGAATCCACACCCGTTGGGCTACCGACCGCTCGACGCACCTTGAGACCCGCCCGCGATACACCGTCCGCTCCTTCGCCACCTTCCCTTGGCCCGAAACCCCTTCCGCAGAGACACGTTCCGAGATCGAGCAACTGGCCGTTGCCATCGACGGCGAGCGCCGCACGATCTGCTCGGAGCGGGAGATTGGATTGACAGCCCTTTACAACGCCGTGGAAGAAGGAGCTCACGCTACGTTGCGCGATCTACACCTACAACTCGATAAGGCCGTCTCTACTGCATACGGATGGCCGCCGTCGGTAGCATCCGATCCCGGCGAGCAGGAGTCACGACTCTGTGAGCTAAACCGCGAGATTACCGCTGGCGAGCATCCTGACTACCAAGGCCCGGACTGATCCCCCGCCGCAGCCAAACCGCCATCGCGGTGGCGATAACGCTGACGAGCAACTGGCCCGCAAGGATTACGGCCACACGAGATGAATCGTGATTTGGTGTGATGCGGAAGAGATCGTCGTAGGCGATCAGATAGAGCGCAGAGAAAACGATGTTGCTCCCCAAGGCGACTCCGACTGCCCACCATTGGCCAATCATGTAGCCGCCCAGTAGCGAAACCGCGAGAACAAGCACGATGTAGAGCGGCCATCCTCCGGTGGGCACGAAGTAGATCGCTAACAGCCCGGTTGCAAATCCGGCGGCGGCACTCAAGCTATGGAGGCGCATGAGGCCGAGTCTATCTCCGGGGCAGCGTTCGACTATCCCGTTGGGACGCAGGTGATGCCGACCCTCAAGCACGGGTGGGCAACCCCGATGATCCAACCCGTGGGAACGGGTCCCCAGAACCTGCTGTCGTCGGATTCGCCGCGGTTGTCCCCAAGCATGAACCAGTGGCCGGGTGGGACCTTGATCGGCGTGGGGAAGTTGCACTCCGGACTCGACCCGCAGGGTCTGATGTAGGAGTCCTGCTCGCGGACACCATTGCGGATCACGTGCCCTTCGACGATCGAGATCACATCGCCCGGACCAGCGACGATGCGCTTGATGAACTTCACGCTCGCCTGTTCGGGTACGGGTTCCGAGCAAGCCGCGCCGCCGAGCTTCACGGTGTGGGGCTTTGGACCGCATACCTCCGTCGCGGCTTCCTTCGGCGGATAGAAGACGACGATCTCACCGATCTTTGGCGTGGACGTGACCGGCCGAACGAGGACGCGTGCGCCGATAGCCAAAGTCGGTTCCATCGAGCCGCTCGGGACGCGGTACTCGCGTTCGAGATTCAGATTCAGCGTGGTGCCCGCCGCCCCGGCGGTAGACCCCACCGTCACCGTCTTCGTCTTCGTTACGCCGCACCCGACGGCAAGGAGGCATGACATGCCCGCGAGGGTCGAGAGCGTTAGCGCGCGGGATATCCTTGAGAAAGCGTGCACGCGCTAGCGTTCTTCCACATTATTTTTAATTTCTTCTGCTTTTTCGTTCTGTTCGCTTTTGAGTTTTTCGGTATTTTCTTCTTGTTCGCTTTTTAGTTCTTCCTGTGATTTTTTCTGTTCTTCGGCGTTGTGTTCCTGTTCTTCTTTGAGTTCTTCGGCTTTTGTGTTCTGTTCTTCGCTGTGCTGTTCGTTTTCTTCTTTGAGTTCCCGCACAGCCTTCTGAGTGCTCGCCGCCTTGGTCGAGCTTCCACGGCCTGAGAGCACGGGCACAGCAAGGACGGCCAAGACCGCGAAAGTGGCGACACGTAGCAACATGCGGCGGTGATCCTAGCGATTCGCGCATCATTAATCCCTATCAGGGGTAGCCTTCGCATAGGCCGTCTCCCCGACGAGCGCCCACGTGACCGAGGTCTTTCGGATCGAGCGCGGACTTCGTGATCCTCGCATAACAACGCTCGTGCGGCTGGCCGATGCTCTGGCGTCTCGCCGGTCGTCCTGCTCCGGGGCATAGCACCGTCGCGGACTTGAAGACGACGGTTTCGACCAGCCACCGCACGCCCAACCGGATGCTGCCGAGCACCAGTTCAGGACCGGCACCCACGGCCGCATTGGAGGCTCATGTGGGAAGTATGTGGGAAAACGGCCTCTGGGCTCCTTCGACCAACAAGCCAAGGAACGCAAAAAGCCCCGCAAACACGGGGCCAAATGCTATGGGCGATACTGGGCTCGAACCAGTGACCTCCGCCTTGTCGAGGCGGCGCTCTCCCAGCTGAGCTAATCGCCCTGGGAACGGACCAAGCCTATCAACGCACTGCGGGCGCGAAGGCTCCGGCGCACCG
The DNA here is from genome assembly GCA_963789675.1 of uncultured Solirubrobacterales bacterium. Lineage (GTDB taxonomy): Bacteria > Actinomycetota > Thermoleophilia > Solirubrobacterales > Solirubrobacteraceae > Palsa-744. Next base: position 518,264 of record CAWBLR010000003.1, on the reverse strand, counting down.
AGTGCTCACCGGCCTGCGGAGACACGCCGAAGGCCCGAGCGGAGCCTCCCAAGGGCGCCCGGGCCTCACCGCCGGTCTGGATCGTCTGGCCAGGGTCAGCGGATCAGGGCACGATCACGACCCGACCTCCGCTGTTCCCGACGCCAGGGTCTTCCTCCGAGCCGCTCGAGCTGGAGCCGGCTTCGCCCGAGCCTTCCGCGCCACTCGCTCCGGAGCCGCCCTCGCCGAGTCCTTCGACCCCGCTCGAGCCAGAGGAACCAGAGCCGCCGGCTTCGACCGCGCCTTCTTCGGTCGTCGTGCCGCCCGAGCCGCCGCCCGCTTCGACTTCCCCGTAGGGACTCTCCGAGCGCCCGCCGTACGGCGACTCCTCACTGCCGGATCCAGATCCGCCCTCGGCCTGCGCGGCGGCGCCCTGCGTCGCCGAGGCGTAGCTGACCCCTTCCCCGGCCTCGATCTTCTTCACGACCGCGGCGACGGTGTTCGAGGAGATCGCGAACCCGACACCGGTGCTCCCTGGCTGGGAGCCCTCGCTCTCGGCCGCGTCGGAGGCGATCTGCGAGTTCACGCCGATCACTTCGCCCTGTTCGTCGATCAGCGGCCCGCCGGAGTTGCCGGGGTTGAGCGCCGCGTCGGTCTGGATCGCGCCGCTGATCTTTGACCCGTCCGGGGCGGCGATTTCACGGCTGAGCGCCGAGACGATGCCTTTGGTGAAGGTCTCTTCGAGGCCGTAGGGAGTGCCGATCGCGTACACGGTGTCGCCGACCTGGACCGAGCTCGAGCTCGCGAGCGCGAGCGGTTTCAGTCCGAGGCCCGACGGATCGACTTCGATCAGCGCCAGGTCCTGGTTGGCTTCTTCGCCGACGATCTTCGCGCTCGTGGTCTTCTTCGATGACCCGCTGGCGTCGACCGTGAGGCTCGTCGCGCCCTTGATCACGTGATCGTTCGTCAGGATCAGCCCCTTTTCGTTGAGCACGATCCCCGTGCCCTCGTCCTCGCCTTCGGCGGTGACCGCCTTGATCGCGACGACGCCCGTGGAGTCTTGTTTATAGATCTGGGTCGCCGTCAACGCCTTGGATGACCCGGACGATGCGGATACCTCGCGACGGGTCCCTCCCGAAGAGGAGCTCGCCGGGGTAGCAGCCCTGACCGCGCCGACGGTCGAGGTCGAGCCTCCGCCGGAGCCGGCCCCCAGCAGGACGGCCGCAATCGTCGCGAGCGAAGCTCCGACGAGCGCCGCGAGCAGCAGGGGTGCGAATAGACGTTTCACGAGTCACCACCTCCAGGTCAATTTGGGATGAGCCCATGATGTGCTTGCCCGCTGTGCAGGCCCTAACGATGCCCCAAAGCGGTCCTAACGGCCGGGGAAATAGTTGATAATTGGATCCGAAGAGATCGATAAGAAACCAGGCGAGGACCGGACGATGCCGGCACTGCTGCGGTCATGACCACTTGGAGGTGGTCGGTTCCCACGAGTGGGCTTCCGCGAAACCGAGGATCGCAGGATCGGCGAAGTCGGTGACGGCCGCGACGACGTCACCGAACTGCTCCGGCAGTCGGTCCTCCAATCGCTGGCGACGGCGCCACGCCGTCCATCTCTGCTGGCCGATCTGCCCGTAATCGTCAAGGGTCTGCGCGAGCGGGAGGAGCCGCACTTTGCGGTGTTCGGCGACTCGGCGGACGGCACGGACGAGCTCGGACCCGTTGATCGCATGATGTCGGGCGAGCACGTAGATGTCGGCGAAGTCGCGCCACCTCGTGTTTACCGTGCCCCGCGCAATCGCGGTCACGATCTTCTCTGCATGCACCATCGCCAATGGGTATCCGCGCAGGACGATCTTTCCGCCGAGCAACCGCGGCAGACGTACCTTCCTTGGTGCGGTGCTGATCGGGTCGCCTACGTTCGTATCGACGTGGAAGTGAGGGCGGGCCGTGGCTAGCTGTGCCGTCATCGTCACCCGAACGCCGCTGTATATCGCCTCGTCTCGTATCGGTTCAGCGGTCGCCGTGTCGACGTCGAAGGTGACTCCGTCCTCGAGCGCGATCGCTGCGATCTCGCACGTCGCCGAGCGGATCGTCTCCATATCGTTCCCGAGTGCTTGGGCTTGCAGGTCGATGTCGCGTGTGGGTCGGCGCTCGTCGAAGGCGGCCAGCAGAACTCCGCCCTTCAGCACGAGGCGCTCGGTGAATCGCGAGCTCGCCAGCCGGGCGAGGAACGCCTCCAAGGTGTAGAGATGCAGCAACTCATCGACGGGGCGTTGGTTCTCGCGCGCGAGCTTGCGCAGGTCGAGGTAGGCACGACCCGAGGTGCTGGCCCGAGTCGCAGCGCTCACAGCAGGACTTCCAGTGCCTTGCGGATCGCGGGCTCTGCGTGGGCGAAGTGCTTGGCGGTCTCAATGAGCTGCGCCGGGCTTGCGCTGGGTTGGCGCAGCCATCGCCGCAGTGCCTCCCAAGCGATGTCGCTGCCTTGGAGATGGCGGATTCGGACGATGTCGACGAGCGAACGCTCGGCTGAGTAGATGCCCAGCGGGATGCGCGCGCCGACGTCGAGTGTTTCCCGTCCCAGGTCGAACGTCTGCGGGTCGAACTGGTGCAGGCGGCACGGTGCCCTCAGGGCTGGGCGGGTCTTTCCGCGTGGGATCGCGATGTCGATGGCAGCAGGGATCGAGTCGATGAGCTCGTGGCGTGCGAGCGCTGTTTCCAGGCAAAGCGTCGCGCGCGGGACGCGTTCTGCAACCTCGATCAGGTCAAGGTCAGCCGGAGAGGCGTCAGACCATCGGTAGACGCCTCCTCCGAGGGCGAGGATCGCTCCGGCATCGCGCAGCCCATAGATACGGGTGTCGCTCAGGCCAGCCTTTCTGGCTTCGCTGTAGCTGAACGTATCGTCGAGAAGCTCGCGTGGGTCGGCTGTCTTCACAGATGTAATCATACCCACTAACCAGCAACGTGAGTAGGATTACCTCGACGCTCAATGTTCTCGACGTGCCCGCACCGTCCGATGCGTGAGCGCAGCTCTTGTTCGGACACTCGCTCGTCCCGCGAGAGCAGCAGTCGCTTTGGAGCGGCGGTCAAGTGGTAGCCGGCTGGGCCGGCGTGAGGCCGTGGCGGCGCATCACCTCGGCCAGCGCGGCAACGTCCGGCGGGCCGCCGGCGGAGGCGGCCAACACCTCGCCGACCTCTCGGAAATAGGCGGGTCCGAAGACTCCCGGGCTGGCGATCGCGAGGAACGTCGCGTCGGTGCCACCGCCGTTTTGGAACCCATGGACCGCTCCGCGCGGCACACATAGCGCATCGCCGGCGCCAATCCCGATGCTCTCGCCGTCGACGGTCCAGGACGTGGTGCCCCTGAGCCCGTAAATGGTCTCCTCAAACGCATCATGGCTATGCGGCGCTGGCATCCTGGCGTTCGCCGGAACGTAGCACTCAAACACGCTCACGCTGCCGTTGGAGTCAGGTCCCTCTACGAGGAAGCGGACGCCGAGTGCTCCGACGGTGATGGTCTCTGCGGTGGCTTGACTCACAGTGGTCTCCTTTGGCGCGATACGCCACTGAGGAAAGTAGCCTTTTTGCAAGGCGACGACCGGAGTCGAACCGGTGTAGACGGCTTTGCAGTGCTCCCCGAAGTCCTGTTCTCCGCTTACCTAAGCGGTTTTCAGGGACCCCAGGTGCTCTCAGGAGACCTCAAAAAACGCTCGAATGGGGAGCCTTTGGGGAGCCTCTCGCGCGCTTGCCACCTCGCGCCGCGATCAGCAAGATCTACATTGACTATGACATCTACATAAGCTACAATCACTCCATCATGAGTACCGTTCTGGCTCCACCCACGATCTCGATCAAGGATGCGGCGGCGCGCTTGGGTGTGCATGAGAACACCGTGCGGGCGTGGTTCGACAGCGGCATCCTCAAGGGCTATATGAGCCCTACGGGCCGCAGGAAGGTGCTGCTGGACTCTGTCGAGCGTCGCGCACGTGAGATGTTCGGTGTGCCCGCCGACGCGGTCGAGCTTGGCAAGTCCACGGCTCCCCCCGGGCAGCTCGACACGCTCGAGCGAGCGCAGAGTCGCCTGCCCTGACCTGAGAATCCGAGACCGTCCGCTTCCGCGCCTAGCCTTGGCGCCGTGAAGCTGGACGACCCACAGCACTACTACGCCGGGCGGGACGTGGCTCACACGGCGCAGGGCGACATCCACGCCGGCGTGCCGTTCGTGCACGCGACGATGTTCTCTCCCGAGTTCGAGGCCGCTGGAGCTCGCAAGCGCCCGGACGCCGCCGACCCCGACCAGGCGGTCGTCACGTCTCATCATGGCCTCGGAGTCGTGCTGCATTACACCTGTGGCATCACGGCACAGCCTCCCGGCACCAGGGGCTATGCCCACGAGTTCCGGCTCATCGCGCCGATCGTCTCGCTGAGGACGCTCAAGGCGTGGGGCATGAAGAACAACGAGCTGCGCAAGCTCCGGGACGGATACGCGCTGCAAGGCTTCATGTATCTGCCCCAGGTCGAGCCCTTGCTGCTCGACGGTGAGGAAGAAGGCCACGACGAGTACGGCGGTCATGCCGCGGCCCTGATCTACCGGCCGGCGACCGTCAGTCAGGCGCTCCTGGACCACGCGCCGCGCATCACGCGCCTGACCGCAGACGCTACGCGGATTCTCGATGCCGCTCTCATCCAGACCTACACCCCCAACAACTTCGACTGGAACGCGCTCGCCCAGCCAGACCTCAGTGACGGCTGGGCCGGTCCTCACTGATCTTGGGCGGTTCAAGATGCGAGAAGCTCGCTCCGGCGTAATCGGTGACCAGGGTCTTCTTACCGGTTTACACGAGCTGACGAACTCGGGGGTCGTTCCGCCTCTCCTGGGTAAGCACGAATCGCGTTGAGTTGGTCCGGGCTACGAACGACGCCTCCTTCACCACCTCGCAGGGAAATGCTCCATATCTCCTGGACGTCGAGGTCCTCATTGAAGAACACCGCGAGTAGCACATCGAACGGCTCCTGCTCGATGTCGCGAATGGGGCTCAGCTGTCGGCTGCGGTTCTCCGGCGTGAGTCGTCTCCCCTTGATTTGATATCGAATACCCTTCGCATCGACTGCATCGATCGACTTCTCGACAAACCCCATCCTTTCAAGTTTGAAGCGATCACAGCAGATGCGCTCGGCATAATCACCAACGGGTGTGTTCGCGGTTCGCACAAGGTCGCGGACGCGGAGCATCCGCATGCAACGCGCCCAGGCCTTCGCAATTTCCTCGTCGTTCATGTCGTGCAGGATCTGATCGAGTTCGAGCAATCTGTCTGGCATCGGGGTCTCCTCTGGATGACAGCAACGTACCGCTGGCCGAAGACAGTATGTGTCTGGTCGCCGGCCCGTGTCTCCTGTTTTCCGGAACAGCGCTCCCGGGTCGGCTGTATGCTCCATCGGGTCATGTCCCGATGGCACTTCCTGGTTCTGCCGATCCTCGCGATGGTGCTGCTGGGGACGGCGCGTGGTGAGTCCCAACGTGGCAAGTCGGGTGTCTCTGAGGAAATCACGCGTGCCGTGCTGGCCCCCTGGGAAGCGATCGCCAGCCAAAACGCTTCCGCCCTGTGTGCTGACTTCGTGCCAGCGGTCGCGGCTGAGCTCGTGCCCAAGGCTCGCCCGGGATCGACCTGCCTAGCCGCGGTCGAAGAAGCGTTCACCTCGGCAACCACTGTCTATAAGCCATCGCTGGCTGGCGCAAAAGTGCAGGACATCGTCATTCACGGGGATCGCGCTTCGGCGGAGCTCGTGAGCATCAAGACCAAGGGCAAGCGGAACATCAAGTCGGTCGCATTTGACGCGACGTCGCTCAAGCTTGAAGAGATCGCGGGAAGGTGGCTACTCGCCTCACCGGCGCTGCTGATCGCAGTCAAAGGCTGTGGAATTCCCCTGCATAGGACTGGGTGCCCAGCGAATTCCAATGTATTGGCCCTCGCAATCGTGTCTTCTCCTGAAGAGCCGCCGCTACCATCCGTGCCCATGGCGGTGCGACGTGCCGGCGGCAAAGAGCTAAGCGACTTCAAGGCAGGGAGAACCGTCTACGCACAATCAGGCTGCGCGGCGTGCCACCGGCTCGGCGACGTCGGCAACGCGGGACCTGGTCCCAACCTGACCCACATCGGATCTACACTCTCCACGCCGCAGCTCGAACGCGCCATCATCGATCCTCGCGCCCCGATGCCGTCTTTCAGTCATCTGCCCGCCGCCAAGTTCAAGGCGGTCGTCGAGTTCCTCTCGCTGTTGCGCTGATGTCCCTTCGGAGAATCCTGCACCCTCCGCCGAGTCGAGCGCACGGCGTTCAGCCGCTTCGCTGAGGCTCGGAGCGGATACGCCTGTCTCCGGGCTCAGGGAAACGCGTAGGGGGGAAGCCCGGCGTTCCAACGACATACCTGGTGATGGCACTCCAGCCGACCACTCAGCTCGCTTGCGCGATCCCCGAGGGTCCGGTCGCGAATCCCGTACCCTCGGCTCCAGGGTATGGGCGTTGGGTGGACCCTCGGTCGATTTGGGGGGTGCTTGCCCGGACCTTGGGGTCGCGTACCTTGGCATTGGCGGAGGGGCCGAAGTCCCTGCAAAACCGGGCTGTTGCGCGATGCGCGGCGGACGGGGACATTCTTATATCTCCCCCTCTCTATCTGAGATGGCGCTTGCTGTGGTCTTCTCTGTGGAAGCGAGCTTGTTCGTGATCAATCTCCTGGGGACAGATCTCGAGGAGATCTTCAAGGGCAGGCCGGGCGAACTTCGTCGGGAGGGTCTTGTGTGGCGTGACCAGGCGATCTTGTGGGGGCTGCATGTAGCGCGGGCGATGAGCACCTTGCAGATCGCTGTCGAGCTGTTTCCCGGCCAGCAGGCGTGCAAGGCACGCGAGCGGTTGAACAGGCTGCGCGAGATGGGGCTGGTGGAGCGCCACCGCGGTGGCAGGCGGGCCGGCAGCGAACCCTACCTGTGGTCTGTGACCAGCAAGGGTTTTGACCGGCTCCGGTCCGGACCCTCTCCGGTCATCAGCAGTGATGAGTACGGCCCTGAACCGTGGCTGCTCGAGCCGGAGGCGAAGTTCAACCGGTGGGCGTGGGCAGAGCGCCCGTGGGGCTCGGCGATGCCCAGGCGCGTGCGCCATGACCTCGAGTCGGTCGACTTCCTGATCTCCTACCGCCGTGCTGTGGACGCGACGCTCGCCACCCAGGCCAGGGGCGCGCAGATCGTGACGGAGTGGCGCGCAGAGCACGTTTTCCTTCCGCCGCTCGGCGAGCCCGACGATTACGGCGAGCGTTCCCCGGTCACAGTCTCTGACGCTGCGGACCTCGTGTTCGAACGCGGGTTCGAGCGCCGGCGCGAGCGGACGTGGGTGTGGGGCTTTGAGGCCCAGGCGCGGCTGCAGGTGGTCAAGCCCGACGCGGCGCTTTCGATCGTCCTCGTGGACGAGGGCGATCAGCGATGGATGACGATGGTCCAGCCGCCGCCGTGGGAGGAGCGCCGGGTGTACCCCGAGGACTACAGGCGTCACCTCGTCGTCGATGTCCTGATCGAGTTCGATCGCACCGGCCGCGTCTCGAACAACATTGAGAAGCTGCGCGGCCTTGACATGTTCCTGAACGTCGGGCGTCACCTGGTGCAGAAGAACCCAGTTCACTGCCTGCAGCATTCGGAGATCCACGAGCGCTACACCGCCGAGGTAGTCGTCTTGTTCGTGTGTCCGCCGGGTAAGGCCAGGACGATGATGATGGGCGCGGATGAGATCCTCACCGGGTACCAGTGCCGCGGCGACGAGGTCTCCTTTGAGGGCCGCAACCGCATCCTGTTCTGCGAGAGCGACGCGTTCGGCAACCTCACCGCCGATCTGAGGGACCGCGAGCAATGGCTGCGCTTGCCCGCGGGGCGCCGGCCGGCGCCGCCCAAGCCGCGGGAGGGCAGCCGTCAGATGTGGCTGCTCCCAGCGCTCCCGCCCGAGCCGCGCGAGACACAGGAGATGCTCCCGCGAGCCTGGGAGTACCTGGGGATGATCGAGATGCTCGCGGAGCCTGCTCACGCCAGCTCTGGCCCTCGGCTTGATTGATCCCGCCGATGTATGTTGACACCGCGCGCCATCCCGCGTCGGCGGTCAGGTTGTGTGCTTGTGTCCGGTGAAGGCCGCGAAGCCGGGTTGCGGCCCGATCGCGGCGTCGACTATCCCCGCGGTGGTCAGCCAGCGGAGTAGGTCCTCCCGGCGCGGCGGCAGCGGATGGCCGCTGCGACTGCCGATCCCGAACAGTGCTCGTGCTCGCCGGGGTCCCTGCGCGAGAAACGTGGTGCCGATCAGCTGGCCGCCGGGCTTCAGGCAGCGCGCGATCTCGTTGACCGCCTGCTCGGGGTCGTCGACCATGTGCAGGCCGCTGTAGGAGAGAAAGAGGTCCGCCTGGCCGTCGGGGAAGGGCAGCGCGGTCATGTCCGCAGTGAGTACCTCGATCTGGTTCAGCGACCTCGTCCTCGCACGGCGCTTGGCACGTGTGAGCATCTTCTCGGAGAGGTCGCCAGCGATGTAGCGGACGTCCTGATCGGGGCGAAGGGCGCGAAAGGCGACACCGCCGCCGCATGGCACGTCGAGGATCGTCGCGCCGTCCGCGACGCGACCGATGGGCGCCATGCTGGCGTATAGGACGGAAGCGTCGATGCCCCAGACGACACGACCGATGCCGCGCATCAGCCACGGCCGCTCGATGTAGAAGTCGTAGAACCCGCCGAACGGCCCCGCGCAGATGTTCGGCGTGTCATCCACCAGCCTGGACTATGACGCAGCGGCAGGCGGGGGACCCCCGCGCGGGGAGGGAGAGGAACCTGAAGTCTCGTCGTCTTGGTCCTTCGTCGGCAAGGCGAGAGCGGCGTCTATGACTCGTTGTGGGGCGTCCCAGGTGAGCATGTGGCCGCAGTCGGGCCAGGTTTCCACGACGGCGTGTTTGGGGAGCTGGTCGGTGTGGCGCGATGTTCGCCCGCGGGCGATTCGATCCTTCTCGCCCCACACGATGCGCACCGGAACCTCGCGGGGGATCTGTTGGCCGTCCAGGAACCGCAGCCGCCGGGTTTGCCTGAAGTGCTCGGGGAAGTGCTTGGACGCGAGCACCGTCTTGACCATCGCAATGGCATCCTCGACGGTGACATCCGCCGGGTGTGCGGAGATCTGTCGTAGTGACATCCGGCGTCCCATCCTGTGTGCAATGGCTTGGTGACGGCTCTCACCGAGGATCTGGCCGAGCCGCCAGTTGACGACCAGGATCGTGTCGGTGATCGGCGGAGAATGCTTCCGCCACAGTCCCGCCGGCGTGAGCGCCAGGACTCCGCTGGCGCGTCTGAGCTTGCGAGCTCCAGCGCGGTCCATCCTCCCGCTGAGTGGCCGACGACCGCGACGCGCTCAAGGCCGAGATGGTCCAGAAGTGCGGCGACCTCCGTCGCCCAGTCGGGTGGCGTGAAGGAACTGGGTGGCGACTGCCCGTGCGCCGGGCAGGTCGACGCTGAACACCTCACGCTCGTCGGATAGCTGAGGCAGGAGTGGCTTCCATATGCTGCGTGAGCTGTTGTCCCTGCAGCAGCATCAGCGGCGGCCCGTATCCCTCTCGGTCGAACACAAGCATGTAAACACCTGTATACCACATGCCTACCAGACTCCACCAAGGACCGCCTGCTGGAGGCAGCCGTCGTCTGTCTGCAACGTCAGGGCTACGCCGCGACCACAGCGCGGGACATCGCCTCAGAGGCCCGAGCGAACCTTCGCTCGATCGGCTACCACTACGGCTCCACCAGAGGTCTCCTGCTCGCCGCGATCTCGGCGAACTGGCGACGGTGGCTCGCGCCGCTGATCGCCGCCGCCAGCAGCGATGCTCGATCACCAGAGAAGCGGCTGGTCGAAGGCATGGAGCTGTTCAGCGCGGCCCTCTCGGAGAACGCACCAATGGTCCACGCATGGCTCGAAGCCGTGACCCTCGCGCCCCGGGATGAGGAACTACGGGCGACCCTTGCAGCAAATCAACAGGAGTTCCGCGCAGCACTGGCCGCAAACCTCGCCGCCGCGGGCCAGCCGGACGCCGACACGCGAGCAGGCGCAATCATCACGGTCTGCGACGGACTCATCGTCGACTTCCTGCTCTACGGAGAGGCGCGCCGACCCAAGGACATAGCCCGCCAAGCAGCAGCAGCCCTCGCGCAGCTCGGCGAGTAGCTGGGCCGTCGAGCTCTGCACGATCACACACGCTGCCCAGTGGAGATCTTCGATGTGCCACTAGCGGAGTGTGCGAGCTGCTGACTCTTGTGGGGGAGCCCGGTCGTGTGCGGACTATGCTCTTGAGCGTGAGGAATGAGCTGGTCATCCGAGCAGCGGACCCAGCGCTCAGGCGCCATATTCGCCGCTACTGTGGCTACGCGCAAGAGTTGCCCGGTCCGGCGCGCCAGCGCGAGCCACTTTCGACCGGGGTGGTCATGATTCTCGGGCTGGGACCGCAACTGGGGCTGGCCGATCGGGCTGATCCGGCGCAGCCGGCGGCCTGGTTTGGGTCCTTCGTGGCTGGTATGGACGATGCGTGCGCGGTGATCGAGCACAAGGGCGAGATGCATGGCGTGCAAGTCGATCTGACCCCCCTCGCGACCCGGATGATCTTTCGCGAGTCGATGTGTTCGCTCGCGCGCGAGGTCGTGGTCCTGGAGGATCTACTCGGCTCCGAGGGGCGCGTGCTCGAAGAGCGGCTGATGGAGGCCGGCACCTGGGAGGAGCGCTTTGATCTGGTGGAGGCCGTGCTCGCCGCCAAGCTCCAGGCAGCCGAACCTCCGCCGCCAGATGTCGATTGGGCTTGGCGGCGTCTGGCCGCAAGCCGAGGACGACTCCGCATCACCGAGCTCGCGACCGAGCTGGGCTGCAGCCGCAAGCACCTGGCGGCGCGGTTCCGCGAGCACGTTGGTCTACCGCCAAAGCTCGTTGCGCGGATGCTGCGCTTCCGTCACGCGAGCGACTGTTTGCTGGGCACTTCCAGCGTGAGTCTCCCGGAGGTAGCCGCCACCTGCGGCTATTACGACCAGGCGCACCTGGATCGTGACTTCCGCGACTTCGCTCAGACCACTCCCACGGCTTACGTCGACGAGCGGGTTACGTTTGTCCAAGACGCCAGCCCGGCCGCATCCTAGAGTCGCCGGCAATCCGACCGAGGAGCACGAGATGGCCGACCAGGCACCAAATATTTTCCCTTTTATGCGTTTTGCCGATGCGGATGCTGCGCTGGAGTGGCTCGCGCAGACGTTTGGGTTTCAGCAGCGCGCCGTTCACCGCGACGATCAAGGCGCGATCCGGCACGCCGAGATGTCGCTCGGTGCGGGCACGATCATGTTCGGACAGGGCGATCCCGGTGATCATGGGGTCTACGTCGCCGTCGAGGACGCCGATGCCCACTACGAGCGCGCCAAGGCATCAGGTGCCGAGATCACGCGCGACATCGAAGACACGCCGTACGGCTCGCGTGAGTACTCGGCACGCGATCTCGACGGGCACACGTGGAGCTTTGGCACATACCGACCCGAGCCGGCGACCTGAGCGCGATCGTGGTCTCCCAGCAACAAGCTCGAGCTGATCGCACTCGGGCTTCCTGAGACAATCGAGCAGGACCATCACGGCCGCCCCTCGTTCCGTGTCGCGGGCAAGATCTTCGCGACGCTGTGGGATGAGGACCATATGAACGTGATGCTCGACGAGGCGGGCATCCTCACCGCCGCCCAGCGCGAACCTGAGACGTGCACCGAGTTCTGGTGGGGCAAGCGCCTCGGTGCCGTTCACGTAAACCTCAGCCAGGTCGATCCCGACAAGCTAGCCGAGCTGCTCACCGACGCCTGGGAGTGGAAGGTACCCTTCGAGGATGGTGGCTGCCGGCAGCGCTGCACCGAGGCAAGGGCAGGAGCGTCGGACATAGCACCGGATGCGTGCGCGGACTCGTAAGCGAGACCGGTTACGCTCCGGCGAACGTGTCGAAACGCAGCCTGATGCTGGTCAACAGCCTGTTTGAACCGCCCCGGGAATGTTGGAGGCCTGATGGCTTGAGAGGATTGGGCGATGGCCAAGAACAAGAGGTATCCAGCAGAGGTGCGTGAGCGGGCGGTTCGCCTGGTCATGGAGCACCGTCGTGAGTACGAAACGGAATGGGCGGCGATCACGTCGGTCGCGCAGAAGTGCGGGATGACGGCGGAGACGCTGCGGAAGTGGGTACGCCAGTCCGAAATCGATGGCGGTCGCCGGCACGGGGTCAGCAGCGAGGAGGCGCAGAAGATCAAGGAGCTCGAGCGCGAGAACAAGGAGCTGCGCCGCGCGAACGAGATCCTCAAGGCCGCCTCAGCTTTCTTCGCGCGGGAGCTCGACCCGCAGCCGAGGAGATGAGCAGGGTGGTTGACGCGCACCGCGATGACCATGGGGTCGAGCCGATCTGCAGGACTCTGGGGGTCGCCCCGTCGACGTATTACGCGGTCAAGGCCCGCGAACGCCACCCGTCGCGGCGAGCGCTGAGCGATCGGCGTCTGCTCGGTGAGATCCGTAGGGTGCACAAGGAGAACCTCGGCGTCTATGGCGCCAGGAAGGTCTGGTGGCAGCTGCAGCGCGAGGGCATCGAGACGGCCAGGTGCACCGTTGAACGCCTGATGGGCAAAGACGGCCTGCAAGGCGCGGTGCGCGGCAAGAAGCTGCGCACCACGATCCCCGACGGGCAATCAACCCGCGCACCGGACCTCGTGGACCGTGACTTCAAAGCGCCCGCTCCGAACCGGCTGTGGGTCTCCGATTTCACGTATGTGTCGGCGTGGTCGGGGACGGTGTATGTCGCGTTCACGATCGACGTGTTCTCCCGGCGGATCGTGGGCTGGAAGGCCGACACGACGATGAAAACACCGCTCGTCCTCGACACGCTGGAGATGGCGCTCTGGGCCCGTGACCACCACGGCACACCCGTCCCGGAGGGCCTGATTGCACACTCCGATGCCGGGAGTCAATACACGAGTTTCGCCTTCACGCAGCGCCTCGTGGATGCCGGCGCTGACGCCTCGATCGGGTCGATCGGCGACGGGTATGACAACGCCGTCGCGGAGTCAACGATCGGGCTCTACAAGACCGAGCTGATCAACCCCCGGGGACCATGGAAGACGATGGAGCAAGTCGAGTTCGCCACACTGCAATGGGTCGACTGGTACAACCACAAGCGGCTACACAGCGCCTGTCAACGACTCCCACCCGTCGAGTACGAGAACAACCACGCCGCCACGACCGCGGCCGCCACGACGAACGAAGGCCCGTGGACATGACGGGCTGTGGCCAGCAAGCTGACCACAGCCCTTGGACAACCCTACGGGTTGCCCACATGCCCACCGGCACGACTGCAACACTAAACAACACCAACACGACTACCCAAACAAAAACGCCTCCAACAAACCCGGGGCGGTTCAGTTCCGTGTGAGTTACGGAGGTGGGGCGCTGTTCGTTCCGTCGAAGATGTCCGAGCTGAAGCTGGCGGCGGATACCGCAGAGCACCCGGAGGCTCGACTGTTCGTTCGCGGTTTCGGCGCACACCAGATAGCAGTAGCGGCAGTGGGCCTTGCCAGCCTACGCTGGCGACGACTCGAGCAGCCGGCGGCGGTGGCCGCTATCGCGATCGACGCGTTTGACATGGTCTCCGCGCTGATCGAGGCCCGTGGCCGGGGACAGGTGGACGCCGACCTGTCCGGGGGCTTGGTGTTCTCGGCAGCGGGCCTGGCTACCGCCGCAGCCGCTCTACGGATGCCAACGCCGCGATGAACGGCTCGCGGACCACCGGGTCGCAATGCCTGGTCTCAAGCGCCCGCTTCTCGGCTTCCGGGTCCTCGCCAGCCAGGTAGTCGTGTCCTTCACCGCAGGCAAGCGGCAGCGAGGAGCGCCCATCCCACACCAGCCCTGGGAACGTCGCGTCCACATTGATGCGCCGGCCCTCGACGACGATCGTGAGAAAACGATGGACGTCCACGAGCCCATCCTCGGGGACAATCTCGGCGACCCTGGTGTCGAACATTTCCCGAGCGCGAGTGCGATCCAGCTGGTAGACACGATGAACGATTAACGGTTCAGACTCAGGGAAGCGCTCGGCCAACGCCCGGGCGAGAAATAGATGCTTGGTGGAGCAGGTGCCGCGGTGCTCGCGCAGCATCCCCTCTACGCTGCGGTCACTCGGACGGCCATAGGGCAGTGCCCGCACAGCTTCGACCAACTGGACCAGCGACGAGTCGAGTGAGAGGAGCGCGTCGATTGGCTCAGGGTAGAGAGATGTGTATGGCAAGATCGAGCTGATGGCACACGCGGGAGACGAGCTGGTCAACCCGATCACAGGCGAGCGGATCGTGTTCCGCAAGACCGCAGCGGACACCGGCGGGATATTGCTTGAGATGGACGACTTCTGGACTCGACCAGGGCACCGGACGCTCGAGCACATCCATCCCGAGATGCAGGAGCGCTGGGAGGTCGTTGCCGGTCGTGTGTGCTTTCGCGTCGCGGGGGTCGAGCGGATCGCAGGCCCGGGCGAGGTCGTCACCGCTCCCGCCGGCGTTCCCCACACGGCGTGGAGTCTCGACGCCGCCCATGTCCATCTGCGTATCCAGATGCGCCCGGCGCTGTGCTGGGAGATGTTCGTCGAGCGACTGTTCGCGCTCGCCCGCGACGGTCACATCGACGAGCGAGGAAGGCCCGACCCGGCTCTGATGGTCGAGCTGCTGCAGGACTTCCCGCGCGAGCTCGCCCCGGCGCCGGCGAGCGGGCACTGAGCTTCATTAATCGCTGTTCATCTTGCTGGTGCAACGATGCCGTGCGCTACCGATGTCGCCGATCGGGAAACGGCCGACCGGCCTGCTCCACCTGGCGCGCAGGGCGCCCGTTCGCTGTGATTGACGTTGCGGAGGCCGGGAGCCACAAATTATCTCATCCCGCTAAGGCGTCGGCTCCGGCGCTAGCTTCTACGCTTGGGCTTCCAGTTGTCTAGGTGAAACGTGGTTGGTTTCAACGGGGGTTCGTGAA
Organism: uncultured Solirubrobacterales bacterium; assembly: GCA_963789675.1. GTDB lineage: Bacteria > Actinomycetota > Thermoleophilia > Solirubrobacterales > Solirubrobacteraceae > Palsa-744. The sequence goes on along the minus strand of CAWBLR010000003.1, from coordinate 503,221 downwards.
CTTCCACGCAGCGCCAGTTCCGGTTGCCGAATGAGCGGCTGCTGAACGTGATCTCAAACCGTTTGCCGTTGAACGTACCCGTGCTTTCGACATGGCCGGAGTAGCCGCGCAGGGTGGCTTCGCCCGCGACCCCGCCCCGTTCCGTCCCGTCTAATCCCCGCTCTTTCGGCTGGGCTTTGACGGTCGCTACGAACTCGCTTGGGCCAAAGTCAGACAAAGGGCCTTCTTTGCATTTGGAGCCCATAGAGAAGCCTTCATAGTACTTTTCGCCCCAATAGCTCGGGTCCCAGACTTCCGCGGAAAACGTGACAGTACCGAGACTCGCGTCGTACCGGATCACCACTTCCCGGTCATCCTCGCGGGCCTGGTCAGCCGGAGGAGGCGGCACGCCGATGCTGGGCGGGTTTCGCGGTTCTGGAAAGACGATGCGGCCACTGTGCACCAGAGCGACAGCCACGCCCGGAGTCACGAGGCCAATGGCGAAAACAGCCATCATGCAGACGAGCTTTCGCGCGGCCCCTTGCAAACCGTTCCAGCCGATGATGGGGCGATGCTCACAATGGACGTGGTGTCGTCTCATGCTCTGAATCCCTTATCGGCTCTGCCGTGGAGGGAGCTTGAGGCCCGAGCGAGTATCGCAACCCGGACGGAACCGGCATCAAGAGCCCGAAGTCCGGCGCTATTTACGGCCGCCGGCCGTGGTCGTTTCGCCTGCTGACTGAACGCGGTGGACGAACTGGGTCAGGAACGGCACGGCGCCGCGCCGTTCATAGAGGCGCATCGCCTCGGTGTTCGTCGTGATCACGCCGATGAGCATGTCCTCGATCCCCAGCTCATGCAGCCTCGCCTCTACCGCATCCAGCAGCATCGATCCAATCCCCTGTCCGCGTATCTCGGGCAGAACAGCAAGGATCGCAAGCTCGGCCAGCGGGTCCGAGGCGCTCCAGGAAGCGCCGAAGCCAGCCCCGGGACGAACTCGCACGAACGCATAGCCGACATACCTGCCCGTGCACTGGGCGGCGAGGACGAACGATTTGGGCTCTGTCGCGAACCACTGCTTCTCGATCGCCCGGCGAGACTCCCACGCTTGCTCGAACGGGACCTCACGGTCGCGCAGGTGCGGCGTCAGCGCAGTGTGATGCTCATACAGTGCGCGCCATACCGGCTGAAGATCGTCCAACCGATCCTGCGGAACTGGGACGACGACGGGCTCGGCCACTGAGGAAGGGTATCCACGCTCTGGCACTACGTATCTGAATGGCGCACGAACCGCGCCCTGTGCTGTTGTTGCTCATAGCCCGCGGCCCGCCAGAAGGCCATCGCGCCTGCCTCGTTGTCGGCGACGATTGCGGTCAGCCTGACCGCGCCCCGCTCGTGCAGGCGACGCTCGCCCTCTCTGAGCAGCATCGTCGCGAGCCCCTTGTGCCGGTGCTCTGGCGATACCGCCAGCCGGTAGAAGCTCCCGCGCCAACCGTCCCACGCGGCGATCAACGAGCCGGTCAGAACGCCATCGAGCTCAGCGACCAGCAACGCTTGGGGGTCGGCAACCAGCAGCCGGGTCAGTCCGTCGAGCGAGTCGGTGACGCTCGGCAAGCTGCCCGCCGCGATCCACAGGTCGAGCACGGACTGGATGTCCTCCTCGCTGGCGTTGCGGATCGTCCAGTCGTCGTAGATGTCCATGCGCTCGATCAACCCCTCGTTGGTGTCGTTCACGACGCCGGCACCCGTGCCATGACCGCCCACACGCGATGTGGGATCGTGAGCGGGTCTTCGGGGAACCGCTCTGTCAGCATCGCGGCCAGCTCCCGGGAGCACGCCTCTACGCCTGCCTCCTCCAGCGTGCCCGCGATCGGTCCGCTCGCGCGTATACGCCCGACCCACGCCTCATGTGAGTAGAGAACCTGCACGTCAAACGAAAACGTCTCGATCCCAGCGAACTCCGCCTCCTGCAGATCGGTGAGCCACGGCGGATAGACGCCGGTGCCTTTGGCGAACCGCCAAGGACCGTGGGAGGGATCGCCGGGCGGCGTGTAGCGCAGGATGATCTCCTGCGTGGCCTCCACCACGTTGCCCGCAATCGCCAGCCAGTCGAAGTGTGCGATCACCACGCTGCCGCCATTGGTGAGCAGTCTTTTGACCTCGTCCACGGCGGCCGGCCGGTCAAACCAGTGCCAGCACTGCCCTGCGCTGACCACGTCGAACGCGCCATCCGGCAGGCCAGTCGCCTCGGCGGGGGCCTCGACGTACTCGATCTCCACGCCGGCCTCTTGATCTAGGCGCTGCGCCTGTGCCAGCAGCGGTCCGGCGAGGTCCACGCCCGTGACTACGCACCCGTGCTGAGCGAACAGCCGTGCGAGGCTGCCCGTACCCGTTCCAAGATCGACCACACGCGCACCCGCACGCGCGATGTCTCTGGCGGCGAGACGATCAAACAGCTCAACCGGAAATCCCGCGCGGTGACGCGCGTAGTCCGCGGCGGTGCGAGCGAAATCGGGGGAGCGAGCGGCCACAGCAACGCTCAGCATAAGCGGGGGAGCGATAGGCCACCCGCGAACGTGAGGGGGACAGGCGCACAAAGAAGACGCGGTTCCGGGCCGCTCGAGGAACCCTGCTCCGGTCCGGTCGAAGACCTTCCCGTCACGTAGGTGGCGCGGCCTCACACCTCAATGGCCTCGCTCTTTACGGCTCAGTCCCGCGTCTACGGTGAACATACGCGCAGGCCCGTCGTACCGCAAGACCCCCGCTGCAAACGATCTCGCATTGTGCGGAAAAAGCCGTCCTCGCCCAGGCACGACCGGGTCCCGCCAGGTGGATTGACTACTCTCCGCAGCTCTGGAACCCACAAGGAGGAGATTGTCGTGCCGTTGACTCAGACGCAACTCGCCGGTGCCGTCGCCGATCGTGCCGAGATCACCAGGGCCGAGGCCAAGCGCGTACTCGACGCTCTCGAGGACGTCGTGCTGGATGAGATCGCCAACGCGGAGAAGGTCAAGATCGGCGGGCTCGTCCAGCTGACGGTGCGCGTGAAGCCCGCCTCGAAGGCGCGTAAAGGACGCAACCCCGCGACCGGTGAGGAGATCATGATCGCCGCGAAACCCGCAACCGTCGATCTGCGCGCGCGAGCGCTGACCAAGGCCAAGGGTGCACTGCCATCGGTGCAGAAGGCACGCCGGCGACTGGGCTGACGCGCACAAGCCGCTGCATACTGACGGCGTGCCCGGCGAGGAGTGGACCAACAGCGAGTGTGTCGCTCGCTACCTGAACCGGGCGGACGAGTTCCCGCACCGGAGGGAAGGGGAGCGTGTCCTGCTCGAACACGTGCCCAGAGACGTTCATCGCGTCCTCGACCTCGGTACAGGCGATGGGCGTCTGCTGGCCATGCTGCAGGCCGGCCATCCGGAGATGCATGGTGTGGGTCTCGACTTCTCCGAGGTCATGCTCGACGCCGCACGCGAGCGCTTCGCGGACCAGGAGCGCGTCGAGCTCGTCAGGCACGACCTCTCAGAGCCGCTGCCCGAGCTCGGGCGCTTTGACGCTGTGGTGTCGTCGTTTGCGATCCATCATCTGGAGCACGCGCGCAAGCGCTCGCTCTACGCCGAGATCTTTGACCTGCTGGACCCCGGCGGTGTGTTCGCCAACTTCGAGCACGTCGCATCGCCAACCCACCGCCTGCACCTGGCGTTCTTCGACGCGATCGGCGAGCCGATCGAGAATGAGGACCCATCCGATCAAACGCTGGACGTGCACACCCAGCTTGAGTGGCTGCGCGCGATCGGCTTCGATGACGTGGACTGCTCTTGGAAGTGGCTTGAGATGGCGCTTCTCATGGGCGTCAAGTCGCCACGTGACCCGCTGCCTGGCTGAACGAGCCGAGCCCGAATAGTCAGTTGGATGCTGCCGGAAGCTCGTCGGCCTTGGAGCTCGAGACGAGCTGGAGGATCGGGATCGGTCCTTCGAGAACCTCCGCAGCTCCGCGCGCAACGCCGCGTCATCCTCAGCCCGCTTGGGCTCGTGGCGCTGCGTGGAGCGATGCTGCCCGACGACCCGGCATGCCCAGCGCTCGCTGACGCCGAGACGGTCGCGGAGCATCGCGACCGCCTGGCGCCGACGGACCGGGCCTACCAATTTCCCTTGGAGATCTCCTTCAGCGCCCGGACCTTGAGCGCTTGATCGGCGACGATCGCCTTCAGGTTGAGTTCTCACGCTCAAGCTCCTTCAGCCGCTTCACCTCATCGGCCTTCATCCCGCCGTACTGGTTGCGCCAGCGGTGAAACGTCTGCTCGGAGATCCCCAACTCCTTCGCCGCCTCCGGGATCGTCTTGCCCTCGCCGAGCATCCGCTCGGCCTCCCGCAGCTTGCGGATGATCTGCTCCGGCGTATGCCTGCGTCGCTTCATCAGAGTTCCTTCCTCGCCCATCATCATGGGCGCGAGAACTCTCACAAGAGCCGGACCGAACTCAGGGGGTCAGGCCAGGCGAAGGTGATCCCGCTGCGCCGCGCCGCCTGACACGCCGATCAGCGGGCTTTTTAGAGGGGCGGGCCAGGCGGCTCGCCTCTCTTTTTGCCCTCGCGAAAGCCCCGAGTTGGGGAGAGTTTGGGGAGAGTTGGCCTTTTTCGGCGCTTTTGGGGAGCTGCGAGAGCTCCCGGAAAATGCCGTTTTGCAGGTACTTCTCATTAGAGGCGACGACCGGAGTCGAACCGGTGTAGACGGCTTTGCAGTGCTCCCGGAAGTCCCGTTCTCCGCTTACCTAAGCGGTTTTCGGGGACCTCAGGTGCTCTCAGGAGACCTCAAAAAACGCTCGAATGGGGAGCCTTTGGGGAGCCTGGTCCACGATTGGTTCATCGGGCGGTCGACCACGATTCTGGGCCGTACGGCACTGGCTCGCACGCCATGGATCTCTGCGCTCGAGAAGTCTTGTGACGGGCGGTTCAGCTCGCCGCGAGTAGCGGCTGTACAGGTGTACTAACACCTTCGGAGTTGACGGCCAGTACCCGCTGTGCCTCCTCAAGTGCTCGCTCTGTCCGACCGATCGCGCTGGTGAGCCGCTCGCGCTGGGCGCGGATCTCGGAGAGGTCGGTCGGACCCGGGTGCGGCCAGTCAGCTCGCGCATCTCGCGCTGCAGCCGCTCTAGCTCTCGCGCGTGACGGTGGGGTGCCTGTCGATCGAGTTCGTAGACGCCGGACTGTGTGCCTTTGCGCACCACTGGCGAGCGACTGAGTTGGGTGAGGAAGACCGCAAGCCCGTTCTTGCCGGCGACGGTGTAGCCCTCGCGGGTCAGGAGCTCGAACCATTCCCGGTAGTGCAGGGCCTCGATGCCACCGCGGTGCACGAGGACTTGGACTGCGGCCTCCCGGATTGCGGGGCCGCGCAGAATCTCGCCCGGCTCCGTGACGTCTTCAGTCGCATCGGCGTGCACCGCTGGGGCGGCTGGTACGTCGACGTCTGCCCTGTGTGGCGCGAGCCGGGAAAGTAGGAGCTCACGCTCGTCAATTGCCGCTAGTGCGTGCTCGATCTCGCGCAGTGCAGCGACAGTCCGTTTCCGCGCTTCGTCGAATCGCTCGCGCTGGCGACGCAGGTCTTCGCACTCGGCTTCGGCGGCGCGCACGAGGCGGGGGCTGGGCTTGACATCGGTCGGGTTCATCGGCGGTTGGACTTCTTTTACTGGGCCCAGACTCGGTGGGGAGCCTGACCCTGTGTGTAACGCAGTGTGGCCTGTGGACAGGTCATTCATACGGGGACCTATGTAGCCGTTTGGCGTCCACGTAGCTGCACATAGCCCTGTGGACAACTAGCACTTTTCTTCGGAGAGAGCGGGCTTTTGACGGATAAGCAGCTGTACACAGCCGTTTGTGATGCATTCGCTGACCAGCTTGGGCTCCGTGATGTTGTCCGACGAGCGGTTTACCGTTTCTCTACGCAATAGCCCGTAGAACAAAGGAGGCCCAAAACCATGCTGTCGCACTCTCTCACGACCCCCACTGTCGCCCCGCGGGGCACTCATGTCCCACGACGCGGGCAGCGCTTAGACAGCGTCGCGGGCGTGGCGATCGACGGCGCTGTTGCCGCGAAGGTTGGTGAGCGGTGATGGCGGCTCTGATCCTGATCGTCGGATTGGCCTTGGCGCGGTTGTCGTGTACCTCGTCTCGCGCACCGTGTAAACGCCGCTGAGCAGCTGGCGACGCAGATGCGCGATGAGCGCAACACCGCGACTGCGGAGGCTACGTCCCTGCGAGAGCAGCTGGGCGGTGATCGTGAGGCCTCCGTGCTGGAGCTCACAGGCGTAGAGAGGAGCTGGCTGCGGCCAGGACCGCGCTGGCTACGGCTGACACACAGTTGAAGGCCGAGCGCGAGGCCCACGCTGATCGCCTCGCGCAGTTGCGGGAGGCGGAGGGCCGCATTGACGAGCGCGTCAAGGCGGCGCTAGCAGACGCGCTGGGTGGCTCGACCAAGCAGCTGGTCGCGATTGCGAAGGCCGAGCTGGGCAAGGAGCGCTCCGAGGCCAAGCGCGAGATTGACGCCGAGCACAAGCGCCTGGGCGAGATCTTTGGCCACGTCGATCAGACGCTCGGAAAGGTCGCGGGCAAGCTGGAGGAGGTCGAGCGCGACCGCATCACCTCGCGTGAGCAGCTCGCCGCCCAACTACAGACGATGCGCGAGTCGCAGTCCGAGCTCATGGCCGGGACGCAGGCGCTCGTCGGCGCTCTGCGCCGACCGCACGTGCGTGGGCGCTGGGGCGAGGTGCAGCTACGCAACATCATCGAGGCCGCGGGTATGTTGCCGCATGTCGATTTCGATGAGCAGGTCTCGCTCCCCGGCGAGGATGGAGTGTTGCGCCCTGACGTTTGCCTGCACCTCCCTGGCTCGCGCGACGTGATCGTAGACTCCAAGGTCCCCTTGGAGGCGTACATGGAGTCGCTATCAGCGACTGACCCAGCCGAGCAGGAGCGCCTCCTGACCGAACACGCGCGCCACGTGCGCGCGCATCTCACCGCCCTGGACTCGAAGTCCTACTGGGAACGCCTGGAATGCTCGCCGGATTTTGTCGTGATGTTCATCCCCAACGATCAGGTGCTCTTGGCCGCGATGGAGGCTGACTGCACACTGGCACAGGAGGTTGAGCGCAAGCGTGTGGTCATCGCCACCCCTATGAATCTCATGGCGCTGCTGCGGATCATCGCTCTAGGTTGGGCCAGGAGGCGCTGGCCGAGACGCGCGCGAGATCGAGTCCCTCGGGCGCGAGCTCTACACGCGCCTAAGTGTGTTCGCGGCCAAGCTGCAGACTCTGGGCAAGCGGGTGGCGCGCTCGTGCGCGGTTACAACGATGCGATCGCCTCCTTCGAGTCACGCGTGCTACCCAGCGCGCGCCGAATGGCCAAGCTGGGAACGGTAGCCGCCAACCAGGAACTCCCGACGGCCGAGCCGATCACGCTCGTGCCACGCGAGCTGCGGGCGCAGGATCTCGACGTTGCGCTTGCGCTGGAGGTCGGTGAGGGCGAAGGCGATGTCGAGTTGCCAGGCAGGGATACGGAGCAGACAGCATGCGGTTCAAGATCCAATGGAGCAGCGAGCGCAGCCACCGTGTTACGGCCTGCTGGCCTATCGCCCTGCGGGTACCGTGGTCCGGTAGCCAGAACAGCTGGAGAGAGGAGAATCTGTGACGCGCTGGTGGAAGTGTGATCTGCAGGTTGCGACCCCAGGGGCTCGTGACTTTCGCGGGCCGTCGGACGGTCCGTGGGACCTCCAGACCGATGGGGGTCGCCGCGCGGCGGCTGCTCGCTACATGGAGCGGGTAGTTGCGACGGGCGTCGAGGTGCTCGCCCTCGCCGACCACAACGACGCGTCATGGACCGAGATCATGGTCGACGCAGGGCGAGATGTTGGCATCACAGTATTTCCGGGCATGGAGGTGACCTCGGGTCGGGCAGCGATGGCGTCCACATCATCATCCTCGGAGGCCCGGATCGCACCCAGGCCGACTTCGACGCGCTGTTGTCCAGCGCATGCGGGTTCACTGAGATTCATCCACGCTTCGATCCAGTCCACGGCACGCCGGCGTCTTCGCCGCGCACGCTCACACAGATCCTCGACGACTTGCCCGACGGCTACCTAGCGATCGCGCCACACGCTCTCAACGACAATGGGGTTGCCAGCGCTGACACGGTTCGGGGAAACCTGCGATGGAAGGCACTACACCATGACCGGCTGGCCGCCATCGACGTTGGGGACGTACGCAATATCGCTAGCGAGACGAGCTGGCACGCGCGCTTCGCCCGCCGTGAACTCACCGACTTCCCATGCCTACCGGGCCTCGCATTCGTCAGCACCAGCGATGCCTACGAACTCGACACACTCGGCTCGCGTTACACCTGGATTCGTATGGCCCGTCCGACGCTCGAGGCGTTGCGTCAGGCCTCTCTTGACCATGAGGCGCGCATCGTTTGCGACTGGGATCGCGCTATCCGCGACGACGACCCCCAACGACATCGGGCATGCATGGGTGCAGACCGTCCGCCTCGACAAACTGACGACGACAGAGGCACCGGTCGAAATCAAACTCGACCCTCGTCTGACAGTCCTTATCGGAGGTCGCGGCTGGCAAGTCCAGCGTCGTTGCTGCACTGCGCTGCCTCTATGGCGATGTTGAGGCCCTGCCCAGCCAGGCCCGCGCAGAGATGGACGGCCTGCTGGAGGCTGTGTTCCCCGATGCGACCCTGATGGGACGCACTGCCTGGCCTACAGCGGCGAGCAGCAGACCGCCCGCTGGACGCACGAGACAGGATCGATCTCGCACCGCAACGCGAAGAGTCTGGCGATTGCCCCCCGACGCCGATGCGATGCCTACAGACTTCAAGGTCCGCGTCATCAACCAGAAGGAGCTGTTCGAGCGGGCAGCACACAGCACCCACGACCGTCATGCCACGTCTCGCAATCTACTGAGCCTTGTCGATGACGCCCTGGCGACCGGATCAGCCGGACCAGGAGGACCGGCTGCCTTCGATGCCGCGCTCGCCGAGGCCCAGACGGCATGGATTGGGGTGGCCCGTGCCCACCAGTCCGAGCTGGAGGCCGCGCAGCAGCTTCCGGTCGTCGCGGCACGTGTCGAGGAGCTGACACGGCAGGTCGCGGCCTTCGATAACCCGGACAGCGTCGCGCGTCGCCAGCGCAACGACCAGCGCGTCGCCGAGGCGACCTGGCTCGACGCGACGATCGCCGACCTGCAGGATGCGGTCGACGGGCTCAAGGGCAACTTGGATGAGCAGCTCGCATCTGTCTCGCGTCTCGCGCCCGACAGCACCCTCGATACCTCCAGCCCTGAGGCTGAGGATCTCGCCAGCCTGAGCGCCGGCGTTGAGCAGGTGCGCAGCAAGTTGCATTCAGGTCTGCGCAGCGCGCTCGCCGAGGCCGAGAGCGAGCTCGCCGCGCTTCAGGGGCGCCGAGCCTCGGGACCCTGGCAGGAAGCCGTCGCTCGTGCCGTCGAGGATGCGGCCGCCTACCGCGACGAGCTCGCAGCACTCGGTGTGGATGCTGCCGCCTATGATCGTGTGCGCAGGGGACTGGCTAGCGAGACCCGGTCGCTTGAACAGATCCAACAGCGCCGGGCACGCCTACCCGAGCTGGCCGAGAAGGTGGCTCAAACCTGGAGCGAGGTCGAGACGATGCTCGCCAGCCGCCACGCTGGTCGCAAGGATCTACTCGACGAGGTTGCACGGCGAAGCGAGCTGCTGCGCTTCACGCTGCGCCCGCGCACTGACGTCACCGCCTGGACGGCGCGGGTGCGCGAGCTGCTCAACCTTCGCGCTGACGGGTTCCTCGGGGATGTCCCAGAGCTCGGCGAGTGGCTGTGGGGTGATGTTTCCGACGAGGAGGCCGATCGTCGCCAGCAATTGTGGCGCGAGGCGTGCGTCACCGGCGACTTCGAGACCCTGGGCGCCGCGATCCAGCTTCGCAGCCAATGGCAGCAGCGCCTCAGCGGCCTCGACGATGTGCTCCGCACCCGCCTCGGCGCCGAGGTTGCCGATGACACTGTCGCCATGGAGTTCCTTCGAGAGGGCGGCGATCCGGGCGTCGACGCCGACTGGAAGCCCTTGACGGCGGGCTCACCGGGACAGCGCAGCGCCGCGATGCTCAGCTTCGTGCTGCACCACGGCGTCGAGCCGCTTGTCCTCGATCAGCCCGAGGACGATCTCGACACGGAGTGGATCACCCAACTGGTCGTTAGACAGCTTCGCACGAGTCGCTGGACGCGCCAGATCGTGGTGGTGACCCACAACGCGAACATCCCGGTCAACGCTGACGCCGAGCGGGTGATCGTGATGGAAAACGACGCTGGCGGGATTAAGGTCCGCACAACTTCACCGTCGTCAGCCGAAGGCGGCGTCGTCGAACACGCCGGAGCACTGGAGGAGCCTCACGTCCGCGCCGACATCCAGCAGATCCTGGAGGGTGGCGTCGAGGCCTTCGTCCGGCGCGAGCGCCGCTACAACAACGAGCTCAACACCTACCGCGCGGCCATGCGTGACCTAACCTCGTCCTGACGCCCGCCCAGAGGAGTGGGTATGCGGGACCCGGTCAGGTCGGTTGGAGCCGGCCAGCGAACAGCCTGGATTGGAGGCGAGCACGGGAGCAGACAAGCGAAGACCGAGACGCGCTCACAGGACTCCATCAACGAAAAGCGACTGACATGTTCTCGGCGCAGTTAGCACCGCCGGCTGTTCCAGACGACCTTCTACGCCGTTCCGGATCAAGAGCGCCTCGCAGTCTGATCTTTGGGCGTACCGTCGCTCGGGTCGTACGGGCCGAGGAATCGCTCACCGTTGAAGTGGATCAGGTGCGTGGGATCCTCAGCGCACCACGCGTCGGTCTCCCACGCGATGTCAGTCAGATACTTGCGCATCTCGGCCCGCGAGCTGAAGCAAGTCACATAAACCAGGCCCGCACTGGATGATCCGAGCAGTGTTTTGAGCTCAGCGTGTCGCTTGGCGTCGACGGGTCCATGGCTCGAGGCTGCCTCGAGCAGCACGAGCCAGTTGCGGTCGGGCATGTACACGATCAGATCGGGGAGCTTGCCGTGCTTGTCCAAGTCGATGCGGAGAGCCGAAAGCCCCATGACGTCTAATACGGGATCGTCCTTACCCGCGTCGCCGACGTAGAGCACTTTCCCGCCGGGTGTCCACCTGGGGCAGAACTCCTCGAGGATCGCCTTCAAGAGAACGTTCTGGCCGCCCGGTGTCAGGTATACAGGCGATCCGTCGAGAAGCGTGACCGGAATGCGAGCGAGCTCCCGCGTCTTTGCATAGCTCGCCTGTAGACCAGGAGCCTTGAGTAGATACGCGCGGAGGCGCCGAGCGTAGAGTGGAGTTCCACGGCTCTGTATGAGTTTGAGCGCGGCCGGAGCGATCTGGTAGCAGCTGTTGCCGGAGTTAACCGGTCGATTTGGATCGTCGGGATTGAGAAGGACAAGCCCAGCAGCAACGAATTGATGCAGCGTTTGCCGGCGGATGGTCTCTCTTGAGTTCGGCGCGTAGTCAGCGGAATAGCGGTCACGCATCCACTGCATGATGTCGACCACGCGAAATAGGTCATTGCTGGCTGAGGACCACGGTTTGCTTGGGCTGAGCTTCAGCAGGGCAATCAGCGTGAGTGCCGAGCGCGTGTTGGTCTGCGTCTTGGCAAAGCCAAGATCTTGGAGTACGGACTGGGCCTGAGCGACCTTGGCGGCTTGGCGCTTATTCATCATGCCGCGACTGGCATTGGGAGCGGTTGAACATCTAGACCTGGCACGTGGTTGGCGATGACTGCGTCGAGCTCGATCTGTGATGGCCACGGTCGGTCGGCCAGGTCTTGGCCGATGGCCTCCAGCTGGAGGGCGCTCGGATACCGCAGCTCGCGTAGATCAGACGCGTTGATCTGGGTGTGTCCGTTGAATTGACGTATGTACGTGTCGATCGCGCTCGAATTCAGAAATGCCACGAGCCCGAGAGCGAGCGCGGGAGGCAGACCGTGCGACGCACGATGGAAGACATTCAGATGGTTCTCAAACGCGACGCTCTGGCCCGGGATCTCATCGGGGGAGGCGAGAGCTGCGACCACGCGCTTGGGCTCTTCCTTGGCGCTAAAGCGCTTAACTACGGCATAGGTCTCGTTAGGGAGCAGCAGTCTCGTAGTCTCGCGGCAGTCCGCCAACGCATTGGGCTTCTTTGACTCAGCCAGTGGCCACACGATGTGAGCGTCTTGAAGATGCCCCGGATAGATAAGAGGGACAGTGTCTCCTGCCGGCTCTTGTCTGAGGTGCTCTCGCGAGCGGAAGTCCACTACGCGGCCGGTCGAGACTTGTAGGTTCAGGTCACGAAGTGTCGCTGGTAGCTCTGCCATTTGAACAGCGACATGTGTATCTGACTCAGAGACTGGAATGTGCACGAACTGGTGTGGATCGCCAGGATGCACTACCGAGGCATATGGCACGCTGCGCGCCGATGGCACGTCGTCAAAGCCCGCGCTGGTTGACAGGACCACCGTATTGGATGGCCCGGCGCGGGTCGCCTTGAGGACCACGTTCTCCTGGAGCACCTCTGTGTCCGCGAACACGAGGCCACGCTTCTCGTAGACGTGAAGACGATCGAGCGCCATGCGTTCAAAGAAGAATTGGCGAAACGGCTTGAAGTACGGACCATTGGCAAAGCTGCGAGGCGTTATCGCGGATAGCTGACCACCGGGGTCGAGCAGCGCGGCTGCCAGCGTCAAGAATGCGGTGTAGAGGTTCGTGACCCGGACCCCGATCCGCTCCAGCGCCAGTCGATCGACCCCGTTCGTATTGATCTTTCGGTAGGGCGGGTTCATCACGCACGCTGTAAACGTCTCGGCGTCAACAAGGAAGGAGCCGGCAAGTGCCGAGGATGCCCAGTCAATGAAGTCCTCGTTGCGCAGGCTTACATCGACCTGGACATCGGCAGCGCGTGCCGTCTCTTGGCAGTCGCGCAACGTCTCTGCGAGGTGCGGAGTGATCTGCTGATCAAGCTCGAAGGCGGTGATGTGGATCTCTGCCATGCTGCGTTGTTCGATCGCCTCAGCAACCACTGCGCACGCAAGCGAGCCAACGCCCGCACCGGGATCGAGGAGCCTGAATGTCCCGTCTTGGGGGATCAAGACCAGACTTGCGAGGAACCTGGCGACCGGGGCAGGCGTGAAGAACTGACCAAAGCGACTCCGATGCTTGGCGTCGAGAGTCTTCGACACAAGCTGTCGGCGTAGCTCGGTGCGTTGGACGAGGTCGGTGGCGGCGCTGTTCATGCCAGCAAGCCTGCCACAGCCTTCGGCTGGAGCGCCGATGTGGGCCGCATCAGCTCATCGCAGCAGGTTCCACGAGGGACAGTGCTCAGTTTGGTTTCGCCCCGAGTTCTAGGGGCGCAATGACGACCCGGCGGATCGTTGGCACGCGCGGCCGCCCTCCTAGTGTACGCGCCGGAATCCATCGATCGTCCGACTCGGCCCCGACGCTCGGCGCGGGCACGGGCTGAGCCCAACTGGATGGGGCGCATCCGAGCCTACAATGAGCGCATGCCCACGAGCAGCCCCACCGTCACGCAGCGCTTCGCGTTGGAAACCGCCAAACGCCTCCCCCGCGGAGCCGCGGAACGCCTGGTCGAGCGAGCCTACGACGCGGACGAGCCGGCGCACACGGAAGCCGAGGAAATAAGCAGCTTCTACCGGCTCGCCCACCGCATGGCCGCGTTGTCAGCGGTCGTCCTGCGCGAGTTCCGCGGCCTCGGGGCCTACGCGACCGCCGTTGACCAGCAGGGCGCCCTCAGCGCCGACGGCGCCGCGGCGTCCGTGCAGACGCTCCGCTCCGCTCGCTCAATACTTGACGAGGAACCGGCCCTGGTCGCCGCCGACCCGATCTTCGTTCGCGGTGCGCGGACGACGCTCATGCAGGCGCAGAGGGCCATTCGGGTCGCCGCGACTTACCGCTACGGCTCCGACGACGCTCAGGACCTCCACCGCGGCGCGGCCGCTGCATCCCGAGCACTCGCCGCGGCGCAGGGATTCGTCAACGTGCCGGAGGAGGCCCGCCGGACCGTGGAAGCCATGCGGGGCAACGAGCCTGGCGTGCGCTAAGTCACTGGCGCGCGCGTTCCAACGCGAAACGCTGCTGGAGCCCTAGGAAGCGCTGTAACGCCTCTAGCTCAGGTGGGCTGCCAACCCCTCACCGTCGAAGACACCCGTACAGTCAAGGAGGCTTTCGGCGAGCGCTTTCTGCGTTTTCGGCTCGGCGTCGGCCTTCAGCCACAGCGCAAGGAGCTGCTCGCCGGTGAGGAGGCAGAACTGCTGCTGATCAACAGCGAACTTCAGCATTTGATTGGGGAACGCTGCACGCTTCCTCTTGCTCGGCGGCGTCTGATGGAAGGCGTTTACGAGCAGCAAGCCCTTCGCAGACTCTCCGTGGTCTGCGTAATAAGCAGCCACCCACTTGTATAGCTGCGCTGCGTCTTGCTCCTTGGCGCTGCCCTTTTGGCCCTTGATCTCAACCACGGCGGCTCGCTTCCCGAGGCGCAGAACACTGTCTGCCCTGCCCTCCTGCGGAGTTTCTAGCGTGAAGCCGAGCGCCGCGAACGCCTCATGAGCGAGCGCTTCGAGCGCGGCGCCGCTCGCGGTGACGAGGCCCTTACGTCTCTCGATCACGCGAAGCACCTCGGTCCGACTCGTCCTCTCAGCTTTCCAGTGCTCAACCTTCCCCTCCGAGTCGCTGAGGCGAACACGTGCCTTCCGCTCGCCGGGAAGTTCGATCTCCCTCGCCCAATCAGGCAGCTCCTCCTCTCCCCTAAGCTGGGTCGCTAAGGAACTAAGCGCGTCTACCAGCTCTTCGTGTGATGGGTTGGGGCCGTCATCGAGAGCCGGGTCACTAACGACATCAAAAGCCGGCAGCAAGAGGACCAAACCTGGGCTCTTATGCACAAGCGCAGCGACAGCCTTCTTTGTGTCAGCCATCTGGACGGCAGTGGTCCCAGGGTAGCCGATAATCTCCGCCTCGTGGTGGAAGATTGATTGCCACTCAGTCCAGAATTTAGCGAACGGCCCTGTGGTTACCAGGCGGAGCGCATGACCTCTGACGCTCTCGAACGATGTGTCGATTGGCAGCACCTGTTCGAGGGTTGAACGGGGTTCGTGCATATGAACTGTTGTCTGCTCGCCGGTCGTCTCGTCAGTCTTGTCTTCCTTGCGTGCAGGGACGGCATATTGCTCGGGGGTCCTCACGAACACAACGAGCGTCTTTCCCTGCTTGAGCAACTCGTCCAACTCCCGGCGGCGCTTGTGCAACGCCCGCTCCATCGCTGCCCTCGCCTGCGGAGCCGGCCGAGCGATTCCTTCTACTTGCTCACGCTCCGCAAATGGGATTTCGCCTTGGCGAAAGGTGTTCAGCACCGGGCTCATCTGCATCAAGACAAGGTCATAACCCAGCACGGTTTGGTCGCTGAGAACTTCTCCCCAATCAAGCCTCTCGTCGTTTAGCGGGACTTCGAGGGAGATCACGCTGAGGGCCTTCGCCATCCACGGATGATGACCGATGCCGCAGCTGGAGCGGATTCGCAGACCACTGGAATCCGCCGCGATCGTCCGACTCGGCGCCCATACTCGGCGTGTGACGACTGTTCCCAACTGGATCGCGGTTCTCGGGCTCATCGTGGCTCCCGTGACGGGCCTCTTGGGCTACATCCTCGCCGGGCGCAACGAGAGGGCTCGGGACGAACGAGTAGCCGCGCGCGACGCGATCGCGCGACGAGCGTCAGTGAGGGAACGGCTTGAGAGCAGAGCCACGCCTTCCAGCGCGAAACGCTACTGGAACTCCAGGACGTGCTCCAACGCCTAATGCGCTCCACCGCGAAGATCATTCTTCACGATGAGAAGACGCTGAAGGAGCAGGGCAAACTCACGCTTGTAGGCGAGGAGTTGGACCAGGAGAGCTACCAGATTGGCGTCCTCACGCGACGCGTCCAGGAAAGGCTGTTAAACCCGGCACTTAGGAACGCAGTTGAACAGTTCCGAGGCCACGTGTCAGAGGTTGAGGCATCCGTCGTCGTCGTGGATGACATGCACCGCGAGGACGCCATCAAGCATCTTGGCGGCCAGCTCCGGACCCTTAGCGACCATTACGGCGTCGTCAGCGAGTTGGTTGGCGCCACGTTGCGCGTCGAGCTGGGTTGGCTTCCCGAGGAGAGGCAGGCGGGCTAGCTGCTCCCCGGCTTCCCGCGCCCCTGAGGGGCGGGCTGGCCCGCGCGGACAGTGTCGCGGTGTCGTCGGCTCGGATGAACCGTTCCCAAGATTCCCGGAGCGGTTCAGTGCGGGACCCGGTCCCAACCTGACCCAGGTTGTATCAAAGCTCTCCACGCCGCAGCTCGAATGTGCCCTCGTCGATCCTCGCGCGCCGATGCCGTCTTTTAGTCATCTGCCTGCCGCCAAGTTCAAGGCTGTCGTCGAGTTCCTCTCGCTGCTGCGCTGACCTCCTGTCGGCCTGTGGGCTGCTCGCTCGCTGACGCTCTCGGCTCGCGCTGCCGGCGTATAGCGCCAAAGCCGTTGCTTCTATGTCAAGCAAGATTCGCAATTTGCGGGCCTCGTCGGCGATGACCGTTGCTCTATCCGCATTCGGAGGAGCGGCTTTGATCGTGGCGGGCGTCTTGCTCGGCCACTTCCTCTAGGCGGCGGCCCGGTATGGACAGCTAGGCACCGAGGACGTGCCAGTTGCGCCACGCCATAAGGTCAGGCAGATCGTTGTCGGTGACGTTGGGCCAGCTGCGCATCGGCCGCATTGCCACGTCCTGCCCGTAGCAGCGGATCGCAGCCGTGTACCGGCGGTAGTCTGCGCGCGTCAGCCGCACGAGCTGACCCTCGCGGTATCGCCCGGCGAGGCTCGGCGCCTGCTCGAGTGCCTTCATGTCGATTCGGCTCGCTTTGTGGATCAGGACATTACGGATTGCGCCGAGCTCCGTCAGGGTCTCGTTGAGGTCTGCGGGGATCGGTCGATCGTCGGCAGTGCCGAGACTCACGCCGCGGAGCCGCTTCTCGTAACGCTCGGCCCCGCTGCCGAGCAGCCGATCGAGCTTCGGCTGCAAATCAGCGATGGTCTTGAGCATAACCTGGCTCAGTACGCCGCGCTTCTCGTCGTCGAGTTCGGCTGCGGTGTCGGGAACCTTTTCTTCCGCCTGCTTGAACGCCTGATCCACGAAGGCTTTGACCAGGATCTCGCGCATCGCCGGCGCGAATTCCTCGACCATCGAGTCGAGCGCGCTGTTCATAGCGATGAGCGCTTGCGCATTCAGCCCTGGGAAATCATTCTCGATGTCGCCGGTCGCCAGCTCGGCCATTGCCCAGATCGGGTCGCTCTCGCGGATTGCCTCGGCGCCGCGGATTGCGAGTTTCCGGACACGTTCGGCCTCGTCCATCGCGTCCCAGAAGTCCGCGACCGCCGCTCGCTCCCGCTCGAGTCGAGGATCGTTGCGTGCTTTGTCGAGTTCTCGGCGCGCGGTCTCACCCAGCGCGTCATACGGGTCCTCCGGCTCGTTCGCTGGGGCGCTCATGCAAAGAGCTTCGAGTGGTGTTTGCTGTTCATGGTTCTCGGATTCTGTCAGCGCACACGCTACGGTCAACGTTCTGATGACCGATGCGCACCGGCCGCGCGCAAGAGGCTACTTCGAGGAACCCGACGAGGCGGCGTTGCCGCTGATAGTGGCGCTCGGGCGACTTGTGCTGAGCGCTGCGATGCTTGAGAAGGCGCTGCAGATGGAACTTATCCGCGTCCACTATGAGCGAGCGCACGCCTCCGACGACCCAGAGGAGTACGGACTAGGGAAGGTGCTCAAGGAAACGGAGCGACTGACGAGTGGACAAGCGCAGTCTCAGCTGGATGTGCTCGGGATCCCTGAGGACTTGAACGCGCGGATACGCTCAGCGGTGGCACGGCGGAATGCACTGCTGCACCGGCCACTTGAAGATGCCGACCTCGCGAGAGCCATTGGGACCGGCGAGGGACTCGACGAGGTCGTGGAGAGGATCGATCGGCTCGCGCTCGACTGCGGCGAGCTTGGTGTGGAGCTGGAGCGGTTCGCTGGCGATCGGCTGACCGACATGCTTGGGATGAGTCGAGCGGAGATTGCGCAGCTTGTCGCCGGCCTGGACGTGAGCACGGTCAAGGATCCGCAGATACGAGCGCAATTGGAGGCGGTCAAGGCGTCCGGGATCGATCTCGCACAACATCCTTTTCCGCCTACGGAGTAAAGGCCCGCTCTGCAAATATCTCTCAGGTCACGCAGGTCAGCCGAGTAGGCGCACCGCCGGATATGAACCCTGTGGGGTTGGTGCCAGACGATGACGCACAGAGGATGCGGTGGTAGTGGCTTGCGAGGTGGCGCTAGAGGCAGCGCATCGCCTCGATGCGGGTCTTACCCTCGGCTTCCTTGCGGGCGAGATAGGCACGGGTCTCGGGGTCGATCCGGCCGCGGTGATCGCGATGACATGCAGTGCGCGGTTGAGCTGGCGGTTGCACGACGCCGACAGACAGACTACGAGTCAGCCCACCGCCGGCCCGGACCTAAACCGGCCAGTCGGACGCCAACATGAACGGCCTAAGAGCACGGTCTCAGCAAGCTGAGACGACATGACTCTGAGCGCCGTGCCGCTGGCGCCGCCATCCGGCGCCTGGCACTCTCGCACTCAAAACAGACTAGATGCACTGTGAGTGTGTGCACGGCAATCGCTGTGTCGTGAAGGTGCGTTCGGTGATTGCGTTGTAGTCGACGTTCCCCACGGGGGGAACGTCGGGTCTGGTGTTCAGGCTGGCCCTGGTGGCGATGGACGTGACCCTCATATGCACTGGCCCTGCGCTTGGCGTGGGTGCTCTTGTCCTGATCTGTCCGTCTGTTGCTGCCGGTCCCGGCCTGGCCTCCGCTTGTGGCCTGATCAGAAGCCTGTCCGCCCCGTTTTGTGGGGCGTGACTCATCACAGTCTTGCCCTTCGCGGTTCCTATTGCCCAGGCCGAGTACCGACAGACAAACCCCCAGGAACAGGAGGTCGTATTTCATGCTGGCAGACCAGGCCGACCATGTGCTCGGCATCGACACGCACCGCGACTCGCATAGCGCGGCGATCCTCGCCGCGGACACGGCGGTCGTTCAAGGACAGATCACCGTCGCCGCCAATGAGCGCGGCTATCGACGGCTGTTGCGCTTCGCGCGCGAGAGCGCCCCAGGCCGCAGAGCCTGGGCAGTCGAGGGAACGGGCAGCTATGGCGCGGGACTGACCGTCTTTCTTCAGCGAGAGGGCGAGATGGTGCTCGAGGTCGATCGTCCTCGCCGCCCCGCGCGCCGTGACCGCGCCAAGTCTGATCAGCTCGACGCGATCCGTGCCGCCCGCGAAGCGCTCACACGCGAGCATCTCGCGCGACCCCGCCAGCGCGGCGAGCGCGAGGCGCTGCGCGTTCTCTTGGCTACGCGCGATAGCGCGGTGCGCTCCAAGCGAGCGGCGATCACGTTGATGAAGGGGCTGCTCGTCTCAGCAGCACCGACGCTGCGTGAAGGGCTGCGCTCTCTGTCTACGAGCGAGCAGCTCGCGCGCTGTGCGCGTCTGCGCGTCAGCCCTACGCAAGACGCGAACAGCGCGCGACGACGATCGCTATACGCGCGAGCGCCCGTCGAGCACTCGCGCTGCAAGAGGAAGCACACGAACTCGAAACAGAGATCAAGCCTATCGTCGCTCGATCTCGCACCCTGGCTACTAGCCGAGATGGGCGTCGGCGCGATCGTCGCAGCGCAGATCCTCTGCGCCTACTCCCACCACGGACGCATCCGCTCCGAGGCCGCGTTCGCCTCACTCGCGGGCGTCGCGCCGATCCCGGCGTCCTCGGGACAAACCGTGCGTCACCGCCTAAACCGCTCAGGCGACCGTCAGCTCAACCGGGCACTACACACGATCGTGCTCTGCCGCATGCGCGATGACGCCCGCACACGCGCCTACACAGCACGTCGCCAAGCCGAAGGACGCAGCACCCGAGAAATCAAGCGATGCCTCAAGCGCTACACCGCACGCCACCTCTACCGGCTACTCCAAGCCACACCGCCAAACCCCGCAAATAGCGAAACTTGACAAACATAGAAGCATCGACCATGCGAGCGCTGTGTGAGCGCTGTGCAAATTCGTTGGCCGGTCTCGGGGGTTGGTGGTCTGTACCGGGTGTGATGACCGCAGCCAGCATCGGTGCCGCCAAGGGCGGCGGGTACGCCCGCTACCTGGAGTCAAAGACCGTCGAGCCCGAGCGCGGCGACTACTACCTGACCCCGGAGGGCGAGCCCACCCAGGCCCCCGGCCGGTGGCTTGCGTCCCCCGACACGCTCGCGCGGCTCGGGATCGAGGGCAGCGCGGTCGAGGGCCCGGACTTCATCGCGCTGATGGAGGGCCGCCACCCGCGAACGGGTGGCTGGCTTCGCCGCGGCGGGCGCCGGCGGCGGCCGCGGCGGCGGGATCGACCTGACGTTCAGCGCCCCGAAGTCCGTCTCGGCCGTGTGGGCGCTCGGCGAGCGGCTCAGCGCGCGCGACATGGAGGCCGCGCACGCCGCCGCGGTCAGCGAGGCGATGGCGCACCTGACCGAGACGGTGCCGACCGTGCGCCGCCGCTACGGCGGCGCAGGTGGTCGAGGAGCCGGCGCGGGATCTCGTCGCCGCCGAGTACCGGCACACCACCGCCCGCGGTGTCATGGAGGGCGACGCGCCCGACCCGCAGCTGCACAGCCATGTCGTCATCACGAGCGCGATCCGCGAGGACGGGCGGATCGTCGCGGTCGCCTCCCGGCCGATCTTCCGCTCCGCGCGGGAGGTCGGCGCGTACTACCGCTCGGCGCTCGCGCACGAGCTCTCAGCAGCGTGGCTATGCGATCGAGGCGGGGCACCGGCAAGCACGGCCGCTACTTCGAGATCGCCGGCGTGCCGCGCGGGCTGCTGGACGCGTTCTCCGCGCGCAGCCGCGAGGTCGCCAGGGCGGCCGAGCGCTTCCGCGCGAAGTGGGGTCGCGCGCCCGAGCGCGGGGAGCTGCGCCAGCTCAAGCTCGAGAACCGCAAGGCGAAGGTGCTCGTCACCCGCGGCGACCTGCAAGCAGGCTGGAACGAGACGGCGGCGCGCTTTGACTTCACCGGCGATGAGCCCGGCCGGCTGCTCGGCGAGCGCCGAGGGCTCGCGGCCCGAGCGTGCGCTCGAGGATCGCGTCGAGCAGCGCCTGACCGAGCGCGCCGCGACGTTCGAGCCAGGCGAGTTCCGCGCGGTCCTGCTCGAGCAGTCCGTCGGCGAGCTTTCGCCCGCGCGAGGCGCTCGCGTTCTCGCGGGCGATGATCGCCGAGCGCCGCGTCCTGCCGCTGGAGGGCGGCCTGATGACGACGCTCGCGGTGCGCGCGCGCGAGCAGGCGATCGAGCGCAGCGTTCACCGAGCTCGCCGCAGCCGGCCGGCCGCGATGTCGGGCGAGGACGCGCGCGAGTTCGCAAGCGACCAGGTCGCCGAGCGGATCGGCGCGCGGCTCAGCGACGAGCAGGCCCACGCGCTGGAGGTGATCACCGGCCCCGAGCGCGGCGCGGTCCTGTCGGCCCGGCCGGGCACCGGCAAGGGCGTCGTGATCGACGCCGCCGCCCGCGCCGAGCAGCTCACCGGCCATCGAGACGCTTGGGGATCGCGGTGTCCGGGTCGACCGCGCAGCGCCTCGGTCAGGACAGCCCCGCGCTCGCCGAGCAGACGTTCACCCTCGACGCGCTGGTCGCGCGCGTGGAGCGCGGCCAGCTCGCACGTCGACGAGGACACGACGATCTACTTCGACGAGGCCGGGCATGGCCGACACCGACCGCCTCGACCGGCTGACCGAGATCGTGGAGCGCACCGGCGCGAAGCTCGTCGCGATCGGCGACGGCGCGCAGCTCCCCTCGATCGGCGCGGGCGGCATGTTCGACCGGCTCGCCGAGATCGCGCCGAGCGCGGAGCTCTCGAACGTCCGCCGCACGCTCGACCCCGACGAACAGCGCGCGTGGGCGGACCTGCGCGCCGGCCGCACCGACCGGGCGATGGCGCACTACCTCGCACGCGGGCGCTGCACATGGCGGACACCCGCGACGAGGCGGTCGAGCACGCCGTCCAGGACTGGGCGACGCTCACCGAGACCCATCCGATCGAGCGAGGTCGCGTTGATCTCTGACGCCTCAAACCAGGAGATCCACCGCCTCAACGCCCGCGCCCAGCACTACCGCGCAGAGCGCGGCGAACTCGGCGAGCTGGAGGTCGAGGTGCCCGGCGTCCACTACGGCGTCCGCCAGGGCGACCGGGTCGCGATGATCGACCAGCACCACGAGCCAGGCAGCGAGCGCATCGAGAACGGCAGCCGCGGCGAAGTGCTCGACGTCACCGAGGCGGGGGAGGTGCTGATCGAGTTCGACGTCACCGGCCGCCAGCGAACGCTCGCCGGCGAGGACCTCGCCCGCGTGCGCCTCGGCTACGCCCAGCACATCCACCGCGCGCAGGGCGCGACCGTCACCCGCACCCTCGTCGTCACCGGCGGCTGGCAGACCAGCAAGGAGCCCGCCTACGTCGAGGCGTCCCGCGCCCGCGAGGGCACCGACTGGTACGTCTCCCGCGAGGACCTCGGCGTCGAGGGCCACGACACCGACCGCATCAAGCGCCTCGCCACGAACATGCGCCGCAGCCACGCGCAGACCCCATCGCTCGCGCACCCCGAGCTACCCGACCGCGACTACGGCCCCGGTTTCCACCACCCGATCGCGCCGAGCCGCCGCAGCCGGATACCAGGGATCGCCCGCGCCATCAACCGCATCGTCCAACCACCCAACACAGGAGCAGCACGATGAGCCCGCGCCTCGATATTGTTTCCTCCCGGTCCTCCTCGCGCTACCATCGGACTGTGGCCGACGAACGCTTCCTTGATCCGGTCAAGAAGCACCCTAGGAGGTCGCTGGCTGTGCTCCGTGGCCTTGTATCAACGCCATCGCGGATGAGGAGCTAAGAGCGGACCTTTGCATTGCAGCCGAGCTGCGCGACTCATTTCCCTCAAACACGTACGAGAGTGGGGTCGGGGGTGGAGTTATCGGCGGGTGGCTAGCGCAGGCGCTTCGTATGCGCTCAGCGATGCTCCGGCACCCCGCCGGGCTGATCTAGAGCGCTGGAGCGGCGACCCAGGTGCCAGCCCGGGGGACGGTCGGTCACGAGGTGGTCCCGCCCGTCGGGTGCTGCACGTTCGGCGATTCGTCAGCCGTAATCTCGGCGAGCGAGGGCAGTCCCTCGGCTTTCAACGCATCCTCTAGCACTTGTTTTGCGTGGGGTTCGTGGAAGATAGAGCGGAAGTAGCTTCGAGCCCAAGATCGGTCCGAGACGCGGATGCCCAGCGCCCTGCGTTCCAGCTCGCACTACCGCGACCATCAGGCGAATCGTGATCGCGTCAACCTCATCTCTGATCTTCTTGGCATCCCGGATTGGCCACTTCGCCTCCGCCCGGATACGTCCGAGCTGGTGTAGGACGTGGGCATAGCGCGACGACGCTTCGGAAGGCGTCATCTCGGAGAGCCGTCCTACGAGCAGCCCTCCGCGTGTGGCGCTCTGAAGCTCCCAGGCGGCCTCATCAAGGCGCCTGCGGCGCTCACGTAGGCGAACAAACACCTCGCCTACGAAGACGCCCAACAAGACGATGCTGCCACCGATCAACGCACTCACCAAGTCGCCCGAATGGACGACGACGTGATTGATAACGGTGGGGGAGGTGCTGGGCACAGTCGATCCAGTCACGCCACGCATCTTGCCAGTACGAGTCTTCCGACCGCTCCCGGTCGCCGATCTCGGGCATCGCCCTCGGCGCTACTGTGAGTGCGCCATGATTCCGCCGCTGCTTAATACGGCATCTCAGCGTCTGCCGACCGGTATGGATTACGGAGCCCGTGCGTTGATCCTGGGCGCACTCCAGATGGCGCATTCGGTCATATTTCAGGCGTTCCTCGCAGAGCGTTTCCTCAGCGTCGACGACTACCTATTGGCTGTAGAGCCGGTGTGGGGTCAAGAGCAGGCCGAGACGATACGCACGGAGATCCAGCGCGCTGCGATGTGTTCCCTCGGTAACCTCGTTCGGCGAGCAAGCTCAGGCGGAAAATCTGTTCGCATTGACGATCTTGGCACACATACCCGAGTCCGATTTTCGATCAGCAGTGCTCCTGGCTAGCCTCCGGGCGCCCGTCGCTCCGACCGATGCCATCAACCGGATTTGCAAGAACCGGCGCATCGAGTGGGAGTTCGAGACAGGCAAGGGGTTCGCCTGGATCGGCGACGAGGAGGTCGAGCAGCGAGCGATCGGCCAGCCTTGAGCGCAATCACGGATGCCAGGTTCGCCGGGGCGACGCGGAGTGAGTTCGAGCAGGCGCGTGCCGAGATAGCTCGGCACGCCTGCCTCTCTGAAGCAGGCCGTGCATGAGTCTGGCTGCGCCGTCGAGAGTGCCATGAAGGTGCTGCTGGCCGAGCACAGTGTGAGCTTCAACGAGAACGACGCTGCCTTCAAGCTTTTCGACCTTCTGACTCAGGCCGGGGTCGTCCCTCGATTCATGGAGCGCGTCGTTCTCGGTGCAGCGTCGCCTCGTAACAAGCGCGGTGGGCATGGTGCGGGCGCACTCCCGCACGACGTGCCTCCAGAGATGGCCGAGGCAGTCCTTGCGTCCGCTGCAGTTGCCATCGCCTACCTGCACAAATGCCTGCCGTAAAGCAGCGCTAGTGGGCGGTCGCTCTGACCTTGCCTGGCTGTACATAAGCGGGACCACATCCGCTCCCTGGCGCGTCGCGGAGGGTGGGATAAGTAGGCCGATCGCGAGGGCGTGAGCGACCATCCTGAACCTGCTTGCAAATTCAATGGCCGGTTCGGTGCCGTCGTGGTCAACAACAACATGCACGGACAACCATCGACAACCCAGGCTCGTCCTGGAGGACGCATTAACGATGTGACCAGGCTGCTCACGGCGGACGAAGTTGCCTCCCGGCTCGGCGTCCAGCCGTCGTGGGTCAACAAGGCTGCGCGGGCGGATCGCATACCGCACGTCTGTGTTGGCCGCTATCGGCGCTTCCGCTGGCTGGATATCGAAGCGTGGCTTGAGAATCAGCGGCGCGGCTCATGACCGCGCCGCCGGCTCCCATAAGATGCCGCGTACAGATAGGGAGTGTCCCCGGGGCGCTAACCCCGAGGACACTCTGGAACGACGGCCGAGCGGCGCGCAAACGCCCTCGACCCCGGCATCAGGAAAAGAGGTCCCGATGCAAGCTCATAAGCACGCACAGGTCAGCGTCGCCCTGTCGGCGACATACAAGGGCAAGCCGCGATCGACCCCCGTTTGGGTCATGCGCTATCGCCTTCCGTCGGGCAAGGACTCCAAGGAGGTGCTCGGTCTCGCGTGGAAAGAAGGGGCGGCCTCCGCATGGGCACCTGACGGAAGGCGATGCCCTGTCGAAGGCGCAGGCGTTCGCCGCGGAACACTCCACGGACACGCCCGATGCTCGACGTTCGTTTCGCGCGGCGCTGGATTCCTTCGTGCGCTACTGCACCCAGGAGAAGGGGCTGCGCGGCTCCACGATGCACGAGTACAAGAAGATCGGCGAGCGCCTCGCAGCGCGTCCGTGGCGGGGCGAACTGACGTGGGCCGACCGGCTGCTTGACACGTTCACCGACGATGACCTGCTGGCTGTCCGCCAGGAGCTCGCGAAGGCCAAACGCAGCGCTGACACCGTGAACCACTACCGGCGAGTCGTGCGCGGCATCTTCGGGACACACCGGAGCAGCCCGGCTCTCGCGTGGGCCTGGATGGGCCAGAAGGTCGAGAGCGAGGGCAAGCTGCGCTTCTACACGCCCGAGCAGGTGCGCAAGCTTGTCGCCGAGGCATACTCCGACACCGATGTGGCTATCTACACCGTCGCGACCGAGGCTGGCCCCAGGTTGAGCGAGATCCGCGGTCTGAAGGTCAGCAACGTCGACTTCGGTGTCGGCGTGCTGCGCTTCGAGGACGGCTTCACGACGAATGGTGGGCACGCGGGCAACAAGGGCCGGCGGGTGCGGTCGGTCCCGATGACGGCCAACGTCCGTTCGGTGCTCGCCCCGTTCTGCGAGGGGAAGACCGGGAACATGCTGGTCTTCGAGCACGACGCCAAACCCGGCGAGCCGATCTGTGGCACGTCTCTCTACCGCAGGTTCTTGAGCGCCGCCGAACGAGCCGGTCTGCCCAAGCTGCGCTTGCATGACCTGCGGCACACGTTCGGAACGCAGGCGATCCGTGCCTTCAAGATCCATGAAGTCCAGCGGATGATGGGCCACCGTCACATCACCACCACCGAACGCTACCTGCACTACGCCCCCGATCCCGACGCAGCGGCCAAGCTGACCGCGCTTTGGGGAGGTGCGGATAGCGAGGAGGAGACCAACGTGATCCCGCTGCGCCGCGCCGCCTGACACGCCGATCAGCGGGCTTTTTAGAGGGGCGGGCCAGGCGGCTCGCCCCTCTTTTTGCCCCCGCGAAAGCCCCGATTGGGGAGAGTTTGGGGAGAGTTGGCCTTTCGGCCGTCTTGGGCTGCGAGGGCTCCCGCCGAAAATGCCGTTTTGCAGGTACTTCTCATTAGAGGCGACGACCGGAGTCGAACCGGTGTAGACGGCTTTGCAGGCCGCTGCGTAGCCACTCCGCCACGTCGCCAGGATGCGCCCCAAGCGTATCGAGCACGACCGTCGAGAACGGGCATCGGCATCGGCGACGCCGAGAAAAGACCGTGGCACTTGGGGCGGCTGGTTGAGTTTGTACTGATAATGATCGATATATAGTGCAGAATACTATATAGTGCCCTATATATGGATCATAAAACTTCCAGAGCAACTCCGATCCCGGTTCGCCGAGCTCAACGAAGCCTGGCGAACAGCATCGCCACGTGGCGGAAGTTGCGCGGTCTCACGCAGGCTCAACTGGCGGAGCGTGCCGACGTCTCGCGCGGGGTCATTCACCGCCTCGAGGCAGCCGACGGCGGCGTCAGTGTCGAGAACCTGCTCCGAATCCTGAGGGCGCTCGGCATTCAAGATCTTCTCGCCGAGGCGCTGGACCCGCTCGCCAGCGATATCGGTCGGCTGCGCTCAGAAGAGGAGCTGCCCCGGCGCGTGCGACCGAGGAAGCTGACGAGCGATGGTTGAGCAGCCGATCGAGGTGGACGTGCAGATCGCCGGCCGCGCTGTTCCCGCGGGAGCGCTCTGGACGCATCGTCACGGACAGAGCGAATCGGCCACCTTCAGCTATCGAGAGGACTATCTGCGACGAGCGGATGCCTACGAGCTCGACCCCGGGCTGCCGCTTCGAGCGGGCCAGCAGCAAACGCTACTCCGCCACGTGATCGATCGCCGCGTGCTCGCGCAGGTACTCGCGGAGGCCGGGAAGCGAGAAGTCGAGCTTGCCGCGTCCGGCCGGTTCGATCAGCTGGCTCTCGATCAGTCGCGCGCGGTATACGTTCGCGTAGTCCGGTTTCACTTCCATGCGCTTCGCTATGTCGCTGATCTTCGCTGGGCCGTCGTCCCCCGCCATCGCGAGCAGGAAGGTCTTGTCGATGTCCGAGCACTCCTGGAAGGCGGGGCCGTGAACGAGCGACCCGAGCCGTCGCCGCGCCTCCTCTACGCCCACCTGAACGTCGTCGACGGTGATCTTTCCGCGCTCGGGATGTTGACGCCAGATTCGGTATCCCACCAGCTGGATCAGGAAGGGGTAACCCGCGGTCGCGGTGACAGCGAGGTCGAGGGCGTTGGCGGCGATCGTCCGTCCCGCGTCGATGACGGGGCGCTCGATCGCGAGCGCGACATCGTCATCAGCGACTCTGCCAAGGTCATAGCGTTCGGCGCGTCGCAGGAACGTGAGCACGCTCTCGCCGAGCAGGTCGCTGACGGCTGCCCGCAGACCCGCGCCGACGAACATGAGCTCCAAATCCTCGCGGAAGGCGTGCTGCACAACCGTGCACAACTGCACCAACTCGTCGAACAGGCTACGGTGGAGCTCATCGACGGTGATCAGGAGCCCCGTCTCCCCGGACGCGAGGATCTCGCACAGGCTCGTGATCTGCGAACGCAAGCCGGGGGTGATCTCGTGTAGGTCCATCGTCTGCCAGCTTGCGCCACCGAGGCCCCCCGGCGCAGCGACCCCCGACAGCCGTCGCCTCGTCGCCTTTGGGTCCTGTTCGGCGAGCAGTTGCGGTAGGTGCTCGCCGGTGAGGCGTTTGAGTAGTCCGGGCGTCGCGGTCTCTGTGATCACCAGCCAACCACGGGATCTCGCCTCATCTTGAACGGCGTTGAGCAGGACAGTCTTTCCCGTCCCACGTGCGCCGGTGTAGAGCGTGGCCCGTCCTGGGCCACCCGGCCCGTCGTCGAGGGCATCCCGGAAGTCCCCGACCAGTTCGTCACGTCCGACGAGCAGCGGCGGCGAGGCTCCGAAGGTGGGCTTGAAAGGGTTCTTGGGACTGGAACTCATGGCCCGATGATAGCAAGTGATTTCTATAGTTTTACAGTCTTTCTATTCCTTTACAGTCTTTCTATTCGTTTACGGTCCTAGAGGATTGGCCCCCGCTCACGACCAGCGCCTTTCGCCGATCACACCGTCTCGATGACACCCTCTCGCGAATCATCTTCCTCCGCTGATTCAAGCGATCCAATCTATTTGACGACAGTAGTAGGATGGGCGTCGGCTAGATCATGGACTCGGACTCGTCGCGGCGCTTGCCGCACCCCTGGACCGGATGGCCCGCAGTGGCATGTTGGTTCGGCGAGCTGTGAGCGCGCCCTGGCGCTCCAGCCGCCTGCGGACGTTCCTGATCGGGGGGCTGATCGTCGCGATCGGGGTCACCGGGTCGGCCCTCCTGGCCTCCGCGTGGCGCACAAGCTCGCTGCACGCCAACAGGAAGTCCTTCGAAGCGACGGTCACCGACCTCAGCAGCACGCTGACGGCGAGGCTGCAGACGAAAATCGACTCACGCGGGCGATGCGCTCGATCGCGACGCTCGAGCCGAACGCCGGCGACACGCGCTACGTGCAGTGGTACCGGCAGCTGCAACGCGGCGCCCCGACGTCGCCCGACGTCACGGCCGTCTTCATCCAGGCGGTCCCCGCCTCCGAACTGCCCGCGTTCCGCGCGCAGGCCGAGGCCGACCCGACGGCCCGCAAGGCGCTGCACGGCACCTTCCAGATCGTCCCCTCCGGCAGCCGCCCGTTCTACTGCCTGACGCGCGCCACGGTCGGCAACCCCGGTGGAAAGACCGTCTACCCGCCGCTGCTCGACTACTGCGCGCCGGCGCTGCCCGGGATCGGCAAATCGCCATACGCGGCGCTGATCGGCATGGAGCGCACGACGGGCGCGTTGATCGTCACCCCCCTCCCCGGCCTCGGCGTCGCCTCGCTGGTCGGGATCAGCGAAGCCGTCTACCGCTCACGCGCGCCGCTCGCGACGGTCCCGCAGCGCCGGGCGGCTTTCCGCGGCATCATCGGCACGTCGTTCGCCGGCACGGCGCTGCTCGACCCACTGCTCGCCCGCCACGGCTCGCTGACGCTGGCGCTCTACCACCGCAACAGCGGCGATCCGCTCGAGCTGATCGCGCGCGCCGGCGCGCATCCGCGAGGCCGCTCGCCCGGCTACTCCGAGCGCATCGCGCTCGGCGAAGGCTGGCTCGTGCAGGTCAGCGGCACCGCCGACAGCCCGCTCGCGGCTGACACGCAGGGCGCGATCGCGCTGGCGTTCGGGCTGCTCGTCACGCTGCTCGTCTTCCTGCTCTGGCGCGTGCTCGCGCGCTCGCGCCAGCGCGCCTGGGGGCTCGTCGGGGAGAAGACCGACGAGCTCGAGTACAGCGCGCTGCACGACCCGCTCACCGACCTGCCGAACCGGATCCTCGTGCTCGACCGCGCCGAGCAGATCCTCGCGCGCGGCCGGCGCCAGGACGTGGCAGTGACGGCGCTGTTCGTCGACATCGACAACTTCAAGCAGATCAACGACCGCCACGGCCACCACGCGGGCGACGAGGTCCTGCGCCAGGTCGGCGCGCGCCTGAAGACGATTCTGCGCGACAACGACACGGTCGGGCGCCTCGGCGGGGACGAGTTCGTGATGCTGATCGACTCGCTCGGCCTGGAGGCCGCGCCCGAGCTCGTCGCCGAGCGGATCCTCGACGTACTGCGCCAGCCGATCCGGCTGTCCGAGTCATCCTCGCGTCAACCACTCTTGGTGACGGCGAGCATCGGCATCGCGACCGGCCGGCCCGCCTCGGCCGAGGCGCTGATGCAGGACGCCGACCTCGCGCTCTACAAGGCGAAGGCGCTCGGCAAGGACGGCTACGTCAAGTTCGAGACCGCGATGCAGACCGCCGCGCAGGACCGCATCCACCTCGAGATGGACCTCGGCAACGCGCTCGCCGCCGAGCAGCTGTTCCTCGTCTACCAGCCGATGCTCGACCTCGAGCACGAACAGGTCGTCGGCGTCGAGGCGCTCTTGCGCTGGCGCCACCGCTCGGGCGAGGTGATCCCGCCCGACGCGTTCATCCCGATCGCCGAGGACAGCGGGCTGATCGTGCCGATCGGCCGTTGGGTGCTCGAACGGGCCTGCCTGCAGGGCGCCGCCTGGCACGCGCGGGGGCACGACCTGAACATCTCCGTCAACGTCTCCGCGCGCCAGCTCGAGCGCCCGGAGTTCGTCGAGGAGGTCCACGCGGCGCTCGCCGACAGCGGCCTCGACCCGGCGACGCTGACGCTCGAGATCACCGAGACGGTGCTGATGCGCAAGCCCGAGACCACCGCCTCGCTGCTCGCCGAGCTCAAGGGGCTCGGCGTGCGGATCGCGGTCGACGACTTCGGGACCGGCTACTCTCGCTGGCCTACCTGCGCCAGTTCCCCGTCGACTCTCTCAAGATCGACCGCACGTTCATCACCGGCCTCGCGCTCTCCAGCGAGGCGCACGCGCTCACGCACACCCTGATCCAGCTCGGCAAGGCGCTCGGCCTGCAGACGCTCGCCGAGGGTGTCGAGCAGCACAGCCAGGTCCGCGCGCTGCAGCTCGAGGGCTGCGACCTCGCCCAGGGCTTCCTCTTCGCCCGCCCGCTCGCGCCCGACGCGCTCGAGCGATTCCTCGCCGAGCACCCCGCTCCCGCCGGCTCGCTCCTCAATTCTGCACGCTCGTAAAGCGGAGCCACGCCCAGTTCCTTAACAGCGAACCTCACAGCAGCCGCCGGCAGGCGGCCCATTAAAACCTTTACCCGCCCAAAGGCGAAGGCGGGATCCGGGTCTCGCCGCACACCTCGGGGATCTTCATCATCAGTTCGTCGATGTAGCACCACGACCACTCTTCGCCGGGCTCGAGCGAGCGGATGATCGGGTGCCCGCTCGCCTTCGCGTGCGCGGTCGCGTGGCGGTTGGGCGAGTCGTCGCAACAGCCGACTTTTCCGCACTCCAGGCAGATCCTCAGGTGCAGCCACTTGCCGCCGGTGGCGAGGCAGTCCTCGCAGCCGTCGCTCTCCGCCGGCAACTCCGTGATCAGGACGTGGTCCAGGTGCGTGCAGGGCATCTTTGCTCCTTCGGTCGGGTCGATGCTGTCGGGGTCAGGCCGGGTTGTCCGCCCTGTAGTACTCGATCGCGCCGGTGCTCTCCAGGTCCTTGTCGAGGATCGCCTCGACGTCGATCGTCACCTCGATCTCGTTGCTCACGACCACCCCTCCCCCGGGGATCTTGTCCTGCCAGGAAACCGCGAACTCGTGACGGTCGATCCGCGTCTTCGCCTCGAAGCCGATCCGCGTCAGCGTGCCCTTGTTCTCGTCGCCGACCCAGAACGGGGTCTTCCACTGGCCGAGATACGACACGTCCATCTCCACCTGCTTGGTGATCCCCCTGATCGTCAGGTCCGCGACGGCCTTGAAGGCAATGTCGCCGGTGCGCTCGGCCAGCCGTCCCGCGAACGTGATCTGAGGATGGTGCTCCACGTCGAAGAAGTCCGCGCTGCGCAGGTGGGCATCGCGTTCGCTCTCCCCTGTCCACAGTTTCGTCGCTTCGATCTTCCCCTCGAAGCTCGCGCTCAGCGGGTCGTTCCAGTCCAGATGCAGCTTCCCGTGCACGTCCTTGAACAGACCGTGCACCCACGTCACCATCATGTGCCGGGCGCGAAAACCGGCCTCGGTGTGGCCGGGCTCGAACGTCCAGCTCGGCAGGGTGCTCGCGGTCTCGCTGCTCATCGCTACGTCAGGCATCGCTAATTCCCTCCATCGTCAGGGTGAGCGTAAACCGTCGGCAAGAAATGTTGCAGACCTCCCCATGTGATGCATCTTGCAGAAGGACCTGTTAGCTTCCTGCCCGTTCGTGCCGAGTCCTTGATCCTACGGGGTCGAGGAGCGGGGGACCCAAAGCAGCCGTTTCGGTTGCGGGGGCGAATCGCCACAACCATTGTGGCGTAGCGCAATTTGCGCGAGCCCGACAGCTAACCCCGTAGGCGCCAAGAGAAGACTGAAAGGACGCCGTTTTATGTCGGGATTCCCGCGTGATCTTGCCGTGCTCGAGCCCTGGGAGCTTTCGCTGATTCGCTCGCGCGAACGCCGCCAAAAAGCTGCCGCTGGACGTACCCGCGCCACTTCCAAGGGGAGAACCTCCAGGAAGGTTTCCCCGCAGAGCGCCTCCCCAAACTCCCTCTCGGCGATGCTCGACACACGCAACCGGGCCGCCCCCTCCTCCCCGCGCGACCTCGCCGAGGAGCTCCCCTGGGATCTCTCGCTGGGCCGCTCGCGCGCGCGCCGTCGCGCCGCCGAGCTGCGCTTCGTGCCGGCCAGCTCGCGCGCCAAGCGCGTATCGCTCGGCGCGCTCGCGGCGCTCACCGCCGGCCCCGCCGTCGGCATCGCCGCCGGGGTCGCGTCCGCCGGTACGGCCACCCCCACGCCGGAGCCCGCGACGACGACCGAACACGTGATCGTGCTCAGCTACGGCAGCGAAGGCCGGCAGGTGCAGTTGCTGCAGCAGGCGCTCGGCTCGATCAAAGTCGACGGCATCTTCGGTCCCGAAACCGAAGCGGCGGTCCGCAGCTTCCAGTCCAGCCACGGGCTCACCGTCGACGGAATCGTCGGTCCGCTCACGAGCGCCGCGCTGCGTAGCGCAGGCGCCGGATCCGCGTTCGCGGCCGACGTGCAGAGCACGATCCCCGGAGAAACCCTCGCGAGCTCCGCGCAGACCCAGACCGGCTCCACGCAGGCCACCGCCCCCGAACAGCCCGCATCGACCGTGGCCGCGCAGGCCTCCTCGACGCAGGCCGTCACGCAGTCGGCGACCGGCGCCGGCGAAGCGCCGGCGACCAGCGACGCCCAGACGGATAGCAGCGAACAGACGACCGGCGGCACGCAGACGACCGGCGCACAGGCGCAGACCGCCGCCGTCTCCGACGACAGCACTCCAGCCTCGACGGTCAGCGCGCCCGCGTCGACCGGCAGCACCCCCACTCCCACTCCCACCCCCGTCAGCGCGGTCGCCCAGCTGCAGCACGCGCTGCATCTCCCGGTCGACGGCGACCTCGGCCCCGAAACGGAGGCCGCGATCCGTCGCCTGCAGGCCCGCCATGGCTTGACCGTCGACGGGATCGTCGGCCCGGAGACGTGGAACGCGATCGGCGTGCACGGCGAGGAAACGCTCACCCCTCCCCCCTCCGCGATCGTCAAGCCGGCCGCCGCTCAGCCGGCACCCCAGACCGCCGCTACCCAAACGACCGCCGCCCAGCCGGGAGGAGCCGCCGGCACGACCGACGCAGCAGGCACTCCTGACACGCCCGCCACGCCGGCCCCGGCGCTGCTGGACGGTGGCAACCCCGTCGCACGGCTGCAGCAGGCGCTGAAGCTGCCGGTCGACGGCGAATTCGGCCCGGAAACCGAGGCCGCGGTCCGCCGCCTGCAGGAACGCCACGGCCTGGACGTCGACGGCGTCGTCGGCCCCTCGACCTGGAGCGTGATCGGCGTCACCGATGAGAGCACGCTCACGCCGCCCGCTAGCGCGCTCGCCGGGTTCGGCCCGGGCCGCAGCGACTCGCCCACCAGCACCGGCTCGGGCGGCGCGACGAGCACCGCGACCGCCGGCGAAGGCGAAGCCTCGGGCGTCGTGGCGCGCGTGATCGCGGCCGCGGACGAAATCGCGACGCGGCCGTACGTCTACGGTGGCGGGCACGGCTCGTTCGAGTCCGAGGGCTATGACTGCTCGGGCTCGGTCTCCTACGCGCTGCACGGCGGCGGCCTGCTCAGCTCGCCCGAGGACTCGACTCGGCCTGGAGTCCTATGGCGAAGCCGGACCGGGCAAGTACATCACGATCTACGCCAACGCCGAACACGCCTACATGACGATCGACGGACGGCGCTTCGACACCGTCGCGCTGCAGGAAGACGGCTCGCGCTGGTCGAACTCGCCCGGCGACGACGGTGGCGGCTTCGTCGAGCGCCACCCCGACGGTCTGTAGACAAAAAAACTTGCGAGCCGTCCGCGAGCTCGTCGGGCCGTAGGCCCGAAGATCCTCCGCAGACCCCTTCCGGGGCTCAGATAGAGCCCCGATCGAGCGTGCCGTCCCAAACGCGGCCTAGCTTTTCTCGTCCCGTCCCCAGAGAAACGGCGAGAGGAGAGAAGCAATGCTTGCACGGGCGCACACGTTCACGATCGAAGGGCTGCAGACGCGGCATGTGACCGTCGAGGTCGACATCCGCCCCGGCCTGCCCGGATTCACGATCGTCGGCCTCGCGGACGCGGCCGTGCGCGAGGCGCGCGAGCGGGTGCAGGCGGCGATCATCAACTCCGGCTACGAGTTCCCCGCCCGGCGGATCACCGCGAACCTCGCCCCCGGAGACGTGCCGAAGATCGGCCCGGGCCTCGACCTCGCGCTCGCCTGCGCGCTGCTGGCGGCCAGCAGACAGCTCCCCGACGAGCCGCTGCAGAGCCACGCGCTGTTCGGCGAGCTGTCGCTCGACGGCGGCGTCAGAGCCTGCCAGCAGGGCACGCTCGCCGTCGCCCAGGCGACGCACAAGGCCGGCCTGCGCACGCTCGTGCTGGCGCCCGAGCGGGCGCGCGAGGCGCTCTTGGTCGACGGTCTCGAGGTGGCGGGCGTCGAGTGCCTGAGCAGCGCCGTGCGCGTGCTCGGCGGCGGCCGGCCCGACGAGCTGCCCGCGCCGGCGCAGGCGAGCCGCGACATGCGCGACCCCACGGAGCCGGACCTGAGCGACGTGCGCGGCCAGCACCACGCGGTCAAGTCGCTGATCGTGGCGGCCGCGGGCGCCCACAACAGCCTGCTGAGCGGGCCGCCGGGCACCGGCAAGACGATGCTCGCCCAGCGCCTGCCATCGATCCTGCCCCCGCTGAACCGTGCGGAGGCGATCGAGGTGACGCGGATCCACAGCATGGCAGGCGGCCTCGAGGGCGAGCTGGCCAGCAGCCGGCCGTTCCGGGCGCCCCACCACTCGATCACGACCGCGGGACTGATCGGCAGCGCGCATCGGGGGTCCGTCGGCGAGATCGTGCTGGCGCACAACGGGGTGCTGTTCCTGGACGAGCTCTCCGAGTTCGCGCGCCCGGTCCTCGAGGCGCTGCGCCAACCGCTGGAGGACGGCCGCGTGGCGATCGTCAGGGCACAGCACTCGGCCGTGTACCCGTCGCGCTTCATGCTCGTCGCGGCCACCAACCCGTGCCCCTGCGGCTACGCCGGCGACTGGGAAAGGTGCCGCTGCAGCGAAACCGAACTTGCCAGGCATCGCCGGCGGCTGAGCGGCCCGCTGCTCGATCGCATCGACCTGCTCGTCAAGCTCGAAGGCGAGGGCGCGGCCGGCCTCGAGGCGGCGCCGCTGAGCAGCTCGGCGAAGGCGCGCGAGCAGGTGATGCTCGCGCGCGAGCGCCAGGCGGCCCGCTTGCGAGACGAGGGCGTGACCGTGAACGCGCAGATGGACGTGCGCATGCTGCAACGCCACGCACGGCTCGATTCGCAAGCCGAGGAGCTGCTCAGCAAGAGCCAGGGGCGCGGCCTGCTGAGCGCGCGTGGCCAGCACCGGGTATTGCGTGTGGCCCGCACGGTCGCCGACCTCAACGGCAGCGAGCGGGTGCGCGCGCGGGACGTCGGCTCGGCGCTCGCGATGCGCTCCGACACGGAGCAGGCGGGGAGCCGCGCGGCATGACCGGCAAGCCACACATACCGGACGTACCCGGCACGCCGCACACCCCACACGCGCCAGACCGATCTGACATGCCGGACATGCCCCATGAGCCAGACGTGCCCCGTGTTCCGAACGCGCCAGCCACGCCTGACGCGCCGAGCGCGTGCACGGAATGCCTGCGCCACAGCTGGCTGCTGGCGCTGCTCGGCACCCGCCTGGGCTACCACGCACGCGATCGCAGCCGGCTGCTCGCGCTGCTGGCGCTCGACGACGAGCAGCTGATCCAGGCGATCGGGGGCCGGCGCCGGCGGGAGCTGCGCGAGCGGCATGCGCGTTTCAACCCGGATCACCTCGACCTCCACGCGAGCCCGGGAGTGGAGACGATCTGCCGGCATTGCCACGGCTATCCGCGCGGGCTCGTCGAGGCATGCGAGCGGGCGCCGTGGATGCTGCACGTGGCGGGCGGAGCCGCCCGGCGGCTGCAAGCGCTCAGCGCGTCACCGACGGTGGCGATCGTCGGTAGCCGCCGGGCGACGGACTACGGCATGGAGATGGCGCGGGACCTCGCGCGGGGGCTGTCCGCGAGCGGGGTGACCGTGGCCGGCAGCCTCGCCGACGGGATCGCGGTCGCCGCCCAGGAGGGCGCGCTCGAAGCCGGTGGAGAGACGCTCGCGGTGCTCGACGGTGGTCTCGACGTGGCCTGCCCGGCACGCCGGCGCGCGCTGCACAAGCGTTTGCTGGCGACCGGCTGCGTGCTGGCGGAGCTGCCGTGCGGATACGGCCCCAGGAACTGGTGCTACCCGGCGCGCGAACGAACCGTCGTGGGACTCGCACAGCTGACGATCGTCGTCGAGGCCGACGAGGATCAGGGAGAACTGCAGGGCGCACGGATCGCGCGGGCCCTGGGCAGGACCGTTGCGGCTGTTCCGGGGCGCGTGACCTCGCCGGTGTCGCGAGGCACGCACGCGCTGCTGATGGAGGGAGCCGCGCTGGTGAGGGGGCCGGGGGATGCGCTCGAGCTGCTCTACGCGGGGACCCAGCCACGCGATCCGCACGTTCTACCCGGCGCGAAGCGGGGTACGGGAGCGCAGCGGAGCACCGGCGCACAGCCGGGCACGAGCGCGACGCCGAGGACGGTCGTGCTCGAGCCGCGACTGCAAGCGACGCTCGAGCAGGTTGGCGCCGGCTACGACACCCCCGCCAAGCTCTCCGCCGCGATCGCCGACGCCGGCGAGGTGCTGCTCGCACTCGGTGAGCTCGAGCTGATGGGGCTGCTCACGCGCGGGGATGGCGGGCGCTACGTGCCGCGGCAGAGCCTGGCGGGGCGGTAGACGTGACATGCCCGTCATCACCAACTGCCGTCAATGCCGACGCCGGTTGCGCACTTGGCTGGGATGGTCGTAGTGGAGGTCACGTCCCCGCGAGAGCCAAACATCAACCCTCGTGCCGGCTGCGCGGATCGTCCCCTGATGCAGGGACTGCTCGACGAGGCCGCCCCTGGGGATCGCGTTGTAGTGGTAGGTGACGCGACCGAGCGCGCAGTGGGCTGCGCTCAGCTTCTGCTCGACGGCCCTCAGGTCCAAGGCTCGCATCGTCGGGACCACGCATGCCGATGCCGTGCTCGAGACGGCGGCTGGTGGCTGTACCGGTGTCACCGCGGCGGCGGTCGTTGGGCCCTGGCCGCCACCGTTCACCTGTTCGCCGGTGTTTGTTGGCTGCCCGCCCGTGTTTGGCTGTTCGCCGCCGTTGCCGACTTCTTCGGTTTCTTCGTGGTGTTCCCCTTTGGCGGGTGGTTGGCAAGAGCCCAGCTGACGAACATAGACCTCGGTCGGCTTTTCTCCATTTGGCCCTTCGGGCGAGCCCAGGTTTGTGGCGTTGGTGTCAAACGCAGCCCGACAGCCGTTGGCCGAGATCGCGGCCTGCTCGCTTTCCCTGTTGGCGGATTCTCCTTCGGCGCCACTCGAACGGTCGAGCTGCGTCGTCTGTCCCGTGCTCAGATCGCGCAGGAAGAGGTGATATCCGCTTAGGAATTCACCCGCGAACAGGACGTCGTTGCCGTCAGCGCTCGCGCCGAAGACACCGTAGGCATCGCCGGCAATGCCTGTTTCATTCTGACTGAGAAGCGTCGTGGTCGCCGGGGTCGAGCAGAGATCCGCAAGGTATATCTGCGGGCCGCTGATCTCGACCGGTTCGCCGTCGATTTCGATCGACGGAGGCTCCAGCAAATCGTCGACCTCGGAGCTGAACTCCACCCGACAGCCGTCTTCGCCCACGAGCACCGGGTTTTCGGAGCGACCTTCGCCGGCTTCTCCACTTGCGGTGTGACTGACAAGCGTCGTCGTGCCGGTCTGCAGATCGCGCAGATAGACCTGTGGATAGATATTCGATCCTGTCCCCGGCACGAGATTCGTAGCTCTCGAGACGAAGGCGACGTGGCTCCCGTCGGGAGAGATCGAGTACGCCTGGCTTTCTTCGTTGGCGATCGCTCCCGTGGCGCCGGCAGCACGACTGACCGCCGTCGTGGTATCCGTTTGCATGTCCCGGACATACACGGTTTCCATGCTCGTCTTGGCGTGGGCGCCCGCAGGGTCTTCGAGATCGTTCACGCCGGCGGCAAACACCACGTATCGCCCATTCTCCGAGATCGCCTCGGCCACGGCATCGCGGCTGAGGATCGCACCTTCGGCGCCGGTCACGCGATCGACCAAGGTTGTTTCCCCGGTCAGCAGGTCACGCCGGTAGACATGCTGTTCTTCGGGTTCTTCTCCGGGCAGCCCACTGACGAGATTGGACGACCTGGAAGTGAAGATCACGAAGTCTCCATCCCCGGAGAGCTCAAGGTTTTCGACACCGGGTTCACCGGCGGGTTCACCGCTCGCGCCGTTGGCACGGCTGACCAGCTCGACTTCCCCGGTGTCCATGTCCTTGACGAATCCCTCGCTCGCTCCGGCCGGTCCCTGCGCGCCGAGGTTGGTGGCGCTGCTCTCAAACGCGACATAACGTCCGTCGTCGGAGATCGAGACCGGACCGTAGTCGGCTGTGCCTTCGCTGTTTGCGTACGCGCCCTGCGGTGTGACCGACGCGGGAAACGTATCGCCGATCGTTTCATCGCTCGCGGCGCGCGCGCTCACGGGCGAGGCGGCCTGCCCGAACGAGGCCAAGCCGAGGGATAGGAGCGTCACAACCGCGAGCCGGTTGACTCTGAGGGGGTGCTTCATGTCGCCATCTCCTTTTTCAAATGAGGGGCGGCGACACGCGCGCATCGATCGGCGGCGCACCGGCCGCCTATACGCGAGGCTTACCATCTGGTACTGCAAGCGGGGCGTATTCGGGCTCGGGATCGACCTCCCGGATCTCCTTCCCAAGACCAGCCGGCCTCAGTGGAACCACGATCCGCTCGTCACCCATACCGCTGCGCGTCAGCCCCGGAATCACACCGGAGTTCCGCCACCGCAAGCGCCCGGCACAGTAGCGCATGCGACGCGCGATCCGCCTGGCGAACGCGACCTCCCTCCGGTGGCCTCGGCCTCGGCGCGCCTCGACGCCACGCCGATCCAGCTAGACTGGCGCCACCAAACACATCAGGATCAGAGGACGGGGAAGCCGGTGAGAGACCGGCGCGGGCCCGCCACTGTGACCGAGCAAGCAGCCCGCCGCACGCCGTGTGCGGCAGCCACTGGCCCCCCTCAGAGGAGCTGGGAAGGCGCGGCGGGAGAAGGCTCGGGAGCCAGGAGACCTCCCTCCGATCCGCACCAACGTCGACCGCCCTCGCGGAAAGGGGCCAAAGGCACATGCGCATACGACTCGCGACGCTCGGCGTCGCCTCCCTGATTCTGATCCTTCTCGCGCCGCCCGCGCCTGTGCAGGCCACGCCCACGCTCCTCAACGTCCGGATCGAGGGCAAGAGCGAAACCCTGTTCGAGGGGCCGCTCCTGACCGAAGGGCACGAAGTCGAGGCATCGTCGGACACGCAAGCGCGTCCCTGCGATGGGACCAACAATGGAGCGCACCGCACTCCCGGCCCGACCCCGACGGCGGCGTCGGTCGACGCGATCAGCCTGATCGGTGAAACGTTCGACGGGAAGTGGTATCCGGGTTACGACGATTACTTCATCACACGCTGGGGCCCGGATGAACAGAGCGTGGCCGAAGGGGCGTACTGGGGCATCCTCGTCGACAACGTCTTCACGAGCGTCGGCGGGTGTCAGTACGAGCTTGGTGCGGGCAACGAAGTCCTGTGGGTCTATAACGCTTTCTCGGACAGGCCATTCTTGGCTCTCTTCCCCGTCGCCGCGGGCTACACCTCCGGTGCCCGTCCGCTGACGGCGACCGCGGAGCTCGGCAAGCCGTTCGAAGTCGAAGTCGTCGATTACAGCGACCAGCAAGAAGACAAACCGCCGGCCAATCCCGAACGCACGGGCTCCTCACCGTACGAAGGCGCCGACGTCTCCCCCGTGCAGACATCCGCCGAGGGGTTCGAGCAGGTCGAGACCGCAAATCCGGAAACGGTCAAAACCAACGCCCAAGGCAAGGCGAGCATCACTTTCACCACACCGGGCTGGCACAGGATCAAGGCCACCGCCCTGAACGTCGCGGATGAAGAAGGCGCGGTCCGCTCCAACCGCCTCGACGTGTGCGTACCGGCGCAAGGCGCAAGCGGCTGCGGGGAACCGCCGGCCGAAGATCGGGCGCGCACTCCACCGCACACCGCGGAAGAAGCCAAGCGTCAGGAAGAAGCCCGACGTCGCGAAGCAGAAGCCAAGCCGGAAGTGCCCCCCGTTACTACGGAAAGCAAAGAAACCGAACCCGAAGGCACGGACCAACCACCACCGCCTCCTACCCCAGCCACAACGCCCTCGGTCCTGACGACGACACCCTTCGGTGGGGATGCGTCTACAGAACCGATCCCCAGTACTGCCAAGCAGCCGACAATCGCAAAGAGACACAACCAGGTCCAGATGCGTTGCGTTCACCTGCACGAACGGCACGCCGCACACCGCCGCGTGCGACGCAGGTGCAAGGCCATCGCACCTCCACGTCCAAAGCCCAAGCGCGATCCCCGAGCTCGACGGCGTGGTCGTTGAAACACGGGCGGCCATGACCTTGCTTCGCCGAAGGACACTGCCGGGGATATTCGTACTGTGTGCGTTGGCTCTCCTCTGCACCGACCCGGCAGCACTGGCGAAGCCAAACAACCCAACCGACGAAGCGCGGCTCGACAGCACCGTCCGCTACCTCCAGGATTCACAGCTGCCCGACGGTGGGTTCGGCAACGCCGGGCAGGAACCCAGCCAGGACTTCAGCGCCTGGGTCGCGTTCGCGCTCGCCGCCGCCGGCATCAACCCCCGCGATCAGGCCCAGCCCGGCGGCGTCGACGCCTACAGCTTCCTCGTCGCGCATTTCAAGCAGGGCATCGCGGAAGAACTCTGCGCGCCGGCGATCTGCACGACGACGCTCGAGCGAGAACTGCTCGTCGTCGAGACGGCGGGCACCGATCCGCATGACTTCGCCGGATATGACCTGCTCGGCGAAATCCTCGCGCGGAAACTGCCCGGCGGCTCGTTCCCGTACGTGCCGGGCGGCGACGGTGAAGTCAACGACACGGTATGGGCGATGCTCGCGCTCAGCGCGATCGACGAACCAACCTCGCGGGAAGCCGTTCACGAAGCGGCCAAATGGCTGATCGGCCAGCAGGAAAACAACGGCAGCTGGTCGTGGAAGGACAAGGGCAGCCAGGGCGAAGTCGACACGACCGGCGCGGCGATCGAGGCGCTGAACGCAGCCGGAATGCACGACACCGCGGCACAGGAAAGGGCCTTCAAATACCTTCACGAAGCCCAGGAACCCGATGGCGGTTTCCCGGAGTTTCCCGGCGAAGGCGAAGCGAACGTCGCCTCGACCGCCTGGGCGACACAGGGCATCTGGTCCGCGGGCCAGAACCCCGAAACGTGGCTCACGCACTCTGACCAGGCAACGGAAGAACCGCTCGGCTACATGGCTGCGCTGCAGCAGCCCGACGGTCACATCGAGTGGGGCGAGAACAAAGAAATGAACGGCGTGTGGATGACCGCGATGGTCGCACCCACATTTGCGGGCGGGTATTTCCCATATCCACCGGTGCCCTATGTCGAACCTCCCACTTCTGGAACACCTGGTAGCAAAGCAGGGCCTACACCGCCATCGCCAGGCAGCTCCGAACCCGGCCTGGGCGGCGAGTCGGCCCAGCCCGGCAGCGGCGTGATCGCCGGCGGTGGCGGTGACGGCGCCCCGCTGTTCAGCCGACCGCAACCCCAGAGCAAGGGCAAGACGCCCGGCGGGCGGCGGCAGCTGCACGCCGCTCACGCGCGATCGACCAAGAAGAATCCCACCGAGCATCGCCGAAACCCAGGGGTTCGACGTAACACAACAGTCTTCGAGTACCGCGGCGCCGGTATCCGAACCCAGTGAAAACCACAAAGGGACAGGAGCCGGGCCGGGCCATAAGGGCATAAACGTCTCCGCTAGCGGCGCTGACTCCTTCACCTCCGCGAATAGCGGCCGGAAGGGCAATCGCGCCGGGTCGGCGACGGAGGGGACCGGCGCCGGCGACGGCGCAGGTGGATCTAGCTCAGGCGGGAAGCCCCTGACCGTCGGCACGACAAACCTCGCCGGCGAGACGCCCGGGCACGAGGTCAGAGGCATCCCGATCGGTGCGCCCGCCAAGACCGCCACGCAGGACACCTTCGAACCCAGTGCGCCCGGCCTGCACAGCGCCGCCGCCGGCGGCAACCAGACGCCGTGGCCGGCGATCGGGATCGGCATAACGATCGC
The DNA here is from genome assembly GCA_963789675.1 of uncultured Solirubrobacterales bacterium. Classification (GTDB taxonomy): domain Bacteria; phylum Actinomycetota; class Thermoleophilia; order Solirubrobacterales; family Solirubrobacteraceae; genus Palsa-744. Next base: position 460,214 of record CAWBLR010000003.1, on the reverse strand, counting down.
GCTGCTCGCGATCGCCGGCTCGCAGCTCGAGCGGCGTCGCCCCGAGGTGACTCCGTGAGCCCGCTCGCCGCCGCGGGCGGCGGTGGCGGCCTCGCCGAAGCGCTCGCGCGAATCGCCTCCTCGCTGCGCATCCCGGTGCTCGTCCTCGCGCTGCTCGTGCTGCTCGTCTGCGCGGTCGAGGTCGGGCGCTTCGCCACCGAGCTCTACTCGCGCGCCCGCGCCGGACGCGGCGCGCTGCGTGACCTCGCCCGTCAAGTGGTCGCCAACCCCGAGCAGGCCGCCGCGCTCTCGCTGCGCGCGCCCAGCGCGTTCGCGCGCGAGGCGCTGCTGGAGATCGCGCGCGCGATCCTCGCCGGCGAACAGAACGGCATCGAGCACGCACTCGCCGACTACGAGCTCGCGGTCCAGCGGCGTCTCGACCACACCCGGATCCTCGTCCGCGCCGGCCCGGCGCTCGGCCTGATGGGCACGCTGATCCCGCTCGCGCCGGGGCTCGCGGCGCTCGGCCACGGCGAAGTCGCCACGCTCGCGACGGACCTGCGCACGGCGTTCGCCGCGACCACGATCGGCCTGCTCGTCGGCACCGTCGCGTTCGCGCTCACGCTCACCCGCACGCGGATGTACAGCGAAGACCTCACCGCGCTGGAGCGCGCGGTGAGGTCGCCGTCCGCTCCCCCCTCTCCTCCCGCGTCCCGGCCAGTGCCTGGCCCAACCACCGCTCAGGCGCAACCAATGCCAGCGCACCCCGCACCAGCGCACCCCGCACCAGCGCACCCCGCACCAGCGCACCCCGCATCAGCGCACCCCGCACCAGCGCACCCCGCATCAGCGCACCCCGCACCAGCGCACCCCGCATCAGCGCACCCCGCACAAGCCCTCGCCACGACACAGCTCGCGCCACTGCCGCCACCGAGAACGCCACCGATCCCACCGCGGACCGACCGATGACGCGCCGCACGGGGCTCGGCCGCCACGGACGCATCGAAGACGCCGCCGGCGACCCGCTCGACGGGCTCGTCAACCTGTTCGACATCGGGATCGTGCTCGCCGTCGCGTTCCTGATCGCCGGGCTGGGCCTGACGCTCGACCAGCACACCCACCGGCTGCAAACGCGCACGCCGACCATCCAGGGCCAGACCCAGACGCTGCCGGCGCCGTCGCCCAGCGCGCCGACAGCCAGCGGACATGGGCAGGCGGTGGGCACGGTCTATCGGCTCAGCGACGGGCAGCTCGTCTACGTGCAGGGGAAGCGATAAACCAGGCGTCGCCGGCGTCGCTGCCCATACACTCGGGGACGTCCTTTGAGCTGTATTGGCCGATCGCCGGCTCAGGCGTCGAGCTGTGCCAGGAAGCCGAGCAGCTCGGGGATCACGACGGCCGCGTTCTCGCGGTGCGGCCAGTGGCCGGCGCCCTCGACGATCAGCGCCCGGCTCGGTTGCGCCAGGTGCTCGGCGGTGCGCTCAAAGAGCTCGCCGCCGGCCAGCCCGTGGTCGCCGCCGACGATCAGCCCGGGCACGGCGGGCACCCGCTCGGCCACGGCAGAGCCAGCGAGCGGCAGGTCGCGGTAGTAGGAGATCGCCCCGTCGAGCGTCGCGGGCGTGCAGAGCGCCTGCTTGGCGCGGCGCAGGGTCTCGTCGCGCTCGGGCCCGGACCAGGCGGGCGCCCAGCGCCGGTAGAGCCGGCCGAGATAGGCGAAGTCGTTGCGCCGGCAGCTCCAGGGCGCCCAGGGCAGCTTCAGCCCGACGAAGTGCCTGACCTCCCACATCGCCTGCGGAGTGCGCCGCAGCACGCTCGGGTGCGGAATGCCGGAGGTGACGATCGCGCGAACGCGCTCGGGCGCGAGCGTCGCGGCGACATAGGTCAACAGGGCGCCCCAGTCGTGGCCGACGAGCACCGCCTCGGAGATGCCGAGCGCGTCGAGCAGCCCCAGCGCGTCGCGCCCGAGCGTCTCCGGGTCATAGCGGCGGCCGGGGACGATCGTCTCCGGGTGATACCCGCGCAGCCACGGCACCGTCACGCGCCAGCCGGCGCCGACCAGCGCGGCCTGGATCTCCGACCACGAATACGGCGTGTCCGGGAACCCGTGCAAGAGCACGATGTCTGGTCCGTCGCCGGTCTGTGAGACGACGTAGCGCTGACCTGCGTGCGTGACGGTGCGGAACTCGATCGAGCGAGTCTATGCGCAGGCCGTGCTCCGGTGCTTTCGCGAGACGCGCGCGGCAAGACGCTGCGTCGGGCCGCCTTGCTCGAATAACCTTGCTCGCGTCGTGGATGCCGAGACGCACGCACGGGAGCCGCTCGAGCTCCTCGATCGCTGGCTGGCCGACGCACGGGCGGCCGAGGTGCCCGAGCCGGGATCGGTGGCATTCGTGACCGTCGGCCACGGCGGGCGACCGTCGGCGCGGACGGTGCTGCTGAAGCGCCTGGAGGATCGCGCGCTGCTGTTCAGCTCGGCGTTGTGGACGCGCAAAGCAAGCGAGATCGCGGACAACCCCCACGTCGCGCTGCTGTTCTACTGGCCGACGATCGGCCGCCAGGTCCACATCACCGGAACGGCCTCGCTCGCCGAGCGTGCGCTCGCGGTGGAGCTGTTCTCCGAGCGCGACCTCGCGCACCGTGTTCAGACGCTCGTCTCACGCCAGGGCGAGACGATCGAGGATCTGGCGCCGCTGCGTGCACGCCATGCGCACCTGATGAAAGCGCTGGAGGCGCCACCCGCGTGTCCGCCGGATTGGGGCGCGCTGCGCGTGGTCCCCGACACGGTCGAGTTCTGGCGCCAGGCGCCGGATCGGATGCACGAGCGGTTGTTGTACGCGCGTGTCGACGAGCGGTGGGAAAGATCGCGACTGTCGCCTTGAGTGCTTGCGAAGGGTCAGCTGGCCCTCCCAGGTGCAACGGCATAGTTGCTTGCCGCCCGGTGTTTGGCGAAGAACGCGTAATCGAGCTTGCCGATCGTGGTGAGCGGCGCCGCATCTTCGACGAGCTCGGCAGCCATCGACCCCCAGTAGTTGGTGGCGCGCAGCGCGGCGATCACGGACATCGCCCCCATCTCGATGCGGCTCGTCATCGTGTACTCGGGCGGCGCGACGGCGTGTCGAAAAGCGTTGCCGGAGGGACCGGTTGGTGAAAAGCGACTTTCAATCATGGAGGCGACAGACCCAGGTGTCACAGTGAATGGCTGCTCTGCCCAGTACATCTCAGATGGTCGTCGAAAGTAGTCGAACACTTCTTGGGGTGTGACGTCGCACGAGGAGGAAAAGAAGCCGATCTCGACGGCGGCCTTCCAGGTCGTGAGCACGTCGCCCCGCAAACATTCACGCATGATCATGTTCATGATCTCGGCCTGATCTCGACGGAGCCGCTTGACGCAGCCGAAATCCAGGAAGCTCACGCTCCCGTCGTCATGAAACAGGTAGTTGCCGGGATGCGGGTCGGCATTGAACACACCGAAGCGGTTGTAGGTGCCATAGACGAAGCGCCAGATCGCCTCACCCCAGCGGTCACGTAATCCCTGCTCGGCGATGAGGGCCTCATTCCAGGATTTGCCCCGTACGAGCTCCTGGGTGAGCACGCGATCGCTGCACAGCTCGTCGATCACCTCCGGGACGTGGATAAACGGGTGCCCGCGGTACAGGTCGGCAAACTCGGCCTGGTTGGCAGCCTCGAGGCGGTAATCGAGCTCCTCGGTGATGCGGACGCTCATCTCCCGCGCCATGCCGCGGAAGTCGAGCTCCATTTTCTTCGGAGACAGCCCCCAGGTCAATTTCAGAAACGTGCCCAGCAGCTCGTTGTTCTTCAGGTCGGCCCGGATCGCGTCCGCCACCCCCGGGTACTGGATCTTCACCGCCACGGCACGACCATCGTGCAGTCGCGCGGCATGGACCTGGCCGATCGAGGCCGCTGCCAGTGGCTCCCACTCGAACTCCGCGAACGCACTCTCGGTGCGCCGGTCGAGCTCGCGCTCGAGCACGGACCGCGCGAGCTCGGGCGCCATCGACGGCGCGTCATCGCGCAGCCTCGTCAGCGCCGCCTGATAGATCGACTGGAAGTCCTTCCCCACGGTGGGAGCCAGCGACACGAACGACAGCATCTGCCCGGCCTTCATCAACGCGCCCTTGGAGCGCCCGAGCAGCTCCACGTAGCGCTCCGCCGTGCGGACGTGAAACTCGGTGCTGTCTGTCCCCGTCAGTTTGCCGCGCAGCCCGGCTGCGACCACCTCCCCCGCGGTGCGCGCCGTCAGCGCAACCAGCGGGGCTGCGCGCCGCATGCGTCCGCGGCGAATGCCATCCCCCTCCAGCCTCGGTCGATCACCTGCATCTGAGGGAAACTCGGTGTCGGACACCCCAACCAACTCCTTCTCCATAAATTATTAAATTGAATCTCTCGCCACTGGCTCCACCTAAGTGTATACTTAGGCCAGCCTATGTCAAGCACAACCCGCGAGCGGATCGTCGACGAGGCGATGCGCCTCTTCAGCGAGCACGGCTATTCCGGCACGAGCATCGCCAAGATCGAGGCCGCCGCCGGACTGACCCCCGGGGCGGGCGGGATCTACCACCACTTCAAGAGCAAGGAAGCGCTCCTCGCGGCCGGCATCGAGCGCCAGCTCGCGCGACTGGACGCGCTCCGCGACATCCGCCGTGTGCTCGGCCCGCTCGGAGACCTCAAAGCCGAACTGACGCTGACCGCCCGCTACATCCTCGCCGAGCTCGACAGCGAGTCCGAGCTGCTGCGCATCCTCGCCTCCGAAGCCCGCAACCGCCCGCGGCTGCTGAGCACCGCCGCCGAGCAGCTCGTCAACTCCACGTTCACAGGCTTCGCCGCTTGGATCGGCACCTGCGCCGAGGCGTCTCTCACCGACGAGCAGGCAACGGCGATCGCCGCCGTCGGGCTCGGATCGCTGCTCTCCTCGCGTCTTTTGACCGATGTCCTCGGCATTCCGGCCCAGGTCGACGACGTGGCACTGATCGACACCTGGGTGCAGATGATGATGACCACAGTCCTCGCCAAGCCCTTACCCCAATGACCAGCCGGACCGCCGGTCGCGCCGGTGCGATCCCCCCGGATCCCCGCGCGGCCGACCGTGAGGGTCCGCCCGCCTTCATCACCCTCGAGCGGGCGGCACTGGCGGGCGCCACCGCGTTCATTACCGTCAACTTCTGGACGGGCGCCCCACTGCTCGCGCTGTGGGTCGGATCTCAGGCCGTGGGCCAGCAGACGCTCAGCATGGGAGCGGTCGGCGTCGTGCTCGTCGTGCTCGCCGCTTTGGTCTTCGCGCTGGCGATCGCGCTCACGTGGGTCAACAACACCTACGACGAGCTCGTCGGGCGGCCCCGCACCGAACGTCGACCACCCTGGCTGCGCAGCATGCGTGGCGAGTCGGAAGTTCATGTCAGCCAGCGGGTGGGAACCACTGTGCTGGAGCTGATCGTCATGATCAACGTCTACGTCGCCGTGATCGCCCTGGCGGTCTGGTACGTGTTCTTTGCGGGGTCTCCACTGCCTAGTGGCTAGAACAGAGCGTCGTGATGGCAAGCGGCAAGGGCAATGGCAAAATCCCCCCAGGATGGATAACCCAATGACCGTGACAATCGGCAGCCTGACCTTCGACCGGCCCAGGACCGAAGGTCGGCTATCGGATGAGGCGCCGAGGAATGGTCGCCAAATGATCCTCCCCCAGGGCTCTCACGTGCTTGTGATAGTCATGATCGGTAAAGGTTGTGCGGTGCGGCTTGCGCATGCCGTTGATGACAACAACGCTCGGCCCTTTCAATCCTCGGTGGCGTAGCTCGTCGGCTCGGCGTTCTCGAGCAGGCAGAACAGGCGGAACTGCTCGCGGCCCGGTCCAGTGAGGCGGATCTCGTAGTAGCCGCCCATGCTGCCGTGCATGGCCTCCCACTTCCCGCCTCCGCTGAACTGCGGCGGAGGTGCGTTGGCGACAGCGTCGAGCACCGCATTGAATTGAGCGTCGATCTTGGTCGAGCATTCGTCCAGGAACTCCACGGCGGGAGCGCTGCCGTCCCGCTGCTCGTAGTACTCGATCTGCCGGGCCACCGGGTGAGGGTAGCCTCGGGTTCGGCGGCTCGGGCTCGCTCAGGCGGCTGTGGCGCTCGCGCGCGCGGGCTCTTTGAGGCGGTCGCGCTTCTTGCGACGCGGGACGACGATGATGTCCGCGTCGAGATCGTTGGCGATCTGCACCACGAGCCTCAGCTCAGGGTTCGACGCCGCGGTGAACAGGCGGCGAATGCTCGACGGGTTGCGCCCGATACGTCGTGCCAGGTCGGTCTTGCTCATCCCCGTGCTCTCGCGCAGTTGGTCGAGAGAGCGAACGACGGAATCGATCTGCTCGATCTCGCTACGCGCGCGCTCGTACTCGGCGCGAAACTCTGGATCACGCATCCGCTTGGCGCTGCGACGTTCATGGAAGCTGGTCCGGGTCATCGACACTCCTGGCTTGCGGGTGATTGGAGCGTATCATAGGTGCAACGCGCGGGGGCAGCTTTACACAATACGCTCATATCTCTGACGCCGACTGCGCTAGCCGAAGGACAGGCTGCGATGACTACCTCTGCTGTATCTCACGACTGCCTTCAGTGGACTGCGACGCGGCGCGAGCTGATCGCGCTGCTGTGGGAGGACGTGGACTTCGAGAACCACTCGCTCCGCGTGTGGGAGAACATCACGCAACGCGAGCGCGGGCTGCCGAAGTCACGCAAGTCGCGCACCGTCCCAATGGTCGATGACGTGGCTGGCGCACTGAAGGGCCTGAAGGCACGGGAGCGATACACCCAGCCGAAGGACCCCGTGTTCGCCGGCGAGAACGGCGAGCCGATCGACGGCTCGGCCCTGCGCCGCCGCTACATCGCCGATCTGGACCGCGCCGGGCTGCGCTTCCTGCGTTTCCACGATTATGCCGACGTCGGCACAACCACGACCTGCGCCACACCTTCGGCTCGCTGGCGATCAACCGCGCCTCGATCGTGCAGGTCCAGGCGTGGATGGGCCACGCCGACATCAAGACGACATTGCGCTACCTGCACCACAAGAGCCGCGCCGACGACGCACGGACGCTCTCGAGCGCCTTCCGGCCCGAGGGCGAGGAACTCGACGAAGCTGCCTGACCGCCCGTGCGATCGCCCCCGGCGGTGCGTCCTGGCCCGCCCGGAGCAACGCGCTTGGGCGCGGCGGGCTAGAATGACCCGCGTCGCGCGGATGTAGCTCAGCTGGCTAGAGCGTCGCCTTGCCATGGCGAAGGTCGAGGGTTCGAATCCCTTCATCCGCTTCCCTTCATCCGCTGTTCGTACCGCAGGACCCAGGCCGAGCAGGCCATCACCCTCGACCAGTTCCACGAGGCATCCTGGCGCCTCGCGCTGCAAGCCGACCACGCGCTCGGGCTCCGCGAGTCCATCACCCGCCGATACGACGACCTCGCCCGCGCATTCGACGAACAGCTCGGACTCCAACCCACGCGCGAGACACGCTCATCGCTATGACCATTGGTTATCTCGCCACACGCGCATTGATGCTATCTCTGCCGCAAAGCGCGTGCTCAACGACGAGGGTACTTCGACCCCACGCAAGCTTGTGCTGTCCTGATCGCTGAGTCGTTGAAATGACGTGTCAGGGCTGTTATGCTCCGGGCATGTTGACCGAGCGTCCTCTGCTCTCCAGGGATGAGATCCTGCGCGCGCTGGACCCGGCGGGGCGGGCGGGGGACAGCGCTTTTCGCCGCCTCAAGCAGGGCGGTTTCATCACTGGCGGGATCGAGGTCAAGCCGCGCCGTGGGGGCCATGTCAACGGCACCGTGACGGCGTTTTGCGCCCTGAACCGCGACGCCGCGACGGCGTATCGCAAGCAGCGCCCCGACCTCGCTCGCCGGCTGGCCGCTCGCGCCGGGAAGCTCGAGGCAAGCCGGCCGGCGCTGCGTCTGGCGGAGGTCGCGAAGCATGAAACGCCCGAACGATGTCGGCGAGCTGGACCTCGACGGCATCTACGGTCGCGTCGTACGCAGTGATCGCCGTCCGGCCGATGCGCTCGCGCGCAGCGTCGCCAAGGCTCGGCGTGCGCTGCAGAAGTCGCTGGCCGACATCGGTGTGAGCACGATCGTGGGAACGGTCATGCGCGTCGACGGCGAGACAGCGGAAATCCTCTCCGGCAACGACGAGCGCTACACCCTTCCGGCGTCGGCGCTCCCACCCGATGGAGTCGCTCTCGGCAGCCCGTTGAGTGTGCGCGTGGAGTCGCTCGGAGAGGGCGCGCTGTGGACGGTGGTCGAGCCCGCGTGGTCGGACGTTCCGGTCGCGGAGCTGCGCGCTGACCCGTTCGGCGATCTTCGCCCGTCGCTGCCGGTCGGCCTGGGCGATCTGCTCGATCGTGCCGGGGATGCTCGTCCGCTGGCGCTGATCGGTCCGGGACTGGCCTGGCGTTAGCCGCCGTGGCTCGCAAGCCGCTCGCACCGCCCGCGGTCCGTCTCGCGGGAGGAGACGACGCCGAGGCGATCCGAGCTCTCTGCGGCGGACACCGCCCGTGGTACGTGCAGGATGCGGTCAAGGTGATCCGCCGAGCAGCCTCGGTGCTGGGCACGCCCGCGGCGATCATCCACAGGACGAGGGTCTTGCTCTTCGAGGATGAGGATCGACTGATCGCCGTCTCCATCGTGCAGGAACACGACTTGCAGACGGCGGACCTTGTCGTGCTCGCCGTCCATGAGGATGTCCAGGGTGAGTGGCTGAGACAGGAGCCGATGCGGGAGCTTGCCCGTCACTCTGGCATCGACTGGTGGGAGCGCTAAGAAGTCGCAGGCGCTCATTCACTGACGCGGGCTGCGCACTTGGCGCGGCTCCGGGATTCCCCGCACGAATCGTCCCGGCACGAGCAACACTCGACCTGCACTTGGGGGCAGATCGTAGGACGAGCGCGTGACTGTCGGGGCGCGTCCGGATCTCGGTCTACGCTCGGGTGTGGTGCTGGACTCGTTTCTGTCATTGGTCGTCGTCGCTGGCGTGGTGCTCCCCGGCTTTATTGCTGCAGAGCTCACGCAGCGTGGCCGCGCGGTCGCCGTATCGAGAGACGGGCAAAGCATCCTGCTCCATGCGTTGTTCTATGCCGTTGATCAACCTGATCTGGAGCTGGCGCACATGGCAGCTCGCACAAGACCTCGCGGGCGGAAACTGGCAGCATCACCTTTCCGAGCTCGTAGTGTGGTCGATCTTCGTCCTGCTCGTGACCCCTGTCGTACTGGGATTGGCTATCAACGCCGTGCTCCGTCGAGCCGAGCAGCGCGGCACGCTGTCTTGGTGGCATTACGCGCTCGGCGGACGCGACGCTCGGGACGCCTGGGACTACAGCTTTCAGCGCGCCGCGGCCGCTGGGGTCTGGGTCCTCGTCCATCTCAAGGGAGGCGACCCGGAATACCCGCGTATGGTGGTCGGGAAGTTCGGTACACGCTCAGCGGTTGGACAGACACCGGCCGCGCACGACCTGTTCCTGCAGGAACTCTGGTCAGTTGACCTCGCCGGCAATCCTATCGCTGCGATCAAGCCTGCCCGGGGCATGTGGGTGGCGAAGGACGAGATCGCCGAGATCTACTTTCTTGACACCGAGACGGTGTCCCACGCTGCTAGGCTTGAAGTTGATGACTGACGAGCGGCAGATCCGGGAGGGAGCGTTGCAGGCAAAAAACGATCCTCCCGCCACGCCTCCCGGGCAAGTCGGCGGGACGCCGACGAACCCCCTGACGGGACGACCCGTGGCAGCGACCACCGGTACGGTACCGGTGGGCCGGCCGTCCTCGAAATAGCTTCCGCAAGCTGTTGGAAAAGACGGTCGTCGCTTGGCGGCATTGGGCCGGAGCGTTGAGGACGGTTGACCGCTCAGGTTGTAACTGGTGCGCCCTCTGGCCAGTGCGCCCAGACAACGTCTGCGCCACCGCCAACGTACTGCTCGAACGGCTCGTGGAACGCTTCGAAATATGCGGCGTAGGTGCCAATCGCCATACGTAGATGCTTCGACCACTCCTGGAGGGTGGCAGGGAACTCGCGTGGTCGTCCGGGGTGGGTCTCGACGATCGCGCGCATCGCGTGACGTACCACCTGATCCAGGAGATTGAACGTTCCGAGGTCATATCCCTGGTGGAACCAGAACGGACGCCACTCCTGTGCCATCTGGGTTACTCGCGCCCGGATGTGCTCGGCTGTCTGATCCCCAAAGTAGTTGGGTTGCGAGAGCTCCTCCGTGACGATGAACTCATCGTCGGTGTCTTCGTATTCGCCTGTGTCTGTGTTGAGCATGCGAGTGTTGCGGATGTACCAGACGACCGGCCGCCATTCCCCGCCGCGAACCTCGAAGCCGCCGAGGTGGATGATCAGCGACCGCGGGTCTGATGACGCCGGGATGGTCGCCTCAAGCTCGAGCTTCAAGGCGCCTGCGACGGAGGTGAGATCCTCATCGAGGTGCCTTCCGATGAACTGATACAGCCACAAGTCCGTCGGTTCGGCGTCGATCTCCGCGAGGCCAGCGTACCCAATCACAACCTCCCGATTCGGCCACTTGAGGACCTTTGGTCGGCGTGCCTGACCGATCCGCACAGGGTCGTCCCCGTGGATGGTCGTGGTGATGTTGCGATCGGCACCGATCAACAGCCCCTCGCCGACCAACTGGACGACCATAATTGACACCGTGCGAGTCTATGACAGGAACTCGATATACCGAGACTCGCCGCTGGACCCAACGGGCGCCGGCCTGTCTCCACGCCGCAATCCGAGCTATCCGGTAGGGGCCTGTCCGATGACGCTCAACACACGGGTTGTTTTTTCACGCGTTGTTGAACGCCCGTCGTGCCGCGTCCTCGACCACCATCGCAAACTGGTCCAAAGTAGGAATCTCCGCGCGTGCTCGTGCAAGATCCTCGGCGTCCATTCGGTCTAGCTGCGCGTCCAGCGCCTCTTGATCCATCGGCTCGGCACCGAGCCATGCGGTCGCGGGGCTCGGCTGCACAGCAATCACGACAACATCGTCGCGACTACGGACTGCTTCGTCAGCGAGAAGGTCCGCTTCGACCGCCTCCTCGGCGTCGTAGTCGGCGTCCGCGAGAACTACTCCGCCGACGCTCACCGGGTTCTGGTCCAAGAGCGCAGCGAGGATTCTTGCTGAGGCGCTTCGAGCGGGCGAGGAGCTAACCTGGACGCCAAATCTCCTCCCGGGCGGAAACGGAAGCAACGCGAGCCACGCGATCCTCCCTGCAATCGACACCCCGAACGCCCCCTCCGCGACCACCTGGAGGATCTTCTCGGCTAGCGGTTGCCGCGGCTCGGCCCCCGCGCGCTCGACGGGAACCTGCTTCGTCGGGAAGTAGACAACGCCGCGTTCGGCTGCCACCCTGAGCTTCGCTTCGAATACCGAACCAGCGCCAATCTCCGTCGCGAACGTCACATCGTCCTTGTCGACGAGCAGCACATCGATTTCCTTGCCGTTCTGGAGCGCCTCCACGGCATCCTCATGGAAGCCAGCCATTGAGATGTGGAAGCCCACCGTCCCGACGAGCTTGCCATCGACCTTGCCTTTGAAGGCGTAGATATCCGACGCGGGAAGTTGGTTGCTCGTCCACTTCGCCTCAAAGAGATACGTGCGTCCGCCGAGCACGAAGGACCCGTCGATCTCCTCGCCCTTCGGTCGATACGACGCGTTGGCATCGAGCTGGTCGTCGTCCATCAGCTCCTTTAGCCAGGATTGGAACGCGAGTCCCCGCGCCTGCGGAGACATGCCGCCCGCTAGCTCATTGAGTCGAGCGAGGCATGCAAGACGCTCGGCCCGTTCGCGCTGACCCACGTCTGGAATCTAGCGATTGGGAGCGAACGTCCGCAGCCACACCCTGGGCCGTACAGCAGTCGGTGTTCTGCGGTACAGCCTCCTCGCCCAGCAATGCGGGAGCGAACTACGACAGCGCCCCACTTGCGCAATGGACGACTTCCGAGGACGCCCGCTGAGGATCGGCACACGCCCGCTCGCGCGGGCGAGGCGGAAGGGCTGCCGCACCTCCGACCTGGTCCTCATCCAACGCAGACGCAGCAGACGGGCTCGAGCGCCTCTAGCAGCGACTCAACTCCGTCTCCTCGCCGGCAGGCGGCCTGAAGCTAACCATCTGCACCATTTGCAGAAGTTCAATCTCTGGGAGAAATATCGGGAGAAAGTCCCAGAAACGCCCAGAATCTGGGGCCCCATGTGAACTGAAGCCCTTGATGGCAAGCAGACGCTCTAGCCAACTGAGCTACATCCGCGCGGCGAGCCGATTATAGAGACGCCAGTCGCCTGGGGATCTTGAAGACACGCAAGACACGCCACCTTTACTATCCCGATGCTAAAGTAAAGGAATGCCGAAGGTCTCTTCGAAGAACCAGGTCACCCTCCCCGTAGAGGCGATGCGCACCGCCGGCCTGCAGGCGGGCGACGAGGTGACGGTGCGCCCGCTCGGCGACGGCGAGGTCGTGATCGCCGCCCGCGGCTCGCGCGTCGCCCGTCACGCCGGCATCGCGACCGGCATCTACAAGCAGCAGAAAGAGCTCGACAGCCTGCGCGACGAGTGGGACCGCTGATCCTCGACGCCAGCGTCCTGATCGGGCTGCTGGACACGGCGGACGAGCACCACGCAAGAGCCATCGACGACGTGGAGACAGCCGACCGCGCGCGACGCCGGCTGCTGGTTCCGGCGAGCGCCTACAGCGAGGCGCTGGTGGCATTCGCGCGGGAGGGCCGCGTGGACGACGCCCGCGAAGCGGTCGCGGCGATGGGGATGGCGATCGCACCGCTCACCGCCACGATCGCCGAGCACGCCGCCGAGCTGCGTGCCCGCCACGATCGCCTGCGCCTACCGCACGCGATCGTCCTGGCCAGCGCACACGAGCTCGACGGAGAGCTGCTCAGCTATGACCAGCGCCTGGCGAGACTCGCCCACCCACCCACTCACGAGAACGATCGTCCGACGTAGGCGTTCTCGGTGGGATACTCCGCCGATCCCCAGCGACCGCACGTACACACGCCTCTCGACGACCTCGGCCCGGGCGCTGAAGGCGTTCGGAAAGCTGCACATCCCCCTCTACCGCGCCAGCCGCGGGCGCCTCTTCGGGCGGCTCGACCGCGCACCGGTGCTGCTGCTGACGACGGTCGGGCGCCGCTCGGGCAGGCCGCGAACGGCGCCGGTGGTGTACCTGCGCGACGGCGAGCGCCTGATCGTGATCGGCTCGAACGCGGGCCACGAGCAGGCGCCCGCGTGGTCGCTGAACCTCGAGACGAACCCGATCGCGGATGTGGAGCTACGCGGCGGCGAGCGACGGACGGTGCGAGCACGAGTCGCCGAGGGCGAGGAGCGTGCGGAGCTGTGGCGGAGGGTGAACGAGATGTACAGCGGCTTCGACGACTACAGCGCGCGCACGACGCGCGAGATCCGCCTGTTCGTGCTCGAGCCGCGCTAGCCTGAGGGCCATGCGCTTCTTCAGCCGACCGGACCCGAGCATGGTCGACGCCGCAAACGCGCTGCCGGGCCGCGAGCGCGAGATGGAGGTGCCCGCCCTGCACGAGGTGCTGGGCACACCGCTGAAGGGACCGTTCCCCGACGGCTTCCAGCAGGCGGTGTTCGGAATGGGCTGCTTCTGGGGCGAGGAGCGCGTCTTCTGGGAGGCGCCCGGCGTCTACACGACGGCCGTCGGCTACGCGGGTGGGTTCACGCCGAACCCGACCTACGAGGAGGTCTGCTCGGGACGCACCGGCCACACGGAGGCCGTGCTCGTCGTCTTCGACCCCGCCGCGACGAGCTACGAGCAGCTGCTGAAGCTGTTCTGGGAGGGTCACGACCCGACGCAGGGCATGCGCCAGGGCAACGACGTCGGCAGCCAGTACCGCTCGGCGATCTACTGGCAGGACGAGGCGCAGCGTGTCGCGGCCGAGGCCTCGCGCGATGCCTATCAGCAGGTTCTCACGGCCGCCGGCCACGGAACGATCACGACCGAGATCGAGCCGGGCCCGCCGACCCATCCCTTCTACTACGCCGAGGACTACCACCAGCAGTACTTGGCGAAGAATCCCGGTGGATACTGCGGCGTCGGCGGCACCGGCGTGAGCTGTCCGGTCGGGCTCACCAGCAGCAGCTGACGGCGCCGCCGCCGGCGCAAGCAAAGACGCTCGACAGGGCCGGGACTACTTGACCAGCGACGCGACGAGGTCGTTGACCGAGAAGAACCGCTCGAAGCCCTGGTCGCGAGTGCTGAAGTAGCTCGAGTGGGTCTTCTTGATCGTGTCGATCGAGTCGGCTCCGAGGAGCACAACCTCGACGTCACCGCGCCCTCTGTAGGTCTCCTCCGCCTGCGAGTACGCCTCGAGCGCTGCCTCCAAGTCGCCGCCAAAGTGGTCGTCGACATGTGCCTCGCGCGCGGCGATGTCGTAAATAACGAGGAAGTGACGGATGTCGGTGCTGCTCATCGTTTCCCTTCCGTATCGGTCGCCAGATAGTGCCGAGCCGCCTCGTAGGCTGCCAGAAGACGCTGCCGGAGATCTTCATCGGGCTCCACGTCCATTTCCCTGAGCGCAAGAAGCTCCGAGACGACAGCATAGTAATCGCGGACCTCCTGCTGTCCCTCCCCACCCTTGAAGTTACGCCCGACGCGCCTTGAGTCCTCCTCGACCTGGTTCGCCCACTCATCTTGCAGCGGTGTTCTCAGTTGCACCTCGATCAGTCGACTTTTGCGCCGAACGATCAGGTGCACAGCGCGGTAGCCCGAGTCCTTTGGTTCGGCAGCATAGTCCCGGGTGCGCGTGATGTCCCAGTTCCGACGCAGGCGGGCTGCGACCGCGTAGACCCTGTCTTGGTCGGCAAGCAGCGCGCGGCAGCCTCCGATGTCGGCCATCTGAGTGAGGTTCATGGTCGGCTCTCGAAGCAGCTTGTCGATCATCGTCGGCGCGCGCTTCAGGCGTTGCGTGACAACCACAGGACCCTGCTCCCTGAGGTAGTGCCGAAGGTTCGCGCTGAGGGAGGCGAGCGGTCTGGCATGTAGCCCACGCCACCACTCGATCTTCTCGACCGCGACCTCGAGGCGCTCTAATTCGCCTTCCTCGAGACGATCGATCGTCTCGAGGTCGCCTGCCTTGTAGGCCACAAGCAATTCGGCGAGAAGCCGTCCGGCCCTATTTACATCTTCCTTTGTCGGCTGTGACCCCATCACAGGTCATGTTCGCAGCCTCTCCACCCAAAACAGCGACCCCGCCGAAGCGGGGCCGCTGGTTGTTGGTTTGGGTTGAGCTTGAAATGAAACCGGAGGCATCCCTGCCTCCGGTTCACATCCGGGCTAGCCGGCCGCCGGTGCTGGCTCTGGCTGCCACGACGGAGCGTGCGGGCCACCGAGGGTGGGCACGTCCGAGGGGTAGACCTCGTTGCCGTGGATCGCGTGATCCCCGATCTCCATCTCCTCGTCGGTGAGCCGCAGCGGCATGAAGATGCCGATCACCTTGAGGATGATGAATGTCGCGATCGCTGTGTAGGCGATCACCCACACGGCCGCCTCGGCCTGCCAGCGCAGCAGCGTCCAGCCGCCGCCGAGGAGCAATCCCTCCTTCCCCGGCAGGTTGGCCGCGCCGCCCACGCCGATGTACTCGACGATCGCCGGATCCGCCAGCAGCCCGACCATCAGCCCACCCATCAGACCGGCGATACCGTGTGTGAAGATCACCCCCAGGGTATCGTCGACGTTGCGGAACGGTCGTACTCGGCTGAGGTAGCGAATCGCGAACCAGACGATCGTCGCATCGACCACGCCGATGATGATCGCGCCCCAGCCGTTGACGAACCCTGCGGCCGGCGTGATCCCGACCAAGCCGGTGATCATCCCGTTGACCGCGCCGATCATCGTCGGCTTGTCGCGGAAGATGAAGTCCCATGCGATCCACACCATCATCGCCACGGCGGTGGCCAGGTTGGTGTTGATCACCGCCGCGGAGGCATCGGCGCCCGCGTAGTAGGAGTCACCACCGTTGAACCCGTTCCAGCCGAGCCACAGCAGACCGGCGCCGACCGCGACCATCAACAGGTTGTTGGGCGCGTCGATCTCTCGATCTCGTTGCAATCGTGGACCGATCACCGCCGCGAACACGAACCCGGAGACACCCGCCGACAAGATGGATGACGTAACCACCGGAGTAGTCCAACGCACCGTGCGCCGCGAAGTAGCCGCCGCCCCAGATCAGGAAGGCGTTGACCGCGTAGACGAACGTGATCCACAGCGCGACATACGGGATCCAGGCCTTGAAGTTGACCCGCCCGAGCACCGATCCGAGCGCGAGGATCGGGGTGATCGCCGCGAACACGAACTGGAAGTAGACGAGCGAGGCCTCGGGGAAGTGGAACGGCGGACCTTCGGTGATCGACGCGATTTCCGCCTGACCCTCCTCAGCTGTATGGCTGAGCACGCTGCCCGGTTCGCCGAGCGCCGTGCCGAGGAACCTTTTCGTCCCGAAGATGCCCCCACCGCTCTTCGCGATCGGATGGCCGAAGCCCATCTTGAACGCCCACAAACACCAGACGATCAGCGTCACACAGAACGCGACGAACGTGAGCATCATGCTGTTGACCGACCAGCGCTTCTGCATGACCCCGCCGTACAGGACAGCGAGGCCGGGAAGGCTCATCAGCCCGACGAACGTCGCGGCGGTCATCTGCCATGCGTTGTCGCCTGATACCAGCCAGTGTGGGTATGCGTTCCAGGACATGTGCCTCCATTTCCCTACCGTTGTGGATATGGCAGCGCCCGCCCAACACCGGGCGGAGCACTCCAATTACGTGCGAGTATCAAACCCGGCATGCGGAGTAGCCGCTAGGGACACGGTGGCCAACACTTGGCCCGTGGCTTTCGACATTTGGATAGGAGACCCCGCGGATCCCTGTCTGGATAACGAGCCGCCGCGCAACTGGACCACGAGCAAAGGTCAGTCGCGCGGAGCGAACGGGAAGCCGGCACGTCGGCAGGAGGCCCGCAGTTCGGCGGCAACGTGCTTGAACGAGTCCGGCGTGGCGCACACCCTCCTGGCCTGCGCCCCGCACGCGTGCTCGGTCGCGCCGCCAAGCGTGCTGGCGAACGAGACTTCGATGCAGTCCCTGCGCGCGGGCGCGCCGCTCGTGAGCGCGTAGGCGCCGAGCCCGACGGCGGCCAGCGCCACACACGCGAGCATCACAGCGATGATCGTCCGCTCGCGCCGCCCCCAATGCAGCGGCTCGGACAGCCGCTTGGACTGGTCCTGCATGATCATGATCATGGTCGCGAGAGACTACTGCGCGGCAGGCGGTGCGCCCGGGTCCGGCTGGAAGGCGAGCGCCGCGGAGTTGATGCAGTAGCGCTGGCCGTCCGGACCGGGCCCGTCGTCGAAGACGTGGCCGAGATGCCCGCCGCAGGTGCGGCAGACGACCTCGGTGCGGCGCATGAAGAGGCTGTTGTCGGGACGCAGCTCGACCGCCTCGGCGACCGCCGGCTCGGTGAAGCTCGGCCAGCCCGTGCCCGAGTCGAATTTCGTGTCCGAGCCAAACAGCATCGCGCCGCAGGCCGCGCAGCGGTAGGAGCCGTCAGCCTTGTGATGGACATACTCCCCCGTGAACGGCGCCTCGGTGCCGGCCTTGCGCAGCACCTCGTACTGCTCGGGCGTGAGCTGCTCGCGCCACTCACTGTCTGACTTCTCAACCCTGGGCTCACTCATCTCTCGATGTTTTAGCACTCCACTCCACTTCGGTTCGCCTCAGTCCCCTGTTATCGTGATGTTTACGTTCACGTCAACTTCCCCCAAATCCCGCTTCGGCGTCGCCGCCGGCCACGAGAACTACAAGTGGTGGGCACTGTCCTGCACGAGCCTTGGGATGCTGCTGGCGGCGACCAACTCGGGGACGCTGATCATCGCCCTGCCGGACCTCGAGCGCTCGCTGCACGCAAGCCTGCTGGCGCTCGTGTGGGTGATCCTCGCCTACCTGATCGCCGCAACGGTGCTCGTGCTGATGGCCGGACGTCTGAGCGACCTGTTCGGGCGCAAGCGCGCCTACGTCGGTGGCTTCCTGCTGTTCGCCTTCGCCTCGCTGGGAGCGGGCTTTGCCCCGAACGCGGACGTGCTGATCGTGTGGCGCGTGTTGCAGGGGATCGGCTCGGCGTTCCTGTTCGCGAACGCCGCCGCGCTCGTCACCGACGCCTTCCCCAAGGAGGAACTCGGCCTGGCGATGGGCACGAACACGATGGTCGCCGCGATCGGCCTCGCGATCGGCCCCGTGCTCGGCGGCGCGCTGGTGGCGATCTCCTGGCACTGGGTCTTCTGGTTCAACGTCCCGTTCGCGCTCGCCGGCGCCGCCTGGGGCGCGCTGATCCTGCGCGAGCTGGCCAAACCCGACCAGATCCGCGGCTATGACGTGCTCGGCAACGTCACCTTCATCGTCGGGCTGACCGGCCTCGTGCTGGGGATCTCGCGCGGCGGGATCAGCGGCTGGGACGACTCGATCGTGATCGTCGGCCTGATCGCCGCGGCCGTGCTGCTGCCGATCTGGGTGCTGATCGAGAGCCGCTCGCGCGCGCCGATGCTCGACCTGAACATCTTCAAGAACCGCCTGTTCGCGGCCGCGAGCGCCGCCTCGTTCATCAACGGGCTCGCGCGCTTCGCGCTGATGTTCCTGTTCGTCTTCTACTTCCAGGGCGCGCAGGCGAACACGCCGATCGAAGCCGGGATCAAGCTGATCCCGCTCGCGCTGGGGATGCTCGTCGCCTCCCCCCTGGCCGGCATCTACGCCGACCGCCACGGCTCGCGCACGCTGGCCGCCGGCGGGATGCTCGTGAGCGCGATCGGCCTCGCGGGGATGACGACGCTCGGCGTGCACACCCCCTACTGGCAGAGCGGCGTGTGGCTGCTGCTCGTCGGCGCCGGCTCGGGCATGTTCAACAGCCCGAACACGGCCGCGATGATGGGCACCGTTCCCCCCGACCGGCGCGGGATCGCGGCGGGCGCGAGGACGCTGCTGCAGAACACCGGCGCCGTGCTCTCGATCGCGTTCGTGCTCGCGATCGTCACCTCGGCCGTGCCGAAGGCGACGCTGTTCGCGGTCTTCTCCGGCGTTACGAAGGGGCTCTCCGAAGCGAAGCTCGCGCCGTTCATCGACAACATGCACGTCGCGCTCTGGGTGCTCGCCGCGACCTCCCTTGTGGGCGCCTTCGTCTGCCTGCTGCGCCCCAAGCACATGTCCATCGCGGAGTCGGCGACGCTGTCCTTCGAGGAGCATCTGCCGGGCGCAAACGAGGAACTCGAGGCGGGCAGGGCCAAGCCGGGCGAGCTCGTACCGGGACGGGAGGGAGTGCGCGTATGAGCTCCTCATCAATCGAGCCCAGCCTGCGGATCGGCGACGTCGCCAAGCTGGCCGGCACGACCCCGCGCACGATCCGCTACTACGAGGAGATCGGCCTGCTCCCGCAGGCGCCCGCGCGCGTGTCCGGACAGCACCGGCTGTACACCGAGAGCGAGGTCGAGCGCCTGCGCGAGGTGATGCGCCTGAAGGATCTGCTCGGGGTCTCGCTCGAGCAGCTGAAGACGCTGCTCGCCGCCGAGGACGCGCGCGCGGCGGTCCGCGCGCAGCTGCGCCGCGACGACGTCCACCCCGAGCGCCGCGGCGAGCTGCTGGCCGAGGCGCTCGGCCACATCGAACGCCAGCTCGAGCTCGTCCGCGCCCGCCAGGCGGAGCTGGCGACGCTCGAGGGCGAACTGCGCGAGAGCCACAAGCGCGTGCGGCGCAAGCTGCGCGAGCTGGACAAGGACCCCACGCCGGCGGACCGCACCGCGAAGTACCCCGCGCTGAGCACCACCGCCCGATGAGGAAACGTCCCGAGGCCCGACGCCGCATGGGCCTACGGGCGTAGACCTACCTGAGCGCGGCGAGGCCATTGGGAGCTCGCCGGCCGGTTTGTAAGGTGAGGAGAGCCAAAATTTTCGAGAGACACACAGACAGAGGAGCCTGAGTGGAGCGCAAGTGGTGGACCCTGATCGCCGTCTGCGTAGCGATCTTCATGTTGTTGCTCGACATCACCGTTGTGAACGTCGCGCTGCCGGACATCCAGCGCTCGCTGCACTCCTCGTTCTCCGACCTGCAGTGGGTCGTCGACGCCTACGCGTTGACGCTCGCCACGTTCCTGCTCACATCGGGCTCGATCGCGGACCTGATCGGGCGCAAGCGCGTGTTCATCGCCGGCCTGTTCGTGTTCACGACCGCCTCGGCGGTCTGCGGCCTGTCGGGCACGCCGCTGACGCTGAACCTCGCGCGCGCCGTCCAGGGCATCGGCGGGGCGATGATGTTCGCGACCGCGCTCGCGCTGATCGCGCAGGCGTTCCACGGCAAGGAGCGAGGGACGGCCTTCGGTGTGTTCGGTGCGGTGACGGGCGCGGCGGTCGCGGTCGGGCCGGTACTCGGCGGGATCATCACCTCGGGTCTCGGCTGGGAGTGGATCTTCTTCGTCAACGTCCCGATCGGCATCGTCGCCGTGGTGATTGCGTTCACGAAGGTCGCGGACTCGCGCGACCCGAACGCGACCGGCGTCGACTGGGCCGGCCTCGTGACGTTCTCCGGCGCGCTGTTCCTGCTCGTGTACGCGCTCGTACAAGGCAACGAAAAGGGCTGGGGCTCGACCGAGATCGTCACGCTGCTCGTCCTCGCCGTGGCGCTGCTGGTGGCGTTCGTGCTCGTCGAGCACCTGCAGAGCCGCCCGATGCTCGACCTCGCGCTGTTCCGCCGGCCCGCCTTCACGGGCGCGAGCATCGTCGCGTTCACGCTCTCGAGCTCGTTCTTCGCGATGTTCCTCTATCTGACTCTCTACATCCAGGACGTGCTCGGCTACAGCCCGTTCCAGGCGGGACTGCGGTTCCTGCCGACGACGCTGCTGTCGTTCATCGTCGCGCCGATCGCCGGCCGGCTGAGCGTGCGCGTGCCGGTGCGCCTGCTGCTCGGCTCGGGCCTCGCGCTGATCGGCCTCGGCCTGCTCGCGATGACGACGATCGACGCGGCCTCGACCTGGACCGTGCTGATCCCCGGCTTCATCCTCGCCGGCGCGGGCGTCGGCCTCGTCAACCCGCCGCTGGCCTCGACCGCGATCGGCGTTGTCCCCCAGGAGCGCTCGGGCATGGCCTCCGGCATCAACTCGACCTTCCGCCAGGTCGGGATCGCGACGGGAATCGCCGGGCTCGGCGCCGTCTTCCAGCACAGCGTCACCCAGGGCACGACGGCGGCGCTGCGCTCGAGCGGGCAGACGCACGCGATCCTCGGCGCCGCCCACGGCCAGCTCGGCACGTTGCTGGAGTCCGGCGAAGTCACCAAGATCGCCGGCTCGCTCTCGGGCGCCGCGCGCGCGGCGCTCGATCACTCCTACCGCGTGGGCTTCACCGAAGCATTCACGACGATCGCCCTGATCGCCGCCGCGATCGCGCTCGTCGGCGCCGTGCTGGCGTTCGTGCTCGTGCGCAGCCGCGACTTCGTCTCCGCCGGCGAGGCGCCCGCCACGCAGGCAGCGGAGACGCAGAGCGCCGAGCCGGTCGCGGCCGCCGCGGGATGATCGGCGCGATCAGAGGCCGGCGTCCACATCCGCGTCGGCGGCCCGCCGCTCCCACCCGGGGCAGGCAAGCACCGGCAGCCGGGGGTAGCGCGGATAGGCGGGATCCTCGCGCGAGCGCTGGCAGAGCGAGAACGTCGAGCCGCGCGTGTTGCGCACCAGCCGCTGGTGGACACAATCGGCACACAGACCAACCCGCGGGTCACGCGGTCGCCGGGGCGGCTCTGAACCTGGTCCTGGTGACGGCGCGGACATCACCGCAGCGTAGTCGCGCCCTGCGCTGGACGCCGCACGCCGGACACCCAGCAACAAGCGCCTGCGATAATCGTTGACTGAGCAACTATGAACACCTTCAACCGACTACTGGGATTCCTGCGCCCCTACAAGCGCGGCCTGACGATCTCCTGGCTGCTGGCGAGCTTCGCGATGGTGATGAGCGTCGCGCTACCCGCCCTGACCGGCCGCGCGGTCGAAGCGATCACCAAAGGCGCCGAGTACGCCCACCGCCACGAGGCCGCGTTGCGCGCCCACGAGCGCCACACGCTGCTGGTGCTCGCGCTCGCGATCCTCGGCGCGGTGCTGCTGCGCTGGGGCTTCATGTACTGGCGGCGGATGATCGCCGGGAGGATGTCGCTGAACGTCGAATACGACCTGCGCGAGCGCATGTACTCGCAGCTGCAGCGCCTCGAGCTCGGCTTCTTCGACCACCAGCAGACCGGGCAGCTGATGTCGCGCGCGACCGTCGACCTGCAGGCCGTGCGCTTCTTCCTCGGCTACGGCCTCGTGTTCATCCTCCAGTCGATCCTCACGATCTCGCTCGCGGGCATCGTGATGATCGCGATCGAACCGCGGCTCGGCCTGATCGCGCTGATCCCGGTCCCGTTCGTGGTCGCGATCTCCTACCGCTACGGCCGCCGCGCGCGCCCCGCGATCCAGGAGACCCAGCAGCGCATCGCCGAGCTGACCGCCGACGCCGAGGAGAACATCTCGGGCGTGCGCGTCGTGAAGTCCTTCGCGCGCGAGTCGCGTCAGCTCACGCGCTTCCAGCACACCGTCGACCGCGTCTTCAGCCAGGCGATGGTCGCCACCCGCCTGGAAGCGACGTACAACCCCGTGATCGGCTTCCTGCCCCAGCTCGGCCTCGCGGCGGTGCTCTTGATCGGCGGCAACGCGGTGATCCACGCACATCTAACGCTCGGCCAGTTCACCGCGTTCTACCTGTACCTGAACATGCTGATCACGCCGATGCGCTCGCTCGGCGTGACGCTCAACCTCGCCCAGCGGGCCACCGCCTCGGGTGCGCGCATCTTCCAGGTGCTCGACCGCGAGCCGCACCTGACCGATCCTCCCGACGCACAGCCGCTACCCGCCGGCAACGGCCACGTGCAACTGCGCGACGTGACCCTGCGCTACGAGGACCCCCACGACGAGCTCAGCGGCGCCGCCGCACAGCAGGCGACCGGCCGGCAGGCCCCGCACAGCGGGCGCGCGGTGCTGCGGGAGATCGACCTCGACGTGCCCGCGGGGCGCACCGTCGCGCTCGTCGGCGCGACGGGTTCGGGCAAGACGAGCCTCGTCGCGCTGATCTCGCGGCTGTATGACCCGGTCGCCGGCGCGGTGCTGCTCGACGGCGCCGACGTGCGCAGCGTGAGCGTGCGCTCGGTGCGCTCTGCGGTGGCGGTCGTCAGCGACGATCCCTTCCTGTTCTCGGCGTCCGTCGCCGAAAACATCGCCTACGCGCGACCCGGATGCCCCACGAGCGGAGATCGAACAGGCCGCGCGCCGCGCCCAGGCGCACGACTTCGTCTCGCGCCTGCCCCAGGGCTATGAGACCGAGGTCGGCGAGCGCGGGCTGACGCTCTCCGGCGGCCAGCGCCAGCGGCTCGCGATCGCGCGGGCGCTGCTCGCCAACCCGCGCGTGCTGATCCTCGACGACGCGACATCCTCCGTCGACGCCTCGACCGAGCAGCAGATCAAGCTCGCGCTGGGCGAGGCGATGGCCGGGCGCACGACGTTCGTGATCGCCCACCGCCTCTCGACGATCGCGCTGGCCGACGAGATCGTCGTGCTCGAGCACGGCCGGATCGTGGCCCGCGGCGACCACGAGGAGCTGCTCGAGAGCTCCGAGCTCTACCGCGAGATCGTCGCCCAGGGGGCGACTCCGGACGAGCAGGGCGACGACGACGACCCCAAGCTCGTGATCAACGCGTCCTCGCGGGGTGAGGCGATATGAGCAACCGAGGTCGCTCACCGATACCCGGAGCCGCGATCGGCCATGGTGCAGGAATGCCTGGGCACGCGGATCCGACGTGGCATCCAGGAGTCATGCTCGGCCAATTCCTCGCAGATCGCGGAGGGACGCTGGTATGAGCCCTCCCGGCGGCATGGGTGGCGGTATGGGCGGTGGCGGCGGCCGTGGCGGCGGGCGCGGCGGGCTCGGCCCCGGGATGGGACGCGGTGGCCAGCAGTGGACCGGGGAGCGCGCCAGCCGCGGCAGCCGCGGGCGCAACCTGCGCGCGCTGCTCGAGCTGTTGCGGCCCTACCGCCTGCGCGCGGCGGGAATGCTCGTCGCGCTGCTGCTCGGCACCGCCGCGTCGCTGGCACCGCCGCTGCTGGCGAAGCTCGCGATCGAACGCGGAATCGAACGCCACGACACGAAAGCGCTCGTGCTGGTCGTGATCGCGTTCCTCTGCTCGGCGCTGTTGGTGTGGCTGATGACCTACGTGCAGACCTACCTCGTCGGCTGGGTCGGGCAGCGCACGCTCGCCGATCTGCGCATCCGCATCTTCACCCACCTGCAGAGCCAGCCGATCGGCTTCTACGACAGCCGCCCCGCAGGCGTGCTGATCTCGCGCATGACCAACGACGTCGAGGCGCTGGAAAGCCTCGTGACCGACTCGGTCGTGACGCTCTTCCAGTCGGGGCTGACGCTGATCGGCGCGATCGCGGTGCTGCTCTACCTCGACCTGAAGCTCGCGCTGCTGACGTTCTGCATCGTCCCCTTCGTCGCCGGCCTCTCGATCTGGTTTCGCCTCGTCTCCGCCGGCGCCTTCCGGCGCACGCGCGAGACGATCGGCTCGCTCACGGCCTACCTGCAGGAGACGCTCTCCGGCATCCGCGTCGTGCGCAGCTTCGGGCAGGAGCCCGTCCACGAAGCGCGCTTCGCCGAGCTGAACGAGGACAACCAGGAGGCCAACATGGTCACGGTGCGACTGAACGCCTCCTACTTCCCGGCGGTGGAAATGCTCTCCGGGGTCGCGCTCGCGCTGATCGTCCTCTACGGCGGCTACCAGGCGATCGACGGCCTGCTCACGGTCGGCACGATCGTCGCCTTCGTCGCGACGCTCGCGTTCCTGTTCGAACCGATCCAGCAGCTCTCCCAGCTCTACACCACCTACCAGTCCGGGATGGCGGCGCTGGAGAAGATCTTCCTGCTGCTCGACACCAAGCCCGAGCTCACCGACCGCCCGAACGCGCCCGCGCTCGGCCCGATCCGCGGCGAGGTCAGCTTCGAGGACGTCTCCTTCGCCTACCGCCCGCGCGCCACGCCTCGCGGTGTCGACGTCGAGCAGACGGCCAGCGCGAGCGGCAACGGCAACGGACGGCTCCCAAGCGAGCCCGAGGAGATCCTCGCGCTCGACCACGTCGATCTGCAGATCCCCCCGGGCCAGACGATCGCGCTGGTCGGCGCGACCGGGCGCGGGCAAGTCGACGATGGCCAAGCTCGTCGCCCGCTTCTACGACCCGACCCGCGGCCGCGTGCTCATCGACGGGCACGACCTGCGCGAGGTCTCCAGCCATTCGCTGCGCTCGCAGATGGGGATCGTCCCCCAGGAGGCCTTCCTCTTCTCCGGCACCGTCGGCGAGAACATCGCCTTCGGGCTGCCCGACGCCGAGCCCCGAGCAGATCCGCGCCGCGGCCGCCGCCGTCGGAGCCGAGGAGTTCATCGCCGAACTCGAGCACGGCTACGACACCGAAGTCGGCGAGCGCGGCGCGCAGCTGTCGGCCGGCCAGCGCCAGCTGATCGCCTTCGCCCGCGCGCTGATCGCCGACCCGCGGATCCTCGTGCTCGACGAGGCGACCTCGAACGTCGACCTGCACACCGAGGGCCGCATCGAAGCCGGCCTGCGCCGCCTGCTCGCGGGCCGCACCGCGATCGTGATCGCCCACCGCCTCTCGACGATCCGCCAGGCCGGCCGGATCGTCGTGCTCGAGCACGGCCGGATCGCCGAGCAGGGCACCCACGACGAGCTGATCGCCGCGGAAGGGCGCTACTTCGATCTCTACCGCGACTGGTCCTCGCAGGCCGCGGCGTAGAAGCCCACTGGACCAAACCGTGCGAAGACCACAGCGGCGCTAGAGAATAGTGAGGCTCAGCGATTGCTGGCGCTCGAAGAACGCCACGTTTACGGCCATGAAGAAATCCCGGGCGACCCCATAGCACCTGATCCCCATCAACGAAGGTAGGCCAGAGATCGAATTCACAGATCTCCAAGTCAACAATCGCGGCGCGTACCGGCTTGCGGGCGAGGAACATGTCTAGCGCCCCGCCGACCTGGGAGCCTTGCTGATGCTCAAGATCGCGCGCCTCGTAGCCCAGGAGCGATGCGAAGCCCTGGGGTAAACATGTCGTATCCGCACCAGAATCGATGATCCCGGGAATGTCCCCGGACGCCCCGTTCAAGCCAACCACATGGAGGTATAGATATGGCCGTACGCCGGTACCAAGTAGGTCACGGTACGGAAGGGAATAGGTCTCGGTCTCGCTCAACCGTCGTATCGGAACCCTCTGTTTCTGGAAGAGCGGTGAGGCCACGCCGCGGCTCGCCCCATTCACGACTGGCCCGCCATCGCACTCTTCAACCAGTCGAGGGAGGGGGCCGGACGGAGCACCACCGTGTTCGGATTCACCCGCCAAGGCGACCTTGAAGCCAGGGAGATCGGAGACGCGGAGGTTGACCGCGTGAGCGTACCCGACGGCTTGTGGGTTGGAGATCGGCTTGTCCGCCCCCACTGGCGCGCCAATGGAGGAAGCGTAGGTGTGCGCGCTCAGCGGCGACTGCCCCACCGCGACCGCCACGCCACCGGCGATGAGCGCGACCAAGACGAACGACACGGCGCTGATCCGAGCAAGATTCATGTGCTCGTGTTACCGACGCCGGAGCAGACCACCCAGGCTGACCCCGATGCGCGCGTCGCTCGACAGCTTCCCACCAGCGCTGACTGCCCGTTACAGACCGCCAAGGGCACGAAGCGGCCAACGGATTCAACGCGAGCTCGTCCCTGCCGCTCCGCACCGGTCATCGCCCCGGAGGGAGCCGCCCGAACTACCCGCGGGGACCTCCGCGCCCCCGGAGCGGCCCTCTGGGGAAATCTGTAGGGAAATCTGCGGGCTTCGTCCGCACCCCTTGCTATGCTTCTTTCGTTGGGTTTGCAGGGCTTTTCGCTATTGGCCCGGCTGGCCTCGAAACCATCGCCCAGTCGATTATGAGTGACTAGTCGCGACCCTAGTTGGCTCCAGTTAACCGGTCTTCGCCTGAGAAATATGGATTGCTCACAGGTTAACTCCGACGATTAGGGAAACCTTGGGGAAATCACGAGCGCTCCCGACTTTCATCGTTCAGCCGACGGCGTAGGTTGATGGGTGGTGGTGATGATGATGCCGTTAGTTGGCGTTCGGA
The DNA here is from genome assembly GCA_963789675.1 of uncultured Solirubrobacterales bacterium. Taxonomy (GTDB): domain Bacteria; phylum Actinomycetota; class Thermoleophilia; order Solirubrobacterales; family Solirubrobacteraceae; genus Palsa-744. Next base: position 432,939 of record CAWBLR010000003.1, on the reverse strand, counting down.
GCCGTCCGCAGGCGCCCTACGACGTACGCCTTGAACCCTCCAGGGACGACCTGCGCCTCCCAGCCTCCTCAATGACTTCGGGCTCAGTTGAGGACTTTATCCAGCCTCAGACTTCTCAACCAGCCCCCGGGCCCACTGGACCGCAGCGGTCGCCCACCTCGACGCCGTCTCACGCTCGACGGCGTGCACCGTGTCATCGTCGTAACGCAGTTCCGCCGCGTAGGGCGAGAGCAAGTCCACCTCGGCGAGCTCCTCCGGCAGCCGTGCACCGGCATTCTCGCATTGTCCCATGAGCACTCGCAGATCATGCCGGTGGGCGAACTCCACCCCGTGTGCGGCCAGCACGGCCTTGAGCGCCTTCTCGACAGCCTGCTGGGCGTGAAAGCAGACAAGCACGTCCGCTACTTCGTCGATCGGCAGCATCCCCTTGGCCCCGGCCGCGTCCTCGTCAGCACGGCGTAGAAGTTGCTCTGCGAGATCCTGCTCGCTCGCCATCAGGCGACAAGCTCCCGGCCGCCGGTCAGTGCCGCGTGAATGAGGCTGCCGCGCACGTCACGCCACTCCTGCACCCTGTGCTCGCTCGCGACGATGATGTCCATCGGGACCAGCACATCCCCCAGCACCCTACGCAGCCGCACCGACTCCAAAGCGGGATTCTCGACCTCCGGCTCGATCACCAAGAAGTCCAGATCGCTGTCCCGCGTCAGCTCCCCACGCGCAGCCGAGCCAAACAAGATCACCCGTGAACTCGGTGGCGCCGCCTCTGATAACCGACGGCCAGCCTCCGCTATCACCGCATCATCAAACACGCACTCACGATACCCGCTCCGGGGCACCCGCCCAGGCTACGATCGCACGACTGGCCCAAATCCTGGCCCGAGCGCCCCCGAAACGCAAAACGCCCCGCAAACACGGGGCGCAAGCGTACTCCGGGACAGGGACTCGAACCCCAATCTCCCGGACCAGAACCGGGCGTCACTGCCAATTGGACTATCCCGGACAGTGCCTTCGCGGAGAAGGATAGTAAAGGAGCCCGCTCGGCGCTCAGACCGGCTGGCCGTTCGGCGCGAAGAACGCGGTGAGCGCCTCCTCGAGGCCCGTGTCGAGCACCAGCAGGACCTCGTCGCCGGCCTCGATCACGGTGTCGGCCTTGGGCACGAAGCCGGTCCCGTCGCGGAGCACCGAGATGATCAGGCTGCCGTCGGGCAGCGCGATCTCGGAGACCTTCACGCCGACCGTCGGCGCGTCCTCGCTGACCTCCAGCTCGATGATCTCCAGGCGCTCCTCTTCGAGCGCCAGCAGGTGCACGAGCCCGTAGCGCGGGACCTCGTGCTCGATCAGGCGCAGGATCAGGTCGGTCGCCGACACCGCCGGCTGGATCCCGAGCAGCCGGAAATGGTCGTGGTTGCGCGGGTTGTTCACGCGCGCGATGATCCGTTCGCACAGGTACTTCTCCTTGGCGACCTGGCAGACGAGCATGTTGTCCTCGTCGTCCCCGGTCACCGCGACGACGAGGTCGGCGCGCTGGATCCCGGAGCGCTCGAGCACCCACAGCTCGGTCGCGTCGCCGTACTGCGCGGCGTGCTCGAACTCCTCCTCGATCGCCAGGTAGCACGAGCGCGAGGACTCGATCAGGGTCACCTCGTGGCCCTTCACGATCAGCTCGCGGGCGAGGTTGCGCCCGACCTTGCCCGCTCCGACGATGATCGCGTACACGTTCTCCGTCCCCTCCTCAGGCTCAGGCCGGCTCGATCGAGAGCGCGCTCTCGAACATCTCGATCGCGTGCCGGGTCGGAGAGATCGTCTGCAGGCCCTGCGCGCCGTACCAGCCGGCGCGGGCGGGGTCCATCACCCGTACGAGCGCCTTCTCGACGCCGAAGCGCTTCTGGGCGATCTGGGCGATGATCAGGTTGGTGTTGTCGCCGCCGGTCGAGGCGATGAACACGTCGGCGCGTTCGATCCCGGCCTCGACGAGCGCGTCGACCTCCAGCGCCGTGCCGACCGTGAACTGACCCTGCGCGTCCTCCCAGCTCTCGCTCTGCCCGGCGTCCAGGCGCTCGTGGGAGAGGGGGTCCTGGTCGAGCACGGAGACTTCGTGCCCCGCCGCCAGCGCCGATTTGGCGACCGCCGAGCCGACGCGGCCGGCGCCGACGATCAGGACGAACATTGAGTAGGGACGAACATTGCGCGGATGCGGAGATTAGACGATGGGGGCCTCTGCCTGCCGAGGCGCCTCGGGCTGCTGCTCGGAAGGCTGCTCGGGCGCTGAACGGTCCTCCGGCGAGCCGGCCGCCGGCGCCGTCACGATCACCCGGCAGGTGGCCTTGGCGATCACGTACTTGGTGACCTCCCCGACGAAGTTCTCCAGCGGCCCACCGCGGCCTCCCAGGCCCGCGCCGCCGCGGATCCGGGAGGGTTCCTCGGCGCCGAGCACGATCGCTTCGACGCCGCGACGGCGCGCCTCCTCGACGATCGCGTAGCCGGCGCGGCGCGTGCGCACGGTCGCCGTGGCGACGTACACGCCGCCGTACTCCTCCCCCACCGCCTTCGCCCGCGCGAGCACCTGGCGGGCGTGCTTGACCTGCTCCTCGGGCAGGCGCGCGTCGAGCGGCAGCGACATCGGCATCACGAAGATCCACACCGCCTCGATCGTCGCCGTCTCGTCCTCGTTCTCGCTGTCCGCCTCCTCGGTCGGCTCGCCCGCGGCCAGCCGGGCCGCCGTCTGCACGATGTCCTCGTCGAGCTTCGTGCCGAACAGCGGCACGAGGATCGAGCCGTAGTCGCGCTCGGCCGGCGGCTCGGCGCGCAGGATCTGCGGCGAGACCGTCACCCGCGCCGTCAGCGAGGTCTCGTCCGCGCGCCGGTAGACGACGTATCCGACGATCCCGAACAGCCATCCAGCCCGAGCCCGACGTAGCGGGCCGGTTCGTGCAGCATCATCACCGCCACCCAGCCGGCGCCGCAGATCAGCGCCCCGAGCACCGCGGGCAGCGGCAGCTCGCCGCCGCGCACGCGCACCGACAGCGGCACCCTGTAGGGGCGGTCGCGGTCGGGCTCGGAGTAGCGCAGCCGGCAGATCGACAGGTGCGCGATCGTGAACGCGAGCATCGCCCCGAAGGCGTAGATCCCGACGAGGAAGTCGAGATCCTCGGGCACCACCAGCGCCGCGGCGAGCAGGCCCGCGAGCACGATCAGCACATACGGGGTCGAGCGCTGCGGATGCAGGCGCCCCAGGCCGCTCGGGATCTGGCGGTTGGTCGAGAGCGAGTAGGCCAGCCGCGAGAGGCCGAGCATCGCCGAGTTCGCGGCGGCGATCAGCGTCAGCGTCGCCAGCGCCCCCACCACGTATCTGAGCGTGTGCGCCAGCCAATGCGGGTGCATCTGCGTGACGATCCCGATCACGGGGTCGTTCAGGTAGCGGCCCGCCAGCTCGGTGTGGCCGTCGTGCACCGGCAGCGCGGTGATCGCCACCAGCGCGATCCCGACGTAGCCGAAGATCACCGTCGCGGCGCCGCTGCCGACCATGTGCTTCAGGCCGCGACGGCCGATCCGCACCTCCCCCGCCAGGCCGGCGGCGGACTCCAGGCTGGTGAAGGAGATCACGGCGACCGTCATCGCGAACACGAGATCCGACCACGTCGGCGCGCTGCCCAGGTGGATCGGGTCGAGCAGCGTGCTCGGGTTGAAGAACAGGACCAACCCGATCACGACGATCAACAGCTGCACGAGCAGATCGCCGGCGACCAGCAGGCCGACGCGCCGCGAGCGGCGCGCTGCCGAAGCCGCGGATGTTGCCGAGCACGACGATCGCGATGAACGCCAGCGAGAGCAGCAGCGCCTCGGTGTGATGGCCCAGCGGATGCCAGAAGACGCGCAGGTACTGGGTCGCCGAGAAGGCGCAGACGGCGATCAGGATGATGTAGTCGAGCAGGATCGCCCAGCCGGCGATGAAGCTGACGAGCTCGTTGAACGCGTAGCGGGCGAAGACGGTCGAGCCGCCGCGATCCTGGTGCAGCGAGGCGCCCTCGACGTAGGTCATCGCCGTCAGCACGAACAGCAGCGCCGCGAACAGGAACACCAGCGGGGTGAGCCCGAGCGCGTGCCCGGCGATCACGCCGAGCGAGAAGTAGATCGCGCTCGCCAGCGACGTGTAGACGACCGTGAACAGGACCGGCGAGCCGATGCTGCGCCGCACCGTCACGCGCGAGCGGGCCGCGAGCGCCGCGGTGGCCCGCTCGGCCGCCTCCCCGACTGGCCCGTCCCCGGCGATCCTCCCGGCGTGCTCACGACCCCGCCTGCCCCGCTTCGTCTCCAGGTACAGCCGCCCGCCGCCGGCCGCGATGAACAGCAGGCCCGAGCAGCAGCCGCGGCGAGATGACGCCCCCGTGCCCGTCGACCGCCTGGGCGATCAGCGCCACGCCGATGACGACCATCACCAGAGAGAACACGAACGTCGCCGAGCGGTGCGCCTGTTGGCCGGTCATCTGTGACTGAGCTTAGGGCTGTCTGGAAAATGGAAGCGGCCGCTGCGGAACGCTCGACGCCGGAGCGTCCCGCACCTGCGTTCAGCCGTCAGCGTGACCAATCAGGTGATCAGCGGGATGATCAGGATCGCGACGATGTTGGCGACCTTGATCATCGGGTTGATCGCGGGGCCGGCGGTGTCCTTGAAGGGATCGCCGACCGTGTCGCCGGTCACCGACGCGGCGTGCGCTTCCGAGCCCTTGCCGCCGAAGGCGCCGTCCTCGATCAGCTTCTTCGCGTTGTCCCACGCGCCACCGCCGGCCGTCATCAGCACGGCGAAGAAGAAGCCGACGACGATCACGCCGATCAACAGGCCGCCGAGCGCCTGCTGGTCGATCAGCCCGACGATCAGCGTCAGCACGATCGGCAGCAGCGAGGGCAGGATCATCTCGCGCTGCGCGGTCTTCGTGACGATGTCCACGCACGCGCGCGTAGTCGGGCTCTTCGGTGTAGTCCATGATCCCCGGGTGCTCGCGGAACTGGCGGCGCACCTCCTCGACGACCGCGCCGCCGGCGCGGCCGACGGCCTCGATCGAGAGCGAGGCGAACAGGCACACCATCAGGCCGCCGAGCAGCAGGCCGATCAGCACGGGCGGTTCGTTGATGCCGAAGGAGATCGCGTGCCCGGCCTTGCGCTTCGAGTTCTTTCTGGAAGCCGGCGAACAGCACGATCGCCGCGAGCACCGCCGAGCCGATCGCGTAGCCCTTCGTGACGGCCTTCGTCGTGTTGCCGACCGCGTCGAGCCGATCGGTGACCTTGCGCACCTCCTCGGGCAGATCGGCCATCTCGGCGATCCCGCCGGCGTTGTCGGTGATCGGGCCGAAGGCGTCGAGCGCGACGATCAGGCCGGTCAGCGAGAGCAGGCCCATCGCGGCGACGCCGATCCCGTAGATGCCGGTCACGCCGCCGCCCGCGAGCTTCCACGCGCCGAGGATGCCGAGCACGATCACGATCGCCGGCAGCGCCGTGGCCTGCAGCCCCGAGGAGAAGCCCTGGATGATGTTCGTGGCGTGGCCGGTGATCGACGCTTTCGCGGTCTTCTTCACCGGCGAGAAGCGGGTCGAGGTGTAGTATTCGGTTATTCCGAACAGCAGCGCGGTGACGGCGATGCCGATCAGCGAGCACAGGTACAGGTGCCACCATTTCGGGGTGTTGACGGCGCTGCCGACGTCCTTGAAGGTCAGGCTGCGCATCAGCCAGTAGGTGATCGGCGCGAACGCGGCCGCGGCGATCACGCCGGAGACGGCCAGCCCCTGCAGCAGCGCGCGCTCGACGTTGTCGGAGTTCGTGCGCACCGCGAACGTGCCGATGATCGAGGCGATGATCGCCACGCCGCCGATCACGAGCGGATACAGCGCGACGCTGCGTGGACTCGTGGAAGGTGAGCACGCCGAGCAGGATCACGGCGACCGCGGTCACCGCGTAGGTCTCGAACAGGTCGGCCGCCATGCCGGCGCAGTCGCCGACGTTGTCGCCGACGTTGTCGGCGATCGTCGCCGGGTTGCGCGGATCGTCCTCGGGGATGCCGGCCTCGACCTTGCCGACGAGATCGGCGCCGACGTCGGCCGCCTTCGTGAAGATGCCGCCGCCGAGCCGCGCGAAGACCGAGATCAGCGAACCGCCGAAGCCGAGGCCGATCAGCGCGTCGACCGCCGTCTTCGGGCTGTCGTTGAAGAACGAGGTCAGCGCGCCGTAGTAGCCGGCGACGCCGATCAGCGCGAGCCCGACCACGAGCAGGCCGGTGATCGCGCCACCGCGGAAGGCGACCTTCAGCGCCGGCGAGACGCCGCCGCGCGCGGCCTCCGCGACGCGCGCGTTCGAGCGCACGGAGACGTTCATGCCGATGTAGCCGGTCGAGCCGGACAGCAGGCCGCCGATCGCAAAGCCGCACGCGACCGCGATGTTCTGGATGAAGATCAGCGCGATGAACAGCACGACCCCGGCGATCGGCGATCGTCGTGTACTGGCGGTTCAGGTAGGCGCGCGCGCCCTGCTGGACGGCCAGCGAGATGCTCTGCATCTTCTCGTTGCCCGGCGAAAGCGCGAGCAGCGAGCGTGTCGTCACCAGGCCATAGACCACGGCACAGGCGGCGCAGACGAGGGCGACGACGACCCCATGGTTCATCAGAAAGCTACTCAACAGAAATCCTCCGCGGTCTTGTTAGCGTGCCGCGCGAGGATGTATCGCGCGTCTATGTCTCTCCTCTGCCCCGGCCCGCTCGCTCAGAGCGCTTCCCCGGCGGAAAGGCGCGCGCAGTCTATCGTGCCGGCCCCGGAACGAGTTCTCACGCGGGGCGCTCAGCGTCCCGGCACCCACAGCCTGCCGCTCGACTCCGCCGGCCTGGCCCGGGCTTGCCCTCCGCGGCCGGCTACGGGTCGATCCGCGCCGGGCCGGCCCGGCGTGCCCTCCGCGGAGGGCGCGCCGGGCTCTCCGCCGGTGGCTGCGCGCCCTGCCCCGCGCTCGGCTGCTGGGCCGCTGCGCTCGCATCGCCACCGCCGGCCTGGGCCTCGCGCGCGTAGGCCATCTGCAGCTGCGACAGCGCGTCGCGCAGCGGCCGCAGTTCCTGCGCGGGTGTGCTCCGTTCGAGGATCTCCAGCAGCGCCCGCACGCCGTCGACCGCGTCGCGCACCTGCGCGAGGTCGCGCTCGCCCTCCGAGCCCGGGGCCAGGCCCAGCCGGCGACCGCCGAGGTTCAGCAGCGATACCGCGCTCTGCAGGATCATGTCCGCGCTGGTGATGCGGCTCAGTTCCGCTTCGTAGGCCGCGCGTAGCTCCTCCTCGCTCGGCTGTCCCGCTTGTCGCCGCCGTGTGCTGCTGGATCGCTGCTCATCGCTGGTCTTCCTCCTGTCGCATACCGGTCGTGGCGCGAGCCTCGTCTCACACCGCCACCTCCTCTGAATAGGTCTGCCTGGTCTCCGCCACCGCGGCCGCGAAGACCTCCTCGCGCGTGGCGCCCGCCGCGATCCTCTCGCGCTGGCGCTGCGCTCCGTTGCGCTCGGGGAAAGCCGGCTCGATGCCCAGCTCGGCGCGGACCGGCGCGGTCCAGGCGGCCAGGCGCTCGATCGCCGCGCGGGCCGGGTACTCCTCGCCGCGCTCCAGATCGATCAGGCTGCCGTCGAGCCCGAAGCGGATCGCCCGCCACATGTTCTCCTCGATCATCCGCGGCGGCGGGTCATCGAAGGGCACGCCCTCGTCCACGTCGCGCAGCGCCTGGGCGATGCACGCGACCATCAGCGCGGCGAGCGCGTCGGACTCCGCGGCGGTGCTCTGCGCGTCGCAGATCCGCACCTCGACGGTGCCGAAGCCGAAATGCGGCCTGACCGACCACCAGACCTGCGTGAACTCGACGATCGAGCGCGTGCGCACGAGCCACTCGATGTACTCGCGGTACGCCGCCCAGCCGCCGAACGCGTCGGGCACCCCGCAGCGGGGGAAGCTCTTCGTGAAGCTCTGCGTCCGCGCCGAGTGCAGCCCCGTGTCGCGGCCGTCCAGGTAGGGCGAGTTCGCGGAGATCGCCAGCAGCACCGGCAGCAGCGGGCGCAGGCGGTCGCAGACGCGCACCGCGCGGTCGATCCCGCGCACGCCGACGTGGACGTGCAGGCTGAAGGTGTTGTTGCGCCAGGCGACGTACTTCAGCCCCTCCTCGACGCGGCGGTAGTGCTCGGTGTCGATGATCGGCTGCTCGCGGTAGTCGGCCCAGGGATGGGTGCCGGTGGCGCCGAGCGCGGCGCCGTGGGCGGCGGCGAGCGCGAACAGGCGCCGGCGCCGCTCGCGCTGGCGCGCGAGCGCGTCGTGCAGGTCGGCGCCCGCGCCGGAGATGATCTCGATCTCCGAGGAGATCAGCTCGCCGGTGATGTGCTCGTGCAGCAGCCGGTCGCCCTCCGCGGCGGCGCGCAGCTCCTCGAAGCGCGGCTGCAGCTCGAGCGTGCGCGGGTCGAGGATCGAGAACTCCTCCTCGACGCCGACCGTCATGTCGGTCGCCGCGGCGAAGGTCTGCTCCACCCTGTCGAGGTCGAGAGCTGCTCATCGCTCAGGTGCGGGCCGGGTCTGGTCGGATACGCGGGTCGGAGCAGATCGGCATGCCGGGCAGATGCAGATCGGGGCTGTGCTGCGGGTCGGAGCGGCGGCGCGGGCAAGTGGGTCAGGTCAAATAGAAGTACAGCGCGTACAGCAGATCGACGGCCGGGCTCGAGGTGTGGACGGTCACCTCCGGCGGCACGTCGAGCAGCGACTCGGAGTAGTTGAAGATGATCTTCACGCCCGCCTCCACCAGCTCGCCCGCGAGTCCCTGGGCGGCCTCTCCCGGCACCGCCAGCACGCCGACGACGATGTCCTCGTCCTCGACCAGCTGGCGCAGCTCGTCGGTGTGGCGCACGACCTGGCTGCCCACGTTGGTGCCGACCTTCGCGTCGTCGACGTCGAAGATCGCCACCACCCGAAAGCCGTGGTCGGCGAAGATGTCCGAGGAGGCGATCGCCTTGCCCAGATGGCCCGCGCCGAGCAGCGCGATGTTGTGCTGGCCGGCGGTGCGCAGGATCTTGCGGATCTGCGAGACGAGCGCCTCGACGTTGTAGCCGACGCCGCGCTTGCCGAACTTGCCGAAGCCCGAGAGGTCGCGGCGGATCTGGGTCGAGTTGACGTGGGTGTAGTCGGAGAGCTCCTGCGAGGAGATCGTCTCCTTGCCCATCTTCTTCGCCTGCGTGAGCACCTGCAGATAGCGCGACAGCCGCGCCGCGACGCCGAGCGACAGCCGCTCGCTCGAGGAGATGCCGTTGTTCTCAGGCCACCGCTCGCCGTGCCCGTCGTCGCTTCGCCATAGCTCATCGCACTGACTCTAAAGGATGCCCGGCGCGCAGGAGCGGCCGAGGCCGCTCGCCCGTGGCGTAGGCGTCGAGCGCGAGGTACTCCGGGTAGGGCAGCGCCCGCGTGAAGCGCGCGGCGCTCGCGATCATCGCGGCGTTGTCGGTGCAGAGCACGCGCGGCGGGACGTGCAGCTCCACGTCGAGCTCGCCCAACCGCCGGCGCAGCACGCCGTTGGCGGCCACGCCACCGCCCACCGCCAGGCGGCCGATGCCGGTGCGCTCCAGCGCGTGTTCGGCGCGCAGGATCAGGCTGTCGACGATCGCCGCCTGGTAGGAGGCCGCGAGGTCGGCGCGGCGCGCCTGCGGCCTCGGCCTCGCCGAGCTCGCGCAGCTTGTAGAGCAGCGCCGTCTTCAGCCCGGCGAAGGAGAAGTCGAGGCCCTGCGCGAACGCTTCGCGGCCCTGCCCGCGCCCGCCGCGGGAGCGCTCGGCGCGCGAGCCCGGGAAGCCGAACGCCTCGGGGTCGCCCGCGGCGGCGAGCCCTTCCAGCGCGGCGCCGCCGGGGTAGCCCAGCCCGAGCATCCGCGCCCCCTTGTCGAACGCCTCGCCCGCCGCGTCGTCGAGCGTGCGGCCGAGCACCTCGTAGCCCTCGTGCTCGCTCACGCGCACCAGCAGCGTGTGGCCACCGCTGGCGATCAGGCAGAGGAAGGGCGGCTCGAAGCCGCCGAGGAAGTTCGCCGCGACGTGCCCCTGCAGATGATCGACCGGCGCGAACGGCAGCTCGCGGGCCGCCGCCAGGGCCTTCCCGGTCGACAGCCCGACCAGCAACGCCCCCACGAGCCCGGGACCCTGCGTCGCGGCGATCAGCTCGAGCTGCTCGAGCGTCACGCCCGCCTCGCCCAGCGCCTGCTCGACGACGAGGTTGATCAGCTCGAGGTGCTGGCGCGAGGCGATCTCCGGGACGACACCGCCGAAGCGATCGTGCACGCCCTGCGAGGAGATCACGTTCGCGAGCAGGCGCCCGTCGGCGCCGAGCACCGCCGCGCAGGTGTCGTCGCAGCTGCTCTCCAGCGCGAGGATCATGATTAGATCCCCGCCCGCCCATCCGGGTTGGGGACGTCGTCGAGCGTGCCGCGCAGCGTCGCCGGCGTGCGCCACATCACGATCGCGTCCTCGCCGTTGTCCTGGTAGTAGCGGCGGCGCAGGCCGGCGGCGCGAAAGCCCTCGCGTTCGTAGAGGTGGATCGCGACGTGGTTGGAGCGGCGCACCTCCAGCGTGAAGCGCGCGTGCTCGTCTTCGACCTGCTCGTACAGCTCGGCGAGCAGCGCGGAGGCCACGCCGAGGCGCTGGTACTCGATGTCGACGGCGACGTTCATCACGTGCCAGGCCTCCTCGTAGCGCGAGCAGATCAGGTAGCCCGCGAGCCGCCGGCCGTGCTGCGCGCCGAGCGCCGCCGACAGGCAGATCCCCGACTGCTTGGAGCGCTCCAGCACGAACATCGCCAGCGACCACGGCGTCGGGAACACGCGGCGCTCGATCGCGATCACCTGGGGCAGGTCGGGATAGACCATCCGCCGGATCTCCACCGTGGTGGGATCGCCGGTCATCGGGTCGGGCGCCACCGGCTTGCTCAACGGTGCCCCACCCTCCCGCGCGAGACCGGCCGCGGCAGGCCTGTGCAACCGCCACCGCCCGCTTGCGCTCCAGGGCGATCTCGGCGTCCGGGCGGCGCCCGTATTCCGGCAGGATCGCCTGCCCGAGCGCCGCCGTCGGCGCCCGCGCGCCGAGCTCGCAGATCGCCGCCGCGCTCAGCAGGTGGACCGGCGAGGCGTCCGGTGGGACCACGACCCCGGCCGCCTCGAGCTCGCCGCGAAAGCGCACCGCCCCGTCGCCGATCCCAAGCCAGCCGCCGCCCCGCCCGTCCGCGAGGTGCGTCTCGGCCTGCGCGACGATGCTTCCTAGCTGCTCGGGGCCCAGCGCGCGGGGCGATACGAGCTCATCGAGGGCTCCCCGCTCGATCGGCAAATAGGCGGCGGCGAACGCCTCGCCACGGCGGGCGTCGAGCACGGCAAGAATCCCCTTGCGATCTGCTGCTCGAGCAAGCTCCATGCCACCGCCATCCTGCTCCTGGCCACCGCCATCCTGGTGGGTGCCTCCTGAGGCGCCTGCCGCGAGCGCGCGCAGGCTGGAGACGCCGACGAGCTCGACCCCGAGCGACTGCGCCAGCCCGCGCGCGGTCGCGACGCCGACGCGCAGGCCCGTGAAGGTGCCCGGCCCGCGGCCGACCGCGATCCGCTCGAGCGCGCCCCAGCCGATGCCGGCACCCACGAGCAGCCCATCCGCCATCTCCAGCAGGCGCGTGGCGTGACCGGGCCGCTCGTCGGGCGGGGCGGCCGGATCGTCGCGCGCCTGCAGCGTGCTTCCGTCGGCGAGGCGCAGGGCGACCGCGGTGGAGCGGGTGGCGGTGTCGAAGCCGAGCACGATCATCCCTCCGCCACCTCGATCCGCCGGCGGTCGGCGCCGATGTGGGTGAGCGTCACGCGCACGCGCGCGCTCGATAGCTCGGCGCTGTCCTGCACCGGCCACTCGACGAAGGCGATCCGGCCAGGGCCGAGATAGTCGTCGAGCAGACCCGGGTCCTCGGCCTGCAGACCGTCCGCCAGGCGGTACAGGTCGAGGTGCGAGACGGTCGTCGTCTGGGTCGCCCGGTAGCGGTGGCCGATGCTGAACGTCGGGCTGGTGATCGGGTCGGTGACGCCCAGCGCCCGCGCGGCGCCGCGCACGAACGTCGTCTTGCCGGAGCCCAGCTCGCCGCGCACGAGCACGACGTCGCCGTCCCGCAGCCCGGCCGCCAGCTCGGCGCCCAGCGCCTCCGTCTCCAAGGGATCCTTCGTTTCGACGACGCTCACGCCCACGCCGAGACCTTAGAGCGGATCTGCACGCTTGCGCGGGTTGAGACGACGAACGGCGTCTGGTCGATTCGGGAACTTAAACGCGACCGGCCCGCGGGAGAGGGAAAGCGCGGGCCGGTCGTCACTGCTTGGGAGGATGGAGACAGGGCCTCTATCGGCAACCATCGCGGTTTGCTTTAGCCCTTGCTCGAAAAGTTCGACGATCCCCGAAAATCACCTTTTCCAGGGGAAAATCGAGCCCGGGCGACGCAATCCAGCCTGGACGGTTTCTAGAACAGCCCGAGCTGATCGATCTCCCCGGCCTGGCCCCCGTCCCCGCCCGAAGATGCGGTTTTGGCCGTTTGCGCGGGTGTCTCGGGCTCCGGCGCCGCTCCGGGATCCTCCACCTCGGGCGTCTCCACCCACTCCGGCTGCTCGGGGGCGCCGAGCGCCAGCAGCTCCGGCAGCCGCGTGAAGTCCTCGCGCAGCGTCTCGAGCATCCGCGGCGTGTAGAGCGCCGCCGCGGGATGGAAGATCGGGTAGAGCCGCACCGCGCGCCGGCCCAGCGTCAGCACCTCGGGCTGCCCGTGCAGGCGCGTGATCCCGGTCGGGTCGCCGCGCAGGAGCTTCGTCGAGAAGTTCCCGAGCGTGCAGATCACCGTCGGCTGGATCAGCTCGACCTTGCGCAGCAGGTACTCGTGACAGTTGTCGAGCTCGATCGGCTGCGGATCGCGATTGCCGGGAGGCCTGCACATGAGGGTGTTCGCGATGAACACCTCCGAGCGAGCCAGGCCGATCTCCCCCAGCAGCTGCTCCAGCAGTTTGCCCGCGCGGCCGACGAACGGCACGCCCTGCTCGTCCTCGGTGGCGCCAGGCGCCTCCCCGATGAACATCAGATCGGCATTCGCGTTGCCGGCGCCGAACACGACCGTCTTGCGCGTCGCCGCGAGCTCCGGGCAGCGCACGCAGCCCCGCGCCTGGGCGAAGACCTCCTTCAGGGCCTCGCGCCGCTCGGCTGCCGACAGCTCGCTCTCCTGCGCTGACACCGCCTGCATGCTAGTTCCTGTGCCTCTCTCGATGCTGGATGCAAGAGCAACACGGGCGTATCTTACGAGCGATACCCGCGTCATGCCAGCCCCCGCGTCCATCAGCGATGATCTCGCGATGGCGCCAACGCCCGAATCCGAGTCCACCGCGAAGTCAGAGACCGACGGCGGCGAGCGCGCGGATCTGCGGGCGGTGCGCGAACGCCACGAGCTCGGACTGGACGCCGCGCGGCCCGAGGCCGTCGCCAAGCGCCACGAGCGCGGGCGGCGCACCGCGCGCGAGAACCTCGCGGAACTGGTGGACGCGGGCACGTTCGTCGAGTACGGACCGCTCGTGTTCGCCGCGCAGGAGCGGCGGCGCTCGCGCGAGGAGCTGATCGCGCGCACGCCCGCCGATGGGCTCGTCGGCGGAATCGCGGAGATCGACGGGCAGCGCTGCGTGGCGATGTCCTACGACTACACGGTGCTCGCCGGCACGCAGGGCATGCGCGGGCACCAGAAGAAGGACCGCCTGTTCGAGCTCGCCGAGCGCCGCCGGCTGCCGGTCGTGCTGTTCGCCGAGGGCGGCGGCGGGCGACCGGGCGACGTCGACATGCCGATCGTCGCGGGCCTCGACTGCCGCGCGTTCAACCTGTTCGCGCGCCTCAGCGGGCTGGTCCCGCTCGTGGGGATCGCCTCGGGCAACTGCTTCGCGGGCAACGCCGCGCTGCTCGGTTGCTGCGACGTGGTGATCGCGACCGAGGACGCGAGCATCGGCATGGGCGGCCCGGCGATGATCGAGGGCGGCGGGCTGGGCGTCTACGAGCCGGCCGAGGTCGGCCCGATCGACGTGCAGGACGCGAACGGCGTCGTCGACCTGCGCGTCGCCGACGATCGCGCGGCGGTCGCGGCGGCCAGGCGCTACCTCTCCTACTTCGGCGAGCCCGTGACGACGGACGGTATGCGACCGCTCCATGCGGACGCATCCGACCACGCGCCCCAAGCGGACGCCCCCGGCTCGACAGCCTCGGGAGGCGGGCGCGCTTCCGGCCCGGGCGCCACCGCGATCCGCGTGCCCGACCAGACGCTGCTGCGAGAGATCGTCCCCGAGCGCCGCCGGCAGATCTACGACGTGCGCAAGGTGCTCGACGGGCTGTTCGACGAGGACTCCGTGCTCGAGCTGCGCCGCGGCTTCGGGGCGGGCATCGTCACCGCGCTCGCCCGCGTCGATGGCCGCGCGCTCGGCGTCGTCGCCAACCAGCCGCCCCACCTGGGCGGGGCGATCGACGCCGACGGGGCCGACAAGGCGGCGCGCTTCATGGCGCTCTGCGACGCGTTCGAGCTGCCGCTGCTGTTCCTCTGCGACACGCCCGGCTTCATGGTCGGCCCGGCGGCGGAGAAGACGGCGACCGTGCGCCACTTCGCGCGGATGTTCCTCGTCGGCGCGAACCTGACGGTGCCGACGGGCACGATCGTGCTGCGCAAGGGCTACGGGCTCGGCGCGCAGGCGATGGCGGCCGGTGGCTTCAAGGCGCCGCTGTTCACCGTCGGCTGGCCGACCTCGGAGTTCGGCGGGATGGGGCTGGAGGGCGCGGTGCGCCTGGGGATGAAGCGCGAGCTCGAGGCGATCGCCGACCCCGAGGAGCGCGAGCGCGTGTTCGCAGGCCACGGTCGCCGCCGCCTACGAGCACGGCCAGGGCCTGAACATGGCCGCCTACGGCGAGATCGACGACGTGATCGACCCGGCCGACTCGCGGCGCTGGATCGCGACGCTGTTCGACGAGAACACGCGGCCAGTGGCGGCGGCAGGAGGGGAAGAAGCGGCCGAACATCGACGCCTGGTGAAGGCCACATCTTCATGTGCGATTGACGCACATGTGCGATTAGCACATGCAAAACGTCCTCAGTGGATGTATGCTTGAGCAAGTCGCGACCGGTATCCCCGAGGGAACTGGACCGAGCCAGATGAGCAGAGCAATCCGCTTTCGCCACGCCTTCATCTCCTGCGTGCATCCGCACGGCGTGGTTACTGCAACCTGTCTGCGCGGCCGTAGCGCACTCGCGATTCGAGGCACGCTCGCGATGAAGACGCTGCGCACCGTCGAGGAGCTGCGCGCGGCGCTCGCGCCCGACCGTCGTGAGGGGCTCACGATCGGGCTCGTCCCGACGATGGGCGCGCTGCACGAGGGCCACCTCTCGCTGATCGAGCGCGCGCGCGAGCAGTGCGACCGGGTGGTGGTCTCGCTGTTCGTCAACCCCGCGCAGTTCAACCAGGGCTCCGACCTCGAGCGCTACCCCCGCCAGGAGGCAGCGCGACGCGCGGCTCGCGGCGCGCGGCGGGCGCCGATCTGCTGTTCGCGCCCTCGGTCGAGGAGGTCTACCCGCCCGGTTTCGCCACGAGCGTCGAGGTGCTCGGCGTCAGCGAGCGGCTGGAGGGCGCGGCGCGCGGCGCGAGCCACTTCCGCGGCGTCTGCACGGTCGTCACGAAGCTGCTCTGCATGTGTCAGCCCGACGCCGCCTACTTCGGCCAGAAGGACGCCCAGCAGGTCGTCGTCATCCGCCGGCTCGTCCGCGACCTCAACCTGCCGGTCCGGATCGAGGTCTGCCCGACCGTGCGCGAGCCCGACGGCCTGGCGATGTCGAGCCGCAACGCGCTGCTCGACGCAGCGCGCGCGCGAGCAGGCGCTGGCGCTGTATCTGGGCGTTGCGCTCGATCGAGGACTACGCCGCGCGCGGCGAGCGCCGCGCGGCGCGGCTGCTCGAGGCCGGCCACCAGCGGCTCGCCGCGCGCGGGGTCCACCCGGAGTACCTCGAGCTCGTCGATCCCGACACGCTCGAGCGCCTGGAGTGGTTCGACCGCCCCGCGCTGCTGGCGGTCGCCGCCAACGTCGGCGCCACGCGCCTGATCGACAACCTGCTCCTCCAGCCCGTTCCTGCCACCACGGCGGTTGCCGGCGACGCGACAGAAACGATGGCAGAGCAGGCGCAATCACCTGACCCGAGCTCGGCGAGCTCGGACCCGAGAACCCCAACTCTCGGCCACTCCCACCGGCCAAGCGACCCCAAGCAAGGAGACAGCCACATGCAGCGCGTGATGCTCAAGTCGAAGATCCACCGGGCGACCGTCACCGATTGCGACCTGCACTACGTCGGCTCGATCACGATCGACCCCGACCTGCTGGAGGCCGCCGACATCCTCGAGCACGAGCAGGTCCACGTCGTCGACGTCGACAACGGGGCGCGCTTCGAGACCTACACGATCCCCGGCGTCCGTGGATCCGGCGAGATCAAGGTCAACGGCGCCGCCGCCCGCCTCGTGCACCACGGCGACACGATCATCGTGATCTCCTACGGCCAGTACGACGAGGCCGAGCTGTCCCGCTACGAGCCCCGCGTCGTGCACGTCGAGGCCAAAACCAACCGCATCATCACGATCGACGACGAGGTGGCGACCCTGCTCGCGTAGGGCGTCAACCGCGTCAGAGAGGAATCACCAACGCCATGTCCAGCCACGCCAACGTCCAAGCCCCCGTCCACGCCCCATCCGACCCCGGCCGTCTGCCGATGACCCTGCCGCTGCTGGCAGAAAAGAAGCGCCTCGGCGAACCGATCGTGATGGTCACCGCCTACGACTACCCCTCCGCCCGCGCCGCCGAGGCGGCCGGCGTCGACCTCGTGCTCGTCGGCGACTCCGCCGCCACGACCGTGCTCGGCTACAACTCGACGACTCCCGTCGAGCTCGGCGACATGCTCGTGCTCGCGCGTGCCGCCCGCCGCGGTCTGCGCACGCCCCTGCTGATCGGCGACATGCCGTTCGGCTCCTACGAGATCTCCGACGAGCAGGCGATCTCCAACGCGATGCGCCTCGTCAAGGAGGCCGGCTGCGAGGCCGTCAAGCTCGAGGGCGGCGGCCCGTCCTCGGTCGCCCGCGCGCGCGCGATCGTCAATGCGGGCATCCCCGTGATGGGCCACGTCGGGCTCACGCCCCAGACCGCGACCGCGCTCGGCGGCTGGAAGGCCCAGGGCCGCACCGCGGCCGCCGCCGCGCAGATCGGCGCGCAGGCGCTCGCGCTGCAGGAGGCGGGCTGCTTCGCGCTCGTGTTCGAGGCGATCCCGGCCGCCGTCACCGACGAGCTGATGCCCACGATCGAGATCCCCGTGATCGGGATCGGCGCCGGCCCCGCGACCGACGGTCAGGTGCTCGTGTTCCACGACCTGCTCGGCATCCGCGACGGCCTCGGCGCGCGCTTCGTCAAGCGCTACGCCAACCTCCAGGACGAGATGAACGCGGGCGTCGCCGCCTACACCGAGGACGTGCGCGCGCGGCGCTACCCCGCCCCCGAGCACACCTACTCGATCGACCCCTCCGAGCTGGCGGACCTGCACGCGCGGCTGAACTGACCCGGGCACCGGGCGCCGCATGTAGCCAGGCCGGCCGCCTGTAGGTCGGCGCCGGGCCTCGCGCGGGTACCGGTATCGCACGCGCGAGGCATCCCGCAGGCGCGAGCCTACGGAAGTCCTCTACGTCCCTGTCCGACTCGCACCGCCAGGGCCGTACTCGATCTTCCTCAGCACCTTCGCGGGCGCGCCGGCGGCGACCGAGAAGGCGGGGATGTCGCGCGTGACGACGCTGTTCGCGCCGATCACGCAGCGCTCGCCGATGCTCACGCCGCTCGTCACGACGACGTTCGCGCCGAGCCAGCAGTTGTCGCCGATCCTCGTCGGGCCCTTCGTCGTGAAGCCCTGCCATGGCACCGGCTGCTCGGGGTCGTCGTAGCGGTGGCTGGAGTCGGTCACGAAGCAGCCGTTCGCGAGCATGCAGTGATCGCCGATCTCGACCAGCTCCTCCGCTGCGATCATCACGCCGAGGTTCAGGAACGTGCCCTCTCCGATCCGCACGCGCGCCTTGCCAGGCGCCGTGATCCACACGCCGGGCTCCAACAGCGCGCCCCTGCCTAGCTCCAGCCTGCCCTCGCGCAGCGCCTCCAGCACGTTCCCGTGGACGGGCCAGCGGACGAACGCCTCGCGACGCAGCACCTCCCAGTGGATCCGCGCGCGGTTCCAGGGCAGCGAGTTGCGCTCGTACCAGCGCCACTTCGCCACCCACAATCTGGCCTTCCGGGCGAGATCGCCGTCGTCGCTCAAGCGGCTATCTTCGCACGCGGCTTACGTTTGGGGGCGGCTTTCGCACGCGGTTTCTTCGCGCCCACGGGCTTTGCCGGCGTCAGGAGCTCCGCGAGGAATTCGCCCGTGTGCGAGATCGGCTCCGCCGCGACCTGCTCCGGAGTGCCCTGAGCGATCACGATCCCGCCTTCCTCGCCTCCCTCCGGGCCCATGTCGATCAGCCTGTCCGCGCTCTTGATCACGTCGAGGTTGTGCTCGATCACGACCACGCTGTTGCCCGCGTCGACCAAGCGCTGCAGCACCTCCAACAGGCGCTCGACGTCGGCGAAGTGCAGGCCCGTCGTCGGCTCGTCGAGGATGTACAGCGTCCTCCCCGTCGCGACCTTCGACAGCTCGGTCGCGAGCTTCACTCTTTGCGCCTCGCCGCCGGACAGCGTCGTCGCGGGCTGGCCCAGCCTGACGTAGCCGAGGCCGACGGCGTTCAGCGTCTCCAGGCGGCGGCGGACCTTGGGGATGTGCTCGAAAAATGGGAGCGCGTCCTCGATCGCCATGTCGAGCACGTCGGCGATGCTCTTGCCCTTGAACTTCACCTCCAGCGTCTCGCGGTTGTAGCGCTTGCCGTGGCACTGCTCGCAGGGGACGTACACGTCGGGGAGGAAGTGCATCTCGATCTTGATCTGCCCGTCGCCCTTGCAGACCTCGCAGCGGCCGCCCTTCACGTTGAAGGAGAACCTGCCCGCCTTGTATCCCCGCGCGCGGGCCTCCTGCGTCTTCGAGAACATGTCCCTGATCACGTCGAACAGGCCCGTGTACGTCGCCGGGTTCGAGCGCGGCGTGCGCCCGATCGGCGACTGGTCGACGGCGATGATCTTGTCGAGCTGGTCGAGGCCGTGGATCGCCTTGTGCGCGCCCGGCCGGCGGCGGGCGCGGTGCAGGCGGCTGGCGACGCTCTTGTACAGGACTTCGTTCACGAGCGTCGACTTGCCCGAGCCCGAGACGCCCGTCACGCACGTCAAGACGCCGAGCGGGACCTTCACGTCGACGTCTTTCAGGTTGTGCTGCGTCGCGCCCTCGATCTCCACGTAGCCCTTCGGCACGCGCCGTTTGCTCGGCGCCGCGATCGTGCGCGTGCCCGCGAGGAACTGCCCCGTCGCCGAGTCCTTCACGCGTTCGACCTGCTTCGCGGTGCCCTGCGCGACGACCCTCCCGCCGTGCACGCCCGCGGCCGGGCCCATGTCGACGAGGTGGTCTGCCGCCCGCATCGTCTGCTCGTCGTGCTCGACCACGATCACGGTATTGCCGAGGTCGCGCAGGCGCTCCAAGCGTGCCGATCAGCTTCGAGTTGTCGCGCTGGTGCAAGCCGATCGAGGGCTCGTCGAGGATGTACAGCACGCCCACGAGCGAGCTGCCGATCTGCGTCGCCAGTCGGATCCGCTGCGCCTCGCCGCCGGACAGCGTCGCGGCGGCGCGGTCCATCGACAGGTAGCCGATCCCGACGTTCTCGAGGAACCGCAGCCGTTCGTCGATCTCGCGCAGGATCAGCCGCGCGATGTGCCGGTCGGTCTCCGACAGCTCGACCTCCCCCAGCCACTCCAGCGCCCGGCGCGCCGACAGCGCGCAGAACTCGTCGATCGCCGTCCCACCCACGAGCACCGCACGCGACTCCGGGCGCAGGCGCGCGCCTCCGCACTCGGGGCAGGGCCGCAGCGACATGAACTGCTCGATCTTCTCTTTCGTGCCCTCTGACTCCGACTCGCGGTAGCGGCGTTCGAGGCCCTTCACGATCCCCTCGAACCTCGTCGCATATGAGCGTTTGCGCCCGTATCTGTTGCGATACGTGATCGCCAGTCGTTCGTCGGTCCCGTTCAGAAACAGCTCGCGCTGCTCCACCGGCAAGTCTTCCCACGGAATGTCGAGGTCGACGCCGTAGCGCTCGGCGATTGCCTCGGTCACCTGCTCGTAGTAGTTCGACGAGCTCCCCGCCCACGGCGCGAGCGCGCCCTCGGCGATCGACAGTTCCGGGTCGGGCACGATCAGCTCGGGGTCGATCTCCATCTGCGCGCCCAAGCCAGTGCAGCGCGGACAGGCGCCGTGCGGCGAGTTGAACGAGAAGATCCTCGGCTCCAGCTCGACCAGCGAGGGGCCGTGCACGGGGCAGGCGAAGCGCTCGGAGAACGTGATCGTACGCTCCGTTTCGCCATCGCTGGACAGGAGCTCGACCTCGACCAGCCCGTTTGCCAAACCGACGGCCATCTCGATCGAATCGGCCAATCGCTTGCGCAGGTCGTGCCTCATCACCAGCCGATCGACGACGACCGAGATGTCGTGCTTGTAGCGCTTGTCGAGCACGATCGACTCCTCCAGCATGCGCAGGCGGTCGTCGATCTTCACGCGCGCGAAGCCGTCCGCGCGCAGCTCGTCCAGCAGCTTCCCGTACTCGCCCTTGCGCCCCCGCACGACCGGCGCCATCACCATGAAGCGCGTCCCGTCCCCCAGCTCCATCACCTGGTCGATGATCTGCTCGGCGGACTGCCCGACGATCGGCCGGCCGCAGATCGGGCAGTGCGGCTTGCCCACGCGCGACCACAGCAGGCGCAGGTAGTCGTAGATCTCCGTCACCGTGCCGACGGTCGAGCGGGGGTTGCGCGAGGTCGTCTTCTGGTCGATCGAGATCGCCGGGCTCAAGCCCTCGATCGAGTCGACGTCGGGCTTGTCCATCTGGCCGAGGAACTGCCTCGCGTAGGCCGACAGCGACTCGACGTAGCGGCGCTGCCCCTCGGCGTAGATCGTGTCGAACGCGAGGCTCGACTTGCCCGAGCCGGACAGGCCGGTGATCACGACGAGCGCGTCGCGCGGCAGCGACAGCGTCACGTCTTTCAGGTTGTGCTCTCTCGCCCCCGTGACGACGATCTGATCGTTTGCCGGCATCTGCCGGTCATTGTATTGTGGCGAACAGACGTTCGGTTGAATTGGCCTCCGGGGCGTCGTCGAACGGGACTCGTGTGACCAAGCGACGGTGCCGGGCAGCGGCCGATCAGTCGCCGGCTTCCTCGAACAGCCACGCGACATCTAGGTCCGCCACGCCCTCGGTGGGGGAAGGCACTGAGTCGCCCATCCCGTAGATCTCGCAGCGGCTGTACCCCTGCGGACCCGGGTCGCTGTAGACCTCGACTCTCTTTGCGGGCACATCGACGAGCCAGTACACCGGTATCGGCGCCCAGGCGTACATGTCGGCCTTCGTCTCGCGGTCCTTCTTGTGTGAAGTCACCGCGACCTCGACCGCCAACAGAGCCGTTCGAGGATGACGGTGACGCGGGTTGCGTCGTTCGACGAGCGCCAAGTCCGGCTCAGGCGTCGAAGACCACTCCGCTTCCAGCGGCAGTTGCACGCGCAGGGAGGCGGCTGCACCAGCCAGATGAGCAGTCAACAGCTCGATGACATCCGCGTGCCCTCCGCTGTGTGGGCTCACCTCGACCAGCAATCCTTCCAACAGTTCGATCGGCAAGTCCTCCAGCAGACCCGTGGCAACCATCCGTTCGTAGGTTCCCACGTCGATCCGGTGGATCGCGTCTTCGCGGTGGGAATGCCTGTTGACGAGAAGCCCATCGTGCAACTCCACATCCAGGCCTTCCAGCGCCCCCGCCTCGACCAGGCGGTGGTAGACCCCGACGTCCATCCGATAGAGCGGGAGCGTCGAGGCGGTTTGGCTAGGAACGACTTCGGTAGCCATAGGCCCATTCTAGGGCCTTGCGAGACGGCTGAAAATATCCATCGCCCAAACTTACGCGGCGTTTGGGATGCCTCAGTCGAATGCGATCAGATCGGCGGCGCCAAAGTCAGGCCGCGCCGGCGCTACCCCTCGACCGCGGCGAACACCTCGTCGAGCAGCTTCTGGCGGTCGGCCAGCTCGTAGTGCTCGGCGAGGAAGCGGTCGGTGGCCGCGCGCGAGTCGCCGTTGAGCGCCATGTTCAGCGCGATCAGGCGGGCGCCGTCGAGGTCGCCGTGCTCCCCGCTCTCCGCGCTCGGCGCGCCCGCCGGGGGCGGCGTGGTGGGAATCGAAGTCGGGGTGGAGGTGGAGGTCTCCGGAAACGGCAGCGGCGGGGAGGCGGGCATCGCCGCCGGCGTTGGAGGCGCCGCCGGGACAGCGGGCGGGGCCGGCGCCTCGAACGCGAGCTCGGGTTCGGGTTCGGGTTCGGGCTCGGCCGGCGGCGGGGACGGGACCGCGGCGGCGGGCGGCTCCGCGGCCCAGGCGCTCTCCCCCGCGCGCCCGGCGGCGGCGTCGTAGAGCTCGCCCATGTTCGCCTCGACCGCGGTCAGGTCAGAAGCCAGCCTTGTGGCGCCGTCGCGCAGCGCGGCCACAAGGTCGGCGGACTGCGCGTCCATCGACTCGACGCGCTCGCTCAGCACGGCGGTCGCGCGGGCGACGGCGGCGATCTGCGCCTGGGCCCGCGCGATCGCGTCGGCGCGCGTGTGCTCGGCGTCGGCCGCCGCCTGCTCGCGCGTGGCGCGCGCGTCGTCGGCGGCGCGCTGCTCGATCCCGGCGGCGGTCGCCTCGGCGGCTTCGAGGATCCCCTGCACCTGCGTGCCGGCGCTCGATCCCAGCGTCTCCCCGGCGCGGCTTTCGAGCGCGTAGCGCAGCTCCTCGACCTCGGCCGCGAGCGCGCGCAGGTGCGCGTCGACGGCGGCGGGGTCGTAGCCCCGGCGGGCGATCGCAAAGTCGCGCTTCTCGATGCTCTGGCGGTCCAGCTCCACGGTCTGGATCCTACATGCCGGGGCGGCTGCTCACTCCGCTACTTCTTCTTGCGAACCCGCTTCTTGGCCTGCTTCTCCTTGGTCTTCTTGGCGGGCTTCGTCTTGGGACAGCCGCTGACGGTGATTGGGGTGCTCTGGTGGATTTCGGCGCCATTCTGGCCGACGAACGCGGTTGGCATCGCCAGGGGTTCCGCTACCTGCTTGGTGGTCTTCTTCGTGACCTTCTTGGTCTTGCCGTGGACCTTCTCCTTCACGGTCTTCTTCGTCGTGACCGTCTTCGTGGGCGCACACAGGTTGCCGTTGGCGGCGAGGGCGCTGTAGGGGCCCTGTGGCAGTGTGATTTCGAAGCTGGTGACTGGTTGGTCGGGGATCGTGTTGAACGTGCTGCTCGTGATCCCGGCTTTGCTGATGAAGGTGGTTGCGGTGAGGTCGATTCTGACGCCGTAGCCTTGGAGGACCATTGTGAGGGTGGGGAATGCTTCGCCGCCGTGGCTGACGAAGTACACGGGTCCTTCGATCGGTACGGGCAGGATTGGGGTGAGTGCTTTGGCGTGTCCGATGACCGATGCTGTGGGGCAGGCTGCGGGGTTGGCGTTGAATGTCGCGGCCGGGCATGCTTTCTGGAGTGTCGTGAGGCGGGAGGGTAGTTGTTTGGGGAGGTCGACCTTGACCTTTTGGATGTTGGCCTGGGTGCCTTGTGGGGCGGTGGGGTAGGTGAGCTTCGCGGTGAGGCTCGCGCCGTCGGCTTTGCTCGTTTTGCCCGAGGTCGAAACCTGGAAGGTGGGTTTGAACTGCAGCGCCTGGCAGGCGGTCACACGGAACGGGCTGCTCGTTGTGACGGGGTCGTTGTCCTGAGGGTTGGTGGGGTCTGCGCCGCCGCCGATGACGGTCGCCGAGAATGTTTGTGGGTTGCAGTTGGTCGGGTTCAGCGAGAAGTCCTTGCGGTCGACGTTCACGCGGATGTCACGGACGTGGATCACGATCCCTTTGATGATGTGCGGGATCTGGTCCGCCGCGCCCGCGGGGATGCTGACGGTCGCGGTTTCGGGGTTGATGAACAGCGGTAGGTGCACGACCACGGTCCCGAGGTCGAACGGGCCGACCTTCGCTGAGGTGATCGCGGCGATCGAGAACGGCGCGCCGTCGAACGGGCCTGCCATATACACCCTGCCGGGTGTGACGGCGAGTGCGGAGCCGACGCCCGCGCCGACGACCGTCTGTCCGATTTCGCTCGCGGCGGGACATGCTGGGTCTGTTTCCTCTTGCGCACCTGTTAGTTCACGAGCGTGCTGGATGCCCGCTTCGGAGCAGAACGGGACGCCCGTCAGGTTGGCCGTGAGCCCAGGTGGTAGCTGGGAGGAGAACCCGGTGATCTCTTGTTCGCCGTCGTTGCGGGTGATGTTGATGTTCAGCGGACTGTAGGCGCCGGCCTCGTTGTTTTCGGTGCCCGCGCTCAGCGCGGGGTTGAACGGCGGGGTGCCGCCGGAGGGGCAGGGGCCGCCGCCGATGCCGTTTTCGATCTGAAACGGCCGGCTGTCGACGAGCCGCGCGACCAGCGGTTCAGACCACGGCGTGAACTGTGCTTCCGCGGTGTAGGCCCCGCACGCGGGCGGGCTGACGAGCGGCGAGGTCTGATCCTGGTCGAGTTCGAGCGTGAACTTGCTGAACGGGACCTGCGGGTTTTCATCAAACGTCGTGACCAACTGCCCCGTCGTTTCGTTCGGTTCGATCTGACCCTGCAGTTTGACGATGATGCCCCGCGCGGGGTCCTTCACGACGATGTACAGGCCCAGCAGCGAATCGAACTTGTTATCAAACGGCGTCGCCACATAGATGTTACCCGTCAGCTTTTCGGCGAGGACCGGCGTTTCGACGTCAACCGTCCCGATTTTCGATTCCTGCGGACAACCCGCCCCCGGCAGCGAGGAGGACGTTTCCGCCGCGAACTGTTCTGGGGTGCAGGTGCCCAGACCCGAGGCCAGCGAAGGGTTCGCGGTATACCCGACGGGCAGCGCGACCTTCGTGTCCTCGAGGTTCGCGGTCGCGATCCCGCTCGGGTTTTCCCACGACTGCGGCACCACCAGCGAAATGTTCAGCCCAGACGGGGATTCCGCCGAGCGTGTCGTGGGAGCCACTTCGATCGAGGGGTCGAATGGCACACGATTGCATTCGCTCGTCGCCGGCGTGACTTCGGTTTCCGCATGGGACCATGTTTCGGGGTGCTCCCACGAGTCGGCTTCCATTCTCACGACGTGCGGTTCGCAGCTCGTCGGGTTCGACAGGTACGGCTCGACGGGAATGTTCGCGGACTCGCTGCTGACATCTTCCTCGCCATGGGCTGTGTGAATGATCGTTTCGCACGCCGGGTGATAGTTGGAGTAGCATTCCCGGCCGCGCTGCGCGTCGTGTTCGCGGGCGGCGGGCAGACCCCACGTCGTGACCGAGATATGACGCACTTCGCCGATCCGTTCGATGTTGGGGCTCGTGACGGTGAGGCCCGAGTCGCCCGGGCGGACGCTCACGTCGAGCTCTTGGATCAGCTGCCCCGCGATGTTGAACCCGAGCTGCGCGGTCACACCGAAGCTCGTGACTTCCATGTTATACAACGGGACCGAGACTTCTTCAGCGCTGGTAATACTCGCGTTCGCAGGGAAGTAATCGAAGCTGATCGTCCCGACCTGGCTCGCGGGCGAACACTCGGGATTCCCCGGCTGGCCGATCGCGTTGTTGCCGATCAGCTGCGCGGTCGTGCACGTCGGGACGGCCGTGTTGTTGCCGATGAACCCCGGCGGCAATTCCACGACCGTCGTACGACCGTCGTTGTATGTCTCGCCCGCACCCGCGCCCGTCTCGACATGCGCGAAATCGAAAGACACCGTCAGATTCGCGTGCGCGCCGGCCTGCCCCGTGGAAATCGTGACGTGAAAGCTCCCCGGTTCGATTTCAAACGCTTTTTCACTCGGCTTCGCCACAGCCGAGCCGACCGCGAAAGCCAACACGCCTGCCGTCAAAGCCAGGGAGAGGGAGAGCTTCTGTAGAAAACGCATGGCTACTGGCCTCCCTTGTGAGACTTGACCTTCTTGGTCACCTTACGCTTCTTCGACTTGGGCCTGCGCTTTGCCTGCTTTTTCTTCGTCCTTTTCTTTAGCTTCGGTTTCGCCTTGAACACGACCTGAGATTTGACTTCGGGGGCGATGTCGCCACCGCTGTCGAGGGTCAGCGTCGCCGGGGTCTGCGCGAGCGGGAACGGCGCCGGCGTCGAGCAGGAGTCGCCCTTGCATTCAACCGGACGGGCAGGTTCGGGAAAACCACCACCGACACGTGCGTCATAGATGTTCTCCGTAGTGCCGTCTTCCTGCGCGTCCTGCGGCACGAGCGCTTCTTTCGTGGCGAAGAACACATCGTCACCGGAAGCGTCTGTGCCGAGCAGAATGTTCATAAAACCGCCGTTGCCCGAGGTGACCAGCGCCAGACAACCCAGGACGTGGGAACAGCCATCGACGCCATCACGACGCCACTCATACACATCGCTGGAAAGCGAGGTATTAATCGAGGCGCCACCGGTGCTGTGTTCTCCACCAGCATCGCCGCTTTCGGGTGCGACTTCACCATCGACGTCGGCGGGCAGTAGCGCCGCGGGCGTATCGAAGAACACAAAGTCACCGTTAGCCGAAGCGCTCATCCCGCCAGCCGGGGCGAGGTTCGCGCTCAGCCTCGGCTCGGGATCGTACGCAGAGGCGCACGAGACGCACTGGATCAGCTTTTCCGCGCTGTCATAGCGATACGCCTGCGACGCCAGCCCACTCGTCTGTTCGGCGTAGGGAGTGTCGAGCACCGGTCCGCCACCGGGGAGACCCGCGACCAATTCCGCATCGAAATAGAAATAACGGCCTTCAGGGCTAGAAGAATAAGCGGTTGGGACATAGTCATCACCCGTGGTGATCTCGGTGACGAAGCCAAGCGACTTACCAGCGACATCGTAACGATATAGATCGACCCCTCCTGCGGGGACGAGAATGTACACCGTGCTCAAATCTTCAGAGACGATCAGCTTCCCGCCGCCCCCATTTTCGACGCCCACGGCGACCCCACTGGAAGGCAGGAACTCCGGCGCGGACCCCGTCTTATAGAGGTACAGCCCGGGGTTTTCACCGCTACCCTTTTCCAGCAGTGCTTCGCTGCCTTCCTTGTTCGCCGCGACGAACCGGTAGGCGCCGATCTGGACGGTTTCCGTGCCGTTGACACGCATGTAGAGGTTCTGTGCCGCTTCGCAGTCGCTGCCCGGGACCGCTTCGAAGAAGACACGCGACCCATCCGCGGACACGGCATGACGACTGTCGATCATGCTGGTCACGGGCAGTCCGGCTTCGTTCGTAGGGTTTAATGAACTATAGCCATGTGCGATCGTCGCGCCGCACGAGCCGATGCCGACATTGACCTGGCGCAACGCCCCACCGGAATATTCGTACAGGTCATTGCCGCTCTTGGTCGTCGTCTCCGGATCCACTAGCTTATGATCTTCGACCATCAGGATCGACTTCGAGAAATCTTCAGACGCCGCTACCCACCCCGGATGAGCCTCCGCGTGGGGCACCGACGCGACCTTCGTATACGGACCACCGGGAGGACCCACCCCGTATTCGACCTGCGGCGAGAAATCGTTGGACGAGGTGGCATACTCGGCGTCAAACGCGAACTGCGTGAGATCGGAATTGAAGACCAGCGGTTCGTAGCGAGAAACCCCGGCTTCGGGCTGCACCGCGGACGCCGTCATCTGCCAACCCGCTTCACCACGAGCAAACACATACGGGCCCTGGCCGGCATCGGGCCCAGACCCATACTTCACATTCACACGACTGTACATAAAACGATCACCGTCTCCACCGACAACCGTTTCCGATATGAAACCACCACCATAATTAAAGACTTCCTGCGCGCCTTCCTTATCGGCCGGAGTGAGCTGCTCAAACGCACGACAATCCGGCAGCAACGCGGACGGACCCGTACGCAACGCCACGTTCGAACACGCTTCTTCCGGACCAGGTTCGACCGCGACCGGCGCCGTCAAAGACTGTTCTTCGCCATCGACGACCGGATCGCCCGGAGACGTACTCCTCGCCACGACCCGAAAACGATACGTTTCACCAAGCGTCAACACCGGCAGATCCTGCCCAACATACTCGATGCTGTCACCCGAACCGAGATCTACTTCCGGAGTCGACGTCGCCCGCGTGAAACCACCCACCCCACCCGGTTCTTCAAACTGCTTCTGCGACACAAACTCAAAATGATAATGCGTATCGTACGCTTCACCGCCCGGCTGGGTCGTAGCGACCACCACCGTACCAGGCGGAGCCAAACCCAACCCATCCGCTTCGATCAACGGCTCACTCTTTTCCAGGAAGGGATTTAGCTCTTCTTCGAGATTGTTGATGTCCCGCACACCGAAATAAACTACATAGGGGCCACCCGCAGGACCATTGACACTTATGCCATCAGGACCTATCGTCGAGAGAGCCTTAAGCGCATTTTCCACGCTGTCCGGCCCTTCCGCGGGTGCATCGAACGCGATCGGCGCGGTCGTCTGACCGTCGAACGTGAGCGTGAACGTGCCACCCGTGGGAGCGCCTCCGATCGTGATCGTCTGTTCCGCCGAGGTCGGGACACTGTTCGGGTTCACAGAACCGACGATCCGTAGCGCTTCGCCGTCCAGACCATGCACAGCGAGCGTGCTCACGGCCGGTGCCCCGAACGTCTTGAAACTCGCGATCCCCTGCTTCTCGGTCGAGATCGGTTCACCAAAGTTGTTTACTCCTTCTTCGCCCGCCGCATTCTTGGCGAACAGACGAACGTAGTAGGTCGTGGCGGGACCCAGACCAGTGAGCCTGGCCGCAGCGTCAGGGTAATCCCCGGCTTCGGCTTCGGCCTGGGAGATCGTGCCTTCCGCGCCCGCGAGCACAACCCACGGACCCGCCGCCGATTTCGCATCTTCAAAACGCCATTCCATTTCCGCACCATGCGGATTGAGTCCAGCTCTGACATGCGCAGATTCACCCGTAATGTTACGGATTTCCGGTTCGCCGACCTGCGGCTTGGCGGTTTGGGTCGTGGACGGCCGACTCACTTCCACGGCTTCGCCCTGGTCGTTGCTCGCCCTGGCACGCGCATAGTAGGTCGTTTCCGGAGTCAGACCGGTGAGCTTGGCATCGGGGTCAGCGAAGCCTTCAGCGACGGAAAAAGGCGTCGCCACCACGGTGCCGGTGGCGCCGGGGGTGAACGGCGCCCAGGAGGGACTGTCTTCCGCGGGGGCATGACCGCCTTCGGCGGGCGCGTATTCGAAATAGTATGTGGTTTCCGCGCCGTTGGCCTCGACCTGCGTTATCGAATGTAGCAGTCGTCGGCGACGTCGCTCCGCCCTGTATCGCACCGTCTTCTCCACAGATTGATTTGATCACTGACACAGCCAGCGCCGATCAATTCGGGCTTCGCGACCGCGGTGGTAGTGAACTTGAACGTCTTTTCCGCCGTTTCGTGCGCAGAGTTTTCTACATGGAAACGAGCATAGTAGACGGTACTGGGAGTCAGGTGACGAAGCGCCGCGTTTGCTCGATTCTCATCACCCACTCCGAGGAAGATATTATAACTCAGCGGGAATTCGTTTTGTGAGCCTGCCGACTGTTTTTCGGTCGTTCCACTCCCGGCGGCAATCCAGGGCCCGCTTTCGCTGGTGGCGTATTCGCCGTGCCATTTGAGTTCCAGAGTCCCGGTCGCCACTTCCACTTCGATATGGGCGCGGGTCGCGTAGACAGCCTCATTTTTGAGTTCCGGTTCGATCTGCAGAACACCGCTGGCGCTAACAGGCGCGGCGCCAACCGTGAAAGCGAGCGCCATCGTCACAGCCGCGAGCGCGACCGGGAGAACCGGCCCGCGCCCGCGCGGGCCGGACGGAGACGCACCGGTCCCTCCGAAAGCGCGCGAGCGAGCGGGCCCGTCGACACCGATACGGTGAAGTAGGACCCTGACGGCGTGACTTGACTTGCTCATTCGCCTACCTTTCTCGATGGTGTAATGCGTGTGACTCGGCCGTGGCGGCCCGGACGGCGTCATTGCCGTCCGGGCCAGCTCGCCTGCTTCAACGAAGGACTATTCGGCCGTCACCGCCCAGGTCCCGAAAGCGACACCACCCGGTTCGCCTCCATCGCTGACAATTTTGGCGCCGACCGTGGCTGCATCGGCAGTCAACGATCCGGGAGCGTTCACTTCGAGTTCGGCGTACACGCACAACTGGCCTTCCGCGGCCTCCGGTTCCGCCGCCGTCCCCGGGCATTCTGCTGTTTCCTGTTCTCCTTTTTTCAGGTAGTGAGCGTCCGGCGCCGCCACCAGCGGTATGACAAAGGAGATCGAGCTAACCGGGAGTGACGTTTTGAGGGTCGGATTTTCAGCCGGAACCGCAAGCGACCACTCCCCCTTCTCGGTCTTGCCGGCGGGCAGCGTTTCGGTGAATCCGGTCTGGCCATTGCAGACGTTTTCGGTACCGCTGGCAGAGGTGTACGCGGTGCCGCCCTGCCCACCACACTTTGCTTTTTCGCTGGCCGGGATCGCGACGCCCGTGACGCCGGCGCCATCGCTGCCGTTGGTACCCGCGACGCCTGGGCCACCGGCTGGGCCTGTGGGACCCGTCGGCCCAGCCGGGCCTGTCGCTCCCTGCGCGCCGTTTGTCCCGTTCGTGCCGTTTTTACCGGCCGGACCGGCCGGGCCCCGAGCGCCCGCCTTGGTTTTGGGCTTGGCCTTGCTCTTGGCCGCGGTCGCGAGCGGCGTAACGGAAGCCGTCGCCTTCGCGCCCGAGCCACCGCCGCCGCTGCCGCTGCTCGCGGCGAAGGCGCCGCCCGTCATCGCGAAGACCAGGGCGGTGAACGCCACGACGGTCGTGGGGTTCAGGTGTTTACGAATTGCGTGGAACATCGGGTTTATCTCCTTCTCCCGGCTGGCTGAGAACCAGCCGGCCTATTAGCGCAGGATCTGGACATTCCTTCCGGCTGACAAAAGTCCGGCCGGAAATCCGACCAAACCCCTCGGCCGGGAGGGTGCGCAGACCTGCTTGGCTGAAACAAAAACTCAAAGAGTGCCGAGGCCCCGCCCGGTGACCAATTTTTGGGCGCCTTTGCAGGGACTTTCTGCCTGAAACGAGCGCAATCGACTGAACCATCCCAAACGCGGCGTACGCTCTCGCGGTCCTGCCCGACAACCGAGGACCAGCAATGCCGAGACTCAGCTACTTCTACGGGATCACGATCAAGATGTACTGGCGCGAGGGCCACCACGGCCTTGCGCACTTTCACGCCGAGTACGGCGAGCACGAAGCCTCGCTCAACGTCGCGGGCGAGATCATCGTCGGCTCGCTGCCGAAGCACGCACTGCGCCTCGTTCAGGACTGGGCCAAGCTGCACGCCGCCGAGATCGAGGCAAACTGGCAGCTCGTTCTCAGCAAAAAGCCGCTCGAGGAGATCGACCCGCTGCGCTAGACTTGAGCCATGACCGAACCTAACGACTACGTCCTTCCCGGCAAGGTCGTCCCCATCACACGCGTCGAGGTCATCGGCGACCACGAGCTGCGCCTGACCTTCAAGGACGGTGTGGTCGGCGACATCGCCTTCGACGACACCGAGTGGCAGGGCGTCTTCGAGCCGCTGCGCGACCCGAAGCGCTTTGCCAGAGTCTCCATTGAAGGTCCCACCATTGTCTGGCCCGACGACGGCCTCGACATGGCGCCCGAGCCGCTCTACGAAGAAGCCTGTGCTAACCGGGTCCGAGACCCGGATCACGTCGCCGCCTGACGCTCCTGAACGGCGCAGAACCCGCGGGACCCGGGTCATCGCACACCCCCCGCAGACTCGGCCGCACGCAAAATCTCCTGACCACGGGGCGTCAGATGCCACGCGTTCGGCACACCCGCGCTCGCACCGCCGGTGTTGTGAATCAGGCCGTGGCTCTTCAAGCGTGTCAGCAGCTTTGAGATCTGCCCCTGGTCGCGAATCCCAGCCACCCGGGAGATCTCGCGGTTGCTCGGTGGGGCCGGCGGGGTGAATTCCCGCTCGCTCAACTCCGCGACCGCGACGAGCACCATATGAGAACGCGTCGTCAGGCGAAAATCGATCGCGCCCGCGGGATCGCCAGCCCCCACGAGCGACTTGCCGCCGGTCGCGTTCGAGCCCGAGGCGGCGGCGCCGGGGCTCGACAGCTCGCCGGCCGCCGCCGCGCGCCCTCGGTAGGGCAGTACGACGATCGAGACGAGCGGGTCGAGCAGCGCGGTGAGCGCCACCGACGGTTGCTCGAGCAGCCGCGCGTGGATCACGCCGACGGTCGCGCCGACGACGCCCTCGGCGGTCAGCGGCGGCAACCCGCGGCCCGCCCGCGTGCCGTTGCGCCCCTGGTCGACCGCGCCGGCCAACTCCTCCAGTACACGCGCGCGACGCGCGAGCACGCGCGGACCGGCGCCAAGCGCCTCGACGAACAGCAGCTGGGCCGGCGCCGGCCGCGCCTCGAGCGCCGCGAGCAGCGCGCCGAGCGCGGCGCGGATCCGCAGCGCCCAATCGCGCTCGCCCGCCCACGCCGCCGCGGCGACCGCCGCGAGCTCGCCGACCTCGCGATCAAACTCCGCCAAGGAGAAGTCTTCCCGATCGCGCAACGGGCGCATGAGCCGCTGCTGCGACGGCACACGTCCGCCACCGCGCGGAGCGCTCCGACCGCGGGTGCCAGGCCGGCGTACCCGCGTGGCACGGGGCTCACCGGCCATCAGCGCACACCGGCGCAGGATCCGGACGTTCCTTCCGGCCGACAAAAAGTCCGGCCGAAATGAAGTCGCGGACCTGCTTTAGCTGATTTGGAACGGCAAATGCCGCGCCCGCGAGGGGCGAAGCCGGGACCTTCGGAAAGATGGTTGGCAGCGCCGAAAACGGCGCGTTTTGCCCTAGAAGAGCAGAAGTAGAGAGAGAGAGAGAGAGAGAGAAAGATGAGTCAGCAGTGCTGACGCATCTAACAACGCCCCCAAAAGAGCGCGCAGCGACTCCCCTCACATCTGTCCCCAACGGACTCACGCGAAAACAACCCCTCTTCATCCGATCCGGCCCTCTCCCCTACATCCCCTGACAAGCGCTTGACATCGATCCCAGCAGGACCAACCCAAACCCGATCTATTTCCATGCCCTTGACAACAGGGCACCTCTACCGACAACTATATGCACAACACTTGACCATTTGCAAGTAAGAACCGAACTGTGGGCCAGAAATCCGGCTTTTAGAGCCAAAAATGGACCGACAGAAAAGTCAAGGTATGACGCTTGGGGAACGCGCTTGTACCCACAGGGAGGATCGGCCAGACGATAGTCCCGCTTCCCGGACGGGACGAGGTCCGTCCGGCCAAGGCCGCGCCCACCAAACGCCCCGCGCCCTAGATCCACGCAAAGCCGGCCGGACGGACATCGATCACGCCGAGGGCCCGCCACCCACGCCGGGCGTGGGCCCCTGTGATGCTATATGATGATGCATATGACGCGCAACACTGTTGACATCGCTCAGGATGCCGCGTGCCTCGCGCGGGCTGTGCTGGGTACGAAAGGATCCCGAGCGCGACCGTCAACGCGCCCTGCGCGAGATCGGGCCGGCGGCGCCTGCTCTGCAGGCTTCGACATCACTCGCGATGTCGACGCCGCACGCCCCAAGAGGTCTCATCGGCCAACCGCCGGGAGCGATTCCTCTGGAGCCCAGCAGCTGACGCCCGAGCCCCCAAGCCTCGAAGGGCCCGCCCTGTTCGACACGGGCTGTGGACTTCCCGGGCCCGGGACCGGCGCTTCCCGCAGCTCGCGTCCTGCTTCAACGCCCAGGTCGCGGCCGGCATCTGCTCGTCTGCGACATCTGATCCTCAACTCGTCCGTTTGAGCCCAAACGAGGCGCGGGCGAAGCAGGTGGCCGGGCGACTCGACGCCTTCAAATCGATACCGATGCCCACAACCTGGGCACGCGCTCGCGAGCTGCAACTGTTGCTTGGCGCCACTCGAGCTCATCGCCGGGTCCCACCTGTCGACCTCCTGATCGGCAGCGCCGCGGAGGCGGCGGGCGTGCCGCTTGTGCATCTACGACCGCGATCACGAACGCCTCGCCGGCGTCAGCGCGCTCAAGGCACCACTGGCTCCTGCCCGACGGCCGCTGCGTCAGTCGGCGGGTCCGATCGATCCCTCGGCGGGACCGAGGTCCGTCCGGCCTAGGCCGCGCCCTACCAGGCGCCCCGCGCCCCAACATCCACGCCATGCCGGCCGGACGGACATCGACCACGCCGAGGGCCCGCCACCCACGCCAGGGCTCAGACAATCTCCCCGGCAGGCGCCTCGCTCGGCCTGTATCTCGCGCAGATCGCGCCGTAGCTCGCGCAGCTCGTCGCGCAACTGCGCCGCGTACTCGAAGCGCAGGTCCTCGGCCGCGACGGCCATCTCCTCCTCGAGCTCGACGACCATCCGCTCGAGCTCGTTCTCCGGCAGCTCCTTACCCGCGCGCTTGCGCTCGGTCCCACGCCGGCTGCGCCCGCGCTTGGGCACCTTCGAGTCGGACTGCAGGAACTCGGCGATGTCGGATATCCCCTTCACGATCGTCGCGGCGGTGATCCCGTGCTCCTCGTTGTAGGCCAGCTGGATCGCGCGGCGGCGGTCGGTCTCGGAGATCGCGGCCTTCATCGCCTTCGTCTCCTTGTCGGCGTACATCAAGACCGTACCCTCGATGTTCCGCGCCGCGCGCCCGATCGTCTGGATCAGCGAGGTCTCGCCGCGCAGGAACCCCTCCTTGTCGGCGTCGAGGATCGCGACGAGCGAGACCTCGGGCAGGTCGAGCCCCTCGCGCAAGAGGTTCACGCCGACGAGCACGTCGTACTCCCCGAGCCTGAGGTCGCGGATGATCTGGATCCGCTCAAGCGTGTCGATCTCCGAGTGCAGGTAGCGGGTCTTGAAGCCCATCTCGAGCAGGTACCCGGAGAGGTCCTCGGACATTTTCTTCGTCAGCGTCGTCACGAGCACGCGCTCGTTGCGCTCGACGCGGACGCGGACTTCGTTCATCAGGTCGTCGATCTGGTTCTTCGTCTCGCGCACCTCGACGCTCGGGTCGACGACCCCCGTCGGGCGCACGATCTGCTCGACGACGTTCGTCGAGCGCGTCCGCTCGTACTCACCCGGCGTGGCCGAGACGAACAGCAGCTGCGGCGTGATCGAGAGGAACTCCTCGAAGCGCTGCGGGCGGTTGTCCATCGCGCTCGGCAGGCGGAAGCCGTAGTCGACGAGCGTCTGCTTGCGCGAGCGGTCGCCCTCGAACATCCCGCCGATCTGCGGCACGGTCTGGTGGGACTCGTCGATCAGGCAGATGAAGTCCTTGGGGAAGTAGTCGATCAGGCAGTAGGGCCGCTCCCCGGGCTGGCGCCCGTCGAGGATCCGCGAGTAGTTCTCGATCCCCGAGCAGAAGCCCATCTCGCGCAGCATCTCCATGTCGTACTGCGTCCGCTGGCGCAGGCGGTGGGACTCGAGCTGCTTGCCTTCCTTCTCCAGCTCCTCACAACGCGCGTTGAGCTCGCGCCCGATCGCTTCGACGCCCGCTTCGATCGTGCCCTCCTTGACGTTGTAGTGCGTCGCCGGCCAGATCGCGACGTGCTCGAGGTCGTCCTCGATCAGCTCGCCCGTCAGCGGGTCGAAGTGCTGCAGGCGCTCGACCTCGTCGCCGAACAGCGTCGCGCGGTAGGCCGACTCGGCGTAGGCGGGGAACACCTCGAGCGTCTCCCCCTTCACGCGGAAGCCCCCGCGCGAGAGCACCGTGTCGTTGCGCGTGTACTGGATCGAGACGAGTTTGCGCTAAGCAGCTTCTCGCGGTCGATCGTCTCCCCGCGCCGCAGGATCTGCATGTTCATCTCATACGTCTCCGGCGAGCCGAGGCCGTAGATGCAGGAGACCGAGGCGACGACGATCACGTCGCGCCGCGCGAACACCGCCGCCGTCGCCGCGTGGCGCAGGCGGTCGACCTCCTGGTTGATCGCGGAGTCCTTCTCGATGTACAGGTCGCGGCTGGGGACGTAGGCCTCGGGCTGGTAGTAGTCGTAGTAGGAGACGAAGTACTCGACCGCGTTGTCGGGGAAGAACGTGCGGAACTCGTTGCAGAGCTGCGCCGCGAGCGTCTTGTTGTGCGCGATCACGAGCGCCGGGCGCTGCACCTCCTGGATCACGCCCGCCATCGTCATCGTCTTGCCCGTCCCGGTCGCGCCGAGCAGCGTCTGAAAGCGCTCGCCCTGCTCGATCCCGGCGGCCAGCGCCGCGATCGCCTTGGGCTGGTCGGCGGTCGGGGTGAAGGTCGTGTCGAGGCGGAAGTCGGGCATCGCGATGGTCCACGTTAGCGATGGCTCAGCCGGCAGCCCCTACAATCGTGCTCGATGGCCATCGATGTCGTACTGCCCGCCGCCCAAGCTCATCGCTTCTCGCTGGAGGAATACCACCAGCTGATCGAGTCGGGCGGCTTCGGCGAAGACTCGCGCGTAGAGCTGATCGAAGGAGTGATAGTCGACATGAGCCCGAAGACGGCGGAGCACGAGAACGCGATCAGATGGCTGACGCGCTGGCTGATCTCGGCGGTCGACCCGGAGCGGTTCGAGGTGGGCGTGCAGACCGCCCTCACGCTCGACGGCTCCGAGCCCGAGCCCGACCTCGCCGTGATCCCGACCGACGTGCACCGGCCCTACCATCCGGGGACGGCCACCTTGGCGATCGAGGTGGCGGTGTCCTCGCGGGACCGAGACCTGCGCCAGAAGCCTGTGCTCTACGCCCAAGCCGGCATCGACGAGTACTGGGTCGTGGACCTCGATGCCGGCGTCATCGTGGTGCACCGTAACCCCAACGACAAGGGCTATGAGGCGATCACAGAAGTCCCGGCGGACGGCGCCGTGCAGGCGCAGGCCCTCGAGCTCCCGCGGCTGGATGTCGCCGAGCTGCTCACCGCCGCACGGCGGCGCTGAACCTCCGCGCCGGTCCCTTCCCTCGCTGTGCCTAGCCGAGCCCGAGCTGCCGCGAGTACGTCGCGCGGTATTCCTTCTGCGCTTCGAGCACGCGCTGCACGTACGCGCGCGTCTGCGGGAAGGGGATCTCTTCGATCGTCAGCTGCCCCCCTTCGACGCGCGCCCGCGCGACCCATTTGTCGACGTTCGCGAGGCCTGCGTTGTACGCGGCGACGGCCAGCATCTCGTTGCCTTCGTAGTGATCGAGCAGGTAGCGCAGGTAGTAGCTGCCGTAGGCGACGTTGATCTTCGGCGTGCCGAGGTCGCTCGTCGTGAAGCTGTAGCCGCCCGACAGTTTCGCCAGGAATTCGGCCGTTTCCGGCTCGATCTGCATCAGGCCCTCAGCGCCCGCGGATGAGGTCCGCGGTTCGAATTTCGTCTCCGCGTAGATCACCGCCGCGATCAGCGCCGGGTCGAGGTGCTTCGCCGCGGCCTGTTCGCGGATCACGCTCGCGTCGCTCAGAGGCAGTTCATTGATCGCCTGGTGCACGCTCGCGACCATCACCCCGACCACGACCACGAGCGCGATCGCGACGAGCACGCCCAGCGTGCGCCAACGCCGCTGCCTCGTGGTTCGCGTCACGGCCGATCGTGCGCGGATATCAGGACGCGGACCCTCATCTCCCCAGCTTGTCAAGCACGGCCGACGTCCTCATCTGCCCAGCTCGCCGAGCACGGCCGACAACTCCCTCTCCAACTCCTCCACGCTGCCATCGTTCGCGACGACATACGTCGCCCGCGCCGCCTTCTCCGCCTGGCTCAGCTGGCGCGCCGCGCGCTCGGCGATGAGCTCGTGCCCGCGGCCGGCGGCGCGCCGCGCGCGCAGCTCCTCCGCGGCGACGACCGCGATCGTCACGTCGTAGATCCCCTCCATCCCCGCCTCGAACAGCAGCGGCACCTCGACGACGATCGCCCGCGGGGCCGGTTCGAGCGCGCGCGCCTGCGCCAGCCAGGTCCCCATCCGCTCGCCGACCAGCGGCCAGATCGTCGCCTCCAGCCACGCCCTCCCGTCCTCGTCGGCGAACGCGCGCCTGGCCACCTCCGCGCGATCGACAACGCCGCCGGGCGCGACCTCCTCGCCCCAGCGCGCGAGGACCGCCTCGCGCAACGTCGCGCCTTCGTACAGCTCGTGCACGACCGCGTCGCTCGACTGCACCGCCGCCCCCAGCCGCTCGAGCGCCTTCAGCGCCGTCGACTTCCCCGCGCCCATCCCCCCCGTCAGTCCGATCAGAGGAATGTTCGCCTCCACCTGCTCGTGCGCCTTCGTCGGCCCGGCTGTCGCCGACCGGGTCAGTCCTGCGCGGGCTCGGCGGCCGGCTCAGGCTCGGCGGCCGGCTCGGCCTCGGCGGGCTCGACGGCGGCGCCGGCCTCGGCGACCTGCGTCTCGGCGCTCGCCTCAGTCTCTGCCTCGGCGGCGACCTCGGCCTGCGGCACGGATGCAGCCTCGGGTGGCGCCTCCACGGTCTCGACCTCGGTGACAGCCTCCGCCTCGGCAGGCGCCTCAGACATCGCATCGGCAACCTCGGCCTCGGGGGCCTCGGTCTCCGCAAGAGCAGCCTCCGCATCGGGCGCGTCCTGCACGACCTCGGCCTCGGGGGCCTCCGGCGTGGCCTGCGC
This sequence comes from uncultured Solirubrobacterales bacterium, assembly GCA_963789675.1. GTDB lineage: Bacteria > Actinomycetota > Thermoleophilia > Solirubrobacterales > Solirubrobacteraceae > Palsa-744. Next base: position 394,134 of record CAWBLR010000003.1, on the reverse strand, counting down.
CTCGGGCGCCGCCTCGGTGGTCTCGGCCTCGGGGTCCATCACAACCTCGGCGCTCGCCTCCGCGGTGATCTCCTCGGCCTCCGCGACGGTCGCGTCCTCGCCCGCGCCCTCGGGAGCGCCGAGCGTCATCGGGGCGCGAGAGCGGCAGGATCTGGTCCTCGACGCGCTTGGCCGAGAGGCTCAGGCGGCGGCGCTCGGAGTCGATCTCGAGGATCCGCACGCGGATCTCGTCGCCCGGGTGGACGACCTCGCGCGGGCTTTCGACGTGGTGCGGGGCGAGCTCGGAGATGTGCACGAGCCCCTCGACGCCGTCGAGGATCTCGACGAACGCGCCGAACGTGACGACCTTCGTGACCTTCCCCGCGAGCTCGTCGTTGATGTTGTACGTGTCGACGATCCGCTGCCAGGGGTCCTCCTGGGTCTGCTTCAGACCCAGCGAGATGCGCTGGCGGTCGCGGTCGATGTCGAGCACCTTGACCTTCACGGTGTCGCCGATCGCGAGGATCTCCGACGGGTGGTTGACGTGCGACCAGGACAGCTCGGAGATATGGATCAACCCGTCGATCCCGTCGAGGTCGACGAACGCGCCGAAGTCGACGATGTTCGAGATCTGCCCCTCCACGACCGAGGCCGGGCTGCAGGCGGTCGAGGATCTGCTGGCGGACCTCCTTGCGCTCCTCCTCCGAGCACCGCGCGGCGCGAGAGCACGACGTTGTTGCGCGAGCGGTTGAGCTCGATCACCTTGCTCTCGATCTTCGTGCCCATGTATTCGTCGAGGTTCGGCACGCGGCGGATGTCAACCAGCGAGGCGGGCAGGAAGCCGCGCACGCCGAGGTCGATGATCAGGCCGCCCTTGACGACCTCGATCACGGTGCCCTCGACCGGCTCGCCGGACTCCGCGGCGGTTTCGATCCGCCGCCAGGCCTTCTCGAAGCGCGCGCGCTTCTTCGACATCATCAGGCGGCCGTCCTGGTCCTCCTTGATCAGGACGATCGCGTCGACCTCCTCGCCGAGATGCACCTCGTCCTTGGGATCGACCGACTTGCGGATCGACAGCTCGTTCGCCGCGATCACGCCCTCGGACTTGTAGCCGATGTCGACGAGCACCTCGTCCTGGTCGATCCGCACGACGTGGCCGGTGACGACCTGGCCCTCCTCGATCGGCTGGAAGGTCGCGTCGTAGTTGGGGACGATCTGCCCGTCGATTTCCAGCAGGAGGCCGTTCGACCCCTCGACGATGCGGGCGTCGGGTTGCTCAGTCAGCGTTTGCACGGCCCGTAGCCTAGCGCAGGAGCGCGGTGGCGGACTTTCATCCGGCCGTAGAACGCTCCGCGCGGCGACCAGATGAAAGTCCGCCACCGCTTGGCTGATTTTTTTGGGCGTGCCCCAATTGTTCCTTCTGCGACCACAGAGGTGGAGCAACAGAGTCGCTGGGATTCGCGATCTATACCATCGACGGATGCCTGTCCGAGCCACGAAGCGGGGCGCCGAACGCACGCCCCTGGAGCGACGCGACTGCGACGTGCTGATCTGCGGGGCGAGCTTCGCGGGGCTCGCGGTCGCGCGCGAACTGGCCGGCTCGGGGGCGAAGGTGCTGGTGCTCGACCGCTACGAGCTCGGCGAGCGCCAGACCTCGGCCTGCGCGATGCCGACGCTGTGGCTCGACGCGCTGGCGCTCGGCGGCTCCGAGCTGCAGACGTTCGACGAGATCGTCACGCACACGCCCTTCCGCAGCTCGCGCTGGGCGCTGCCGTGGTCGTTCTCGACGTTCGACTACCGCGAGCTGTGCGCGCTGCTGTGGGCCCAGTCCGGGGTGGACGGGGCCGAGACCGGGACGGACGGGAGCGAATTCGAGCTCGAGATCGCCACGGTCACCGGCCGCGACGGCCACACCGTGCACACCGACCGCGGCTCGCTGCGGGCGCCGTTGATCGTCGACGCGCTCGGCTGGCGGCGCGTGCTGTCGAACGGGGTGGGCGGGGTACCAATTCAGCCCCCGAACGCGCCGATGTCGCGCGGCCTGGAGGTCCACCCGGCCGGGACCGGCACGGAGCTCGAGCTGTGGATCGACCCCCGCTACATCCGCTCGGGCTACGCCTGGAGCTTCCCCGCGCGCGAGGAGGTGCGGGTCGGCGTCGGCTCGTTCTGGCCCGCGCACCACGTCAAGGAGCCGACCGTGCGGCTCGCCGGCGACCTCGGCCGCGCGCCCGACGGCTACCAGGGCAACTGGATTCCCCACAAGCTGCGCGCGGCCGTCGAGGACGAAGTCTTCTTCGCCGGCGACTCCGCCGGGCACTGCCTGCCGCTGACGGCCGAGGGCATCCGCACCGCGCTGTACTTCGGCCTGGCCTGCGGGCGCGAGCTGCGCGCGGTGCTCGACGGGCGATCGACCCGGGCCCAGGCGCTCGCGCGCTACGGCGCGTTCTCGGCCGCGCACGAGCGCAAATACCGCTGGCTGCTCAACACCCAGCGCGCGATCGGCCGGCTCACGCCCTCGCGGGCGGTCACCGCGCTCGCGCGCGGGTTCGAAAACCAGCGGGTCTCGCGCTGGGCGTTCGAGCACTACCTGGCGATCGCGCCGCCGTCGTTCGTGGGCGAGCGTCCGCCGGGTGTGCGTGAAACGTCCTCGGCGCCGCGGATGGCGCTCACGACCTCCTGAGCCCTCAGACACGGGGCCGTTGACTCAAGCCCGCTCAGGCTGCGATCGCAGGCGCGAGTGCATCGGCCGAAACACGACTGGGGATCGTCACACGCACCTCGCCATCGCGCTCGATCAGCCATTTGGCGTTGACGAGCGTGATCGCGATCACCCGGCCCAACTCGTCATAGCGGACGTTGTGACCCTCGGCGGTGCCATAGGAGTCGGTGGGCTCGCGTGGCTCACCGACGCTCAGATAGAGCACGTCACCGTCCGCGTCGTACTCGACGTTGTCGAACGTGATTGCGCCGATGGTGATCGTCATTTCGGGAGGCCTTCCGGCTCGTTGTCCTGTCCGAAGGCCGTGACGACGCGGTCGACGTCGCCCTCAAACTGTACTACCGCCCTCAGCCAGCGAAACGGGAACGGCGGCTGCATGCGCAGCCAGTAGCGCTCACGACCCGGGCGCGGATCCGGCTCTTGTAAGTCCGGCCGGCGAATTGCCTGGAGCAACAGCTCCCGCTCGCCGCACATCTCGACGTGGCGCTGAACATAGTCCCACTTACGCTCGGTGAGCTCGACGGTGCGCCCCTGCGGCGAGACGGTGCGCGCGATGACGGCGGTGTCGTCCATGCCCACAGCCTGACGGTGAGCCCCGACGCCTCGAATGCGTCCTCATCTATAGCTCCCCCAGTACCTCTGCCAGTCTGCGAATGCCCTCGTCGATGGCCGGCTCAGTCAGGTTGGCGTAGCCGAGCACGAGGCCGTCGTGCCTCGGCCGAGGCTCCATGTAGGAGTAGCCCAGCGGGTACACGCCCACCGAGCGCCGTGCACACGCCTGTGTGACCTCGACCCCATCCACCTCAAACCCCAGGCGCACGGTCGCGTGCAGGCCGGCCGCCAGGCCGGTCACCCGCGCGCCGGGGAGATGCCGTGCGACGGCCGCGACCAGCGCGTCGCGCCGGGCGCGATAGCGCCGGCGCGCCTGGCGCAGATGACGGTCGTAGGCGCCCGATTCGATCAGCTGCGCCAGCGCGAGCTGCTCGATCGTCGGCAGACCATGGTCACACAGCAGTTTGTGCCCCACGACCGTGTCGCGGATGTGCCCGGGGAGAACCATCCAGCCGAGGCGTAGCGCGGGGCACAGCGTCTTGCTGGCCGTGCCCATATAGACAACACGGTCCGGAGCGAGTCCCTGCAGGGCGCCGAGCGGAGCGCGGTCATAGCGGTACTCCGCGTCGTAGTCGTCCTCGATGACGAGCCGCTGGCCTTCGCTCGCCCATGCCAGCAGCGCCGCACGACGTGGTGATGCGAGCGCAACGCCGGTGGGCGATTGGTGCGCCGGCGTCACCAGCACAGCGTCGATCGAGCCGTGACGCTCGGCCAGCGCCCCCAGCTCGCCGGTGCACGCGCCGCGCTCGTCCACCGGCAGTGCCAGCAGCGCCGGCCCGTGCGCGGCGAGGATCATCCGATGGGGTGGAAGCCAGGGGTCCTCGACGGCCATCCGGGCGCCGGCCAGTGTGCGTGCAAGTAGGAAGAATCCCTGTGCGGCGCCCGCGCAGATCACGATCGACTCGGGATCCGCCACCACTCCGCGCACGCGCCGCAGATGTCCGGCCAGCGCACGGCGCAACTCCGGGGCGCCGCGCGGGTGCGGATAGCCGAACGTCCGGTCTGGAGCATCCCTGAGCGTGGCGCGCAACGCGCGTAACCAGGCCCGTCGCGGGAACGTGGCGAGGTCGGGATTGCCGGGGAAGAAGTCGAAGCTCAGAGCGCGCCCCGGCGTCTCGGCGGCGGGTGTGGATGCGAGGCCGGCGGCGTCCGCGACGAACGTTCCCGCTCCCCTGCGCGCCGTCAGGTAGCCCTCGGCGAGCAGCTGCGCGTAGGCATCCACCACCAGGCGACGCGACACACCCAGGTCGGATGCCAGCGCGCGCGTGGCCGGCATCCGCGAGTGCGCCGACAGACGCCCCGAGCGCACCGCCTCGCGCAGCCCGTCCTCCAGCTGAGCTCGCAGCGAGAACGCGGCTGCGCGATCCAGCTCCACGAGTATCTCCGGGGCAGAATTGGTGCCCTTTTCCATGCTCAAATTGGTCCTTTACCGGGTTCCACCTTTAGCCTATCGTTCGGAGGCAGTGAATTCATCCACGCCAGGAGGCAGCAATGGACGATGACCCGGTAATCGTGGTCGGTGGAGGCATCGCCGGTCTGATCTGCGCGAATACGCTCGCGAGCGCCGGCCGGGCTGTGCACGTGCTCGACGCCGGTGGACGACTCGGAGGACGCGCGTCGACCAGCCGGCACGACGGCTACCTGCTCAACGAGGGCGCACACGCCCTGTATCCGTCGAGCGAGCGCCTGCTGAGCGCGGCAGGAGTGCGGGTCACCGGGAGGCATCCGCGCCCGGACCGCGGCCGCGTCCTGCATGGCGGCGATCTGCTGCCATCGCCGCTCGGTCCGCACAAGGTGCTTGCCCCTGGCCCGCTGAGCGCACGCGAACGGGTCCAGTTCATCGCCGCGATGGCCGCCGCCGGCACACGTCAGCCGGCACGTCTCGCCGGCAGCACGGCTCGATCGTGGGTGGCGAAGCACAGCACGACGCCACTGCTGGCCGATCTCCTCGCGGGTCTCCTGCGCGTATCGACCTACTGCGGCGATCTCGACGCCCTCCCCGGCGATCTGGGCGTGGGCATGCTCCGCGAGACCCTGCGCAAGCCGGTTCGCTACATCGACGGCGGCTGGCAGGAAATCGTCTCGGCGCTGGCGACGCGAGCGCAGAGCAACGGCGCACAGCTGCATACAGGAGCACGCGCTCAGGAGCTGCTCGTAGACGGCGCCGTGGCTGGGGTGCGCCTGACCGATGGCCAGGAGCATCGAGCGCGCGCGGTGGTCCTTGCCGGCCTCTCCCCCACCCGCGCCGCCAGATTTCTCACCGCCGCCGGCGGTGAGCTGCCGGCGGCGATACGCGAGCCGCGCCCGGTGCGCGCGGCCTGCCTGGACGTGGCGTTGAGCGAGCTGCCACGCCCGGACTGCCCGTTTGTACTGGGCCTCGACGAGCCGCTCTACCTCTCGGTGCACTCGACCTGGTCAAAGCTAACGCCGAGCCGGGGCGCGGTCGTTCAGCTGCTGCGCTACGACGACGGCAGCGAGCCGACCGCTGACGCCGCCCTCGCGCAGCTCGAGTCGCTGCTCGACCAGGCTCAGCCCGGCTGGCGCGAGCACGTGGTGCACCGTCGCTTCGCGCCGAGGCTGATCGCCTCCAACCACCTGCCCTCGCCCGCGGGAGGGCTCGCCACCCGCCCGGCCGTGGACGATACCGGGCTGGCGGGGACTTTCATCGCGGGGGACTGGGTCGGGTCACAGGGCTGGCTGGTAGGCGCGTCGCTCCACAGCGGCGTAGCCGCCGCACAGGCGGTCGTGCGCATGAGCCACGTTCCGAGAGCGGCGGTGCCGGCAACAAGAGCGGCGTAGACGCCCTGCGTTGGACACCGACGATTCCGATCTGCGCGACGGGTTCCGCAGCGGCCTGGAAGATCAGTCAGCACCCTCGTAGAACGGGTTCTCGACACGGACCGAGCCGATCGTCTGACCGTCGTTCAGATCCTCGGTCAGCAGACGCTCACAGCCACCGGCGGCTGCTGACGCGACGATCAAGCCATCCCAGTAGGACAGCTGCGACGAGAGACTGGTCTGGATTCCGGCTTTGACGAGCGTGGAGTCGATCGACACGATCGGATTCAAGCTGAGCCGATCCACGACCGCGGCGGCCGCGTCTTCAGAGATTGGTTCGGCCAGCCTACGAGTGACCACGGTGTAGAACTCGCTGAGAACCTGCGTGCTCAATACAAAGACAAGCCCGTCGCCTGTAGCCGAACTGAGCAGCCGCCGAGCGATGTCGCGCTTCTCGGGCTCCGTCTCGTCAATCGCATACACCAGGATGTTGGTGTCCAAAAAGGCCCTATCGCTCATACAACTCGTCGCGTTTCCATGTGCGACCGCCTGGCCCGCTACCGGCGTGAATCGACTCGGTCATCGCCAGGAATGCGCCCATGCCTTCTCGCTCGGAACCACGCGTCGCAAACCTCTCAAGGAATTCGCGTACCAACATGTTTACGGATGTGTCCCGTTCGAGGGCGCGCATGCGCGCCCTCTTCAACAGATCGCCGTCAATCGAGAGTGTCAAGTTAGCCATACGTGCTCCACGTTTTAAGTGTAACACGAGTCCTTGATATCACCGCCGGCGCAAATCACTTCGCCGCCAACCAGTTCTCCCCCACGCCGACATCGACCGCGAGCGGCGGTTCGCGGTCCCACACGCCGACCATCTCGCGCTCGATCAGCTCCTTCGCGGCATCGACCTCCTCGGGCGGGCCTTCGAACAGCAGCTCGTCGTGGATCGTGAGGATCTGTCGGGTCGCGAGGCCCGAGTCGGCGAGCGCCGCATGGCAGCGGACCATCGCCAGCTTGATGATGTCCGCGGCGGTGCCCTGGATCACGGTATTGACCGCGAGGCGCTCGCCGAGCGTGCGCACCTGGTAGTTGCGTGCTTTCAGCTCGGGGATCTGCCGGCGCCGGCCCCAGAGGGTCGTGACGTGGCCCTCCTCCTTGGCCCGCTCGATCGTCTCGGCGATGAACCGCGCGACCCCCGGGAAGCGCTCGAGGTAGGCGTCGATGAACTCCTTCGCCTCCTCGCGCGGGATGTTCAGGCGGTCGGCGAGGCCGAAGTCGGAAAGCCCGTAGACGATCCCGTAGTTGATCATCTTCGACTTCGATCTCATGCCCGGGTCGATCTCCTCGGGCGCCACCCGGAAGACCTGCGAGGCGGTCGCGGTGTGCACGTCCTCGCCGCGGCGGAAGATCTCCTTCAGGGCCGAGTCGTCGGCCGCGTGGGCGAGCACGCGCAGCTCGATCTGGGAGTAGTCGGCGGAGATCAAGAGCTTGCCCGGATCGGCCTCGAAGCAGCCGCGGATCTCGCGGCCGAGCTCGGTGCGGATCGGGACGTTCTGCATGTTCGGGTTGGTGCTCGACAGCCGTCCCGTCTGGGCGACGGCCTGCAGGAACGTGGTGTGGATCCGCGAGCGCTCGTCGGCCTGCTCGGGGAGCACGTCGAGATAGGTCTTGATGAACGTCGAGAGCTCGCGCCAGCGCTCGATCCGCGGCACGATCTCGTGCTCGTCGCGGATCGCCTGCAGCACGCGCGCGTCGGTCGAGTAGCCGACCTTGCCCTTGCGCTTGCGCGAGAGCCCGAGCCGCTCGAACAGCACCTCCCCGAGCTGCTGGGGCGAGGCGATCAGGAACTCGGTTTTCGCGAGCTTGAAGATCTCCCGTTCGAGCTCGTCGATCTCCGCGCGCACGCGCCCGGTGATCTCCTCCAGGCGCTCGAGGTTCAGGCGCACGCCGAGGATCTCCAGGTCGCGCAGCACGGCCACCAGCGGCAGCTCGATCTCGCGCATCAGATCCTCGAGGCCGCGCTCGGCGATCTGCTCGCGCTGCCACGCCGCGAGCGCGCCCACCAGCACCGCGTCGGCCGCGGCCTGGTCCTCGAGCTCGCACACGAGGCCGCGCTCTTCGCACAGCTCCGCGAACGGGTAGCCGCGCCGCGCCGGCTCGAGCAGGTAGGCGCCGAGCAGCGTGTCGTGCACGAGCCCCGGCGGGACCGTGCCGAGCGCTTTCGCGTCGTGGACGACGACCGCGCGCTCCCCGCAGGCGAGGGCGATCTGCTCGGGGCTATCGCAATCGCCGGCGAGCACCTCGGGGGGCTTCCCCTCGGCCCCCGCCGCTGCCGCCGACGCAGACCCCGCGTCGGACCCCGCCTCCGACTTCGACCCCGGCCCTGACTTCGACCCCGGCCCCGACTTCGACCCCGGCCCCGACTTCGACCCCGCCGCCCCGGTCATCGCACCCGCCGGCGCCCCGGCGACCGCGAAGCGCCAGGGCGAGCCCTCGGCGAACAGCGCCCCCTCGGGCGGCGCGGACTCGCGCAGCGCGACCCACAGCTCGTCGGACTTCAGGCCGGCGATATCGGCGGGCTTTGCCTTGCCCGAGCGCAGGCGCGCCGGGAGCGCGACCTCGCCGCCGGCCGGCACGCCGGCCGGGACCTCGGCCGCGGAGTCCTCGAGCGCCTCTTCCAGGCGCCGCAGCGGGTCGCGCAGCTCGTACTGGCGGAAGACCTCGCGCACGCGCGAGCGGTCGGGCTCGTGCGCGGCCTCGGCGGTGATGTCGAGCTCGAGCGCGACGTCGCGCTGGATCGTCGCCAGGCGCTTGGACACGCGCGCGTCCTCGGCGTGGTCGAGCAGGTTCTGTTTGCGCTTCGGCCCGCTGATTTCGCGGATGTGGCCGAGCACCTCCTCGAGCGAGCCGAAGCGCTGGATCAGCTCGCTCGCGGTCTTGTCGCCGATCCCCGGCACGCCGGGGATGTTGTCGGAGGTGTCGCCCTTCAGGCCGTAGAAGTCGGGGATCAGCTCCGGCGGGATCCCGTAGCGGTCGATCACCGCCTGGCGGTCGTAGATCTTCGTCTCGGTGATCCCGCGCGCGGTCGCCATCACCTTCACGTGGCCGTCCTCGTCGATCAGCTGGAAGATGTCGCGGTCGCCGGTCACGATCATCACCGGCACGGGCGTCGCGGCGGTGAGCGCGCGCTCGGCGATCGAGGCGATCACGTCGTCGGCCTCGTAGCCCTCGATTTTCACGTTGCGATAGCCGAACGCCTCGACCAGCGGTTCCATCGCCGGCCACTGCTGCTTGAGCAGGTCCGGGCGCGAGCGCCGCGTCGACTTGTACTCGGCGAACAGCTCCGTCCGTCCGGACGTGCCCGCGTCCCAGGCGACGACCGTCGGGCGCACGCCGTACTCGGTGACGATCTTCACGAGCATCGAGGCGAACCCGAAGATCGCGTTCGTCGGCACGCCGGTCGAGGTCGCGATCGACTCGGGCAGCGCGTAGAACGCCCGGTAGACGAGGCTCGGCCCGTCGATCAGGAACAGGCGATCGCGCCCGTCGCCGTTCGCGGCGGCGGCCTTCGCTTTGGCGGCACGCGGCGTCGCGGGGCTCACGCTCGCGACGCCCCCGCTCGTGGCTGAAGATCGGTCACACCGATCACCTTATTGGTCGGGGCGCGGGCCACGGAGGGCAAGTAAATAAGATGCCGCTCCGCCAGTCCACGTCGCCTTCGACCCGGGAGCCCATCTCCGTGAGCAGCGTCACCCCCAGCGCGCAATTCCGCCTGACGATCCGCGTCGAGCTCGACGAGACCGCGGGCACGCTCGCGCACCTGACCGGCGCGATCGGCGACGCCGGTGGGATCGTCGTGGCCGTCGACGCGGTCGAGATCGACTCCGGGCACTCGGTCCGCGACATCGTCGTCGACGCCTCCGGCAAGGACCACTGGGAGCAGATCATCGCCGCGATCGGCGCGGTGCAGGGCGCGCGCGTGATCGACACGATCGACCGCACGTTCCTGATGCACATCGGCGGCAAGATCGAGCAGCACAACAAGCACCCGCTGAAGACGCGCGACGATCTCTCGATGGCCTACACCCCGGGCGTCGCCCGCGTGTGCCTGGCGATCGCCGACGACGAGGATCGCGCCTTCCAGTACACGATCAAGCGCAACACCGTCGCCGTCGTCTCCGACGGCACCGCGGTGCTCGGGCTCGGCGACATCGGCCCGCGCGCGGCGATGCCGGTGATGGAGGGCAAGTGCTGCCTGTTCAAGGAGTTCGCCGGCGTCGACGCGTTCCCGATCTGCCTCGACACGAAGGACACCGAGGAGATCATCCGCGCCGTCAAGCTGATCGCGCCCGCGCTTCGGCGGGATCAACCTCGAGGACATCTCCGCGCCGCGCTGCTTCGAGATCGAGGAGCGCCTGAAGGCGGACCTCGACATCCCGGTCTTCCACGACGACCAGCACGGCACCGCCGTGGTCGTGATGGCGGCGCTGCTGAACGCCGTCAAGCTCACCGGCCGGCGGCTGGAGGACCTGCACGTGCTGATCATCGGCCTCGGCGCGGCCGGGATCGCGGTCACGAAGATCCTGCTCGAGGCGGGCGTCCGGCACGTGATCGGCGCCGACTCGCGCGGGGCGCTGCACGTCGAGCGCGCCGACTACCTCGACGGCTCGATGAACGCGACCAAGCGCTGGTTCGCGGAGACGACCAACCCGGAGCACCGCGACGGTACCCCGACGGACGTGATCGACGGCGCCGATCTGCTGATCGGGCTGTCCGGCGCGCGCGTGCTCGAGGCCGACGCGCTCGCGCGGATGAACGACGACGCGATGGTCTTCGCGATGGCCAACCCGACCCCCGAGATCTCCCCCGAGGAGGCCGCGCCGCACGTGCGGATCATGGCGACCGGCCGCTCGGACTACCCCAACCAGATCAACAACGTGCTCTGCTTCCCCGGGATCTTCCGCGGCGCGCTCGACGTGCGCGCGCCGGACATCACCGACTCGATGAAGATGGCCGCCGCGCGCGCGATCGCCGCGATCGTCGGCGACGAGGAACTGCACGAGGACTACATCATCCCGTCGGTCTTCAACCGCGACGTCGCGCCCGCGGTCGCCGCCGCGGTCGCCGACGAGGCCCGCGCGAGCGGGACGGCGCTCGCCGGCGCGGAGCTCGGGTTCGCCCGGGGCGAGCAGGAACACGGGCATACTCAGGGGTAGGCATCCACCTGGAAAAGGAGTAGACGCCATGCGCGTGACCGTGACGGGAGCAAGTGGGCTGATCGGCAGCGCGCTCGTCGCCGAGCTGCGCGAGCGCGGCGCGGAGGTCACGGTCCTGTCGCGCAACCCCGCCCGCGCGCGGGAGACGCTGGGCGTCGAGGCGGTGGGCTGGGATCCGCTCGCCGAGCCCGCCCCGGTCGAGGCGCTCGCCGGCCGGGACGCGGTTGTGCACCTGGCCGGGGAGAACATCGCCCAGCGCTGGAGTGCGCGGGCCAAGCGGGCGATTCGCGAGAGTCGCGTGCTCGGCACCCGCAACCTGGTCGCGGGGTTGCGCGCAGCCGGTGAGGAGCCCGGCGGATCGGACGGTGGCGGCGGCAGGGCCGGCGGGGCCGGCGGGGCCGGCGGATCGGACGGTGGTGGTGGCGGCAGTGGCAGTGGCGGGGCCGGCGGATCGGACGGTGGCGAGGGCATGGACGTGAGCGTGGACCGGCGACCGCGCACGCTGATCAGCGGCTCCGCCGTCGGCTACTACGGCGCGCGCGGGGAAGAACCGCTCGACGAGGACTCCCCCGCGGGGAACGACTTCCTCGCGGAGACGTGCGTGGCCTGGGAGACGGAGGCGGCCAAGGCGAGCGAGCTGGGGATGCGCGTGGCGGTCGTGCGCACCGGCGTCGTGCTCGACCGCGAGGGCGGGGCGCTGGCGAAGATGCTGCCGCCGTTCCGCCTCGGCGTCGGCGGCCCGGTGGCGGGGGGCGAACAGTACATGTCGTGGATCCACCGCGAGGATCTCGTCGGCATGATCTGCGCGGCGCTGGAGGACGAGCGCTGGTCGGGGCCGGTCAACGGCACCGCCCCCGAGCCGGTCTCCAACCGCGAGTTCTCGCACGCGCTCGGCCGCGCGCTGCACCGGCCCTCGCTGCTGCCGGTGCCGGGCTTCGCGCTGGGGCTGCTGTACGGGGAGATGGCCGAGATCGTCACGACAGGCGCGCGCGTGATGCCGGCCAAGGCGCTCGTGCTCGGCTATCAGTTCCGCCACCCCGAGCTCGCCGAGGCGCTCGGCTCGGCGCTCGCTTGAGAGAGACACGCGCGCCGCGCGGGGCGGGGGGCGTCGTATAACCATAGTGATACGGACTCTCTTTTGTGAGAGCACCGCCGGCCCAGCTTTATCTTCCTGTCACACCGTGGTCACAATTTGGAGTCATTCGCATCACAATTGCGGAAATGGTGAACATAAAGGAGCCGGGAGAGGCGTTATATTTTTAAGAGTGCGTGGCACCATAGTTATACGCAGTCTCTAAAGTACACCCTCCCCTCGCGGCTCTTTATCTTCCTGTCGCACTCTTGGCACATACTCGTCACATCCCCGTCACGATTGCGCGGACCGCCGGAACGATCGCGCGCGCGGAGCGCCGGACACGCAGGCACGTCGTTTTTCGTAGCCCGGTACACGCGGAGTCACCTCTGTCAGGCTCAGGCTCAGGCCGGCGCGGACGCCGCCGCCGCCGGCGCCGGGGCCGATCGCGCCGGACGGTTCTCGGTCTCGATGATGATCCGGCAGGGGCGCTTGCTGAGCAGGTAGGCGGCGGTCGGCCCGATCCGCTGCTCGCCTCCGGGGGCATGGATCGCCGACCAGTAGATCACGTCCGAGCCGACCCGTTCGGCTTCTTCGACGAGCGCCTTGCCCGGGTGGCGCGTGCGGATCAGGCCGGTGTGGATCTTGATGCCGCGACGGCGCGCCTGGATGCGCGCGCTCTCGAGCACGGAGCGACCCTGCGCCTCCTCTTCCTCCAAGCCAGCCTCCAGCGAGAGCTGGCTCGGCACCACCAGCACGAAGATCGCGTAGACGACGCCGTCCGCGCCGATCAGCTTGGCGGCGCTGGAGAGCGCGCTGGCGGAGACGTCGTCGCCGAAGATCGGCACGAGCGCGGTCTTGTACTCGAGCTCGTGGAAGTCAGCGGGCCGCTCGGCGCGGGGCAGCCGGTAGGACTTGCGCGGGTCGAGGCCCTGGCGATGGCGGTAGTAGAAGTAGCCGGCCATGCCGACGATCATCCAGGGGACGCCGACGATCCTCGCCTCGGTGTGCAGGACGGTCACGGCGACCCAGGCCGCGGCCGTGCCGATCCCGCCGATCACGGCGGTCATCGGGATCACCGAGCCTTTGATGCGCACGCCCAGCGGGCTTTTGTAGGGGCGCTCGCGATCGGGGTCTGAGACGCGCAGCTTGATGATCGCGGCGTGCGCGGTCGTGAACGAGAGCATCGCGCCGAACGAGTAGAGGTTGCCGAGCACTTCGGTGTTGCCGTAGACGATCAGCGTGCTGGCGAGCATCGAGAAGAAGATCAGCGTGAACCACGGCGTGCGGTACTTGGCGTGCAGCTGCGAGAACAGCTGCGGCAGCTGGCGGTGCTCGGAGAGCGACCAGGACAGGCGCGAGATCCCGATCATCCCGGCGTTCGTGGCGATGAACAGGATCGTCGCCGCGAGCAGCCCGAGGTAGTATTTGGCGAGCGTCAGCACCGTGCCGTGCAGGCCGAGGTGTTCGATCACGCCGAGCATCGGGTCGTTTTCGAAGAAGCCGCCGAGCGAGGTCGCGTAGCCGGGGCTGGAGAACGACTGTTTGAGCTCGGCGCTGTAGCCGACGCCGTGGTGCACGACCGGCAGCGCCGAGAGCGCGACGACCGAGATGCCCGCGTAGACCGCGAGCACGGCGAGCACGACCAGGTTCACGGCCTTCGGCACCTGCCGGCCGGGGTCGGTCGACTCCTCGGCCATGTTCGCGACGGTCTCGATGCCCGTGTAGGCGAGCATCGCCAGCGACAAAGCGAAGATCAGTTCTTTCCAGCTCGGCACCGTGCCGAGGTGCACCTGATGGATCAACAGCGACGGGTTGAGCACGAGCGCGAAGCCGATGCAGACGAGCATGATCTGGGTGCTGAGGTCGACGACCGCGAGCACGAGGTTGAGCTTGGCCGACTCGCCGAGCCCGCGGATGTTCAGCCAGGCCAGCACGGCGACGACGATCAGGCCGCCGAAGATGTCGTCGGGGTTGTGCTTGAGCGCGCCGAGGCCGGGGAACGCGCTCAGGTAGTGCGGCACGAAGAACGCGGAGATCGCGATCGTGAGGATGTAGTCGAGGCTCAGCGCCCAGCCGGCGAAGAACGAGACGACGTCGTTGAAGGCGTGCCGCGCGAACGAGGAAGAGCCGCCCGCTTCGGGGAACATCGAGGCGCCCTCGGCGTAGGTTTTCGCGGTCAGCGCGAACAGCCCGCCGGCGAACAGGAAGACCAGCGGCGTCAGCCCGAGCGCGTGCGCGGCGACGAGCCCGAGCGCGTAGTAGATCGAGGAGCCGACGTTGCCGTAGGCGGTCGCGAACATCCCCGAGACCCCGACCGACTTGCGCAATCCCCGCTCGGTTAGACGTGCCATCGACGCGGGAGGGTACCGGGGAGGCAGGGCCGCATGCGGCCCTGCCCGGGGCCGCACATGTGCGGCCCCGCCGGCGGCGCATGCGCCGCCGGAAGGACAAGCCGCATGCGGCTTGTCCCGACCTCGTGCATGCACGAGGTCGCGTGCGGCACATGTGCCGCACGAACTGCAAAATCCCATTCACGGGACCCGCAAATGCAGGAGCCCTGCATATGATCCCGACGACCCGGGTTTCGAGCTATCCCCCGGCCTTTCTGACATGGAAACGTCGCGCCGCGGAAACTACGACTCGGGAGAGGACTTCGTCCTCGAATATGGAGAGCTGCGCTTCACCTTCAACGAAGCGGACTTCTCCGAGCGCTGCGAGCAGGCCGCGCTGAAGCTCGGCTTCGTCGGCGGGCGCCTCGGCGAGGACGAGCTCGAAGACCTCGTCAACCTCGCCGTCAACGGCGAGATCCTCGACCCCGCCTCCGCGCTCGGCGAGCACGTCAACGACTGCTGGCCCGAGCTCGTCGGCCCGGCCGAGCGCTCGCTGGTGCACTGGCTGCGCCGCCTCGTCTTCCGCGGCGCCTGGCTCGACCAGCGCGTCAACGAGGGCGAGCTCGGCGTCGCCTTCGACGAGGAGACCGGCAGCTTCGCCTACGTGCAGCCCGTCGACGTGCGCTCAACCTTCGCCGGCGCCGATCCCGGCAACAGCGTCGGCGGCGGCGAACCGATCGAACTGGCGCCCGAGCCCTCCTGGGGCCGCGTCGCCTACACGCGCCGCTAGTTGCGGGCCTCCGCGCGGGCCTTCGCGATCGCCTTCGCGCCGTCCTCGCCGACGAGCAGCTCCGGCCGCAGCGTGCCGCTCGCCGCGAGGTCGAGCAGCGGCAGGCCGCTGTCGGCGAGCGCGGGGTCGAGCGCGATCACGGTCGTCTCGCCCCCGAGCGGGCGCGCCGCGGTCGCGATCACCGTCAGCGAGCCGCCATCGCGCAGGTTGCGCGCCGCCGCGAGCGCCTTGCGCGCGGCCGGCGGGTGCATCCCGTCGAGGCCGTCGATCAGGACGAGCACGTTCCCGCCACGGGCGGCGACGCGCTTGGCGGCCTCGATCGCACGCTCGACCGCCTGGCCCTGCGCGTCCGCCGAGGCGGCGAAGCTGAGCGCGGCGACGGGTGCCGTCGCATCTGGCGGGACCTGCTCCCACTCGGCGATCTCCTCGGGCCGCGCGCCCGCGAGCACCACCGTCACCTCCAGGCCGCTGTCCTTCACCTTCAGCGCGCCCAGCAGGCGCTTCAGCGTCTCGGTCTTGCCGGCGCGCGCGGGACCGACGATCGTCGCGCGCGAGCCGCGACCGAGCGGGGTCAGCCACTCGATCGCGTCGAGCGTCGGGTCGCCCGCGTTCAGCGCGAGGCGCTCGCTCGGGTAGGCCACCGGCAGATCCTCGTAGTGGGCGCCCTCGGAGACCGCGTCCGCGGAGGCGCCGTTGATCGTGTCGACCCGCACCAGCGAGGGATAACGCTCCGAGCGGCGCGGCGTGCGCACCGGCCCGGTCACCCGGTCGCCGGAGACGAGCTCGCAGCGGCGCACCTGCGCGGCGGAGATGTAGACGTCGTCGTCGGAGGGCTCGGGCGGATCGACGCGCAGGAAGGCCGAGCCGTTGCCGAGCAGCTCGACCACGCCCTCGGCCGTAGCGATCGGCCGACCGGTCTCCCGTCGGCGGACGACCCTCTGCCCGCGCCCGGCTTCCTTGCGGTGTCCGTCTTCTTCGCGTCCTGCGGCTTCCTGGCGGCGTCTGACCTCCTGGCGTTCTCCGGCTTCCCGGCGATGTCCGGCTTCTTGCGCTCCCCCGCCTCGCCCTTCCCCTCGCCATCGCCCTTCCCCTCGCCATCGCCCTTCCCCTCGCCATCGCCCTTCCCCTCGCCATCGCCCTTCCCCTCGCCATCGCCCTTCCCCTCGCCATCGCCCTTCCCCTCGCCATCGCCGTCGCGCTCCCGCGCGGCCGCGGACGCCCGACCCGAGCGCACACGGGGCAGACGACGCCGGCGCGGGGGCCGCTCGGGCTCGTCCTCGGAGCTCGTGGCCGCGGCCGCGGCCGCGGCGCCGTTCGAGCGATCCCCGTCCTTGGCGGGCTCGCCGAGGATCGCGTCGATCAGGTCCGCCTTGCGCAGGCGCCGGAAGCCGTCGAGGCCGAGCTGGTCGGCGATCGCGTGGAGGTCGGCCAGCGGGCTGGCCTCCAGCTCGGAGCGGTCGAGTACTGACATGTTTGCTTCTCCTTCGTCTGTAGTTGGATTGGGCGGTTGGCGTCCGGTCGCGTTGCGCAGCGACCGGCACCCGCTGGGTGAAGCCTAGCGTTCGCCGCGCACGCGGCTCTCGCCAGACGATCGATTCACGGCGTCCTATCTACTCACGGCGTTTCCGGCTCTCGTTCGTAGCGATGTTCCTCGGCGAGCGCCAGATCCCTGCGCGGCACGAGCTCACCCGCGAGCGCCGCGCGCACCTTCAGAAAGTCGGCGGCGGCGGCGACGTCGTGCACGCGGAAGATCCGCGCGCCCGCGTCGACACCGTGGGCGAGCGCGGCAAGCGTGCCCGGCAGGCGCTCGCGCGGAGGCCGGCCGGTGAGCGCGCCGATGAAGTCCTTGCGCGAGACCGCCATCAACAGCGGCCGCCCCAGCTCGTGCAGGCGCCCAACGCCCGCGAGCAGCTCGATCGTCTGGGCGGGCGTCTTCGCGAAGTCCGGGCCCGGGTCGAGAACGATCTGCTCCGGATCGACCCCGAGGTCGAGCGCCTGCCCGATCCGCCCGCGCAGGAAGTCGTGGACCTCGCCGACCACATCCCCGTACAGGTCGGGGTCCTGCAACCGCTGCTTCGGCGCCGCCCGCGTGTGCATCAGCACCAGCGTCGCGCCGGTCTGCGCGCACACACGCGCGAGCTCGGGGTCACGCAGCCCGCTCACGTCGTTCACGATCCGCGCGCCGGCCGCGATCGCGGCGCGCGCAACCGCCGGCTTGTAGGTGTCGACCGAGACGATCGCGCCGAGCTCATTCGTCACGCGCTCGACCAGCGGCACGACGCGCTCGATCTCCTGCTCGGCGCTCACCGCCGGGCGGTTGGTGCTGGCCGACTCCCCGCCGATGTCGAGGATCTCCGCCCCGTCCTCCAGCAGTTCGCGCGCCAGCTCGAGCTGCGCCTCCAGGGTCGCGTAGCGCCCGCCATCGCTGAACGAGTCGGGCGAGGCGTTCACGATTCCCATCAGCCACGGTCGGCCGCCCAGCTCGAGCACGCGATCGCCGGCGCGTATGCGTTCGGGGTCTGCGCTGATGCGCTCGGGGTCGGTGGCGCTCATGCGATGGGGATTATTGACACACCTCGTCGGGGAACATCAGCCGGCGAGCAGCGCACTGGCAGCAATGACCCCACGAACATCGAGCACTCGGTGCCCTGAAAAACTTTTGGGTTGGCGTGTCCCATTTGCGGGGTCCTGTCGGATAAGGGAGTAGGGATGCCCACGAAACCGACCAGTCCGAGGCTCGCCGTGACGCCTGAAGTCGTCGTCGAGAACCTGCGCGCCGCTGTGTACGCGAGCCACGCGGAGCTCTCCGCGCAGGTGCACGCCGACAGCGCACTCGACTCAAAGCTCCTGGGCCTACTCGGGTTCTTCATCGCCGCCGCGGGCATCCTGCTCACCGTGCCCCACGGACTGGACGATCAACGCGTACTGCTGCTCGCGACCCGCGTCCCAATCGTACTGGCAGTCCTCTACGGCCTGCTGGCGCTGAGCTGACCACTACAATGAACCCAATGGACAACAAGCCCAAGATCAAGCCCGCACCGTTGCCCCCGCCCTCCGGTATCCCCGGTGTAGGGATACCCACAGGACCAAGAATCCACAGCTGGCGGGAACTGCTTCCGTGGGAGGGCATCTGGGAGATGCTCCCCGCCTCCTGGCAGAACTTCCTCAACCTCAAGAAGCGGCTGTCCAAGACGTCACCCACGTCAGCCACACCCGGCGAGCGCAAATCGCCGTAGTTCCTCGATGAATTCATAAATAAGTTCCTTTCCACATCGCCGATATAGAAGAGCGCAGGTCTCCGGCGGGGGCGAGGTCCGATCGGCCGGTTGAGCCCTGGACCACGCCCGAACCCAGAACAGCGCCGATTCCGGTCGAGCGGACATCGATCCCCGACGAAGACCGTGTTCAGCTGAAGGAACCCGGCGTAAAAAGTCGGGTAGAAGCTGGACCGTGTCAGACCCAGGGCAAATCTAATCGGAAATCTCGAGGATCATGACCGGGGCCGGGAGGCGGTGGCGGTCACGGGAGAACTCATGCGCCCAAGATCCCCTCGGCCCGGGCCTCCCGCGCGAAGCGCCCGATCTCCAGCCCGACGCGCTCCCCGTCCCAGCCGAGCTCCCGCGCCAGCACGTCGGCGACACGCTCGACCGGCAACTCGCGCGCGGCGAGCAACCCCAGGCGCGTACGGCGCAGGAGCACGTCGCCGATGCTGCGCGCCTGCTCGTGACGGGCCGCGAGCACGACCTCGGCCAGCAGATCGGGCAGGCCGGGGACGATCGGCTGCGCCAGCTCGCCGCGCTGGCCGTTGGGTCCCTTCGATCTCCATCGGCCGCCAGCGCGAGCACCTGGTGGGCGGCATCGCCGTAGCGCGCGGCCAGCGCCGCGTAGGACTCCGCCGGCACGCCCTCCACCCGCGGCAGCTCCGCGGCGGCGATCGCCTGGCCGAGGGGTATCTCATGCGTGCGGCAGGGCGCATCGCGCGCGTCGCGCTCGACGAGGCGATCGACCGCCATCTTCGCCATCCGCCGCCAGGTCGTGAGCTTGCCGCCGGTGATCGTGATCATGCCGCTGGAGGTCTCGTACAGCTCGGCCTTGCGCGAGATGTCGACCGACTTCTTCGGATCGCCGGTCGAGATCAGCGGGCGCACGCCGGCGAACGCGCCCACCAGATCGCCGGGGCCAAGCGCGGCGCCGAAGAAGTCGTTGACGGCCGCGAGCAGGTAGTCGACGTCCTCGCTCGCAGGCCTGATGTGCTCGAGCTCGCCCTCGTAGTCGTTGTCGGTGGTGCCGACGAGCGTGCGTCCCGAGCCACGGCAGCGCGAAGATCGAGCGTCCGCTGCCCGCCGGCACGATCGCGCCGCCGACGAGCGGCAGGTCGGCCTCGTCGAGGATGATGTGCGTGCCGCGGCTGGGACGAATGCGCGGCAGCTCCGCCTCGTCGTGGAGCTCTTCGGGGCGTAGCTGGTCGGCCCACACGCCGGTCGCGTTGATCACGTTCGCGGCGCGCACCTCGAGCTCGGCGCCGCTCTCGGTGTCGAGCGCGCGCACCCCCCGCGTGCGCCCATCCTGCTCGAGCAGGCCGGTGACCTGCATGCGGTTGGCGCAGACCGCGCCGAAGCGCTCGGCCTCGCCGAGCACGGTCAGCACGAGGCGGACGTCGTCGGTCTGGCAGTCGTAGAACAGGTAGCCGCTCGTCGGCTCGCGCGGCGGCCAGCAACGCCGGCAGCAGCTCGAGCACCTCCTCGCCGGAGATCATCCGGTGGCGCTCGGGACTCCAGGACTCGCCCTCCGTGGCCGCGCGTGGGAGCGGATCGTCCTGCTCACCGGCGGCCGACGCGGCGCGCGATCGGCCCGCCGAGGAGCCGAGCATTCTCCGCTCTGAGCCCCCCCGACCGCGCCTGCCCCGCCGCGTGCGCAGACGGTCGCGGCCGATCTCCGATCGGTAACCGACATCACGTCGTAGAGGTTCAAGCCGACCCCCGTCAGGCGATCGGGGTGGGCGCCATCGAACGCGGATACGACCAGCGGCAGCGGGCGCACCAGGTGCGGCGCCAGCGCCACCATCAGCTGGCGCTCCAGGAGCGCCTCGCGCACGAGCCCGAGGTCGAAGTTCTGCAGGTAGCGCAGGCCGCCGTGGACGAGCTTGCTCGAGCGGCTCGAGGTTCCCGAGGCGAAGTCGGCGCGCTCGAGCAGCGCGACGCTGTAGCCGCGCGTGGCGGCGTCCAGCGCGACGCCCGCGCCGGTGATGCCGCCGCCGATCACGACGACGTCGAACTCGTCCTCCGACAGGGCCGCGACAGCCTGGGCGCGCTCGATCACGGCCGTCAGTCTCTCAGAGCCAGGCCCCTTTCTGTGACGAAGGCGGGTTTCTCAGAGCCGGGCCCCTTTCAGCGACGATCGCGCGGGTGGCGGCGACGGTGGCGCTTCTTGCGGGACTGTCTCGCGGCGAACCGCGCCTTGTGGCCGACGCCCGAGGCGAGGAAGCCCGCGACCGCGGGGTCGCCGATCCGCGTATACACGCCGGGGTAGCCGGGCTGGGCGCAGCCGTTGCCGAAATCGACGAGCCCGACGAGCACGTAGTCGCTCGGCGGGTCGGCCGGCGTGTCGCGGTCGACGACGAGCGGGCCGCCGCTGTCGCCGTAGCAGGAGTCCGTCCGCGGCCGGCCGCCGCCGGCGCAGATCATGCTCGGGGTGATCGTCTGTTCGATCCCCGCATAGTCTTCCCCGCACAGCGTTTCGGAGACGAGCGGCACCTGCACCGACTGCAGCGTGTTCGGGTAGCTGGGCCCTTCGGTCGGCGCCGGGTCCACATCGCCCCAACCGCTGACGGTCGCCACGATCGGCTGTTCGGCCTGGTTCTCGGTGACGGCCGTGGCCTGTTCGGCGTCGACCGGCAGCGGCGCGATCCTGTTGACCCCGTCGATGCTCGGCGTCGGCCCGCTCCACAGCGGCCGGGCGAGCGTCAGCAGCCCCACGTCGAGATTGTTCGTCGCGGGGTTGTAGCCGGGGTCGGCCGACGCCGCGGCCACCGGATCGCGGACGCTGCCGGGTTCGGTCGGGGTCAGGTTCGTGGAGCCCGCCAGCACCTCGATTTCATCCGAGCGGGCCGAGCTGGCCGTGCGCGCCCGTGGCGATGCAGTGCGCCGCCGTGATCGACGTGGGTGGCGTCGACGATCACGCCGCCGCAGAAGAACCCGACCGCCGGCGACCGGCGTGCGGGTTGTAGAGCGCGACCTGGAAGGGGAAGCGCGCGATCGAGGTGCTCGCGCCGCCGACGATGCTCTCGCGCGCGCGCGGCGATGCCGCGAACGACCCCGACGCCGCGACGAGCAGAGCCCCCAGGAGCAGGAGTGAGCAGACGCACAGGCGCCGCCCGTAGACCATCATCACAACGCATGCCTCCCAAAGCAGGAACTGCGAAGTAGGTGCTGTCTCCTCTCCTCAATTCAGCGTAGAGCACATCTGACTCTTTTGCAAACAGTTGCGTACCGACGCCGTTGTGCGGACGGTACAAAATGCCAGCTAAAACTCGGCCTATGCGTCCCAATGCCCCTTTGAATACTGAGGATTAGCGGACCAATGCCGGTCCACCAGCACCGGTCCGCGCGCGAGACGCCCAGATGACAGAAATGTCAGTGAATGCAGGAGAGGCGGGCACCAGCGGATGCGTCGGGCACAGCGAGCAGCGGCCGTTGCCGGTGTCAGAGGAGGGCGAGCTCAGATCTGAGCGAGCTCGGCGGTGATCTCGCTCACCGCGGACTTCGCGTCGCCGAACAGCATCGCTGTCTTCGGGTCGAAGTAGAGCTCGTTCTCGATGCCGGCGAAGCCGGGGTTCATCGAGCGCTTGATCACGATCACCGAATGCGAGTCGGCGACCTCGAGGATCGGCATGCCGTAGATCGGCGAGGACGGGTGTGTTCTTGGCGGCCGGGTTGGTCACGTCGTTGGCGCCGATCACGAGCGAGACGTCGGTGCGCTGGAACTCGGGGTTGGCGTCGTCCATCTCGCGCAGCTGGTCATACGGCACGTCGGCCTCGGCGAGCAGCACGTTCATGTGCCCCGGCATGCGCCCCGCGACGGGGTGGATCGCGTAGCTGACCTCGACCTGGCGCGTCCTCGAGCTCCTTCGTCAGCTCGCGCACCGCGTGCTGGGCCTGCGCGACGGCCATCCCGTAGCCGGGGACGATCACCACGCGGTTGGCGTAGGCGAGCTGGATCGCCGCGTCGGCGGCGCTCGTGGAGCGCACCGTGCCGGCGTGCTCGCCGGCGCCTTCGGCGCCCGCGACGGCGCCCTCGCCGCCGAAGCCGCCGGCGATGATCGACGGGATCGAGCGGTTCATCGCGACCGCCATCAGGTTCGTCAGGATCGAGCCCGACGCGCCGACGATCATGCCCGCGACGATCAGCGCCGGGTTGTTCAGCGCCATGCCCGTGGCCGCCGCGGAGAGGCCGGTGAAGGCGTTCAGCATCGAGATCACGACCGGCATGTCGGCGCCGCCGATCGGCAGCACGACGGCGTTGCCGAGCAGCGCGGCGACGATCAGCATCCCGATGAACAGCAGCTTCGGAGTGCGCGCCGGCGACCAGGTCGATGCCGGCCGCGAGCACGAGGATCAAGCAGCACGAGGTTGACGATCTGCTGGGCGGAGCCGAAGCTGATCGGGCGCCCGGGGATGATTTCCTGGAGCTTGCCGAAGGCGATGTTCGAGCCCCAGAAGGAGACCGAGCCGACGATCGCGGCGAACACCGAGAAGATCGCGACATACGTTGGCACGCCGCCGATCTGGACGAGGCGCCGTGTCTGCAGGACGACGCCGTTGCCCAGATTCGACCGTGCCGACATGCGACCGTGTGCGAGCCGTAGGTCGAGCCGTATTGGCGGAACTCGACCCAGGAGATCAGCGCCACGGCGCCGCCGCCGACGCCGTTGAACAGCGCGACCATCTGCGGCATCGCCGTCATCTTCACGTTCCGCGCCGCCGGGATCCCAACGGCGGCGCCGAGCGCGACGCCGAGCACGATCAGCCCCCAGTTGCCCTCGCCCGGGTTCAGCAGCGTCGCGACGACGGCGATCGCCATGCCGACGGCGGCGATCCGGTTGCCGCGCACGGCGGTCGTCGGGCCCGCGAGGCCCCGCAGGCCCTGGATGAAGAGGGCGAAGGCGACGATGTAGAGCACGTAGATGAAGCTTTCGCTCTGCAGGAAGCTCGTCGCGATCGGCAGGGTGCTCACGAGTCGCCCTCCCCAGCCTTGCCGTCCTTGCCGTCCTTGGTCTCATCATCCGCCGCGGCCTTCGGCTTCGGCTTGGCCTTGAACATCTCGAGCATCCGGTCGGTCACGAGAAAGCCGCCGACGACGTTGATCGTGCCGAACGCGATCGCGATCACGAGCAATGCCTTGCTGAGCCCGTCCAGCCCGGGCAGACCGACCAGCAAGAGACCGCCGAGCAGGACGATCCCGTGGATCGCGTTCGTGCCCGACATCAGCGGCGTGTGGAGCGTGTTCGGCACCTTCGAGATCACGACGAAGCCGATGAAGCCCGCGAGCACGAGGATCGCGAGGTTGGTCGTGAGCGTGCTGGCAAGGATCATGCGCGCGATCCCTCCTCGGGCTCGCCGGCCGGCGACGGGTCGGCGTCTTGCGGCTTGGGCGCGTCGGTGTCCCGCGGCGTGGCGGCGCTCGCGGCGCCGGCACTGGACGCGCTGCCCGCCCCCTCAACCGCGGCCTTGGCGCCCGGGTTGACGATCTCGCCGTCGCGCACGATGCAGGCGCCACTGACGATCTCATCGTCGAAGTCCAGATGCAGGTTCCCCTCCTCGTCGACGAGCAGCTCGAGCAGCGCCTGGACGTTGCGCGCGAACAGCTGCGAGGAGTGCTCGGGCATGCCCGCGGGCAGGTTCAGCGGGGAGACGATCTTGACGTCGTGGCGCACGACCGTCTCGCCGGGCTCGGTCAGCTCGCAGTTGCCGCCCGCCTCGCCGGCCATGTCGACGATCACCGAGCCCGCCTTCATGCCCTCGACGGCCTCGGCCGTCACCAGCCGCGGGGCAGGGCGCCCCGGGACGAGCGCGGTCGTGATCACGACGTCGAAGCCCTTGATCGCCTCGGTCAGCGCCTGCTGCTGGCGAGCGCGCTCCTCCTCGGTCAGCTCGCGCGCGTAGCCGCCCTCGCCGCTTGCCTCCAGCCCGAGGTCGAGCCACTGCGCTCCCAGCGACTGCACCTGCTCTGCCACCTCGGGGCGCACGTCGTAGCCGGTCGTGCGCGCGCCCAGGCGCTTGGCGGTCGCGAGCGCCTGCAGCCCGGCGACGCCGACGCCCAGCACGAGCACCTTCGCCGGCGGGATCGTGCCCGCGGCGGTCATCAGCATCGGGTAGAAGCGGCCCATCTGCTCGGCGCCGAGCAGCGCGGCGCGGTAGCCGGCGACGTTCGACTGCGAGGACAGCGCGTCCATCGCCTGCGCGCGGGAGATCCGCGGGATCGCCTCCATCGCGAATGCGGTCGCCCCGGCGTCGGCCAGCGCGCGCGTGGTCTGCGGGCTCGACAGCGGCGCGAGGAAGCCGATCAGGACCGAGCCGGCGCCGAGCCGGCGGATCTCCTCCGCGTCGGGCGGGGCGATCTTCACGACCACGTCGGCGGCC
The DNA here is from genome assembly GCA_963789675.1 of uncultured Solirubrobacterales bacterium. Lineage (GTDB taxonomy): Bacteria > Actinomycetota > Thermoleophilia > Solirubrobacterales > Solirubrobacteraceae > Palsa-744. The sequence continues at coordinate 368,997 of CAWBLR010000003.1, read as the reverse complement.
CACACGTCGGCGGGATTGAGATCCCCACCCGCCCCCGTCGTACCGATGATCTGCGCGCCGGCATCCGCGAAGGCGGCGTCGGGCAGCAGGGCGTCGGCGCCCGCGCCGCTCTGGACGAGGACGTCGAGACCTTTGGCCCCCAGCTTGCTCACGACCTCCGGCACGAGCGCAACCCTGTGCTCTCCCGCCGCGGTCTCCTTCGGAACACCGATCCTCATGTGCGCCGAGAACGTATCCCATCGGACCGATGGATGCCCGCCCACCCGTGCCGGTCGGCACAGATGCGCGCCGTCCGCCTATCATCGAAGGCTCCCGCCGATCCCAGGAGACCGCCATGACCGTCAACCTGACCCGCATCTACACGAAGCTCGGCGACGGCGGCGACACCCACCTCGGCGACATGAGCCGCGTCTCCAAGCTCGACCCGCGGGTCGAGGCCTACGGCACCGTCGACGAGCTCAACGCCACGCTCGGCGTCGCGCTGCTGACACCCGGCCTCTCCCCCATGTTCGCCGGCTGGCTGCGCCGCGTGCAGAACGACCTGCTCGACCTCGGCGCCGACCTCTCGGTGCCCGCGCCCTCCGAGGATGACTCCGCCGCCGCCAAGAAAGAGCGCGAGCGCCTGCGCATCGGCCCCGCCTACACGGAGTGGCTCGAGCAGGCCTGCGACGAGGTCAACGCGACGCTCGCGCCGCTGCGCTCGTTCGTGATCCCCGGTGGCACGCCCGCCTCCGCGCAGCTGCACGTCTGCCGCACGGTCTGCCGCCGCGCCGAGCGCCGCGCGATCGCCGTCGGCGGGGAGATCAACCCCGAGGTCGTGCGCTACCTGAACAGGCTCTCGGATCTGCTCTTCATCCTCGGCCGCGCCGCCAACCAAGACCAACCAGCCCGAGCGGGGTCCAATCGAGACCTATCTTCCCGGGCAGGATCCGCGGTTCCTGAGTCGGCGCCCCCTGGAGCGGAGCCATCCGGGTCTGAGTCAGCGGGGCCTGGGTCCGCGGGGCCTGAGTCCGCGGGGCCTGAGTCCGAGCCGCTATGGGACCCCGGCGCGCATCGCGCCAACACCGCTTCGCAAGTCGACCTGAGCGGGCCCGGGATTCGGCCTTGCGCAGACCCGCGACGGCCAGCGCCGTCCAGAACGTGCCGACGAGATAGCCGCCGAGGACGTCGCTCGGCAGATGCCAGGCGAGCAGCACCAACGAGCAGCCGACGGCCGCCGCGAAGATCGCGCCCAGCAGCGCAACCGTGGGACGCAAACGGTGGGGCGCGACGAGCACCGCGGACATCACCAGCGCCGTCGCCGCGCTCGCGTGGCCGCTCGGCCACGAGGCGGCGCTGATCTCGTCGCCGTAGATCGGCGCGTGGGGATGGGCGAGCAGCGGCTTGAGCAGCTCCGCGGTCAGCGGCGCCATGCCCATCACGAGCGCGACCGCGAGCGCGACCCGCGGGCGCCCCCGCCACAGCGCGACCGCCATCAGCAGGATCGCCCAGAGGATGTAGAGCGCCGGTTCGAGCAGGTGCAGCAGCGCGTTCGCGAGGTCGTCCGCGCGCGGGCCGCCGAGCAGCGTGAAGTCGTGCAGGGCGACCGCGTCTTTGACGTGCGTCGCCGGCACCAGCGCGGCGATCACCCAGGTGAGGGCGAGCGCGGCCACGCACAGCCCGGCGACGAGCAGCGCCCCGGCCGCGCTCGGCGGGTGCGCGAGCCTCGCTCTGGACCTCGTCGCGTACATCCCTACAGGGTAGGGCGGCTTCTAAACGAGGGGTGAAGGGCGCCCTAGATCTTGTCTAGCAAATAACTTATAGGTTATAATCGATCGACATGTCTGAGTCAGCCACATTGCTCAATGACGCGCGCCGTGAGGCCGGCCTCACGCAAGCGGAGCTCGCGCGGCGACTGGGGGTCAGCCAGGCGGCCGTGGCAAAGCTGGAGCGGCCGGGCTCCAATCCCACGATGCGCGACGCTCGATGATGCACTGCGCGCGACCGGACAACGACTCGTGCTCGCCAGCTCAACCATTGCGTCCAGGCATCGACGAGACGCTGGTGTTCGAGCAGCTCAGGCTGAGTCCCGATCAGCGGCTTGCGCAGCTGGAAAGCATGTACGAGTGGGGTCGTGAGCTGACACTCGCGGGAGCTCGATTCCGTGGCTGACGTGCCCGACCTCTACCGTCCGGCGGCGCTGGTGCAAGCGCTCGTCAAGGGCGGCGTGGACTTCGTGATCGTCGGCGGCGTGGCGGTCATCCTTCAGGCAATGCCACGGTTCACCAAGGATCTCGACATCTGCTACTCGCCCGACCAGGACAATCTCGATGCGCTCGGCAGAGTGCTGGTGGCACTGGGGGCTCGCCTACGCGGCATTCCCGAGACGGTGCCGTTCGTGCCCGACGGGCGCACGCTGCGCCAGACACAGATCATGTGCTTGACGACGCCCGTGGGCGACATCGACCTGCTTGGTCAACCCAGACGGAGCGCCCTCATATAGGCGTTGCGGCGTCATGCTGACGTGATGGAGTTGGGCGGTCAAAGCGTCCGCATCGCCTCGATCGAGGACTGCTCGCGATGAAGCGCGCCGCCGGACGACCGCAGGACCTGGTTGATCTCGAATCTCTGGAAGCCACCCGGCGTCTGCATCGCGAGTCAAAACGATAACCGCCGACGTCATATCAGCAGAGGGCTACTGCTCGACGCAGCTCACGATGCTGCTCTCACCGTGAGATCGGATCAAGCCCCACCGGGAACGTCTTGCCCGCCAGCGCGACGAGCGCCTGGGAAGTGACCCACACGGGCGTCTGCGCGCTCGTGCGGGAGTAGCGGATCGCGCCGCCGGGGGCGAGCAGGCTTTCGAGGTAGCCCTCGGGCGAGCGGCTGCCGCGGCGGTGGACCGCGCTGGGGTTGTGCCCCGCGGCGATCAGGCCCTGGATCGCCCAGGCGGTCGACTGGGCGTTCGATTCGCTGCCGTACTGCTCGGGGAAGCCGCCGTCGAGGTTCTGCGAGCGGACCAGGTAGTCGGCGGCGGTATTGAGGACGTGCGCGTTGCGCGCGCCCGCGGCGGCGAGCGCCTGCAGCGCCGCGCCGGTGTCGTCGACGTCGCTGGACGAGCCGCGCTCGCCGAAGGAGAAGCCCCCGTCGGTGTTCTGCTGCTGCTCGATCCAGCCGGCCGCGTCGCGGATCGCGGGGTAGCTGGCGGAGTGGCCGGCGGCGCGCAGCGCCAGGATCGCGAACGACGTGAGGTTGACGAGGTGCTCGAAGGAGTCGTCGCCCTCGCGCGCCTTCAGCACTTCGGCGACGAGGTCGCGCCCGGCGAACGAGTAGGACGAGGCACCACAGGCGGTCGCGGCGAGGATCGTGCGCTCGGCGTCGCCGAGGCCGCTCAGGGTCGAGGCTTCCGAGCGCAGCGCGTCGAGCACCGAGTGCCCGTCGCGGCTGACGCTCGCCGGGTCGCGCCCGGCGGCGGCGAGGCCGATCGCGGCCCAGGCGGTGTAGAGCTCGCTCGATGACTCGCCCTTGGCGGCTCCGAAGCCTCCGTCAGGGCTCTGGGCGGAGGTTAGGAAAGACAGCTCTGGGTTGAGCGACGCGTCGTGGGCATTTGGGCTCGTGGTGGTAGACGAGCCTTGGCCTATAGCCGTGGCGGGGCTCATGGCCGTGGCAAAGCTCATCGCCGTGGTGGACGCGTTCGCGCTTGTAGCGGTGCTCGTGGTCGCGGCAGACGCGCGCGGGGACATGCCGGCGGCGGTGACCAACATCCCCACGGCGGCGACGGCGAGGATCGTCAGCAGAGATGCTCCAGGCGGGCGCCACGCACTACTTGACGAAGCTGTGCCGGACGGGCGGGGAACGGGCAGGCGGGGAATGATCCCTTCACGGGGAGCCTCCCAGCTGACTTCGAGTCGGGAGCGCACGCGGGTGAGCATCCGCAGCAGCGCCGGCCCGAAGGCGAGGCCGAAGGCGAAGCTGGCGACGACATGGGTGGCGTCGAATGCGACGGCGCTCGCGAGCACGAGACCGAACGCCCGCAATGTCAGCTCGCCGGCGGTCGTCCACGTGTACAGGTCGACGACGAGGTTGAACGCCTCCGCCGAGGCAGCGCAGGCGAAGGCGATCGTCAATGGCGACATGCGCCGGGAGGTAAGGCTCCCGAGCCCCCCTCCGATCAGCCCGACGAGCCCCCAGCCGAGCATCTGCCACGGCGTCCACGGTCCCTGGCCCAGCAGAAAGTTCGACGCCAGGCCGGAGATCGCGCCGACGGCGAACCCCGGGCCGGCGCCGAAGGCAACGCCGCTGACGAGCACGATCGCGGTGATCGGCTTGACGTCGGGCACGGCGACGAACGCGTCGCGTCCGAGCGCCGCGATCGCCGCGAGCGTGGCCACGACCGCCAGCAGCTTGGCCGGCGGATGGGAGCGCTCGTACCACCAGAAGGCGAGCGCCAGCGAGGCGAGCACGATCGCGAAAGACGCGAGTTGCCAACTCACGAGCGGACCCCCTCGGCGACCTCGTCGCGGGCCGGCTCGCCGGGGGCGCCGGTCGGGCCACCTGTCTCGGCGCGGCGCGCTCGCAGCGCCGCGACGCCCTGATCGGGTCGCAGCACGCCGTCCGCGCCGTCGAGGATCCGCGCGGCTTCGGTCGTGAAATACCAGCCGCCGGAGAGGATCTCCTCGATCGGGCCATCCGCGATCACGCGGCCGTCGGCGAGCAGCACGGCGCGCTTGGCGAAGTCGGCGGCGAACTCGGCGTCATGGGTGGCGACGAGCACCGCGAGGCCCTCGCCCGCGCGCTCGGACAGCCACGTCGCGAGCGTGTGCTTGGCCGCCCGGTCCATGCCGCGGGTGGGCTCGTCGAGTGCGAGCACCGCCGCCTGCTCCTCGCCGCCGAGCACGATCGCGAGCGCCAGGCGCTGGCGCTGTCCCCCCGAGAGATCGCGCGGATGGCGCGCACCCAGTCCCGCCAGGCCAACCTGCTCGAGCGCGGCGCGAGGCGCCTCGGCGTCGACGCGCTCGTGCAGAAAGTAGTCCCCCGGGTTCTGCAGCAGCAGCGCCACGCGTCCGGTGCGCTTGACGCTCCCGCGCGTGGGCGCGAGCAGCCCGGCGGCGTGGCGCAGCAGCGTCGACTTGCCCGCGCCGTTGCGTCCCATCAGCACGACCGGTTCGCCGGGGCGCAGTCGCAGGTCGAGGCCACGCAGGATCGCGGGCCCGTCGCGAATCTCGTGCCAGACGCCGCGCAGCTCGAGCGCCGGCCGGTCTGCCCGCTCGCCTCTTCTGAACAGGGCACCGAGCGAAGCTCGGCCGGCGCGTTCGCGCGGACGCCGGTCCGCGTCCGGCGTCGGCATCGGCAGGGGCCGCGTTCGCGAGGTCCGCTTCGGCATCGACCGCCGCGGCACCTGCCGCGGGCTCTTGATCCAAGCCGGCGGCAGCCGGCAGCAGGCCGTGGGCGCGCAACGTCGCGCGCGCCTGCTTGACGCCGGTTGGCGGCGGGCGCAGGCCGATCTCGTCGAGCATCCGTGCGCCCGGGGTCTGCAGCGCGGGCTCGTGCTCGGCGGCCCATTCGAGAAAGCCCCGCGGGTCGCTGTCGCACACGACCGCGCCGCCGGCCATCGCGATCACCCGGTCGGCCGCCGCCAGGCAGCGCTCCAGGCGATGCTCGATCAGCAGTACCGCCGTGTCGGCCTCCTGGTTGAGCCGGCGCAGTTGCCAGATCAGCTCGTCGCCCGCCACGGGGTCCAGCTGCGAGGTCGGCTCGTCGAGCAGGACCAGCGACGGGCGCGCGACGAGCGCGGCGGCGAGCGCGACCCGCTGCAGCTCGCCGCCGGACAGCTCGCCGGTGGCGCGGTCCAGCAGGTGACCGATCCCGAGGGCCAGCGAGGTCTCCTCCACCCCGCGCGCGACGCCGCCGGCGCCGCCGGCGCCCAGGTTCTCGAGCGCCAGCGCGAGCTCGGCGCGGACCGTGTTCATGACGATCTGCGTCTCGGGATCCTGCAACAGCGTGCCGGCCACGGCGCCGATCGCGGACGGGGTGTGATCGCGTGTGTCCAGTCCGCCGACGATCACGTTGCCCGCAAAGCTGCCGCCGTGGAAGTGCGGGACGAGACCGGCGGCGGCGCGCAGCAGCGTCGACTTGCCCGACCCCGACAGCCCCACGACGACGCAGAACTCACCGGGCGCCACCGACAGGCTGACATCGCGCAGCGAATCCTCTGTCCCCGTCGGATATCGATAGCTGACGCGCTCGAAGGAGAGAATGCTCATGGGAACCATCCTGGACACGCAGATGAATTGAGCCCCGCCCACCCAGAACGCAGGGAGCGAAGTGTGCTGCGCGTGTGCTGGCCGATCTCCGATCGGTAGGACGCCGATCCAGCGCCGCCATGCGTGTTCAGGATCATGGCTCGATTCCTCGCCTGTCGAAAAACGGGGCCAGCGCGAGCACGATCGTGAGCGCCGCGATCCCGAACAGGCCGGGGGACAGCGGCAGGCTCACGAGCGGATATGCCTGGAACGGCGCGCTCCCGGCGAGCGCGACGAACACGTACAGGCCGAGCAATGCCGCGGCCGCCGCGGCGAACGCGATGTCGTGACGCGAGAGCGGTCGCGCGCGGCCGACGACGCGTCGTCCCCGCGCGCCGTAGCCCCGCATCTCCAGGACGGCCGCCACGTCCAGCGAGCGGTCGAGCGCGCCGCCGACCGTCGCGCGGATCACCGCGAGCTTGCCGCGGGCGCCGCGGGCGCCGCCATCCGGCCGGCAGCGCTGGGCCTCGGCAAGCCGGCGGGCGTCCTCGCCGAGGACTCCGATCAGGCGCGTGGTGAGCGTCGCGGTGAGCGCCGAGTGGGGCGAGACGCGCCGGCACACGAGCAACAGCTCGTCGGGATCGGCGGCGCAGACGACGAGCAGGCAGGCGAGCATCACGACGATCAGTCGCAGCGCGATCACGAGCCCGTAGACGACGGCCTCGACGGTGAGGTTGACCTGCCCGAGCACGCCCCAGTCGCCCAGGCGCGCGAACACGGTCAGGCCGCCGCGACTGTCGAGCACGTTGACGAGCACGATCAGCAGCACGACCGGCAGCGCGGTGAGACGGAACGTGCTCACGAGCTGACGACCGACCCTGGCGGCGGACGCCGCGGCGAGCACCGAGACAAGCAATGCGCCGAGCAGGATTGGATTTGTGACGATCAGCGCCGCGACCGCGAACGCCGCACCGTAGGCGGCGGCGATCGGCGCGCGGGCGGCGTGCAGCGGACTGGCGCGGCGCCGGTAGGCGATCCGGGTGGCCCCCGCGAACGTGCTCACGGCCCGGAGCCCGCACCCGGTCCCTGCGACCGCCGGTCAGGATTTCGCGACGGGGAGACCCCCTGCCGAGCTGGGCGGGCGGCGCCGATCACTTCCCTGCCCCCGGCACCGGCAGTTGCGCGCCCGTCGATGTCACCGCCAGCGCGAAGTGGTTTTCCAGGGAGCTCTGGTCAAATGCCTGCGCCGCGCGCGCGACGCCCGCTTCGTCGGTGCCGCTCACGACCCACACGAGCGCGCCTTCGTCGTCTTTCGTCGCGGCGATCAGGCCCGCGCCGGCGCCGAGCGTGGCGGTCGTGCTGCCGTCGCCGGCGAGCAGCGTCAGCGTCTGGCCGTTCGGGGCGAAGCGCGCGTAGACGCCGCTCGTGCGCGGACCGCTTTCGATGCCGGTGACGCTCGGATCGCCGTGCACCGCCGTCCAGCGCCCGACGACGACCTGCAGCGCGTCCGGCTCGGCGCCGCTGCCGATCGCGGCCACAGCGGCGGGGACGCCTAGCGCGCGCAGTCTTGCGATCACCGTGCGGCACGGCGCGCTCTGCGCCGCGGCGCATTCGACGCGGACGGGCAGGCGTTTGCCTTCGGTGCCGTTCAGGAACGGCTCCGGATAGGAGCCGACGACGGCGGGGACGTCGTCGGTCTGGCTCCAGTCGTGCAGGTCCCACCAGATGTGGTCGCCCGGGTGGACGTTCGTCGCCGCCGCGCCCTTCGGCGCCTCGATCCCGTTGACGTAGTAGAACCAGTCCGTCGGGTCTCCCCCGCTTTCCCCGCCCGAGTGCCCGTCGACGCTCTCGACGAAGCCACCGCCGTACTTGGTCGTGATCTTTGCGTTGCGCAGCAGCAGGCTCATGACCGTTTCCGCGCCGTTCGCTTTCGGAGCGCTCGTTTTTGTGAGGACCTGCGCGCCGAAGTCGCGCGTGACCGTCAGGTGGACGCCGGTCGGGACGGGGCCGGGGCCGAGGCCGCAGCCGGCGAGACCCGCGGCGGCCAATGTGGCCGCCGCGAGCGCCGTTACTGAGACTCGTCTACTTGACCTGGAAAACAACGTGACTAACTCCGCTCACTAGCTTCGTTGCCTGGCCGGTGCTGTCGATTCCCTCGATGTCGTAGGTGTAACTTCCCTTTGGAAGACGAGCCGGGAGGAGATAGCTGAAGGACTCGCTTCCGCCCACCGAGAAGAAGGCCGTTGAACCACACTTCCTGGTTCTCACGAAGCTCTCCCTCGATCCATTGAAATCGAAACAACGCCCGTGATAGCGACGTTGGAGGCTGATCTGCACCTGTCTGAGCGTGCCTCCCGCGGGATCATCGACCACCCCTGCCAGCAACCTTGGGGCGGAGCGACGGGAATAGACGTGCCCATTTTTGACACCTGCGATTTTGGCCACATCAGGCGCGACGAGCACAGTAGGGGGAGGGACTGTTGGGGCAACGCCCACGCAACCGCAGGCGCTATTGCCTACGCTCACCGCCAGCCCATTGGAGCGGACCGATTCGCTCTGGGTCGCCTTCAGTGTCGCCGTTCCCACTTGGGTCAACGTAACTGTTGCATTACCGGCTGCGTTAGTCGTCGGGCTTGACGAGCCTGTATTCGTCACTCCGCTCACGAGCTGCCCGATCGCCGCACCTGAGATCGGTTCACCTGTCTGTCCATCGACGACATGGATAGTGAAAGGTACACCCACCGTGACACTCGATGGCCCACTCAAGCTCAGCAGGTGCTTCAGACCAAAGAAGTTGTAGGCCCACAGAACTTCGCTGCCAGGAGCAAGCCTGATCTGACAACCGCCTACTTCGGCAGTCGTGAAGTTGACAGCGTAACCCCAGTACTGACCGTTTTCCCCGTTATTGGAGATGTCTTCGCCGACTTGGGTGATCTCAAAGTCCTTCAGACTCATCGACCAGGTGGCGTCGAACGGAAGGCCTTGAGTGGTCGCGGCGTCGTACAAAGCCGTCGTGGGAGTCGCGGCGGCAGCGCCAAATCCACCGTTTTCACCATTGTCCTTCACGTCACAGGGATGGCTGCCTTCACTGGACTTCGTTTCAATGCCGGGGGGCGCGAGAATCGCTTCGCTGCTCACAGGCCCTTCAAACAACGTCTTCGTCGAACCCTCAACGCGAAGGTTCACGGTAATTGGCGCCGCCGATGCGGACGCGGACAGTGCTAACACCAGCGAGGCTACAACTCCGGCGAGCGCCGGCAACATACGACAGGAAATACTCATTCAGGCCAACCCCTTTCCACGAGGGTATTCTGGGCTTTCCGGTCTCGGGCAGGTTTCCTGGCTCCCGGGCCTTCCCTCCGCGCCTTCCCGGTCCGCTTTCCTCGCGTCCCAGTGGCTGCGCTCTCGCGCCGCGGCTGGCATCCCCGGTCACAGTGGCGGGTCCGCGCCGGATTCTCACCGGCTTCCCTTCACCTCCGACCGTCTTTGTCTTTTGTTCTTCTGATCCTACTCGCTCCCACCCACCCCGTGCTCCTCGCCCACCCCGCGCCCGCACACCTGCCTGCGGCTCGTGCCACCGCCGCACTGACCGGCGATACGTGCCCTCCTGCGGATACGACGCGCGACAGTCTCCCGAAAGTCTTTTCGTTTATGCGCGGGGCCTACCCGACATTGCCGAGGTCGCCGTCCGCATCGGCGAGCGCTTTGCGCTGGGTCTCGTCGAGGGTCTCCGCCCCCGTTATCAGGCGCCGCGCGTGCTCCAGATCGTCCGACCTTCCCCACGTCAGCGCCGCCTTCACGCGCCCGTCCTTCAGGTACCAGGTCGTGAACTTCCCCTCCTCGTAGCTTCCCCGCACGATCTCCTCGTCCCACTCCCTCGCCGGCCCCACGTACTCGAGTTCGCCCCAATCCCCCAGCACCGAATAGAAGTACGGCACCACTTCGTGCGCCACGTCCCTGCCGAGCATGTTCAGCGCCGCCGTCTTCCCCTGGTTGAACGCCACGTCCCAGTGCTCGATCCGCACGTGCTCGCCGTGGATCGGCGAGTCGTATTCGCAGATGTCGCCCGCCGCCCACACGCCCTTCGCCGAGCTCTCCAACCGCGAACTGCAGCGCACGCCGCCGCGCTCGCCGATCTCCAGGCCGGCTCGCTGCGCCAGGCCGATGTCCGGCGCCACGCCCGCGCCGATCACGACCGCCTGCGCCGCCAGCTCCAGTCCCCCGCGCGTGATCACCTTCGCCACGCTCCCGTCCCCCGCGAAGCGCTCCAGCTCGTCTTCGCCGTGGATCTTCACGCCGTGCGCTTCGAGCAGCTCCTGCACGAAGCGCCCTGCCTGCTTGCCGAACCCGCGTTCCAGCGTCCGCTGCTCCTGCATCACGATCGTCACGCGCTTCCCCAGCATCGTCATGCTCGCCGCGACCTCGCAGCCGATGTACGAGCCGCCGATCAACACCACGTTCGCGGCGTCTTCCGTGCTCTTCCTGATCGCGTCCGCGTTGCTCAGCGTGCGCAGGTAGTGGATCTCCTCGAGCTCGCAGCCCTCTACGTTCAACCTCCGCACGTTCGCGCCCGTCGCGATCAGCGCGCTTGCGAACCCGACCTCCTCCTTGCTCGACAGCTTCGCCGTCCTCGTCTCCAGGTCGAGGCCCGTCACGCTCGTCCTCGTCAGCAGCTCGATCCCCTGCTCTCCCCACCACTCTTGCTGGCCTGAACAACGGCTCCTCGCGGGTCTCTTCGCCCCTCAGGTACCCCTTCGAGCACTCTGGGCGGTTATACGGCGCGTCCGGCTCGCGGCCGACGAGCAGGACCTCGCCGGTGGCGCCTTCCTCGCGCAGCCAGCGCGCGCAGTTCGCGCTCGCCAGGCCGCCGCCGATCAGGAGGTAGTCGACCTTTCTGCTGGGCATGCCTTCAGCCTACAGTCCGATCTCGATGGCGTTCGTCGACCTCGGCCTATGCATGGACCACGACGGACGGCGCACCCTCAGCCTCCGCGGCTGGGATCAGGTGGTACTGCACCATGAACCCCAGGCAACCCGCATACCGATCGACGGTCGAGATCCTCGCGTCGGCCGCCGTGCTCTCCAGCCGCGCCACATAGGACTGCGAGGTCTCCATCGCGGCCGCGACCGCCGTTTGCGAGCGTTTCTGCTCCTGGCGCTGCTCGGCAAGTGCCCGCAGCAGCGCACGCCGCCGGCGAGCCGCGTCCAGCAACCTCGGAAACTCGGGGTTGCGCGCGGTGCTCCTCTCAATCATCTCGTCCAGGAAGTCAGGCTCTGGCATGGGTCCACCTGTGGTTTTGGGTTAGTTTGATCTCCCTATAGAGATCTCCTTTTGAGTATAACACGGCAGGTCGTCGTGGCGCCTATCGATGCAATGGACGCGGCTCGATCGCATGATCAGATCGCCTCACCGGAGTCATCGCCCAGGTCCCCTTACAACCCCGGCGGGTGCCTGACCGACCATTTCGCCCAGGTCGGGATGTAGCTGAGGATCCGCCAGCGGGGGCCGTTTTCGTTCCTGTTCGGGCCGACGTCCGTCCCGTTGTGGCTCGTGTCCAGCCGCAGCCCCGCGATCACGATGAACACGTGCGGCTCCGGCACGTCGGTCGCGTAGATCGTCACCCAGCGGCCCGGGCCGGGGTCGCCCCAGTTGACGTAGTCCTGCGCGAGCGGGTTGTCTTTGACGATTTCCGCCAGTGGTCTGACCCCACTGCGATACAGCACGTAGTTGACGGTGCTCGAGCAGTCCTCTTCGCTCGCGCCCAGTGGGTCCGGATGGCCGCCCGGCCCGTACGGCAGTTCCTGCAGCTCGTTCCCCGCCACGACCATCGCCTGCACCGTCGTCGGCACCCCTTCCGGGATCCACGCGAGATGCCCGTCGGCCGGGTCGAGCTCGGCGCGTTCGCCGGGGATGAACTCCATCGGCGTCGGGCTTTCGCCTTGCACGCGGCCGTAGGCGCCACCCCCGGCGCCGGCGCCGGCGCCGTACCCGGCCGCGAACGGCTGCGCCGGCTGGGTCGGCGAGGTCGACGGCGCCCGGTACTTCGCCGCCCAGCTCTCGACCTCGTCCACGTACCATTCGGCGTGGTTGTAGGCGAAGATCGCCTTGCGGTAGTCGCCCGGCGCGCCCGACGCGCGCAGGTAGTTCGCGGCCCCGAAGATCGCGTCCTGCGGGTTCCAGCGATCGGGCGTGCCGCCGGCGGGGGCCACCCCGTACTCCGCCCAGGTGCTCGCGAGGAACTGCATCGGGCCGCCGGCCCCGGCCGAGTTGACCGCGCCCTCCTGCGTGCACGCCGGGTCGGGGTCGCGTCCGTGGTCGCACTCGACCTTCCCGATCCCCGCGAGGATCGCCCAGTCGAGGTGGTAGCGCTGCCCGGCCTGCTCGTAGTCGCTCAGGTATTCCGGCGGGATTTCCTGCTTCGCGAGGGCCGAAGGGGCGTCGGTCGCTTCGGGGCCGCTCGGCGTGCCGCCGCCGGGGCCACCGAGACTGCCGAGGCTGCCCGCACCGAGCAATGTCATCAGCATCAGCAGCAGTAACATCGCCGCCAGCGCCGCGGCGACCGCGACAGACGCGCCGATCGCCAGCGGTATGCGGGGCGGGCGGCGAAGCCCGGGTAGAGGCACCCCTGCCGCGCCCGCCACGATCCTGACCCCCGCGGCGAGCTTGGCGCCGTGCGCCTTCCCCGGCTCCGCCGCGGTCCTCGCTCCGGCGGCGGTTCTCAACCCCGCGATCGCACCCGTGCTCGTCGAACCGGCGCTCATCTCGCCGCCGCCCTCGACTCGGCCGCCGAGCCCACGGTCATCGCCGCCGTTCCCGGCCGAGCTGACGTTTGCGCCCGGCCATCACTTCGTGCGCATCGCGCATCACGCGCGATGCGCCGTTCGATCCCCCGGATCGCCAGTCCTGCATGTGTTCGTCGAAACCCGGGCGTTTCGGTCGTCGTCTGAGCGAAGCGGGCGGCGCCAGGCCTTCGGCGTTCATCTGTTGCTCGAGCGAGCCGTCGACCAGCTTGTCCACCTGCTTCTGCTCGCGAGGCTTCAAGGCTCCCCCGCCGGCCGCCGCGACCTCCCTGGCGGCGGCGCCGGCCCCCTTACGCGCAGCCAGCTCTCGATCGATCTCCAACTGCGCGGCCCGCTTGTCGCGGGCGCCAAGCGCTTCATACTGCCTGCGCCCGTAGTCTGCGATTCCGGCCGCCCCGGCGTAGTCACGCGCCCTGCCGGCCGGCAGCGCTGCCTGTTCGTCCAGGAAGCGGCCGTACTGCTCGGCCCGCTCGCGCGTGGAGGAGCCACCCGTCGTGCGCTCGGCCTTCTCGCCGTCGGCCACGGTCCGGCGCGCCGCGGTGAGCGAGGTCTGCTCCCCGGCGATCTCGCCCTGCACGCGATCCGCGCGGCTCCGCAAGCTTGCGGCCCTGCGCTCGTGAGCCTGCTCTTCGGCGCCGAAGCGCGCCGCCGCGCGATCGCGCTCCAGCGGCGAGTCGAGCTTGGGGTCGCTCAGCGCTGCTTCTCGCGCGCTGCGCGCTTCGGCTGCCTTCGCCTGCGCCGCTGCCTGCGCGCGCCGCACCCGCTCGAGCTGAGTGCGTTTCGCCGAGATCCGCGCTTCGGTCTCCGGCGCCGCCTGGACGAGCGCATGGGCATCGCCGTACTCGCGCTCCAACGCACGCTTGACCTGCCCGTCGGCGATTCCCTTGGCCCGCGCGAGGCCCGCCTGCGTGCGCTTGCGCCGCTGCTCGACGCTTGGTGGCGGCGGGCGCAGCTTGTCTTTGACCCATCCCGGTACCAGCGCGGGCGGGTTGTGCAATTTTCCGCGAACGCGCTGCGCGTGCCGCAGCAACGAGCCAGATGCACTCCCCGAGCGGTGCTGGCCGTGGACGAAGCCGAGCACGTGGTGGCGCTTCATGAACGCTCCCCACCACATCGCCGAGACCAGCAGCCATTGCGCCCACCAGCCGAACATCGTGAGCCCCATCAACGTCCGCTGCATCAGCAACACCACGCCGAGCAGGAAGGAGAAGATCAGCTTCGAGCAGACCGCCCCGAGCAGCCATGTCCCCCAGCGTCTGAACAACGCGCGACCGCCGTCGCCCAGCGCGGGGGCGATCACCGCCGCGGGCGCCAGCAGCAGCAGGAACAGGCTCGCGATCGCCGCGCCGAGCAGGTGCAGCGCGAGATAGCCGAGCAGCAGCACCATGCCAAGCACGCCGACCCAGATCAGGAACAGCCCGATCACCCGCGCCGCCGTCCCGTGCTGGGTACGGAACTCGGCCTCGGCGGCGGTGGGTCCGTGGCACGGTTCTTCCGAGCCGCCGCACAGCACGTTGAACAGCCCAACCTCGTTTTTGAAAGGGCCGTATTCGTTGATCGAATTGCGCTGTTCGCCGTTGGCGGGCAGCGCGAGGAACAATTCGCCGTTTGTTTTCGCGCTGTCCAGCAGTTCAGCGCTCTTGGAGCCGATCGCGGCCCGGTCCTTCGCCGCGATTTCATGGGCCGTCTTATCCAGCTGCGAGGTCGGCTTCACCGGGTCCTCGCACCAGCGCACGTCGCCGAACTCCAGGTAGCACCACGGTCCGCCGATCGTGCCGCTGAAGACGCTTTCCATGCTTTCGGCCAGCGTGCGGTCGGGAGCGGCGGGCGTGCCCGAGACCACGGCGCCGAGCGTCCCCAGGCCCGCTTCGTTCGCCCACGCGCCGAGCGCGCCGACGGTGCCCAGCGGGTTGACGATCACCCAGAAGCCGGCGAGCATCATCACCCCCATCAACACCGCCTGGCCGAGCGTCTCCGACACCTGCCGGCGCACGATCCCGTGGTAGAGAGCGAGCACCGCAGCGACGGCCAGCGCCAGCACCAGCCACGGCCGGGTGAACGACGCCTGGGTGTCGCTCAGCTCCTTTGTGACCGCCTGCATCGCCGAGCTGCCGAGCAGGTCGACCGTGTAGCACCACTCGAGCATCACGATCACCCCGTGCACGATCGCCACGAGCAGCATCCACCCCCACTGGGCCGCGTTCTGGACCGATGCGGACAGATCGTTGCCCCAATCCGACACGCCGGTGTTGATGTGCACGTCAAACGCGTAATCGCCCGTCGGCGCCGGCGCCGCCTCGAAGTCGGAGCTGCGGCAGTTGCTCTGACCGGCCGATGACAGTTCAGCGCGCGTGCTTTTCCCACACAGGGGGCTGCCCAGCCCGTTGCTCACGAGCGAGTCGCCGCCGCTCGGCGAAGCCGACGCCGAGGCTTCCTCTTCGGCGGTCAGACCCGTTGCGCCCGAGCTCGTACCCAGCGGCGGCTTGTTCGGCGCCTGCGCTGGGCCTTTCCTCGGAGGCGCCTTCGCCGTGGGAGCGCTTTTCGCCGCCTGGGCATTGTCAGCTGCCTGAGCGTTATTCGCCGCTGGGGCATTGTCCGTCGAAGCGTTGTTCGCGGCCGGCGCCTGCCCCGTAGCCCCATCGGCCGCTTGCGCGCCGAATGCCAAAACGAGCATCGCCAGACCCACAGTTGCCAGGAGCCGGCCCGCCACCGTCAGGTGACCCCGGGCGTCGTCGAGAACGCGCGCAACAGCGACGGCAGCACGACATCGACCTGAATCGCCTCGACCCGCCCCGCGTGGTCGCGGAACAGACAGCGCCCGGCCTCGAACTCGAGCAGGCTCTGGCGCGCGCGCCGGTCCTCGGGGTCCAGCCCCAGCAGCTGCAGCGCCCGCCCCGCCTCCGCCTCCGAGCGCATCCCGAACACGAACGTCGCGCCGAGCAGGTTCTCGAGCGACTCGCGCTCGCCGACGAGCGCGTCGGTGACGAGCTGCGTCGAGATGATCGGCACCGCCAGCTCCGAGCGGCCCATGCGCTGCAGCGAGGCGAGCAGCTGCCGGCCGACCGGGTCTCCCAGCAGGCGCCAACCCTCGTCAAAACTGAAGATCTTCAGTCGCCCGCGCTCGGACCCCAGCAGGTGCATCGCGAACATCGCGATCAGCCTCACGATCTGCTCGCCGACGCGCTCGGCCTGGGAGTACTCCGCGCGGCTCGTCCCCTGCTGCGGGCCGGGCAGATCGCGGATCGGCAGGTAGGTGACCTGGCTCTGCCCGACCGGCGGCAATTTGACCGCCGGGTCGGCGAAGCCGAGCTGGGTCAGCCCCGAGCGGGCGTAGACCTCGAGCGTCTTCCCCACCTGCGCGTCGGTCTCGTCGCCCTGCTCCAGCGCGCGCACGACCTCCAGGCAGGTCGGCTCACGCGAGCGCCGCAGCACGCGGTCGACGGCGCCAACTACCGCGGTCTCCCACGCCGGCTCGGCGCGCCCCGGCAACAGGTCGCGCAGGAACGACACGGCAGCGTCCTGGCGCAGGTGCTCGGGCGCGACCCGGAGCGGGTCGAGCACGCCGCGCAGCGCCGGGTCGGGCTTCAGCGTGACGCACTCGGTGTGCGGCGCGACCTCGCTCGAGCAGGTGGAAGCGGTGGTCGCCCTTCGGGTCGCAGTCGATGATCCGCGCGCCCTGCAGGAAGCCCTCGTACTTGAGCTTCTGGTCGAGCGTCGTCTTGCCCGAGCCGAGCGCGCCGACGCTGAGGATCGTCGTATTGCGGTCGCTTTCGGACCCCTCCTGCAGGTTGAACCTGACCGGCTGGCGCGAGCCCGTGAGCGTGTGCCCAAGGTAGAAGCCCGCGCGCGAGCCCGCCTCGTGAGAGGCAGTCGGCATCATCGCCGCGACCTGCTCGGGCGTGAGTGTGTCGTCATAGCCCGCGACCCTCGTGCGCTGACCGGGGAGGTGCTGCAGGAACAGCGGCAGCTGATCGCCGAGCGGGCGGTGCAGTCGGATCTCGCCGTAGGCGCGCCGTGTCATCTCCACGCGCTCCTCGAGCTGCTCCTCGTCCTCGGCGCCGATCGCCACCGCGAGCGTCGCCCGCAGCAGCGGCGGTCGACTGGAGGACTGCAGGTAGGCGAGCAGGTCGCGCGCCTCCTGCGTGCGCTGGTAGCCGAGGTCGGTGACGCCCTGCTCGCCGTCTGACTCGGCGCGGACGATCTGATCGGCGTCCTGGATCCGCCGGCGCGCGATCCGCAGCGCCAGGCCGTTCGGCAGGAAGCGCGCGTTCAACGTGAGGTCGACGCCGAACGGCAGCGACTCCGGCGGCGCGAACATCAGCTCCACGCGCGCGCCCGGGAACTGCGCCTGCTCGGGCAGCGCGCCCAGCACGAGCTGCGCCTGCCAGCTCGTACCGGTCTCCGACTCGATCCGCAGCGCGCGGCCGCGGTGCTCGACGTAGCCGTCCAGCCAGCGCAGCACGTCGCCCTCCAGCGGCGCCAGCATCGCCTCGCCGTTGCGCTCGAACACGAGCGCGCGGGGCTCGTGCAGCCCGTCGACCTCGGGCTCGCCGAGGCCGCGGCAGAAGGCCCGGCGCACGAGCCACTGCAGCTCGACCCCGCGCGCCGGGCGGACCGGCAGGTAGTCCGCGAGGCGCGCGTGAGCCTGGTCGGCGCGCACCCGCGCGCGCTCGAGCTCGGCGACCTTCAGCACGCGGCGATCTCTCACCGAGAACGCCCGCCTGAGCTCCTGCAACCACTCGCGCGGGTGGCGCTCGGCCGCGCGCGAGACGTACGCGGCAACATCGCGCTCGGGCTCGCGCAGGCTGACGATCAGGAACACCTCCGGCCGCGCCGCGCCGATCTCGCCGAGGTACTCCTCGTGTTCCTGCGCATAACGCCTCCGCGCCTGGGCCCGCTCGCGCGCGGGCGCGGGCGCGCCGCCCACCTGCGCGGCGCCGAGCTCGCTGTCGTCTTCGAGCTCGCGCGCGTAGCGCCCCAGATCCCAGCGCCGCCCGACGCGCAGGATCTGCACGTCGGCCGCGATCGCCTCCAGCGCGCCGAGCAGCGCGAGAAAGCGCGCGCGCTTGCCGTCTTCGGACAGCCACTCGTAGGACTCGGTCTCGACCGCGAATGCCGCCCAGCCGTCGTCGAGCGCGTCGGCGAACACGCAGTTGCCGTAGACGAAGCCGAGCGGCGGCTTCACCGCCCCGCACCGACCCGCAGCCGGACGTCGCGGGCGAGCGCCAGCACCTGCCCTCGCGCGGGGGCGGGCTCGCCGGGCAGTTCGCGCAGCGTCAAGCGAGCGGGCCTGAGGAGCCCGAACCCGAGCCCGAATCGGAACCCGCGCAGGCCGCGGCGCTCGCTGCGCTCGTGCGCGGTCGTGACGAGCACCGCGCCCGGCCCGGTGTAGCGCAGCCGCCGCATCCGCCCGTCGGAGCCGTCCGGCAGCAGCAGGATCTCCTCCGGGCGCCAGCGCGCGCCCGGCGCGTCGCAGGGACGTACGCCGGCGAAACTGCGCGGCCCGGCCCGGTAGCGCAGCAGCGCTTGCGCCGCCAGGTGAAACGGCCGGCCCTCGATCCTGATCACGCTCAGCACCGTCGCGCTCGCGACCGGCAGCGCGAGATCGCGCAGGTACCAGGGCAGCGCGCCGACGATCGCACCGAGCAGCGGCAGGCTCGAGGCGAGCAGCGTCGCCGCGAGGATCGCGAGGAAGTAGACGACGCCCCGCACCGGGATCCCGCCCGGGTTCAGCCGCAGCTGGTCGATGCGGTAGATGCGCCGCTCGAGGTCGAACACGGCGCGGTAGGAGCGGATCTCGATCACGGCCGGGCCCCCGGCTCCGCCGGACGGATCGTCGGCCGGCGCGATTGCAGCGGTCTCAGCGCCGAACGTCGCAGTTGCCCGATCGGTTCCACGTCAAGACCCGAACAGCGAGGTGACCGTGTCCTGCAGCAGGCTCAGGCCGGCCGGCGTCGCGAGCAGCACCGCCACGATCCCGACCGCGAACACGCCCGCCGCCTCCTTGAAGTCGCGGCGGAAGGCGAGCACGATCGCGGCGATCGCGAGCGCGAGACCGATCAGGCTCATCGCGACCGTGCGCGCCGTATCGCCGGCCTTCGCGGCGGCCGATTCGAGCGAGGTTCCCGTTTTTTCGGCGCTCGCCGCCTGGGGTGTGGCGCCGTCGATGCCGGCCTGCTGCTGGGAGCTGCCGCCCTGCTGGATCGTCTGCGCGGGCGTTTCGACCGCCGCCTGCGCGACGGGCGCCCCCGCGAGGAAGCACACGCCGGCGAGCAGCAGGACCGTGCGGGCGCGGGCGAGATGGGTCTCTGGCAGGTGGAGGGGGTCGGAGAGTTTCATGCGGGCTCCTCTTCGGGTTGGGTTTGGGCTGGTTTTCATCTGCCGGTGTCGATCTGGGTCCGACATGGGCCGGCTGGCTCCGCGAGTCGGAGGCAGCCGCGATCGGGTCTGGTCTGGGCCGGCCGGTTTCACGAGTCGGGGTCCATCTGGATCGCGGCGATCTCCCAGCGACCCTGCACGCGGGCCACGTCGAGTTCGTAGGCGAGCGTGTATTGGGCGCCGCGCGCGTCCGCGGCCGCCACCACGGCGAGCACCGCGCCGGGGCCGGGTGCCCAGTCCAGGCGCTGCACCGATTCCAATCTCAGCGCCGCCGCCGGCAGCGAGACGTGCGCGCTCGCGGTCAGGTCGGCGGCGAGCTCCGAGGCAGAGGCGGCGAGGTAGTTGCGCAGGGCGCGGTCGACGACCGTCGCGAGCGCCGGTTCGCCGACTTCGTGTAGGTGCGCCTGCGCCCCGGTCTGCGCCGGGCCGCTGGCGGGCGCGCCCACGAACGCGGGATAACCACCCAGCGCGAGGCTCCCTGCGGCCGTGCGCACGACGCTGACCGTCAGGTACAGCAGGCCCGCGTCGTCGGTCTGCGCCGCGACCGTGTAGACGTGCTCGCCGGGCGTCGATTCCCGCTCCTGCACGACTTCGGCCGATTCCACGCGCTGCTCGCCGCTCGCCGGCGGCTGCAGTCCCGCGTCGGGATCGATCCCGGGCCCGACGTACTGCTCCAGCGCGTCTTCGTGGGCCTGAGGTTCGGCCGCGTTCCAGGTGAGGTAACCGCGCGCGAACCGCACCGCGAAGCCCTCGGCCGCGAGGTCCGGCGGCGCGGGGATGGGCTTGGCGACCCTCGGCGCCTGCGGCCGTGGCGGGTCGATCGCGAAGCGCGCGCTCGCCGCGAGCCCCGCGACGGCCGCAGCGCTGAGTAGATAGCGGGGCCATTCGCGCGCAAGGCGGATCTGCCACAGCGGCCGCGTCGCGATCCTCACCTGCGCGTCCGGAATGCCCATGCTCGTGCGCATCGCTCAGCGCTCGAATCCGAACTCGGCCTGTCGTTCCGGCGCCGGGCCCGCCGTGGGCGCCTGAGGTGCAGTCACCGCGGCGTGCGTCGTGCTTGCTTCTTCTGAGGCGGGCTGAGTGGAAGAGGAAGCGGCGGGAACGGATGCCTGTGCTGAGGCCGAAGCCGGGGCTGGAGCCTGGGCCGGCGCGGGAGCGGGAGCGGAAACCGAGGCCGGTGAGGCTTCACCCGACGAAGGACGATCAGCACGAGTAGTCGGCGAGGACCGCGACGCTCGCGGGGCGGCTGGCCGGCGAGCGGATCGGGCGAGGATCGGACCGGCGTGACACCGATCCTCCCGCGCTGCTTCGGCTGAACTGTGCGACAGACGAGCGCGCGGTCTCGACGGGACGCACGATCACCGGCCGCGACAACTCCGCCCGGGGTCGAGCATCATCGGCTGCGGGCGCGGAGCCCGCTACCCGGGCAGGGTGCGTCGCCGCGACCAGGCTGCCCCGCCCCGCCACGCCGCCGTGGGCGCGCGCGAGGTTCAGGCAGACGAGGCCGCCGACGGCACCCACGGCCCCGGCCAGCATCGCCACGCCGGCCGCGCGGCGCAGACGGTGCCCGGTGACGACCTGTCGGGCGGGCTCAGGCACGGGCGAGGAGCCGTCCACCTGCCACTCGGCCGCGATTGGCAGCCCCGTCCCGGCGCCGTCCAGGTACTCCTCTTCGGAGTAGACGCGGTAAATCTCACGCGGGGCCCGCCGTAGGAGCGTCATGCCTGCACCGCCCCGGTCACGGGCGCCGCCCGGTCAAGCGAGCGCCGCGGCACGAAACGCCACGCGTGCGACCGGAAGCCGAGGCAAGGAGGAACCCGACTTCCGGCCGCTTGCGCGCGGATCGGGAGCGCCGCGCGGTCGTCCATCCGATCGACCGCCGGCGTCCCGGGGAACGCCTATGAATGGGGGGAGTGATGATCTTCATAGGAGTTCCCTGTCTCCTTCTCCGACCGCCACGCCCAAACGGGACATGCGGCGCGGAAAAGTTTCTTCGCAGGCCTCGAGCAGCTCGCGCAAACGTGCCCGCGCGCGCTGGGAGACCTTGCGGTACTTCTCCTTGGACCAGCCGTGGCGCTCGCAGAACTCGACGCAATCGAGCTCCGCTTCGGCGAGGCTGACGAGCACGAGCCGCTGGTCGGTGGTCAGCTCTCCGATCACCTGACCGAGGCTGCGCAGGTCCAGGCGCAGCATCACGAGCCGCTCGATCTCGGCGCGGACGTCGGCGACCTCGATGCCGTTGGCGGCGTCGCTCAGGGGGAGCGCGTGGTCGAGCACCGCCTGCGCGGGACTGCGCCCGCTCAGCGCGCGCAGACGATCGTGGATGCGCGAGACGAAACGCTGCTCGAGCAGGTTCGCCATGTGCGTGCGGGTCAGATGAGGACCCCGCCGACCCGCGCCCCGCCCACCCGCGGCCGGCGCGCCTGGTGCGCCTCCGCCTCCGCCCGCGCCTCCCGCGCGTGCCTGCGCGAGCAACTCGAGCGTGGCCTGGCTGTAGCAGTCCTCGAGGTCCTCCTTGCGCAGGCGGTGGCGGTGGGCGCGCAGCAGCAACCCGCGCCGTGCCTGCGCGACCAGTGCCATCTCCTGCACCTGGTCACGGCGCCCGCGCGCGTCCCGCGCTCGCATTTCCGCCTGGAATCGGGTAGACACGCATAGATGTCGATCGCACGCGCGCGTAGACCCCCCTCCCAATTCGCCCGCCGCGGCAGCGGCGGCGCGCACACCCTTCCGCCCGGCGCAAGGACGGGCAGCGGGATTCGCCGGCGATGAGCCTCACCGACCATCTCCACGCGCTCGACCGCCACCAGCAGCGCAGCCCGCGGCTGAGCTTTGCCGCGGCGGTGGTGAAGAAGTTCGGCGACGACGGCGCCGGCCAGCTCGCGGCGCTGATCGCCTACTACGGCTTCGCCTCGCTGTTCCCGCTGCTGCTGCTGCTCGTGACGGTGCTCGGCTTCGTGCTCGAAGGCGACCCGAAGGACCAGGCGAGCGTGCTGCACTCTGCCCTCGGGCAGTTCCCGATCATCGGCGATCAGCTGCAGAGCAACGTTCACTCGCTCAAGGGCAGCGCCGGCTCGCTCGCGATCGGCGTCGTCGGGCTGCTGCTCGGCGGGCTCGGCGTCGTCGGCGCGACTCAGAACGCGTTCCAGCAGGTCTGGCACATACCGCGCAAGCGCCGGCCGAACTTCCTCACCTGGCGGCTGCGCGGGATCGGCCTGATCGCCGTCCTCGGCCTGCTGCTGGTCGTCTCGACGGTCGCCGCGGGCTACGTGACCGCCCAGACCGCGGGACCGGTTGCCGTGATCGGCGGCGTGCTCGTCGCGCTGGCCTTCAACCTGCTGCTGTTCTTCTGCGCCTTCCGCTTCCTCAGCCCCGACGAGATCCCGACCCGCGACCTGCTCCCGGGCGTCGTCTTCGCGGCGATCCTCTGGCAGATCCTCCAGCACCTCGGCGGCTACTACGTCGCCCACGTCGTGCGCCACGCGCAGGAGACCTCGGGCCTGTTCGCGTTCGTCCTCGGCCTGCTCGCGTGGCTCTACCTCGGCGGCCAGGTGACGCTGCTCGCGGCCGAGATCAACGTCGTGCGCGCGCGCCGGCTGTGGCCGCGCAGCTTCTTCTCCCAGCCCCTGCTCGACGCCGACAAGCGCGCGCTGACGTCGTCCGCGGAGACCGAGGAGCGCGTCGAGGAGGAGAACGTCGAGGTCAACTTCGACGGGCCCGCGTAGCTCAGGACTTGGGCGCGCTCGCCTGCGAGGTGGCCCATGTCGATCAGCATGTCCTGCCAGTCGCGGTAGTAGCCCGGGTCTTCCTCTCGTGCGGGCTCTACCAGCCATCCGCACTGCTCCCAGAGCAATTTCGCGGTGTGACCAAAGACCGCCTCACGACGTCCTTCTCGACCATGCCATGCATGTAGACACCTCCCAACTCCTCGCATAGGTTGAGAACGAGCAGCACTTCTAACTGCTCCGCCCCGCGAAGTTCGCCGAATGTTTGCGCGCTCGTCATCGTTGTTCCCTCTCGGCTCGAGCATTTGACAGTGAGCTCCGATCTCAGCGCCTCGAGCGCAGATAGTTGTACGTCAGCGCCTCCCGCGCCGACCTTCTGATCAAGGTCTCCCACACGCGCCCCACCACGCGAGCAGCGCATCCCTGTGAGTGCGATCTGCTCCGTGTCGCGGCGCCTCCGAGATAGTCCACTGTCATCTCTTCATCCTCTCCGACCGCGCACGTACCCATCGGTCGACCCCGAAAGCGGGGACACCGGGTCAATCTGGCCGCCAGCACGCAACATCCTATCGCTACCACCCGTGCTCAGCCTGAAGCGCATGGCTGGCCCCATCATCGTCCCGCCCGACCTGTAGTCAAAACCGGCTCCCAGGGGAACATCTCCCTTTCTGGACTGGTCGCGTCGCACCACACACGTGGTAAGCAGCGCGTCACTGAGGAGAACGTCGAGGTCAACTTCGACGGGCCCTGCTTGAACGTGTAATTCAGGCAGGTGCATGCACCTGCCTGCGTCGGGGCCGCATGCGGCCCTCCTTCCTCTAATTTGGCTCTATAAAGCCGTTTGCGGGATGACCCGAAAGTACTTGCGCCCGCAACGACCGCGCGCTATACTAACTAAACTTTCGTAAGCTCATATGGAGTCGATACCCATGCCAGACACACCAGAGCAGCCCACTTCAACATCACCCGAGCAGCGCCCCACACAGCCTACGATCCCGAAGCAGACCCTGCGGCTGATCCCGCTCGAGGACACCGTCGTGTTCCCCAACATGGGCATCACGCTGACGGTCGACGTCGGCGACGACGAGCGCGTCGTGCTCGTCCCCCGTCACGAGAACGAGTTCCTCGAGGTCGGCACGGTCGCCGAGGTCGGCGAGCGGCTGCGGCTGCCCGGCGGCGGCCACGCGGTCGCGATCTCCGGCGAGCACCGCGCGCTGATCGGCGCCGCGCAGACCGGCCCCGAAGGGGAGCTGCGCGTCGAGGTCGACGAGCGCCCCGACGAGTCGCCCGTCGACGGCAAGACGCGCAACCTCGAGCGCGAGTACCGCGCGATCGTCGAGGAGATCCTCGAGCTGCGCGGCGACGACGGCCGCATCGCGGCGTTCCTGCGCGCGATCGCCGAGCCCGGCGCGCTCGCCGACTCGGCCGGCTACTCGCCGCAGCTGACCTACGAGCAGAAGGTCGAGCTGCTGCGCACGCTCGACGTCACCGAGCGGCTGGAGCTGGCCGTGAAGCTCCAGCGCGAGTCGCTGGCCGAGCTGCAGGTGCGCAAGCGCATCCGCGAGGACGTCCAGGAGGGCGCCGAGAACCAGCAGCGCGAGTACTTCCTGCGCAAGCAGATGGAGTCGATCCGCAAGGAGCTCGGCGAGGACGAGGGCTCGGTCGCGGAGGAGTACCGCACGAAGATCGAGGCCGCCGAGATGCCCGAGGAGGTCAACGAGCAGGCCCTCAAGGAGCTCGGCCGCCTGGAGCGGATGGGCGAGCAGACGGGCGAGTCCTCGATGATCCGCACGTACCTCGACTGGCTGATCTCCGTGCCTTGGAACAAGCGCTCCGACGAGCGCCTCGATCCCGTGGAGGCACGGGCGGTGCTCGACGCCGACCACGCCGGCCTGGAGGACGTGAAGGACCGCATCACCGAGTACCTCGCCGTGCGCAAGCTGCGCGCGGACAGAGGCATCGAGGCCGACCCGAAGTCGGGCGCGATCCTGACGTTGATCGGGCCTCCGGGCACCGGCAAGACCTCGATCGGCGAGTCGATCGCCCGCGCCACCGGCCGCGAGTTCGTGCGGATGTCGCTCGGCGGCGTGCGCGACGAGGCGGAGATCCGCGGGCACCGGCGCACCTACATCGGCGCGCTCCCGGGCCGGCTGGTGCGGGCGCTGCGCGATGCCGGGACGATGAACCCGGTGATCCTGCTCGACGAGGTCGACAAGGTCGGCGCGGACTGGCGCGGAGATCCTTCCGCGGCGCTGCTGGAGGTGCTGGACCCGGCGCAGAACCACTCGTTCCGCGACCACTACCTCGACGTCGAGCTCGACCTCTCCAGGTGATGTTCCTCGCGACGGCGAACGTCGCGGACACGATCCCCGGGCCGTTGCTGGACCGGATGGAGACGATCCGCTTCGACGGCTACACCACCGAGGAGAAGCTCGCGATCGCCAAGGGCTACCTGTGGCCGCGCCAGCGCGACCGCAACGGCCTGCGCGAGGACGAGGTCGAGATCTCCGACGAGATCCTGAAGACGATCATCTCCGAGTACACGCGCGAGGCCGGCGTGCGCAACCTCGAGCGCGAGCTCGGCACGGTGCTGCGCAAGACCGCGACGAAGATCGCCTCGGGCAAGGCGGAGGCGCCCGTGAAGATCGACCTGGAGGTCGTGCGCGACGCGCTCGGCCGCCAGAAGTTCTTCCAGGAGTCGGCCGCGCGGACCGCGACGCCCGGTGTCGCCACCGGACTGGCGGTGACCGGCGCCGGCGGCGACGTGCTGTTCGTCGAGGCGACCGCGATGAAGGCCGGGGACTCGGCGCCGGGCAACGGCCTGGTGCTGACCGGCCAGCTCGGCGACGTGATGAAGGAGTCGGCGCGGATCGCCCTCTCCTACGTGCGCGGCCACGCCGAGGAGCTCGGGATCCCC
Source organism: uncultured Solirubrobacterales bacterium (assembly GCA_963789675.1). Taxonomy (GTDB): domain Bacteria; phylum Actinomycetota; class Thermoleophilia; order Solirubrobacterales; family Solirubrobacteraceae; genus Palsa-744. Next base: position 342,958 of record CAWBLR010000003.1, on the reverse strand, counting down.
GAGAGCGCGTTCGAGGGCAAGGAGTTCCACGTGCACGTCCCCGCGGGCGCGATCCCGAAGGACGGGCCCTCGGCCGGCGTGACGATGGTCACGGCGCTGGCGTCGCTGCTGACCGGCCGCCCGGTGAAGCACACGGTCGGCATGACCGGCGAGGTCACGCTGCAGGGCCGCGTGCTGCCGATCGGCGGCTTCAAGCAGAAGGCGCTCGCCGCCCATGCGGCCGGCCTGACCGACGTGATCCTGCCCGAGCGCAACCGCGGCGACCTCGACGACATCCCCGAGGAGGTCCGCGAGCAGATGGCCTTCCACCCGGTGATGACCGTCCAGGAGGTCCTCGACGTGGCGCTCGAGCCCGCGGTGGAGCCCGCCCGCGACGTCGCGCACGCGTAGATGCGCACGCGTAGATGCCAGCCCGTCCCCGAGGAGGTCCGCCAGACCGCGGACCTCCTCGAGCGGCGCTGGCAGCTCTCGATCGTCTACGCCGCGCTGACGGGCGCGCTGCGCTTCAACGAATTCGCCGACGCCGTCTCCGGGATCTCCCCGCGGATGCTCTCCGAGCGGCTGCGCGATCTCGAGGCCGCGGGGCTGATCGAGCGCACGGTGATCCCCTCCTCCCCGCCGACGGTCGAGTACCGGCTGACCGCGCGCGGGCAGCGGCTGGGGCCGATCATCGACGCGATGCGGGCCTACGCGCGCGAGCCCGTCGGCTGAGCGCGGCGTGACGCTACACGGCCGAGCCAGCTCGGCTCGGCCGTGCGGGAGGCGATCCCCGAGCTGGCGCCCGACCAGCTGACCGCCGGGGCAGCTCTCGGCGGGGACCTCGCCCTTGGGGTTGCGGATGCCCACCACGCCGACGATGCCCCCGACCGCGACGAGCACCCCGGCGATCGCCATGCCGAGGTGGAAGCTGTGCAGCGAGGCCTGCTCGGCGGCCTTCGTCAGCGCGCTCGCCTGAGCGCTCACGAGGCCGTGCACGTCCGGGCGCCCGAGCGGCAGGCGCTTGGCTTCGGCGACCGCTGTGCGCGCGGCCGAGCCCAGCCTGACGCCCGGCGAGGTGCGCGTCGAGCGAGGAGCCGAAGGAGCCCGCGACGGCCGCGCCGACGGCGGCGGTGCCGAGCAGGCCGGCGACCCGCGCGATCGCGTTGTTGACGCCCGAGGCGATCCCCGCCTGGGAGGTCTCGGCGCCGGCGAGCACGGCCGCGGTGAGCGGCGCGACGGTCATCGAGAGGCCGAGCGCGAACACGAGCAGCCCGGGGAGCACTTCGGAGACATAGTCGACGTTCGATCCCGATCCGCTGGAACAGCAGCAGCCCGCAGGCCGCGACGAGCGGGCCGGCGCCCATGAAGAAGCGCGGGCCGAAGCGGTCGGCGAGCGCGCCGAAGCGGCGGGAGAGGACGAACATGATCACGGTCACCGGCAGCGTCGCCAGGCCGCTCTGCAGCGGCGTGTAGCCGCCGATCTGCTGGAGGAAGAGGATCAGGAAGAAGAACAGCACCGCCAGACCCGCGTACATCGAGAACGTCTCGATGTTCCCGGCGGAGAAGTTGCGTCGTTTGAACAGCCCGAGCGGGAGCATCGGGTCAGGGGCGCGGGACTCCTGCCACAGGAAAGCCCCGAGCAGGAAGACGCCCGCGATCAGCGGGACGACGACCGCCGGGCTCGACCAGCCCAGACGCGGCTGCTCGATCAGCGCGAACACGGGCCCGGCGAGGCCGGCCGCGCACAGCAGCGCCCCGGGCACGTCGACTTTGCGGGCGTCGGCGCGGCGCGGCTGCGGCGCGCGGGACCACGAACAGGATCAGCACCACGCAGGCGGCGGCGAGCGGGATGTTGATCACGAACAGCCACCGCCACGAGCCGATCGCGAGCAGCTCGCCGCCGGCCAGCGGCCCGAGCACGCCGGCGATCGCGCCCCACGCCGTCCAGCTGCCGATCGCGGCCCCGCGCTCGGATTTGGAGCCCCCTTCCCCACCCGGGAACGTGTTCACGATCACCGCCAGCGAGCTCGGCACCAGCAGCGCGCCCGCCACTCCCTGCAGCGCGCGCATCGCCACGAGCACGCCGATCGTCGGCGAGAGCGCGCAGGCCAGCGAGGCCGCGCCGAAGCCCGAGACGCCGAGCGCGAACACCCGCCGCTCGCCGAACAGATCCCCCAGCGAGCCCGCCGATCAGGATCAACGAGCTGAGCGTCAGCAGGTAGCCGTTCACGACCCACTGCTGCGCGGCCAGCCCGCCGCCGAGCGCGCGCTGGATCGTCGGCAGCGCGACGTTCACGACCGTGCCGTCGAGCAGCACGATGCCCGAGCCCATGATGCAGGCGACCAGCGTCAGGCGCTTCGTGCGTGCGTCGATCGGAGCACCCATCGGTTCACCGTAGCGGTACCCAGATTGCACGCCGTCGGTTACTGCTCGGATGGCGCGGTCGACGGGAATGTCGGTACAGGGCCGTGCAACCACGTCGAGCCCGTCGATGCCGCTGAGTCGGTCGTGCGTCGCAGGTGTAGACGGCCGACGACTCGTTGGCGACGGCATCGTGCCGCGGCGATGCCATGCGCGATACGTCGACCTGCTCGACGCATCGTAGACCTTGAGCGCACATCGGCACGTGCCCGCAGTCGGAGAGCGTGATCGCCTCGACGCCCGGTATCTCGCGGCGGTAGCGCGGGGCGTGGCGAGGACCCGGCAGTACGCGGTCGAACTGCGGCGTGGCCAGCAGCACCGGGCAGGCGATCCGATCGAGATCGCCGATCGTGAGCTCAGCCTCGTCGGCGAGCAGCGCTTGGATCGCTCGCTGGCTGATCGAGCAGTGCAGCGCTGCCTGCGATATCGCGGCTGCATCCGCCGGAGACACGAGCTCCCATGGCGCATGATTTCCCTGAACGCCAGGCGGCGAGTCCCGGGGCGTCTCATGATCCGCTCACTCCATGCGTGGGTTCGCTCGAGCATCTTGATCTGCTTGGCGAAGAAATTCCCGACGCGCGGCCCTCACCGTCGCCCCGGCTCCAGCCGCCGGCGGGCGCCAGCGCGACGACCGATCGCGCACGGCCGCGCTTGGCCAGCTCGAGTGCGATGCCGCCGCCCATGGAGTTGCCGACGAAGTGCGCCGTGCCGACACCCAGCTCGTCCAGCTGTCCTTCGACCGCGTCAGTGGAATGCTCGAAGGTGATCGGCTGATCCGTTGGATAGGAGGGACCGCCGTGATGGCCTGGCAGCGTCGGCGCGATCACCTCGTAGCGGGCGACCAGGTCGGCCAAGATCGGATGCCAGATCCTCCACGCCGCGGTGAAGCCGTGCAGCAGCACCACCGGCTGCCAGATCCAGCCCTATACATCGCGGGTGGAGATTTCCGACATCGACCGCGAGTCTAACCTCACCGCCGGCTACGGGCAAGCAGCGCCCAGCGGCCGCGCCCAGGCCGGACTCGCGGATATCAACCAGTCGGGACGGCGGGATTCGAACCCACGACCCCCTGCTCCCAAAGCAGGTGCGCTACCAGACTGCGCCACGTCCCGTCATATCTGAGGATAGGGATCACTTCGGCCCTCGGCGCATCCAGCTCCGCCACTTGCCTCACCCTTGACGAGGATCGGCCGACGAAAATATGCCGCCCAAGTCGACGTTCTTCTTCCCGAAGCAACCCGCGGGCCCGCCGTCGAACCCCCTTTCGTGACGCCGCCCGCGGAGTACGATGTAGGAAGGAGCCGGAGGGGTGCGTGAATGGAGGAATCGAGATGGGCGATACGGAGAGGCCGACAAGGATGAAAGCCACCGCGCGACGCGACGTCGGACGGGACCTATAAACACACCGTGCAGGTGCGCGAGCACCAGCTCACGGTCGACGAGCCCGTCGAGAAGGGCGGAGACGACACGGCGCCGAGCCCGCAGGAGCTGCTCGCGGTGAGCCTCGCGTCGTGTACCGCGATCACGATGGAGATGTACGCGGCCCGCAAGGGCTGGGAGCTCGGCCCCGTCGAGGTCGACGTGCAGTACAAGGGCGCCGAGCGCGGCTGCCCGACGAAGTTCGAGCTCGTGCTGCGCCTGCCCGACGACCTGCCCGAGGAGCAGCTCGAGCGGCTGCGCGTGATCGCCGCGAAGTGCCCCGTCCACCGCGCGCTCGACGGCGAGGTCATGTTCGAAGAGCGCATCGAGCGCGTCCAGCTCGCGCCGCACTAGTGGGACCCGGCGGCCGATAGACGAATCGCCGACCACCACCCCGCCGACCGGCGACGCCGGTGCGACGCGTCGGCCGGCGACACGCGCGGCCGACGGCGGCCAGATCGCCGCGGCCGTGCTCGTGCCCCTGTTCCTGGCGCCCGCCGACGGGGAGCCGCACGCCGTCTTCACCCGCCGGCGCGCAGACCTGCGCCGCCACGCCGGCGAGATCTCCTTTCCCGGCGGCCGGCGCGACCCCGAGGACGCCGACCTGCGGGAGACGGCGCTGCGCGAGGCCGAGGAGGAGATCGGCCTGCCCCGCGCCGAGGTGCGCCTGCTCGGCGAGCTGCCGGCCGTCTCGACGTTCGTGACGGGCTACGTGATCCACCCCTACGTCGGCGAGATCCCCGCCGGCCTCGCCTGGCGGGTCTCCGAGCGCGAGGTCGACGCGGTCTTGGAGCTGTCGCTGCGAGCCCTGCGCGAGAGCCGCACGCGCACGCAGATCGAACGCCGCGGGATCTCCTTCGAGACCGACGCCTACATCGTCGACGAGCACCTGATCTGGGGCGCCACCGCGCGGATCCTCGAGCACCTGCTGGAGCGGGTGGAGGATGCTGCTCCCCCACCCTGTCAACGATTGAGCTCAACTACGGGCTGCGGAACCAAACGGATGTAGGGACGCGGCTCCTCCCACCCGTCCGGGTACTTCTCCTTGGCCTCGTCGTTCGAGACCGAGCCCGCGATGATCACCTTCTCGCCCTCTTTCCAGTTGACCGGCGTCGCGACCTTGTGCTTGGCGGTCAGCTGCAGCGAGTCGATCACGCGCAGCACCTCGTCGAAGTTGCGGCCGGTCGTCATCGGGTAGATCAGGATCAGCTTGACCTTCTTGTCGGGGCCGATCACGAACACGTTGCGGACCGTCTGGTTGTCGGCCGGCGTGCGCACGAGCGGGTCGCCGGACGTGCTCGCGGGGAGCATCCCGTAGAGCTTTGAGACGTTGAAGTCGTCGTCTGAGATGATCGGGTAGTTGGGGGCGGTGCCCTGGGTCTCCTCGATGTCCTTCGCCCAGGCCTCGTGGTTGTCGAGCGCGTCGACCGAGAGGCCGATGATCTTCACGTTGCGCTTGTCGAACTCGGGCTTGGCGTTGGCCATGTAGCCGAGCTCGGTCGTGCAGACGGGCGTGAAGTCCTTCGGGTGCGAGAACAGCACCGCCCAGGAATCGCCGATCCAGTCGTGGAATTTGATGCGGCCCTCGGTCGTCTCGGCCTCGAAATCGGGGGCTGTATCGCCAAGTTGTAGCGCCATTGGTGTTCCTTTCTCGACAGCTAGCCGTAGTGGAATCGGATACGAAAGCCGCGGTTCTATGAATCCCAATCGGCTTTTAGGAGATTAGCTTTCAGGATAGCGTGTCCCCGTCAGTCCACCCGGTTCCTCACAGAATCAGTCAGCTACATCAACCAGCTCGGAGAACTCGGATTGCGCTGCCTCAGCCCTCCGGCGTCCAGCCGGAGAGCTCCGACCACGTGCTCCGCAGCTCTGGCATCGGACGATCCGGATCCGCGCGCGGCGAGACCCTCCGGCAAGAACGCTCCGACGACCATCGCCACGGAGCCGAGCAACGCCAGCCACGCGCCCTCGCGCAACGAAAGCGCGAGCACGCCGCCCGCGGGCGTGGGCGGATCGACGATCCGGAAGAGCACGCACACCGCGGCGACGAAACCCAGCAGCGCGAGCGGCCCGCGATGGCCGTCGGGGGAGGACGCCGAGGAGAACCCCGCGCCGGCGAGCGCCAGCAGCGCGATCACGATCGCCGCGCCGGCGAGCAGCAGCAGGACGACGTTCAGGTCCTTCAGCGCCTGGTGAGCGCTGAGCGCCGTGAGCTGATGGCCGGCGAGCGTGCTCGAGGGTGGCGTGGTACTCGCCCATGTAGCTCTGCAGCGCGGCGTTGCCGAACTGGGCGGCCGCTTGGTCGCCCGCCTGCTGGGCGAAGGCGATGCCGGCGGCGGTGAAGCTCACGCCGTACCACGGCAGGAACACGGCCACCGCGAGCACGATCGCGCCGAACGCCGAGACCAGGAGCCCGTATCGGGGACGATCGCCCGTCATCGTGGTTCATCATCGGCCCGATCGCCGCGCGGCTTGATCGATGGTCTCCCACCCAACCGACTCGCTCCGACCAGCGACGTCCATCTGCCCGGCACAGGCGACCCTCTATCAACCGACAGATAGATGCATCTCGTCAGGCACCACGACACCAGCTCGACTCTCGTTCCGATCCGGCCCGATTCCGTTCACGATCCGATCCGATCCACCGCCGAGCAGCGCGCCGATCTCGGCGTGGGCGCCCGCGAGCCAAGCCTCCGCGTCCCCGGGGTCGGCCCGCAGAAACCCGACGGGGATCTCGTTGCGCTCGGCGACCTCGCGCACGATCCGCTCGCCGCCGGCGAGGGCCTCCGCGGGCACCGCCTCGCCGCCGGCAGCCTCGTAGAGGAAGCCGCGGACGGTCGTGTCGATCGTCTGGCCGAGGAAGAACTCGAGGCGGGAGGCGTGCAGCGCGCGGACCCCGTCCTGCGGACCGGTCGCCGTGCCGAGCAGCCAGCAGACGATCGTGACGCTCTCGAGCGCCGCGCGCAGCGTGCCGAGGCGCTCGGGCGTGCCGATCCAGCACTCCGCGCCGGCGGCCTCGATCGCCGCGCGGCCGGACTCGGCGCGCGTGGTCACGCGCACGGCGTGCCCCTCCCCCACCAGGTCTCCGCCAGCCGCCTGCCTCGGCAACCGCCGGCGACGATCAAGATTCGCGCCACGGGCGACGATCTTACGGAGCCCGCGCCCTGGATCGGAGCCCCGCGGGAGTACCCGCGCGAGACGAAGCGGACGATTCGCACGAGGGAGGCCATGCCCACGCCCGGATGAGATCCAAACAGCCACCCCCGGGCCGGCCCGCTCAAAGGGTCCGGCCGGCCCGAGATGCCCTGAGATCCAAGGGGGCCGGCGACTGTCTCCAAGCCACGGCTCGAAGCGCTGTCCTGCTGGTGGCCTGTCCTGTTTTACATGTCCTGCGTCTGTCCTGTTGCCGTCGCGGTCCTGCGGGTGCTTGGGTGTTCCTGCGGGTGCTTGGGTGTATGGGGTGCTTGGGGTGTATGGGAGGGGTGCTGCGGGTACTACCGAGGAGGCCCGTCGCTGCTCTGCCGGAGTGGTGCGCCGGGACCGAGACCTGTTCGAGCGCCACCGGAGAGGTATGGGTAGCGGCGCTCGAACAGATCCCGGCCCACCGATCGACGACCGGTCGGCGACCAATGCACGATCCCCCCGACCGAAATCCGTTTCAACTGAGGTTGGCTACCGTGCATTGGCATGAAGACAACCACAGTTTTTAGTTTTTGTCAAGCAATCGTGAAAATCATTTGTCAACCCCCTACCGGCGGGGAACCGGCCGCCGCCGGAGCAGGTGTCGAGCGCGCCCCGAGCCGCGCGGCCCGATCGAAGGTGCTCACTGTGCGAGTCGCGTGCCCACCTGTGGGCGAGCCGCACCTGCGGGTCGACGCCGAGTCGACGCCTCCCGCTCGCTTCAACCAGCCGTCCAATAGCATCAGGCGACGATGAGCGGGGACGTGGTCACGATGGAGAAGATCGTCGCGCTGTGCAAGCGGCGCGGCTTCATCTTCCCCTCCTCGGAGATCTACGGCGGCGTCGGCTCGACCTACGACTACGGCCACTATGGCGTGCTGCTGAAGGGGAACGTGAAGGGCGAGTGGTGGCGCGCGATGCTGCAGGAGCGCGACGACATCGTCGCGATCGACTCGGCGATCCTCCAGCACCCGCGCGTGTGGGAGGCCTCCGGTCACCTCGCCGGGTTCACCGATCCTCTGGTCGACTGCAAGACCTGCGGCCAGCGCTTCCGCGCCGACCACCTCGCCGAGCTGCCCTGCGGGCGCAAACCGTCGCAAGCACCCCGGCGAGACCGACGAGTGCGAGCTGACCGAGGCGCGCGACTTCAACCTGATGTTCGAGACGACGATCGGCCCCGTCAAGGAGTCCGGCTCGGCGGCGTACCTGCGGCCGGAGACCGCGCAGGGGATCTTCATCAACTTCAAGAACGTCCTCCAGTTCTCGCGCAAGAAGCCGCCGTTCGGGATCGCGCAGGTCGGCAAGTCCTTCCGCAACGAGATCACGCCCGGCAACTTCATCTTCCGCACGCGCGAGTTCGAGCAGATGGAGATGGAGTTCTTCGTCCCGCCCGCCGACGCGCAGCGGTGGTTCGAGCACTGGCTCGCCGAGCGCGAGCGCTGGTATGTCGATCTCGGAATCCGACCCGAGCAGCTGCGCCTGCGCGCGCACGACCCCGACGAGCTCTCCCACTACTCCTCCGGCACGAGCGACGTCGAATACCTCTTCCCGCATCGGCTGGTCCGAGCTCGAGGGGATCGCCAACCGCGGCGATTTTGACTTGTCTCAGCACGCCGAGTACTCCGGCGAGAAGCTCGAGTACTTCGACCAGGCATCGGGCGAGCGCTACGTCCCCCACGTGATCGAGCCCGCCGCCGGCGCCGACCGCGCGACGCTCGCGTTCCTCGTCGACGCCTACGACGAGGAACTGGTCGAGCGCGAGGGCGCGGGCGAGGGAGAGATGCGGACGGTCCTGCGCCTGCACCCGCGGCTGGCGCCGATCAAGGCGGCGGTGCTGCCGCTCGTGCGCAAGGACGGCCAGCCCGAGCTCGCCCGCGAGATCCACCGCGCGCTGCGCGACCGGCCGGGGCTCGGCATGGTCGAGTACGACGACGGCGGCGCGATCGGCAAGCGCTATCGCCGCCAGGACGAGATCGGCACGCCGTTCTGCCTGACCGTCGACCACCAGAGCCTCGAGGACGCGACCGTGACGCTGCGCGAGCGCGACTCGCTCACGCAGGAGCGCCTGCCGATCGAGGGGCTGGCCGAGGAGATCGAGCGGCGCGTGAACGCGCCGTGGCGGACCCCGAAGCTCGGGCTCGGCGTAGATCGCGCGGGCGCGGCAGGACCCGAGAGCGCGGCGGACGTCGCGAGTTGACAAGTTGACAACTACCGCCGGCCGACGCGCGGGCGAGAGGAGACGGAACAGAGTATGGACTTCGACCTGACCGACGAGCAGCAGCTGATCCAGCGCACCGCGCGCGAGTTCACCGACAACGAGATCATCGAGCGCATCGCGCGAAAACGCCCGCAACCATCACTTCGACACGGACCTCGTCAAGAAGGTCGCCGCGCAGGGCTACCTCGGCGCGATCGTCCCGGCGGAGTACGGCGGCGCCGGCCTCGACTACTTCAGCTACGGCCTCGTCGTCGAGGAGATCGGCCGCGGCGACTCCGCGATCCGCACCGTGATCTCGGTCCAGACCTCGCTCGTCTGCTCGGGGATCGTCAAGTTCGGCAGCGAGGCCCAGAAGCACAAGTACCTGCCGCAAGCTCTGCTCGGGCGAGTGGCTCGGCTGCTTCGGGCTGACCGAGCCGGACACGGGCTCCGACGCCGCCAACCAGAAGACGCGCGCGCGCAAGACCGACTCCGGCTGGGTGCTCAACGGCGCGAAGATGTGGATCTCGATGGGCAACTACGCGAAGGTCGCGATGATCTTCGCCCAGACCGACCCGGCGCTCGGGCACAAGGGCATCGCCTGCTTCCTCGTCGACACCGACCAGCCCGGCTACAGCGCGCAGACGATCGAGCACAAGATGGGCCTGCACGCCTCCGACACCGCCTCGATCTCGCTCGAAGACGTCGAGGTCGCCGACGAGGACATGCTCGGCGAGGTCGGGGATGGATTTAAAATCGCGATGTCGAACCTCGACTCCGGGCGCTACTCGGTCGCCGCCGGCTGCGTCGGGATCTGCCGCGGCTGCGTCGAGGAGTCCGTCTCCTACGCGAAGGAGCGCGAGCAGTTCGGCAAACCGATCGCCTCCTTCCAGCTCGTCCAGGCGATGATCGCCGACATGGTTCTGAAGACCGACGCCTCGCGGATGCTCGTCTGGCGCGCGGGCTGGCTGAAGGACCAGGGCCGGCCGAACACGCTGGAGACCTCGATCGCCAAGCTCCACGCGACCGAGGCCTCGCTGGAGTGCGCGAACCTCGCGATCCAGATCCACGGCGGCGCCGGCTACGTCGACGACCACCCGGTCGAGCGCTACTTCCGCGACGCGCGCGTCACGACCCTCTACGAGGGGACCTCGCAGATCCAGAAACTGATCATCGGGCGCGCGATGACCGGCGTCAACGCGCTGATCCCCTCCTGAGATGTGGCCACGCGACGCTGAGATGTTGAGACACGACGCGCCGACGCGGGACAGGAGGTCCCGCGCCCACGGGCTTCTATTGCAACCCACACGCGCGGACGATCTCAAATGAACACCTCCGTGGGGCCCGCGCGCATCGTCGGAGTGATCGGCGCCGGCACGATGGGCGCCGGCATCGCCCAGCTCGCGGCTCGCTCCGGCGCGCGCACGATCCTCCACGACCCCCTGCCCGAGGCGCTCGAGCGCGGCACTCAGTACGCGCGCGGGGGTCTCGCCAAGGAAGCGGCCAAGGGACGGCTGAGCGCCGAGGAGGCCGACGCGGCCGCCGCGCGGATCGAGCCGGTCGACGACCTCGCCGCGTTCGCCGACTGCGAGCTCGTGATCGAGGCCGCCCCCGAGCGGCTCGCGCTCAAGCACGAGATCTACGCGCGCGTGTCTGAGATCGTCAGCGAAGACTGCGTGCTGGCGACGAACACCTCGTCGCTGCTCGTGACCGCGATCGCCGCGGGCGCCACCGATCCAGACCGTGTGGTGGGGATGCACTTCTTCAACCCCGCGCCGCTCATGCGCCTGCTCGAGATCGTCGCCGGCGAGCAGTCCTCCGAGCGTGCGCTCGCCGTGGCCCGCGCGACGGGCGAGGCGATGGGCAAGACGGTGATCGTGGCGCAGGACGGGCCCGGCTTCCTCGTCAACCGCTGCAACCGCCCCTTCGGGCTCGAGGCGCTGCGACTCCTGCAGGAGCGGATCGCGGATATCGAGACGATCGACCGGACGATGCGCGTCGAGGGCGGCTTTCGCATGGGCCCGTTCGAGCTCTCGGACCTCGTCGGCGTCGACACCGGGTTCGAGATCTCCAAGAGCTTCTACGAGCAGAGCTTCGGCGAGCCACGCTGGCGACCCAGCCCGATCCAGGCCAAGCGGGTCGCGGCGGGGCTGCACGGGCGCAAGAGCGGGCGCGGCTACTACGACTACTCGCGCGATCCCTACCGCCCCCCGGACCCCGATCCGGACCCGGCCGATCCGGCCGCGGGCAGCGCCGCCGAGGCCAAGGTCCGGCCCACGGCCGGCGGCATTCTCGAGCGCATCCTCTGCCAGGTGATCAACGAGTGCGCCTTCGCGCTCGGCGAAGGCGTCGGCTCGGCCGAGGACATCGACACCGGCATGGTGCTCGGGCTCAACTATCCCCGCGGCCCGCTCGCGTGGGCCGATGAGACCGGGCTCGACCACGTGCTCGCTGTGCTGGACGGCCTCCAGGAGGAGTACCGCGAGGAGCGCTACCGTGCGGCGCCGGCGCTACGCGGCCTCGTGCGCGCCGGCCGGCTCGGACGCGCGAGCGGCGCCGGCTTCTTCACTTACGACGCCGCCCCCTGAGCCTCGGCCGCGGTTGCGGCGGCCGGCGCCCACTGCGCCTCGGCCAGATCCCCGACCGGCATGCCCTCCGGCGTCGGGCACCTGGGGCGTTGTCGCGCAGGTACCACTCGGCATCGAGCGCCGCCTGGCAGCCCGATCCCGCCGCGGTGATCGCCTGGCGGTAGGTGTGGTCGACGAGATCGCCCGCGCCGAACACGCCCGGGCGGTTGGTCCGCGTCGAGCGACCGTCGACGGCGACATAGCCGTTCTCGTCGACGTCGATCTGCCCGTCGACGAGCGTCGACTGCGGCTCGTGCCCGACCGCCACAAACGCGCCCGCGACCTCCAGCGTGCGCTGCTCGCCGGTCTGCGTGTTCACGAGCTCGGCGTGACCCAGCGCGCCGTGCTCGCCGGCCACGAACTCCCTCACCGCATACGGGGTCAGCAGCTCGATGTTCGCCTCCGCGCGCGCCCGGTCGAGCATGATCTTCGACGCGCGGAACTCGTCGCGGCGATGCACGATCGTGACCTTCGAGGAGAACTTCGACAGGAAGATCGCCTCCTCCATCGCCGAGTCGCCGCCGCCGACGATCACCGTCGGCTTGTCGCGGAAGAAGGCCGCATCGCAGGTCGCGCAGTAGCTGACGCCGCGCCCGCTCAGCTCGAGCTCGCCGGGAACCTCGAGCTTCTTGTGCTCGGCGCCCATCGCCAGGATCACCGTGCGCGCCCGGTACTCGATGCCGCCCGCCCAGACCCTGTGGATCCCACCGGGCTCGCTTGCCAACTCGACGCGCTCGGCCTCCTCCGTCTGCAGGCGCGCGCCGAAACGCTCGGCCTGGTCGCGCAGCTTCTGCATCATCTCCGGGCCCATGATCCCCTCGGGGAAGCCCGGATAGTTCTCGACGTCGGTGGTCTGCTGCAGCAGACCACCCCAGGCAAAGCCCTCGAACACGAGCGGGCTGAGGTTCGCGCGCGAGGTGTACAGCGCCGCGGTGTAGCCCGCCGGGCCACTGCCGATCACGATCACGTTCTCCACGTCGCTCATACTCATCTCCTATCGCTTTACTTTGTAAAGTATAGCGCGCTGGCGGGCAGTCGGTCAAGCTCGCAGCGCACCCGCGGCCTCCACTGCCGCCGCATCCTGGGGTGACGGGGCCACCGGAGCTCCGCTCTGCTGCTCGCGCCAGCGCGCGACCGTGCGCCGCAACTGAAAGTACGCCACCGCCCCCGGAACCGTCGGCAGCCAGAAGGAGATCGCGCGGTAGGACAGCACCGCCAGCACCGCCAGGTCGAGGTCGACACCGAACGCGGCGAAGGCGCCGATCATCCCCCCCTCGACGCCGCCGAGACCGCCGGGCAGCGGCAGCAGGTTGCCGAGCATGCCGATGAAGTAGGACATCCAGATCACGGTGAACGGCGGCGGCGAGCCGAACGCATGGAACATCGCCCACAGCACGCAGATGTCAAAGCCCCACCACGCGACCGCGCCGAGCAGACCGATGTCACGCTCGCGGATCAGCTCGATCGCGGTCCGCACGCCGCTCGCCGCCAGCGCCGGGACGGTCACCGCGCGCGCGACCCAGTGGGCCAGACGGCCGGAGCCCGACGCCCAGCGGTGCAGCCGCCGCTCGATGTCGTCGGGCAAAAGCGCCATCGCCCCGATCACCGTCATCAGAATCGCCGCGACGATCGCGGGCACGATCGTCAGCGCGAACGAGCCACCGCCCGGAAACAGTCCCGTACCGAGCCCGAGCCCGTCGATCAGCACCGAGCCCGCGTAGACCGCGTACAGCAGCACCATGAACGCGACCATCCGGCACGCCACCAGCCGCGGCGCCATCCCCGAACGGCGCAGCGCCCATGCGGTCAGCGCGACACCCCCGGCGCCGGCCGTCGCGAACAGGCGTGTCGCGGCCAGGCCGGCCATCGTGATCTGGTAGCTCTCGCTCCAGCCGATCGGGCCGGGGGTCGGCGGCGAGCCGGCTGGGTCGGCCGGGTGCAACGGAGCGGGCGGGTGCAGCGGGACGACCGGGTCGAGCGGAGCGGCCGGATCGAGCGCGCCGATCGCAGCGGGCGAACCGGGTGCGCCGGGTGCGCCGGCGACAGTGCCGGGAGTGCCGGGAGTGCCGGGGGCGTCGGATGAGCCGGTCCGCGTCGTTACGAACACCGCGCGGAACAGCACCACGTAGCCGGCGAACGACAGCAGCTCGAGCACGACCCCGAACGCGATCCACCAGCCGTCGCCGTGCTCGAGATGGTGCAGCGTCGTGCCCACCCCGGCGAGCTTCGGCAGCACGAAGTACAGAAACCCGACGACCGTGAGCACGAACACGCCAAACGCGATCGCCTGCCGGCGCGTGATGACCACGCGCGGCATCTCCTCCTCGTGATGCGTCGCCCGTCCCTGCTGCTCTCCCGCGCTCTTCTCCATCTCGTATCCGCTCACCCCCTCATCCGTGCGCGACCGCTTCGAGCGCCGCGATCGCGCGCGCGAAACCCGCGAACGCCGGCTCCGCGCGTGGCCCCAGATGCCGCACCGCTCCCGTCAGCGCCGCGCCCGCGAGCAGGTCGACGACGTAGTGCTCGCCGAGATACACCAGCGCGAACCCGAGCACCGCCGCGTACGAGGCGCCGAGCGCGCCCGCGAGCGGCCCCGTCTCCGCCAGCAGGAGCGCGGCCATCAGGGTTGTGGCGAAGTGCAGCGAGGGCATCGCAGCCAGGGGATTACCTCCGAGGACACTGTAGAGCGGCCCCCAGCCGTCTCCCCAGAAATGCTCGCCGTACTCGACCATCATCCTGCGCACACGCTCGGCGGCGCGGTCGTCGCGGCCCGCAATTGACGCGGCGTACCAGGGCGGCGCGGTCGGCGCCAGCCAGTAGACGCTCGCGCCGACGTCGAACACGGCGTAGGTCATCGCCGCCGCGCGCGGGAAGCGCTCGCGCCGGCGCACGAGGATGTACACGAGCGAGCCGTGCGGCACCATGAACCAGGCCCAGTGCGCCCACACGAGCACGCGGTCGAGCTTGCGCCAGCGCGGCGCGCCGCTGCCGGCGTCGACGCGCGCGAGCGCGCGCTGCAGGCGCAGCGTCGGCAGCTCGCCGAGACCGAGTACGCGATCGATGTCGATCGGGTAGTCGATGTGCACGCGCCGGGCCTGTGCCTGCTCGTCGTCGTGCGGGGTCTTGTACGCGGCCAGATACGCCCACATCTGCAGCGTGCAGACCGCCACGTCGCGCGTGCGCGACCGTCTCACCGCCAGGCACAGGGCAACCGGCGCGGTGAACGCGACGGCCTGGGTCGCGAGCGGTGGGGCGCTGATCCGCTTGCGCAGCAGCGGCGCGGAGACTCCCGCCGCCACCACCCCCCAGGCGGTCGCCCTGATTACCTTCGACAGCCGCACGCGAGCTGAGTATATGGTCGCCGGACGCGGTCGCCGCTCACGCCGACCCGCCATGGGCGGCTCGCCCTCGGCGTCCTCGGCGTCGCGCGGACAGGCGCGAGAGCTCGACGGAGCTTGGGGTGTGCTTTCGGTTTCTGATCGGGCTTGGAACGCGCGCGCCTACGCGGGCGCGCGCGTTCCAAGCCCTTTGAGGTTGAGCGAAGCCACTCGCGCGGCCTCCGCGACGAATGCCTCGATCACCCTGCTCGCGGGGTCCGCCTCCGGGTGCCACTGCACGCCGAGCACGAAACGACGATCGGACGGCCGGGTGGGCGGGCGGGCGGGCGGGCTCCCATCCAGCTCGATCGCCTCCGGCAACTCGTCGAGCGTCGAGCGCCCGCTGACGACGAGCCCCTCGCCCAGCCGGTCGATGCCCTGGTGATGGTGGGAGCGGGTCTCGTGCGCGGTCTCCCCCGCGGCGCGCGCCGCGAGCGTGCCCTCCGCCAGCAGCACATCGTGCTCGGCCCCCTCGAACGAGCCGATCACGCGCCGGTGCTCGTCGTGGCCGAAGTGATCGGGCAGATGCTGGCGCAGCGTGCCGCCGCGAGCGACGTTGATCAACTGCATCCCGCGGCAGATCCCGAGGACCGGCAGCCCGCGCTCGATCGCGGCATTCACGAGCGCGATCTCGAACGCGTCGCGCTCGGGCACCGTGTCGACCGTCTCGGCGTGCGCCTGCTGGCCGTAGACGGATGGATCGATGTCGGCGCCGCCGGTCAGCACGAGCCCGTCGATCAGCCCCAGCACCTGTTCCGGGTCCTCGATCTGGCGGGAGTCGGGCGGCAGGATCAGTGCCAGGCCGCCAGCGCGCTGCACCGCGTCGACGTAGTTGCGTGCCAGCAGCATCGCCGGCTGATCCCAGACGCTCCAGCGCGCCTGCTCGAGCGCTGCGCAGATGCCGATCACGGGGCGATCCATCCGCACAGAATAGGATCACGACCGTGAACGAGTCATCGATCGAGCTCGAGACCCATCGGAAGATCGCCGTCCGTGGAGGTCGAAATCGCCCCCGGGGAAGATCGGAAAAGTCTCGTGGCAAAAGTCATCAAGCGCGTACCGTCCGAGCCTGAATAGAATCCTGCCCGCCTTGAGTCATCTGGCCCCCACACTCCTCGCCTTCTTCACGCCCAAGTCCGGCGGCTCGCCGAACGCGGACGAAATCAACAGCCTCTACAAGATCACGCTCGTGATCGCGCTGATCATCTTCTTCGCGGTCGAGGGCGCGCTCGGCTACGCGCTGTGGAAGTTCCGCGCGCGCAAGGGTGCCGTGCCGCACCACACCCACGGCAACACGCGCCTGGAGGTCGGCTGGACCGTCGCCGCCGCCGTGATCCTCGTCGGGCTCGCGGTCGTGACCTTCACGAAGCTCTCCGCGATCCAGGATCCCTCCAACTCGGGGCCGAGCGGCTATCAGCTGGCCGAAAGCGGGGCCGAAGGCGGCGTGCTGTACGCGAGCGCCGAGCGCAAGCTGCCGCCCAATGGAAAATCGCTGAACATCACGGTGATCGGCAAACAGTTCATCTGGCAGTACGTCTACCCCGGCGCGAACGAACGCGACGGCCTCGGCGCGCCCTACTCCTACGAGGAGATGGTCGTCCCCACCGAAACGACCGTCACGCTCGACATCGTCTCCCAGGACGTCGTCCACTCCTGGTGGATCCCCGAACTCGGGGGCAAGTTCCAGGCCGTGCCCGGCTACCACAACTACACGTGGTTCAAGATCCCCAAGCCCGGGCTCTACCGTGGCCAGTGCGCCGCCCTCTGCGGACGCGGCCACGCGCGCATGATCGCGACCGTGAAGGCCGTCCCGCCGGCGCAGTTCGAAGCCTGGCTCGCCTACCAGAAGCAGGAGCTCAAAGAAGCCAACGCCGAAGCCGCGGTCGAGCGCGCGAAATTGAACGCCCAGACCGGCCCCGAGCGCGTCGAGAACCCGTAGATGTCGTCTCTCCGCAAACACCACCCTCGATCGCGTCCCATGAACCCGGCAAAGGGGATCTCGGGTCCTCGATATTCCCAAAGGATCGATGCTTGATGGCCACCTACGCCGCCCCCGTCCCCCAGGTAGCAGCACACCACGTCGAGCGCAAGCAGCAGGGGTGGACGAGCTGGATCACGACCACCGACCACAAGCGGATCGGGATCATGTACATGGTCCTCACGTTCATGTTCTTCTGCCTTGGTGGCGTCGAGGCGCTGATGATGCGCCTGCAGCTGGGCGCGCCGAACAACACGCTGGTCAGCCCCGAGACCTACAACCAGCTGTTCACGATGCACGGGACGACGATGATCTTCCTGTTCGTCGTGCCGATGATGGCGGGCCTCGCGAACTACTTCGTGCCGCTGATGATCGGCGCCCGCGACATGGCCTACCCGCGCCTGAACGCGCTCTCCTTCTGGCTCCTGCTGGCGGGCGGGATCGTCTTCTACGCCTCGCTCTTCTGGAACCCGCCGGAAGCCGGCTGGTCGAGCTACGCGCCGCTCTCCAGCGCGATCTACTCGCCCAGCGGCGGGCAGGACGCGTGGATCTACCTGATCCACCTCACGGGGCTGTCCTCGATCGTCGGCGCGATCAACTTCTACGCGACGATCGCGAACATGCGCGCGAAGGGCATGTCCTGGGGCCGGCTGCCGCTGTTCATCTGGGCGATCCTGACCTACTCGGTGCTGATCATCTTCGCGATGCCCGTGATCGCCGGGGCCGTCACGATGCTGCTGACCGACCGCCACTTCGGCACGCACTTCTTCGACCCCACGGAGGGCGGCTCGGCGCTCTTGTGGCAGCACCTGTTCTGGTTCTTCGGGCACCCCGAGGTCTACATCATGGTGCTGCCCGGGTTTGGGTTGGTCTCGGAGATCCTGCCCGTGTTCGCGCGAAAGCCGATCTTCGGCTACAAGGCGATCGCGGCCTCGACCGTGGCGATCGCGTTCCTCGGCTTCCTCACCTGGGCGCACCACATGTTCACGACGCCCACGCCCGAGGTGATCCTCGTGTTCGTGATGCTCTCCTCGTTCCTGATCGCCGTGCCGACGGGCGTGAAGATGCTCAACTGGATCGCGACGCTGTGGCGCGGGACGATCGAATTCAAGACGCCCTTGCTGTTCTGCGTCGGCTTCCTCGCGCTGTTCCTGATCGGCGGCATCTCCGGCGTGTTCCTCGCCGTGTTCCCCGTCGACTGGCAGCTCAACGAAACCTACTTCGTCGTCGCCCACCTGCATTTCGTGCTCGTCGGCGGCTCGGTCTTCACGATCTTCGCGGCGATCTACTACTGGTATCCGAAGATCACCGGGCGGATGCTCGACGAACGGCTCGGCAAGCTGAGCTTCCACCTGATGTTCTGGGGCTTCCTCGCGACCTTCCTGATCCAGCACGTGATGGGCCTCGACGGGATGCCGCGGCGCGTGTACGAGTACGACAACGTCGGGCATCTGGCGCTCTACAACCAGATCTCGACGGTCGGCTCGTTCATCCTCGCCTCCGGCGTGCTCGTGACGATCATCAACGCCTGGCGCAGCCTCAAATACGGCGCGATCGCCGGGCCCGACCCGTGGAAAGCGAACACGCTCGAGTGGTTCACGGAGTCGCCGCCGCCGGTCAACAACTTCGACGTGATCCCGCTCGTGCGCTCGGTCGAACCGATGAAGGACATCCGCCGCGAGGTGCAGCGCCGCAGTGGCGCGGGCGTCACCGCGCCGGGCGGAGCGACCGTGCCTGCGGGGGCCACTCAGGTAGGGATCTAAGTTGGGCGTAGCACGCCCCACGGCCACGGTCACGGTCGCGGTCACTGAGCCGGCGTCACCGGCGCCCTGCGTGCGCCCCTCGCACCCAGCCACGTTCGCGTTCACCGACCACCACCGAGACCACCGGCGGCGATGAGCGCGCCCCCCACAGGCGCCGCCCAGGCGATCGAGGCGCCCCGCCTCGGCCTCGCTCCGCGTACGCGCCAGCTGCTCGGCGACTACGTCGAGCTGACCAAGCCGAAGGTCCAGTCGCTGCTGCTGCTGACGACGATCGCGACGATGTATGTCGCCGGCGACCCCTCGGTCGCGCTGGTCGCGCTGACCTGCATCGGCGGCTATCTCTCCGCGGGCGGCGCGGGCGCCGTCAACCATTGGTATGACCGCGACATCGACGCGCGCATGGCGCGCACGGCCAACCGGCCGGTCCCCTCCGGGCGGGTCGCCCCGGCCGCCGCGCTCGCCTTCGGCTGCACGCTCGCCGCGCTCTCGTTCCTGGAGCTGTCGCTGACGGTCAACGTGCTCGCCGCGAGCCTCTCCTTCGCCGGCTTCCTCGGCTACGTCTTCCTCTACACGGTCTGGCTGAAGCGGCGCACGCCCCAGAACATCGTGATCGGCGGCGCCGCCGGCGCGATCCCGCCGCTCGTCGGCTGGGCGGCGGTCACCGGCTCGGTCAGCGGCACGGCGGTGCTGCTGTTCTTCATCGTCTTCTTCTGGACCCCGCCCCACTTCTGGGCGTTGTCGCTGCTGATGAAGGATGAGTACGCGAAGGTCGACGTGCCGATGCTGCCCGTCGTGCGCGGCGAGACCGAGACCCGCCGGCAGATCCTGCTCTACACGGTCCTGCTCTACGCGGTCACGCAGCTGCCCTTCTGCGCCGGGGGCTTCGGCGACATCTACCTCGTCGCCTCGATCGCGCTCGGCCTCGGCTTCATCGCCGGTGCGGTCAGGCTCTACCGGCGGGCCGACCGCCGCAGCGCCCTGCAGCTCTACCTGTTCTCGCTCGCCTACCTCGCGCTGCTGTTCTGCGCGATGGTCGCCGACGCTCATCTGTAGAATGCGGATCCGCCCATGAAGATGACCCAACGCCTCGCGCGCAAGAACATCCGCACCGGCCTGATCGTCTCGGGCATCTGCATGTTCATGTTCGGCGTGACGTTCATCGTCGCCGCGATCTACATCTCATAATGAGCCCCCTCGACCCCGAGATTCCGCCCGCCGGCGAAGAGATCCACCTGCCCGGGCCGAGCATGATGCCGATCCTCACGGCCGTGGGGATCACGCTCGCGCTCATCGGCGTGACTACATACATCGAGCTGACGATCGTCGGCGTGATCCTGACGGTCTACTGCGTCGGGCGCTGGATCAAAGAAACGCGCCACGAAATCGAGGAGCTCCCGCTCGACTGAGCGTGCGTCAGGCTCGCGGGCCCCGACCGAGGGGCGCGCAACCCCGTTGTGGCGGCGCCCCCGCGCCCCCGCGTTACACGCTTCTCATCCCGTCGTCGCGGCGGCACTTGCCGGGACGGGACAGGTCGCGCCGTCGGCCGTCCAGCAGCGCACGATGTCGCGTACGGAGAGGACGCCCACCGCGCTCCCCTCATCGATCACGATCAGATGGCGAAAGCCGCCGCGCACCATCACCGCGGCCGCCTCCTCGAGCGACCAGTCGGGCGCGGCGAAGACGACCTCCCGCGTGAGGTGCTCGCCGACCCGCTCGTCGTCGGGGTCGTGACCGGCGCCGACCGAGTGCAGGATGTCCCGCTCGGTGAGGATCCCCGGTCCATGTCCCTCGGGGTCGATCACGACCGCGGCTCCGACCTTGCGCTCGGACATCAGCCGCGCCGCCTCGCGCAGGGTATGTCCGGGCCCCACGGTGAGCGCCATCGCAGTCATACCGTCTCGTACCTGCATCGATCTCTCCTTTCCCGCTTGCACCTGGAATTACCCGATTGCGCGTGGACAAAACTCATCTTTGCAACGATTGCCTCAATGTAGTCGCGAGGCGGGGAAAGATCAAGGACGGGAGCCTCCAAGGACGTGGCTCCCGTCCAGCAGCTTCGCTAGAGTTCCCGCCGTGAGCATCAACCAGCGCTACCGGCTGCGCAACCCCGCCAGCGGGCGGGAGATCGTGATCGAGGCCGACCCGGACCAGATCTACCTCGACCGCGACACGGGCGAGCCGCTGGAGGTCGTCGGCAAGCTGCTGCCGCTCGCCCCCTCCCCCTCGAAGCTGCCGTGGGCAGTGGAGAACATGCGCTTCTGCTCCTGGTGCGACCAGCTCGCCCAGCGGGATCTGAACGATTGCCCCACCTGTGGACGCCGGATGGAGCCGCTCGCGGCGAGGCCGGCTAGTTGAGGGCCTCCGGCCTGAAGCTTCGCAGTCCACTCGCCCGGGTGATCGAGACCCAAGCCGCCCCGCTCGCGCGCCACCCCGAACGGCAGCCCGAGATCCCCCCGACGACACAGCCGGCGCGACCACTCGCCCGCCAGACGCATCTCCCCTCCGCCCGCGCCGTGATCGCCGCGGTCGTTCTCCTGCTCTGCCCGGTGGGCCTCGCCGCGTGTGGGGGCGGCGGCAACGTGAGCGACGCGGTGCCGAAGAGCACGCCCGAAATCACCCCTCCGACCGACACGAGCGCCGAAAAGGCCTCGGTGCAGACGACATCGACCTCGACCACCTCGACCGCTAAATCGAGCGAAGGCTCTTCTGGCTCCTCGAGCGAAGAAGCCAAGACCGGCGAAGAAGCATCCTCATCGAGCGGCGCCAGCGAAAGCGGCGCGTCCGAAAGCGAAGCGGCGCGACCGGGGGCGCCACCCCCAGCGAAACCGCGAAAAGCGGCGGGGCGGAATCGGCCACCAAAGCCGGCGGCGAATCGACCGCCACGCCCAGCGGCGGCGCCAGCGCCCCTACCGGCTAGGGCGTCGAGACAAGCGTCGCGCTGTAGGTCAGGCGCGCTGTGAGGTAGAGGCAGTAGTACTGGACCGAGCCGCCGAGCAGGGTCTGCGTCGTCTGCGAGCTCGTGCTGTTGCACTGGCCTTTCGGGCGGCTGGCGCGCCAGGAGGTCGCGTTCGTGAAGCCCAGGGCCAGCGCCGGCGCCCAGGAGGGCACGGTCAGCGCGATCACGTCGCCCTTTTTGACCTGCAGCGTGGTTTCGAGCGGGAACTGGGCGGTCTTGCCGAAGTAGGGTTCGAGTTTCACGAGCGGGCTCTGCGCGATCAGCTTGTAGGTCAGGTTCGGCTTCGCCTGGGGCCGCAGGATCGCGATGCCCGCCGTCGAGGGACCGCCCTCCTTTTCGTTGAAGAACTTGATCTGCGTCGCGTTCGGCTTGCCGAGGTCGATCGACCAGGCGACGACGGTGCCGGCGCGCGGCGCGGCGAGCGGGTTGTGCGTGGTGCCGACCTTCACCTGGAAGCCGGTCGTGCGGCTCACGGCCAGGCAGGACTGCCGAGGAATGCTCGAGGGGCTGCCCGGGCAGCTCGGCACGGTTTCGGGGTTGGTCGTCGGCGGCAGCACGCCGACTTCGGTGAGCGTCGCCTGCGAGCCCGCGGGCAGCACGAGCACGAGCGCGAAGCTCGCAAGGACTGCCGCTGTGGATGCACGGATCATGTGGTCTTTCAACACGACAACTAGGAAGATGTAGCGGTCTGTTCGCTATTTCCGCTTCAGTTCCTGCGCGGCGGCCGCGATCTCGGCCGGATCTCCGGGCGCGGGAACCCAGGGCAAACGCAGCGGATCGCCCGTGTAGCGGGGGATCACGTGCATGTGGAAGTGGAAGACCGTCTGCCACGCGAGCGCGCCGCAGGAGTTGACCAGGTTGACCCCCTCGGCCCCCAGCAGCTCCTTCGCGCGGACCGCCTGGCGCTGCGAGGCGAGCGCCACCGCGCGCAGATCCTCGGGGTCGATGGTGAGCAGATCCATGCTGTGCGCGCGCGGGATCACGAGCATGTGACCGCGCGTGGCGGGGTTGATGTCCATCAGCGCCACCGTGCGCTCGTCTTCGTCGACGATCGTCCCGGGCAGCTCGCCCGCGAGGATCTTGCAGAAGATGCAATCCGGATCGCTCATCGCTCGAGCAGAAGCCTAGCTGGATGCACTAAGCGTGCGCGCATAGGCGAGCGCCTGCTCGCGGGTGGCGATCTCGCCCGCATACTGCGCCGCCGCCAGCTCGCCGAGCAGCTCGCCGACCCGCGGCCCCGTGCGGCATCCCGAGCTCCGCCGCCAGCTCGTCGCCCCGCACGAGCGGCCGGGGCGGCCCCTCGGCGCGCCAGCGCAGCGCATCGCGCAGCATCCCGCTCGCAACCGCCAGGTGAGCATCGATCGCCCGTTGCGCGTTGTCCCCGCGCGTGGCCAGCCGGTCGGCGACCGACAGCAGCGTTACGTCAACCTCGACTGGATCGCACGCGTGCAGGTAGGCGTACACGGTGCGACGCGCAAGCGGCTGGGGCTCGTGGACGAGGAAGCCGAGGCGCAGGTGGTTGCGCACCAGCGCGGCGACATGCGCGCGCAAGCGCTCGCTCGTGCGCAGCCTGCCGAGCACCGTCCGCGCCAGCTCGGCGCCCTCGACATCGTGCCCGATGAACGTCACGCGACCGTCCCCGGGGCGCACGCCTCTGGTCAGCGGCTTGGCGGCGTCGTGCAGCAAGGCGCCCCAGCGCAGCGCCTCGCCGCGCGTCAACTCGTCGGCCAGCGGCTCGTCGAGCAGCGCTCGCAGATCGGCCGCGTGTTCCTCGCCGAAGACGGCGCTCGGGTCGGCCTGCAGCTCGATCGTGCGGTCGAGCACCTCGAGCGTGTGGCCGTAGACGTCGAGGTGATGAAAGCGGCTCTGCTCGATGCCCTGCAGTGCCGCGAGCTCGGGCAGCACGACCGCCATCGCCCCCAGCTCGTCGAGCAGCTCGAGTCCGTGCCGTGCCCGTGGGGAGGAGAGGATGCGGCGCAGCTCCATGAACACGCGCTCGGCCGAGACCCTGCCCAGCTCGCCCGCGTGTGCGCGCGCCGCCTCGCGAGTCTGCTCCTCCGGCTCGAGATCCAGCTCGACCGCGATCCGCACGAGACGGAGCACCCGCAGCGGATCGTCGGCGAACGCCTCCGGGCCGGCCATTCGCAGGCGACCGGCCGTCAGGTCCCCGAGCCCGTTCAGCGGATCGATCGACGCGCCGCCCGCCAGCGGCTCGGCGATCGCGTTGACCGTGAAGTCGCGCAGCTCGAGGTCGGCCTGCAGCGAGCCTCCACGCAAGCGCTCGAGGTCGGCCTGCCACGCTCGGTCGCGCGCGACCACCCGCCATGCGCCGAAGTCCTCCGACAGCGCGAAGCACGCGGCCTTGCCCGCCGCGCGGGCGATCGCGCGCGCCGCCTGCTCGGGATCGCCGTCGACGACGAGGTCGAGGTCGGTCAGGGGACGGCCCAGCGCACGATCGCGCACGGCGCCACCCACCAGCCAGGCGGGCTGACCGGCGAGCGCCGCGCGGGCGACCTGCAGCCCATCCTCACTCATGCCGATCCGCCGGCGCCGGTCGCAGCGCCACCGGAGGATCGGCCGGCTCCCTGTGCCGGGAGCCGGTGTCGGTTACGCTGACGACGAGCTCGGTGGGCTCCTCCGCCAGCGGCTCGCCGTCGCGGTGGTAGCGGCGCGGCACGCGCGGGGTGAGCGCGCACGTGACCTCGTAGTTGATCGTGCCGAGCCGCCTTGCGACGTCCTCGGCCGTGATCTGCTCGGCGCCCTGATCATCGCCCGTGGCGCCCGCGCGCCCGCCGGCGTCGGCGCGCCCGATCAGGATCGCCTCCTCACCAAGCAGCTCCTCGCTCGCGTCCGGACCGAGATCGACGGTGATGTTGTCCATGCTCACCGTCCCCACCAGCGGGTAGCGGCGGCCGGCGATCAGCACGTCGGCGTTGTTCGAGCACGCTCGCCGCCAACCGTCGCCGTAGCCGATCGGCAGCACCGCCAGCCAGGTGTCGCGCTCGGCGACGAAGCGCCGCCCATACCCGGCGCTCTCCCCCGCCTCGCAGCGCTTCACCTCGGCGACGTACGAGCTCAGCTGCGAGCGCCGGCTCCAACCCTCGCGCGGCCGGGTCATCGCCGAACGGGTCCATCCCGTAGATGGCGATCCCGCAGCGCACCATGTCGAGCTGCGCTGCCTCCTCGCGCAACAGCGCGGCGCTGTTCGCGGCGTGCACGATCAGCTCCGGCTGCTCGGCCTTCACGCGCCATCGCCCACTCCGTGAACCGGCCGAGCTGCATCGCGAAGAACCCGTCGTCGCTGCGATCGTCGGCGGTGGCGAAGTGCGTCATCAGCCCCACCAGCTCGACCCCGTCGGCGTCTCGCGCCGCGGCCACCGTGCGGGAAGCCTGCGCCGGATCGCGCGTGCCGAGGCGCCCCATGCCGGAATCGAGCTTCACGTGCACCCTGCCGCCTCCCGCCGAGCGGACAGCCTGCACCTGGCGCTCGCTCCACACGACCACGTCGGCATCCGCGGCGAGCGCCTGCGTCCAGCTCGCCTTCGGTCAACGCGCCCATCACGAGTATGCGCGCGTTGCGCAGGTTGACGTCGTGCAAGCCGCGCTGGTTGGGACCGTGCGGACTGGCGTCATGTAGGTCGGCGTCGCGCAAGCCCGCCTCGCGCAGCTCGCGTGCCTCGCTCGCCGCCGCGACCGCCAGCCAGCTCGCGCCACCGGCGATCGCCGCGCGCGCGCTCTGGACCGCGCCGTGGCCGTACCCGTCGGCCTTCACGACCGCGCACAGCTCGGCGCCGTCGTGCAGATCGCCCCGTAACCGCGCGCAGTTGCGCTCGATCGCGGCAACGTTCACGCGCGCGAGCGCGCGGTGCGCGGTCGACTCCCCGGTCGTCATCGCCCCTGCCTGTCCGCCGTGCGAGGCTCGTGCGGGCCGTGCTCCCAGCCCTCGACACGGCCGCGATGGCCCTCGCTACGCGGGCCGCCACGCGACGCCGGCAGCGCGGCGATCACGTCGGAGGCGACGACTCCCTCGGCCGCGCCCTGCCTGCGCGCCGCCTCCCGGCCGGCCTGCGCGTGCAGCGACACGCCCGCGGCGGCGGCGGCGAACGGGTCGAGCCCGGCGGCGAGCAGCGCGGCGATCACACCGGTCAGCACATCGCCGGTGCCGGCAGTGGCCAGCGCGGGAGTGGCGCCCGGGCTGACGGCCACCCGGCCGGAGGGCTCGGCGATCAGCGTGTCGTCGCCCTTCAGCACGACTACCGCCCGCGCCTGCTCGGCGGCCACGCGGACGTGGCGCAGACGTTCGCGCTCGATCTCCTCGCTACTCACCTCCAGCAGACGGCCCAGCTCGCCGGCGTGCGGGGTCAGCACCGTGGGGGCGGATCGCGCGCTCAGCTCACCGAGTCGTCCCGCGTGCGCGTTCAGCCCGTCGGCGTCGAGCACCAGCGCGACCTTCGCCTTGCGTGCGAGCTCGCATGCGAACGCGACGGCGCCGTCCGAGCGCCCGAGACCGGGCCCCAGCGCCAGCGCCCCGCCGCGCTCGCTCGCTTCGAGCACCTCTTCGACGCCCGCTGCCGCCAAGCCGCCGGCGCCGTCGTCGGGCAGGCCTTTGGTCATCAGCTCGGGCGGCCCCGCGGTCGCGAGGATCGGCTGCAGGGACTCGGGCACGAACGCCGTCACATACCCGGCCCCGGCGCGCATCGCGGCATGCGCGGCCATCCGCGGCGCGCCCGTCAGCCCGCGCGAGCCCCCGGCGACCAGCACGTGGCCGCTGATGAACTTCGTCGAATCCGGTCCCCTGCGCGGCAAGAGCTCGAACACCGACGGGGCGATCAGGCCGATCCTCGCCTCACCCGGCCAGCCGCGCGGAATCCCGATCTCGATCGTCTCGACCTTGCCCGCATGCGTCTTCCCCGGCGCGATCCACAGGCCCGGCTTGCCGGCGTGGAAGGTCGCGGTCACCGTCGCCCGCACCGCGGCGCCCGACGCGACCCCCGTGGAGGCATCGATGCCGCTGGGCACGTCCACGCTCACGACCGGTGTACCCGGCGAGCGCGCGGCGTTCACGACCTCGATCGCCTCGCCGACGTTCCCACGGGGCTCACCCTCGAAGCCGGTACCGAGCAGCGCGTCGACGATCACACTCGCCTTCGCGAGCGCCTGCTCGGCGCGCGCGCGATCCTTGGCCAGCTCGATCGGCTGCTCGCCGGGCAGTCGCTCCAAGTTCACATGCGCGTCGCCGGCGAAGTCGCCGAGCGGCGCCGCGCATACGACCGTGACGCTCCTGCCCGCCTCGCGCAGCAGCCTCGCGACGACGAGCCCGTCGCCGCCGTTGTTCCCCTTCCCGCACACCACCGCCACCGGTCCGTCGGGGTCCAGGCGCTCGACGATCCGCGTCACCCCCGCCCCGGCGCGCTCCATCAACTCGAGCGACGGCACCCCGCGCTCCTCGATCGCCCAGCGGTCGACGCCACGCATCGTCTCGGCGTCGAGCAGCGGTGTCAGCCAGTCGGGGAGCGCATCCACGACCAGCGATGCTAGATGACTACTCCACCGTGACGGTCTTCGCCAGGTTGCGCGGCTGGTCTACGTTCAACCCGCGCTTGCGCGCGATCTCGTAGGCGAGCAGCTGCAGCGGGATCACCGCGAGCATCGGCTGGAGCATCCAGTCGATCGCCGGCACCTCGATCACCGAGTCGGCCTGCTTGGCGATCTGCTCGTTGCCGGCGGTCGTCACCGCGACCACGTGGGCGCCGCGCGCGCGCACCTCGGCCATGTTCGAGGCCATCTTCTCGAGCACCGGCGAGTCGGTCGCCACGCACACGACCGGCGTGGACTCGTCGAGCAGCGCGATCGGCCCGTGCTTCATCTCCCCCGCCGGGTAGGCGTCGGTGGCGATGTAGGAGATCTCCTTCAGCTTCAGCGCTCCCTCCAGCGCCACGGCCAGGCCCACGTGGCGGCCGATGTAGAGGAAGAACTCGCTCTCGCTGTGCGCCTGCGCGACGCGCGCCACCGGCTCGCCGATGCCGGCGAGCACCTGCTCGATGCCGTGCGGCAGGCGCTTCACGTCGGCGACGAGCTCCCGCAGTCGCGCCGGCTCGAGCGTGCCGCGCAGCTCGGCCAGGCGCAGGGCGAGCAGGTAGACGACGGCGACCTGGCAGAGGAACGTCTTCGTCGCCGCCACCCCGATCTCCAGGCCCGCGCGGGTGAACAGCACGCCGTCGGCGTCGCGTGTGGCCTGCGAGCCCATCACGTTCGTGACCGCGATCACCGCCGCGCCGCGCTCCTTCGCCTTGCGCATCGCCGCGAGCGTGTCGGCGGTCTCGCCCGACTGGGAGATCCCGATCACGAGATCGCCGGGCCCGACGACGGGGTTGCGGTAGCGGTACTCGGAGGCGACGTCGACCTCGACCGGCACCCGTGCCCACTCCTCGATCGCGTAGCGGCCGATCAGGCCAGCGTGGTAGGAGGTGCCGCAGGCGACGACCACGATCCGCTTCACGTCGCTCAGGATCGCCTCGTCCAGCACGCCCTCCTCGGCGAGATCGACGCCATCGCCCCGCGCGGTGCGGTCGGCGATCGTCTCGGCGACCGCGTCGGCCTGTTCGTGGATCTCCTTCAGCATGAACGTCTCGTAGCCGCCCTTCTCGGCGGTGTCCTCGTCCCAGTCGACCGTCTCCACCGCGCGCTCGACCGGCTCGCCCGCGGGGGTCGTGATCGTGACGCCCTCCGGCCTCAGCACGACGATCTCGCCGTTGTCGATGTACTGCACTTCGCGCGTCTGCTTGAGGAAGGCCGGCACCGCGGAGGCTACGAACTGCTCGCCCTCGCCACGCCCGACGATCAGCGGGCACTCGCGCCGCGCCCCCACGAGCGTCTCGGGCTCCTGCAGGCACATCGCGACGAACGCGTAGTGACCCTCGAGCTCGGCGTATGCGGACCGCACGGCATCGGCGAGGTCGCCGTCGTAGTGCGAGGCGATCAGGTGCGCGATCACCTCGGCGTCGGTCTCCGACGTGAACACGTTCCCTTCGGCGAGCAGACGCTCCTTGAGCGTCATGTAGTTCTCCACGATCCCGTTCACGACCACGTGGAAGCGATCGGCGGAGTCGTAGTGCGGATGGGCGTTCTCCTCGGTCACGCGCCCGTGCGTCGCCCAGCGCGTGTGGCCGATGCCGGTCGTCGCGGGGCGCACTGCCACGGCCACGGCACCGTTCGCCGACTCCTCCTCGGCCTGCGCCTGGGCAGCGCCGTCGAGCTTCGCCTGCAGCGCGTCGAGGTTGCCGACCGCGCGCACCGTCTCGATCCCCTCTTCCCCGATCACCGAGATCCCGGCGGAGTCATACCCGCGGTACTCGAGCTTCTTCAGCCCGTCGAGCAGCAGCTCGCGGACGGAGCGATTGCCGACGTAGCCAACGATGCCGCACACGTCATCGAAGATACCAGCGGATCGAGCGCATTCTCTCGAACGTTCGTCCGCTCCTCGCCTCCGGTTCGAGCATCTCTCCGCAGAGGTATCCGTCGGCGGGACCGGCGGGGACGGCTCAGCCCAGCTGCGACTCGACCAGCGCCGCCAACCGCCCGCAGACCTCCTCGGCCTCGTCGTCCGTCGGTGCCTCCACCATCACCCGCACCAGCGGCTCGGTTCCGCTCGGGCGTACCAGCACCCGCCCACGGCCCTCGAGCGCCTGGCCCGCGGCGCTCACGGCGTCGTTCACGTCTGTCGCCGTCTCCAGCGCGCCGCGCTCGCGCACGCGCACGTTCACGAGCCGCTGCGGCAGCTTCTCCATCGCGTCGCGCTCTGCCAGGTCGCGGCCGGCGAGCGCCTGGAGCGTGAGCAGCGCCCCGGCGATCCCATCGCCCGTGCGGTTGAAGTTCGTGTCGATGATGTGCCCCGACTGCTCGCCGCCGATCACCCAGTCGCGCGCGCGCAGCTCCTCGAGCACGTAGCGATCGCCGACCTGCGTGATCGCCACCTCCACGCCCGCCTGGCGCATCGCCGAGTGAAAGCCGTAGTTGGTCATCACCGTCACGACCACGCCGCCGTCGTTCAGCCGCCCCTGCTCGCGCAGGTGCAGCGCCGCGAGCGCCATCAGCTCGTCGCCGTCGACGACCGCCCCCGTACGATCGACCGCGAGCACGCGGTCGCCGTCGCCGTCGAAGGCGAACCCCAGCGCGTGTCCGCCATCGCGGACCATCTCCCCCAGCCGCTCGACGTGGGTCGAGCCACAGCCGGCGTTGATGTTGCGGCCGTCCGGCCGATCGGCGATCACGCTCACCTTTGCCCCCAGCCGCCGGAAGATCTCCGGGGCGACGTGGTGGGTGGCGCCGTTCGCGCAGTCCAGCAGCACGTCCAGCCCGGCGAGGTCGAGCTCGGCGAAATGCCCGTGCAGCTCGCGCAGGTAGTCCTCCCCGGCACCCCGCAAGTCGCGCACGTGGCCGATCTGCGCGGGAGGGCCGGCAGCCGCGCCAGCCGCCGCGACCCCGCCGTCCGCGGCCCGCTCCAGCTCCTGCTCGATCTGCAGCTCGGTCTCGTCCGAGAGCTTGTAGCCGTCGCCGGCGAAGAACTTGATCCCGTTGTCCTCGATACGGGTTGTGCGAGGCCGACAGCACCACTGCCAGGTCGAAGCCGTAGCGACCGATCAACAGCGGCGCGGCCGGCGTCGGCAGCACGCCGCCCAGCAGCGCGTCGCCGCCGGCGGCGCTCACGCCGGCCGCGACCGCGGCCTGGAGCATCTCGCCCGACTCGCGCGTGTCGCGCACGATCAGCACCTGCGGGCGCTCGACGCCGGTCTTGCGCGTCGCCGCCTGCGCGAGGCCGAGCGCGAGCTCGGCCGTGAGCAACCCCCCGGCCACCCCCCGCACGCCGTCCGTCCCGAACAACTTCCGACTCATTTAGCCACGTCCGACGACATCCGACCTCCAGAGGTTCTCCTACGAATCGCGCCCAATCCGATTACATCAGCCAAGTGGGGCGGCATTCTCAAACGGCCGGCTTTCTTGCGGCCGTTTGAGAATGCCGATCCCACTACCGCTTGGAGAACTGCGGCTTCTTACGGGCCTTCTTCAGACCGGCCTTCTTGCGCTCCTTCGCGCGCGAATCCCGCGTCAGGAAGCCACGGCGCTTGAGCTCGCCGCGCAGGTTCGGGTCGGCCTCCAGCAGCGCGCGCGAGACGCCGTGGCGCAGCGCGCCAGCCTGCGCGGAGATGCCGCCGCCGTGCAGCCGCGCGACCACGTCCATCCGCTCCTGATAGCCGACCGTCTCCAGCGGCTGGCGGATGTTGCGCTGCTGGGTGATGCGCGGGAAGTGCTCCTCGAGCGTCTTCCCGTTCACGAGGTACGTGCCGCTCCCTGGTCGCAGCGTGACGCGCGCGACCGCCGTCTTGCGCTTGCCCGTCGCGCGATAGCGCGCGCCTGAAGCGAGGTCGATCGCGGCGGTCGAGATCGGCTCGGTCAGAACCTCCTCCTGCTCCTCCTCGGCCTGTCCTCCCGCGCCGTCGGACTCCTCGTCCTCGATCGCGTAGGGGTCCTCGTAGCTGTCGCCGCGCGTCTCGCCGCGTCCGAGCGGATCGACGCCCTCGGGGACGATGTCCACCTCGAGATGCGCTCCCGGCACGGCGGGCTTCACGCGTGGGGCTTCCTCTTCCTCGTCCTCTTCGAGCTCCGCCTCGGCCTCTGCCTCGGCGACGACCTCCTCGGCGATCGCCTCCGCCACGGCTTCCTCGACAGCCTCCTCGACGAGCTCCTCGGCGACGGCCTCCTCTAGAGCCTCCTCAACGACCGCCTCCGCCACGATCTCGGCGACGATCTCCTCGGCGACCTCTTCCGCGACGGCCTCCTCGATCGCCTCCTCGGCCAGCTCCTCCACGACGGCCTCGGCGAGCACCTCCTCCGCGATCTCCTCGGCGATCGCCTCCGCGACGATCTCCTCGGCGACGGCCTCTCCGACAGCCTCCTCGGCGCGCTCCTGCGCGGCCTCGAGCGGCGCGTCCTCGGCCGAGCCCGCGATCTCGGTCGCGTCCTCGCTCGGGACGGCGTTGCCGGGGACCGGCTCGAATGGCTCCGGCTCGGCCTGTGCGGACTCTGCCTGGGGGTGCTCTTTGGACTCCTGCAACGCCTCGAGCGCGGCGTCCTCCGCTGACCCGGCGATCTCGGCCGCGTCGTCGGTCGGCACCGCGTTCTGGTCCTCGGCGGGCGTCTCCTCGCCCGCGGCGTTGGTCGCGTCGGCGGGTGTCTCTGTCGTGTCCTCGTCGTCGGCCATCAGGCCTCGATCTCCAAAGGTTGCGGTTTCTGAGCTGTGTGCGGGTGCTCGGGCCCGGCGTAGATCTTCAGCTTCGTCAGCTGTTTCCGTGCCAGCCGGTTGCGCGGCATCATGCCTTTCACGGCCAGCCGGATGATCTCCTCGGGGCGCCTTGCCAGCATCTCCTCGAACGTCCGCGAGCGCAGGCCACCCGGATAACCGGAGTGACGGTAATAGCGCTTGTCGGCGCGCTTGTTCCCCGTCACCGCGACCTTCTCCGCGTTGATCACCACAACGAAGTCGCCGGTGTCGATGTGCGGGGTGTACTCGGGCTTGCGCTTGCCGCGCAGCACGTCCGCGATCTGCGTCGCCATCCGGCCGAGGGTCTTGCCGTTCGCGTCGACCACGACCCAGTTGCGCTCGCGCTCGGTGGGTTTGGCCACATAGGTGCGGGCCGAAGGTGTCGATGTCGAGGGGGTCATAGCGTAAAAAAGGCCACGCTTAGAGCGCGGCGCGAGGGCACATCATAGCCCAGACCTAGTCTCCTCGTCCCTGGCGGCGTCCTCGGTCGCTCGCGTGCACAGCACGCCACGCTCCCTGCGTCCTTGCCAGGGACGACGATCCGTCGGCCTGGGGGCTTGCCATCAAATCACTTCCGCAAGATTTTCGCCGTCCCGTGAACGCCGCTACTCCCACTCAATCGTTCCCGGCGGCTTCGAGGTTATGTCCAACACGACCCTATTGACCTCGCGCAGCTCGTTGATCATCCGCGAGGCGATCGTCTCCAACAGGTCGTACGGCAGCCGCGCCCAGTCGGCCGTCATCGCGTCGTCGCTCGTGACCGCGCGTACGACGACCACGTAGCCGTAGGTGCGCTCGTCGCCCTGCACGCCCACCGTGCGGATGTCGGGCAGCACGCAGAACGACTGCCACAGCTCGCGGTACAGACCGGCCTTGCGGATCTCCTCCTGGAGGATGTGGTCGGCCTCGCGCAGCACATCCAGCCGCTCCTTCGTCGCTTCGCCGCCGACGATCCTGATCGCCAGGCCCGGGCCCCGGGAACGGCTGGCGCCAGACCAGGCGCTCGGGCAGGCCGAGCTCGGCGCCGACGGCGCGCACCTCGTCCTTGAACAGCGCCCTCAGCGGCTCCACCAGCTCGAATTTGAGGTCGTCGGGCAGCCCGCCGACGTTGTGGTGAGACTTGATCGTCGCCGCGCCCGTGCCGCCGCCGGACTCGATCACGTCGGAATACAGCGTGCCCTGCACGAGGTAGTTCGCACCGTCGAGCTTCGCGGCCTCCTCCTCGAAAACCCTGATGAACTCGGCGCCGATCGCCTTGCGCTTGGCCTCGGGCTCGGTCACGCCTTTCAGCTTCTCCAGGAATCTTTTCTCAGCGTCAACGGCCACGATCGGAACCTTGAACGTGTCCCTGAACGCGCTCACCACCTGCTCGCCCTCGTCTTTGCGCATCAACCCGTGATCGACGAACACGCACGTCAACTGATCCCCGACCGCGCGGTGCACGAGCAGCGCCGCGACCGACGAGTCGACGCCACCCGAGAGACCGCAGATCACCTGCCCGTCTCCCACCTGGTGGCGGATCCGCGCGATCTGGTCCTCGACGATTCCCTTCGCCGACCATGTCGCGCTCGCAGCCGCACACATCCGTCAGGAACCTCGTCAATATCTCCTGTCCATACGGGGTATGGACGACCTCGGGGTGGAACTGGATCCCGTAGATGCCGTTCGTAGCGTCCTCGACCGCGGCGACCGGCGAGACGCTCGATGACGCGAGCGCCGTGAACCCCGGGGGCGGCTCGATCACCGTGTCGCGGTGGCTCATCCAGCAGGTCTGCTCCCTCGGCATGCCCTTCAACAACCGTCCCGGCTCGGTCACCGTCAGATCGGAGCGGCCGAACTCCCCCACCTCGGCCTCCTCGACGCGTCCGCCGAGCTCGTGCACGAGCAGCTGCATCCCGTAACAGATGCCCATCACCGGCACGCCCAGCTCCAGCAACCCCCGCTCCAGCTTCGGCGCCCCCTCGGCGTACACCGACGCGGGGCCACCCGAGAGGATGATCCCGCGGGGTTTTCTGCGCTCGATCTGCTCGAGCGGCGTGTGGCTCGGCAGCAGCTCGGAGAACACGCCGCAGTCGCGCACCCTGCGTCGCGATCAGCTGGCGTACTGGCCCCCGTAGTCGAGGACGATCACCTCTTCGTTGACCTCGGGGATGCCGCCGGTCAGCTCCTCGCCGGTCGGGTGCGGACGTGGCCACAACGCTCGTCTGAGTTGTTCCCGGCGAGGCCGGCAAGGACGCAGTGAGCGATGGCTGTGCGATGCTAGCCACGCGAGTGATCGAGGACGCCGCCGAACGAAGGCGGGGACGCCTCAGACTCAGTCATTGACGAGGACGGCTGCTGCGGCCCTTCCGTTGGACCCCATCCCCACGCCCTGGTCGCGCTGCAACGCCTTGCCCTCGGTCTGGAGCGCCGGCGCGATCACGACCTCGGCGCGGTTGAACTCCGCGAGGTCCTTGTGCCCGCAGGTCGCCATCGAGGTCCTGAGGCCGCCGAACAGGTTGAACGTGCCGTCGTTCTCTCGCGCCGGCCCCACGAGGATCTCCTCGAGCGTGCCGTTCTGGGTCGTCGCCACGCGCGCGCCGCGCGGGAGGGTCGGATGGAACGTGGCCATGCCCCAGTGAAAGCCCCTGCCCGGCGCCTCGTACGCGCGGGCGAGCGGCGAGCCGATCATCACCGCGTCGGCGCCGAGCGCGATCGCCTTCGACACGTCGCCGCCGTTTCTCATGCCGCCGTCGGCGATCACCTGGCAGTACTCGCCCGTCTCCAGCATGTGCGTCGAACGGGCGTGCGCGACGTCCGCGATCGCCGTCGCCTGCGGCACGCCGATCCCGAGCACACCCCTCGTCGTGCAGGCCGCGCCCGGGCCTACGCCGACGAGCACGCCGGCGGCGCCGGTGCGCATCAGGTGCAGGCCCGTGTGGTAGGAGGCACAGCCGCCGACTACCACCGGCACCTCGAGCGTCGGGATGAACTCCTTCAGGTTCAGCGGCTCGGAGACGGTCGAAACGTGCTCCCCGGAGACGACCGTCCCCTGGATCACGAGCACGTCGAGCCCGGCCTCGAGCGCGAGCTCGTGGTACTTCAAGACTCTCTGCGGGGTCAGCGACGCCGCGACGACGACTTTCTGCTCCTTGATTTCCCTGATCCGCTGCGTTATCAGCTCGGGCTTCACGGGCTCTGCGTAGATGTCCTGCATCTCGCGGGTGGCCTGCTCCTTCGGCAGCTCGCTGATCCGCTCGAGCTGCTCCTCGGCGTCCTCGTACCTGGTGAAAATCCCCTCGAGGTTCAGCACCGCCAGCCCGCCGAGGTTGCCGACGATCCCCGCCGTGCGCGGCGAGACGACGCCGTCCATCGCCGAGGCCATCAGCGGCAGCTCGAACTGATACGGCCCCAGCTTCCAGGAGAGATCGATGTCGTCGGGGTCGCGCGTGCGCCGGGAAGGGACGATCGCGATGTCGTCGAATCCGTATGCCTGGCGCGCTTTCTTGCCGCGTCCGATCTCTATCTCCATCGCTTCATCCTCGCATTCGGGGCGGACAGTCTGCGCCTATGGGGCTGGTGATTCGAGCATAGCAATGGGGTCCCGGGACTTATGCCCTCGGATATGCTCGATTGAGATGCCCGACCAGCTCGCAAAACGCTATGACCCGCAGACGATCGAGGCCCGCCGGCAGACGGCCTGGCGCGCGCGCGACGCGTTCCGCACGCCCGATGCCTGATCGAGGGACAACCTCGCAAGTACATCAAGCCCTCCGCCCCCTTCACCTCGGGGAACATCCACATCGGCCACGTCCGCTCCTACTCGATCGGCGACGCCTACGCGCGCTTCTCTCGCGCGCGCGGGGATGCGGTGCTGTTCGCCTTCGGCTTCGACGCCTTCGGCCTGCCCGCCGAGCTCGGCGCGATCGCCGGCGGCGTGCCGCCGAGCGCAGTGGGTCGCGCGCTGCGCCGAGCACATGACCGGACAGCTCGAGCGGCTCGGCTTCTCGTTCGACTGGTCGCGTGCGTTCATGAGCTCGGACGCGATCATGTACCGCTGGTCGCAGTGGCTGTTCCTGACGCTGCTCGAGGCGGGGCTCGTCTACCGCGGGACCGGGAACGTCGACTGGTGCGACACCTGCCAGACGACGCTCGCGACGATCCAGGTCGAGGACGGCCTCTGCTGGCGCTGCCACAACCCCGTCCGCCTGATCGAGCGCCCCACCTGGTTCCTGCGCGTCAGCGCCTACACGCGCCGAGAACGACCGCCGGCTCGACGATCTGCAGGCCAGCGGCAAATGGGACGAGGTCGCGCTCGCCAGCCAGCGCTTCGTGCTCGGCCGCGTCGACGGCGTCGAGGTCGAGCTGACCCAGCCGTCCCGGCCGGGCGCCCCGGCCGACGGCGCGCGGTTGACCGTGTTCACGCCGCACGCCGACGCGCTCGCGCAGGCGCGGTTCGTGTTGATCTCGCCGAAGCATCCGGAGATCGACGCGTGGGCGTCCGATCCCGATGTTCGCGAGCGCCTCGAGGAGCTCCGCTCGGGCGGGCTGGAGCGCAGCTCGCGCGACGCGCGCACGTTCGCGCTGGTCGATACCGGTCGCACGCTGCCCGCGCCCGTGGCGGGCGGCCCCCCCTGCCGGTGCTGATCTCGCCCGGCGTCGACGGGCGTTTCGGCGCGACCGCCGTGTTCGGGATTCCCGAGCGCGACCGCACCGACGAGGTGATCGCCGAGCGCCTGCCCGCGCTGCTCGGCGCGTCGTGGGTCGAGTGACGCAACGGCGCCCGCCGCACGGCGAGGCCTCGGCGCCGCAGCCGGCGGTCCGCTACAAGGCCGACGACTTCTCGATCTCGCGCCAGCGCTCGTGGGGCACGCCGATCCCGATCGTCTACTGCGAGACGCACGGCGCGGTGCCATTGCCGAAGGAGCAGCTGCCGGTGCTGCTGCCGCTCGACATCACGCCGACGGGCGCCGGCAACCCGCTCGCGGAGCTCGATGAGTTCGTGCAGACGACGTGCCCGCTGTGCGGCGGCCCGGCCGAGCGCGAGACGGACACGCTCGACTGCCACTTCGACGCGCTCTGGCTGTGGGTGCCGGTCGCCGTGCCGCCGGCAGTCGCGCGAGGAGTCGCTCGAGCAGATCCTCGCGCTCGGCGACCTGCGCGACTGGCTTCCCTCCGAGCGCGTCGTCGCCGGCTCGGACAGCGGCAACTTCGTCTTCGACCAGCGGATCGTCACGAAGGCGCTACGCGACATCGGCCCGCTCGCGTTCCTGCAGGACGGCGAGCCGTTCGCCGGCTGCCTGTTCCACGAGATGGTGATCAGCGACGGGCGCAAGATGTCCAAGCACCTCGGCAACGTCGTCGATCCCGACGCGCTCGTCGAGCGCTACGGGGCGGACACCGTGCGGCTGGCGGTGCTCTACGCCGCGCGCCCGCAGAAGACGCTCAACTGGAGCGACTCGGCGGTGCTGCGCGCGCACCGGTTCCTCAACCAGGTGTGGACGTTCTCGGCTGCCCACCTGGCGCGGGCGGGAGAGCCCCTTGTGGCGCCCGCGAAGGACACGACCGAGCACCTGCGGCGCAAACTCGCGCAGTGGTGCG
This sequence comes from uncultured Solirubrobacterales bacterium, assembly GCA_963789675.1. GTDB lineage: Bacteria > Actinomycetota > Thermoleophilia > Solirubrobacterales > Solirubrobacteraceae > Palsa-744. The sequence goes on along the minus strand of CAWBLR010000003.1, from coordinate 305,162 downwards.
AGAAGGCCGTCGAGAAGACGACCGCGGAGATGGAGAACCTCGAGACGCACAGCGCCGTGCGCGACGTGATGCTGCTGTTCGACCGCATCAAGGACTTCGAGAAGCGCGTGCTCGCGCGCCAGCCGGAGCTGAGCGCGGCCGACCGCGCGGCGCTGAACGAGGCTTTGGTCGTGCTGATTCAGATGCTCGGCCCGTTCGCTCCCCACATCGCCGAGGAGCTGTGGATCGCGTTTGGTAACGATGGCGATACACAAACGCCGTGGCCAGGCGTATCGTCTGCGGTACCGGCATGAGCCCGTCCAGCACCGCATCGCCTCAGCAGGGGACCCGCCAGCGGACACGCTCGTGCGCGACCGAGCTCGTCTGCCATCGCTGCGATCACCACTATCCGCTCACGGACACGACGTTCGCGTGCCCTGACTGCGGCAAGGGCCTGGACATCGTCTACGACTACGAGCTCGCGGCCAGCCACTTCCGCGACTTCCCCAGCTCCGAGCGCCCGCACAACATCTGGCACTTCGAGGAGCTGCTCCCGATCCTCGACGCGGGCGCGCAGGCGCGGGTGGGCCAGCACTCTGGCTACACGCCTTTGATCCGCGCCGACCGGCTCGGCGCCGAGCTCGGCCTCTCGAACCTGTACCTCAAGGACGACTCCAGCAACCGCCCGAGCCTCTCCTACAAGGATCGCGTCGTCTCGATGTCGGTCGCGCACCTGCTCGAGCGCGGCAAGGGCGAGATCGGCTGCGTCTCCACCGGCAACGTCGGCACGGCCGTCGCCTCGCTCGCGGCGAAGGCCGGGGTCGACGCGTTCATCTTCTATCCCAACGCGCTGGAGGCGACGAAGGCGCGCGCGTGCATGGCGCTCGGCGCAAAGGTCGTGCAGGTCGAGGGCAACTACGACGAAGCCAACCGCTGCTGCCGCGCGCTCGCCGAAGCGACGGGGATGGACTTCGCGAACATCACGCTGCGCCCGTTCTACGCCGAGGGCGCCAAGACCGCCGCGTTCGAGATCGTCGAGCAGCTCGATTGGATCTCACCCGACCACATCGTCTCACCGGCCGCCGGCGGCACGCTCTCCTCGCGGATGCACAAGGGCCTCGGCGAGCTCCAGCTGCTCGGCCTCTCCGAGACCGAGCGGACGCAGATCCACATCGCCCAGCCGAGCGGCTGCAACCCGATCGCCTCCGCGATCCTCGCCGAGGAGGCGGAGGTCGTGCCGGTGATGCCCGAGACCGTCGCGCACTCGCTCGCGATCGGCGCGCCCGGCGACGGCTACCTCGTGATCGACGCCGTCCACTCGCGCGGCGGCACCGCCGCCTTCGCCTCCGACCCCGAGATCTTCGCCGGCATCGACCTGCTCGCGGCGACCGAGGGGCTGCTCACCGAGCCGGCCGGCGGCACGACGATCGCGGTGCTCGAGAAGCTCGCCGCGGCCGGGCGCTTCGCGCCCGACGACACGGTCGTCGCGCTGATCACCGGCAACGGGCTGAAGACGCTCGACGAGCATCCCGCCGAAGGAGTGGCCGGCGAAGATCGACTGCGAGCTCGAGTCGATGCTCGGGGCGCTCGACGAGCTCAAGCGCACGCCGACGTTGATGCAGACCGCGCACGAGCAGCTGCGGGCCTGAGCGTCCTCGACTTCTTCGGCCGTAGGGTTCTTCGCAACCCGGCGGGCCGCGCAGGTGTCCGGACATAGAAAAGCCCCGCCGGAGCGGGGCTTTTCCTTAGCGGGTCGATAAGCCGGATCCTGTCGTTGAGCAGCCATCCATCTACGCGGCCTACCTGGACCTCGGCGGGCTACCTGCAAGCGGTCCAAACTGGCCTTGCATCGGGTGGGGTTTACCTAGCCGCCGCGTCACCGCGGCGCTGGTGCGCTCTTACCGCACCGTTTCAACCTTGCCTGTTGGCCGTTCACGTGGGACGGCCCCATCGGCGGTTTGCTTTCTGTTGCACTTTCCCGCGGGTTTCCCCGGGTCGATCGCTCGACCACCCTGCCCTTTGATGTCCGGACTTTCCTCGAAGGCCTTCTTCGACCCCCGCGGCTGCCTGACCTGCACGGACAAAGTTAGCTCTTCAGACGCTCCTCAGCAACCCCACCACGCGCCCGAGCACCTCGACCTCGTTGCTGCGGATCGGCTCCATCGTCTCGTTCTCGGGCTGCAACCGGATGTGGTCGGCTTCCTTGAAGAAGCGCTTCACGGTCGCCTCCTCGCCCAGCAGCGCCACGACGATGTCGCCGTCCTGCGCCGTGTCCTGGGAGTGCACGACAACGTAGTCGCCGTCGAGGATGCCGGCGTCCTTCATCGATTCGCCGCGGATCTGCAGCAGATACTCGCCGTCGCCGCCGCCGGCCACCGACGGCACCGAGACGTACTCCTCGATGTTCTCCTCCGCGAGCATCGGCGCGCCCGCGGCGACCGAACCGAGCAGCGGCAGGCTGTCGCCACGCGCGATCCCGCGCACGCTCTCCACCGCGCTGCCGACGACGCGATCGACGCGGTCGAGCAGCTCGAGCGCGCGCGGCTTCGACGGGTCGCGCCTGAGCAGGCCGATCTTCTCGAGGTTCGCGAGGTGGGCGTGCACGGTCGATGAGGACGCGAGGCCCACGGCCTTGCCGATGTCGCGCACCGTGGGCGGGTAGCCGTACTTGGCCGAGTACTTGTGGATGAAGTCGAATATCTCCTGCTGGCGCTTGGTCAGATCCATGTCTTTTGGGCTCCCTGTTCGGGTTCGCTGTTCGGGTCGCTGTGGCCTGGAACGAACATGTGTTCGCAGACTAGCGCCCGGCGTGGACGGATGCAAGCGGCGGCAGTCCTCGTGCGTCGGTCCAGGGGCCAAGACGAGCACCATCACTCCCACGCGTCCATCCGGCGCCGCCGGTCCGAGGCTATACTCGCTGGCTCTGCGCCGGTGGCGGAATTGGTAGACGCGCAAGGTTGAGGGCCTTGTGGACCACTTGGTCCGTGGAGGTTCGAGTCCTCTTCGGCGCACTGAACGGGCGATGTTGGAACCGCCAGGACCGGGGTTCCGACATTGTCCGCTGCGCCGCACGCCACCCAGCGAACCTGCAACCCTCATGGTCGTCTGCTCGGCGCGCTTGGCCTACGTCACGATGCTCCGTAGTCCATCTCTGAACACCTGAAACGAACGCGAGCGATTGGCATCTGGACGCATGTGCTCAGCGACTCTTTGTGCGACTTCGATCTTTGGCATACCTGACTTGTAGTAGCCCGCGCGTTGCAGGATACGCTCCAGTGACTCCCAGGTTCCCCCAGCAATAGCGTCAGGATCTCGATATTTAGAGTGCTTTTCCAAATTTGCCGATACTTTCGGATAAGCGGATCTTAGGGCCGACATGTCCCCGAAGAACCATGCCTCCAGCTCCTCGATCGCGATGCGACATAATGCATTGCACTTCGCGGCGCTACACGTCGCCAACAGAGAGCTCTTGAGCTGGATACAGTCATCGCTATCTCGATCAACGACGACTACTATCCGCAAATCTGGCCAGCTGGCCCGCATGCTTGCGTAACTCCGGAGGCGAGCCCCAAGATTACCCAGAAGATCACTCTTCCCTTGATGTGGATAAACACCAAAGCTATGATTGGGAATTATTCTTGGTACTAGGGTTTCAAGAGCCTCGGCCATGGATGGCTTCTCGACTAGAACCTCGATATGCATCAGTCTCGGACGACCTGCTCAATCCGCGAGTTCTTCAGCGGATCGCCAGCCGACAGATGGCCCTCCATCCAGAGCGCCCCGAGCTTGGCACCCTGCTCTATAAAATCGTTGATCTTTGGCATTGTATCCGCGCGCTTCGCGGTTGTATAACCGCTCTCATCACGCTCGAGTGCCCAGAGCTCCCGTGGTCGAAGGCCATTGACAAAGAACGGCGAGTGGGTCGAGACGAGGACCTGCGAGTTCACCGAAACCTTCCGACACTCCTCTGCCAACCCCTCGAGAAGTCGAGGATGCAGATAATTCTCAGGCTCCTCGATCCCAAGCAATGGCTGAGGTTCTGGGTCGTAAAGCAGTATTAGATATGCCAGCATCTTCAGGGTTCCATCCGACGCGAAACGAGCCAGGAAGGGCTCGCGGAACGGGGCGTCCTTAATCAACAGCAGAAGGCGCCCATCAGCGAGTGGTTCGGCCGTGACGCGCTCAAGTCGTGGGACACGCTCCGAGAGGACGCGAAGGATCTCGTTCAGCCTTTCAGGGTGAGCCTCACTTAGATACTGGACGACGTTAGAGAGGTTATCACCTGTCGGAGTGAGCCGTTCCATGGGACCGGCGTCCGGTATACCGCGCGCATCGTTGGACGACAAATATGAGAGATACCAACTCTCAATGAATTTCCTGAGAGCGACGACCCTCGGGTTCTCTGCGAGCTGGCCTAGTGTCGATACCGCAAGTAGATCACTGGAGGCCAGTGTGGCGTCGCGTCGCTGATCAGACTCCTCTGGCAACTCACCGGAAATGACCTGGCCGACCCCTAGCGAAAAATCAAGGAAGTTGAAGGGATGCCCAAAGCTCTTCCTCTTCCATTTGAGCGTCTCACGGGATACGACTGGGCGCCCTCTATCGTCCTCATTAATCTCTAGCGCGTAGGTAATAAGCGGCGTCTTGGGGCGCTCTCGATAGCTCAGCTCGAACGAAACCGGACCGTTCGACTCGCGACTGCGAAGCTCCTTCAGCCGTCCTCGCCTATCCCACGCCGGTCGTAGCCCCCCACGCAGCGATTCAGCCAGAAATTCAAAGACATCAAAGAGCGTGGACTTTCCACTGCCGTTCGGGCCCAGAAATACCGTCAGCGGGGTGAGCTTGTCGAGGCGGACATCGCGAAGCGCACGATAGTTCCGGACATGCAGCCGCTCGATGCGGGGAACCTCGATAGCCATAGCCCGCAGGCTAACGATACGGTCGGCTAAATGCTAGGAGCATGAGCCCACACCACACTGACCCGCTCGAGATCGTGCGCGGTCTGCGTCAGCAAGTCCCGCTCGGCTGTATCGAACCTGGATGCCTGCTCCTGCAGAAGTGTGGCCATGCCGGCGAGCAGCGGGGCGCCCTTCAGGTTGCTGATGTCGCGCAGGACTGTGATGTAGGGCTGAGGCATGTTCCCGCGCAGAAAGAACGCACGGAGCGCCGCGTTGACGAAGAACTGACGGTGCCCGCCCTTGCTGCGCCGCGCGCGCAGCAGACCGAGCTCGTGCCAGTGACGAATCTGATCCTGGGTCGAGCCCGTGAGCGTGGCGAGCTGGCCAATACCAAGCGGGTAGGTCGCGCCGGCGAGCTTTGGATGGACACCCGGATCGAGCACCATCCCCTGCTCCCCCTTGGTCAGGTATTGCCACATGGGGCTCGCCTGCGGTCCGGCAAGCTCCTCGGCCCGCCGCTGTGCCTCAGACAGCTTGCGCTGCGGTAGCTGCTGCGCCAACAATTCACGCTGGGCGTCGGAGGTGCTGTCCACAGCTCTGGCCCACGTTGCGATACGCCGCCGATGGCCTTCCGGGAGCAGCGGATCGTCGGCGAACCCGGCATGGAACTCCTCCCCAAGCCAGTAGCCCGGAGGATCGATACTGCGTCGCAGTCTGCTCTTGCTCATCACGGCCATTTGGAGGAGCGTAGCAAACCTGGGATCAGAATACTAGGTTTTACTCGTACTCATCGACCTGCCATTCGCCGTCCTCCCATACGCCGACCGCCACGATCATGCCCTCGATCGGTGCTCGCGATCCCCATGAGGCCTCCATCAACCAGATGTGGCCGTCCATTGGCTCGAACGGCGCGTCCGCGAGGCTTGAGGCGATCACCAGCACGCCATCCATCGGATGCTCCGGCCTGGCGTCCCCGAAACACTCCCAGCGCAGCTGATCGCGCGTAGCGCTACCGAAGCCGGCATCCAGAGCGTAGAAGCCCGGGCCATACAGACCGTCCCAGACCTCCACGATCACCGGGCGGCCAGCATTCAGGTCAGCGACGCACTCGACCGCGAAGTCCCGCGTCGTGTAGTGGAACAGACGATCCGGCATATGGCCGGAATCTAGCCATCGCCCCGGCCGTCGTACGCGTCCCAGGCATGAACATCACCTCCTTGCCGGAGCATCGCCTCAGCCCCCAGACCCCAGCCCGTGAGAACACTTTGAGAACATCCACCCCTCCAGACCCGTCCGATGCGTCCAGCAACCCCCGCTAGCTGGACGATCTGGAAGCCCTCGGATCCATCAACACCTCTTGTAGCCGGTTGAGGGCCTTGCGGGGAGTTTTCCCCGTGGTGGTTCGAGTCCACTCGGGCGCATCGGAGGCAAAATGCTGCGCTGGCTGAATCAGGCTACAGCCGCGAACTCGTGCTCGACTTCGCCGTCCACCGTCCGCTGAAAGCACACCAGCAGTTCCTCGTCCAGCACGGCAGCGATCCGCTGCAGCGTCGGCAACTGGGGTATGTGGGTGCCCTTCTCAAGCCGAGAGATCGCACTGTGGGAAGTACCCGCTGCCTTGGCGACCTCCTCCTGCGTAAGACCCAGCTCGAAACGCCGCTCCCGAAGATGCGCAGCTACGGGGCTGACCTCACGAAGAGCGCGGATGCGTTCGTATTCGGCGCGGGCATCGCGGTAGGCCGCGTTGCGATCAGCGCGGCCCTTGGCTGCCTTGGCAGCACTCTTGCCAACGGGACCATGTAGGACGGTGGCCATAACGTGGAGCTTATCACGGCTGATAAGTCGCCTCAGCCCCCACGCGACCCCGGCGGAGCGTCGCGCCCCGCCGCGCGAGGCCGCCGGCGAGGACTTGCATCCATTCTCGTCCGCGCGGCTGCGCGTTGCCGGCACTCGGCCGAGGATTCGACGAACGCTTTGAGGGAAGCATGTCACAAGAGGCTAGAAGCCACTCCGGGCGCACTCCACCTGCCCGCCTACAGCCCCGCTTGGAGTGGTACCCGGAGTGGCACCCGTTTTGTGGACAGTTTGATCTGCCCCGGCTTTGATGGAGTTCGGTGAGGTTGTCCCGTTCGCCGTAGAAGTTCGTGGCGGCGGCTGGGTGTGATGGTTACACGGTGACGCCGTCAACGCCAGCCCTGTCACAAACCGCCCTCCCCGCGCAACGATAGGGGTGATGGGATCTCCACGGACTGACGAGGCCGATCTGCTACGCCGGATCGCGGCGGGCGACGAGGATGCCTTCTCCGCGTTCTACCGCGAGCACCTGGACGCGGTCGTCGCGTTCTTCGCGCGCCGCGTCGGCGATCGCGAGCTCGCGTTCGATCTGACCGCGGAGACGTTCGCGGCGGTCGTCGTCGGCGCCGGCTCCTACAGCGAGGACGCGCCGCCGGTGGCGTGGCTGTTCGGGATCGCCCGCAACAAGCTGCGCGAGAGCCTGCGCCGCGAGCGGGTCGCGGACGCGGCGCGGCGGCGCCTGGGGATGGAGCCGATCGCGCTCGACGACGCCGCGCTGGAACGCGTCGAGGAGCGCTGCGCCGCGGGCGAGGGCGAGCTGACGAGGGCGCTCGCCGAGCTCCCGCCCCAGACGCGCAAGGCGCTGCTCGAGCGGCTGGTCGAGGAACGGGGCTACGGCGAGATCGCCGCGCGCCTGCACTGCTCGGAGCAGGTCGTCCGTCAACGCGTGCACCGCGGCCTGAAGACGCTGCGCGCCAACCTGAGGGAGGAAGCGTGAACGACGTGTTCGACGAGCTCGAGAGCCAGCTGCGCGGCGCGGTTCGCGCCCGGCGCAGGATTCGCCCCCAGTGGCCGCGGCGCGGGCACCGGCGCACCCCGGCGCTCGTGCTGCTCGCGATGCTCGTGCTCACCGCCGGGGCGCTCGCCGCCGGCGGCGTGATCCGGATCGGCGCGCCCGCGGAACCGCACACCTCCAACTTCTATGAGCTGAAAGGCGGCGGGATCGTCAAGGGCACCGTCCGCCTGCTGCCGATCTCCACGCCCGACCCCGCCGGCGGGCCCGCGTGGGGGATGCGCGTGCTCAGCACCAAGCGCGGCGAAGGCTGCGTGCAGGTCGGGCGGCTGCTCGACGGCAAGCTCGGCGCGCTCGGCCAGGACAGCGCCTTCCACAACGATCGGCTGTTCCACGAATTCTCCCCCGACACGTTCGGCGCCGAGCGCGCCTGCAGCCTGCTCGACGGCAACGATCGCCTGTTCATCAACGCGACGGTCGGCGACATCCCCGCGAGCGCGTGGCGGGGCAACTTCCCCGACAAAGGCTGCGTCCCCAGCACCGCCGGCCCCTACGAACGCTTCGCCGTGGACGGCAAGCGCAAGCCCTACCCCGTCTGCCCGCAGAACGACGAGCGCAACCTCTACTACGGCCTGCTCGGCCCCGGCGCGCAGAGCGTCACCTACAAGCTCGACGGCGTCGACCCACACCCAGCCGACCGCCGGCCCCGAGGGCGCCTACCTGATCGTCACCACGGCCTCCCCCACGCAGCTGTTCAACTTCAAGGCCGGCGGCACCCAGGACGTCGTACCCGTCGACGGGCCGATCACCGAACTGCACTACCGCGACGGCGCCACCTGCCACCTGACCGCACGAGCTGGATCGGCGGCAAGGACGCCTGCACGCCCTCACTGCAGGTGCCCGTCGGCTGGGTCCCGCCGAGAACACCCACCCCCACCGCCGCGCAGGTCGCCGCGCCCCTGCACGTACGGCTGATCCGCGCCCGCCAGGGCAGACATGCGATCAGGATCAGCTTCTCCTCCCGTGTCGCGATCGTCAACGCACACAGCACCTACACCGTCAGGTGGCGCCAACCGGGGATGCCACCCAACGTCTACGGCGGCGCGGCCGCTGATACCGGCATTCCCCCGGGTCGGAGAGACCGTCACCGCGCGCATCGGCGACTACGGGCCCCCGCTACGCCCCGGCACGACCACCGGCGAAGTCATCTACCAAGACCAGGCCGGGCCCGGCAACCTCGAAGAAGCCGGCGGCACCGTCCAGCACACCGTCGGGCGCTTCACGATCCACGTGCCCTGAGCCCCGACACGCCGCCCGGAGGGCACGCTCGATCGGAACGAGCGCGGGCGCAACCTCGCCGCGCCCCGGTCGCTCGCCGCCCCGGTCGCGCCCCTACCCCCGCCGCGCCTGCGCTTCGCGCAGCGCGGCGACGACGACGCCGCGTAGATCGCCCGGCCCGGGACCGACGGGTGCACGCCGTCGACGAGCAGGCTTTCGCTGGAGTGGGAGTACCAGTTCGCGAGCACGGCCTGCGGCCAGGTCGAGACGTAGGAGGCGAGCTCGGAGTTGACCTCGTTCTGCCAGTCGCGGGCGACGCGCACGTTGACGATCACGACGTGCTGCACGCCGCTGAGCACGCTGCGCAGGCGCTGCATGTTCGCGTACCAGACCGGCCCGTTGTCGCCGAGCTGGACGATCACGGTGCGCGGCAGGGCGCCCTCGGCGCGGTATTCGGCGATCCGTTCGATCGTGTCGGCCGCCTGGCGCCCGACGACCGCGTCGACGCGCAGGCGCGAGCCGAGGCGCTGTTCGAGCACGGGCGCGCAGCCGAGCATCACCGAGTCGCCGAGCGCGAGGATCGGCCCGGACGGCAGCGGGCCGGTGGCGGCGCCAGCATCCGCGTCGCCGTCGCCGTCCTGGCCGGCGAGCGCGCTCGCGGACAGCGCCGCGCCGCCGGGGTCGCCCGTGCCCGTGCCCGCGGCGTCCCCACCTTCGCCCCGCAGCGCGTCCGCGAGGCTCGGCGGCGCGCACGAGCGCCGCCGGGGTCGCGGTCTGCCCCGAGCCGACCGCCGAGCCGGGCGCGGGCAGGCCGAGCATCAGGCCGAGCACGAGCACGGCGCCGGCGAGCGAGCCGGCCGCTCCAGCGCAGCCGCTCTTGGGGCGTGTGCGCGTCGAGCCACGCGCGCAGGCGCCGCTGCGCCGCGCCCGAGCGCACGGGCGTCTCGACGTAGCGGTAGGAGAGCGCGGCGAGCACGAGCGTGAGCGCGATCTGCGCGAGGATCACGCCCGTCCCCCGCCAGGGCACGTCGATGCCGGGCCGCGTGAGCATCATCACCGGCCAGTGCCACAGGTAGATGCCGTAGCTGCGCACGCCGATCCAGCGCAGCGTGCGCGTCCCCAGCGCGCGTCCGAGCACGGAGGCGGGGTGCACGACGACCGCGACCAGCACGGCCGTGCAGAGCGCGACGAGCAGGAACCCGCCGCGGTACATCCACGGGTCGTAGTCCCGCACGCGCACGAAGAAGGCGAGCACCGCCAGCAGCGCGAGACAGCCGACGCCGTCGAGCACGCGCGCGGCGCGGCGCGAGACCTCGTCGCGGAAGCCGCCGAGCGGCCAGGCGAAGGCGAGCAGCGCGCCGACGAGCAGCGTCGCAGGCGCGCGTGTCGGTGCCGTAGTAGACGCGCGAGGGGTCTTGATTTGGGTTGTACAGACCCCACATCAGCAGCGTCGATGCAAGGGCGAGAAAAACGGTTAACAGGATCGTCCAGCGCCGGCCGACGAGCTTCAGGCTGCCAAGCAGCACGAGCGGCCAGAACAGGTAGAACTGCTCCTCGACCGCCAGCGACCACAGGTGCTGCAGCAGCGAGGGGCGCCCGAAGGCGTTGAAGTAGGAGTGGCTGGCGGCGATCAGGTGCCAGTTGGTCATGTACACGAGCGAGGCGAGCGCGTCGCCGCGCGTGCGCGCGAGGTCGTCGCGCGCGATCGTCGAGGCGGCGAGCAGGCAGACGAAGATCACGAGCAGCACCGCGGGCAGCAGCCGCCGCGCGCGCCGCAGCCAGAACGCTTTGAAGCCGACGCGCCCCTCGCGGCGGCGCTCTGCGAGCAGAAGCGAGGTGATCAGGTAGCCGGAGAGCACGAAGAACACGTCGACGCCGAGGAAGCCCCCGGGCATCCACGAGACGCCCGCGTGGTAGAGCACGACGCCCGCGACGGCGAGCGCGCGCAGCCCGTCGAGGCCGGGGCGGTAGGGCAGCTGCAGGCCGACGGCGGGCGGTCGATCGGTGGCCGTCGTCGGTCGGGGCATCTCCGGCTCGACCGCGCGAGGGAGGCTGCGCTCGGGCATTGGACACGAGTTTACCGGCGTCCCGGTGGGATTCCATGTTCCCGAAACGGCCCCGCGAGGGCGGCGCGGGTGGACGGCGCGCGCACGGGCGATGGCCGGCTGCCGGGGCGCTGTCGGGGACGCCATCCGGGGCTTTGTTAAAATCGTTCAGTAAGCAACTAAAAGGAGCAGCCAGCGCAAATGACGAGCACCGGCAAGATCGAGGCGCTCGGCGAGGCGCTCCCCGGCCGCGCCGCATGACGCGCCTGCTCGGCGCCGGCAGGACGACGTTCGCGGCGCTCGCGGTGCCGAACTACCGCCGCTATATCTCCGGCCAGGCGATCTCGCTCGTCGGCACGTGGATGCAGATGGCCGCGCAGTCGTGGCTCGTGCTGACGCTGACGGGCTCGGCGACGACGCTGGGGATCGTGATCGCGCTGCAGACGCTGCCGGTGCTGCTGCTGGGGCCGTACGGCGGCGTGATCGCCGACCGCGTCGACAAGCGCCGGCTGATGGTCTGCCTGCAGGCGGCGATGGGCGTGCAGGCGCTCGTGCTCGGCGTGCTGACGGTGACGGGCGCGGTGCAGCTGTGGGAGATCGGCGTGCTCGCGCTGCTGCTGGGGCTCAACAACGCGTTCGAGAACCCCGCGCGGCAGTCGTTCATGCTCGAGCTGATCGGCCCCGAGAACCTGCGCAACGCGGTCAGCCTCAACTCCGTGCTCGTGAACGTCGCGCGCACGATCGGCCCGGCGGTCGCGGGGATCCTGATCGCGACCGTCGGCACCGGCGTGTGCTTCCTCGTCAACGCGGCGAGCTTCGCCGCGGTGATCGCCTCGCTGAGCACGCTCGACCGCACGGCGCTGAACCCGACGCAGCCGACCCCCCGCGCGCCGGGCCAGCTGCGCGAAGGCCTGCGCTACGTGCGCCGCACGCCCGAGTTGGGGATTCCGCTGCTGATGATGGCGCTCGTCGGCTGCCTCGCATACGAGTTCCAGGTCACGCTGCCGGTGATGGCCAAACAGGGCCTTGGCCTCGGCGCGACCGGCTACGGCTTCATGACCTCGGCGATGGGCGTCGGCGCCGTCGCCGGCGGGCTGCTCGTGGCGGCGCGGGGCAAAGTCGGCCTGCGCCCGCTGGTGGTGGCGGCCGCCGCGTTCGGGATCTTCCTCGCGGGGGCGACGGTCGCGCAGAGCCTCGCGCTGGAGCTCGTCGCGCTCGCGCTCGCGGGCGGCGCGAGCATCGCCTTCATGTCGACCTCCAACTCGACCCTGCAGCTCGGCGCTGAGCCGAACATGCGCGGGCGCGTGATGAGCCTGTGGTTCGTCGCCTTCCAGGGCTCGACCCCGATCGGCGGGCCGATCGTCGGCTGGGTGATGGCCACCGCCGGGCGCGCGGGCGGGGCTCGGCGTGGGGGCGATCACTTGCCTGCTGGTGGCGGCGCTGGGGCTGATCGCCGTCAGGCGCGGGATGGAGCGGCACGAGCACGGGGAGCCACCGCGCCGGCGAGTCCCACAGCAGCAGGGGGCGGCCGTCGAGGCCTGATGGGGTCGATGCTTACGCGGCGAGGGGCAGTCCAGAGCTGTCCCGAACTTCGATCTGTGTGCGTGGGGGAAGTTGTATCGGCTCGTGGCTCAAGGGGCGCTCACGGAGCTTGATCCAGATCAGAGCGATGAGGAGGAAGATCGAGGCGAGTCGGTCGGTTGGCTTGGGAGTGAACAAGACCTCACGGTCGTCGGGGTAGACGACTACGACGGGATCGCCATGAAAGAGCGCGCGACTGGTCATGAGGGCTTGGTGCGGGTTCTGCGCGTCGACGAAGTGCGTGCGATTGGGGTAGCGAGCGTCGAGCTCAGGGTCCTCCATCATCGCGAGAACCTTGCGAGTGGCGGGGCCGATCGGTTGGGGTGCTCTGCTCATCGCGATCTCCAGTTCTCGAGGATCGTTGGCCAGTCCTCTGTCGCCCGCCTCATCGCCGCGGCCATCGCTCGGTTGACTGTGGTGAAGGGCTGCACGATGGGATCATGCTTTCCTCGACTAGAAGTGTACTCATGCTCGTGGTGGTCGTCGATGCTGTGCGCGTTGTCCCATAGCCGGATCGCGATCCAGTGCCCATCGAGTTGCGTCTCGAGCACGATCGCGTAGCTGATCGGCGGGCGCTCGGTCCGGCCATAGCGGATGCGGACATCAAGGTCGAGACCGATGAAGATCTCCCGCGGCCATGGGGCGTCGGGACTCATGGGTGGATGGCAATCGTCTTCATCTCACCGAATCTACTCACGGGGTAGGACGGCCCTCGTGATCGTGAGGGCTCTCTACTTCTTCTTCCGCACCTTCTTACCCCCCCTTGGCTTTCCCTTTCTTCTTCGCCTTTTTCGCCGGTTTCGCCTTCGCGCATCCAGTGACGCTAACGGGGGTGGACTCGTGGATTTCGGCGCCGTTCTGGGCGACGAACGCGGTTGGCATCGCCAGCGATTCGGCGACCTGCTTGGTGGTCTTCTTCGTGACCTTCCTGGTCTTGCCGTGGACCTTCTCCTTCACGGTCTTCTTCGTCGTCACCGTCTTCGTGGGCGCACACAGGTTCCCGTTTGCGGCTAACGCTGAGAACTTCCCCTCCGGCAGCGTGATTTCGAAGCTGGTGACCGGTTGGTCGGGGACCGTGTGGAAGGTGCTGCTCGTGATCCCCGATTTACTGATGAACGTCGCGGCGACGAGGTCGATCCTGACGCCGTAGCCCTGCAGGACGACCTCGAGGCTGGGGAAGGCTTCGCCGCCGTGGCTGACGAAGTAGACGGGGCCTTCGAGGGGGACGGGGAGGATCGGTGTGATGGCCTTCGCGTGCCCGATGTTCGAGGCGGCCGGGCATCCTGCCGGGTTGGTGTTGAACTGTGCGGCGGTGCATGCCTTTTGTAGGGTTGTGAGGCGTGATGGTAGTTGTTTGGGGAGGTCGACCTTGACCTCTCTGATGTTTGCCTGGGTGCCCTGGGGGGCGGTTGGGTAGACGAGCTTCGCGGTCAGGCTTGCACCGTCGGCTTTGCTCGTTTTGCCGCTGGTGGAGACTGAGAATTTGGGTTTGAACTGGAGGTTTTGGCAGTTCGCGAGATGGAAGGAGTCGTTTGTCGTTACGGGGTCGTTGTCGGCAGAGTTGGCGGGGTCGGCGCCGCCGCCGACTACTGTCGAGGCGAAGTTCATCGTGTTGCAGTTGGTGGGGTTGATCGTGAAGTTGTTGCGTTCGATGTAGACGCGGATGTCACGGACGTGGACGACGATCCCTTTGATGATGTGGGGGATCTGGTTCGCGGCGCCCGATGGGATGCTGACCGCCGCGGTTTCGGGGTTGATGAATAGTGGAAGATGCACGACGACGGTGCCGAGGTCGAATGGGCCTACCTTGGCGCTGGTGATCGACGTGATCGAGAACGGGGCGCCTTCGAACGGGCCGGCCAGATACACCTTCCCGGGGGCGTAGGCGAGGACGCTGCCGACGCCGGCGCCGACGAGGGTGTGCCCGATTTCGCTGGCGGCTGGGCACGAGGGTGCTGTTTCCTCTTGGGCTCCTGTCTTTTCCCTGGCGAGCTGAATGTCCGCTTCGGTGCAGAACGGAATACCGGATAGGTTCGCGGTCAACCCCGGTGGGAGCTGGGAGGAGAAGCCCGTGATCTCCTGTTCGCCGTCGTTGCGGGTGATATGGATGTCCATCGGGCTGTAGGAGCCAGCGCTGTTGTTCAGCGTCCCCGCGGTCAACCCCGGTTTGAACGGTGGGATGCCGCCCGCGGGGCAGGGGCCACCGCCGATGCCGTCTTCGATCTCGAATGAGCTCTCCAAGAGCTGCGGTGGCGCCAGCGGCGCGGACCATGGCGTGAAGGCTGCCTGTGCGGTATACGTGCCGCATGTCGGGGGGCTGACCAGGGGTGAGGTCTGGTCCTGGTCGAGTTCGAGCGTGAACTTGCTGAACGGGACCTGTGGGTTTTCGTCGAACGTCGTGACGAGCTGCCCGGTCGTTTCGTTCGGTTCGATCTGGCCTTGGAGTTTGACGATGATCCCCCTTGCGGGGTCCTTTACGACGATGTAGAGGCCGAGCAGCGAGTCGAACTTGTTATCGAACGGTGTCGCGATATAGATGTTTCCCGTGAGCTTTTCGCTGAGGACCGGTGTTTCGACGTTGACGACGCCGATTTTCGATTCCGGTGGGCAGCCCGCGCCCGGCGGCGAGGAAGACGTTTCGGAGGCGAACTGTTCCGGTGTGCATGTACCGAGGCCCGACGCCAGCGAGGGATTAGCGGTGTATCCCACGGGCAACGCCACGGTTGTGTTCTCCAGGTTGGCCGTGGAGAGCGAGAATGGATTTTCCCAGCTCTGCGGCACGACCAAGGAGATATTCAACCCGGACGGTGATTCCGCGGAGCGCGTCGTCGGCGCGACTTCGATTTCCGGGTCAAACGGAACATGTTCGCACCCCGTGATCGGGCCGACTTCCGTTTGCGCCGGTGGCGTCCAGTCTTCGGGGTACTCCCACGAGTCGGCCGTCATAGTCGCAATATGCGGTTCGCAGCTGGTGGGGTTAGAGAGATAGGGCTTGACAGGGATTTTGGCCGCTTGAGGACCGCCGAATTCGTTGTGGCAGATAGCAGGTACTTCGAAGCCGACGCCGCACGCTTCGCCTCGCTGGGCGTCGTGTTCTTCAGCGGCGGGGATACCCCATACCGTGACAGAGATGTTACGAGGTTCGACCTTGGTGATGTTGGGTGTCGTGATCGTCAGGCCGGAGTCGCCCGGACGCACGCCGATCGTGAGGGTCTGGGTAAAAAGGATCGCCCTGAAGCCAAACTCCGCGGTAACACCAAAGCTCGTTACTTCCATGTTATACAACGGGACGGTGATATGAGCCGGGAGCTTGGTCCCTCCGTTGGGGTTCGCTATTTCGAAGCTGATCGTACCGACCTGACTGGCGAGCGGACACTGCGTCACGCCTCCGTGTTCTCCGCTCTCGTAGACGAGCTGCGCGTCGGTGCAGGTCGGCACCGCGGTGTTGTTGCCGACGAAGCCCGCGGGAAGTTCGACGATCGTGGTACGCAGGTCGGATTTACGACCCCGAGGACGCGCAGCGCTTCACCATGCAGAGCATGCGTGCCAAACACGGTGGGCTTCGGCGGACCAGCGGTTTCAAAGCTTCCCAAGCCCCGCGTCTCGACGGAAACCGGTTCGCAAGATTCACCCCCACCATACACGCAGTACTCGCCTTCACCGGCTGCGTTTTTAGCGAACAAGCGGACGTAGTAGACGGTCGCCGGGCTCAGATCGGTCAGCGACGCTGCGATGCCGGCGGCCTCCGTATCTTCAGGCAAAGCTTCCGCCTGTGCCTGGGAAACCGTACCCACGCCACCGGAAACGACACTCCAAGGACCGATCTCCGACTCCGCCGTTTCAAAACGCCATTCCGTTTTAGAACGATGGGGCTCGAGGCTGGCCGTGAGATGGGCGGAGAGACCCGTCACGTTGCGAGCTTCCGGCCGACCCACAACCGGCTTGGCGGTGGGCGTCGTAAACGATTCCAGTTCACTGCTGCCCGGACCCGAATGCTTGTCTTGTTCGGTGACCCCTTCCCTATTTTTTGCTTTGACACGAACATAGTAGGTCGTTTCAGGCGTTAGACCCGTGAGCTTCGCTTTGGGTTCGGCGAAGTCTTCGGCGACGCTCACCGAGCCTTCCCCGTCCGAGGTAAACGTCTTCCATGAAACGGTGTTTCCGGGTTCAGTGGTGTATTCGAAGTGATATTCAGTCGGAGCTCCATTCGAGTCGATCTGGGCAGTAAAGGCAGCAGAGGTCGGGGAGATTTCACTGTTCCTAAAGGTGGTACGTTCCAGAGCTGGTTCCAGGGCTGCGATTTCGGGCTTACCGACCGGAAGGGTTTTGAATATGAATGTTCTGGTCGCTTCACCGTCTGCGTTTTTGGCGACGACCCGGACGTAGTAGGGGGTGCTGGGTTCTAGGTGGTGAAACGCCGCGTTTGCGGCGTGTGATTCTCCACCAAAGCCATTGCCGATGATGAATTCTTCTGTTCCGATACCCCTGGAATAGAGTGTTTGCCCTTTTTCTGGGAACGGGATGGTTTCGCCGCCGGCGGGCATCCCTTTGCCTTCTTCAAGCTCCTTTTCGCTAGTGGCATACTCTGCGTGCCATTCAACTTCAAGGCCTCCTGGTTCCATCTCCACGACGAGATGCGCCCGGGTAGCGTAAACCACCTCTTCCTTGAGTTCCGGCCTGACCTGAGGAGGCCCGGAGGCAAAAGCGGGAGCAGCAAGAACCGCGAGGGCAAGGACGGCGGCGAGCATCGCCGGAGCGGCAGGAAGGAAACGGCGCCTGTGCGATCTGAACGCAGGCGCACCACCCCCCTGTACGCGGTGCAGGCCACGAAGCGCGGCAAAGACGCCGGTCCAGGGGA
Organism: uncultured Solirubrobacterales bacterium; assembly: GCA_963789675.1. GTDB lineage: Bacteria > Actinomycetota > Thermoleophilia > Solirubrobacterales > Solirubrobacteraceae > Palsa-744. The sequence goes on along the minus strand of CAWBLR010000003.1, from coordinate 287,717 downwards.
ACGAGATCTTTGTGCCTTGCTCTGTGGGTTTCACAACCGTACCTTTCTTGTGGATGTAGTGCATGCGATCAGTCGCTCAATGGTCGTACGCGGTGGGCTACCCGAGGCGGTACTCGCCCCGGGTAGCCCACCGCACCAGATGCGGTCAGACAGGAAGATGACTATTCGGCAGTTACCGCCCAGCCGCCATTGACGGTTATGAGACCGGCCGCCTGATCGTTAGCCGCCATCACAAAGCCGGCGCGATCGCTTTCTTTCGCGACGGCACCAAACATACAGAGCAAGACCTGCTTCGCCGACGGGCAGATCTTTGGTGGATCGTTATTGAATTCCTCTCGCGCGAACACACAAAGATGCCCTTCTTCGGCGCCGGGGTTTTCGACGTTGCCCTTGCAACCGGCCGGAGCGATCGGGAATTCACCATTTGCTTCTTCAGCGGAGGTTGGGGCTTGGACATATATGGGTTCGGGCGCCGTTCCGAGCGGGATGCCAAAGCTTACGGCGGTGGTGACGGTACCTTCATTGGCACCGGTTCCCGGCATGACTCCGGTCATAACCCAGTCGCCCTCGAGGGTTTCGCCCTTGGGGAGAGTCTTGGTGAAGCCTGTTGTGCCGGGAGGGCCCTGCGGACCGGTCGGACCGACTGCTCCCGCCGAGCCGGTTCCCGCCGCTCCGGTTTCGCCCTTGGCTCCCGCGGGACCCTGCGGCCCCTGCGAACCCTGCGCGCCAGCCGGCCCGGTCGCGCCGGTCGCGCCTTTGGGACCGGCGGGACCCCGGGGGCCAGCCTTGGTTTTGGGCTTGGCCTTGCTCTTGGCGGCGGTGGAGATCGGATTCCCGCCCGCCCCGCGCGTAACGGAAGCGGTCGCCTTTGTGCCGGTACCGCCGCCCCCACCACCGCTCGCGGCAAAAGCGCCGCCCGTCATCGCAAAGACCAGCGCGATGAAAGCTATGAACGTCGCGGGACTCAGATGTTTACGTAATGCTTGGAACATCAGTTATCTCCTTCTCCCGGCTGGCTGGAAGTCAGCCGGCCTATTGATGAAATGAAGGGGCTGAGTGTTCACCGACGCCCCGTCGTTGTCAGACGCCCGCTGCACTTCGCAGCTCAGCGTCCTCGGTCGCTCATGTGAGAAGCACATTTCGCTCCCTGCGTCCTTGATCTGCTCGCCCAGCGGGCGTCTGTACTGCGGTACGCCTTGGGGGCGCGGAAAGGTGGTGGTGAAGGGCGGCCGGGCCTTCACGGATGCCACAGCCTGGGGAGACCGCGACATCCGCGAAGGCGCGACGCGCGACGGACCGAGCGGAGATCGAGTGGATCTGCGATCGGCCAGCGCCGGGACCTCTGCGAGCGCCACCGGAGAGGGGTGGTGGCGCTCGGACAGGGCCCAGGGCTGCGATGGGCGGCGACCCAGCCCTCCGGGCTGTGTGCCCCCGCTCCCGGACGACCGGTCTGCGTCCTGGGGATCGATGACCCACCCGCTCGGCTGCTCCACGGAACATCGAAGCGCGACGGTCAAGCAGGCGGCGGCGGGCCCGCGGTAGGGCAGCACGATCATCGCCATCAGCGGGTCGAGCAGCTCCACGAGCGATCCTTCCGCCCGGGGATCGCAGAGCCGCGCGTGGATCAGCCAGAACGCCGCGCCGACAGCGCCCTCGGCGGCGAGCGGCGGAATCTCATGCTGCGCCTGGTGGCCGGCGCGGCCCTCGTCGATTGCCTCGGCCAGTTCCCCGAGCACGAGGGTGCGGCGCGCGAGCACACGCGGGCCGGCGCAGAGCGCCTCGACGAACACGAGCCGGCCGAGCGCCCGGTCCTCGTCCAGGCGCTCCAGCAGCACCGCCAGGCAGGCGCGGATCCGCGCGGCCCACTCACGCTCCGATCGCCACGCGGGCGTGGCCTCGAACGCGAGCCCGTCGACGCCGCAGTCGAACGCCGCGAGGAAGCGGTCTTCGCGGTCGCGTACGCGCCCAGCCTCCGGGCCCATCAGCACACCCCCGTCCGATCCGCTCAAGCGTTCCATCGCAAGCGCGTCGTACCGTGTCCCGCCCAATCGATCCGGCCGACTCCCGCCGGTGGAGAAACCCATGACCAACGACCCCAACATCGAGGACCCCGACACGCCCTGGCCGCCCACGGTTGGCGGACTGCTTCCGCATGCCGCGGACGCGTACGCGGCGCCCGAGAAGCTCGCTTGGATACTCGGCGAGGAAGGTCACGGGCGCGAATGGGCGCGCGTCCTTCACATCGGACCCGACAACGCCCAGCGCTTCTGGAGCGCGATCGCCGACGCCGTGCTCGACGGCGATCCAATCTTCAGAGTCACCGAGCGATACGGCGTCACCTGCGGAATCAACATCGAGCTCCAGATCGGCGTTCGCAAAGCCAAAGCTCGGACCTTCTGGCACTACAAGCACGCCCGCGACGCCCCGCGCCTTGTCACGGCCTACCCGAGGCTCTAGCATGAAACCCATGCCAGCCACCCACGAGCTTGCCGAACTTGACCTGATCGAACTGACCGAGCCGTTCGACGGCATCCCCGCCGGCGCCACCGGCGGCCTGTTGGAGCTCATGAACGAGGACACAGCGATGGTCGAGATCACCTCAATCCCCGAGCTCGATATCGAGCGCATCATCTTCCCCCCGCTCGCAAAGCTCCGCCGGATCGGCCACGTCGCGACCAAACCCCCAGACCTGATGGAACTGATCGAGCCCTTCGACGGCATCCCCGCCGGCGCCACCGGCACTCTCGTAGGTTTCCAGGGCGTCGACAAGGCAATGGTCGAGATCACCTCGATCCCCGAGCTCGACGAAGAGCGCATCATCTCCCTCCCGTTCGCCAAGCTCCGCCGGATCGGCGTGGTAAGCAGCAAGCCCAAAGACGTCGCCGCCTGAGGCGCCGTCCCGGGCCGCGGCAGCCGGATGCGCCCAGCCTCCGGGCCCATCAGCACACCCCCGTCCCCATGGGACTCACGCGAGCACAACCCCTCTTCATCCGCTCCGACCCTCTCCCCTGCATCCCCTGAAAGCGCTTGCGGTCGGCCTACACTGAGAGGCCAACCCAAACCTGATCTATTTCCGTGCCCCTTGACAGAAGCACCTCACTTGCAAACTATAATCACAGACCCTTGACAAAAGCAAGTAGCAACTGTCAAGTCCGCTAATAATGGCTCCTTAGAGCCAAATTTGAATAGATCCAGCGGCAAGCCTAGGGGCTTGACATTTGGCTGGACCTGCTTGGCCGAGACGATCTAACCGGGCGGGATGCGCAGGTACGGCAGCGCGAACGACATTATTTGACCGAACGCGGGGGCGGCGACGGTGCCGCCGTAGATCGAGCCGTTCTGGGGTTCGTCGACGACGACCGCGCACAGCAGCTTTGGGTCCTTGGCCGGGGCGAAGCCGATGAACGAGGCGACGTAGGCCGTTTCGGAGTATTCGCCGGTCGCCGGGTCGACCTTGCTGGCGGTGCCGGTCTTGCCCGCCAGTTCGTAGCCGGGGATCGAGACCTCGCTCGCGGTGCCCCCCGGCGCGAGCACGCCCTTCAGCATCGTGCGGATCTCGGCGGAGGTCTGCGCGGTGATCACGCGGTGGCCGGCCGGCTCGGGCTGGGGGCGGCCGTCGACCGCGCCGACGATCTGCGGCCGGCGCAGGATTCCGCCGTTGGCGATCGCCGAGTAGGCGCTCACCATCTGCATCGGTGTCACGAGCTCGCCCTGGCCGATCGGCAGGTTGCCCATCGAGGAGCCCGAGTATTCGCTCAGCGGCAGCGCCACGCCCGTTTCCTCGCCGGGCAGTTCGACGCCGGTGCGCGCGCCGAAGCCGTATTTGTGGACCCACTGGTTGAACCGTTCGGGGCCGTCCAGCGCGCCGATCTTGATCGCCCCGACGTTGCTCGACTGCGCGAGGATTTCAGCGGTCGTGAGCGTCTCTTCGGGGTGTTCCTCGGCGTCGTGGATCGTGCGGTTGGCGACCTGGATCTGATCGGGGATCGCGAACGGGGTGTTCGGCGTGATCAGCCCACTTTCCAAGCCGCCTGAGACCGCGACGACCTTGAACGTCGAGCCCGGTTCGTAGTTGAAGCTCACCGCCCGGTCCTGGGCCGCCGCTTCCAACTCCGTCTTCGAGTACGCGCTCGGATCGTTGAGGTTCACCGACGGCCAGTTCGCGACCGCCAGCAGCGCTCCGGTACTCGGGTTGATGACGATCGCGGTGGCGTCTTTCGGGTCGAACACCTTCCCGACCGCGTCGAGCACGTCTTCGGCGCGGTGCTGAATATTCGCGTCGAGCGTCAGCGTCAGGTTCGCGCCCGGCTGCTCCGCATGGACGCTCGTGATCGAGATCGGCTGGCCGATCGCGTCGCTGACCACCTTGCGCTCGCCCGCCACGCCCTGCAGCAACGCATCCTGCGAGTACTCGAGCCCGGAGGCCCCCTTTCCTTCGGCGCCGACGAACCCGAGCAACTGCGATGCCAGCGTCCCGCGCGGATACACGCGCCGCATCGTCGGCGCGCCGGTGATCCCTTCGAGCTTCAGCGCCGTCACCCGCGCGATCAGCTTGCGCGCCTGAGCGGCTGCCAGCGCCGGCGCCAGCAACACGAACCCGCTGTGCTCGCTCAGCTTGCTCAGCAGCTGCGCCTGGGTCAACCCCAACAGCGGCGCCAACTGTTGCGAGGTCTGTAGCGGTTCCTTGATCAGATATGGATCCGCCGAGATTTCCTGCGCGGGCTCGGACACCGCCAGGTCGATGCCGTTGCGGTCGGTGATCGTGCCCCGCTGCGCCGGCAGCGTTTCGGTGCTCAGCTGCTGGGTCTCGGCAGCCTTGCGCAGCGCCGGACCGCGCACCGTCCCCAGATACAGCGTGCGCGCCGCCGCGAGCACGAGCAGCAGGAAGAACAACCCGAAGATCGCGCCGATCCTGCTCTGGACGACGGCCACCCGCTAGCCCCCGGGGGTGCCGCCACCGGTGGAGGTCGGCGTGCTCGGGGTTTCGGTGCTCGTGGCCGCTTCGCTCGCGCCGGCGGTGGAGGTTCCCGTGCTCGCGGCGGATGCCGGGGTTTCGGTTGTCGCGGCGGACGGGGCTTCGGCTGTCGTGGCGGGCGGAGTTTCGCTGCCCGCGGGAGACGGAGATGGCGTGGCCGCCGTTTCGGTGGTGAGCGCCGGCTGGGCATCCGCTTCCCCGGTAGAGGTGGCCGACGGTGTGGTTGCCGCTTCACTTGAAGAGGGAGTCGACGGTGCCGATCCTTCCCCGCTCACCGTGGAGACGGGCGCGCTCAGCGCCAAGGCGGCCTTGCCAACGTCGCTCGAGGCGTGGGAGGTCAGGAAGCCCAGCGTCCCGTCCGGGATCGGTTCCATGCCGTCGCGCGCGGCCTGCGCTTCGATCTGTTCGCCCGCGCCAGCTTCGGAGTTTTCGGCGCTCAGCGTCGCGTTCTCGCGCTGCAGCAGCGCTTCGCGCACGAGCGAGCGGCCGATCCCCGCGTTCAGCTTCAGCAGCACGAGCTGCATCGTCACGATCCCGATCAGCGCGAACGCGATCACCCCGATCCACACCCGTCCGCGGATCAGGCGGTCGAGCAGCCGGTGCGTCGCGACCGCCTCCGCGACTCCGACGGCGCGCAGCGGCCCCGTCCAAATGCGCGCCTGGTCGCGTGCGCCGTTGCCGCGGGCAGGGTTCTTTACCGATCCCGCCCGCCCACGAGCGGGGCCGGAGACGCGCCGCGGCCTGCGCGTCGCGGGCGCCCGCCGCGGCGAGGTCGTGCGCCGTGGATGGATCGCGGGCGCCGCGGCGGCGGCGCTGGCGGCCGGTGGTGTCATGCCGTCACCTCCATGTTCGTTGCAAGCTTCCGAGCCATACGCAACCGGGCCGCGAAGCTGCACAGCGATCGCGTCATGCCACGCCCTCCGCGCTCGCGCGGAGCTTGCGGGCCGCCCGCAGCCGGGCCGAGCCCGCGCGCGGGTTCTCGGCGACCTCGCCGGCGGTCGGCATGATCGCGCGGCGCGCGAGCAGCGCGGCCTCGGCCTCGCGCCCACAGCCGCAGACCGGCATCTCCGGCGGGCAGATGCAGCCCCGCGCGCGCTCGGTCAGGAAGCGCTTCACGCGCCGGTCCTCGAGCGAGTGGAAGGAGATCCCGGCGAGCACGCCGCCCTCACGCAACAGCTCCCACGCGAGCGGCAGGCCGCGGTCGAGCTGGCCGAGCTCGTCGTTGACGGCGATCCGCAGCGCCTGGAACGAGCGCTTGGCGGGGTGTCCGCCGGCGAAACGCGCGGGCGCGGGGATCGCGGAGTTGATCGTGTCGACGAGCTCGACCGTCGTCTCGATCGGCGCCCGCTCGCGGCGGCGCACGATCGCGCGGGCGATCGCGCCCGCGTGGCGCTCCTCGCCGAAGTCGCGCAGCGCGCGCGCCAGGCGGCGCTCGTCCCACTCCGCGACGATCTCGCGCGCGCTCAGCTCCTGCTCGGGGTCCATGCGCATGTCGAGCGGCGCTTCGTAGGAGTAGGAGAAGCCGCGCTCGCGCGTGTCGATCTGCATCGAGGACATGCCGAGGTCGAAATAGACGATGTCGGCCCGCTGCCCCTCTTCGACGAGCTGCCCCAGCGCGTCGGCGTAGCTGGCGTGGATGAAGCGCACCGAGCACGCGACCTCATCCGCGAGTTCCTCGAAGCGCTCCGCGGCCAGCGGGTCGCGGTCGATCCCGATGAACGTGCCCTCGGCGCCCAGGCGCCCGGCGATCAGCTCGGCGTGGCCGCCGCCGCCGAACGTGCAGTCGATCGCGGTCTGGCCGGGCCTTGGATCGAGCAGGTCGATCAGCTCCCCGGCGAGCACGGGGATGTGCGTGCGTCTCATGTCAAGCAGGATGGTCGACACGCGCGGTTATCTCCGCGACGCCGCTCAGCAGCGCCGGTCGGTGGTCGTTCCAGCTGGCCCTGTTCCACAGCTCCAGGCGGTCGCCGACGCCGACGACGACGACCTCCTTCTCCAGGCCGGCGTGCTCGCCGAGGAAGCCGGGGACCATGATCCGCCCGGCCGCGTCGAGCTCCGCGTCCTGCGAGGAGCCGTAGAAGAAGCGCTCGAGCTCCGTCAGCCGCGGCGACAGCGGCGGCAGCTCCGCGAGCGCGCGGCGGGTGTAGGTCTCGTAGTCCTCCGGGCGCCAGATCCCGACGCAGGGCTTGAGGTCGACGGGCATCGCGATCACGACGCCCTCTGCCAGCGTCGCGCGGTAGCGGGCCGGCACCGTGAGCCGGTTCTTCGCGTCGAGCGTGTGGTCGAAGGTGCCGCGGAAGGGGACCATTGGAGGGCGGTGTTGGGAGGGCGGTTTGGGAAGGCGGAGGAAGCGGGCGGGTTTCAGTAAGTAACCGAGCCGAGGTGGAGGAGTGGGAGGAGCCCCTCCACCCCGGCTCGCTTCCGCGAACTTACCCCACTTTCCCCCACAACGCAACCCTAATTGCACATTTTTTCCCACTTCCCCATCCCAGCGGCCTCGGAAACGGCAGAAATGCCCGCTCAGCGACGTTTTCGCGCGTGGGGCCACCGGCGCCGTGGGCAGGTCAAAAGGTGCAAGACCCGCTGCATCCCCTCGAACTGCGAGACGTCTTGCAGATCGGGCTCGAATCCACAAGTAGTTGCGCGGGCGCGCGCCGGGCGACTACGATCGCTTCATGCCAACTACCCCCCGCTCCCGCCCGCGCCCGCGCCCGCGCCGCCGCGCCGCCACGCTCGCCCCCCTGCCCGTGCTCGCAGCCGCCGTGCTCGCGCTCGCCGGCTGCGGCTCATCCTCCTCGCCCGGCAGCTCGGCCGATCCCGCGAGCGTCGTCCCGGCCTCCGCGCCGCTGTACGTCGGCGCGGTCGTGCGGCCCAGCGGCTCGCTGCAGAGCGACGCGACCGCCGCGGCGACGACGCTCACCCACCAGGCCGACTCCTACGCCCGCCTGGCCTCCGTCCTGCAGGCGCCCGGCACCCCAACGCTCACCTACAGCCACGACCTCGCGCCGTGGCTGGGGACCAACGCCGGGATCTTCCTCACCTCGCTCTCCAGCACCGCGGCGACGACCACGCAGTTGCAGCAGCTGCTCGGCGAGGTGCTCCAGGGCGCCGGCGCCGCGACCACGGCGAGCGCGTGGCCGTTCGCATCCGGGGTCCAGGGCGCGATCGTGCTCGACACGAGCGACTCGTCGAAGGCCGCCTCGTTCATCTCGACCACGGCCCAGCACGCCGGCGCGCACCCCGCCAGCTACCGCGACGTCAGCTACCAAGCGACCTCCAGCGGCGATGCCTTCGCGATCGTCGACCACCTGGCCGTGCTCGGCACCGTCACGGGCCTGCACGCCGTGATCGACACCTCGCTCGGCGGGCCCTCGCTCGTGCACGCCGCGGATTACTCGAAGCTGCTCGCGAGCGCTCCGTCCGGCGCGCTCGCGCACGTCTACTCGAACCCGACGGCGACCGGCGCGGGCGCATCGAGCGGGGCGAGCGGGGCGAGCGGTACCTCCGGCGGCGGCGCCACGGGCGCCTCCGCGTCATCCGCGGCGGGTGGCGCGGGCGCCGATACGCAGGGCCTCGGCGGGCTCGTCGGGCTGCTCGGCGGCGCGCGCACGGTCAACCTCTCGCTCGTGCCCTCCTCCAGCTCGATCGCGGTCGACGTCGACAGCCTCGCCTCGGGCGGCTCCTCCGCCGCCGCGGCCGGCGGTGGCGGTTTGACTGGCTCCGCCGCCGCGGGCGCCCAGGCGCTCGGCGAACTGCCGGGCGAATCGTGGCTCGCCGTCGGCCTCGGCAACGCCGGCGCCACGCTCTCCGGCGACGTCCAGGCGCTCCACGGCCTCGCCTCGCTCGTGACCTCGCTTGGAACCTCCTCCGGCGCCGGCGCCACGAGCGAAGAAAGCTCCGCCGGCGGTTTCGATGTCAAGGGCCTGCTCGAAGGAGTCCTCGCCCCGCTGTCTGCCCTCAGCGCCCCCGGCGCCCAGTCACAGCACGACTTCCTCAGCTGGATCAGCTCCGCCGGGCTGTTCGCGAGCGGCAGCGGGATCGTCAACCTGCGCGGCGGGATCGTGCTCGACTCGAGCAACCCCTCGCTGTCGAAGGCCGCGGTCGCGAAGCTCGGCGCCGCGCTCGAAAAGTCCGGCGGCTCGGTGCAGTCGATCTCGATCCCCGGCACCGACGCGGCGATCTCCGCGCGCGTGAACGGCCTGCCGGTCGAACTGGACATCGCCAACGGCACCGGCGCCGGCGGTCAGACGAAGTTCGTGATCGGCCTCGGCGAAGCCTCCGTGCAGGACGCGCTGAAACCGTCGAGCACGCTCCTCAGCGCCGCCTCGACGAGCACCGCCGCGAGCACGCTCGGCGAAAGCATCAAGCCGAGCGTGCTCGTCGAATTCGCGCCGCTGCTCTCGCTGCTCGAAGGGGTCGGCCTCAGCGAAGACCCGTCGATCTCCCACGTGCTCCCCTACCTGCGCTCGCTCTCGACGCTCGTCGGCGGCGGCAAGAGCCTCGGCGGCGGGATCGAGCGCTACCGGCTCGTCGCCGGGCTGCAGTCCTCGGGCTGAGGCCCCCGCTCAGCGGACGGGCAGCGCCTTGTAGAAGACCGCCTGCCCGTTCTGCACCCTGTCCGAGCCGTAGGTCGAGAGCGTCGTTTCGCCGTCCGCTTCGATCGAGTAGCGGCCGATCACCGAGTTGCGGTTGCGGATCGCGAAGAACTCCTCGACGACCGCCTGGCGGTTGTTCCCGCGCACGCCGGCGTGGCGGATCGCCTCGAGCGCGGCGCTCATCGCCTCGTAGCCGTAGAGCGCGTAGGCGTTTGCTTCGCCGCCGAACGTCCGGCGGTAGCGCGCGAGCACCGGGGCGGCCGAGGATGGATACAGGCCGACGGGGAGGGTCGGCGTCGTCAGGTACGTGCTCGCGCCCGCTTCGGCGCCGATTTCGGAGGTGAATTCGCTGTTGACCATGTCGCTCGAGCCGAGCAGCAAGAGCTTCGGATCGGCGCTGTGCAGCTGCTTCCACAGCGCGACCGTGCCGGTCCCCGTGCCGCCGGCGAAGAACACGGCCTGCGCGCCGCTGGCGGCGACCTTCGCGACCTCGCTCTCGAAGCTCGTGGTCGCGCTCGTGTGGGTCATGTCGAGGCTGTCCTGTTCGGCCACCGCGATCCCGGCGCGCTGCGCGTCGCTCGCGACGATTTCCGACAGCGGCACCTCGAACGGGCTTTCGTCGTCGAGCACGTACAGCCGCTTCACGCCGAGATCCTGCATCAGCCGCACCTGCGCTTCGGCCTGCGCCGGATCGCCGGGCTGCAGGCGCCCGAAGGTGCGCTGCCCGGAGGGGTAGAAGCGTTCGGGCTCGTCCTGGCCGGCGTCGAGCGAGGAGGTCAGCCCGACATACGGGCTCGAGGGGCTGATCTGGAGGATCCCCGAGGCGTTGATCAGCGGCAGCGACACCGCGCTCGCGCCCGAGTTGTAGTCGCCGAGGTAGGCGATCGTGGAGGTGTCCTCGGCGGCCGTCTTCGCGTTCGTCGCGGTCACCCCCGGATCCCATTCGCCGCTCTTCGGGTTCGAGTCGTCCATCGACAGGTAGCTGATCTTGAACGGCCCGATCCGCCCGCCGGCTTCGCTCAGCGCGAGCTTCTCGCCGTCGACGATCTGCTGGGAATTGGCCCCCGACGGCCCCTGCAGGGGCAGGCTCGAGTAGATCGTCAGCTGGTTGCCGATCGTGCTCGACGCGCCCGAGACGCCGACGCCCCCGCAGCCGGCGACGCCGAGCGCGATCGCGATCAGCGCCACGGCGGCCGGCGCCGCCATCACCGGCGCTCTGTGGCCGCCCGCGCCGGACGGACGCTCAGCCGCAGCGGCCGGGCGAAGCGCCGCAGCCGCCAATCGTGCCAGCCGGCGCGCGCGCACTGGCGCTCAGCTGCGGCGGCCGGGCAGGTAGCCGGCGAGCACCCTGACGGTGGCTCCCGCCAGGATGATCGCGGTCGCGAAGATGAACCCGTCGAAGCCGGCCATGCCGAGCGCCCAGACGACGACCCAGAGGACCAAGCCGGCGGTTACTGTGAGGACCAATCCCATGCTCGCGGAATCCTAGCGAGCTGGAGCGAGACCCGCAGCCAGTTCCCCCACGACCGCCCCGACGGCGCCCGCCGGATCGCTCGCCTCGCCCGCCGCGCGCACCAGCCTGGTGCCGACGATCACGCCGTCCGCGCCCGCCTGCGCGGCCTGCTGTGCGTGCTCGGGCGTGCTGATCCCGAAGCCCAGCGCGACCGGCGCCCGTGTGCTCGCCTTCGCGCGCTGCACGACCTGCGCGAAGCGCTCGCCCAGCTCGGCGCGCTCGCCGGTCGTGCCCACGACCGAGACCGTATACATGAAGCCCTCGGCGCTCTCGCCGATCTGCGCCAGGCGCTCCTCCGTCGTCGTCGGCGCGACCAGCGGCACCAGCGCCAGCCCGTGGGCCCTGCACGCCTCCCCCACCTCCGGGCCTTCGCCGAGCGGCAGGTCGGGCACGATCAGGCCGCTCGCGCCGGTCTTCTGCAGGCGCTCTACGAACGCCTCCGCGCCGGGGGCGTAGACCATGTTCGCGTAACACATCACCACGACCGGCACGCTCTGCGCCAGCGCGCGCGCGACCTCCAGCACGCCCGCCACGTTCGCCCCCGCCCTCAGCGCCTCCGTGCCCGCCGCGTGGATCACCGGCCCGTCGGCGAGCGGGTCCGAATACGGGATGCCGAGCTCGATGATGTCCGCGCCGGCCTGCACGCATGCCTCGCCGATCCTGATCGAGTCCGCGAGCGTCGGGTAGCCGCCCATCAGGTAGGGCATCAGCGCGGCGCGCTTGCCCGTCTGCGCGAACGCCTCCGCGATCCGCGCGACGCCGTCACCCATCGCTACCGAGCACCTCAGCCAGGTCCTTGTCGCCGCGGCCCGACAGGCACACGAGGTCGAGCTCGCCGTCGCCCCGCGCGAGCGTCCACGCGAGCGCGTGCGCGGTCTCGAGCGCCGGGATGATGCCCTCCAGGCGCGCCACCTCGCGGAAGGCCGCGAGCGCCTCGCGGTCTGGTCACCGCCTCGTAGCGCGCGCGTCCGCTGTCGCGCAGGTATGCGTGCTGAGGACCCGCGCCGGGGTAGTCGAGGCCCGCCGAGATCGAGTGCGCCTCGACGATCTGGCCCTCCTCGTCCTGCATCACCGCCGAGCGCGAGCCGTGCAGGATGCCGGCGCGCCCACCGACCGTCAGCGGGGCCCCGTGGCGACCGGGGCGGGCGGGGGGATCGGCGGGATCCTCATTCAAATCGATCCCCTCGCCGCCGGCCTCGACCCCGATCAGCTCCACCCGCTCGTCGTCGAGGAACGCCGCGAAGATCCCGATCGCGTTCGAGCCGCCGCCCACGCAGGCGATCACGCGCCCCGGCAGCCGGCCCTCGCGCTCGAGCATCTGCGCGCGCGCCTCCTCGCCGATCATGCGCTGCAATTCGCGCACGATCGCCGGGTACGGCGCCGGGCCGACGACCGAGCCGATCACGTAGTGGGTGCTCTCGCACGTTCGTCACCCAGTCGCGGATCGCCGCCGAGGTCGCCTCCTTCAGCGTCCGCGCGCCCGCGTCCACCGGCTTGCACCGTCGCCCCGAGCAACTCCATCCGCTGCACGTTCGGCCGCTGGCGGCGCGTGTCCTCGGTGCCCATGTAGATCACGCACTCCAGCCCCAGCAGCGCGCACACGGTCGCGGTCGCGACGCCGTGCTGGCCGGCGCCGGTCTCGGCGATGATCCTCCGCTTGCCCATGCGCCTGGCCAGCAGCGCCTGCCCGAGCGCGTTGTTCAGCTTGTGCGAGCCGGTGTGGTTGAGATCCTCGCGCTTGAGATAGATCGCCCGGCCGGCGCGCTCGGACAGCCTCCGCGCCCGGTACAGCGGCGTCGGGCGCCCGCCGAAGTCGCGCAGCAGGCCGTCGAGCTCGTCTCTGTACGCCGGGTCCGCGCGGGCCGCTCCCACGCCTGCTCCAGCTCCGCCAGCGCGGGCATCAGCGTCTCGGGCACGTACTGCCCGCCGTACGGCCCGAAGCGGTGCTCGACCGCGCTCACGCGGGGGCGCCTTCGCCGGGCGAGTCCGCCGCCGCCGTGAGCGCCTCGACGCCGTCCTCCGCCGCGTTATTCTGGCTCTGGGAGGGAGCTCGAGAGATGCTCGCGCGGCTTCGGCCGCACGCTCCTCGACGGACGCCGAGCCTTGCACCGCCGCGAACAGCGCCCGCAGCTTCGCCTCGTCCTTCTTGCCCGGCGCGCGCTCGGTGCCGCTCGCGCTGTCGACTCGCGAACGGCCGCGTCTGCGCGATCGCCTGCGCGACGTTCTCCCCCGTGAGGCCGCCGCTGAGGATCAGCGGGACCTTCGATCGGCGCGCGCCGATCAGCGCCCAATCGAACGTCTCCCCCGTACCGCCCCTCAGCCCCTGCTTCTCCGGCGCCTGCGCGCGCGCGTCGAGCAGGTGGAAGTCGACGTGGTAGCGCTCGAGGTCGCGCACGTCGCCGGGGCCCGCCACCTGCGCGGCCTTGATCACGCGCGCGCCGGTCCGGCGCGGCACCTCGCCGCAGAACGACGGGCCCTCGTCGCCGTGCAGTTGCACGAGCGTCAGCCCGAGATCCTCGCTCGTCTGCACGACCTCGCTCCAGCGGGTCGTTCACGAACACCCCGCACAGCTCGACCTTGCGCTGCAGCGCCGCCGTGATGCGCTGCGCCTCCTCCAGCGAGCAGCGGCGGGGGCTGTCCTCGAAGAAGATCATCCCGATCGCCCAGGCGCCCAGCTCGAGCGCCAATTCGGCGTCGTGCAGGTTGGTGACGCCGCAGATCTTGACCTTGGGTGCGGCGGTCGCGGAGATGGACATGGCCCCAACGGTAGCGGGGCGCCTGACCGCCTGAGGGCTGACCTCGGGCTCTACGCAGGTCGTCGACCAACCGGAGCAAGATCGAAAAGGCCCACCCACCCCGCGTGGCGTGCTTTGCACGCGAGCGTCCGAGGACGCCGCTCCGCGCAGCGTCGACGGCCCGCTAGCCTTCCGGCGTCTCCGGGTTCGGCACGGAGTTGGGGCGTTCGCCGAGCTTCACGCTCACCGTCTTGTGTTCGTAGCCGCCCTTCCCGTTCGCGCGCAGCAGTCCGATGCTGACGGTGTCGCCTGGTTTCTCGGCCTCGATGTCGTTCGCGAGGTCTTCCGAGCTCGCGACGGCTTTGCCGTTGATCGAGACGATGATGTCGCCGCCGACCGCGACCTGGCCGCCTTCGACGGTGCCGTTGATGTTGCCGCCTTTGATCCCGGCCTTTTCGGCGGCGGTGCCCTTCTGCACGCTCTCCACGAGCGCGCCTTCCTTGACCGGCAGGTTCAGCGCCGACAGCGAGCCGTCGATCGTCAGCGAGGTCAGACCGAGGTAGGCGCCGCGGATCGTGCCGCCTTTCTCGAGCGTGGCGATCTCGCTCTTGGCGGTGTTGATCGGGATCGAGAAACCGATACCCACGCTGCCGTCGTCGCCCGAGCCGCCGGTCTCGATCTGCGAGTTGATGCCGATCACTTCGCCGGCCTCGTTCAGCAGCGGCCCGCCGGAGTTGCCGGGGTTGATCGGCGCGTCGGTCTGCAGCACGTTGTCGATCGTGAAGCCGTTCGGCGCCGTGATCTGGCGCTGCAGCGCCGAGATCACGCCGGTCGTGAGCGTCCGTTCGAGGTCGAACGGGTTGCCGATCGCGAGCACCGGATCGCCCACCTCGACGGTGCCCGAGTCGCCGAGCGTCAGCGGGTGCAGCGTCAGCCCGTCGGGCGAGATCCGCAGGACCGCGAGATCGTTCGAGGGGTCCTTGCCGATCACCTTCGCTTCGACCGACTTGCCTTTTTCGAAGCTCACCGTGACCTTGATCGCGTTCTCGACCACGTGATAGTTGGTCAGGATCGTGCCGTTCGAGTCGATCACGATCCCCGAGCCGGTGTCCTCGCCCTGGCGCTCGGCTTCTTCGCCGCCGCCGAACAGGTTCAACGACGATTCCGATTTCTGCACGACCGTCGAGGTCACGAACGCGACCCCCGGAGCGTCGCGCACGTAGATGTCGTGCGGCGTCAGCCCCGACGCCGGCTTCTGCGAGGCGTTCGAGGGCGCGATCGGCGCGGCCTGCACGGTCGTGACCGTCTTGCTCGAGTTGCTCAGCCCGCCGAACGCCGCGACCACCGCGACGACCACGGCGCCGCCGACGAGGGCGGAGATGAAGGGTATGAGGAATGTGCGTTTCATCTGATGCAAGAGAAGGATGACCGGGGGCGATCAAGGCGATCTAAAGCGAGGCTTCGCCGTTTCTTAAAGCTATTCGAATCAGTGCTCCGCGCGCTGCTCGGGCTGCGTGCCGGCCGCTGAGACCCGGCGTTCGACGCCGCTCGCGGGCCCTCTGGCGCTACCGCGGCACGTCGCCCGGGCTCTCTCCGCGCGTCACTCGACACGACCCGCGGAGCGCTCGGCGCGGCTCTCCCAGCAGCGTCCGCAGCGCCGCCTCGGGATCGGCCGAGCGCATCAGCGTCTCGCCGACGAGCACCGCCGCGACGCCCGCGCCTTCGAGCCGGCTCAGCTGCTCGGCCCGCGCGATCCCCGACTCCGAGACGACCGTCACCCCCGCCGGGATCTCGCCCATCAGCCGCTCGGTGCGCTCGACGTCGACGCTGAAGTCGCGCAGGTCGCGGTTGTTGATCCCGATCAGCTCGGCCTCCAACGCCAGCGCCACCTCCAGCTCCTCGCGATCGTGCACCTCCACCAGCACGTCCAGCCCCAGCGTCCCCGCGCGCTCGTACAGCGCCCGCAGCCGCTCCGGCTCGAGCGCCGCCACGATCAGCAGCACCGCGTCCGCGCGCGCGACCCGCGCCTCGTAGAGCTGGTACTCGTCGATCACGAAGTCCTTGCGCAGGACCGGCAGCCCGCAGGCCGCGCGCGCCGCGCGCAGGTCGTCGAGCGTGCCGTCGAAGTGCCTGCCCTCCGTCAGCACCGACAGCGCGCTCGCGCCGCCGCGCTCGTAGGCGGCGACGAGCCCATGCAGGTCCGGCGCCTCGCGCAGAGCTCCCGCCGAGGGCGAGCGCCGCTTGAACTCGGCGATCACCGCGATCCCGGGGGCCCGCAGCGCGGCCGCGAAGCGCCGCGCGGCCGCCGCCTCGCCGGCGGCGCCGCCGACCGCGAACGCCTGGTATTCGAGCTCCTGGGGCGGCAGCTCGCGCTTGCGGCGCTCGAGCTCCTCGCGCGTGCTCGCGAGGATCCGCTCCAGCACGGTCGGTGGGTGGTGCTCATCGCGTCGTCCTGGCCGGCGGCTCGAGCGCGGCTGCGTGTTGCCGGCGCCCCCGTGAGCGGTCCCGCTCATCGCGCGGCCTCCGCGGGCGCGTAGCGCCGGCTCGCCTCCAGATAGCTCTCCAGGGCGCCCGCCGCGCGCCCGTCCTCGATCGCCGCGCGCGCGGCCTGCACGCCCTCCGCGAGCGTCTGCGCGACGCCGGCGGCGTAGATCGCCGCGCCCGCGTTGATCAGCGCCAGATCGGCGTGCTGCCCCGGCTCGCCCGCGAGGATCGCGCGCGTCACCGCCGCGTTCTGCTCCGGGGTTCCACCGTCGTAGTTGGGCACGGTGGCCCGCTCGATTCCGACCTCCTCCGGCGTGATCGTGTAGTGGCTCAGCTCCGCGCCGTTGACCTCGACCACGCGCGTCGGCGCGGCGATCGAGACCTCGTCGAGCCCGTCCTCGCCGGCGACGACCAGCGCCCGGTCGACCCCCAGCTGCGCGAGCGCGCCGGCGATCTTCTCCAGGAAGCTCGCGTCCGAGACGCCGATCAGCTGCCGCCGCGCGCCCGCCGGGTTCGTCAGCGGCCCGAGCAGGTTGAAGATCGTTCTCACCGCCAGCTCGTGGCGCACGGGCACGACGTAGCGGGTCGCCTGATGGTGGGCGGGCGCGAACATGAAGCCGAAGCCGGCCTGCTCGATGCAGCGCGCGACGCCCTCCGGCGTGAGGTCGATCCGCGCGCCCAGCGCCTCGAGCAGATCGGCCGACCCGGACAGGCTCGTCGCCGAGCGGTTGCCGTGCTTGGCCACCGCGCAGCCCGCGCCGGCGGCGATCAGCGCGGCCGTCGTCGAGACGTTGAACGTGCGCCTGCCGCCGCCCGTGCCGGCGGTGTCGAGCAGGTCCCCGCGCGCGGTCGGCACGTGCGCGGCCAGCGCTCGCATCGTCCGCGCCAGCCCGGCGAGCTCGTCGGTCGTCTCGCCCTTCGTGCGCAGCGCGATCAGAAAGCCCGCGATCTGGATCTCCGAGACGTCGCCGTGCATGATCTCGCCGAGCACCTCGGCGGTCTCGTCCGCGCTCAGGTCGCGGCGCGAGGCGAGCGCGTCGATCGCCCGGGTCAGGATCGCGTTAGGCACCGGCGGGCCCCGCGAGGAAGTTCTCGAGCAGATGCTTGCCGTTGGCGGTCAAGACCGACTCGGGGTGAAACTGCACGCCCTCGGCGGGCAGCTCGCGGTGGCGCAACCCCATCAGCACGCCGTCGCCGCGGGCCGACTCGACCAGGCAGTCGGGCAGGCTCGGCTCGACCACGAGCGAGTGGTAGCGCCCGACCGCGAGCGGCGCCGGGAGGCCTTTGAAGATCGTCTGCCCGTCGTGCTCGATCGTCGTCGCCTTGCCGTGCACCGGCTCGTGCAGCACCACCTTGCCCCCGAACGCCTGCGCGAGCGCCTGGTGGCCGAGGCACACGCCGAGCGTCGGGATCCCCGCCTCCGGCAGCCGCCGCGCGACCTGGAGCGAGATGCCGGCCTGGTCGGGCGTGCACGGGCCGGGCGAGATCACGCAGCGCTCGTAGCCCCCCGCGAGCAGCTCGTCGACCGACGCGCGGTCGTTGCGCACCACGCTCACATCGGAGCCGAGCTCGCCGAGGTACTGGACGAGGTTGTACGTGAACGAGTCGTAGTTGTCGATCACGAGGACCTTCATCGGATCACGCTCACGCTCACGCTCACGCTCACGGCCAGTCGACCTGTTCGCAAGCCAATTCGATCGCGCGCATCACCGCGCGGGACTTCGCGACCGACTCCTCGTACTCGTACGCGGGCTTCGCGTCGGCGACGGTGCCACCGCCGGCCTGCACGTGGGCGACGCCGTCCTTGACGACGACCGTGCGGATGTGGATCGCGGTGTCGAGATCCCCGGCGTAGCTGAGGTAGCCGATCGCGCCGCCGTAGCCGCCGCGCTTGACCGGCTCGAGCTCGTCGATGATCTGCATCGCGCGCACCTTCGGCGCGCCCGAGAGCGTGCCCGCGGGGAGCACCGAGCGCAGCGCGTCGATCGCGCCGACGCCCTCGCGCAGCGTGCCCGAGACGGAGGAGACGATGTGCATCACGTGGCTGTAGAGCTCGATCTCCATCATCTCTTCGACCTCGACGCTGCCGTACTCGCACACGCGGCCGAGGTCGTTGCGGCCGAGGTCGACGAGCATCACGTGCTCGGCGCGCTCCTTCTCGTCGGCCAGCAGCTCCCCCGCGATCCGTCGGTCCTCCTCGGGGTTCGCGCCGCGCGGGCGCGTACCCGCGATCGGCCGCGTCGAGACGTGGCGTCCGGTGACCGTCAGCAGCGGCTCCGGGCTCGCGCCGACGACCTGGAAGTCGCCGAAGTCGAGGAAGTACATGTACGGGCTTGGGTTCACCGTGCGCAGGCCTCGATAGATCGAGAACGGCTGTACCGGCACCGGCGCCGACCAGCGCTGCGAGGGCACCACCTGAAAGGCGTCGCCCGCGTGGATGTAGCGCACGATCCGCGCGACCATGTCTTCGAACTCCGAGCGCTCCATGTTCGATTGGAAGCTCGGCATCTGCCTGTTCGTTCCCGGCTCGGCCCCGTCCCCAGCCTCCGCCGCCCGCTCCTCGCGCGGCACGGGGCCATCAAGACGCGCGCGCACCTCGGCGATCGTGCTGGCCGCGGCCGCGTAGGCGCGCTCGATCTCCGGCTCGGCGTCGAGGTCGGCGTTCGCGAGGATCGTGACGGTGTGCTTGAGGTGGTCGAACACGACGAGCAGGTCGGAGAGCATCAGCGCCATGTCCGGCAGATCCAGCTGGTCTGGATTGGGCTCCCCGAGCGGCTCGACGGTGCGCACGAGGTCGTAGCCGAAATAGCCGACCGCGCCACCGATGAATGGAGGAGGCCCGGCCGCCCCACCGGCCGCCCCGGTCGTCCCACCCGCGGCCCCGTCTGCCAGCGGCGCCTGACGGTAGCGCGCGACCTCAGCGGCGGCCAGGGCGTAGGGATCGCCACCGTCGGCGAGCGACCAGCGCAGGACCGAGCGCGGTCGCAGCCCGATGAACGAGTAGCGCCCCATCCGCTGCCCCTGCTCGGCCGACTCCAAGAGGAACGCGGGCTGCGCCGGATCGATGCCGCGCAGCTTCAGGAAGGCCGATACCGGCGTCTCGCAGTCGGCGATGAAGGAGTGGCAGAGCGGAATCAGGTTGTGTCCGCGCGCGAGCGCGCGCGCCTGCTCGAGGCTCGGCTGCACCTGCACGGCGGGCGCGCCCGCCGGGGCTTCGGCCTGCACCGCCGTTCCCCCCAACGGGGTCTCGGGCGCGCTAGGAGCGACGGGCATCGAGCACCCGCTCGGCATCCGCGAGCGCGCGCCCACGGCTGTGGAGGAGCACGAGCAGGTGGTAGATCACGTCGGCGGCCTCTTCGTCGACGCGCTCGTCGGACTCCTCGCGCGCGGCGCGCGCGACCTCCTCGGCCTCCTCCATCACCTTCTCGCCGATCCGCCCTGGATCGTCGAGCAGCTCGACCGTGTAGGAGCCGGCGGGGCGCTCCCGCGCGCGCGCGTCGAGCGTCCGCTCCAGTCCCGGCAGGATCTCGTAGGGGGCGGGCGCGAGCTCGCCGCGGTGAAAGCACGTGCGCTCGCCCGTGTGGCAGGCCGGCCCCGCCGGCTCCACCAGCGCGAGCAGCGTGTCGCCGTCGCAGTCCAGCCGCAGCGCCCGCACCGCCTGGGTGTTGCCGCTCGTTTCGCCCTTGCGCCACAGCTCGTCGCGCGAGCGGCTCCACAGGTGCAGCTCGCCGGTCGCGCGCGTGCGCTGCAGCGCCAGCTCGTTCATGTAGGCCATCGTCAGCACCTCGCCCGAGTGCCAGTCCTGGATCACGCAGGGGACGAGCCCGCGCTCGTCGTAGGAGATCTGCGCGTCGATCGTCTGCTCGCCGGCTGGTGTGCTCATCTGCGGGATTGTAGGTTGCGTGAGGACGATGGCATCGCTCCTGGACCGCAAGCTGCTCGTGCTCACCGGCAAGGGCGGCGTCGGCAAGACGACGGTATCCGCCGCGCTCGGCCTGATCGCGGCGGATCGCGGCCTGCGCACGATCGTCGTCGAGCTGGGCGAGCAGCGCCGGCTGGCGGAGCTGTTCGGCGCCGTCCCCGCCGAGGCGGGCGCCCAGACCGAGCTGCGGGAGAACCTCTGGAGCGTCTCGATCGACCCCGACCGCGCGCTGCTGGAGTGGCTGCAATCGCTCGGCGGGCGCGTCTCCGGGCGCATGCTCGCCTCCAGCGGCACCTTCCAGTACTTCGCCGCCGCCGCCCCCGGCGCGCGGGAGCTGCTCAGCATGGTCACGATCTGGAAGCTCACCGAGCAGAACAGAAGCGCGGCCGCCCGGGACGACGCCCGGGCGGCTATGACCTCGTGATCCTCGACGCCCAGGCGACCGGCCACGCCCTCGGGATGCTCCACTCGACGCGGACCTTCGGCGCGATCGCGCGCGTCGGGCCGATCGCCTCGCAGACGCGGCAGGTCGACGAGCTGCTCGCCGACCCCGCGCGCTCGGCCTATGTCGCGGTCGCCCTCCCGACCGAGATGGCCGTCACCGAGGCGCTCGAGCTGCGGGACGGCCTGCAACGGCAGCTCGACCGAACGCTTGACGCGGTCGTCGTCAACGGCACGCTGCCGCGGCGCTTCTCCGCCGCGGAGCTCGCCGATCGAGATCTGAGGGGCCGCTCGACGGACGGCGGCGAGCATCCGGATTCCGCGACGCGCTCCGCCGCGCTGGCCGCGCGCGCCGTGCACGACCGCGCGAACTTCCAGCACAACCAGCTCGCCCGCCTGCGCCGCCGGGATTTCGATGTGCACCCGGTTCCATTCCTGTTCGTCGCCGAGCTCGACCTGCAGGCCGTCGAGCGGATTGCCGGGCACCTTGCGAGACAGCTCTAGTCGAGCGGGCGGCGACGTCGCGTCCGCAGGGGCCGTGCGCATTTTCGACCCAAACCCATCTCTCTTTTGACACAAATTTGTCGCGCTTTTCGCCCAGATGTGACCAAATCGCGACGAAAGTGTGACGAGAAGATAAAGAGGGGACGCCGGGCGATAGACAAAACAAACTGCGTAACACCATGGTGTCACGCAGCTTTAAAGAGGAACACACTTCCCAGCCCCTTTAGATTTGTGTCACGCGCGTCGCAAATGAGACAAAAAATGCACGATTGTGCCCAAATCGTGACGAAAGTCCGTGACAAGACAGTGCGCGCTCAGGTGATGCCGAGCCGGTCGAGCAGGCCTTCGTCCCCGCGCCAGTCGCGACGGACGCGCACCGACAGGTCGAGGTGCACCCGGGAGCCGAGCTCGCGCTCCAGTTCCTTGCGCGCGGCCACGCCGATCGCCTTGATCATCCGCCCCCGCGCGCCGATCAGGATCCCCTTCTGCGATTCGCTCTCAACCCAGATCAGCGCCCGCACCCGCGCCAGATCGTCGCGATCCCCGCCCACCCATTCGATCTCCTCGACGACCACCTCGACCGCGTGGGGCAGCTCGTGGAAGGTGCGCTTGATCGCGGCCTCGCGGACCAGCTCCGCCAGCAGCACCGCCTGTGGCTGATCGGAGCTCGCGCCCGCCCCGAACATGAACGGCCCCCGCGGCATCATCGCCGCCAGATGCTCGGTGAGCGCCTCCACGCCGGCCCCGGTGCGCGCCGAGATCGGGAAGACGTCCTCGGAGATCCCCAGCGCGACGGCCTGCTCCAGCACCTCGATCGTCTCCGCGCGCGTGAGGCGATCGGCCTTGTTCACCGCGATCGTCACCGCCGCGCTGCGCACCCGCTCCCGCGAGCGCCTGCGCGATGAAGCGGTCACCGGGCCCGACCCCCTGCTCGCCGTTGAGCACCATCAGCGCCGCGTCGCAGCCCTCGAGCTCCTGGCGCACGCGCTGGGCCATCCGCTCGGTGAGCGCGTCGCGGGGACGCTGCACGCCGGGCAGATCGACGAGCACGATCTGGCAGTCGCCGGCGCTGCGCACGCCGCGGATCGCCCGCCGCGTGGTCTGCGGCCGGTCGGAGACGATCGCCACCTTCTCCCCGACGAGCGCGTTCACGAGCGTCGACTTGCCGACGTTCGGCCGTCCGGCGAGCGCCACGAAGCCGCTGCGGGTGCCTCCGCGCGTCTGCTCCTCGTATGCGCCGTGCCTCACCTACGTTTCACGCCGTCGGTGCCTTCGGTACCCGTCCCGCCGTCGCTCACCGCGCCTCCCCGGCCAGCAGCCGCGCCTGCAGCGCGAGCATCTCGCCGTCGTCGGTCTCGTGGTCGAACCCGACCAGATGCAGGACCCCGTGCACGATCGCCTCGCGCAGGTCGACGGTGTGCTCTGGGCAGATCACCACATCGCCCAGCTCCCGCTCGACGACCTCATCCTCAGCAGTGCCGTCGATCGGGAACGACAGCACGTCCGTCGGGCCGTCTTTGCCGCGATGCTCGGCGTTCAGCTGCGCGATCCGCCGCTCGTCGACGTATTCGATCGCCAGATGCCCGTCCGCGATGCCGACCGCCGCGACCGCGAGCGCGCACAGGCGCCGCACCTCGGCCGGCGGGGGCGCGCCGGGCGCGAGCTCCGCGCCGAAGACCTCCACATCGAGCATCGCCGCGGCCGCGGCTCAGGCGCGGCGGCGGTCGGCGGCGGCGCGCAGCTCCGGAGCCTCGCGCTGGGAGTGCTCGTCGTAGGCCTCGACGATCCGCTGGACGAGCTTGTGGCGGACGACGTCCTCGCCGCCGAAGCGCAGGAACTCGATGCCCTCGATCGCGCCGAGCACCTCCCCCACGGCGATCAGGCCCGACTGCTGCTCGCGGGGCAGGTCCACCTGTGTGACGTCGCCGGTGACGACCATCCGCGAGCCGAAGCCCAACCTCGTCAGGAACATCTTCATCTGCTCGGGCGTCGTGTTCTGGGCCTCGTCGAGGATCACGAACGAGTCATTCAAGCGTCCGTCCCCGCATGAACGCGAGCGGCGCGATCTCGATCACGCCGCGCTCGAGGTACTGCGATACCCGCTCCGGGTCGAGCATGTCGTGCAGCGCGTCGAACAGCGGGCGCAGGTAGGGGTCGACCTTCGCCATCAGATCGCCCGGCAGGAAGCCCAGCCGCTCGCCGGCCTCGACGGCCGGGCGCGTGAGGATGATGCGGTTGACCTCGTGGCGCGCGAGCGCGTCGGCGGCCATCGCGACCGCCAGGAACGTCTTGCCGGTGCCGGCCGGCCCGACCCCGAAGGTGATCGTGCCCGCGCGGATCGCGTCGACGTAGCGCTTCTGGTTGACCGTCTTCGGCGCCACGCGCAGCCCGCGGTGCTGCCAGACGACGTCCTCCAGGACCCGCGCCGGCGACTCGCGCGCGTCCAGCGCGCCCGTCACGGCGGCGATCGTCGCGGCGTCGAGCTGATGGCCGCGCTCGATCAGCTTCGCGAGCTCGCGCACGACCTGCTCGCCGGCGGCGCACTCACGCTCCTCGCCGTCGAAGGTGACGAGGTTGCCGCGCAGGAACACGCTGCACTCGAGCTGCTCCTCCAACGCGCGCAGGACGGCGTCCTGGCTGCCCGCCAGCTCGGCGGCGACCTCGTTGGAGAGCTCGATCTGCGACCGCATCCGCTCTTCTACGAACCCTCGAGCGCGGCTCGCACGAGCGCCGAGACGCGCTTGCCGTCGGCGCGGCCGTCGACCGCCGCCATCGCCTTGCCCATCGCGCGGCCCATGTCCTTCGCCGACTCCGCGCCGCTGTCGCGCACGGCCTGCGCGACGATCTCCTGCAGCTCGTCCTCGGAGAGCTCCGGCGGCAGGTAGCCGGCGATCAGCTCGCCTTCGGATTCCTCGGCGCCGGCGCGGTCGTCCTGGCCGGCGTCGCGATAGGCCTGGGCCGCTTCCAGGCGCCGTTTGCGCTCGCGGCGCAGCACCGCCAGCTCGTCGTCGGAGCCTTCCTTCGCGGCCTTCTGCAGCTCGGAGAGCACGAGCCGCAGCGCGCCGACCCGGTCCTTCTCGCCGGCGCGCATCGCGCCATGCAGGTCGGTCTTCACCTCGTCGAGTATCGCCATCTCAGTTCAGGATACGCCGGTCGGGGGTCGTCGTCCGCAGGCGGGCGCGACGGGTGGCGCGAAAACCGCGCTCGGGATCCGCGAATCGAGCGGCCCTTCACCCGGCGAGGGTGTCGATCGGTCCCCTCGCGAGGATCTCGGCCCTTCCCCTCTATTCCTCGTCACCGGCCAGCGGCGTCGGGTCGCCCAGGCGCCCCGGGGCGGAGGTGTCGCGGCCGAACATCAGCGCGACGTTCCAGTCGACCAGCAGCCGCAGCTTGCGTCCGTAACCGGGCATCAGCAGCAGGTGGTAGGTACGGGCGATGAACCACGCGGGCAGGCCGCGCCAGCGCAGGCCGAGCGTGAGCGCGACCGCCTCGTGGTCGCCGAGCTCGGCGACGACTCCTTTGGTGCGGTAGCGGAACGGCCGCACGCGGCCATTGCCGAGCGTCGCGGCCACGTTTCGCGCGACCAGCCGGCCCTGGCGGATCGCGTGCTGGGCGGTCGGCGGGCACGGCTGCCCCGTGCGCGCCGGGTCGGGCACCGCGGCGCAGTCGCCGATCGCCCACACGTGCTCGAAGCCCGCCACGCGCATCGTGCGATCGACCGTCACCCGCCCGCCGCGGTCGGCGGGCAGGCCCAGTTTCTCGACGGCCGGGCTCGGCTTGACCCCCGCCGTCCAGACGACCGTGCGCGCCGGGATCCGCTCGCCGCCCGAGAGCGTCGCGTCGCGCTCGGTGAGCGCTGCGATCGTCGTCTCGGTGCGCACCTCGATGCCGCGGGCGCGCAGCTCGCGCGCGGCGAACTCCGAGAGGCTCCGAGGGACCTCCTGCATGATCCGGTCCTTCGCCTCCACGAGCACCCAGCGCATCCCCTGGGCGCGGCAGCGGGGATACAGCTCGAGCGCCTGCGCGGCGAAGTCCTGCAGCTCGGCGAGCCCCTCGACGCCCGCGTAGCCGGCGCCGACGAACACGAACCCGAGGTACTCCGCGCGCCGATCCGGGTCCTCGAGCGACTCGGCGATGTCCATGCAGCTCAGCACGCGGTTGCGCAGCGCGGTCGCGTCCGACAGCGACTTGAAGCCGATCGCGTGCTCGGCCAGGCCCGGGATCGGCAGCGTGCGCGAGACCGACCCCAGCGCCACGATCAGCTGGTCGTATTCGAGCTCGATCGACTCTCCGTCGATGCGTCTGACCGCGAGCGTGCTCCGCGCGGGGTCGCCGCCGGTCACCTTGCCGACCAGCAGGTCGGTGTGGCGCAGCTGCGCGCGCAGCGAGACGACCACGTGCCGCGGGTCGAGCGTCGCGCCCGCGGCGCCGGGCAGAAGTGGGGTGTAGAGCATGAAGTTCGCCTCGTTCACGAGCGTCACGCGCGCGCTGTTCGCGGGCAGTCGTCGCTCGAGCGCGCGGGCGGCGTAGAACCCGCCGAAGCCACCGCCCGCGATCACGACGCTCCAAGCCACACACCGAGGCTAGCGGCAGGTCGATGCTGTCGATGCTGTTCCGGTGGGCACATGTGCCCACCGGCGCCCCCGCACATGTGCGGGGGCGTGGACGGGCCGCATGCGGCCCGTCCCGGACGGCGCATGCGCCGTCCGCACAGATCACGGGTCACGAACGAATAAGGTGGCGCCCGTGAACGACTCCCTGTACGCCGACGCCCTCGCCCCGTTCCTCGCCGAGGTCGAGCGCCTGCGTCCCGCCGGGGCCGAAGTCTTCGACGCCCACACGCATCTCGGCCTCGACGAGGACGGGCGTTCGCTCAGCCTGCCGCAGCTGCTCTCGCAGCTCGACGACGCGGGCGCGCGCAGGGCCTGCGTGTTCCCGCTGCACGATCCCGAGCGCGCACCCGCCTACCGCGTGCCGAACGACCGCGTGCTCGCCTGGGCCGGCGAGAGCGAAGGACGGCTGCTGCCCTTCTGCCGCCTGGACCCGGCCGAAGATCCGATCGCGGAGGGCGAGCGCTGCCTCGCCGCCGGCGCGCGCGGGATCAAGCTCCACCCCCGTGCCCAGGCCTTCGGCTTCGCCAGCCCCGAGATGGACGGCATCTTCGCTGTGGCCGAATCCGCCGCGGTGCCGATCCTGATCCACGCGGGGCGCGGCCTGCCGCCGCTGGGGGACGAGCTCGTCGAGCTCACCCTGCGCCACCCCGACGTCGTCCTGATCCTCGCCCACGGCGCGATCTGCGACCAGGGCATCATCACCTCGCGTCTGGCCGATCACCCGGGCGTGCTCTACGACATCTCCTGCTTCTTCCCGCTCGACGTGATCGAGCTGCTCGCGCGCGCCCCGATCGAGCGGATCGTGTTCGCCTCCGACCCGCCCTACGGACTGCCGGCCTCCTCGCTCTACATGGCGTTGCGCGTCGCCGCCCACGCCGGGCTCGACGAGGACGCGGTGCGGGGGATGCTCGGCGGCACGATCGCCGGGCTGTTCGACGGCGGTGGCCTGCCGCCGGTGACCGCTCCGCGACGCGGTTCCTCGATCACCCTCTCCGGCCGCCTCGCGCGGGTCTACGGATACGGCAGCCTGGCCGGCCCCGCGATCTTCATGGGCTCGACCGAGCAGGCCCAGGCGATGCTCGAAATGGCGCTCGCCGCCTGTCGCGACCCCGACCCGGGGGACGTCGGCGAGGCGCTCGCCGCGATCGAGGCGGCGCTTATAGCAGCCGGCGCGCTGCTCTCGGGGCAGACCGAGGACGGCACCCGCGCGGCGATCGATCTCGTCTACCGCGCGATCGTGCGCGCCGCGACCGAGCTGCCCGACCGCGGCTGAGCCACTCAATCGCAGCCGAGCCGCCCAATTGGCAACCGAGCCGCCCGACCGCGACTGAGCTGCCCGATTGCAGCCGAGCTGCCCATTGGCAGCCGAGACGCCTAATTGCGACTGAGCGGGGCCCAATCGCAGCCTCACCTATACGACCCAAAACAGAGCCGCTCAATTGTCGCGGCCGAGCTGCCAATCGTACAGCCGAGCCATCGCGTCGTCGACCTGGCGCGATCCGCTTCGACTGGTTTGGCCGGGCGGACAGGCAGAAATAAGCGTGGGGCAAGTGTGGCGGAAAGAAGTGTGCGCTAAATGTGGGGAAAGTGTGGCGAAAGTGTGTGTGGGCGGGGGGATGTATTAGTTTGAAGGGTGTGTATAACGATGGTGACACACGCGATTCGTTTTGCATACACTTCTCCGCCCGGCCTTCACCTTCCTGACACACTCTCATCGCAGATTCGACACAAACGTGTCGGATAGAGGGCGGCGGATCGTGTTCTTCTTTCCCAACTGCGTACAACCATCGTGGCACGCGGTTCGTTTTGTATATGAGCCCGCGGACCGTCTTTAACTTCGCGACAGATTCTCGTCGCACTTGCGTTGCAATTCTGTGTGAACTATGCGGGCGAGGACGTCAACCAGACGACCGCCCACTCCCCGCGCTCGCGCCGCTCACGCTCGTGCATCCCGAGACGCCCGCCGAACGCCTCGACCACCTCATCGACCTGCTCCCGCAACAGCCCACCCGCCAGCAGATGCGCCGGCGCGCGGGACATCCCTCGTGCCAGATCGAGCAGCAGCGGACGCAGCAGGTTCGCCACGATCACGACATGCCCCACCGACCCTGCGGCCCGCCCGCTGCACCGGCCTCCGCGTCCACGACCACGTCCGCGTCCAAATCCACATCCACATCCACATCCACATCCAGCCACGGCAGCGCCTGCGTGCGCAGGTCGAAGCGGCGCACCTCGATCGCCACCCCGTTCACGCGCGCGTTCTCCTCGGTCGCCGCGACGCTCTCGCGCTCGTGGTCGAGGCCGAGCACCGGCGCGAACCCCAGCCGCGCGGCGGCGATCGCCAGCACGCCCGAGCCGGTCCCGACATCCAGCAGCGGCCGCGCCCGATCCTCGAGCGCCGCCAGCTCGAGCAGCAACTCCAGGCACAGGCGCGTCGTGGCGTGGGCTCCGGTGCCAAACGCCTGCCCGGGGTCGATCACGATCTCCTCGGCGCCCTCACGATCGCTGGCCGACTCCCACGGCGGTCGCACGTGCAGGGCGGGCAAGGTACTGCCCTGGGGCGGCTCGATCAGGACCGGGCGATGGAAGCGCTTCCAGCGCTCCGACCAGTCGTCGGCGATCTCTGTGCTCGAGACCTCCACCGGCCTGTCGCCCACCGCCGCGTTCAGATCGGGAAGCTCCGGCAGCTCTCCCGGCGCCCCGTACACCGCGTACTCGACCGTCTCCTCGCCGATCTCCACCTCCTCCACCCCACCCGGCGCGAGCTCCAAGAGCTCCGCCAGGACGAGCTCGGCGTCCTCGCGGCGCGCGCGAACCGCCAGCCGGATCACGTTCTCTCACCTATTTCGAGCGTCCGCGACAGCACGTGGCGGCACCGAGGCCACCCGTCCCGTACGAGGCTCCTCCTCGCGCCGATCCGAGCCGGGATGAGGGCACTCACGCGCCATCGCCGCGCAGCGTGCGGCGCAGCTTGGCGAACATCGATTCCTCCGAGCGCAGGTTCTCGGCGGTCAGCGTCCCGTTCAGCCGCTCCAGCAGCTCGCGCTGCTCCTCGCTGAGGCGGCGCGGGATCACGACGTTGACGATCACGCGCAGATCCCCGCGCCGGCCGCGGCGCAGCCCCGGCATCCCCTCCCCGCGCAGCGTCAGCACCTCGCCCGGCTGCGTGCCCGCCGGCACCTCGATCGCGGCCGCGCCCTCCAGCGTCGGGGTCTCGAGCGTCGCGCCGAGCGCCGCCAGCGGCGCCGGCACGTCGAGCGCCGCGATCAGGTCGTCGCCTTCGCGCACGAAGCGCTCGTCCTCGCGCACCCGCACGAGCACATACAGATCGCCCGCGGGGGCGCCGGCCTCGCCCGCGTGCCCGCGCTCGGACAGCCGGATCCGCTGACCGTCGGCGATCCCCGCCGGGAATCTCGACGTCGAGCTCGCGCCGCGCGGCCTTGCGCCCGCGGCCGCGACACTCGCGGCACGGCTGCTTGGGCACGCGGCCGTCGCCGTGGCAGACGTCACAGACGACCGTGCGCGCCATCTGCCCGAACGGCGTGCGCGTCACCGCCTGCAGCTGCCCGTGCCCGCCGCAGCGCTCGCACGTCTCGATCGGCGTGCCCGGCTCCGCGCCGTTGCCGTGGCAGTGCTCGCAGCGCTCGACCGCTTCGTAGGCGACCTGCACGGTCGCGCCCTGCGCCGCCTCGAGCAGGTCGATCTCCACCGCCACCGCCAGGTCGCCGCCCGCGGCCGGACCCGAGCGCCCGCCGAACGCGCCGCCGCCCGCCGAAGAACGTCTCGAACAGGTCGCTGATCGAGCCGAACGCGTCGAAGTTGGGGGCGTATCCGCCGGAGCGCAGGCCCTCGTGGCCGTAGCGGTCGTAGGTCGCGCGGCGCTCGGGGTCGGAGAGGATCTCGTTGGCCTCGGCGGCCTCCTTGAACTTCTCCTCCGCCTGCGGGTCGTGCGCGTTGACGTCCGGATGCAGCTCCATCGCGAGCGCGCGAAAGGCCTTCTTGATCTGCTGCTCGTAGGCGTCGCGCTCGACGCCGAGCACCTCGTAGGGGTCGCGGGGACTGGATGTCCGGCTCATCGCCCGCCCTCTCGATCGTGGCGGCCGGGCATCGGGGAATAGCTGTCGGCGTCATGCATCGGCATTTGTGAATCGGCCTTAGTTCTCGGCATAGGCGTCTTCGACGAAGCGCGACAGCTCGTGCGCGGCCTCGCGCACGGTGACGATCGCGCCGGCGTAGTCCATCCGCACCGGCCCGATCACCGAGACGGCGCCGAGATTACGTGCGCCGACCC
This sequence comes from uncultured Solirubrobacterales bacterium, assembly GCA_963789675.1. Lineage (GTDB taxonomy): Bacteria > Actinomycetota > Thermoleophilia > Solirubrobacterales > Solirubrobacteraceae > Palsa-744. Next base: position 257,644 of record CAWBLR010000003.1, on the reverse strand, counting down.
CATAGCCGGTCGCGACCAGGGCGAGCGAGCGCATCGCGGGGATCTCGTTCTCGTGGCCGATCCGCACGTACACACCCGACTGGCCGAGCGCCGTCCGCAGCACCCGCAGCAGCGCGACGCGCCGCTCGAGCAGGCTCATCAGCTCGTTGATCTGCGCGGCGTCCTGGATCTGCCCGGCGGAGAACAGCCGCGCGGTGCCATCGAGATACAGGGTGTCCTCGCTCTCGGAGGAGATCTCGCTGAAGGCCACCGCCAGGCGCGCGAGGAACGCCAGCTCGGTCGCCGACAGGCTCGGATCGACCAGGCGCTGGTTGAGCATCCGCGCCCCCAGGCCCAGCCCGACGAGCCGCTCGTTCAGGTACTCCCCCGCCCACGCCACGAGGCCCGGGTCGACGTCGCTGTCGAACGTCACGAGCATCTTCGATACGCCGCCGGTCGAGGTGATGACCACGACCATCACCACCTGCGGCTGCAGCGCCAGCACCTCGACGTGCCTGATCGTCGCGGTGTCCATCGCCGGCGCGGAGACGACCGCCAGCAGGTTCGTCACCTGCGAGAGCGTCTCCGTGGTCGCGCGCATCGCCTCCTCCACCTCGCGGCGGATCAGCGACAGCTCCAGCCGCCGCGCCGGCACGAGGCCCTGGCCGGAGGCGAGCATGCGGTCGACCACATAGCGCTGGCCTGCATCCGTCGGGATGCGACCGGCCGAGACGTGCGGATGCGCGAGCAGCCCGTGCTCCTCGAGCAGGGCCAGCTCGTTTCTGATCGTCGACGGTCCGCAGTCGAGCTCGGTGTCGGCGGCGAGCGACCTCGACGCCACCGGCTGGCCGGTCTGCAGGTAGCCGTCGACGACCTTGGCGAGGATCAGCTCCTGCCTGCGGGCTCAGCACGACTTTTTCCGTCCGGCGTTCGACAAGGCTCTGATTCTAGGAGCCGCTGTGCGTATGAGCTCATGTAACGCCCGAGGACCTGCACATCCGAACCCCGCCTATACATCCGTCCGGGGCATCCGCACGTCCGGCGCCCGGGTTCGTACGGAGCCGGGTTCGTACGGAGCCATCTGCGCCGGCGCGCGCGTCTATGCGAGCTCCAGCTCCGCCTCGGCGTTGCGAATGATCTGCTTGCCGCCCTGCTCGGCGACGGTGTCGACGATCGCCTTTCCGTCGCCCGCCTCGCGCACCGTGCCGCTGACGACGACCTCCTGCTCGGGCACGCCCATGCCGCGGAACTGCACGACCAGGCGCTTCAGGTGCTCGGGGCCGCCGGCCGCCTCGGTCTGCGCGCGCGCGACCTGCGCCATCGTCCACAGGCCGTGCAGGATCCGCCCGGGCAGACCGACCGCTTTGGCGAAGTCCTCGTCGATGTGGATCGGGTTGAAGTCGCCGGAGGCGCCCGCGTAGCGGGCGGTGAGGTACTTGTCCGGGGTGACCTTCACCTCGGGAATCTGCGCTCCTACGGTTAGATCGGCCATCTCAGATCGCACTCCTCAAACTCAAAGGATGTTCGTTCCCGTTCATGTTCATGTTCAGCGACACCAGGATCACACTCCTCGCACGATGTTCGTCCATGTTCCGCGGCACACCTGCTCGCCGCGCTGGTTCCTCGAGACGGACTCGAACACGTAGTAGCCGCGACCGTCGCTCTCGTGGATGTCCTTCACGCTCGCGACCGTCGTGATCTCATCGCCCGCCACGACCAGCGGCCCCCACTCGAACTCCTGGCCGCCGTGCACCATCATCGCGAAGTTCAGTTCGATCTCGGGATCGAAGATCGGCGGCCCCACCGACGGGGCGCAGTAGACGACGGCGAACATCGGCGGCGCCACCACGTCGGCATAGCCGGCCGCGCGGGCGGCCTCGACGTCGAGGTGGACGGGGTTGGTCTCGCCGACCGCCCGGGCGTACTCCTTGATCTTCTCGCGACCGACCGCGTAGAGCGTGGGCTCATAGGTCTTGCCGACCGCCTGGCTGTTGACTGGCACCGGATCTTGCTCCTCGTGCGCGGGACGTTTGGTTGATTTAGCTGCTTGCTCGATTGCCTCGAGGCCGCCGCGTTGCTCTCGGCTGCCCGAGAACGCCGCGGCGCGCCAGTTTACGCGGACGGGACGCGGCACGACCGGACGGGCGCGGCACGAGCTCGACGGTAGATCGGCGCGCTTGGCTGCTTAAACGCAAAAAGACCCCTGGGGCCAGCAGTCGGGGCGCCGTCTGACGCCCCCACCGCTGTGCTCGCCGCGATCCGGCGCCGCTCCGATCAGAAGACGAGATCGTCATCCTCGACGCCGACACCGACGCCGACCAGCTCGCTGGGCGATCCGTCGTAGCCCTCACCGGCCGATCCCCGGCCGGCGTCGAAGTCATCGCCCGGCTCGCCGTCTCCCCGACCGCCGTCCGCGCGCTCGCCGGGGCGGTCGAGGAACAGCACCGTGTCGGCGACGACGCTCACCGCCTGGCGCTTCTGCTGATCGGGGGTCTCCCACTCGCGCCATTCCAGCCGGCCGTCGATCGCGACCCGGCTGCCCTTGCGGGTGTAGCGGCTGACGTTCTCCGCCGCGGCGCCGAAGACGCTCACGTCGAAGTAGTTGGGCTTGTCGCGGTACTCGCCCTCGGGGTCGCGGCGCGACGAGTTGCAGGCGATCCGCAGGTTGCACACGCCGTGCCCGAGGGCAGCGCACGCAACTCGGGGTCCTTGGTCAGACGCCCGATCAGGACAACGCGGTTGATGGTGAAGCTGGACATGCTGGGTCTCCGTTCCTCGAGTTGACCCCCCACCGAGAAAGCTACGCCGCGCTTGGGACGGTTTACTCGATCGGGGCGCTCCGGCGCCGCTCTATCCCCTCCGTACCGCATCCGGACGGGGCACCGCGTCGAGTCCGAGCACCGCGATCCGCTCCCCGGCCTCGACCTGATCGAGCGCGCGCTCCAGCGCGCGCCGCACCTCCGGCGGGGCGAGATAGAGCACCCCAGCCACGCAGCGACAGCGCGCCCAGGCCCGCAGATCTCCGCCAGGCGCTGTGGTGCCTTGACGGTCAGCTCCACCTCGACCGCCACCGGCAACCCGGCGCCGCACGCGCCGGTCTCGGTGTCCCCGACATCCTCGGCGTCCTGGGCATCCCGCGGCCAGAGCACGAGGTCGGGACGGTGCAGCAGCGGCCCGCCATCCGGCGCGATCCCCAGGCGGGCGCTCGCCAGCGCGACGCCACGCTCGCGCTCGTCGCGGCGCAGCTCGCGCTCGCCGAGCACCGCGTGATCGGGATAGCAGCGCTCCAGCGCCGCCGCGACCCAGGCGCACTCGATCAGGTGGTGGGCGTTCGAGGCGCTCACGCGACACGGGTCGAGTCCCTGCAGGGCGGCCACGCGCAGACCGGCTCGCGTCGCCGTATACAACGCCGGCTGCTCGGCCAGCGGGCGCTTGCGCGAGAGCCAGCCCGCCTTCTGGAGTGCCTGTAACCGCCCCCGGGCGGAGGCGACGTTCACATCCAGGCGGTCGGCCAGCGCCTCCGCCGTGACGGCGCCGATGCGCGCCGTCCACTGCATGATCGCCACGCGCTCGGGCGTCGGCGCGGGCGTCGCCTTGGACTTCGCCTTGGACTTGGGTGTGCGCTTGGCCTCGGACGGCGATGCGGGCTTGGCCTTGGATGATGACGCGGACCTTGTCTTGGATGTTGAGCTCGCCGTCGTTTGATCCTTGTCTGACTCGATCTCGGTCTGGGTTGAGAAATGTGTCGTGCCCATGATGTCCTCCTTCTGGTCATTGGTTTGATTGGTTTGCACGGCAACCCCAGACGGAGTCCCGCGCCACATACGAGAAGGGCTCCCTGCGGGAGCCCTCGATCGCGTGCGACACGGGACCCCGGTGGGGCCCTTTCTTCTTCTGCTGGTGGGTCAGCGATGAGCTGCGACCGAGAACATCTGGGTGATGCTCACGGTGCCGCCGTCGGCCAGTCCGAGCACCGCGGCCCAGCCGCGCGGCAGGCCCATGATCTGCTCCGCGCGCAGCACGTTCTCGTGCTCTCGCGTGCGGGTGTGCCCACCGTCGCTGTGATGCGAGGTCCTCCACACGCCCCTGGTTTCGGTCATGCTGGCGATCAGCTCGGCCGAGGCGGGGACGACCTGGCGGTGGGCGATCAGCGTGGACAGGTTGCCCATCACCTGATCGTGCAACAGCTCCCGTCCCGGCACGCGCAGGTCGGCGAGCTCCTGCGTGCCCAGCAGCAGGCTCACGCCCGCTCCGCGCGCCCTGGCGAACAGGCCCACGACCCGCTCCGGCACGATCGCCGAGAACTCGTCGATCATCACCAGCGTGCTCACCGGCCGGCCCTGCAGCGCCGCGACCATCGCCTGCAGGTCCTGCACGATCGCCGCCCCGAGCATCTGCGCGAGCAACGGCCGGCGGTCGGCCTCCAGGTTGAAGTACACGACCGCCTGTGCTTTCGCCGCCTCGAGCAGGTCGAGCCGCTCGCACGCCCTCCGTCTGCGGATCCAGCCACGGCCCGATGTCGGACTCGGCCATGATCGCCAGCCGGTCGCGCACGCCCGCCAGATCGCTCTGCTGGCGCTTGGTGAGCGAGTCGAGGTAGTCGTGCGCGCGCCTGCGCCGCTTGCTCGGGCAGGCTCCGCGCGAGCACCTCCAGCCGCATCGGGTCGAGCTGCTCCACCAGCGCTCGGAGACTGACCTCCAGCCCGGCCCCGCGCAGCACGCGCACCGCGTGACCGAGATAGCGCTGCGCCTGGCGCAGGTAGTGCGGCTCGGTGAACCGCTCGCCGGCCAGCACCTTGTCGGCGATCTCCGTCTCCGAGCCCCGCGCGTAGGGGTTGTATACGGACGGGCCCTGCGGTGTCCATTCGATGAACCGCCTGCCGGTGGCCTGCGCCGCGCTGCGCAGCTCACGCACAGGTCGCGATCGCCCTTCGGGTCGAGCACGATCGTCCCCATGCCGTGCTCGATCGCACGCACCGACGTCCAGGTCATCGTGACCGTCTTGCCCGAGCCGGCGGCGCCGACCACGAGCGTGTGCGTACCACCCGTCGGACCGCCGAGCGGGATCGAGACGGGGCGGCCGTGCTCCTCTTCGCCGACGATCAGCCGGTCTCCGCGAAACCAGTCCTTCGCCGGCGGCGTCGATCGAGCGAGATCTTGCCGACGGCGCTGGCTGAGCCAGTCCCTCACGCCGGCGAGGATCGCGCTCCGGGGAGCCCAGCCGGCGATCAGCCGCGGTGCGGTGCGGCGCACGAACGTGCGCAGCGCGTCGAGCGGGCCACGCCGATTCGCCGCCAGCTCGGCGAGGTCGGCGCCGGCCTGCACCTCTTCGCGGTGCCAGCGCCTGCCGCGCACGCTCGCGCACAGCGCCGCGATCCCGAATGTCCAGGCGACCGAGCCGCCGAGCACCGGGCCGACGAGCAGATCGACTCCGAGCGCGGTCGGGGCCCAGGTCCAGCGCAGGTGGCGGTGGTGCATCAGCCTGACGGCGACCAGGCCGATCGCGATGCCGAGCACGCCATACACGACGGCCGTGGCCAGCCAGTGAGCGAGCTGCTCGATCGGCTCCAGCGAGCTGGGAGCCCATTCCGGGGATGGATTGATGGGTGGTGTTTCTGAGGGCATTTCGCCGCTCCTTTCTTGTGGCCTGTCCATGTGCGGGCAGGCCGTCAGAGACCGCCCCGAAGGACGGCCGGGGTGGTTAACGAGCGACGGCGGGCCCGAGGGCCCGCCGTCTGTGCTGCATGGCGGGCCGTTCGAGCCCGTCAAGATCTGTTTGTTGTTCAGCCGCGGGCGATTCGAGCCCGTCGAGGGCCGTCTCGCCGCATGACGGGCCGTTGCAGCCCGTCGAGCTTTTCGGTCACGGCAGGTGCTCGACGCCTGTCATACGCACGGCCGACAGCGCGGGGTCAGATCAGCCGGTAGCCGATCCCCCACACCGTGATCACCCAGCGTCCGCTGCCGTCGAGGTCGAGCTTGCGGCGCAGGCGGCAGGCGTGGCTGTCGACGGTACGCGTCGCCACGTTCGCCTGGATAGCCCCAGACGGCGCGCAGCAGCTCCTGCTTGCCGAACACACGGTCCGGGGCGCCGGCGAGCTGGACGAGCAGCTCGTACTCCAGCGGGCGCAGCTCGATGCTGCCGGCCGTCGAGGCTCACGGCGTGAGCCATCGGTGTCGATCGCGAGCGCGCCGACCTCGATCAGTCGTCCACACCCGGCGGGAGCCTCGCTGCGACGCAGCACCGCTCGCAGGCGCGCCCGCAGCTCGAGGTACCGCGCCGGGCGGGTGAGAAAGTCATCGGCCCCCGCCTCGAAGGCCCGCAGCATGTCCAGCTCGTGTCCTCGCGATGAGACGACGATGATCGGGAGATCCGGCTGCCACGGCGCGCCCTCCCGATCGACGTCGCGGATCTCCCCAAGCAGCTCCAGCGCGCCTCGCGGGGACTTCGAGATCGCCGATCACCGCCAGCTTCGGGGCGTGATCCGACGGCCAGGGCGCGGGCGTGCTCGGCGCTGTGCGCCAGCCGGGCCCGATAGCCGTCGGCGATCAGCTGTGCGACGAGCGCTCCGCCCAGTGCGGCGTCGGCCTCGACCACGAGGATCGCAACGGCGGTCGCGTCGTGGCCGGCGTGCCAGCCCTCGCGGGGCGTTCCGTGCAGAGCACCCGCCGCTCGAGCGGTGACGGGGAGGATTGCCGGACCGGTGTTGTGCGGGGCTATATCGATAGAGCTCGCGATCCGCGCCGGCCATGCGGCCCGCCGCTCGACGACCGGCTCGAGGAGTGCGGCGCTGGCGGTCATCCGAGCTCCACCTCGCGCGGGCTGATCCTCAGACCGCGGCGCGCGATCAGCGCCAGCACGTCGGTGTGGATCCACGGCGTCGGCGTGCCCCTGCCGCTTTCCGGCGCGAGCCCCAGACGCCGGGCCAGCCAGCTGGTCTCGCCGCTCGCCCTGCCCCTGGTGTCGCATCTGATTTTCCCGCAGCGCATCGCGATCTCGCTCATGCTCAGTTCCTGCGTCGCGGCGACGGCGAGCGCAGCTCGGCGCAGCCCACGGTTGAGCACGATCTCGCTCCCTTCCAGCCGTGCCTGCTCGGCGCGCAGCATCGCCGTCGAGACCTCCGGATCTCGCGCGATGCAGGGCGAGCGCCCTGGACGTGAGGGTGCGCACCGGCTCGTAGCTTTCGAGGCTCGCGATCGCCTCGCGCATGCCGACCGGCTCAGATCTCTCCGCAGTGGACGAGCGCCGGTGCCAGCGCAGCTCCGGAATCGACATGTCCGCGCGAGCAGAGCTCCAGCCGGTAAGTGCATCCCTGCCCGTCGGTGAGCGCGGCCGGGCTCGACGATCGCCACCGCTTCGGGGTCCGGGTCTTGTTCCTCGGCCTCCCCGAACGGAACGGCCCGCAGATCCTCCGCGGTGACGCGCCTGCACCAGTGACCCGCCGTGTCGCGCAGGTAGTGATCGCACACGAGCGCGGCGTTCTCCGGCGGCTCGTCGGCGGCGAGGTGCGCCACGAGGCGCCGGTCGCCGAGGGTGCTCGCGTCGCGGTCGACGACGAGCACGCTGCCTCGGGCTCCGGGCAGAGCGACCACCTGGCGCTGACGGCCATCGGGGTCGAGGTAGCGGCCCAGCAGACCTCGCTCGCCGCGGCCGGTGCCACGCCTGGGGCGCGCGGTCGAGGATCTCTGGGGCCTGTCGCTTGACGTGCGGCGGACGGCGTGGGCGTGGGCGTGGCGGTGGTGGTCATGGCAGGTCTCCTGGCCGGTCTGTTCGGGGATGCCCGAGGGACGTTTGTGGGAGGCCTTGTAGGGGCCGTTCGCCGGACTTCAAGTGCCGACGTGGCGGCGCCGACAGCGTGTTGAGGCAGTCCGAGATCCCCCTTAAGGGGGTCTCGGAAATCGGGCTCTCGGACGCATCTCTCGCGGCAAAGTTGGCGCGAAAACGCTCACCGCCGTGGAGTCCGCGAGGCGCTGGCTGCCGGTGCGGAACATCCGGAACGGGTTTGGAGCACAGACCTGGAGGACTCGATGCAGTGGGCTCCGATCGGCGTGCGCTCTGTGAGAACATCCGCCACTCGCGGCAGACATAGCGAGACGAGCCGTCTGACGCGGTTGCGATCGATCTGGGTGCTCGCCTGCGAGTGAGCTATGAGGGGTCGGCCTTGGCCGAACGGCTTGGGGAAGCGAAAAGAAGTGGCGGCGATCGTAGCTCCCGGCGCGCGAGCGTCAAGCCGCGCGACCGGCGGAACGCGCCTGCAGCGCTCGCCGTCGCCTCGAGAACCACCGCAGTTTGGCTCTAGGAAGCCGAACTGCGCTATGTCAGCGCGCTGTTGCGGGCGCTTTCCAGGGCAAGGCAACTGCGGTTTATCGCCCTCCTGGAGGGCGGCAACTGCATGGCTCGCGGGGGCGACGGCACTCAGCGCCGGGCAAATGCATGAGCGTTTGCGCGCCAACTTGCATGACCACGATCCGGGACTCCTTTCGGAAGCGGAGATCTTCCGGCCGACCGGTCGACAGCCACCGTCTGCCACCGACGTCTGGACCCGCGACACAGCGGGCGAGCTCTCCTTGTCCACCACCAGACCCCCAACTCCCTTTTTTGCACCAGCAGCCCCTTCATCAGGCGCGGTGAGCGATGACGGCGTCTCAGCCGACCTCGAGGAGCGCCCGCGGCTCGGCCGTCGCCTCGCGCGCACGCGGATCCCCGCCCGCCACCGACACGCGCACCTCCGGCGGCAGCCGCGGGACGCCGTAGCCGCGCAGCACGCCCTCGTGCGCGTCGCGCTCGGCCACGAACAGGATCCCCTCCCGGCCCGAGTACTCCCAGTCGGCGGGGTACTCGCCGGCGTAGGCGCGACACGCGGTCAGCAGCGCGTCGGCGCCGCGCGCGCACTCCCGGGCACGGGCGCGATCGCGGCAGACGAACACGACCGCGGGCGGCACGCCGAGGCGGCGGCCGTAGCGCGTGGTGTGGACCGACCAGCCGGCGAGGAGATGGTCGTAGCGCTCGAGCTTCCCCGCCCCGCGGCCGGCCGGCAGGCGGTCGTCGAGCTCGACGAGCAGGTCGAGCGCCCCGACCTCCGCGACCGCCTCCGGTGCCCCCGCGCCGCTTTCGGGCGAGACGCCCTCCGCACCGACATCTCCGCCGGCACTCGTCTCCATCGCGTGCGCTTCCGCCGCGATGCGCTCGCGCAGCCGTCCCGGCAGCTCGATCGTGAGGTCGGGGCGCACCGTCTCGAAGCGCTCCACCGGGACCCTCGCACCGGCGGAGTCGGTGCGCAGGAACTCGTGCGGCGAGCGTCCTCCCGGCAGCGTCAGGTCGGCCGGCCCGAGCGCCCGGCGGCCGTCGGGGGTCGAGCGCAGCGGCGGGGAGAGCACCGACTCGCTCGCACCGCGCAGGCCGAGCGGCGCGCCATCGAGGCATGCTCGAGCGCGAGCGCCCAGCCGGCGACGTGCACGTCGTGGCGCGCGCCTCGCAGCACACGGTCGCCCTCCACCGGCGCGGCCGGCGACGTCGGTCCGGACAGCGCTTCCACGTCTCCCTCCTCGACCGCCGTGAGCCGGTCGTGGGCGTGCAGCAGCGCGAGACCGAGCGGCGTGATCGCGTAGCACATCGGCACGCCGCCACCGTCGCGGCGGTGGAACTGAAAGCGCCGCACCAGACCCGCGTCCGACAGACGCTTCAGGCGGCGCTGCGTCGTCGTGGCCGCCCGCCCCGGGTTGAAGCGACGGTGGATCTGGCTGCTGAGCACGTGCCGCATGCAGGCGACGAGCGCGAGGATCTCGAGGTCGAGCGGCTCGGGTTTCAGCGTCCGTGGCTCGAGCACCGGCTTGGCCCAGCGCACGCTGTGCGCGCCGTCGAGGTCGACGAGCTCGCGATAGCTGCTCGGCGGGGTTCTCGGGCTCGGTGAAGTTCTCGGCGCCCCGGCGTCCCGATCCGTGACGGGTTTGGGTACACGCTCGCGCGGAAGCGGTCCGCTGGGGCTGGACGCGATCGGCCGGAACCTCGGGAACCCAATCTCTCCCGGCGAGCTCAACCGGGACAAGTTCGGATCGCTGCTCGGTGGCTTTTGTCCTTTGGGTCGTATCCGTCGTTGGAGCCCCGGTGGGCCTGCCGTCACCCCCGCGACGACGCTCGCGGTCCCAGTGGGGCTGGCGCAGATCGGTGCGATAGCTCCCACCGCGCTCGGCCTGGCGGGCGGCGTGCAGCGCGACCCGCTCCGGGTCGACGCGCAGCGGGATCGTTTCGGCGACGAACGGCGCCTGGCGGCCAGCGGGCGTGCTCCAGCTGGCGATCGCATGGTGGCGGGGCAGGTGCAGACGGGCGTCGGGGTGGCCGAGCGCGGAGAGATGCTCGATGCCCGGATGCACCTGGTCGGAGAACTCGGCCATCGTCAGCTGCACCGCCGTGCGAGCGTCGCGGACGGAGGCCGTCGCGAAATAGACGCGGTGGGCGAACAGCGCGTCGAGCTGGTCGCGCACCTCGCGTTCGGTCCACTGCGCCTCGGTCTGCCAGCACGCCACGGTCTCCAGACCCGCGGAGCGCTTCAACGCCATCGTTTCCGCAAAGCCCCGGTTGAGCACGAGCGGCGCCTCGTCGACCTTCAGCGCGACCGCCACCCTCCGATCCTCCGGCACGAGGTCCTGCTGGCGGGCGAGCGCGGCGTCGAGCATGCCGACGAGCAGCTGCATCAGCACCGATGTGTTGCCCGCGCCCATCACGCCGAGCGCGCCCTTCACGACGAGCACCTCTCCACCGGCGATCACGCGGTCGAGGTCGACCCGCAGCGAGTCGTTCAGGAGCACGCGCTTGATCGACTGCGAGTTCAGCAATCGCGCGAGCTTGTTCACGGGCGCGTCGAGCTTGGCGGTCGTCATGCTGCGCGCGTCCGCGAGCTGGGCGGTCAGCTCGGCGGTGAAGAACTCGGAGATCTCCTTGAACTCCGGCAAAGTCCGCACGCGCGCGCCGACGCGCGCCCGGTAGGAGTAGCCCTCCTCGCCGACCGACAGCAGCCGCGCCGCGTCCCACAGCGTCGACTCCCGGTCATAGGCGAGCACCGCGATGATCGCGTTGCGCAGGTACCTGTCCGACGATGCCCTGATGTCAGCATCGGACGACGTGATTTAGCGCGTAGCGGGCGCGCCGCTTCGCGACTACTCGCCTGGGGAGCTGAGCGTCTTGGCTGCGGTGATCTTCGAGATCTAGCAACTCGGCAGCCTTGAGGAGGTCAGGGTCCTCGCTGGTGATCGAGCGTGCCTGCTCGTCGGAGAGCTGGAGGCGATCTTGCCAGATTGCCCAGCAGGTCTGCCCGGGCGCGATGCGGCTCTCGTAGCGCAGGCCGGCGATCGGGCCTTGATCGTTGAGATCGCTGTCGGCGTATTCGCGCAGGAAGCCCGCGATCTGACGAGTCACGCGGCGGTCTTGGCTCATCACCACCCCCCGATCGAACTGGTGGGCACCCAGATAGCGCAACAGGTGGGGAAGGCGCTCGCCGAGAAGATTGTGGGTCTGGGGGCTCGCCATGTCGATGAACAGGGCTCCCTGTGCGACGCTCGTGCTGGCAAGGCAGCGGTCGGCGAGGAACTCCTGCGGCAGCACGCCGGCGCGCAGCGCGGGGTCGAGCCGTGGATCTGTGCTGTCTTCGCTGGTGGCCTTCAGTATCTCGGCGACGATGCCCTCGCCGCCGGATCGCAGCTGCGCGAGGACTTCGAGAAAGGCGGCCAGTGGGGTGCTGGCGCAATACAGCGTGGCCGTCTCCCCGTCGGGGTCATCCCAGCGGTTGCCCTCGAGGCGGGGCCGCTCATCGCTTGCGAGCAGCTCCCGATCGATGGGCAGACGCCAATCAAACACGCCCGGCTGTCTCCCGACCCGCCAGAGCACCGACGGCCCCTCTACCAGCGCTACCGGCATCGCCGCTACGTCGTGGCTTCGATGAAGTTGATCGCCGCGTGCAGCACCGCCACGGAGTCCCCGTCGCGCAACTGCTCAATCGGAGCGCGGTCGCCCAACTGCGGATTGCTCGCCAACAGCCAGGCTCGAATCGTCTCCGGGTGCTCGCTCTCGGCCAGCGTGATGATGACCCGGTAAAGGTCACGCACGCGCTGCTCGATCTCAAACCGCTGAGGGCTGCTCTGACCCGTGGCCCAGCGACCCGTCGCCCGCGGCGAGCGCACGCCGGCCACGTAGACAACAAGGCGCTGACCCAGGATCTCTTGAAGCTCCTGCGCGACCTCCTGAAATGGCGCCTGGATCGCCCGCCGATGAGTCGTCTCGGTCGTACTCATGCCATCCACCCCCGATTCCGCTCGCACGGCTCGTCACCGACACCGGCGAGAAGCGCGGGCGAGATCTCCGTTGATCTTAGGGTTCTAGACCTCATATGGGACTACTTTATAGCACGCTATAGCCTTACGATGTAGCATAGATCAACGCATTTCTGTCATTGCTTTAGCGTCGATTTAGACCTTGTTTGACGCACTAATGGATACCGTCGCGCAGTTTGGTGAGCACACCGGCTCGTCAAAATGCAAACCACGTCGTCAAAACTGCGGCCACGATGTATCGGCGTCTGTGCTGGCCTATAACCCAACGGCCATCGCCCGCGGCAAGCCCACGCCAGCCAGGTAACACCTGTCACGCTGGGGTGTTACACTTTCTTTTCTAATGGTAAGTGTAGATACCCCTCGCAAACAGCGGAGCGGGCGGCGGCCTGGTGGCAGCGGCAAGCCGCAACCCCGCAGGCGTGCGCAGGGCGGGTCGGTACCCCCGTCGAGCGCGGCGAGACGCAGGCGCGCGGCGAGCGCCGAGGCAGCGCGGGCGAAGGCGAACTTCGATGCGCTGTCGGGGTACTTTCGGGATCGCTCGCAGCTGCGCCGCGCGCTGGGATGGGCCTCTCCCACGATGCGTGTCTGGGAGGGCGAGGGCCCAGCGCGGCCGCGCAGCCAGTACGGCGAGCGCGTGCGACGGCTGCTCGTCCTCGCGCAGGCGGCGCACGAGTGGGTCCACGACGACGTCCATCGTGTCGGCGCTTGGATGGTCGCGGAGAATGATGCGCTCGACGGCTTGGCGCCGGCCGCGATCGTCCGGGAGCTCGAAGACGACGGGGTGGAGCGTCTGCTCTCCGGTATGCATCTGATCGCGCCGCGGACCCCCGCGCACGCGAGCGTCGATCTCTCGCCGCAGGAGCTCGCGCAGACGCTCGACCGCCTGGGCCTGACAGCCCCCCGCCCGGCGGCAGCGGTCGAGGTCGATCTCTCAGACTTCGACGATTAGAAGCTGCGCTCGGCGTAGAAGCCCACGGCGTCGGCCAGCGCGCGCGACCAGCCGGCGTCGAGGACGCACAGCGGCCAGTTGCCGCGGTGCACGTGCCAGCAGCAGCAGGCGACCGGCAGGTCGATCCCGTCGGTGCCAGCGGTCCATATGAACAGCACGCGGCCCTTGTCAAAGCCGTTATGCGCCTCGTAGCGGCGGTTGACGCTCTCGGCCAAGCCCACGGGCCAATCCTCCGGCAGCAGACGCACCGGCCTGTCCGCGCATGTTCGCAGCCAAAGCGGCCTGCGATCGACGCTGCGACCGAGGCGCACCTCCACGCGGACGCCGGTCTCCCCATCGATCTGTGGAAAGCGGAAGGGAGGCCTCGACACGGCCCGCCAGGCTACAGCGCGCAGCGACGTCCGAGCCCGCCGACCGCGCTCGAGGAGTGGACGGCAGGCGTCCATCGCGGTTGGCGATCTCCGCCGCTCCGTCACTCTCACCGAAGGTGCTGATCCTGAAGCCAACCGCTCACAAGCGCCGATCGAGATGCAGCACACGCACCCTCAGTGACCGTGCAACGTCGACAGTCCATAGTTATAGCCCTTACGGGCGGAGTCGCCTACCTGCGCCCCGGAGGACGCAAGGCCCCCTTTGTGATTTCGTTCGCGCGGCGGATCTCCTGGTCCAGCGCCAGGCGCAGATCGTCGACTTGGGCTTCGGCGCTGCGCAGGCGGCGGGCGGCCCGTTCGACGCGCTGCAGGGCCGTCATGTTGAGCGGCCCGGGCGGCGGGTGCTCGGGGGCGGGTGGCTTCCCGGATGGGACGTTCATATCGGTGCAGCCGCGGGCGTGGCATTGGGGGTTGCCGGGGACGTTGCTCGCAGCCGGTCGATTCTCAGCTCCGTGGGTGGGTGGGTGTGCTCGGTGAGCCACAGGAAGGGGATCGGGTTGTCGTGGATCAGGGCGTGGACTTCGAGGAAGTCCGCGAGCTCCTCCGCCTGCCCAAGACCGGCGGCGTATCGGTCGGCCTCGTACTCGCGTGCGCGCCAGTAACGGCCCCACACGGGGCCGGTGAGCCACAGGCCGAGGCCGCCTTTCGCGAACAGCGAGACGATGAACAGGAACCGCAGGAACCCGAACAGCGCCTGCGTGAGGCCCGGTTCGAGATCGAACGCATCCGTCGTCTCTCTGGGGGCGTATTGCAGGCGGGGCACGAGTTCCACCTGCGGCCGTGAGCGTCCGGCTGCCGCACCGGCGCGAAACGGGGTGGAGAACACGATCAGACGGTTGATCGCCCTCGTCAGCCTCGCATCGGGGCTACCGAGGTGTCCCAGCTCGTGCGCGAGCACCGCCGGGAGATGGTCCGTTTCCAACAAGCCACGCGAGAGCATCAACGCGTCCCCGCAGACCGCCGCGTCCGGCTGGGGCGAGTCGATCACAAACCAGTGCCGCGGCAACGGCAGCGGCGTCGCGGCGTTGGCCTGCAGCAGCACTACGGCGTCGTCGTAGGCGAGCTGCTCGCGTCTGGAGGGTTCGCGGCCGCCGGCGCGGGTCTGCCACCACCACGCACCACCAGTCGGGTTGAACAGCGCGACCGCCGACCACGCGGTGGGTATCAACGCGACGAGCGCCCATTCGGTGCCGCCGTGAATGTTGCCTTCGAGCACGAGAACAGCGAAGACGATCAGCAGCGCGAGCAGGTACCGCGCGAGGATCACCGGCGCTTCCGCAACCAACGCCAACACATACATCGACATCGCTGCGGGCGTGAAGAACGGCCGTTCGCGATCCAAGATCACACGGGCCTTGTCGCGGGCCGTTTGTAGGAACTTATGCATGTTGAACCTCCTTGGGGTTCTTCAGAATGGGAGCGTCCCTGCTCCCTTCTCCGACGAACCACCCCCAAACGGGACAACACCCTCGAGATTTTTCGCAGGCGGCCGATCCCCGGGCCGATCCGGGCCGCGCGCTGCTGTGCGCTGAACCGGCTCGGATGCCGGCGGCCCAGGCGGTGAGGATGTGATCTCGGGCAGCGGCGCGCGGACGGCCGGCGCCCTTGGGACCTGGATCTTCATCGCGCGGCCGCGGCTGATCAGAAACGCCATCCCCGGCTCCAGCGCCCGGACCTTGTTCGGGTCGACCTTGAACTGGTGCTGGGATCTGGCAGAGCCGGCGCCGGTCGCTCCCTCCCGCGCGAACTGCGTCGAGTACTCGACGCTCTGCTTGGTGCCCGCCAGCGCGATGATCGCCTCCGGCGTGTTCACGCGGTGGCAGATCACGCTCTCCACGCTCCCGAGGATCCTTTCCGCCTCCGTCGCGTCGCCCATGCCCGCCACGACCTGCGGCGCGAGCACGAGGCTCGTGTTGAAGCCCCTCGCCTGCTCGACCCTCGCCGCCATCCCCGCGCTCGACGCCAGCGCGGAGAACTCATCGACGATCAACACGCAGAACCGGTGCTTGGGCTTGCGGCCGGTGAAGAAGTGCGCGAAATCCTCGAACAAGAACCGCGCCAGGCCACCCGTCTCCTCCCGCAGCGCGAGGCTGTCCAGCAGGAGATACGCCGCGCTCGTGTCCTCCCACGCCCACCGGCCGTCGAGGGCGCCGCGGGTCTGGCCGAAGAACGCCTCGTAGCGGAGCCTGACCTGCCCCACCTGCGCTGGTGTCAACGCCGCGACCGCACTCGAGCCCCTGTGCGCCGACGCGAGCAGCGCGTGATTCATCCGCGCCAGCACTTCCCCGGAGGATCGTGGTGGCCCGTCGGGGTGCTCGCACACCAACCGCAGCGTCGTCTTCGCGACATCGCGATACCACGCCGCAGGGCCCTCGCTGGTGTAGTCGATGATCTCCATCAGCCGGCCCTGGATCTCATGCGCCCGCCCACGCCAGCCATCGAACGGCTCATTCGGGAAGACTCTGGTCGTGCGGCCGGCGTCGGCCATCAGGCCGCAGAAGCGCTCCGCCGTGTCACGGTCGCCCTTCCCGTCGAGGTAAAACACCGGGGCGTCGCTTGCCTTCGCGACCGTCCACGCCAAGCGCATCACCGTCTCGGTCTTCCCGCTGCCCGTCGCACCACACACCACCAGATGCCGGCACATACGCTCCTGGGAGAGCAGCACGCTGCGGCCGGCGACTGGCAGCGCGCGCTCGCCGGAGAGGCGGTGCGCGACCACGAACCCGCGCTCCCCTTCGGCCTCACCCACAAGCGGCTCGGGTGCGCGAGCGGGAACAGACCCCTGGGCCGAAGGGGACCGCCGCCGCCCGAAGATCCCCCGCGTGCGTGCTGTTTTCGCGCTCATCGCAGCCGCCGCCGCGCGTCGGCGCTCCTTGCGGGCAGCTCGCGCACGCCGAGCGTCGGCCAGCGGCCACCCGCGGCCAGCTCGCTCAGCTGCCGGTGCGGGCCCGGGGCGCAGAAATACAGCACCGCGTCATACCGGCCCGCGAGCTCGTCGAGGATCGCCGTGATCCGCCGGTGGCTCTTCGCCGTCAGCTCCACCTCGATCGCGACCCTCCGCCCCGCCGTGATCGCCACACCGTCGAGCAGGTGCTGGCCCGCGCCGCGCTCCTTCGCAAGGACACGCTCCGGGACCCACTCCGCCTGAGGGGCACGGGCCTGGACGTGCAGGCGCACATCGTTGACGGCCGCGACGTGCGCGAGCAAGCCGATCCGCGGACGCCACACGCCGAAACCCGGACAGCACGCCGCGATACCCGCCGTTGTCGGCGTGACCCACGCGGGCTCACCCACGATCATCCGCTGCGTGCGCACGAGGCCCGCCGCGCGCAGGCGCGCGACGGTGCGCTGCACCGTCCTTGGGCCACAGCCCAGCAGGAGCTCCAGCTGGTCTGTGCGGGCGCCGTACTGCTCCGCCAGCCAGGGCACCACATTCAGGTCGCGGCGGCGCAGCGCCGCCTGGATCTCGCGGGGCGCCGTGCGGGGGGCAGACGACACAGGCCGCGCGCTGGACGAGGGCCGGTGTCCACCAGCGCTCGTGGCTGCTTCTGTCATCGCTTCCTCTCGGTAGAAGGGTCCACTCCCTTCTCCGACGGGCGCGCGCGAACGGGACACGCCCCCGGGAAGATTTTCTCCCGGGACCCCCTCCCCAGCCCGTCTGCGGCCGACACGGGCTTTGCCAACCGGCGCTTGCCTTGGGCGAGGAAGATCTGCTTGTCTAGCTTCGCGGCTGGAAACCGCGGCGCGGCCGGGACACCACGCGGACGACCAGACACAGCCCAAGACAACGTCTGCGCTCGAAGCGCCACCCGCAAACGACGGCCACTACGCGCGAGACACGCACGTCACGTCGCTGCTTGCACACCCCGGAACCTCAGCCCAGCCCGATTCCCCAGCCCACCAAGCCGCACGAGCCGCCACAACGCACGCGCCTGTCGTTTTTTGTTTTTCGTTTTTTGTTTTTCTCTTTCTTCTCTTTCTTCTCTTTCTTTCTTCTCTCTCTGGTCCCGGTCCCACCACTTCTACTTCTCTTCCATCCTCTCTGCCTACCCCTCCACCTACCTACCTATGGTCATTGATCACCACCATCGATTAGCTATCAAGCTGAGAGGGGGGTGATCAATGACCAGCCCACCACACCCCTGGCACTCCCGGGGTAGGCAGAAACCCGTGCCCAAAGCCAAACCCCCCCCGGTTGACCGGGACCAGAACCCGACGCGAAACCCGACGCCGCCCCCGACAGGTTCCACGACACGATCCAACCCTCCCCCGGAGGAGGAATCCCGCGCCCGGCCGTTCACAGCGACCGCTCAAACAGCTCCGCCTCCACGTCGACATCCTCCCCCGCCTCCTGCGGCCAGAGACCGTCCCCGGCGAAGCCCGCAACCGGGCCGCGTACCGCAAGCAGGGTCCGGGGGACCTTCGGGGCGCCAAAGACGCCCGAGCCCGATCAATACGGATCTAGGGAGAAAGTCTTCTCGCGCTGATCGAACGCGACCTTGAAGGTGTCGAAGAAATCGCCCCGACCCAACAGGATCACAGGACATGCGCCGAACGCGCCACGCAGCCGCACGTCCCGTCCCAGGATGGTGGCCTGAACGCCGTCCTCCCAGATGTAGCGGTTTGCCGCGCCGCCCGCGGTCATCCCGGTCGCCTGCTCGCAGCGAGTCACGTCGATCCCGATCAAGGGTGCGATCTGGACCGGAAACAGGGAGCTGTCGGCGCCACTGTCGACCAACGCCATCAGCGGCGGCGACTGGCCCGTCGGACCAGCCAGCACCACCGGGAACACCGGCATCAAAGGCCCAGATAGCGCCAGCCGTCGATAGCTGAAGACCTCTGGTCCTTGCTCCTTAAAAGAAACAGCCGCCCTCGCTGTGCTCGAAAACTTCGAACATCGCCTCGTACTCCTTGCCCCCCACCAGCTCGAGCAACTCCGCCGGCGTCGCGGCGTCAGCGATCACCTGGTGGTCGCTGACGGCGACCCAGCGGCCAACATACTTCGCCAGCGAGGCGCTCAGCGCTTCCTCGGCTTCCTGAAACCGGGTCAACTCGGCCGTGGGCATTGGTAGTCAGGGGCGCGGTGCCGTGAAGGCCCGTTTCCCCGTTCCCCTTTCAATCCGTGCGTGCGGTTTTCCCGCACACGGCTTACCGATGATCTTCTTGATGGTCACGACGCTGTCACCGGGTAGCGGATGGTGCCGCGCAGACGGTAGAGGCCGTGGGCCTCAAACCACTCGCGCGTCCAGGTCTTCCAGTGACGGGGGCGCAGGTTACGGCCATAACGCTTGCGCATCAGGCCACGAAGGCGCCCCACGACATACCAGTCGATCTGGTTGAAGCGGATGGCGGCATTACCGGTGCGGAAGTAGTTGCCCCAGCCGCGCAGGATCGGATTGATCAGCGAGATCACCTCGCGGATGTCCATCCCTGAGCGGCCACGGCCGGTCAGCGCCTTGATCCGCTGGCGTACCCGCTTCATCGCTTGCTGTGAGGGCCAGCGCTGAAGGTAGTAGCGGCGGATGCCGCGCTCCAACAGCCGACCCGACATGCGAGCGTGGAAGTGGCAGCCAAGGAAATCAAGACCTTCCCGGCCTTCTCTGAGGTCAACGACCCTCGTCTTCTCCCGGTGCAGCTCCAACCCAAGATCGACCAGCACCTTCCTGGCCAGCTCTCCGGCCGCGTGGGCCTGCGCCTCGCTCCTGCACAACACGACGAAGTCGTCCGCATAGCGAACGAGCCTGCCATGAGCGCCGTCAGCGAACGCGAGGTCCAGCGCGTGCAGGTAGATGTTCGACAGAAGCGGCGAGATCACGCCGCCCTGCGGGGTCCCAGCAACCGAACGCCTGAGCACCCCCTCGTCCATCACACCCACCTTAAGCCACTGCCGCAAGAGCTTGAGCACACGCCGATCCGAGACCCGCTCTGCGACCTTCCCGAGCAACTGCTCATGGTCGATCGCAGAGAAGTAGTCGCGGATGTCGGCCTCGAACACGAAGCGATACCCGTCGATGAACGATCGACGCAGCACCTCCTTGGCGTCCGTGGCCGACCGGCGCGGGCGAAACCCAAACGAGACA
This sequence comes from uncultured Solirubrobacterales bacterium, assembly GCA_963789675.1. Taxonomy (GTDB): domain Bacteria; phylum Actinomycetota; class Thermoleophilia; order Solirubrobacterales; family Solirubrobacteraceae; genus Palsa-744. Next base: position 237,884 of record CAWBLR010000003.1, on the reverse strand, counting down.
TCCAAAAAGTCAGCCTCGAAGATGGGCTCCAAGATCATGCGCGCGGCCTGCTGAACAATCCGATCCCTCACGGTCGGGATGCCTAGCGGCCGCATACCACCCTTGGGCTTGGGAATCTCAACCCGCCGGACCGGCCGCGGACGATAAACCCCTTGGCGCAGGTCCCGCTGCAACTCGGCCAAAAGCCGCTCTGCCCCGTACTCCCGCACATCTGCCAGCGTCTGGGAATCGACCCCGGCAGCGCCCTTGTTCTTCTGCACACGCTTCCATGCCTCCCGCAGGACGTCACTCCTGAAGATCCGGTCAAACAGGGCATGGAAACGCCTACCCGGCGACCGCTTGGCAGCCACCCATAGCTTGCGCTGAAGTTCTCGCACATCCCCACCAGTGGCCTCCAACAGCACCATTTCGCTGACAGGAACACCAGGCTTATGCCCGGCGGGGTCGATAGATCGAACGGTCTCGACCATGCCCTAACGCTTACCCTCGACGCTTACGCGATCAAAGCAGGGGTCCTTCGCTCCCGGCGCGTTGTTCTGCACGCCGATCACCACTACTACGACCCCCTCGGACTCCCGCTGGCCTCCGCTCGACTTCACACGCGGCTTATACGAACGGTCTTTGCTGACGAGGCTAGCCAGACGGGTCTCCCTTGTTCCGTGATCAGACCTTGCGCGCGTGCAAGTCTCCCTACCCCGCAGGGACCCGCCGCACCCAGTTCGGATCAAGGACTGGCGGACATGGCCTTCGCCGTGGTATGAGCGGCTCGGCTCCCCGATTGTTCCTATGACGAGGCTGCAATCCCAGCCCACGCGCTTGCTCCCTCCAAAGAGGCTTTCGACGCCCCGCTCAGCCCGCCACCTCTCGATGACGAACCGGGGCCTGCTACCGGGCGCTCCGACACCTACCCGGACCGGACTCCCACCGGCTAGCCTGACACAGCTTCCAAGGCGCAACATAGATCCAGCGTAGCAATGCCGAGTCGATCGCGACCACATCGACCGCGCCCGAGCGCACGAGCACGTCCGCGATCTCCAGCGCCTGCTCGCCATAGTCGGGCTGGGAGACGAGCAGCTCGTCGATATCGACCCCGATCTCCCGCGCATAGGAGGGGTCCATCGCGTGCTCGGCGTCGATGAACGCACACACCCCACCCAGCGCTTGAGCCTGCGCGAGCACGTGATAGACGAGCGTCGTCTTGCCCGAGGACTCCGGACCGAAGACCTCCACGATCCGCCCTCGTGGCACCCCACCGATCCCGAGCGCCAGATCCAGCGACAGGGCGCCCGTGGGGATCGCTTCGCAGCGCACCTGCGCGCCGGGGTCGCCCATCCGCATCAACGTGCCCTTCCCAAACTTCCGCTCCAGATGCCCAAGCGCACCACGCAAGGCAAGCTCCCGAGCCACCGCGGCATCCCCGCGGCCGGCGACAGACAAAGCAAACATCGCGATCATCCAATCGATCAAGCAACAGGGGACCGAAAAAGCTAGCCCGCGATGGCGATGCTGGCCGATTCGGGGACCGCCGCTCAACGCAACTTTTGCCGAGCTGACTCACAACTTTCTCCCCCTACGTCCCGGACCGTCAGAGCGCCGGGACGAAGAAGCGCCCCGGCCGAAGCCGGGGCACCCACTCCAATTCACTTCTTCTTGCGATTCATTCTCGGCACTTCGAGTCCTTTCGTGGCCTATGAGGCCGCCGGGGCTGTCACCGCCCAGGAGCCGAAGATCAGCACGCCTTCGCCCGCCGTTTCGGGTTCGATCAGCAGGGTCGTACCGACCGTACCTGCTCCCTTTTTGAGAAACCCTTCGGGGCTGACATCCAATATGTCACTTTCTTTGGCGTTGTTACTGGCCTGTATAAAGATGCATAGATTCCCCGGCAGAGCTTCTGGTTTTTCGACCCCGCCCGGGCATTCTATCGTTTCTCCCTGGGTCACGATATGTACTTCCGCTTCAGCAATCGGCTTTTCCAGGGGAATCGTGAACGATATTGACGCCGACACAAGTTCTTTACCGAAATATGTCGCCGGCACGCCCGCCACGCTCCACGTGCCCTTCTCCTTAGCGTTCGCCGGCAGCGTGTTGTTCGGCGTCCACGGCTCGCCCTGCGGTCCCTGCACACCCGTATCTCCGATCGGACCCTGCGGGCCCGTCGCGCCGGTTTCGCCCTGCACGCCCTGTACGCCCGCGCCGCCGGTTTCGCCCTTCGCTCCGGCCGCTCCGCCCGGGCCTGTCGCACCCGCCGGGCCGGTCGCACCGGTCGCGCCGGTCTTGCCCGCGGGGCCCGCGGGGCCACGGGGGCCGGCCTTCGCCTTGGGCTTGGCCTTGCTCTTCGCCGCCGTCGCCGTCGCACCGCCGCCACCATGAGGGGTGGCCGCGAACGCTCCACCCGTCAGGGCAAGCACGAGAGCCACAAAAGCGATCGCCATGCTCGGGGTCAAATGCAGCCTATTTCTTATTCTTGAGAACATCAGGTTTGTCTCCTTTGGGATTTACGATTGACCTGCTGAGAGCGACCGCTCTTTTTCGCTTTACTGGCTTTCCGTTTCACCTTGACCTTCACGCAGGCGCCACGGGTGAGCTTCTTACCCCGCTTGCACTTCGGGGCCGTTTTCTTCGTCGCCGTCGCCACCCTTGTTTCCGTGGGGAACGCGATCCCCGGGACCGCGAGCATCGCCAGCGGCACGGGCACCGCGATCACCGCCGGCAAACCTTCCGTCGTGAACGTCGCCGTCGCACCGACCGCCACGCCGTAGCCGCTCTTCACGACGATCCGGTAGGCATACGTCGTACCCGGCTGCAAACCCGAGAGCGGCAAAGACTCACCCACCGGGATGACACTCGCGCCCGCCGGGCCCGAGAACACCACCCCATACTGCGTACCGGCGCCGTTATACACACCCAGTTCGAACGTGTACACGGCAGGCTGACCATCGGGGTCGACCGCACCCGCGATCGTCGCACTCGTCGCACCGACCCCACTCGCCCCACCCGTTTCCGCGGTCGGGACGGGCGAAGCGCCGGTCGTGAACCGGCCTTCGGCGCCGACCGTTTCACCACCCTGCAACACATGACCCGTTTCTTCATGCCGGTTGTTCGCGACCAGCCGGAAGCTGTACGTCGTATCCGGCTGCAACCCCACGACTTCCTGGATCGCACCAACCGACCCATACTGCGGGGATTCCAGACCAGGCGTGCTCGCCACACCCACACAACCTGCCAAGACCGCACACGGGCCGTATTCGAAGTGATAGCGCGTGAGCGCATGCTCTGGGTTCACCGACGCACTCAACAACGCAAACGCATCCGTCACATCTGAGGCCGACGGCACACCCGACACTTCCGGCGGCGGCGTCGCCGTATGGAACGACAACTGACCACCATCACCCGGAACCTCTTCCCCAGCGACTTCCGCTTCCGCTACCACATTATACGTATACGTTTCGTTCGGCTCCAAACCCGTCAAAGACGACGAAAACGGTTCGAGCGCGATCCCCGAACCTTCAAACGCCACCGGGGTCACACCACCCGCCGGAGGACTGTAATCGAAGAACCCACGCGTCTGCAAACCATTCGCGTTGATTTCCCCGCACAACACCGCGCTCGTCGCCAACACTTCCGTCGCGGGACACGTCACCGATTCAGGAAACAACGCCGGGGCATACGCTTCCACATAATCGGCTTCACCAGCGACATACAGCTCGTCCGACGCCGCGAACGCCAACCCCTCAGCGTTATAAACTATGCTGCCCGACGGCGGTGCGAATTCGCTGATCTTCACACCCGACGTACTATAAATCGCACCAGGGCCTCCCTCTCCCTGGATCACGCCGAGCCGACCATGTGGGTCAAGCGCTAGCGCCTTGACTTCAGCGGCCACTTCAAAGTCCGCGACCTGCACGCCAGCCGGGCTGAACTCCCGAACGACATTACTGCCATTTGGGAATTCACCAAGTCCATAGGCAAGGTAAACATCACCGGTTTCATCGACCGCAAGTGCCTGCACAATCCATTTCGGTTCTGAGGAGATCGACGAAAGCGAGATTTCGCCCTTCCATTCACCGTCTGCCTTGAACTCCTGAACCCGGTGTTCATCGCCGACATACAGCAGGTTTTCAGGACCACCAACAGTGAGCTCATCGCCGCGCCCTCCTAACACGAAGTTGAAGGCGCCGTGCGCGGCGCTGTCCTTACCCTCCTGGCACTCGTCCTTGGAAATCGCCGTGCACCGGTTCTCTTCTTCTTCGGTAACGGGCTTTCCTTCGGCCTTTTCTTTGACCTTCGTCTCGTTCACTTCTCCGCCGACCGTCAACACGAATTCGCCCGTCGCGGTGAACTCGTCCACACGATCGTTTTCGACGACTCCGCCACCGGGACTTTGCCACTCTGCGACATACACGTTCCCGGAGGACGAGTCGACAGCGACCGCATTCGGAATAATTAAGGCGCCGGCTTCATTCCCCGGTACGCCAGCCTTACATTTCACGTTATCGTTTTTGATTTCTTCCTCAGTACAGACGTTGCCGCCGGTCGTTTCGTTGACGTCCTTACCAAACATCAGCACGAATTCACCGCTCGCGGTGAACTCCTGCACACGATTGTTGACCTTATCCGCGACATAAACATCGCCATCATCGAGGCTTTCCGGATCATTATCGACAGCCACACTTTTAGCGTATTCAAACCCACCCGGTTCGCTGCTGCCCTTACCCGGCTGGCATTCGTCTTTGGACGCGGCGGTGCAGATATTCCCGCCGGTGGTCGCGTTCACTTCCCAACCGAAGGTGCTGGAGAACACGAACTTGCTCGCCACCGGCGCGGCCTGGGCGGAAGTCGCGCCGACAACCGGCACAACGGCCGCGATCGCGGTCACGAGCAGAAGCATCCGCTTGATGCGCTTGGTGGTCATCGCTTGGCCTGCTTCCTGGCCCGCTTGCGCGCCGCGCTGCCCTTCTTCGCCTTCGCCTTGACCTTCACGCAGGCGCCACGGGTGAGCTTCTTACCCTTCTTGCACTTCGGGGCCGTTTTCTTCGTCGTCGTCGCCACCCTTGTTTCCGTGGGGAACGCGATCTCCGGGACCGCGAGCATCTGTAGCGGCACGGGCACCGCGATCACCGCCGGCAAACCTTCCGTCGTGAACGTCGCCGTCGCGCCGACCGCCACGCCGTAGCCGCTCTTCACGACGATCCGGTAGGCATACGTCGTACCCGGCTGCAAACCCGAGAGCGGCAAAGACTCACCCACCGGACTCGTACTCGCGCCCGCCGGACCCGAGAACACAACCCCATACTGCGTACCCGCACCGTTATACACACCCAGTTCGAACGTATACACCGCAGGCTGACCGTCCGGGTCGACCGCACCCGCGATCGTCGCGCCCGTCGCACCGACACCACTCGCCCCACCCGTTTCCGCCGTCGGGACGGGCGAAGCGCCCGTCGTGAACCGGCCTTCGGCGCCAACCGTTTCACCACCCTGCAACACATGACCCGTTTCTTCATGCCGGTTATCCGCGACCAGACGGAAGCTGTACGTCGTATCCGGCTGCAACCCCACGGCTTCCTGGATCGCACCAACCGACACATACTGCGGGGATTCCAGACCAGGCGTACTCGCCACACCCACACAACCTGCCAACACCGCACACGGGCCATATTCGAAGTGATAGCGCGTCAGCGCATGCTCCGGATTCACCGACGCACTCAACAACGCAAACGCATCCGTCACATCTGAGGCCGACGGAACACCCGACACTTCCGGCGGCGGCGTCGCCGTATGAAACGAGAGCGGTTCACCAGCACCCGTGACCTCTTCCCCAGCCACTTCCGCTTCGGCGACCACCTTATACGTATACGTTTCGTTCGGCTCAAGGCCCCTCACAGACGACGAAAACGGTTCTCGCGCGATCCCCGAACCTTCAAACGCCACCGGGGTAACACCACCCACCGGGGGACTGTAATCGAAGAACCCACGCGTCTGCAAACCATTCGCGTTGATTTCCCCGCACAGCCTCGCGCTCGTCGCCAACACTTCCGTCGCGGGACACGTCACCGATTCAGGAAACAACGCCGGAGCATACGCTTCCACTTCCGGAACTTGACTGGCTACGTACAGCTCGTCCGACGCCGAGAACGCCAACCCCGCGGCGTTGTGACCTATGTTGCCCGACGGTGGCGCAAATTCGCTGATCTTCGCCCCCGACGTGCTATAGATAACACCAACAACTTCCTCTGCCAGTCCTTGGAGCACCCCGAGCCGACCGTGCGGGTCGAGCGCCAGTGCTCTGACTTCAGCGGCCACTTCGAACTGTGCGGACTGCACGCCGGCCGGGGTGAACTCCCGAACCATATTGCTTTTACCTTCCCTGTACCCATAGGCGAGGTAAACATCACCGGTTTCATCGACCGCAAGTGCCTGCACAATCCATCCCGGTTCTGAGGAGATCAACGTGAGCGAGATTTCGCGCTTCCATTCACCGTCTGCCTCGAACTCCTGAACCCGGTGTTCATCACCGACATACAACAGGTCTTCAGGACCACCGACAGCAAGCGCATTACCACGCCCTCCTGACACGAAGTTGAAGGCGCCGTGCGCGGCGCTGTCCTTACCCTCCTGGCACTCGTCCTTGGAAATCGCCGTGCACAGGTTCTCTGCTTCTTCGGTAACAGACTTTCCTTCGGCCTTTTCTCTGACCTTTGTCTCGTTCACTTCCCCACCGACCGTCAACACGAATTCGCCCGTCGCGGTGAACTCGTCCACACGATCGTTTTCGACGACTCCGCCACCGGATCCCCACTCTGCGACATACACGTTCCCGGAGGACGAGTCGACAGCGACCGCATGCGGTCTATTCATGGCGCCGGCTTCATTCCCCGGTACTCCAGCCTTACATTTCACGTTATCGTTTTTGATTTCTTCCTCAGTACAGACGTTGCCGCCGGTCGTTTCGTTGACGTCCTTACCAAACATCAGCACGAATTCACCGCTCGCGGTGAACTCCTGCACACGATCGTTGGCTACATCCGCGACATAAACATCGCCATCATCGGGGCTTTCCGGATCATTATCGACAGCCACACTTTCAGCGTCTTCAAACCCACCCGGTTCGCTGCTGCCCTGAGGGAACTGACATTCGTCTTTGGACGCGACCGTGCAGATATCCCCGCCGGTAGTCTTGTTCACATCCCAGCCGAAGTGGCTGGAGAACACGAACTTGCTCGCCACCGGCGCGGCCTGGGCGACGGTCGCGCCGGCAGCAGGCACGACAGCTGCGATCGCGGCCACGAGCAGGAGCATCCTCTTGATGCGCTTGGTGGTCATCGCTTGGCCCGCTTCCTGGCCCGCTTGCGCGCCGCGCTGCCCTTCTTCGCCTTCGCCTTGACCTTCACGCAGGCGCCGTGGGTGAGCTTCTTACCCTTCTTGCACTTCGGGGCCGTTTTCTTCGTCGCCGTCGCCACCCTTGTTTCCGTGGGGAACGCGATCTCCGGGACCGCGAGCATCGCCAGCGGCACGGGCACCGCGATCACCGCCGGCAAACCTTCCGTCGTGAACGTCGCCGTCGCACCGACCGCCACGCCATAGCCGCTCTTCACGACGATCCGGTAGGCATACGTCGTACCCGGCTGCAAACCCGAGAGCGGCAAAGACTCACCCACCGGGCTGACGCTCGCGCCCGCCGGACCCGAGAACACAACCCCATACTGCGTACCCGCACCGTTATACACACCCAGTTCGAACGTGTACACGGCAGGCTGACCGTCGGGGTCGACCGCGCCCGCGATCGTCGCGCTCGTCGCACCGACCCCACTCGCCCCACCCGTTTCCGCCGTCGGGACGGGCGAAGCGCCCGTCGTGAACCGGCCTTCGGCGCCGACCGTTTCACCGCCCTGCTGCACATGACCCGTTTCTTCATGCCGGTTGTTCGCGACCAGCCGGAAGCTGTACGTCGTCTCCGGCTGCAACCCCACGGCTTCCTGGATCGCACCAACCGACCCATACTGCGGGGATTCCAGACCAGGCGTACTCGCCACACCCACACAACCCACCAACACCGCACACGGGCCATATTCGAAGTGATAGCGCGTCAGCGCATGCTCCGGATTCACCGACGCACTCAACAACGCAAACGCATCCGTCACATCTGAGGCCGACGGAACACCCGACACTTCCGGCGGCGGCGTCGCCGTATGAAACGAGAGCGGTTCACCAGCACCCGTGACCTCTTCCCCAGCCACTTCCGCTTCGGCGACCACCTTATACGTATACGTTTCGTTCGGCTCAAGGCCCCTCACAGACGACGAAAACGGTTCTCGCGCGATCCCCGAACCTTCAAACGCCACCGGGGTAACACCACCCACCGGGGGACTGTAATCGAAGAACCCACGCGTCTGCAAACCATTCGCGTTGATTTCCCCGCACAGCCTCGCGCTCGTCGCCAACACTTCCGTCGCGGGACACGTCACCGATTCAGGAAACAACGCCGGAACATACGCTTCCACTTCCGGATCTTCATGGGCGACGTACAGCGAATCCGACGCCGAGAACGCCAACCCCTCGGCGTTGTGACCTATGTTGCCCGACGGCGGTGCGAATTCGCTGATCTTCGCCCCCGACGTGCTATAGATAACACCAACAACTTCCTCTCCCAGTCCTTGGAGCACCCCGAGCCGACCGTGCGGGTCGAGCGCTAGCGCTCTGACTTCAGCGGCCACTTCGAACTGTGCGGACTGCACACCAGCCGGGGTGAACTCCCGAACCATATTGCTTTTACCTTCCATGTACCCATAGGCGAGGTAAACATCGCCGGTTTCATCGACCGCAAGTGCCTGCACAATCCATTCCGGTTCTGAAGAGATCGACGTGAGCGAGATTTCGCGCTTCCATTCACCGTCTGCCTTGAACTCCTGCACCCGGTGTTCATCACCGACATACAACAGGTCTTCAGGACCACCGACAGCAAGCGCATTACCACGCTCTCCTGACACGAAGTTGAAGGCGCCGTGCGCGGCGCTGTCCTTACCCTCCTGGCACTCGTCCTTGGAAATCGCCGTGCACAGGTTCTCTGCTTCTTCGGTAACAGACTTTCCTTCGGCCTTTTCTCTGACCTTTGTCTCGTTCACTTCCCCACCGACCGTCAACACGAATTCGCCCGTCGCGGTAAACTCATCCACACGATCATTTTCGACGACACCCTCACCGGGAATTCCCCACTCGGCGACATACAGATTCCCGGAAGACGGATCGACAGCGACCGCATTCGGGAAAATCAAGGCGCCGGCCTCATTCCCCGGTACACCAGCCTTACATTTCACGCCATCGTTTTTGATTTCTTCCTCGGTACAAACGTTACCACCGGTCGTTTCGTTGACGTCCTTACCAAACATCAGCACGAATTCGCCGCTCGCGGTTAGCTCCTGAACACGATTGTTGAGCCTATCCGCAACATAAACATCGCCATCATCGAGGCTTTCCGGATCATTATCGACAGCCACACTCATGGGGTATTCAAACCCGCCCGGTTCGCTGCTGCCCTGAGGAAACTGGCATTCGTCTTTAGACGCAACCGTGCAGATATCCCCGCCGGTCGTCTTATTCACTTCCCAGCCGAAGTGTGCCGAGAACACGAACTTGCTCGCCACCGGCGCGGCCTGGGCGACGGTCGCGCCGGCAGCAGGCACGACAGCTGCGATCGCGGCCACGAGCAGGAGCATCCGCTTGATGCGCTTGGTGGTCATCGCTTGGCCCGCTTCTTGCCTTTGGCCTCTTTCTTCTTCTTCACTTTTGCCTTCTTCGTCTTCGCGCAGCCGGTGACGCCGATTTTTGTCGTCTCGTGGATTTCAGCGCCGTTCTGTCCGACGAACGCTGTCGGCATCGCGAGTTTGCTCGCGGATGTGCAGAGGTTCCCGTTCGCGGCCAGGGCGGAGTACTTGCCCTCGGGTAGGTAGATCTCGAACGTGTTGACGGGGACGTCGGGGACGGTCTTGAACGTGCTGCTGGTGATCCCCGCGTGGCTGATGAACGTGGAGCCGGTCAGGTTGACCCTGACGCCGTCGCCCTGGAGGACGACCTCGAGCGAGGGGAATGCTTCGCCGCCGTGGCTGACGAAGTACACCGGGCCCGTCAACCCGACCGGCAGCAGCGGCGTGTTCGCCCTGACGGTGCCGACGACCGACGCCGCGGGGCAGTTCGCGGGGTTCGTTTCGAACGTCGCCGCGAGGCACGCTTTCTGCAACGTCGTCAGCCGCGACGGGAGCTGCTTGGGGAGGTCGACCTTGACCGAGCGGATGTTCGCCTCGCTGCCGACAGACCCCGCGGGGTAGGACAGCTTCGCGTCGAGGCTCGCACCGTCGGCTTTGCTCGTCTTCCCGCTTGTCGTGACGACGAATTTCGGTTTGAATTCAAGGCTCTTGCAGCCACCGACCGCGAGCGGGCTGCTGACGTTCATCTTCGCGTTCTGCGAGCCGGAGACGACCGCCGTGACCTGCTGCGCGGCACAGTTCGTGGGGTTGAACATGAACCCCGGACGGTCGATATCGGTCGTGATCCGCTGCAGCCGCAGCGGGACGCCGTCGAGGATCTGCGGGACCGCATACGGGCCCGTTTCATCCAACGTGATCGTCGCCGAGGAGTCCACCGGGTCGATGTCGATCCGCGCGCGCACCACGACCAAGCCGAGGTTGAAGGGGCCCGCGATCGCGGGCGTCACAACGCTCAACCCGAACGGGGCACCATCGTGCGGGCCGGTCAAATACACCGTCCCTTCGATTTCGAACGGGTGCGAGCCGGCGCCGGACGCAACCCTCGTCGTGCCGATCTTCGAGGCTTCGGGGCAGTGGCCGTCATCGGCTTCCGGTTCGCCGCACAACGGGACGCTCGAGAGCATCGCCAGCAATCCCGGCGGGGTATGGATCTGCAAACCCTTCACATACTGTTCGCGATCCTGACGCGACAAATTGAGCGTGAACGCGGTGAACTGCCCCGCCTGCGGCGTCACCGTCCCCGCCACAAACCCGGGATTGAACGGCGGCGGGCCGCCCGCGCAACCCGTCACATCGAAGTACGAAGACGGCGTCGCATCCGGTGTACCCGGCATCGACAGCGCTTCCGGGAGTGGGGTCGTCCCCGGCGCACTCCACGGCGTGAAGTCCGTCGTCGTCGTCGCCTGCCCGCAGACCGCGGGGGTATCCAGCGGCGCGCGGGGGCCGCCGTTGAGGTTGATCTCGATTTCGCCGATCGGGACCTGCGGGTTTTCATCGACGACCGTCGTCAACTGACCCGTCGCCGGGTTCGCCTCCACATAACCATGCACCTTCACGTTGATACCCGTACTCCCCAGCGCGCCCTTACCACCAAATTCCAGGTACAGCTGGTACAGGCGCCCGTCGAGCGCGTCCTCTTCGGTACACGCTTCCTGACCCGCACCACCACACAACGGGCGCGCCAAATACACATGGCCGTGGACCGGTTCGGAAAGGTCCGGGGAGATCGCTTCCGTCGTCCCGACCGTCGAGGCGTCCGGACAATGACCCGCCGCTAGCTGCAATTCGCCATCCGCCGCGACTTCTTCAGATTCAGGACCTTCGAAATTGATGCCTTCCGGACCCGATTCGTTACACGCCTGGATCCCATCGACGATCCCCGGGCTGATCGACATACCCTCCGGCAACGTCACAACCGCATCACGCAAATGCGGCGCCGCGTTCGACTGCGGCGCCTCCGGCTGCGGCAACTTGATGTTCACACCCAAACCCGTCGGCGAATCCGCCAACAACGTTTCCGGGCTCGCCGCGACCGTCGGATCGAACGCCAACACGTTACAACCAGTGACGCCGGGCATCTGCCACGTCGCGGACTTGTACTGCGCGTCATACTGGCCGTTCAAACCGACATGCCCCGGTTCCTGCCACGAATCCGCGCGCACGACCGAATCCTCCGGACCCGCCGCGCAATCGGTCGGCATCGTCATGAACGGGACCGGCGCGACACCCGCTTCCTTACCACCACCATCATCCGAGGGGATATCTTCGCACTGCGCCCCTTGGCCCGTGCTGTTGCATTCCAGTCCGCGCATCCAGTCATAGCGCGGTTCGGCAGGGACACCCCAAAACGTCAGTTCCGCTTCGAGCAGGCTGACGTCCTGCACACCGTTATCGACGACCGTGAAACCATAACAACCACCCACCGTGGAACAACCTGCTACACCCCGAGGGGTACGCACGATATGCGCCGTCAAGAAGAACTCCGACCCCGCCAGGTGCAACGCGAACTCCGCCGACTGGCCCGCTTCCGGAATCACGTTATAAATCGGGCCGACCCGTTCGCTGCCATTCCCCGTGTTGATCCTGACGAAACCGACCTGCGTACTCGGCGAACACGCTTTGCCGCCGTTCTGGCTCGTAACGGCCGTCAACGAGCAGCGCGGGACCGCGTCCGGATTACCCAGCAGGCCGGGCGGCAGCACGTTCACAATATCCTTCGGGTCCTGCGTCGGAGTAGCGATGCTCACCGTCAAGAGCTTCCCATCGAAGATTTCGTCGTGCGTATGTTCTTCGCTCGTGAACCCGACGTCGAACGTCAAAGCTTCCGGGTGCCCACCAGCCTGCGTAAACGAATACGGTTCGTTGACGACACGAAACCCAGTCGGTTCACTCACTTTACGCGGTATCGTCGTCTGCAGCGTGAAGTGTTCGATCCCAAACGGCTTACGTTCGAGCGGCGCGGCACTCGCCGAAGCCACCGAGAGCAGCAGACCGAGCAAGGCAACCACCACGATCGCGATCAGGCCGGGGACAGAGTGGGACGTCGGTCGCTTGAACATTATCGAGCCCTCCGGTTCGACTTCTTAGCGTGCTTCTGCTTAGGCTTGGGCTTCTTAACGCACCTCTGCTTCTTTTTCACGTATCCCGTTTTGCATTTCGCGGGCTTCGCCTTCACCTTGGCCTTCGCGACCACGGGCGCGGGCGCGGCGAAGTTCTGACCCGGCGCCTGCGAGACACTGCCGGGCACGAGCAGCGGCGCGGGGTTCGTCAACGGGCCCTGACAGCCATCGCCCGAGCATGCTTCCGCCTGCGCGGGCGGGGGAGGAAAGCCACCTTCGCTACGCGCATCGTAAATATCGGCCTCGCCGTCGGTATCGCCTCCCACCAGCCCCGCGGTCGTCCTGAAGAACACATCACGCCCCGACGGCGTGATCACGGCATCGCCGTCCGGTTCGGTCGCGCTGCCGGAGGAGATCAACGACACGACACCTTCATGCCATTCATACACATTCACCAGACCGTTGCTCGCACGTTCGGACAGTGGCTCCGCGGTCGTGAACACGATCCGCGAACCGTCTTCGCTGACCGCCCGCCGCACGACCCCACGCTCTTCGTTCGGGATCAAGTTCGTCGCGGCCAGCTGAATCGTCGCGTCCGCACTACGCAGATTGTTTGCACCGATCACTTCGCGATCGTCGCCGTTGCCGTTCGCGTCATCGCCCGCTTCACCGACGGACACGCGCACGAGCGTGGGTGGGTGGGAACCCGATCCGGCGTCATAGCGATACACATCCTGCGCATCGTCCGCATCGGCTTCCGGACCCGTCGTGATCAACCGCGCATACGTCGAGAACACCAGGAACCCGCCTTCCGCGCCCGCCGTCTGCGCCATCGCAAGACCGCTCAACCACAATTCCGAGTCATTGCGCGGTTCAGGGGTTATCTCTTCCAGGTCGGCCGGACAGGACACATCCGCGGCGACACCCGACAGTTCGGGCCCAGAGCAGAGATCGCCGACGAACGCCGTCGCACCCGACGCTTCGTCATACACATACAGGTTATCCGCACCCTCCACCGGCGCCACACCCTGCTCGTTGGCGGCTTCGCTCAACACGCCACGCGCCACGAAATACACCCGCCGCCCATCCGGAGCGACGCTCACCACACCCTGCACTTCGGCGCCCTGACCCGCATTCGAATCGTGGGAAACATCAGTCAGCCCCGTGACGACACGCTGCCCCGCCGCGCAGGCTTCCGCTTCGCCACCGGGACAGCCGATCTTCGCCATATACAGGTTTTCGGAGGCATCCGTGTCACCCGCGACGAGCTGCGCCGCGGTCGTGAAGAACACCCGCGAACCGTCTTCCGACGCGCCACCGTACACCGCCGGCGGACGCGCTACGGCGCCACCGCAAGGCACTTCGCTACACGCTTCGCTCAGCGGCTTCGACACTTCGAGCGTGCTCGAGTCACCGACACGCACAAACAACTGCGTGTCGTAGCTCGAAGAGCAATTTGTCAAACCCGGAGCCAGGAGCTTCTCCGTGAAGATGACCTCGCTGCCATCGGCAGACACGCCGTTGGACAGGCGCTGATTTACATCGCCGCCACCCAGCCGCTGTTCACAATACGGCGACAGCAGACCACCCGAGTTATTCAACGCCAGCATCCGCACTCCGGGCGTCCCACCACCACAACCCATATCGACGTCATAAAACTGCTCCACCTCATTTTGCGAACCATTTTTGGGCAGAGCGAGCGCTTCCGGCGACAACGGTCGGCTCGATTCCATGATCGCCTGGCAGAAATCGTCGCTGGCACCCACCTCCTGTGTAAGATTCAGCGGTTCGCCGTTAAATGTTTTCAGGACCGGGCCGACCCGCTGAAAACCCGCTTCGGTATCCGGCGCACCCGCCGTGTGCACCGCGAACTGCTGTTCGTTACTCAAACCAGCTTCCCCATCGGCTCTGTTCGGCGCCCCCAGCGGCAGCCGCCACAACGAAGCGCCGAGCGACGGCGAGAGATCGGACAAAAACGGGTACGAGGACAGGCTCGCCGGCGGCATCAACGACACCGTCTTCCATTCCGACCCCGAACGAACCGCCTCATAGTTATTTCTGATCGAAGAGACCGGCGCCCCCGCAAACACCCCCAACGACTCAAACGCGACACCTTCACCGTTCGGTTCGACACCCTCAACTTCCCCCGCGGCATAACCACCCTTGAAAGGCGGGCTGACCATCTCATACGCACGGCAATCCGGGAGATGCGTCGCGCCCTGTTCGTCACGGACCTGTTCGTTCGGGCAGGCGCCGGCGGCGAGGGCCGGGGCGCCGCTGAGCGCGAGCGCGCCGGTGAGAGCGCACAGCGAAACCAGGGTCGTCAGGACCGGCGTGCGTAAAGGCGCACCACTCCCTTGGAAGGCACGCAAGCGAGCAGGGCCGGCGACACCGACGCGGCGCAGGAGGTAGGTGAGCCTGTTCGGTGCGTTGGTCATCGGTGGTGCCTTTCTTGGGTTGACTCGTGGTGTTCGTGAGACGGATTTAGGCCCGCCCGGCCCCGCCCGCCGGTGCCGGTGAGCGTTTGCGCGCCAGGTTTTTGATGCGATCGCCAGTAAAACCGGGGGTTCAGCGGGCGGCATGGCGCCAAATCACGGGAGCCGTCGCAAAGCGTGCGTATGGTCCTTGGCCGGCGATCGATCCCGGTCGCTCGTTGAAGATCCGAACGAGAGGTGGCATCATGAAAGTCATGGCGGCAGAGGAGCAACTCGTCCACGTCACGCTCAGTGGCGACATCAACGGCGAGTACGTCGTCGAGGACACAGGACCCGACGGGCGCCTCACACTCGTCCCGGACACGTCCGCTGAGGCGATACTGGACCGGCTTGGCCACACATCGGCGACGCTTGCCGAGTTTGAAGCTGAGTATGGACCTGTTGGTCCCCCCGACGGCGAGGGGTAGACCATGCCCGCCAAGCGGGGTCACGCCCCCGTCGCCTTCGACGAGGCGGCGTGGAGCGAAGACCTGCGCCAAACCACCGACACCGGCCGAGCCGCGGCCACAAGGAAGCGAGCCGAGCTCGAGCGAAACGGACAACCCATCGACGAGCTGCTCGCCTGCGACGAGGAGGCGCAGGACGGAACGAGCCTGCCCGAATGTGTCAAGACCCGGGTTCCCTGGCCCGACGGCAGATGGGGCATCGTCTACCTGATCGCCCGTGACAAGCAGACCGGCCGACTGTCCCTCGACGTCCTCGCGTTCGGCGTGCGCCACCACCCCAAGGGATCCCACGCGCTCACCGTTTACGAGATCGCTCACCGACGACTCCCCGAGATCACCGCCACCGACCTCCGAGAGAAGACATAGACGCAAGCTCGTCATCACGCCGCCTGCTCTTGGTGCTCGCGAATGTTTTGCTGAAGCTTTTGGCCGGCTGGTGTCAGGCGCCATTCGTTCGGGGCGCCCTGCGTCTGCCCGCGGCCGGTGTTCTGGACGAGGCCGTGGCGCTCCAACCGCGACAGGAGCTTCGAAATCTGCCCCTGGTCGCTGACCTGCGCGTGCCGCGCAACGTCGAGGTTCGAGACCCCGGGCGCATGCGCGATCGCCTCCAGCACCAGCGCCGTGCGGTAGGTCATACGCAGCGACGAGACCCGCGGCTGCTCAGGGTCGAGCGGGAGATAGCGCCCGCCCTTTTTGCTGCCCGGCGCCGGGACCGGCAGCGACGCGGGCGCGGGCTCGGCGGGGGCAGGACGGGTACGTTCCTCCTGGGCGGCCTGCGGCCCGAGGTAGGGCAGGACGATCAACCCCATTAACTCGCCGAAGAGATCGCTGAGAGGGCCGCCGGCCTGAGCGTCTTTGCGTGACCCGCGTGCCGCCCGCCGCCCCGTCGCGGCAAGGCGCGTGTTGAGGATCGAGACGACCGCGCCCGCGACGCCCTCCGCCGTAAGCGGCGAAGCCTCCACGCTCTCCGCAAGCCGGCTCTGCTCGCGCCCCTCGGCGATCACACCAACGATCCGCCCGAGCAACTCCTCACGGTAAGCGGCCATCCGCTCGTCACCGCGCGCGGACTGCCCGACACAGAACCGCGCCAGCCCCGGCTCACGGTCAAAGAACCGCAACACCGTCCACAACCCCAAGCGCACGCGCTCACGCCACGGCAACTCATCCAGCCCAGCCGTTTGCAGCTCGGCCGCGACCTGCGCCTCAATGTCCTGCATCACCGCGAGCAGACACTGCTCACGATCCACAAACAGCTCATAAAACGTACGCCGCGAGATCTTCGCCCGCGCGGTGATATGCGCGACCGTGACCGCGCCATAACCATGCTCATCGACCACCGCCGCCGCGGCGCGCAACAACAAAACCCGCCTGTACTCAACCGCATCCATCCCCGCGAGCAGCGCACCCTTACCCTTAGCCAAGCGGGGCCGCACGTTCTCACGGCCGATAAGTCCCGCCACCCTCCCGGCCGAGGGACTCGATCTCATGGGCCGGCCGGGAGAACGTCCGGATCCCGCGCCGCCTGCCCCTCGGCCCCCTGAACGCCCAGCCCGAACAGAGGACGACTTCTTGCCCTTGGCGCCCGCGGGGGGACCCGTGCGCAGGAACTCCTCACCCGACGCCGTCAACCACCACGCCTTCGCAAAACCAACCGTCTGACCACCCCTGTTCTCGACCAGCCCATGCTCCGCCAACCGCGCCAACAGCCGCGAAATCTGCGCGTCATCGTGAATATCCGCGCCCGCCGCTACCTGACGATTATTCGCACCCCCACGCTCAGCAACCGACGCGAGCACCATCAACGTCCGCTCAGTCGGACGCACCGCATCGATCGACGGCACAGCGGGAGAGACACCCTCGCCGGCGCCATCCTCGGGAGACTCGCCAGACACCACGGGCTCGGGAAGCGCGGGGAGCTCGGGAACAGGACGCGCAAGCTCCCCCGCGGACGCCTCACGACCGCGGTAGGGCAGCACAACCGTCGCCATCACCGGGTTGACCAACTCCATCAACGAACCCGAGCGCTGCTCGACCAGCCGCGCGTGCACGATGCTGAACGCCGCACCCGCGACACCCATCCCCGTCAACGACGGCAACAC
Source organism: uncultured Solirubrobacterales bacterium (assembly GCA_963789675.1). Classification (GTDB taxonomy): domain Bacteria; phylum Actinomycetota; class Thermoleophilia; order Solirubrobacterales; family Solirubrobacteraceae; genus Palsa-744. Next base: position 220,024 of record CAWBLR010000003.1, on the reverse strand, counting down.
CTCCGCCAACGGCGAATCGGCGCGACCCTCGTCAATGAACTGCGCGACGCGCTCGAGCACCTCCGCGCGCCGCTCGAGCCCCCGCGGACCCGCACCGAGCGCCTCCAAGAACACGACCTTCGCCACCGCCGGGTCACGCTCCAAGCAACCCAGCAACACGATCAGCGCAGCCCGGACACGCTCCACCCACTCACCCTCCCCCACCCACACCGGGGCGACGACCGCAGCGAGCTCGTCGACCGCACGGTCAAAGACCCCAAGGAAACAATCTTCGCTGTCGGCGAACAGGTCATAAAACGTCTTCGTCGACATCCCCGCACGCGCCGACACCCGCGTCGCGCTCAACCGCCGCAACCCCTCCTCCGCGACGACCGCGAGCGCCGCGTCCAAAAGCCTTGTCTGCTGCACCCGCGACAGATACACCCCACCACCCCGCGGCCCCGCCACACCACGCCGCACCGGCACACGACCATCCTCTAAAGGAGGCAGAGTCATCAGCAACCACCCCCGAAAAGGGGGCGCCGCGGCCTCAGGTTAAGACCGCGGCGCTGATTAGGGCCTACAACACCGACGCGCGGAAATAGAGCACGCGACGGAGCCTCCTCGGCAGTCCCCCAGGGGTTACGGGAGGAACAACCAAGCTTGTGATCTACACGCGCACACGCAAAGAGCGGTGCGGCGACCGGACCGTGTACAGACGTACAGAAGCCGCGCTCAGGAGCGCGGCGAGAACCGGCTAGATCGTCAGTGTTTGCGCCGTTTTCGGCGCTAGGAAGCCAAAAGCAGAGAGAGAGAGAGAGAGAGAGATGTGTCAGCGACGCTGACGCATCTAACAACACCCCTCACAGGGGCGCAGCGATCCCTCATCACGTCTGTCCCAAGCGAACTCACGCGTACTCCATTCCCCAACATTGTTTCGACCCGGCTCCCTCTCCAAAGAACCCGCTATGCGCTGAACGCCGGCTACGAGAACTCGACCCCAACCCGATCCTATGTTTGCCCCGGCAACCCACGGTGGGGAAACCGATGCCCTACTAACGTAACCCCCCGCGCGAAAGTTGTCAAGCGATAACCATCACAACTGACACGAAGACCAGAAAAAGGGCTCTGCAAAGCCAACCCACAAGCCAGCGCTCGTACACGCCGAGGATGTTCGAGGCGACCGACAGGAACGGCCCACGCCTCGCGCTACGCTACCCAGGCGGGTTTCGCGTAGCCGCCAGAGCCCCTCCAATCGTGATCGACGACGCTGGACAGGACGAGCGCTTCGGCCCACACGGGACCGCCGTCCGGGCGGTCATCGAGGCCTGCTGGCAGCTGACCGACAGCACGATCGACCCGCTCCTGATGACCGACTGGTCACCGCCGGACCCCACGATCCTCACGGAGGTCATGGAGATCGCACAGGCCGCCGGGCTGCGCGAGGCCACCGAAGACGCCGCCTGGAAAGCCAAGCAAGGCGTCCTGACATCCGCGTTCCGCTCGGCGTTCCCGCGCCGACAGGACATCCCACCCGACCTCGCCGCCCAGCTGCAAGCACACTCCGACAGCTTCGCGGAGATGGTCGAGATCATCGACACGGCCCTCCCGGGAATCGCGACGAGCGCAGCCCCACCCGTCGAGTACATCACAATCGCCTTCGTGCTCCGCGAACACATCACCACCGACCAGTTCGCGGCACTCGCCCTCCCGTGCGTGCAAGTGCTCACGACCTTGACCGCCGCAACAGACGAAGAGGTCGAACAGCTCCAAGCACTCATGAAACTCATGGACCCCAACGGCTCCTGACAGGCGCGACGGTCGCGGGCCGCTATACCCTGCGGGCCTACTGGCGGTGGAACCCGAGCTGCTGCTACTCAGCGCGGTTTATTTCCCTTGGGGCCGCTGCTCGCCGATCGCGGCGGCGAGGAGGGCGAGCGGCTACGCAGCCTGCTCGCGGAGAACGCCAACCGGGTTGGGGAGGGGAACCCAGGCTGAGACTCGTGGTTCTTTTGCCCCGTTCTCGACAGCCGGAAGCTCGTTTGAAGCTCCCTCGCCCGCGGTGGTTGGGATGATGCGGCGCATGCCACTCGACGAGCGCGCCCGCGGCGAAACCGGACCGCAGCGGTCGTGAGCGAGGTTCCCGATCCACTGCAGGGGCTGAGTGGTCCGTACTGCGGGAACTGCTCGCTCGCGAGACCGCGATCGACGCGCAGCTCAGAGCGCTCGCGGCAGAAGGACGCTGACGCTCAGGCGCTCGCGACGCGCTCGGCAGCGGCGTACTCGAACCGCTTGGCGAGCATCAGGTACGCGTCGCGAAACCCCTCGATGTCGGTCGCCGCAGCCTTCGCACGTAGCTCGCCGGCACGATCCAGCAATTCCTCCGCAGACCGCGTCGTATTCGCGAGCAGCTCGTCCATCGACTCCGTGAAGTAGCGCGCCTCCGGAGCAACACCAGCCCAGTGGTCAACCGTGGCCATAGTCGGATTGTACCGCCGCGACGGGCGTTTTATCGCGGCGAGATCGAACGCCAACCGGGTCGGGGGAGGGCGCGCAGAACTGAATCCGGATTCCTTTGTCCCGTTTTCCGGTTTCGGTCGGAGTAGAGAGAGTGGCCCTCCGTTCTCAGCCGATGCCCCGCGCCGCGGTGGACGCCGCGCTCGAAACGTACGCGCTCGTGCTGCACGAACGGCACCCGGGCCTGGTGGCACTTCCGCTACGGGACGTAGGGGCGGATCGGACCGTTGTCGCGCCCGCGGCGGGGCAGATCATCAGGCCCTTCGCCGCGCCAAAGAATCGTAACCCGGTCCTCGATTGGGACGCGAGCGTCGGCCCGCTTGACTATCACCGCGTCGATCGAGCTGCCAAGGATGCGCTTGCGGTCCGTAATCGATAGCTCGTCGTAGCGCTCGACGTCGAGCGCGCGCGGCGCGCGGGCCAGCGCGCGCTGTAGCTCCGCCTGCGCGTCGTCGACCGCCGCCGCGCGTGCTTCGAGGGCCACGTGATAGCCGCGGCCGAGCACGCGGCGGGCGGTCAGGTCCTGCGCGAAGGCCGCCAGCTCCTCCTCGGCCGCCGAGAGCGCGTCCGTGGCCCGCTGCAGGGCTTCGGAGTCCGGCAGGACGAGCAGCGCCTCGGCGGCCATCTGCTCGCGCCAGACGGCCTGGACGTAGTCGTTGAGCCTGGCCATTTTGACGGTCACCGGCGCCGGGCAGACACCGGCCGCGTGGATCGTGCGGCAGCGGTAGTTGGGGTTGTATTGGTGTGTGCCCGGCCCGCCCGGCTGGTTGGGGTGGAGCACGTAGCGGCACGTAGCGCAGCGCACGATCCCCCCGAGCAGGTTCGGTTTTTTGCTGCGCGCGGCGGCACGGACCGGTGCGTTGTTGGCAGCGTGCCACTCGGCGGCCGTGACGATCGGCTCGTGAGCCTTCGGGTTGACGTGCTCGCCGTAGTGGGCCTCGCCGAGGTAGACGCGGTGTTTGACGATGCGATCGACCATCGGCGGTGTCCAGCGGCCGTCGTTCGGCCGCGGCGCGGTTTCGTCGAGGCGGTGCGCGATCTTGGTGCGGGTGTGGTGTGCGGCGCGCATCCGAAACGCCTCGCGGATCGCCGCCGCGTCGGCGTTGGGCACGAGCCGTTTGTCGGGGCCCTTGTCGTAGCCGGTGACCGTGAACTTGGCGATGTGGATCCCGCGCGCGATCGCCTTCGATGTGGCGATCCCCCACGATTCGCTCGCGCGGTCGCGCTCCAGCTCGGCGAAAACCAACAGGATACGCAGGAACGCCTTGCCCATCGGCGTGGACAGGTCGAGGTTGTCGGCGACGCTGACGAGCACGGCGCCCTGGCGCTCGAACTCCTCGAGGATGCTCAGCGCGCCGACGAGCGTGCGCGCGAAACGGTCGAGCTTGGCGACGATCACGCCGTTGCTCTGACCGGCCCTTACGCGCTGCATGATGCGGTCGAAGATCGGGCGCTTCATCGTACCGCCGCTGACGTCCAGCTCGGGCTCGTGCCAGGTCAGGGTGTGGCCGTGGGCGTTGGCCCAGGCCTCGATGCGCTCGCGCTGGACATCGGGCGAGATGAAGCTCTCGCCGCTGCGGCCGGCGACCTTGGAGACGCGGATGTAGGCGTCGAGATGGAGGGTGGTCGGGGTCGCGGCTGGGGCGGATGGGGTCATACGTGCAATATAACCTTGGCATCGTCGAAGAGGTTCTTCAACGCGGCCACCACATAGTCGGCGATCACGTCCGCGGGCGCGTCGACTGCGAGCGGGTTGAACCCGCACGTAGGATGCGAGAGGTCGAGCAGCGTGCAGGTCCGGTCCGCCGGCACGAGGCTGACCGCCGCCTCGGCCGCGTCGCCCTTCGGGTCGAGCACGATCACGCAGCAGCGCTCGCGGCGCAGGTCCTCGGCGACGGTCGCGACGAGGTAGCTTGACTTCCCCTGCTCGACGGTCCCGGGAACTGCCGTGTTCTGCTTGCGCATCGCCGGGTGGATCGACACGGGCCCAAACGCGTCGCGCAGCGTGCCGACCCCGTCGGCGGGACGCAGGATCGCCGGCGGCGCCGGCGCCACGGGCAGGACGCCGCGCTCGAACGGGACGGCCGCGTAGTCGATCGAGGGCAGGTGCCAGAGGGCCGCGAGCTCCGTGGAGGCGAACACTCCCTTGTGAAATGACGGCAGCGGATTGCCCTCCCCGCGCCGCACGCGACGGGTGTAGAGACCTAACAGGCCGTGGCGCACGCCGGTACCGCGTTCGACGAGCGGATTCTCGGCCTCTTCGACGCGCAGCTCGGAGGCGATCCGCTCGCACTGAGAGCGATCGCGGGCGATCACGCGCAGCTCGACGAAGAACAGCGGCCGATGCTGCACGTCCAGGCCACCGCGTAGCTCACTGTCCTCGACGAGCGAGCGGTCGCGCGTAACGAGGTGGTCGTGACGCTCGCGCGAGAGACGTAGCTCGTGGCGCTTGTAAAGATGCTTGGCGTGGCGCTCGAACAGCGCCGGGGTGGGCGTCATCGCGATCTGCACGAACGCCTCGTCCCCGCTCGCCCCGAGCACCGTCATCAGCCTGTTCATGCGCGGTTCGCGCCCGTGCTCGAAGCGGTCGAGCACCTTCGCACGCTTGATGAACTCGGCGTGCTTCTTCAAGCGCAGCACAGCCGGGACCGACCCAACCGGCCGCGGCTCTCGCACCAGCCGGCAGTTCGGGTAGGTCGTCCGCAGCGCCGCCTGCACCATCTCCTCGTCTCCTCGCGGGCACGTCACCGCCAACCAGACCGTGCCGCGCGCGTGGTGCACCTCCAGCGCGACCGAGGGCTGGCCCTGGAAAAGCCGGCGCCACCAGCGACGCAGCAGGCGCTTGTGAAGTGCCTCGAACATCCCCACGATCGCCTCCGCGCTCGACTTGTCGGTGCGGTAGCTCTGCACTCGCAGGCGCACGTACTCACGCCTTCGCCTCGCGCGCGGGCGGATGACAGCGAGGAGCGTGCCGAGCAGGATGATCGCGACGACAAGGAGCCTCGCTGGGGAAACGCCTTCCGGGGCCCAGCCCCAGACAGTGGCCGCCTCGTGCGAGAGCGACGCCGGCAGAGATTCGACCGCGTTCCGCCCGGATCTCGCGGCCGTGGTCTCGGACAACGTCGTGGCGCCGGATGAGATCGTGGTCCCGGATGATGCCGGCGACCCTCCGGCGCCGTTCTCCGCACTGCCTCGTCGGGGTGCGGCACCGGCAGCTGTGGGGCCTGCGCCCGTGGCTCGGGCCGGTGCCGCCGCAGATGCCCCGGCCCCGCGCGACGCGCTACTCGACGCCGCGGGAACGGCCCCCCGCAGCGTCGCCCCGAGACCGCCGTCGAGCAGCCAGCCACCAAGGGCAAGGGCCAGGAGGACGGCGAGCAGGCCCAGGACTCGCCAGAGAAGCAAGCGGAGCACCTCGCCTTCCTTCTCCGACCGCGGCCGGCAAACGGGACAGTCCTACTCGGATTTCTCCAGCGGCCTGGTCAGCTCGCCGTGCGCCGCGCGGGGGCCGAGATACGGCAGCACGATCATGCTCATGAGCGGACCGAGCAGGTCCGTGAACGGTTCGTCGCTGGACTCGAGCAGCCGCGTCTGCAGTACCGCGAAGACGGCGCCGACGAGGCCTTCGGCCGTGACCTTCGGCGGTTCGCGGACTGCGCTCGTGACCGCACGTCCCCGATCGATGATCTCGGCCAGCTCGCCGAACATCTGGGCGCGACGCTCGAGCAGCTTCGTTCCAGCGCCCTGCGCCTCGATCAGGCAGATCCTGGCCAGTGCCGGTTCCTCCTCGAGGAACACGAGCACCCGCGCCAGGCCCGAGCGGACGCTCTCCCGCCATCTCTGCTCATCCGCGCACGCCTCCTCGATCAGCGCGCGGATCCGCGCGGTCGTCTCCTCGAACACCGCCATAAAGCAGTCCTGGCGGTCGGCGAAGAGGTCGTAGAAGGTCTTCCGCGACACCTTCGCCCGGCCGATCACCTGCGCGACCGTCATCCCCGCGTAGCCCAGCTCCTCGACCACCTCCACCGCCGCCGCGAGGACGCGCGCGCGTTGAATCTCGCTGACCTGCTGGCGAGGCAGCCCACTCGGACCAGGTCGCAACGGCGGTATCGACGCCTCCGTGGTCGTCTCATCGGTAGAACCCATCGTTCCCTGTCTGCCCTTCGCCTGGCCGCTTTCCCGTTCGGTCGTCTGTTCCAATATACGAATAATTCCCACGGAGTGTCTTGCGACCGGCCTAGCCGTCTCTCTCGGGGGCCCTGACAGAGCCGGTGTCGCCGCGCCGCCCGCCCCACGCTCGCGACGGAGCCACGCCCGCAACCGGCCCCGTTCGACCGCCCGACGAGGCTCTACGGGCAGCCTGCAGGACTTGCCGCAGGCGACTCCGGTCGAGTGCTTTGCTAGCCTCGGCCCCGGCAGATCGCGCCGCTATCGTCCAGGGGACTAGGACGCCGCCCTCTCATGGCGGAAACCCGGGTTCGAATCCCGGTAGCGGTATCGCTTGGGGCCGGCGGCCGAGGATCATCGGCCAGGCCGGTGCGGTATCTTCGCTCTCCTGCGGCACGCGGATGTGGCGGAATTGGTAGACGCGCACGGTTCAGGTCCGTGTCTGAGAAATCAGGTGGAGGTTCGAGTCCTCTCATCCGCATGGCAAGGAAACCCTGCAAATGGTGCCTCTCTATGCGTTCCTTGAGCCCGAGAGATGGTGCTTCACTGTACGTCCAGCTTGTTGCCAAAGGACGTACAAGCCGGGCGGGACCGCCGCGCGCGCTAAGGCTGCTCACTGACGCCCTGAAAATGCCGGCCACGTGTGCCGATCGGGCGACGGCACGGCCAGCATAACGTTGCGCAGGCGCTCGGCGTCTCGCAGCGTCGGGGCGGGCAGCAAGGAGTGGGATCGGGCGCACCGCAGCGCTCGCAGCAACCGGCGTAACGAACGGATCGTGTGAGGTTCACCGGCGGGTCGGCCGGGGATGCGCAGACAGCCCGAGTGTGGCGGCGTGCTCTCGCAGGTAGTCGCGCAGGTAGGGGAGCGCGAACTGGACGCGCCCGTACCCCGCGGGTGCGATCAGCTCGAGCGCGATCAGTCGCAGCCGGTACTGGCCTGCGTAGTTCGAGTCTACGTTCAGTCGTTTGGCGATGTCGCCGAGGAGCGACGCGCCATCGTCCTGGGCCATCGCGAGAAGGAACGACTTGTCGACGTCAGAGGCCGTGGCGAGCGCTGGCGCGTGCACAAGCTGGCCGAGCCGCCGCCGCGCGGCGATAATGCCCTCCAGCGCCGCGACGAGAGTGATCTCGCTGGCAGCCCCAGCCTTGCGCCACACCTGATCGCCGACGAGCTGGATAAAGAACGGGTACCCCTCGGTCGCCGCCGCCATCGCGTCGAGGGCATCCTCGGCAATCGACCTCCCGCGCGTCGCGATCGGCTGAGCGATCGCTTCCCTGACAGCGGCGTCGGCGACGGCTCCAACATGGTGGCGGTCGGCGCGACGCATGAAGGTGAGAACCTCATCGTTGAGCAGCTCGTCGACCTCGGCTGGCAGCGCGGCGCCCGCGAACGCGAGATCGCGGCGCTCGCGGAACGCGTGCTGCACCACCGTCCCGAACTCGCGCAGCTCGCTCGCCTGGCGGTAGTGGAGCTCATCGAGCGTGATCAGCAGCCCGCTCTCGTTCTCGGCGAGCAGGCCGGTCAGCAGCTCGACCTTCGAGCGGAAAGAGAGCGTGCGCGTGTGCCGCTCGATGGTCTGCCAATCGAGCGAGCCGAGGTTCGCCGGCAGCCCGAAGCCGCTGAGGCGCCGCTTGAGTGCGTCGGGGTCGTGCTCGGCGAGCAGCCGCGGCAGATGATCGTCGGTGAGTCGCCCCAGAAACCCCGGCGTCGCGGTCTCGGCGACGACCAGCCAGCCGCGCGCCCGGGCGGTGTCCTCGACAGCGTTGAGCAGCACGGTCTTGCCCGCACCACGCGCCCCCGTATAGAGCGTCGCGCGCCCCGCCGAACCAGGCCCATCGTCGAGCGCCTCGTCGAACAGCTCGATCAACTCCTCGCGCCCAGCGAGCAGCGGCGGCGGCGAGCCAAACGTCGGCGTAAACGGATTGTTGGCGGCCACCCCTGTAGCCTACCACCGCGCTTTAGTGATCTTTAGTTCTTTTAGCTCCTTTTAGTGGCGTCCAGCTGGCGGCGCGACGCCCAGTGATCGCGGTTGGGCATTGCCCAGAGCCTGGCAACAGTTTGGCAACAGTCATATCGTCCAATGCCTCCAATGCGTCCACGAAACCTTGCAATTTGGACGGTCTGAACGCGCCTGGACCCATCTACGCGGGCGCTGTCTGGTTCAGGTCCGTGTCTGAGCAATCAGGTGGAGGTTCGAGTCCTCTCATCCGCACTGACTAATAAGTCTTATGGTAGCAGGGTGTTACGGCTTTTGGGTGGCGGGCAGATGGATGCGATGTTGCGTGAGCGATGTGCATAATGTTCTCGTATGAGAACTGTGCACATGGACGCTCGCGGATCTAACGCTGGCCTGGCGCGCAAGCGGCAGACGACTGAGGTTTCCCCACTATGTCTTGTGTCCGGTCCGGCTCGTGCGAGGTCGCGGTGAGCGTCCAGTGCGATCGGGGGAGCTGGGTGGTGCGTTGGCGCGATGCGTCGGGTCGTCAGCGTGGACGGCGATTCGCGAGCGAGGCAGACGCGCAGGCGTTCGATTCGGAGGTCCATAGCGTTGCGATAGCTGAGCGGCACGCGGGCGAGGCACCGCAGGGTCGAGGGGTTTACAGGTATCGCACGCGACACGGTGCCAGGTGGTATTTCAAGACGCGCGGAGGCGATGGCTCACAGATCACGCGCCGCGGATTCCTCAGCGAGAAAGCCGCCGCGGAAGCCAAGCGGCACGTCGTGGAACAGGTCTCGCGCGGGGAGGCGAAATACACGCGGGAGACCTTCGCCGCATACTGGAATCGATGGCTCCATCGCCGCCGGCGCCATCTAGCGGCCGCAACCGTCGCGGCTTACACAGCCGATGCACGCGCGCGACTGCTGCCCGTGCTGGGCGAGACACGGCTTGCCGCGATCGAGACCGCGCACATCCGTGATCTTTTCGCGGGGCTCGCTGAGCGTGTGCAAGCAGGCGAAATCGCGGGCAAGACCGTCAACAACACGCTCACAACGCTCACAGTCTGCCTGAACGACGCTGTCGAGGACGGGCTGATCGCGACGAACCCCGCAATCGGGGTGCCACGCTTCCCACGAGAGCACATAGAGCATGACTACCTGCGCCTGCACGAGATACCCGTCTATCTCGACTCCTGCAGCGACGAGTACAGGCCACTCGCGGCTCTGCTTATCGGGACCGGTGTCCGGATCAGCGAGGCCCTCGCCATCCGTGCGAGCGATCTCGAGCTCGACGCCACCGGCGGATGGGTCACCGTCGCCCGGGCTCTCAAGTACGACGGATCAATCGGCTCAACGAAGTCCAAGCGCGCCAGATCAATCGAGATCGGCCCAGAACTCACGCGCCTGCTGGGAAACCACGTCGCAGAGCGCGAACATAGATACCCAGATACGGGCGCTACCGACCACCTGTTCATCGCGCCAAGCCAAACCCGCCGACAGGCCGCCGCTTCCCCGACGGGCAACCGTGAGCTTCTGCCGCCCGACCGCAGGACTGTCTCAGGACAGTGGCACTCCCACGCCCTCCAAGACGCGGGGCTCCGCCATATGCCGTTGCACTCGCTCCGGCACACCGCGGCGGCGGCGTGGTTGGCCGCCGGCAACTCACTGCTCTACGTCCAGCAACAGCTCGGACACCGCGACCTCGCCACTACCAGCCACTACTACGGCCACCTCGAGCGACACCACAACCCGACCCGCGGCGCACATGCCACCGAGCGAGCAATCTCGCGAGCGAGCCAGCGGTGAGCCATGTCTGCTGGGCATGTTTCCGACCGGTGGCCGCGGCATGATTTCGGTCATGGCGAAGGTTGGGCGTAATGATCCCTGTGCTTGCGGGTCGGGCCTCAAGTCGAAGCGGTGCTGCGGGGTGGAGCGAGGCCCTTCCGAGAAGAGCCTCGCGCGCGCTTTTCTCGCTCATACCCGCAGGCGAGCCGCGGGAGAGCTTCGGTGGCTTTCGGACGGTGTGCTCGGCGAGCTGTTCGACGATCTTTGGGATCTGCCTGCGGCACACCTGTCTCTGCAGGTTGAGCTGCCGAAGCTCCATTCGCCGGCGCTTGCCCAGCTCTGCGATGAGGTCGCCGACGACGATCCCAACCCAGAGCTGCTCGAGGCGGTTGTCGAGTCGATCGACACGCCGATCGAGCGGGCTCGCCTCGCGCGCGCAGCGATCGCCCAATCGGAAGCCGGGACGATCGATGAGCAGCTCGCGAACGCTGCGCTCGTGGATCTGGGGAGCGATTCGCGGCGGCTCCTTCGAGCTGGCCTGCTACAAGCCGTCGCCGTGCGAGTCGGCGCCACCAGAACCCCGGCCGGCGTCCTGCTCGCCGCTTGAGACTTTCGGGCTGCGGGCCGAAGCTGAGCCCGGCCGGCCATCGCCTCGCAGACGCGTACGAACTGGTGCGGCGCGCTGAGATCGCCGCCGAGCAGCGCGACGATCACCTCCTCGTCACCGTCGAGCACCGCGAGACGCTCGAGATCGCGCACGATCTGCCCGAGATCCCTCCGCTCACGACCGCCTCTAGAGCCACCCGGCAATCCTCGCACCTACCTGGCATTCAACCGCGCACGACGGCGGCGCATCGTGACGGCGCGCGCATCCGTGGTGTGCAGGGTCAAGCGTGTTTGCGGCAGCGCAGCGAAGCCGTGATCGAGCGTGGCCATGTCCTCGAGCCCGGCTGCTTGCAGGCTGGCTGCATGTACGGCGTCGTAGGAGCGAAAGCCGTAGCTGCGCATCAATTCGGGGACTTCCTCCACGACCTCGCTCAGATCCACGGACGACCACGACAGTGAATCCAGCAGCTCAGACCAGGCGCCGGCACCAGCATCCAGCAGCCGTCCGGCCCGACGGCGAACACGCCCGTCGTACCGCGCGCTCGCCCACCGTTTGCCGTGACGCTCCTTCAGCGCCACGTTGAACAGCGTCTCATGCAGCTCGACTTGAAGTAGGTGGTTGAAGACCACCAGGCATCCACTCGCGGCAAGGCGTCGCAAAAAGGCGACACACGCCGTATGTCCAGGCTCCGAGGGCAGCAATGCCTCCACTACCACGCTCGTGTCGAGCAGCAACGCCTCCGGTGGTGACCAGTCAGGAGCTTGGAAGGAGAGAACACCCCGAGCTACCGGAGGCCGGCCCCGTGGGGCCATCGGCTACCTTCGACCGCGACGAGCGCGGACGAAGTCGACCTGCACCTTGGTCTTGATGCGCTTCGTCGCCCGCTCAACATTCGCGACCCGCTCATCGACATCCGCGATGCGTGGAGGATGTGCACGCGCACGCAACGACTCGATCGCGGAGCCTGCGCCCCGGCCGTTGCGCGTACCGCCGGTCACCGTCGACCCGGCACGAGGAGCACGCTTGATTTTGACCTTGCTTGCCATAGGAGTCCATCGTACCGACCTTCCCGGACTCCCGGAGCGGAAGCTCATCACCTTGCGCGCAACCCGAACGGCAGGGACTACAGACAGCCTGCACTCAGGGTATGCCGATCGTGGCAACTACCGAGTATCACGTGACAACATTTTGGCAACAGTCATATCGTCCGATGCCTCCAGTGCGTCCACGCAACCTCGCAATCTGGATGGTTTGGACCGCCCCGGACCCATCTACGCGGGTGTTGCTTGGTTCAGGTCCGTGTCTGAGCAATCAGGTGGAGGTTCGAGTCCTCTCATCCGCATTCCGTCCGCATCGAAGCAGCCGACGCGGGCCAGATGCTCGCGAGCAAGCGACTCAGGTGCGCAACCTGCGTGGTGGGGGCGGGATGACCGTGACGGCACTCGCCTGCAGCGGCACGCAGCCGTCGGGTGGCCAGATCTCCGCGAACACACACGCGACCAGCGATCCCGCGCGGGCGGCACTCGGAGCTATTAGCCCCGCCCATCCCTCTTGCCAAAGCTGCTCGCCGACGCGCTGGAACGCCGGCCATGTGCGCCGGTCGGGTGACGGAGCGGACAGATCGACCTCCCGCAGCCGCTCGAGGTCGCTGAGATCCGCCAGTCGCAGATCCAGGCGCCATTCGTGGTGGTCGTAAGGGATGTGGTCCTGAGGGAAGAGCCCCCACTCCGCGAGCGAGCGATACCACTCCGCGGTGGCCGTCTCGATGTCCTCGGCGAGATACAGGCCTGGCACGATCTCGCCACGCTGCCAACGACCGTCGGCCGGACTATCCGCCCGCCCAAGCAAATCGGCACCATGCGGTACGTGTCTGACCCATGCGCCACCGACGGCACACCCATCGACCGGTAGGGACACCGTCAGGAGACGCCTGGATACTCGATCTCGGCGATCAGCTTGGCGACACGACGATAGTCCCCGCGAGCGATCAACTCGATCGGCTTCTCATCCTCCAATGCAAGCACCGGCCGCTGCAGCCACAGCGAGATTGACTCCCTCCGCAGCACACGCGATAGGCGCCTGACCATCTCCGAGAGCTCGATCAACCGCTGAGCCCGCACGCCGGTCGGCTCACTGCGACCCGCCAACCACCCTCGTACGGTACTGGGCTTCGCGCCGGTCGCCGCTGCGATCACCCGGTCCGATAGGCCCGGGAGATCGTGAACGCGCTGCGCCTCTTCGAGCAATGGACTCATAGCCAAAAAGCATATCAAGCAATCGTGATTACGTCGCTATTCCGTCAATACTCCTCTCTGCTGATAGTGCTTCCGACCGGTGACCGCGGCATGATTTCAGCCATGGCGAAGGTTGGGCGTAATGATCCTTGTGCTTGCGGGTCGGGTCGCAAGTCGAAGCGGTGCTGCGGAGTGGAGCGCGGCCCTTCCGAGGAGAGCCTCGCTCGCGCTTTTCTGGCTCACACCTGCAGGCGAGCCGCAGACAAGCTGCGTTGGCTTTCTGACGCTGCTCTCGATCGACTCTTCGAAGATCTTTGGGATCTGCCCGCGGCACACCTGTCTCTGCAGGTCTCGCTGCCGAAGCTCCATTCGCCGGCGCTTGCCCAACTCTGCGATGAGGTCGCCGAGGACGACGATCCCAACCCGGAGCTGCTCGAGGCGGTCCTCGAGTCGATCGACACGCCGATCGAGCGGGCTCGCCTCGCGCGCGCAGCGATCGCCCAATCGGAAGCCGGGACGATCGATGAGCGGCTCGCGAATGCTGCGCTCGTAGACCTGGGCAGCGATTCGCGGTGGCTCTTTCGAGCCGGCCTGCTACAAGCCGTCGCCGTGCGAGTCGGCGCCACCAGAACCCCGGCCGGCGTCCTGCTCGCCGCTTGAGACTTTCGGGCTGCGGGCCGACGCTGAGCCCGGCCCGGCCTGCAACCCACCGAGAGCTGTACCGGTTGACGGGTCATCTGAGGCCGGCCTTGTCGAGCATCGCGATCAGCGTCGGGCGACGACGATGTTGCTCGCGAAGCTCCGCGATCCGCCCCGCGAACCACTCGCTCTCACCGGCCGCGTCGGCGGCACGGTGGGCGTGCTTGAGCACCGGGACGGCCCGGGCGTATGCCCGGCGGCCGGTCTCGAGCAGCATCTCATCCGCGACGAGCATGTAGGAGGACAGCACCTGCTCGGGTCGCTGTGCCTCGATCGCTTCGGCGAGGCGCAGGCGCTGGTGAGACCCCGGGTCCCAGCCGGGGTCTCCGTGCGCGGCGCTCCAGGCCTCCTCGACCTCGCCCTCGTCGAGCAGTGCGTCAACGAGACCACCGATGTCGCGCTCGCGCAGCGCCAGGCGCGCGGCGTCACGCTCGATCTCCCACGCGCCCAGCCCATCGGCCGCGCGACGTAGGAGCGAGTAGGTGCCCACGGAGGCCATCCGCTCGTGTTATTCGCGGCGCAGCCGCAACACCTCCGCCAATGCCGAGCGCCGCTCGTGTACGCCGCACGCCAGGTCGTAGAGCTTTTCGACCTGCCAGCCGTCGGTCTCCGCGATCCCGCGCCCGGCCCACAGCAGGACCTCCTCGTCGCGCTCGAGCTCGGCCATCGCCTCGCAAACCCGTACGAACTGGTGCGGCACGCTGAGATCGCCGCCGAGCAGCGCGACGATCGCCTCCCCGTCACCGTCGAGCACCGCGAGGCGCTCGCGCGCCCAGCCGGTACCCGAGGAACCGCCGCGTCCGCAACCCACGGTTGACCTCCGCCCGCAGCTCCGACAGATCCCCATCCTCGCGAGCCGCAGCCAGCCGCACATGCCGCTCGACATCCTCGTGCCAGTCGGCCGCATAGGCCACGATCTCGCGCAGCACCTCAGGCGAAAGATCGCGCACAAGCACCCCGAGATCCCTCTGCTCACGACCGCCACTAGGAGCCACCCGGTAATCCTCGCACCTATCTGGCATTCAACCGCGCACGACGGCGGCACATCGTGACGGCGCGCATCCGTGGTGTGCAGGGTCAAGCGTGTTTGCGGCAGAGCAGCAACGCCTCCGGTGGTGACCAGTCAGAAGCTTGGAAGGAGAGAACACCCCGAGCTACCGGAGGCCCGCCCCTCTGGGCCACCGGCTACCTTCGACCGCGACGAGCGCGGACGAAGTCGACCTGCACCTTGGTCTTGATGCGCTCCGTCGCCCGCTCGACGTTCGCGACCCGCTCATCCACATCCGCGATGCGTGGAGGGATGTGCACGCGCACGCAGCAACTCGATAGCGGAGCCTGCACCAGGACCGTTGCGGACACCGCCGGTCACCGTCGATCCGGCGCGGGGAGCACGCTTGATTTTGACCTTACTCGCCATAGAAATCCATCGTGTCGACCTTCCCGGACTCCCGGAGTGGAAGCTCATCACCTTGCGCGCAACCCGAACGGCAGGGCCTGCAGACAGCCTGCACTCAGGCTATGCCTCCGCCCGCGCTGAACCGCCCGCCGATCACGACTTCACCCGCGTGAGGTCGTAGACGGTCTCGTTTCCGATCTTCACGGCCTTGAAGTTCGCCTTCACCCAGCTCGAGATCGCGCTGCTGCTGGAGGCGCCCGCGCCGCCCCCAGGTCCACCGCCGCCGGGACCGCCGCCGAGCACAGCGCCACCGCCCGGACCGGCGCCACCGCTGCCGGAGGCGATGTAGTAATGGATCTCGCCCTTCTCGACGTACGCCTCGAACTGAGCCAGAGGAAGGTTGCCGCCCTGGTTGTTGAAGCCGCCGATCGCCATCACCGGCTCGCCGCCGGTGCCGAGCTCGAGCGAGGCCGCGGTCTGCGACCCCGACACGGCCGCCACCCAGCGGAAGTGCCCGGCGTCGCTCTCGAGCGCTTGCTTCAGCGCGCTGCTCACGGCGATCTGGCCCGGGCCGCCGGCGCCACCGCCGCCAGCGAGGCCAACGCCGCCGGCCACACCGCCGCCGGCCGAGCGCGCACCGGCCGCCGAGGGCAGCCTGAGCGACCCCGTCGACGAGCCGCCCGACCGCTTCGCGCCGGGGGATCCGAACAGCTCCACGCCGCCGGCTTCCCCGCCGGTTGCCGTCGGTGAGGATGCGGACGCGGAGCCTGCATCGGAGGCGCCGGTGGAGCCGCTGGAGCCACCGGCTCCCGGCGGCACGCCCGCTGCCGAGCCTCCCGCACCACCCGCCGCCGCGCCTGCTGGCGGGCCGCCCGCGGCGCCCGGAGCGCCGGGCGCCGAGGAGCCTCCGCGAGCGCCCGACGGGCCGAACCCGCGACCGCCGCCGGCGCGGGCGCCAGGCCCCGCCCCGCCCCCTGCGCCGCCGCCACCCGGCCCGAAACCACCGCCGAGGCTCGTGCTTCCCGGCCCCGCGGAGGGGATCGATCCGGTGTGGGCGGTCGTGACCGTCTGCGCCGAATAGGCGACCGGTCCAGCCAGACATGCCAGCAGCGCAAACGCGGCCACGGCGACGACCGGCGCGCGGCGCCCGAGCCGGCCCAGCGCGGGGGCCGCGAGCAGACCGGCCACCGCGAGCAGTGCGCTCACGACGATCAGCGGGCGCAGCCAGGATTCCCAGTGCGGCGTGCGATCGAGCAGCACGTATGACCAGGCGGCCGTGACCAGCACCGCGAGCGCCGCGGTCAGCCGCGCGCCGGCCGTCTCGCGGACCCGCCAGAGGATCGCGCCCGCGATCGCGATCAGGGCGGCGATCGCCGGGACGAGGGCGACCGTGTAGTAGGTGTGGATCACGCCCTGGCCGAAGCTGAAGATCGCCGCGGTGACGAGCAGCCAGCCGCCCCACAGCAACAGCGCCGCGCGGGTGCGGTCGGTGCGGGGCGCGCGGCGCGAGTACCACAGGCCGACGACGAGCGCGAGCAGCGCGGCCGGCAGCAGCCAGGAGGCCTGCGCGCCCATCAGATCGTCGAACAGCCGCAGCGGCCCGGTCGCGCCGCTGAAGCCCGTGCCGCCACCACCTCCGCCACCACCGCCACCACCACCGCCCGGGCCGCTCGAGCCGAAGATCCGGCCGAGGCCGTTGTAGCCGAAGATCAGGTTGAAGATGTTGTTGTCGGGCGAGCCGTCGATGTAGCGGACGCGAGCTCGCCGGCCACAGCGCCACGATCGCCACCCACCAGCCGCAGCTGACGAGGATCGCAGCCGCGCCGGCGAGCAGCTGCGCGAGGCGCCGGCGCAGCCCGGTTGGGGCGGCCACGAGATAGACCAGCCCGAACGCCGGCAGCACGAGGAACGCCTGCATCATCTTCGCCAGGAACGCCAGGCCGATCATCGTGCCGGCCGCGAGCACCCACTTGGTGCCCGCGTGCTCGAGCGCGCGGGTCAGGCAGTAGGCGCCGGCCACGAGCAGGCATACGAGCAGCGCGTCGGGGTTGTTGAAGCGGAACATCAGCGCGGCGACCGGGGTGATCGCGAGCAGCGCTCCCGCGAGCAGGCCGGCGCCCGCACCGAACCAGCGCTTGATCGCGGCGTACAGCAGCGCGACCGCCGCGACGCCCTCGAGCGCCTGCGGGACGAGCATGCTCCAGCTGCTGAAGCCGAAGATCCGCCCGGACAGGGCCATCACCCACAGCGACGCCGGGGGCTTGTCGACGGTGATGAAGCTCGACGAGTCGAGCGAGCCGAAGAACAACGCCTTCCAGCTCTTCGTCCCCGCCTGCACGGCGGCCGCGTAGAAGCTGTTCGCGTAGCCCGACGCGCTCAGATCCCAGATGTAGGCGAGCGCGGTGCAGAGCAGCAGCGCGATCAGCGCCGGCCGCGCCCAGCCGGGGTCTGCGCTGCGCTCCTGTAGATCGGCGGCGGTGGGACCTGCCCCTGGCCGATCCGCATCTGTCGCCGGCTCGGCGCCGTCGTCGTGTGGGAGCGAGACGCCGGGTGGACGCCGGAGTAGGTATGTGGAGGAGTTCATGCCGTCACCTTCGCCGCTCTGCATAAGACGAACGTGGCATGAAAGTAGGAAGATCCTAAGGAGGGACGGCCAACCGGAGCAGACGAGGAGCGACATGGACAGACCTGTGAAGCGGCGTTTCGAGATCCTGATCGGGCGCTACACCGCGAACCCGATGATCCGTGGCCTGTTCAAGCTCGGGATCACGCCGCCCGGAATGGCGCTCGTCGAGACGATCGGCCGGCGCTCGGGCGCGATTCGGCACACGCCCGTCGCCTGCACGCTCGGCGAGAACGACACGCTCTGGGTGATCGCCCAGCACGGTGAGCACGCCGGCTGGGTGCGCAACTTCCAAGCCAGCCCCCAGGTGCGCGTGCGCGTGGGCCGGCACTGGCGCACCGGCACCGCCGAGCTGCTCCCCGACGACGACGTCCGGGCGCGGATCCGCACGTTCTCCGACAGCGCCGTCGGCAGAGCGGTCACCGCCGCGACGTTCCGCGCGCTCGAGAGCCAGCCGGTGACCGTGCGGATCGCGCTCGAGGGCTGAGCCCAACTCTGAGCAACATTCTCGACACCCTCTGGCACGGCCTCTCGAACGCCCTGCTGATGGCCTGGGCGGTGTGGTGGGCGCTCGTGCTCGGCTTTGCGATCTCGGCAATCGTCCAGGCCTGGGTTCCACGGGAGCGGATCCAGCAGGCGCTGGGCGGCGGCGGCTCTCGCCCGGTCGCCATGGCGACGGGACTGGGCGCCGCATCCTCCTCCTGCTCCTATGCGGCGGTCGCGATCGCCAAGTCGCTCTTCCAGAAGGGCGCCTCGGCCGCCTCGGCGCTGGCCTTCCAGTTCGCCTCCACGAACCTCGTCGTCGAGCTCGGCGCCGTCATCTGGATCTTGCTCGGGTGGCAGTTCACGCTCGCCGAGTTCGTCGGCGGCCTCGTTTTGATCCTCGTGATGAGCCTGCTCCTGCGCCTGTTCGTCTCCTCGCGTCTGGAACAGGCAGCCCGCACCCATGCCCAGCAGGCCGACAGTGGCCATCAGCACCACTCCGCCGGCGGGTCGACCTCCCTGCGTGAGCGCCTCGCCTCGGCCTCCGCCTGGTCGGACGTCGCACACAACTTCCGCAACGACTGGACGATGCTCTACAAGGAGATCCTGCTCGGGTTCCTGCTCGCCGGGTTCATCGGCCTGCTTCCCAACAGCTTCTTCTCCAGCCTGTTCCTCACCAGTGCACCGGCGCCGGTCCAGCTGCTGGAGAACGTGATCGTCGGCCCGCTCGTCGCGATCCTCAGCTTCGTCTGCTCGGTCGGCAACATCCCCCTCGCCGCCGTCCTCTGGTCGGGCGGGATCGGCTTCGGGGGCGTGATCGCGTTCATCTTCGCCGACCTGCTCGTGCTGCCGATCGTCGCGATCTATCGCAAGTACTACGGCACGCGCTTCACAGTGCGGATCGTCGCGCTGATGTTCGTCACGATCGTCCTCGCCGCGCTCGCCATCGACGGCCTCTTCAGCGCCGCCGGCCTGATCCCGCAGACGCGCCCCTCGCGAGCGGACATCTTCGGCTCCGTCTCGCTCAACTACAAGTTCTTCACGAACATCCTCGGCCTCGTCGTCTTCGCGACTCTGTTCGCGCTCACGTTGCGCCGTGGTGCCACCGACCCCGTCTGCGGGATGTCGGTCGACCGGGCCAAGGCCGTGCGCGTCGAGCGAGCCGGGAGACGCAGCTACTTCTGCTCCGAGCACTGCGCACACACCTTCGCCGCACAGAAGACCTCGCCCCCCGCACAAACGACATCGCGCCCGCCGGCATAACAAGCGGACGGGCGCGACGTTTTACTTCCTCAGATCTTCTGTTTGGTGCTACTGCGGTGTGTCGTGCGCCCTACTACAGCCCGCCGTCGCGGCGCCCGCGTCGCTGCATCACCATGATCGAGCCACCGGCGCGCGATCAACAGCAGCCCACCGCCGACCGTCCAGCGAAGGTCGAAGCCCGTGAACGGCAGGGTGCTCGCTTTCGCGGGTTCGGTGGCCGTCGTCGTCGGTGCAGTGCCGGCGGTTGCCGGTGCGACCGCCTGGGACGGCGTCGTCGTGGTCGGCGTCTTCGTCGATTTCGACGGCGAAGTGCCGCTTTTCGGCGTCGGCGTTTTGGCGCCTGGTTCCGCATAGCCCGTCGTGGGGCTGGCAGCCAGCGCCGGCGCCACGGGAGCCAAGCCCAGGGCGAGTACGACCGGCAGGATCAGGAGCCGGCGCGCCGCGCGCGAGGCACCGCTCCTCGTAGTCGTCGATGATGCTGTCCGTGGCCTGCTCGAGGCCATGACGTTGGTCCGAGTCATGCCAACCTCCGATTCGTGGTCTGGATCCGATGTGCTGCGGCCAGTGCGGCCGATTGCGGGGAGTTGCCCGCTAATGCTATTGCCAAAACGTCTTCTCTGCATGTGATTCGCCGTCTCGGCGCGGCTCCCTCCAAGGAAGCCTGACCTCGGGAGACCCACACCCGCCCTTCCAGCGTGCCTTCCGACAGCTCGCCCCGCGGCACCATCGGTCAACGGGATTGGTGCCCGCCCGCCCGGCCCGCCTCCCGACCTCCCCCTCAGGAGACCCGCACACGACCCTCGAGCGTCCCCTCGGCCAGCCGGCTGCGCAGCACCATCAGTCAACGGGAAGGGGGCAGGCCCGCCTCCCGACCTCCACCCGAAGAGACCCGCACCCGCCCTTCCAGCGTGCCCTCGGCCAGCCGTCCCCGCAGCACCTTCTTGTCGAACTTGCCGACGCTCGTCTTCGGAACCTCCGCGACG
The DNA here is from genome assembly GCA_963789675.1 of uncultured Solirubrobacterales bacterium. Classification (GTDB taxonomy): domain Bacteria; phylum Actinomycetota; class Thermoleophilia; order Solirubrobacterales; family Solirubrobacteraceae; genus Palsa-744. The sequence goes on along the minus strand of CAWBLR010000003.1, from coordinate 199,352 downwards.
AACGCGAACTCGTCCGGCAGCCACCACTTCGCGACGCGTCCGGTCAGGTGCTCGACGAGCTCCTCGGCGCTCGTCTGCGCACCCTCGCGCAGCACCACGCAGCACAGCGGGCGCTCGGACCAGCGCTCGTCGGGCTTGGCGATCACCGCCGCCTCGATCACGTCGGGATGGGCCATCACCTCGATCTCGAGCTCGACCGATGAGATCCACTCGCCGCCGGACTTGATCACGTCCTTCGAGCGGTCGGTGATCCGCACGAAGGCGTGCTCGTCGATCGCCGCGATGTCGCCGGTGCGCAGCCAGCCGCGGTCGAACTTCTCATCGCCCGATGGGTCGTCGAAGTAGCGCGCCGCGATCCACGGCCCGCGCACCTCGATCTCGCCGGTCGACTCACCGTCCCACGGGACCTCGCTCCCGTCGTCGTCGGCGAGCCGCAGCTCCGTCCACGGCAGCGGCCTGCCCTGCAGGGCGCGTTCGTCCCAGTAGCGCTCGTCGTGCCCGCGCGCAGGATCCTCGGCGGGCTCGCAGAAGGTGACGACCGGGCTCGTCTCGGTCATCCCCCAGCCCTGGAAGATGCGCACGCCGTGGCGCTCCTCGAAGTCCTTCATCAGCTGGCGCGGCACGGCCGAGCCCCCGCAGGCGGCGTGCGTCAGCGAGGATAGATCGACCTCGTGCGTGTCGGCATAGCGCAGCAGGTCGGCGAAGATCGTCGGTACGCAGCCCGCCACCGTCGGGCGCTCGCGCTCGATCGCGCGCGCCAGCGGCTCGGCCTGCAGGAAGCGATCGGGCATCAGCAGATCGGCGCCGGCCAGCGCGGCGGCGTAGGGCAGCCCCCAGGCGTTGACGTGGAACATCGGCACGATCACCAGCGCGCGGTCGCGGCGCGAGAGCCCGAGGTTGTCGACGAACAGCGAGGCGGTCGCGTGCAGGCAGACCGAGCGGTGCGAGTAGAGCACGCCCTTCGGGTTGCCGGTCGTGCCGCTCGTGTAGCAGAGCGAGGCGGCCTGGCGCTCGTCGATCTCGGGATACTCGAAGGGCTCCTCCGCCCCTGCTTCCGACCCCGAACCCGCGGCGTCCCGCAGCAGCTCCTCGTAGCGCAGCACGTTCGGGAGGGTGGTCTGGAGCGGATCTCCTCCGGCATGGGCTGGATCGGGATCTCCCAGCAGGATGTAGTGCTCGATCGCGGGCAGCTGCGGGGCGAGCTTGCTCCAGCAGCGGCACGAGCGAATCGTCGACGAAGATCACGCGATCCTCGGCGTGGTTGACGATGTAGACGAGCTGCTCGGCGAACAGGCGCACGTTGAGCGTGTGCAGAACCGCGCCGATGCACGGCACCGCCATGTAGAGCTCGAAGTGGCGCTGGTTGTTCCACGCGAACGTCCCGACGCGGTCGCCGGGCTCGATCCCGAGTTGCCCGAGGGCGCGCGCGAGGCGATCGACGCGCGCGGAGATCTCGACGAAGCTCGCGCGCACGGTCCCCGCCCCGTCATCGCCGGTCAGCGTCACGACCTCGGCCCGCGGATGGACGTCGCGCATGCGGCGGCGCACGTGCTGGAGGTTCAGCGGGAAGTCGTCCTGCATCAGGCCCATCAGCGGCTGCTCGGTCATGCGCGCCTCACTCCCTCCTCGCGCCGCTCGCGACCGGCCTCCTCGCGGCGCCGCTCCTCCCGCCGGTCGTGGCGAGGCTCCTCGGACCGTTCGTGGCAACCCTCCTCGGGCCGTTCGCGGCGAGCTCGTCCCAGCGGGCCCGGCCGGGCGCGAGCTCGCCGTAGATCGCCGCGCGTGCGCGCGGCGATGTCGTCCCAGTCGAAGCTCAGCACGTGCTCGGAGGCCTCGGCCACGAGCCGGTCGCGCAGCTCGCCGTCGACGAGCAGCCGCTCGATCATCGTGCCGAGGTGCTCGGCGTCGCCGCCGTTGAAGCGCAGCCCGACGCGCTCGCCCTCCGGCACGACCTCGCGCAGGCCGCCGGTGTCGGCGACGATGCAGGGACAGCCGGAGGCCATCGCCTCGAGCGCGACCAGCCCGAAGGGCTCGTAGATCGAGGGCACCACGCACAGATCGGCGATCCGGTAGAGCGAGTGCAGCGCGTCGTCGCCGATCCAGCCGAGGAAGGTCCCGTGCTCATCGAGCCCCAGCCGCTGCGCCTGGGCCTTCAGCTCGGCCTCGTGCGTGCCGCTGCCCGCGACCAGGAAGCGCACGTTCTCGACCCGCCCGATCACCTCCGGCAGCGCGTCGAGCGCGAGCTGGAAGCCCTTCTCGTAGACCAGCCGCCCGACCAGCAGCACGAGCTTCTCCTCGGGCTTCGCGAACTCCGCGCGCAGCGCCCGCAGGTCGCCCACCGGCCGCAGTTCGTCCGGGTCGATCCCGTTCGGGATCACCGCGATCCGCCGCTCGTCGATGTCGAAGATGTCCGCCACGTGCCCGCGCATGTAGTAGGAGCAGACGATCACCGCGTCCGCGCGCTCGGCCATCCAGCGCTCGACGGCGTGGATGTGCGCCTGCGGCTCGTCCTGCACCCAGCCCTGGTGGCGTCCGTGCTCGGTGGCGTGGATCGTCGTCGCATAGCCCACGCCCAGCCGCTCGGCGAGCGCGGCGGAGGCGTTCGCGACGAGCCAGTCGTGGCCGTGGACGAGGTCGTAGTCGTGCTGCTCGGCGAGCGCTTCCCCGCCGCGAGCATGTCCTCGTTCATGTGCTCGACCCAGGCGACGAAACGGTCGAGGTCGCGCGGCCAGCTCGGCTCGCGCACGCGGTGGACGTTCACGCCGCCCCGCTCCTCGACGCCACCCGCCGCTTGATCGGCCGCCCCCCGCGTGAGCACGTCCACCGCGACTCCCTGCCGGACGAGCGCCTCGGCGAGCTTGCACACGTGCCGTGCCAGACCGCCCTCGATCACGGGCGGGTACTCCCAGGAGAGGAGCAGCACGCGACTCTCGCTCATTCCAGCACCCTATCTCCCCCAGCCCCGCGCCGCCCACAGCGCCGCGGCCGCGCGGGCGCACCGCCCCGCGGCATGGCGCGCCGGCTGCGCGCTCAGACGCCGATCAACTCCAGCTCGTCGAGGCGCCGTGCCGCGCTCGAGGCCCACACCTCCCGCTCGGTGGCGCCCGAGCACGCCCTCCCGCTCCAGCCGCCTCACCGCCTCGTCGATCGCCTCCCGGTCGATCTCCGCGCCGCCGGCCTCGCAGCTCGATCGTCAACTGCACGCGGGACCACGTCCGCTCGTGGTCGTCGCGCAGCAACTGCAGCACGATCGCCCGTTCGAGCATCGTGTCGCCTGCGGCGTGCGACCCTTCTGGTTCTCTGTCCATTGCAGCCAATCCCTTCGTGCCGGGCTCCTTCGGCCGAAGGTCGCGCCGGACCACCGTTTTCCAGTCGAGCCGAAGATACAGACAGCCTGGAACGGTTCGGCGTGGCGGACCGCCGCAACCCGGGTTTTCTGGTCGGCGTGGCGGCCCGTGCGCCCGGCGTCTCGATCCGTCCGTGCGATGGCGCAGGATGCCGGGCTCTTTGACGCTCGCCGATCCCGACCCGACATCCCTGCGCGCGTGGCAGCGCCTCGCGCTCGAGCGGCTCGCCGGCTGGCAGGACGGCCCGTTCCTGATCTCGGCGGCCCCCGGCGCCGGCAAGACCCGCCCCGCGCTCGAGCTCGCCAAGCGCCTGCTCGCCCAGCGCGCGGTCAGCCGGATCGCGGTCCTCTGCCCGACGACGCCGCTGACGCGCCAGTGGGCGAGCGCGGCGGCGGCGCTCGGCGTGCAGCTGCAGCCCGACGCCGCGGGTCCGCGTCCGCCGCGCGACTTCCACGGCGTGGCCGTGACCTACGCGCGCGTGGCGAGCGACCCGCGCGGCTGGGCGGGGCAGGTCGCGCCGGACACGCTCGTGATCCTCGACGAGGCCCACCACCTCGGCGAGGACCTCGCCTGGGGCACGGGCTTCCAGCAGGCGTTCGCTGCCGCGCCGCGGCGGCTGTTGCTGTCGGGAACCCCGTTTCGCTCCGACGCCACGCCGATCCCGGGCGTGCGCTACGACGCCGAGCGCCTGGCGATCCCCGACGTCTCCTACACCTACGCCGAGGCGGTCGCCGACGGGATCTGCCGCCCGGTGACGTTCGTCACGTTCGACGGCGCGCTGTCCTGGCGCAGCGGCGATGACGTGATCGAGTCCTCCTTCGAGACGGTCCTCACCGCCCGCGAGGCGAGCCGCCGCTACCGCACCGCGATCTCGACCGAGCTGCCCGACGGCCTGCCGCGGATCCTGCGCGAGGCCGACGCGAAGCTGCGCGCGCTGCGCGCCGCGGGCCATCGCGACGCGGGCGCGCTCGCCGTGGCCGCCGACGCGACCCACGCGCGGCGGATCGCGAAGCTGCTCACCGAAGCGACCGGCCGGGCGCCGGTGGTCGTGCTGCACACCGAGGCGCGCGCCTCGCAGAAGCTCGCCGCCTTCCGCGACTCGCGCGAGCCGTGGATCGTCGCCGTGAACATGGTCTCCGAGGGCGTCGACATCCCCCGCCTGCGCGTCGGGGTCTACGCGACGGCGGCGAAAACGCCGCTGATCTTCCGCCAGATCGTCGGGCGCTTCGTGCGCACGATCCCCGGCCGGCCGCCCGAGCCGAGCTGGCTGTACCTGCCCGCCGAGCCGGTCCTCTGCGGGCACGCGAGCGAGATCGAGCACGAGCTGCGCCGCGCGCTGCGCGACCCGCGAGCTCGAGGAGGGCCTGGAGGAGCCGCCCGAGCGCCGCGCGAGCGAGCCCTCGCCGCAGGCCGAGTTCGTCCCGCTGAGCGCCGAGTTCGCGCCGCAGATGACGCTCTTCGGCCCGGCGCCGCAGCGCCGGCGGCGATCGACGAGCAGCTCCACGCGCCTGCCGGCGCCCGAGCCGGAGGCGCGCCGCCGGCCGCGTTCGAGCGCCGCGCCGACCTGCGCGCCGAGCGCAGCCGGCTGGTCGCCGACCTGCACCGCCGCGACGGGCGCAGCCACCGCGAGATCAACGCCTGGCTGAACCGCGCGGTCGGGGTCGACCGCGTCGAGAGCGCCACGATCCCCCAGCTCGAGCGCTCGATCGCGGCGCTCGTGAAGGAGCTCACGCGGCGCCGCTCGCCCGCCGGGCGGTGACGGAAGCCGTGGGGCGCAGAGCGGCGGGGCTATACCGGCTATACTCACTGCTATGGCCAAGGTCATGATCTCGATGCCCGACGAGCTCCTGGCGCGGATCGACGCTCAGGTGAAATCCGAGCATGCTACGCGTAGCGAATTCCTGCGGCGCCTGGCCGAGCGGGAGCTGGCGCAGGAGCAGCGACAGCGCCGGAAGCGCATCGAAGAGCTGCTCGGTCCCGCCACAGGGAAATTCGGCGGTGATGGAGCCAAGCTGATCCGCGAAGATCGCGAATCGCACTGACTGTGCTGCTCCTCGACGCGAGTGTGTGGGTTGCGGCGACCGACGAAGACGACCGGTACTACGCTTCCTCCCGCGCAATCACGGTCGCGGGTGGCGAGTTGGCGGTACTCGACCTCACGCTCTACGAGGTCGCTACCTGTCAGACGCGCCTCACTCGTCTCAGACCGCTTCCCCGCACCGTAAGCCGCAGGCCTCATTCGGTATCTCAGATCACCACCGGGTCCGATCCGGCCACCTCGGGCAGGTCCGGCTCGGTGGTCCCCGCCCCCCCGCCGCCTCCTCCTGCACCCCCGCGCGCAGCCCGATCAAGCCCGCGATCGCCGCGGCCGCCATGATCGCCGCCATCACGTACAGCACCGACTGGGTCGCGTGGGCGAAGTCGAGGCGGATGAAGTGCGGGATCGAGGCGGTGCTGCCGCTGCCGCCGCGCGACTGGGCGATGCTCGAGGCCTTCGGCGTGCGCCCGCGCGCTCGGCACGCCGTGCGCGAGCAGCGAGGTGGTGACGTGCGAGCGCACCTGCGAGACGAGGATCGAGCCGAGGATCGCCAGGCCGAGGCTGGCGGCGTAGTTGCGGACCGTCTGCGTGATGCCGCGACGCCTCGCCGTAGGAGAGCCGCGAGGCGCGGTTGACGGCGTCGGTGCGAGGCCGGGCCGAGCATCATCCCCATGCCGGCGCCGGCGATGATGATGTACCACTGCTGGGTGCTGAAGTCGAGGCCCGTGACCTTCCCCGCCCACAGGTAGAAGCCGACGGCGCTGATCGCGCAGCCGAGCACGACGGGGCGCTTGGCGCCGATCCGGTCGAGCATCCGCCCGCCGATCTGCGCGGCGATCACGAAGCCGATGAAGAAGTAGAGGATGTAGACGCCGGCGTTCGAGGGCGTCTTGCCGAGCGCGATCTGGGCGTACTCCGAGGCGAAGAAGAACACCGGGATGAACACGAGCATCGCGATCCCGAGCACGATGTTCTCGACGAGGAACGGCCGGATCTTGAAGATGCGCACTTCGATCAGCGGCGACTCGGTGCGCAGCTGCACGAAGTAGAAGACGACCAGCAGCGCCGCGCCGACGACGATGCAGGCCCACGTGCCGGGATCGCTCCAGCCCCAGATCGAGGACTGCTGGAAGCCGAACACGCTCAGCGCCACGCCCGAGGCGATCAGCGCGAGGCCTTTGTAGTCCATCCGCGCGGGGCGGTGCACCGTTTGCGGCTTCGAGATCGCGATCAGGATCAGGGCGATCAGCGCGACGGGGATGTTCACCCAGAAGATCGCCCGCCAGGTCCACTGCGTCAGGTAGCCGCCGAGGATCGGGCCGATCGCCGTGAGCCCGCCGGCGATGCCGAAGAAGATCGCGAGCGCCCTGCCCCGTTCCCTGAGCTCGAACGTCTGCACGACGATCGCGAGCGCGGCCGGGAACATGATCGCGCCGCCCGCGCCCTGGATCACGCGGAACGTCACGATCCACGCCTCGGCGATGCCGCCCTTCGGGGTCAGCCCGCACATCGCCGACGCGCCGGCGAACAGGATCACGCCGAGCGTCACCATCTTGCGGTGGCCCGCCGTGTCCGCGAGCCGGCCGCCGAACGCGAACAGCGCGGCGAGCGACAGCAGGTAGGCGTTGATCGCCCACTGCGTGCCGGTGCTCGTCAGGCCGAGCTGCTTCTGGATTTCGGGCGCGGCGATCGAGACGATCGTCTGGTCGATGAACGTCATCGCGACCGCGAAGATCATCGCCGCGAGGATCAGGTTCCTCGGTTGCCTGGCCGTATCTACCCCCATCGTGGCTCAACAATCTAATCGACGGGCCAGGCGATGTCGAGCATTCGGGCAACCCCAGCATCCCTGTGTTGCATATTCCGCGCGCTAGACTTTGGAACCGATGACGACACGCGAGAAGGCCCAGAAACTACTGGAGGAGCTACCCGAGTCCGAGCTTGGACCCGTGCTCGAATTCATCGCCTCGCGAGGCGATGACCCCGTCCTGCGTCTGCTCGAGAACGCCCCCGAGGACGACGAGCCAGTAACCGACGAGGACGAAGCGGCCCTCGAAGAGGCCTACGCCGAGCTGGACACCGGCGCTCCGACGATGTCCGTCGACGAGTTCCGCAACCGGTACGCGTGAGCAAACCCGCATGGCACTCGGAGCTTGCGCCACGCGCACAACGCGACCTCCGAGGCCTTGATCAAAAGGCAATGAAGCGCATCCTCGACGCGATCGATCGCATCGTTACACACCCAGATACCGCGACCGGCGTGCGCAAGCTCGTCGGTCGCCCAGAGTTTCGCCTGCGCGTCGGCGAGCGGCGCGTACTGTTCATCCGCGAAACCCAAACACGAACCATCCGCATCCTGCGCGTCCTGCCACGCGGGCGCGCCTACGACCGCTGAATCAACAAGGAGGCCCCATGTCCCGCTTCTCAACCGTCAACCTGCTGGATGTCGAGGATTCCGTCGGCGAGCGGGCTCCCGGGATCGAGGGCCGCTTCGGCCGCAAGCACCTCGATTCGCGCGACCTCGGCGTCAGCCTGTTCCGCTACGCGGCCAACCTGCGCAGCCCGATGGCGCACAGCCACCGCGAGCAGGAGGAGGCCTACGTGGTCGTCGGCGGGTCCGGGCGGATGCTGCTCGACGAGGAGGTGATCGAGCTCCATCGCTGGGACGTCGTGCGTGTCGCGCCCGAGGTCGTGCGTTCGTTCGAGGCGGGACCCGAGGGGCTCGAGATCGTCGCGATCGGCGGCCCCAAGCCCGAGGAGGGCGACGGGGTGCGGGCCGAGGCCGCCTGGCCCGACGCGCGGTAGCCGCCGCTCATTGTCGCGATTTGCGTTTCCCGCCGTCCAAGCGGCCCGGACAGCCGATACGCGAACGGCCGCTTCCCTTTTGCCGCCTGGTATTCCACACACGGATCCAGCTGCAGCTGCGCGTACGCGTCGCCGTACCCGGCGCGCTTGCCCGCGAGCGCGTCGATCACTGGACGCAGCTCACGGCGAACGACCACATCCCACACAGCGATCTCAGTCTTCGGCTCCGAAGTCCGGCCCTGGCGCCGCCGACACGTACTCACCGTCGTCGTCGCCACCACTGGCGTTTTATCAACATGTTTCGCCAAGTTCGTGACTACGACCCGCCCCACCTCCGATGCGCGGCAGACGGCGCGCGACGCAGCCGGCGGGCGCAAGGTCAACGTCATGGCCAGCGCCCAGACGATCAGCCAAACGCTCGGGGATGCGAGAACAGCCGTCGACGCTGTCACACGATCTCCTAGTTTTATGCTCCATACAAGTTTTCTGCTGGTACAGTAGAAAATGCTATGCAAGCAGAAAACCAGATATCCCGCATCCTCTCCTCCGCCCTCGACGGAGCTACCGTGCAAACCGACGATTCGCCCGCCGATCCCGGGGTCCTCATACAGGTGCGCGGCGGCCGGCAGATCGCCTTGGAGGTCAAGTGGGCGGGCGAGGGCTGGCCCGAGGATGTCCGCGGGGCCGCGGGCGATCTCCCCGCCCCCTGGCCGGAGAGCGTTGTCGTGGTGGCCCGCCACCTCTCGCCCGGGGCGATCGAGTGGCTACGCGAGCGTGACGCAAACTGGGCGGACGAGTCGGGACAGATCAGAATCATTGGACCCGGTGGGCTGGTGGTCATCCGTGAACCTGCCGTCCGTTCCACGGATAGACGCTCCGTACAAGCCTTCTCGTGGTCCCCATCGGCACTGTCGCTGGCCGAGGCGATCCTTTCTCGACCAGACGAGCCACTTCGCGCCGCGGGACTGGCGCGCTTTTGTCGATGGTCGGCCGCGCGGGTGGCAACCGTGTTCAAGGGGTTCGACGCGCAGAGCTGGACCATTAAGCGCGGGCCCGCACGCGGACCGGGCGCCCATCGCGAGCTCGTCGACGCCGACGGGATGCTCGCCGCGTGGTCCGCGGCGGCCGCCGAACAACGCGACGATGTCCGTGTAGCCCACCGGGCAACGCGCGATGTGATGGCGCTGCTCCGCGGTGAGCTGGAGACCGCGCTGAGACGTCACGTCAAGTGGGCCACCGGCGGCTGGGCGGCGCTAGAGCTGACCGCCCCATTCGCAACGACAACCCCAAGTCTGCAGATATACGTCGCGGACGAATGCTTCGCGGGTCCCCTTTCGGCAGCGATCGAAGAGAGCGGCCTGCGCGAGATCGACGAAGGCGGGCGCGTGAGCTTCTGGCGCGCGGATCCTCGGATCCTCGAGCTCACAGACGAGCGCCTCGGCCTGCCGGTCGTTGGTGCCCCACGCCTATACGCCGATCTCTCCTCGCTAGGCGGACGTGGCCAGGACGCGGCCGATCATGTGAAGCGCGAGCTGATCGACCCGCTGCACCCAACATCCCAGCGGCATGAGAACCACGACGCAGCCTTGGAACCCACATGAGCGAAGAGCCGCGCTCACGCACAGCCCGTGCACGCGCCGAAACCGCGCTCGTGCGGCTCCTACACGAGTTGCGCGAGGACGAGCCCTTCTTGATCGTCCTCGGCGGTCTCGTCCCGGACGTTCTGACGAGAAACCTCACCGGCGCCGTTCCGGAGCACCTCGGCACCACCGACGTCGACGTACTGCTCATCACCCACGTCGAACCCGATCGCGATCTCGGCGCGGTGGAGCAGGCGCTCGAGCGTCTGGACTTTGACCCGGACCCCAACCAAGACGGCTGGCGCTGGCGCGGACTGATCGACGACTCGCCCGTCCTGATCGAGTTCCTCTGCGACCTTCCCGACTACCGCGAGGGAGAGAGCATACGACCCAACGGCTGCCGCAAGCTCGCCGCCGCCAACCTCCGCGGAACAGGCTTTGTCGCACGCGACTTCGAGTGGGAGCACCTCGACGGACGACTCGACGACGACACGCCCGTGAGAGTTCGAGTTCGATTCGCCGGCCTGGCGGGCTACCTGCTGTCGAAGTGCGTGGCGGTCCGCTCACGCGCAGCCCCCAAGGACTACTACGACCTCGCATACGTCCTGCAGCACAACCAAGCCGGAGGACCCGAGCAAGCCGCACGCCTGCTCCGTACGGGGGATCTCGCGGACGCGCTGTCCCCTCTGCGAAGCACTTTCCGAGAGGTTCGCGAGCGCTACCGAGGACCCTCAGACGCGGGTCCGCGGGCCTACGCCGAAGCCGCGGCGCAGGTGAACCCCGCGACAGACGAAGCAGAGCTGCGCGCCGACGCCGTCGACGTGGTTCACCGCTTCTTCGATGCTATGGACCTCTGAACGAGGCTATACCAGCACGATCAGGCAGCCAGGCCGTCGGCATCTCGATGCGGTCGACAGACGCGGTAGCCGTCGCTCAGGCCGTGGTCGCGCGCGCGGCGATCGGGCCCGGCGGCATACCCGCGCCCTCGGAGGGCAGCGGCGGCGCGGTCGGTTCGACGCCCCCCCCAAGCCGCGCGCGGATCACCTCGATCGCCTCGGGGTTGCTGTCGATCAGCAGGTAGCGACGGTCGAGGGCGGCCGCGACGGCGCCGACCGTGCCGCTGCCCGCGAAGAAGTCGAGGCACCAGTCGCCCGGCCGCGTCGAGGCCTGGATCATCCGCCGCAGGATGCCCTCCGGCTTCTGCGTCGGGTAGCCGGTCTTCTCGCGGCCGCTCGTCGGGACGATCGTGTGCCACCAGACGTCCGTCGGCAGCTTGCCCCTGGCGGCCTTCTCGGCGGTGACGAGGCCGGGCGCCATGTAGGGCTCGCGGTCGACGGCAACGGCGTCGTAGTAGTAGGCCCGCGGGTCCTTCACGTAGACGAGGATCGTGTCGTGCTTGGCCGGCCAGCGGCGCTTGGAGCGCGCCCCGTAGTCATAGGCCCAGACGATCTCGTTGAGGAAGCACTCGCGGCCGAAGATCTCGTCCAGCAGTAGCTTGCAGTAGTGCGCCTCGCGATAGTCGATGTGGAAGTAGAGCGTGCCCGTCGGGTCGAGCAGCCGCGCGGCTTCGCGCAGGCGCGGCTCGAGGAAGGCGAGGTAATCGTCGAAGCAGTCGCGATAGGAGGATTCGGCGAGCAGCCGCGTCTTGTAGCGCTGGCCACCGAAGCCCGTGCGGTCGCCCGCCGGATCGGGGCTCGTCGTGAGCGTCTTGCGGGACTGCACCTTGCCCGTGTTGAACGGGGGATCTATATAGATCAGCTGGAACTCGCCGGCGCGTAGCTTCGGCAAGGCCTCCATGTTCTCGGCAAGCCACACGGCATCGCCGTCCGGCATCGAACCCCCGGCGGGCTGGATGTGCATCAAATGGCACACTAGTGGCCACGGCGGATACAGCGAGGCGGCCGCCCTTATAGCCGGCTCGGGCTTTTGATCAGTCGCGTGCCCTGCGACGACGCTGTGTGCTTGGGCTTATGCCTGCGCTTCGCCGGCGGCGCCTCGCTGAGCACGAGCGAGTCCTTTACCGCCGGCCCGCCCGTGACGGTCACGACGGCTTTGACGGGCAGCTTGTGCCCCTTTGCCCCGGCGAGCGCGCTCCTGCCCGCCGCCGTCAGGCGAACGGCGATCGTCGCGCTGCTCCCCGCCGCCAGCGAATACGAGCCCTTCGCGAGCACCACGATCCGCTTCTTGGAGATCGTCCGCCTGCCTTTGCGGTGCTTGACGACGACCTGCCCGCTCAGTTCGATCGTGCCCGTGCAGGTCGCGCCCACACAGAGCAGCGGCACCCGCACCGAGGGCCCGGACACGACGAGCTTCGAGCCGGGGAGTTCGACGAGTGGCGTGGACGGCGGTGGTGGTGGCGGCGGCGGGACCGGCACGATCAGCGTGTTGCTCACAGCGCTGGTACTGCCGTGCTTGTTCGTCGCTGTGACCTTGCAAGCCACTCCAGTTCCCTGATCGGCCGCTTGGACCACATACGTGGTCGCGGTGGCGCCGGCAATCGCGCTGCCGTTGCGCAGCCACGTGTCGGTGAACGTGGGCTTTGGTTCGCCCGTCCATGACCCGTTCGCGCATGACAGCGTCTGCCCCACCGCGGGCGTTCCCGAAGCGACCGGCGCGGCGGTGTCGAACGGTTCCTTGCGCACCAGCGCCGCGTCGATCCCCGGCGTCTTGTGTTCCGCCGTAACGCCAACGCCGTTGTCGGACTGCACGATGTATTCAGCTTCGCCTTTGGCACCGAAGACAGTGAATTCGACGTTGTAAGAGCCGGTCCCCAGGCCGGTCAATGTGTATTCGCCATTCGCACCGGTTTCAGCGTATCCACCAAAGAATTCTTCACCCAGCGCATTGCTCGCATAGACAAACGCGTGTGCCACAGGCTTGTGTGTCGCCGCATCGATGACCGTGCCCGAGATTTCGCCGCCGACCTGAAGCTCCGCGCCGACCGACGACCGCGCTTCCCCTTCCGCGCCAATCGTTACAGGGGTCGCCGTAGGGTATGAGGCAGCGTTTTTGTAGTACTGAGGAACAAAGTTTATCCCAGGGTCGAAGAATTCCACCTTGTAGCTGCCCACCGGCAGACCCATAACCGTGTATTCACCGTTCTTATTGGTGTGGGCACCTTCAAAGAATTCTTCGTTTCCGGCTACGTTACTGACAAATACTTCAACGCCTTCCAGCGCGCCAGCGCCGGCACCCGTCACCGTACCCGAGATCTCACCGCCTTCGCGGAGTTTTGCGTTTATTTCCGACTGGGTTTCCCCTTCAGCCCTGAGCGTGACCGGGGTCGCCGTAGAGAACGAGGACGCTTCATCGTAGTATTGAGAAACAAAATTAAGTCCAGACGAGCTGAACTCAACCTTGTAGGAACCGGGTGTCAAGCCGTTCACTTCATATTTGCCGCTCGCGCCAGTGACAACACCGCCCGCGTATCCTCGACTTTCGCTGACCACGGTCACGCCGATGCCCTTGATGCCTGTGCCCGGCGACGACGCCTCTGTGACCGTGCCCGTAATCGCACCGGTGCCGTACGCGGCGGCCACCGGGGCGAGGGCAAGCAGCGCGAGGCAGCCCAGCAGCCCGGCGAGCGCCCAGCGACCCGCGCCTGCTTGCCGGAGATTCATCGATCGAGGCGCTGGCATCGCCCGATCGAGCGGGTGGCGGCGTGAGGCCGGCGAAAACTTGTGCATCGGGCTCCCCGTGTCGGTTGGAAAGTTGCGCTCGAGACCCGGGCGTCCGGGACCGAGCAGAAAATACTCGGCGGACATCATATTAGATCCCATGAGGTTGATGCCGAAAAGATCACAAGCTCGCCACCAGCTCGCCGTGCCCGCGCTCCCGTGCCATCGAGCGTAAGCGGGGCGAGGCCACACACGGCAGCCCCGCCCCTTTTGCTCACGCGATGACGAGTACTACCCTTCTTTGAACGTCAGCGTGCCGCCTCGTGGGCTTTCGAGCAGCAGGCTTGCGTTCAGTCGGACCCGGTTGATTTCGCTGAACCAACCACGCTGTTCGGCTTCGAGCGTCTGTTCGACGCCACCGGACACGCTTTTGACACCCATGCTGGTGTTTTCTGTGCCCTGCACGGTGCCAAGCGAACCGCATTCCACCTTATAGCCGGGCAGACCTTTGCCGTCTTCGATGACGAGCTCCCGCGTCGTGGCTTCCGTCGTCACCAGAACCGTGCGCCACGGCAAATCCAGCGCCGTTACAGGCGTGCCGCGCTCCCACGGTTCCTTCGCCGGTGTTCCCCGAACATTCGATGGTGAAGTATCCCCCACCCTCGAGCGCCCCGAGTTTTTCGATGTGAACCCTGACCGGACCTTTGGATGAGACCGTGACCGCGCTTTTTGGTTCCTGACCGGCGATCGCCCAGCTCGTGCTCGTGATCGTCGTGAACGTAAGGTCTTCGCCGTAGGTCGTGCCGTCGGAGTTGGTTGCCGCGATGCGGAAATGATAGGTCGGGCCGAGCTTCAAGCCCTTGATCGTCTGGCTCACTTTGACGTTGCTCGTGCCTTCGCCGGCATATACGTCCGGCACCGGGATCTTCGTACCGTACGACGTCGTTTCCCCGTATTCGAAATGGTACGTGGTGACCAGTCCGTCCGGGTTGACGGTCCCGTTCAGAGTCACCTTCTGATAGCTCGCTCCCGACGCCGCTTCGGTTGTCGCGGTCGGCACCCCGCTCGCGCTGGCGACCGGCACCGTGAGAGCCAAACCTGCCAGGCTCAACATGGCGACGGCACCCATACTACGCAACATCCTCTGACAAGCGCTTGACGTCGACCCAGAAAGATCAACCCAAACCAAAATCTATTCCCATGCCCCACCCAAGGAGCACCTGTGCTAATCACTATATGCGGCTCTATTTGATATTGCAACTCCGAACCGGAAATATCTATAAATGGCTTTCCAGAGCCAATTAGATGAGGAGCAATGGAGCCGGCCGAGGTTCGCGGTACGCGATCGTTCACGCTCCTGGCGCTCCCACGCGGGCGTTCGAACCACGCCCGGAACAGGGCGCCGCTACGCTCACGACGTGACGCCGGAGGAGCTCGCCAACCTCGCGCATCTGCGCCGCGCCCGCGACCTGATCGACCGCGAGTACGCGCGCCCGCTCGACGTCGCCGCGCTCGCCCGCGCCGCGCTGATGTCGACCGCGCACTTCGCGCGGCAGTTCCGCGCGGCCTACGGCGAGACGCCCTACGCCTACCTGATGACGCGGCGCATCGAGCGCGCGAAGGCGCTGCTGCGCCACGGCGATGTGTCGGTCACCGAGGCCTGCATCGCGGTCGGATGTTCCTCGCTCGGCTCGTTCAGCGCGCGCTTCACCCAGCTGGTCGGCGAGACGCCGACGGCCTACCGCGCCCGCGATCACAGCGCGCTCGTGCGCGTGCCGGGCTGCGTCGCCCGCGACCTCACGCGCCCGAGCCACGGGCCGAACGGGGATCTGGCCGGTCCGACCGGCAAGCCGGCCAGCAAGCCGAGCAGGGATCTGACTCGCCCGAACCACAGGCCGAGCAGAGATCTGAACGAGCAGGATCGGAGAAGCGCGCGGGCCGCCGGCGCCCTAGTGTTTGGCGCATGAACCTAACTCTCTCCACATGCTTCGTCCTCGTCCATGACCCCGACCAGGCCCTCGCCTTCTACCGCGACACGCTCGGCCTCGAGCTGCGCAACGACGTCGCCCGCGAGGACTACCGCTGGATCACCGTCGGCGCCCCCGCCCAGCCCGGCGTCGCGATCGTGCTCACGAACTACCTCAACGGCAGCCCCGCCGACAGCGACGCGCTCGCCGCGCTGCTCGCCAAGGGCGCGCTCAACGGCGTCCACTTCAACACCGACGACCTCGACGCCACCTTCGCGCAGCTGCAGGCCGCAGGCGCCGAGATCGTGCAGGAGCCGACCGACCAGCCGTGGGGCACGCGCGACTGCGCCGTGCGCGACCCGTCCGGCAACATGGTGCGGATCGACCAGCCACCCGCCGGGTAGGCGGGGTCGCGGCCCAGTAGCCGGCGAGGAAAGTCGAGGTGACACAGATGGGCGAGGTCATGGCGGGCATCACGGTGTCGGTCGACGGTTACATCGCAGCGCCCGGGGACGGGCCCGGCAAAGGACTCGGCACCGGTGGCGAGCGGCTTCACAACTGGGTCTTCGGTGGGCCGTGGCGCTACGACGACGAGACACGCGGCGAGCCCCAGGGCGAGGACGCCGCCTGGATGACCCAGGCGATGGCGGGACTCGGAGCGGTCGTCGCCGGCCGCTCCACATACGAGGCGGCAAGACACTGGGGCGGTCACAGTCCCTGGGAGGTACCGGTCTTCGTCGTCACCCACCGGACCGAGGAGCAGCCCGACGGGCGGGATTTCAACTTCGTGGCCGGGATCGAGGCGGCGGTCGCGGCGGCGCGCGCGGCAGCCGGCGGGCGCAAGGTTCACGTGATGGGCGGTGCCCAGACGATCCGCCAGGCGCTCGCGGCGAACCTCGTCGAGGAGCTGACGATCATCGTGGCGCCGGTCATCCTCGGCGCGGGCAAGCGCCTGTTCGACGACTTCCCGCACACGCTCGACCTGGAGCAGATCGGCGTGCGCCAGTCGCAGTTCGCGACCTTTCTCGACTACAGGGTCAGGACGCGCTAAGCGATCCGCTCGACCGCGTATGTCTGCCCCGCGCGCCGCAGCCGCTCGGCCAGCACGCTCCCGATCGCGGTCGCGGGCGTCAGCACCCCGACACGCGGCGGCAGCCGGTCTCCGTCGAGCGCCAGGCACAGGGCGCTCTCGCCGAACATGACCGCGGTCGCCTTGTACCCCGGGTCGCCCTGGGCGCTGACGCGGCAGCGGTAGCGCGCGCCGGTGGACGTCCGCGCGTGGATCTCGATGCGGAAGCAGCCCCGCTCGCGCCGCTGCTCGCTCGGACCCTCGCCGGGGGATGGCAGCACGCGCTCGAGCACCGCGCGCGCAGGCCCGATCGAGAGCCCGAGGGCGAGCGCGCCGACGCCGCCGGCGACCGCGGCGGCCTGTGCGGCGGCGAGGGGGCCGGACCCGAAGCCCATCACCTCCCGGTAGCGAAACCGTCGTCCGTACGCCCAGCCCTGCAGCGCGTTGCTGCGCCGCACGGCGCGCGTGTTGATCGAGCCCATGATGAACGGGCCGACCCAGATCCCGAGCTCGTGGTCGTCGCGCACGCCGCGCAGGTCGCCCTCCGGGCCGAGGCGCGGCTCGGCCTCACGGTCCGGGCTGAGGGCGTAGGGGTCGGCGAGCAGCCGCGCCAGCTCAGGGCTGCGGCGGGCGTCGTCGACCGTGCCCCGCAGCGACGCGATCGTGCCACCGCTGGGGCCGCCCTTCAGCGCGCGCACGACGAGCGTCGTGTCCTCGAGCCGGCCGGCGCCGTCGGCAGTGACCGCCTCGTGCAGCAGCAGCACGCCGAGGTCGGAGGGGATCGAGTCGAAGCCGCAGCTGTGCACGACACGGGCGCCGCTCCGCGCCGCGGCGCGATCGAATCGTTCGATCGCCTCGCGCATGAACAGCACCTCGCCGGTGAGGTCGGCGTAATGCGTGCCCGCTGCCGCGCACGCCTCGACGACCGGCAGCCCGTAGCGGCGGTAGGGGCCGACCGTCGTGGCGAGCACGCGCGTCGCCTCCGCGAGGGCGCGCACGGAGCGCCGGTCGTTCGTGTCGGCGACGAGCAGCGGCCAATCGGCGGCTACTGCGCCGAGCGAGCCCTGCAGGTCGCGCAGGCGCTCGCGCGAACGGCCCGCGAGGCCGATTCGCAGCTCTCGCGGCGCGGCGCGGGCGAGATATTCGGCGCACAGGCGGCCGACGAAGCTCGTGGCGCCGAACAGGACGATGTCGAGCTCGCGGTCGGCGTTCACAGGCCAAATCTTACGCGTCGCAACCGCGCAGGCCACCCCTCTCGCCTATTCTCTGCCCCTGGGCTCGGGGTCCTACCTGGATCCCGATCCGGATCCCCCAGCAGATCCACAGACCAGCGCCGGCGAGGAGCGAGATGAGCGGAGAACAGGTTGAGATCACGACCGAGGACGGCGTCGCCGACGGGTACCTGGCACGGCCCACGGACGACGACGGACGCCGGGGAGGGGTGCTGTTCCTCGTCGACGCGTTCGGTCTGCGCCCGCAGATCGAACGGATGGCCGACCGGATCGCGGAGCGGGGCGTCGTGGTGCTCGCCCCCAACGTCTTCTACCGCCACGGCCGCGCGCCCGTGCTGCCAATGCCGGATCTCGAGGACCCCGACCAGCGCGGACCGTTCATGGAGAAGATCAGGCCGATGATGCGGGAGCTCTCGCCCGAACGGATCGCGAGCGACAGCCGCGGCTACCTCGACTTTCTCGCAGGAGTGGCCCGCGGGCCGTTCGCGATCACCGGGTACTGCATGGGCGCCCGCCTCGGCTGGCGCATCGCGATGGCCCATCCCGACCGGGTCGTGGCGCTCGCCGGCTTCCACGCGGGCGGCCTGGCCACCGACGACGCCGACAGCCCGCACCGCAGCGCCGGGGAGCTGACCGTCGAGGCCTACTTCGGCCACGCCGACAACGACCAAAGCATGACGCCCGAGAACATCGCCGCGCTCGAGCGGGCGCTGGACGAGGCCGGCGTGACCTACCGCTCGGAGGTCTACGCGGGCGCCGCCCACGGGTACACGATGGCCGACACCGCGATGTACAACGAGGCCGCCGCCGAGCGCCACTTCGACGCGCTGTCCGCGCTGCTGGACCGGACGATCTGAACACTCCGCTGCCCCCTGCTCTGGCGGGGACGTTGATCTAAAGTTGAGCACGTGACGATCCTGCGCATGGATCATGTCGGCATCGTGGTCGACGACCTCGCGGCCGCGACGGCGTTCTTCCTCGAGCTCGGGCTCGAGCTGCAGGGCGAGGCGCCGGTCGAGGGCGAGTGGGTGGACCGCGTCGTGGGGCTCGAGGGCGTCCGCGTGGAGATCGCGATGCTGCAGACCCCGGACGGCCACGGACGGATCGAGCTCGCGCAGTTTCACGCCCCGTCGGGCCCGCCCGGCGACCGGCACGCGCCGGCGAACACCCCGGGCATCCGCCACGTCACGTTCGCGGTCGACGACATCGACGCCGTCGTCGCCGGCTTGCAAGCCCGCGGCGCGGAGCTCGTCGGCGAGGTGGAGCGCTACAAGGACAGCTATCGACTCTGCTACGTCCGCGGCCCGGAGGGGATCATCGTCGAGCTGGCGCAGCCGCTCGGCTGAGAGCCGTCGCGTCCTGCGCGCGCCCGGCCGGCCCCGGCCGGTAGGCCTGGAGCGTCGTGCCCCTCGGGAAGGCTCGCGGGTCGAGCAGCTTGAGCGCTGTGTCCAGGCCGCTGCCGGGGCATAGCCGCGTGCCCTGGCCGACGACCACGGGGACGATCAGCAGGTTGACCTCGTCGACGAGGTCGTTCTCGAACAGCCAGCGGACCAGGACGCCGCTGCCGTGCACCCGCAGCTCGCTTCCCGGCTTGGTCTTCAGCTCGCCGATCGCCGCCGCGACGTCACGAGGAACGTCTTGCTTACCACGTCCTCCGCGATCACTTGCGGGGCGCGCCGCAACACGTAGCCGCGCACCTAAGGTTGGCAACGCTCGAACAGCGCTTCGAATCGCTCCCTCCTGTGCCTTTCGGGCGCGGCGTCATTCACCTATCTATGTCCGGATCGCGCGCACACGTTACATCCGCCCGCACGGCGAGCACGGTGAGGGTGCCCAAAGGCTAGAATCGCCCGTGTGAGCCATCAGGAACTGCTCACCTCAGCCATGCGTGAGACGGCCAGATGGCGCCGTGCCAAGGCCGTCGAGTTCGCAGACGACAAGATCGCCGCGCGCCGCTCCAACCGAACCATGGTGGCGCTCAGCACAGCCGCCCGGTTCGTGGACGAAATGGACCCCGACGACAGGGACCTTGTATGGCTCCAGTACGTCGACGCAGACGCGAAGCGCCTGCTTCTCAGTGAGGAGTCCTCGGCACTCCTGTCACGGTTCGGGATAGACCGTGGCGCATGGCAAGACGGTCATCCCACAGAGGTGCAGATCCGCAAACTGCTACGGCGTCTCAATGGAGCCGAGGCTCGCGCTCGCGGGGCATCTCGCCGCGACGCGAGCTAGTCCGGCTCAGAAGAAGGTCGCGACATCGGCTTCTCCAACTGAGAGCGCAGGCCCGGCAATTCATGCTCCACAACATCCCACACAGGGACAAGGTCAACACCGAAGTATTCGTGGATGAGCTTGTCGCGCATGCCGGCGATCTGCCGCCATGGGACCGCAGCCTCGAGAGCGCGCGTCTCGTTGGACACCCCCTTGACGGCCTGGCCGACGATCTCGATATTGCGGATCACGGCGTCCTGAGTCTTGGCGTCCGAGAAGAACGCCTTCTGGCCATCGGCTGTGTAGTCCGCGATGGCATCGATCGCCTCGATCGCGTGTGTGAGGTAAGTGCTCTCGTCCTTCACAGGGCTACTGCATCGGCATAGATACGCTCACGCAAATGTGGGCTCACGCCGCCCTCGCTGAGCGCATCGACGTGGGTACCGAGTAGATCCTCCAGGTCCTGCCACAGCCCCACCAAATCAAGGAGGTTGCGACCCGGCTCCATCTGAACCAGCAGATCGACGTCGCTCGTGTCCTCGGACTCTCCGCGCGCCATAGATCCGAACACGCGGACGTTGCTCGCACCGTGCTCGGCAGCGCAGCCAAGGATCTCCTCACGCCGAGATCGCAATCCCACAAGATCGATGTGATCAGGTATGGAAGACACATCGGGGAGACAGGATCATATCCGCGTGGGTGCGGGAGATCCGCGGAGTCGTGGGCAGTTTCGTGGGCGGCGTGGCGGTCAAACGCCGGCGACCAGCAGCGAAGCGCCGGCGTAGATGTGCGCCGGGGTGTCCTTGAACGCTTTGCCAACGAGCTTCGGCTCCTGGCCGATCGGGGCGATGTCGATCGCGAACTCGAGACCCGTGGCCGCCGCGATCTTCACGAGGGTCTCGATCTGCGGGTTCTTTTCGCCCGACTCCAACTCGACCACTCGCGGCTGGCTCACGCCGAGGCGCTCGGCCAGCTCGCGCTGCGAGAACCCGTGATCGGAGCGGTAGCCGATCAGCCGGGCGGCGACCATGCGTGCCAACGCGAGGCGCTCCCACTCGACGGCAAACTCCGGGTCAGCCTCCAGCGCGGCTGCGAGCACCTCGTCAGCCGTCTTGATGCCCTTCGGCCAGTGACTCGGTATATCGGTCATAGCTGCATGATAGGTCATGGCTTATCGGATTTCAATGCTCTGTTGTACCGCCCGGCGCGAGCCTGTGCACGTTCGATCAGCGCAGCGAAATTCTTGTGCCGATCGATGGCGAGGATCGCGTAGAAGTCACCGGCTCGGCGGTAGATCGCACGCCAATCGCTTTGCCCCTGTCTCGGACGCAGCTCGCGCAGCGCCGCGGCGCGATCTCCCTTCAGTGGCTTCATGTGCGGCGGTCCGAGCTGCTCTCCGAGTTCGCCCAGCTTCCGAACTGCGTTGAGCAGCGCGCGATGCTCCTCCTTGGACTTCATCGCCAGCAACTCCACGACCGCCTCGGGGTCGTAGATGACCGTATGGGGCCAGGGCTTCGCTGCTGAAGTCATCGACGAAACCTACCCACGGGTTGGGATGGCATTGTTTGTCTACACCAACCTCATCTGCGTGAAGCTCGCCGTGCGCTCGTAGGCGGCCATCACGCGGTCGAGGGCGCGCTCCCGGTCGCGGTGCCCGTAGAGCTTGCGGACCAGCTCGCCGCCGTCGGTGTGCCCGAGCGCTGGTCGCAGGACGCGATGGTCGTCGCTACCGCCGTGTGGTCGCCGTGCTACTTCACGGGCTGGACCGCGGCCGGGCATTGGAGCTTAACCGAGCAGGTCTTCCGCACGACCGTCGTGAAGACCGCACGGCGTGTCCGCGCCTCAGAGGTCCGTCTACTCGACGCCGAGTACCTCCTCTCACACATCCCCGAGGATCAGATGGCGTGGGGCGTCGAGTCGTTATGGCACGAGGAGGTGCGACTACGTATCGCCGACCCGGCGCGGACCGTCGTGGACATCCTCGACGCGCCGCGGCTCGGCGGCGGCATCCGGCACGCCGCCGAGATCCTCGACGCGTACCTCGACGAGCACAACGCACTTCGCCTCGTCGAGTACACAGAGCGGCTCGGCAACCGCGCGGTGTTCAAGCGGCTGGGCTACCTCGTCGAGACCCTTGGACTAGACGAGCCCGAGCTGATCTCCGGGTGCCGGGCCCGCATGTCAACCGGGCTGGCCCTGCTCGATCCCGACGGCCCCTCCGAAGGCCCTCGCGCCTCGGAGTGGGGCATCCGAGCGAACGTGCGGATCGCACCTGGGAGCCACTCATGATTTCCAAGCAGGAGCTGCTCCAACTCCGCACCGAGTGGCAGCTCGACATCGGCGTCATCGAAAAGGACTACGTCCTCGGATGGGTGCTCGCCGTAGATGCACCGCCACTGGCTGCGTCCGGCCCGCGGGCGCAGCTCACGCAGCGAGCCACCCGGGTCGCCCATGACCTTGCTGGAGTGCGGGAAGGGAAGCATCGGGCCGAGCGAGGCCAGCTTGTCCACAGCTTTGTCGATCGCCTTGCGCATCTCGATGTAGACATCCAGCGCGTCGGCGACGTCGGCGACGGTATCCAGTTGCACGTTGCGGCCCTTGCCGTCCAGCAACGACGACACAAGCCTTGACTTCTACAAGTTATGCCTTATACTGACCGAGTGTGGGAAGTCGAGTACACCGACACGTTTGGATCGTGGTGGGATGAGCTCTCAGAAGACGAGCAGGACCGGGTCACCTCTGCGGTCGAGCTTCTGGAGCAGAGCGGCCCGGCGCTCGGCCGCCCGCTCGTGGACACCCTCAAAGGCTCTCGGCACCCCAATATGAAGGAGCTACGCCCCCACGGCACCCCAATATGAAGGAGCTACGCCCCCACGGTGGACACATGCGCGTGCTGTTCGCCTTCGACCCACGCCGCATGGCGATCCTGCTGATGGGCGGAGACAAGAGCCACCGCTGGAGTAGCTGGTACGCCGAGGCGATCCCAGCCGCCGACGCCCTCTATGACGAGCATCTCCAGGCACTTCGCGACGAAGGAGCAATCCCATGACCCCCACCAAGACCACAAAGAGCCGCAAAAACTTCGACGAGCTGCGCAAGCAGATCGACGCCGACCCTGCCCGCCGCGCGAAAGTCGAGGAGCACAAGACGGCGATGCTCGGCGAACTACGCCGCAAGCTTGACCTCACCCAGGCGATCGTCGCCGACCGACTCGACGTCACACAGGAGAACGTCTCCCAGATCGAGCGCGGCGAGGCCGACGTACGACTGTCAACGCTGAACCGCTACGTCGAGGCACTCGGCGGACGCCTGGAGATCCGCGCCGCGTTCCCGCAGGAGACCGTCGCGCTCAGCGTCAGCAAGACGGCCACAGTTCGGCGCCGGCGCACACGACGATCTAAGGCATAGGGCTCGGCGGCGCTACCTCGCGGTCAGGCATCCTTGTGGCTCGTGCCTGAACACGTAAGCAGGTCAAAGCGTCGAGCAGGACGCGCCGCGCAGCGACATATATCTCGGCGAACACAGGTGGCTCTGGCGTGCGTCCACCTCAGCCACGAGCGCCGCCCGAGCGACCGAGATCCTCGATCGAAGACAGTCGCCAGCCCGGCTCGTTCTCCGCCATCCACGCGATCAGCGCCTCGCCCTCGGCCGGCATCCGACCGTTGCCCGTCAGGCAGTCGACGACGGCTTGCGAGGGCGCCACATAGCGAACCCCCGAGTCCTCGCTGCATCTCTCCCAGACAACTGGGTCGAACGCTCGCAAAAGGGCGACATTGGCTCCCTCGTCGGCAGGGAGAAGCCCAAGGTCGCCGGCGACCGTCTCGATGTCGTTGCTGTAGGCGAGCAACAGCGCGGGCGCGGCGACCGGAGCCAGGCGCGAGGCGGCAAACGATCCGGTGATCGTGACCTGTGTGGAATCCGAGCGCTCCGCGAGCCGCGCGAGCACTTCCTTCGCTCCGCTCGGCGCCAGGAAAAAAGCCGCTTCGTTGGTCCTCAGAACGTCGTAGGACTCAGCCCATCGCCGCAGCAGCCCGGCGATGTCGACTGAGTCCACCCGTCCGCGGCGTGCGCGCTCGATCAGTGCCTCGCGATCCAAAGCGTCGAGCAGCCGCGAGACGTATCCAGCCGCCAGGCCGGTAGCGGCTGCGATCTCGCCCACCCCGTACGGAGGTCGCACGTCCACGAGTAGTCGAATCAGCCGCGCGGCCTTCGGACCGCGGACGGTGGCTCGGCCGCGAGGCGCCGGCTGAGGGTTGCGAGTGGCGCCATCGGCCTTGATGTAGAGCCCGGGATTTGCCAGGTTGATGAACGCGTTGCCCGTGAGGTCGATGAAGTTGATGCTGTCCCCGACGAGCAGCTCCCGGGTCCGTGCGCTCAACCAGGGAGCAACGACGAGGATCGGGATGAAACCGGCGATCGAGCGGATCGTGCGCGAGAGTCCACCGGACAGCCGCTCGACATCGCGAGGACCGAAGGATTGCTTCGCTTCGACGGCGAACGTCGTGGAGGTCCCGTTCGGGGCGCGAAGGTCGATAGTTGCGTTCGCCAGGACGTCCTCCGGAGGGGAACCATCAGCCGGCACGGCTGGTCCTGACCGTTCAATTGTCCAGGAGGCAGGGAGCATCACACGCAGACGAGCAATAGCGTCGTCCACTAGATCTGTTCCCTCTGCAACCATATTTGCTTGCATAGCAAATTGGAGTTTAGCAGAGTTTTTGCTTCTAAACAATGATTTGCTGCCTCAGCAAATACGTCGCTCTAGGAACGAAACCGATTGCCTGCGGGCACGTCGGCGTGCTGCTGAACATCAGCGCCAAACCTCCTCACGGATTGCTTCGGACGAGACGTTCAGCGCCACATCCCATCTCTCGAGAACCGGGCCGTCATTCGGGGGGACCCGTGCACACAAAGCGCAAGCCAGATCTAAAAGACGACGTATTGCTGGGAGATGGCTGCCAGGCGAGTGTTGAACAGCAGCGCAAGCACTGCGCGCTCGAACTGCCGGCCGATGTCCATGATCTCTTGGAACAGCGAAGACTCTCGGCGAGTATCGTGGCGCAAAGCTTTCAGCTCGGCCCGGGCGGTGGCATCGAGTTGGATCGCCAGCCAGCGGTCGTATGCATGCAGCGCCCTTGCGCCCTCGGACTCCGCGTCAGCCCAAAGAAACGCTGCCGCCAGGTCAGATTGGTGTTCGTGTCTGCGTCCAGCCCGACGTTATTCACCAACCCAGGGAGATCAAACGGCGCACCGAAGACACCCTGTATCCCGGGCGCTTGATCGCCCGCCCCCAGGTGTCGTTCAGCAATTGTCATCGCCACAGCCACATTGGGGTCATCGGCTGCGAAGGGCTCAGCGGTCAGAACAGCCCAGTCGTCGTCGCTGTTCGGTGTCAGCTCCTCGCGTGCCCACGACCCGAACACGCAGACGGAGAAGCCGTCGGTGAGATTCTCGGTGCCGAGCGCCTCGCGAAGCTCCGCAATCCGTATCCGCGTGTTGTGGCGAGCCTCAGCGATATGAGGCACGGCAATGCCGGTGCGCGCCGCGAGCTGCTCGCACTGACCGTGAGGGTCCGCTACGAGGACGGCGGAGGTGCCTCGAGGATCCATGGCACGTCACGGCAGCTCTCCAGCAACGGCGCGAAGAACTCCTCATCGTCGGAGGTAAGCGAGACGTGGTGGCAGTCCGAATCGAGCGAGCTCAGGTGAACATGTCGCAGTCGGTCGGTATACCGCTTGAGGATTTCTACACCCTCCGTCATTGTTCCATCGACTGACTTCGCGTGGGCGACATCGAAGCAAAGCCCCGCTTCGGGGAGGTCCTCGAAGAGGATGTCGAGCTCGGCAACTGTACGGCCATCGCGCTTGCGACTGTCCATATTCTCGAGCACGAGCAACCTTCCCAGCTGCCGGTAGCAGGCAGCGTCTTTAATCGTGTCGGGATGCATAACGATCGCGTCGATCCAGCGAGGCAGGCGCGCCAGGGCGTCAACGAGCTGCGGCTCGTCAAGCTCTTTGGCCTTGGAGGGCGCATGCACACTGAGATAGAGGAATGGGAGCTGAGGAGCGCCTCGCAGGTAGTCGAGCAAGCCTGGAAGCTCGGGCTCAGAGATCGCGGAGAGCTCGACAGCGAGACTCGAAACAGCCGCCGCTTGCGCAACGAGCCGAGGCCAATCCTCGCGATCATCCTCCATGTAGCCAGTCGAGCAGCCGATCAAGGCGTGTCGGCCCAGGAGCGGCGAATGAGTGGTCAATAGTGCCGGCACCATACTATTTGGAGCCTAGCGTGCCGATCGGGCAGAACGTCCAGCACGCGTCGGAGACACTCGGTGGGCGCAGCAACGGCGGAGATCGGACCACCCTCGCTTACCGGGCGAGGTCACGACGAAGGCGACGGTGACTTCTCGGCCTCCCCATCGGCCGGCGCCGCGAAGCCGTCGTTGACCATCTGGATCTCGTGCTCGTCGGGGGCGTAGTGGGTGTAGATCTGGGTTGTCTTGCTGTCGGCGTGGCCGAGCCACTCCTGGATCTTGCGCACCGGGACACCGTTTGCGGCCATCGTCGTGGCGAAGGTGTGGCGCAGCTCATGCTTATGCCGACATCGGCACAACCATGACCTCGATCACACCCGCCGCGCACGGCACCCGCAACGAGCACCCCTGGTCAGAGCGCTCCGCCGCCCTGCTCGCACCACTCCTCTATGCGGCGTATCTGACGGAGCGGCCGATCTCCGAGGTGCTGCGCTGGGTCCTACGCGGAAACCTCGACCCCGCCGGCAAAGCGCTGGAGGCCAACGGCAACCAGACAGCCAACGACGTGCTCGTCGGGATCGCGAAAACCGATGAGCGGGAGCGCTCCTCGATCTTCTCCGCCACCGCCGGCACGCTCGCCGCCTACAACGCCAACGCCACCCGCAACGCCGCCGCCCACCCCAACTTCGACGCCCACAACTTCCCCCGCTCGACCGACACCGTCTATATCACCGCCCCGGCGCACAAGCAAGCGCTCTGCGCGCCACTCGTCGTCGGCCTCTTGGAGCAGATCCGCCACGCCACCTACCAACACGCCAAGAGCCAGCCCTCCGGCCCGCCCGTGTTCTTCTGCCTGGATGAGATCGCGAACATCGCCCCGATCCACGACCTGCCCGCACTGATCTCCGAAGCCGGCGGACAACACCTCCACATCCTCGCCTGCCTCCAAGACCTCTCCCAGGCCCGCACCCGCTGGGGCCAGGATGCAGCCGACGGATTCCTCTCCCTCTTCCAAACCAAGCTCGTGCTCTCCGGGATCGCCGACTCACGGACCCTGGAAGCGATCTCGCTCGCGCTCGGCGAATACGACCGCCGGCACGTCTCCCACACCGCCTCCCGCAGCGAAACCCGCAACCACTTCTTCGAACACGACACGCCGCCCACCGACTCCGAAAGCGTCACCTACCACACGCAGCGCCACCGCAACCTCAACCCCGGAGACATCGCACAGCTGCCACCCGGACACGGGCTGCTCCTACATGGCGCCCAATGGGGGCTGCTACGGCTCACGCCTTGGTACCGGACGCAGCCATGGACGGCCGTTGCGGGCAAGCAAATGCCGACAATCCCTACTTCAGCTACTTCTACCATTCGTCACGGTGTCGTGCTACCATAATGTCATGACTAAGAACATGACCTTGCGGCTCGACAGCGAGCTCGCGGCGGACGCCGAGGCGATCGCCCGG
Organism: uncultured Solirubrobacterales bacterium; assembly: GCA_963789675.1. Taxonomy (GTDB): domain Bacteria; phylum Actinomycetota; class Thermoleophilia; order Solirubrobacterales; family Solirubrobacteraceae; genus Palsa-744. The sequence goes on along the minus strand of CAWBLR010000003.1, from coordinate 171,773 downwards.
GCAGACGGCACGAGCGTGAACGAGACCATCAAGCAGGCGCTCTCCGAGGCCGTGCAGCGCCGTCGCCGCGACCCGAAGTTCAAGGCGCGCCTGCGTCGCATCATCGAGGAGGACCGCGAGTTGCTCGAGCGGCTGGCGAAGTGAGCACCGAGTACCTCGAGCTCGCCGACTACCTCGCCATCGCCGCGGAGATCATCGGCCTCGACGAGCAGACCATCATCAGGGTCACGAAGCTCGATCTCGCCGACTCCGCACTACATGCGCCCGCCGCGGGGTTCGGCGAGGTCGAGTTCTACCCCGACTTCATCGAGAAGGCCGCGGTGCTCGTGACCCATCTCGCCAAAAATCATCCCCTGCCCGACGGCAACAAGCGCGCCGCCTGGGTAGCACTCCGTGTATTCGTCGAGATCAACGGGTGGTCGTGGAAGCCGACCCCCAGCGTCGACGGCGCCGAGCGGGCCGTCCTCGCGATCGCCTCCGGCGACTGGACCCAGGACGACATGACGACGTGGCTCAAGACCTATCTGAGCGCACCCAACGAGGAGTAAGCCTCACCCTGACCCTCTTGGCGAGATCCATGAGCGTTTTGGACGTTATGCCGACATCGGCATAACGTCCACCTGTTCAGCGACGCCCTTCGTGCCGCGCGTGCTCGTCGTCAGATCGCCCAGCTCGCCCGCCCGACGCAACTCCTCACCCGTCACCGGCGAGACACCGTTCATCAAGTCCAGCAGCTCATCACGCCCCACCGGCCCACCCGGACGCAGACCGAGACGGTCAAGCAGCTGCGGGCTGCCATGCCAGCGACTCTGCGCGCCACCCCCGGCGCCACCGTCCTCACCCTCACCGGACCCGGTGCCGGCGCTCGTGAGGTAGTAGTCGCCCCGGTCCGACGCCGATGTCAGATACGCGGCATACCCACCAGCCGAACCACCCGCGATCTTGTGAGTCGTCTGCACACCCGCGAACGTAACACCCGCCCCGTCAGACAGCAATAGGTGTGAAACTCAGCGATCCCGAGAACACCTCACACAATTTCACCTCACAAACAATTTATGTTCACTTTCACCTCCAGCACACCTTGTGCGTTTAGTCTGCTGGGCTGTTGGCCTTGGGATGGAAGGATGCTTCGGTCCTTGGAGACACCATCCACCTGAGCAGCCCGAGCGGGTGGTGCGACCGCTCAGGGCTGCGGTCGATAAGACCCCCGCTTGGGCCAGATCCAGCGGCAGCGCGCCCGTGGGATCGCTTTGCAGCGCACCTGCGCGCCGGGGTCGCCCATGATCGTCAGCGTGCCGCTCAACCCCCCGTGGGCCCCAGCGCGACGATCCGGCGTGCCACGCCCGGTCCCGCCAGCGTCACGTCGAGCGGCCGGCCGCTGAGCTGGGACAGCAGCCGGCGCCGCCGGCCGCGGCGTCGAGCGCTCAAACAGCCTCCACGTCCGCGTCGAACTCCTCCCCCGCGCCCTGCGGCCAGGGATCGTCCTGCGGCGCTGAGCCGACACGCCCGGCGCCGACCCGCGCGACGCCGGCCCGTTCGAGCGCGGGACGGCGCGGCGCGAGCATCAGCCGCGCGACCTTCGGCGAGACCATGCGCGTACGCGGCACGCGCGGCCGATCCGGCAGGCGCACGACGTTCGTGGACCGCTCGGGAGCTACACACGGCTCGGACTCGACAGACAGCTCGGGAGCGGCCTCCAGGGCCGCGGGCGGCTCAGCATCCCTGTCGGGAGCCACGGACGGCACAGTAACGGCCTCCGGGGCCATGAGCCGCTCGGGAACGGCCTCCAAGGCCGATAGCTCAGGCGCCGTGTCGAGCACCCTGAGCTCGCCCCGCAGCCGCTCGTGCTCGTCCACCGCGCCTTGCAGCTCGCGCAGGCGCTCGTGGGTCTCGCGCTGGATTCTTGTGAGCAGGTCCTCGGCCATCACGCCGCCTCCCGCTCACGCACAATCGACGCCACAGGCTCGGCGCCCCGGTCGGCGACCTCCCTGTAATGCCGGCTTCGATCTCCGCCGCGATCTCCGGGTTCTCCGCCAGGAACGCCCTGGCCTGCTCGCGGCCCTGGCCGAGGCGCTGCTGGCCGTAGGAGTAGTGCGCGCCGAACTTGCCCAGGACGCCGAAGCGCACACCAAGATCACCCGATGCCCTTCCCGTACGCGATCTCGAACTCGGCCTGGCGAAACGGCGCCGCGAGCTTGTTCTTCACCACCTTCACCCGCACCCTGTTACCGACAGCCACGCCATCCCCATCCTTCAGCGTCTGAATGTGGCGGATGTCAAGGCGCTGGGAGGCATAGAACTTCAACGCCCGCCCACCCGGCTGGGTCTCCGGGGAGCCATACACCACACCGACCTTTTCGCGGAGCTGGTTCGTCAGCAGACACAACGTCTGCGTACGATTCAGGCCGCCCGCGAGCTTGCGCATCGCCAACGACATCATCCGCGCCTGCAACCCGACCGTCACGTCCTCCATCTGCCCCTCCAGCTCCTTACGTGGCGTCAGCGCCGCGACCGAGTCGATCGCGACGACGTCGACCGCGCCGGAGCGCACGAGCACGTCCGCGATCTCCAGCGCCTGCTCGCCGTAGTCGGGCTGGGAGAGGAGCAGCTCGTCGCGTCGGTCTTCACCCTGGCCGCAGCGATCGCCCTGGTGCGGATCCCCGGCGCGGTGGGTTCGACGGCCCGGGCCCAATCGATGGCTGCGGGGGCGAAGAAACGAAGTAAATGAAGTAAGGGCCAGGCCGGGAAGTTGGCGCATTTTGCTCCTCCCTTAACGAAAACCGTCCCAAGCCGGGCGTACTCTTTGTGAAGGTTCTTTTCCTTAGCTTAAGAACCAAACAGAGAAGCACTCGACAGGTTCTTTACATTGATCTGTTTGGACCTGAGAGTTGAAATCGGAGACGTTCGGTGATCAGCTCGACCAGGAGGCCCCGGAAACGTTCGGGGCCTTTTGTGTTTAACCCCCGTCGGGGTTTGAGGTGCGTCGGTCGAAGGCTTCGGACGAGCTGGGTGGCGATGAGTGAGGTGGTGCGATCCATGGCAAGCACCTTAGCTCGCGCATGGGACGCTTCTGTGGATTGCGCTCACCGCCGGCGTTCCGCTCGCTGTCCTGTCAAGGCCGACGGATCCCAGTCGCCAAGTCGATTCGACGGGGTATTCGTTGGTGAGTCGGGCCGTGCTGTAGGCAGAGGCGAGCCAGCTCGCGGCGCTCTGCGACGGGGACCGGATCGGCCTGGGCGGCATGCCGGTAGACCTTGCGCTTGAGCAGTCCCTTCGCCAGCTCGCCGACCTAGTCGCGTACAACATCATCGCGTGGAACGTCAGAGTCGGCAAGATGAACCGCCCCGCTCGTCCGGAGCTAGAGCCGCTCGGACAGATCGTATCCAGGCTGCGCTACCGAGCAGTCCGCGAAGTCAACGAGAACCCGGACTTCGCCATCTGGAGCATCGCGGTCATCGACGACCTACGCGCGCGCGCCGAGCACGACACCGACACTCCCGGGTCGAGTCCTGGCACTTGACGTACGGGACGCATCGGCCGATAATGGCTGTGGAGGCTTTGCGGGCCTAGCCCCAATACCGCCTTCTCGAGGGGCCTCTGTGCCAGCGGCCAGCTGGTCAGGTGATCGACCGTTTTGAAAGCTAGCAGCGTGCCGCGACGGTTGCCGGGGTTTTGGGCGAGACACTTTTGAGCAAATCGCCAAAGCTCAAATGTTTTCGGGGAGTTTGGGGCGAAAAGTTGGCGCGATCCCACTCATGCTGGTGGTCTTCCCCCGCTTTGACGGACACCTGAAAGCTGGATCTGGGAAGGCGGGCCAGGGCACGAAGATGACCGGGAGTGTGAAGCGTCAAGGGGAGGGTGGCCACTGGCTTGGACGGATAGCTATGGCGATTTAGCTGTCAAGCAAGACTTGTTGGTGCTACAGGCTTTCAATGCACGGGAACCAGACACTGTAGCGGGCCTCCAAAATTCGTTTCCTAAACGGGAGCGTATGAAGTTCCTATCGCCGTTCGCCAAACTGCTAGTTCCTCCGGTTTGTCTGGTTCTACGCGTTCTTGCACCTGTCAGCACACCTTCTCAGATGTTCGGGAGCCCTGCAGTAGATGCTAGATGGTGATTGATGGTGATTGAAGATGATTGATAGATCAGAGCTCGAAGGATTAATGGCCCACCCAGCCCCCACCCACCGTCCCGAGGGGTGCACCCACCGTGCATACGTTTTTTGGCTGCATCGCGTGCACGTGCGTGAGGGCTCCCGGAGTTTGTCGGGGAAGCCTGTCGAGTTTTGGAAGTTTCGTGAGGGCCGGTTGGCGAGGAGGTTTGCGAGTTCAGGTGATCAAGTCCCTCGGCCGGGAGGGTCCCTGCAGAGGTTTGTCGAGGGATTGATGGCCCACCCACCCGGCGGTGCCTGAAAGGCCCCCCGGTTTGCAAAACCCCGAGGGGTGCCTACGGGGATTTGCCCCAGCCCCAAACTTTGGGCCAGTTGAAACCTTTGCCGATCGACGCCCTCGGTCGCAACCTGCGGCATCATCGGCGTCGATCGATGGTGAGCGCCTAACAACCATCCATCTATCTGCGTGACGACCCCGGAGACGTTCGTGGACCACTCGCCTTCGGCTCACTTCAGGCCTTCGACAAGGCCTCAACCACTACGTGGTTTGTTTTTTGTTGTGGGCTTGGAGACCGTTCGCCTCCGCTCACTTCAGGCGTTCCGCCCCTATGAGCTCTTTTCAAAGACGCTCACAACTACGTTCGCTGGAGTGACGATTGCATAGAGCTCTCCGGGCTCGTCACGCAATTAGATGGATGGGGTGCAGGTTTGGCAGCCGCTTGAGACCGACGATGAAGCACTGCGCTAGCGAGGGTCCCGATCGGGGTGGGAGTTTCAACGAGGAGGGTTATAACCCCCGGAGGGTTTGATGATCAGAGCTCTGCCGAGGGGTGCCCGGGGGCACTTCAAGTCAGCGCCGTGGGCTGGGTGGAGGTTAGTGGTCCCTAAATGAAACAAACCCCGTAGGGGTTTGCATGATGTGGGGTTGTTATCCCCCCGGAGGCTCAAGGGATCAAAGCCCTCAGCCGGGAGGGTGCCGGGGGCGCTTTCAGTTAGCGCGGGTAGAAATTGGATTCAGTGTGCCTAGCTCCAGCTCACGTCCAGCTCACGCCGCCGCCACGCCACGCCGACCCGCTCCACTCCGCCCACCTACGCCTCACCACGCCGCCACGCCCCAGGGTGCATTCACGACCTCGCCACGCCACCACGCTCGCCCTCGCCGCCCAGCGCCACCCCAGCCGCCCCGACCGAGGCCTCGCCCCGCTCCAGCCACGCCAGCACGTCGGCCGCGATCGTCGTGTACGCGTGGCCCAGATGCGGCGCCGCGTTGACGTAGTAGATCGGGTGGTCACGTAGAAGGAGGACTGAACCGCCCCGGGAATGTTGGAGGCCTGATGGCTTGAGAGGATTGGGCGATGGCAAGAACAGAGGTATCCAGCAGAGGTGCGTGAGCGGGCGATTCGCCTGGTCATGGAGCACCGTGGTGAGCGAACGGAATGGGCGGCGATCACGTCGGTCGCGCAGAAGTGCGGATGACGGCGGAGACGCTGCGGAAGTGGGTACGCCAGTCCGAAATCGATGGCGGTGCCGGCACGGGGTCAGCAGCGAGGAGGCGCAGAAGATCAAGGAGCTCGAGCGCGAGAACAGGGAGCTGCGCAGCGCGACGAGATCCTCAAGGCCGCCTCAGCTTTTTTGCGCGGGAGCTCGACCCGCAGCCGAGGAGATGAGCAGGGTGGTTACGCGCACCGCGATGACCATGGGGTCGAGCCGATGTGCAGGACTCTGGGGTCGCCCCGTCGACGTATTACGCGGTCAAGGCCCGCGAACGCCACCCGTCGCGGCGAGCGCTGAGCGATGGCGTCTGCTCGGTGAGATCCGTCGGCTGCACGCCGAGAACTTCGGGGTCTATGGCGCCCGGAAGGTCTGGTGGCAGTTGCGGCGCGAGGCCTCGAGGGCCCGCTGCACGGTCGAGCGCCTGATGGGCAAAGACGGCCTGCAGGGCGCGGTTCGGGGCAAGAAGCTACGCACCACGATCCCCGATGGCCAAGCCGACAGGGCGCCAGACCTCGTCGAGCGGAACTTTAACCCGTCCGCTCCCAACCGGCTCTGGGTCAGCGATTTCACGTATGTCTCGGCCTGGCAGGGCGGTTATGTCGCGTTCACGATCGACGTGTTCTCCCGCCGGATCGTGGGCTGGAAGGCCGACACGACGATGAAAACACCGCTCGTCCTCGACACCCTGGAGATGGCGCTCTGGGCCCGCGACCACCACGGCCAGCCTGTCCGGGAGGGCCTGATTGCACACTCCGATGCCGGGGGTCAATACACGTGTTTCGCCTTCACTCAGCGCCTCGTCGACGCCGGCGCTGACGCCTCGATCGGGTCCATCGGCGACGGCTATGACAACGCCGTGGCGGAGTCAACGATCGGGCTCTACAAGACCGAGCTGATCCACCCGCAGGGACCCTGGAAGACGATGGAGCAAGTCGAGTTCGCAACCCTCCAATGGGTCGACTGGTACAACCACCAGCGGCTACACAGCGCCTGCGAGCGCTCCCACCGGTCGAGTACGAGCAAACCACGCCGCCACGACCGCGGCCGCCACGACGAACGAAGGCCCGTGGACATGACGGGCTGTGGCCAGCAAGCTGACCACAGCCCTTGGACAACCCTACGGGTTGCCCACATGCCCACCGGCACGACTGCAACACTAAACAACACCAACACGACTACCCAAACAAAAACGCCTCCAACAAACCCGGGGCGGTTCAGACATGCACCTCGCAGGCTACTGGGCACCGCCGCGTGTGGGCGGTCCGAGACAAGCCTGAACGGGCCGTCGCCGAGCGCCTGGTCCACGAGCGACAGATCATTGGTGCTGTCGAGATGAGCCGCGTGCTCGCGCAGGTCATAGGCCGCATGCATAGCGGCGACGAGGTCTGCGGCGTGGGCGTCGACCGCAACCTTGGCCTTGCGATGCTCGATCAGCCAATGAGCGACGTCCGGCCAGTGCCACAAACGCGTCTTGCATTCTGTTGGAGGTTGTCAACTCATTCGGAAACCTCTTCCCGGATCGTTAGACGGCACCCCCGGCCTTGAGGCCATGACATCCTGCGCAGTCTCTTGATCGCTTGGGTTGAACCGCGCTTGGGGCAGTTCCATGAAGGCGTCGTGCTTCGGTACGAAGTGACGCCACGGAGGACGGGTTGTTCTGCGTCGGAGTTGGGTGCTCTCAGGGAGCGGCGGGCCAGCACCACTCGGAGATGGTTCGTATCTAAAGTAGGGCAAAGGCGGCGCGCGGCGCAACGTCGGCGTCCGCCCCCGAAAGGGAGCCATGTGCTGGGGTCGGGGCGGGTGTCGAGGAAGCGCTCCGGGCAGAACATCTCGGCTTGCGAGTGGTGGCGCTCGTCTTCTGAACAAGGTAGATGGAGGGCATGACCGTGGTGCCGGGCGGGATGTCATAGCCGCCGATGGAGAGCGGCCGGTCGAGTATGCGGGCGACGTCCATCACGACGGGGCGCACGCGCAGCGTCTCGTGTACGACCGCGTTGAGGTGGCGCTCGTCGTCGTCTATGGCCGCTCGGCGGCTAAGACGAGCGCCTCGGGGTCGCGGGCCAGGCGCTCGAAGGCCGAGGAGAGTGCGGTGGCCAGGTCTCGGCCGGCGAGCAGCAGGATGAGCAACTGGTCGCGCGCCTGCTCGTCGCTGCGGGGCTGCTCCGGGTCGGTGCCGAGGACGAGGAGGCCAGCTGTCGCTGCCGGGGGGCTGGCGCGGCGCTCGGCGACGATGCGCAGCAGCTCGCGGTCGAGTCGCTCGCGCCCGCGCCGGAATCGACCCTAGGGGCTCGAGTGGCCGAGGTCGTGACCAGCTGTGGCAGGAGCGCGAGCGCGTTGTCGAACACTGGCTCGAGCAACGCGGGGAGGCGTGCGACGGCCCGCTCCGGCCTCCGGGGCCCCAGCACGAGTCGTGCGACTGCCCCGTTGAACGCTACGTGCTGCATCGCCGGACGCAGAGCGCAAGGGGACGGTCCGTAGGCCAGGCTGCCTTCTTTTCGCGGTGATCTCCGTGATGTCGCGCTTGCGGCGGCAAGTAGCCGCACCGTGGAGCGCGGTCGAGATCAGCTTGCGATCGCGTAGATGCTCCGCGCGGTCGAGCGTGAGTATGGACTCGGCTTCGATCCACGGGTTCGAGAACCTCCGTTGGCCGCGCCGGCGTGTGCGGCTGGTACCGTCGTTTCTAAAATGTCGCGGATGGCGTCAACGTCGGCGATATAAACGATTTCGTCGATGGCGCCGACCCCTTCGAGGCCGGAGGCGGAACAGGTCGCCGAGCGGCGCTGGCAGGGAGTCAACGAATTGGAACGGGGCGCAGGAGGAACAGCACGGTCTGGATCGACGGGGCAAGCGGCGGGCCAGGGGTCCAGTCTGTGGAGAAAGCTCCGCTTCACAGCCCTAATCTAATCACAGACGTTCAGATTGGGCGGACCTGGAGAGGAAGATGAGCTAGACGTTGCGCTCGCACGAGTCTGCAGGTCAGCAACCGCCAGGCACTGCTGGAGGGTGCAATGCGATGTATCGAGGAGGAGCGGGGTCATGGACAGGTTATCTACCGAGACATCGCGCCCCCGGCGCGAGCCAACGCGGCGGCGTTCATCTCGATCATCTTGAAGTCTTGAGGACGGGCTCATCGCCGAGGCGCTCGCAGAGGGCTCCCGACCGTGGTTCGCGGAGTTGGCAGGCGCAGGCGACGCGCACGGGCGTCGCTGACGGCGAGGCGCTCGTGCTGAGTGCTGTGCGTGCGGTCGGCGAGACTCCGGGGATGATCTGCTGGCATGGCGCGGGCAGCGTTCGTCGCCGCGCTCCCACGCGCGCCGCACGATGAGCATCTACTCGAGATGTGCTCGCCGCAAGCTATCGCGCAGACCCGACCAAGCTGCGCCGCGGTTCTCAGGCTCGGCGAGGACGAGCAGGGCCAGTTGTGGGGCAGGCGGATTGATCGCCGTGTTTGATTCTGCCTCCTCATTCAATCGGCTCATCGACCCAGAGCAAGCTACACACGATCTCGCTCGGCTCCCGTCCCTGCTTAGAAGAACGCTCAACATCATAAGCGAGGCCGACCGGTGATGGCAGGCACCGCCCTCTAAATCGGGCTAGCGTCAGCTACCCCGCGCTACCACGCCTGAAAGCCCACACGCTCTGGAAGCTCAAATCGGTGTGCTTGGCGATCAGCTCGTAGTCGCTGTCGTAGTGCAGCACCGCGGCGCCGTGCCGATCGGCGACACCAGCGACGAGCAGGTCGATCGGCTTGACGCGGTGCGAGACGCTCCGGTCGGCCGCCAGCTGAGCTTGTGCGTCCAGGGCTCGCTGGACCGCGACGCCATCCAACGCCAGCAACGGTAGAGATTCAAGCTCTTCGGCCAGCAGCGTGAAGTCCTTGTCCTCGCGGGCGCTGTAGCGCATCTCCAAGATCAGCGGCTCGGTCATCGCCAGCTCGCCGCGTTCGATGCGCGCAGCCAGCCCCCGCGCCCGCTCGCCCGCGATGCGGCCGTCTCGCAGGCGCGACCAAACCGAGGTGTCGAGCAGGCTCAGGACCGCGCTCACGCGCGCGTCCAACCCTCGCGGCGCACCTCCGCGAGAGCGTCCGCGTCGACGCCCTCGCCGCTGCGCAGTCGCTCCGCCAAACGCTTGCGCAACATCGTGCGCTTGCTCGACTGATCCTCACCGGCGTCCACGTCGGCAAGCAGACGCAGCGCGCCCGCGATCGCCAGCTCGCCGACGCTCGGGTCGAGCCCGCGCCGGCGCAAGCGCTCACGCGCCTCCTGCAGCGGGGGCGTCAAGGTCACGGACACGCGTTTGTGTTGGGTGGGCACAGGCTCAGTGTAGCACCTGGTGCTGTACTACTCTTTGGGGGCCCGCGACTGTGTCGTGTATCTGCCTGCCTGTCGACATACAGTGCCAGGTCGTGTCCCATGAGCCGGGGGATTTGATGTTGCGGGCGTAGCCTCCGCTTTGTCCTGAGAAGATCGAAGCATGGAGGTACGCCCGCATGGAGAAGGTAGCCCCGAGCGAGAGGTTTCGCCTGAACTGGATGAGGTCCTGGTTGGTGTCGGCGAGGAGCAAGACCCGATCGAGACGGTCGGGGGCTGGGAGCGCGGCTGATCCTGCAGCAGGTGCTTGAGGACGAGGTCACGGAGTTCCTCGGCCGCCGGCGGTATGAGCGCGCTGGCGAGACGGTCAGTCACCGCAAGGCCACGAACCCAAGACGGTAAAGACGACGAGCGGCTCGATGAACTCTGGAGCGCCCGCGGGTGCGCAACGCCAGCAAGCTGGGGTTCGAGAGCCGGGTCCTCGGCAAGGGCGTCACGCGAACGCATGCGCTGGAGTCTCTGGTGATCAGCTCGTTCCTGCGGGGCCTCTCCATCCGCGATGTGGAGGCCGCTTTGGAGGAGGTCTTCGAGGAGCCGATCGCGTCGAAGGCGACGGTTTCGCGGATCTGCGAGGACACCCGGGAGCGATACCGCCAATGGTGCCGGCGGCGCCTGGAGGAGTACGACATCGTCTACTGCTTCTTGGATGCCATCTATCTGAAGCTCCACCCCGACGACACGCCGTCGGAGGGCGTGCTGGTGTGCTGGGCGTGACGCTTGAGGGCCGAAAGGTCCTCCTCGGATTGGCCCTGGGGAGCCGTGAGAGCTATGACAGCTGGCTCGCCTTCGGCCGGGACATGATCGCCCGCGGCCTCAGGGCGCCAGCGCTCGTGATCGCCGACGGAGCACCCGGGATCTGGAAGGCGACGCGCGAGCTCTGGCCCGGAGCGCTGGAGCAGCGCTGCACCGTGCACGCTCTGCGGAACGTGATCGCAAAGCTCCCCGAGCGCCACCGCGAGCTGAAGGCCCGCTGGTGGAAGGCCTTCGATGAGGCACGCTCACCGGCCGAGGCGGCCCGGGAGCTCCAGGACATCATCGCCGACTACAGGGCCGCCTTACCCATCGGCGATGGCGGTGATCGACACGCGCCTCAACGCGCTCGTCGTTCACCTGCGCTTTCCCTTAGAGCACCGCAAGCGGATCCGCACTACGAACCTCCTCGAGAGAACGTTCGTGGAGGTCCGTCGGCGCACGAAGGTGATCGGGCGCTTCCCCGGTGAGACCTCCGCCCTGTCACTGATCTGGGCGGTGCTTGAGCTCTGTTCCGGGGCTGGCGCGGGGTTAGGATGGACCCCCAAACCGTGCTCGAGCAGGCCGAGCACGCGCACGACCGCACCCTCGGGAACATCCGCGGCCGCCCCGCCTTTGCTGCGCATCTGCTAAACTCGTTCCTCGCATCGGTCTGATGTCGAGGCGCCGTCTCTTCCCGAAGGGACGCCTAGGCATCGGTCTTTAACGACGCAGAACCCGGGACGCTCGTCCCGGATCCGTCATCCGCCGAGATACACCTACCGCACTCGACACCCCTACCAACTGCTCCCCTGATAGATCAACTGTTCAACGGCTAGGCCCGGACGGCTTGGGGTAGCCGTCCGGGCCTGCTCGGCGATTGGTGGCCTGTTGATCAGGCCTCGGCTTGGTTGTGGTTTTCTAGCCGGTGACGGCCCAGCTGCCGATCTCCAGGACTTCGCCCGTGCCTTCGGAGGCGGCTAGCGCCACGGCGCCGCCTGGTTCAGCAGGCGAGATTCGCAAAGGTAGCAATCCCTCGAAGAGATAGGTCGTCGCGTTCTCTTCGATGCTCGCGAACACGCAGAGGTTGCCGGATGTCGCCTGCGGTTCTTTGGCATAGCCTTTGCACTTTCCTTCTTTGATCGCGGGCGCCCATTCTGATTCTGCTCGATTTTCGCCTTCATTAGCGCCGATGTAGTGCGCTTCGGGCGCGGCGCTCAACGGGATCACGAACGAGATCGCCGAGGACCCCGGCTGTCCCGCCGCGGTCGCCGCATAGAGGATCGAGAACTCGCCCCTCTCGGTCTTGCCTTTGGGAAGGGTTTCGGTGAAGCCAGTCTTGCCGTTACAGGCAGTCGTTTTCTTGCCTTCGGCGGCGGTGAATTCGGAGCCGCCTTCTTTGTTGCACGCGGTTTCGCTTGTCGTCAGCTGCTTGCTCGTCACGCTCGTGCCGGCCGCGCCGGCCGAGCCCGCCGCGCCAGCGGTGCCGGGACCGCCGCCCGGACCCGCGGGGCCTGTGGCTCCCGTTGCTCCGGTCGCACCCGCGGCGCCGGTCGCGCCGTTTTTACCGGCGGGGCCTGCGGGCCCCCTGGGGCCAGCCTTGGCCTTTGGCTTGGCCTTCGACTTCGCCGCGACGGCCGTCGGCGTGACCGCAGCGCTCGCTTTCGCGCCCGCGCTACCGCCACCGCTGCCGCCACCAGCGGCGAACGCGCCGCCTGTCACCGCGAAGATCAGAGCCACAAAGGCCAGGACTGTCGCGGGAGTTATCTGCTTACGTATCCTTGACAACATCATCGTTCCTCTCGTGGATTACCAGTTTGGAAACTCATCGCTTCGCTTCCCGCGAACCACTCGTCTTCGTGGCTTTCTTCGCCGGCTTGTGCTTGCGCTTCCTGCTCGCCTTTTTCTTCGCTTTCTTCTTGGTCGTAGTTTTGATCGTGGGCGTAAGGGTCGTGGTAGGGAACGCGATCGGCGGGATCGCGAGCAGCGCCGGTGAGCTCGGTGCGACCAGCACCGCGGGCAGACCCAAAGTCGTGAACAGCACCGCTTCACCCGTATCGCTGCCGGCACCGCTGGCGACCGCGATGCGATAGGCATACGTCGTGCCGGGCTGCAAGCCGCTCAACGCGACCGCCTCCCCAACCGGGGTTGGCCCGCTCCCGGCGGAACCGGAGAACACGACGCCGTAGCGCGTTTCCGCGCCTGCGTATACGCCTAGTTCGAAGGTGTATGTCGCGGCTTGACCGTCGGGGTCCACGCTGCCCGACGCGACCGCGCCGGTCACACCAACCCCGCCCGCCGCGGCGGTCACCGCCAGCGGCACGGGAGCGGGCTCGGTCGTGAACACGCCTTCCTGCCCCACCGCACGCTCTTGTTCTTCGTTTTCCGCGATCAGACGGTAGCGGTAGCTCGTCGCGGGCTTCAACCCCGTCGCTTCCACGGTCGTACCGACCGCACCGTACGCCGCCGAACGCGTCGCCGGCAGCTGGCTGGCCGTGGCGCATCCTTCGAGCATCGCACACGACCCGGTGGGGGCGTACTGGAACTCGTAGGCTGTGCTCGCGTTCTCCGGGTTCACCTCCCCAAACAAATCAGCCGAAGCGTAGTGCACGAACGACGCGGCCGGTTCACCCACGACCCGCGGCGCGACGAGCGGTGTCGTAAACGACAACGTCTGCGCACCCAACGTTTCCGGAGACAACGAGTTCCGATCTTCACCCGCCAACCGGTAGTAAAACGTTTCGTTGGGACGCAAACCCGTAACCGGGGCGCTCGCCCCCACAAACGGTTCTTCTTCTCCTTCGCTCTTCGTGTCAGCCACCACCGACGGCGGAGCGGTCGTCTGACCAAGTGCCGGGGTGCTACCCCACTGGAAGAACACACGCGTACCCGGCACACCCCACGCATCCACCTCACCCTTCAACATGCATGCGAGCGTCACATCCGATTCCCGTTCAGCACCCGCCACACACGACTGCGGGCTGCTCACCAATTCCGCCACCGCAACCGGTGTATAAGCGAGAACTTCATGGCCGTCGGCCGCTGCATAGAGCTGATCCTTGCCGTTGAACCCAATACCATTGCTGCCGGACTGGATGGGGATGGTGAATTCTGTGATTGGTGTGCCGGTGCTGGCGTGGTATAGCGTACCGAAATAGTGTTTGAACTCTTTTTCTTCGTGGGAGTAGTTTTCGTGCTTGGCTAGTGCGAGTCTGCCGTCGGGGTCGATTGCCATTGCTTCGATTTTTATTTTTGCGTGTGCTTCTGGTTCGGTGTGTGTGGGTGTGACGGTGATTGGTTCGTTTAGGAGTTGGCCGGTTGGGCTGTATCGTTGGACCGTGTTGCTGCCTTCGGTAGTGATGTATATGTCGCCGTAGTCGGGGTCGAAGCTTTCACAGGCTGTGCCGGTCAAGACGGGTTCTTGTAGTGAGCAGGAGTTATCGACTGCGACTGCTGTGACTAATCCTAGCCCTGTGATTTCGCTCTTCCACTGTCCGTCGGCTTCGAACTCCTGCACACGATGTTCATCACCAACGTACAACAGATTGTTTTCACCACCCACAGCAAGAATATCCCCTGTTTCGGCGAAGTTGAAGGAGCCATGTTCTGTCCCCCATTCATACGGTGTGCCTGGGAGTCTCAGGGTTGGCCCGCCGCATTTGGTGCCTTTGCTGGCTTCGACCTGTGTGCAGAGGTTGCCTTTGGTGGTTTCGTTGACTTCCTTGCCGATCTCCAACACGAACGTCCCGTCAGCCGTAAACTCCTGCACACGCTGCCCAAACGTCAACTGGCCAGCGCTTTCACCAATCACGAATTCTGCGACATATACGTTGCCATTCGCGCCTACTGTGGCGCTTCGTGGTGAGTCGAGTTGTCCTGGTGTTGTGCTTGGTTGGCCTGTTTGGCATTCGTTTTCTTCTGTTTTGGTGCAGGTGTCTCCGCCTTTATGGTTGACTTCCTTGCCGAACATGAGTACGAATTCACCGGTCGCAGTGAACTCTTGGATACGATGGTTGCTGCCGTCTACGACGTAGATGTTGCCGTCTGGTGCGCCCGCGACATCTTGATCGAATTCAAAGCCGCCGGCTTTGCTGCTGAACTTGCCGAGCTGGCATTTTTCGCTTGCGAGGCAGATATTTCCGCCGGTTTCGTTGACTTCCCAGCCGAGGTGGCTGGAGAAGATCTCCTTGATCGGACCCACTGCCGCCTGCGCACCGCCCGCCGCGGCGAGCAGCACGACCGTGGTGGCGAGGACTGCTACCGGCAGTCGGGTGTACATCCGCCGGGTGCTCATCGGCCCGGTGTTCATCACGCGGCCTTCCGCGAACGACTCGTCTTTTTGGCTTTCTTCGCCTGCTTACGCTTGCTCTTCTTGCCCGCCTTCTTCTTCGTCTGCTTCTTCGTCGTCGTTTTCGTCGTGGGTGTGGATGTGGGGGCTGTAGGGAACGCGATCGGCGGGATCGCGAGCAGCGCCGGTGAGCTCGGTGCGACCAGCACCGCGGGCAGACCCAAAGTCGTGAACAGCACCGCTTCACCCGTATCGCTGCCGGCACCGCTGGCGACCGCGATGCGATAGGCATACGTCGTGCCGGGCTGCAAGCCGCTCAACGCGACCGCCTCCCCAACCGGGGTTGGCCCGCTCCCGGCGGAACCGGAGAACACGACGCCGTAGCGCGTTTCCGCGCCCGCGTATACGCCTAGTTCGAAGGTGTATGTCGCGGCTTGACCGTCGGGGTCCACGCTGCCCGACGCGACCGCGCCGGTCACACCAACCCCGCCCGCCGCGGCGGTCACCGCCAGCGGCACGGGAGCGGGCTCGGTCGTGAACACGCCTTCCTGCCCCACCGCACGCTCTTGTTCTTCGTTTTCCGCGATCAGACGGTAGCGGTAGCTCGTCGCGGGCTTCAACCCCGTCGCTTCCACGGTCGTACCGACCGCACCGTACGCCGCCGAACGCGTCGCCGGCAGCTGGCTGGCCGTGGCGCATCCTTCGAGCGTCGCACACGACCCGGTGGGGGCGTACTGGAACTCGTAGGTCGTGCTCGCGTTCTCCGGGTTCACCTCCCCAAACAAAACCGCCGAAGCGTAGTGCACGAACGACGCGGCCGGTTCACCCACGACCCGCGGCGCGACAACCGGCGTCGTAAACGACAACGTCTGCGCACCCAACGTTTCCGGAGACAACGAGTTCCGATCTTCACCCGCCAACCGGTAGTAAAACGTTTCGTTGGGACGCAAACCCGCGACCGGGGCGCTCGCCCCCACAAACGGTTCTTCTTCTCCTTCGCTCTTCGTGTCAGCCACCACCGACGGCGGAGCGGTCGTCTGACCAAGTGCCGGGGTGCTACCCCACTGGAAGAACACACGCGTACCCGGCACACCCCACGCATCAACCTCACCGTTTAGCGTACATTCGAGCGTCACATCCGATTCTTGTTCAGCACCCGCCACACACGACTGCGGGCTGCTCACCAATTCCGCCACCGCCACAGGGTTGTAAGCAAGTACTTCGCGACCGCCTGCCGCCGCATAAAGCTGGTCATTGCCGTTGAACCCAATACCATTGAGTCCATTGCCGGTAATTGGGGCAGCGAATTCTGTGATGGGTGTGCCGGTGCTGGCATGGTATAGCGTACCAAAATAATGTTTGAACTCTTTTTCTTCGTGATAGTAGTTTTCGCGCTTGGCTAGTGCGAGTCTGCCGTCGGGGTCGATTGCCATCGCTTCGATCCCTACTTCCGCGTGTGCTTCTGGTTCGGTGTGTATGGGTGTGACCGTGATGGGTTCGTTTAGGAGTTGGCCGGTCGGGCTGTATCGTTGGACCGTGTTACTGCCTTCGGTAGTGATGTATATGTCGCCGTAGTCGGGGTCGAAGCTTTCACAGGCTGTGCCGGTCAAGACGGGTTCTTGTAGTGAGCAGGAGTTATCGACCGCGACCGCTGTGACTAATCCTAGCCCTGTGATTTCGCCCTTCCATTCCCCGTCGGCCTTGAACTCCTGCACCCGGTGTTCGTCGCCGACATAGAGCAGGCCCCCTTCAGGACCACCCACAGCCAACAGATTACCGGCGCTGCCATCGCCCGTGAAGTTGAACGCCCCATGTTCGCTGCCCCATTCATACGGGGGCTTCCAGCAGCTGCTGCGCTGGGGCCTTGCATTTCGCGCCTTTTTCGGCTTCTTCCTCGGTGCAGAGATTGCCCTTGGTGGTTTCGTTGACTTCCTTACCGATCTCCAGCACGAACTTCCTTTCAGAGGTGTACTCCTGCACACGACGGCCAAAAGTTTGTGTTCCGCTACCATTACGGGAAATGGGTCAAGATCGGCGACATAGATTTTCTCGTTCGCCGGGTCAATGCTCACGCTCGACGCATTTCGTCGAACTGCCCGGCCCGTTCCTTCGACTCTGGACTTGGATTTCCGCTCGGTTCGCTCGGTGCAGACGTCGCCGCCTGGGTGGTTGACTTCCTTGCCGAACATCAGAACGAATTCGCCGGTCGCGGTGAGCTCCTGTACACGATATTACATGGTCGGCGATGTAGATGTTGCCGTCCGGTGCGGCTGCTACGCCTTCGGGGGATTCGAAATCGCCGGGTTCGATGCTGGAGCTGCCGTGCTGGCATGTCTTTAGCTTGCGGGCGGAGGTCCCGCCGGCTTTCTGGTGAGGTTGACTTCCCGTCCGAAGTGGCCGGCGATCACGAGCTTCGTCGGCACGGCTGCCTGCGCGCCGGCCGCGGCGGCGAGCAGGGGGATCGTGATGGCCACGAATGCTACCGGCGAGAGCGCTCTTTATTTGGCGGGTGGTCATCGGCCCTGCCCCTCCCGTGGCCGAATTATCGGAGCGCTTGTCTTTTTGGCCTTGACCTCTTCGTTTCCTCTTGTTGCTTGGGTTCTTTTTGCCTTTGTTCTTTGGTGCACCCGGTGACCGCGATCTTCGTGGTCTCGTGGATCACCGCGCCGTTCTGCGCGACGAATTCCGTCGGCATC
Organism: uncultured Solirubrobacterales bacterium; assembly: GCA_963789675.1. Taxonomy (GTDB): domain Bacteria; phylum Actinomycetota; class Thermoleophilia; order Solirubrobacterales; family Solirubrobacteraceae; genus Palsa-744. The sequence continues at coordinate 154,085 of CAWBLR010000003.1, read as the reverse complement.
TTCAGCTTGCTCGCAGCTTGCAGAGGTTCCCGTTGGCGGCGAGCGCGGAGTACGGGCCCTCGGGGAGGTAGAGCTCGAACGTGTTGACGGGGACGTCGGGGACCGTCTTGAACGTGCTGCTCGTGATCCCCGTCTTGCTGATGAACGTCGCGCCGGTCAGGTCGACGCGCACGCCGTCGCCCTGCAGCACGACGATCAGGCGCGGGAACGCTTCGCCGCCGTGGGAGACGAAGTACACCGGGCCCGCCAGCCCCACCGGCAACAGCGGCGTGCTCGCCCTGACGATCCCGACGATCGACGCCGCCGGGCACCCCGCGGGGTTCGCTTCGAACGTCTGCGCGGTGCACGCTTTCTGCAGCGTCGTCAGCCGCGAGGGCAGCTGCTTGGGGAGTTCGACTTTGACGCTGCGCGATGTTCGCCTCGCTGCCGATCGACCCGGCGGGGTAGGAGAGCTTCGCGTCGAGGCTCGCACCATCCGCTTTGCTCGTCTTCCCGCTCGTCGAGACCGCGAACTTCGGTTTGAACGCCAGGCTCTTACAGCCACCCGACCGCGAACGGGCTCTGACACTCTCGCCTTCGCGTTCTCAGAGCCGGAGACTCGCCGTGACCTGCTGATCCGGCTGCCCCGGCGCGCCGCAGTTCGTCGGGTTGAACATGAAGCCGGGACGGTCGATGTTGACCGTGATCCGCTTCAACCGCAACGGCACACCGAACGAGGATCTGCGGCAGCGCGTACGGCCCCGTTTCGTCGGTCGTGACCGTCAACGTCGAGTTTTCCGGGTTCGACGTCGATCCGCGCCCGGACGACGACCAGCCCGAGGTTGAACGGCCCCGCGACCGCGGGCGTGACGATCGCTCAACCCGAACGGCGCGCCGTCGTGCGGGCCGGTCAGATAGACGTCCCTTCGATTTCAAACGGGTGCGAGCCCGCGCCGGACGCGACGCGCGTCGTCCCGATCTTCGAGGCTTCGGGGCACTGCCCGTGCGTTCGGCTTCGCGGTTCTTCGCACAGCGGGACGCTGGAGAGCATCCCCAGCAGCCCCGGCGGGGTATGGACCTGGATGCCCTTGACGAACTGTTCGCGATCCTGACGCGGCAGAGGTTCAGCGTGAACGCGCTGAACTGCCCCGCCTGCGGCGTGACCGTCCCCGCGACGAACCCCGGCGCAAACGGCGCCGGGCCCGACGCGCAGCCCTCGACGTCGAAGAACGACGACGGCGTCGCGTCGGGCGTACCCGCCACAGACAGCCCTTCGGGGGTGATCCCCGGCGCGCTCCACGGCGTGAAATCCGCTGGTCGTGACCGCCGGCCCGCACACCGCGGGGTTATCGATCGGCGCGCGGGGGCCGCCGTTCAGGTGGATCTTCAGTTCGCTGAACGGCGCCTGCGGGTTTTCCAGGAACTTCGTCGTCAGCTGCCCCGTCGCGGGGTTCGCCTCGCACTTACCCGTGGACCTTGATGTTCGACACCAGCATCCGCCAAGCGCACCCGTGACCGCCAAGTTCCAGATAGAGCTGGTAGAGGTTCCCGTCCAGCGCGTCCTCTTCGGTGCACGCTGCCTGGCCCGCGCCGCCGCACACCGGGCGCGCGAGATACACGTGACCCTTCACCGGCGCGGGCAGCAGCGGCGTGATCGCTTCCGCGGTGCCGACGGTCGAGGCGTCCGGGCAGTGCCCCGGCGCGAGTTGCAGTTCGCCGTTCGCCGCCGACTTCTTCGGATTCCGGGCCCGTGAAGTTGATCCCTTCCGGGCCGGATTCGTTGCACGCCTGGATCCCATCGACGATCCCCGGGCTGACCGACATACCCTCCGGCAACGTCACGACCGCGTCACGCAAATGCGGCGTCGCGTGCGCCGCGGGCGTCTCATTCTGCGGAACCTGCACATTCACACCCAACCCCACGGGCTCATCCGCCAACAACGTATCCGGCTGCACTTCGATCGACGGTTCGAAGCTCAACAAGTCACAGCCCGTCACCGCCGGCAACGTCGTCGTCGCTTCCGCATAGCCGTGTACTGGCCGTCGACCCGACGCTCCCCGGTTCCTCCCAGAATCCGCGCGCATCGTCGCCCGCTCCGGGCCCGCCGCGCAATCCGTCCCCATCGACAGAAACGGCACCGGCGGCACACCCGCAGCGATTCACCACCACCTTGACACAGCTAAACGGTGCCGTTTCGATCGTCTTCTTGCAGATACAGTCCGCGCATCGCGTCGTGGCTCGGGTCGGCCGGGACACCCCAGAACGTCAGTTCGAAGCTCGGGAGCTCGACCTCGGGAATCGTCATTGCTGACGACCGTGAAGCCATAACGCCCTGCGCGGTACGCACCGAGATGCGCCGTCAGCAGCGGCGTACAGCGACTTTCGATGTCCGCGTGTTTTCCAACGCGAACTCCGCCGACTGACCCGCTTCCGGCGCGACGTTGACGATCGGCCCAAGCAGCTCGCTCGCGCCCTCGAATCGAGCACGTACACGCCGACCTGCGTGTCGGCCGGACAGTGCACGCCACCGTTACCCGTCGACCTTCGTCAACGAGCAGCGCGGCATCGCCATCGGATCGCCCAACAACCCCGGCGGCAAATCCACGACGATATCCTTCGGATCGTGCGTCGGAACGATGATCGGCCTTGCCTTATCCACGATCGAATTCTTCGCTGTGAACTCGCCTTCGTCGTCAGCGCCCACGGATGACCACCGGCCTGCGTGAACGGCGCTCTACGGTTCGTTGACGAATTCGAACGCTTCGCTTCCGTTCCCCGGACCGCATCGTTTCGTCGGTCGGTCGTCTGATCGTGAACTTCGTGATCCCAAACGGCTGCCTTCGCTCGCGCTCGCCGGGCACCGGCGCCAGCGACAAGCAGCACACCCGATGACCAGCGACAGCGACCAGCAACAACGCCTGACGATCTCATCGCTTCGCCCTCCGCTTGACGCCGGCTTTCCTGGCCTTCGACTCCTCTTACGCTTGGCTTTGCGCCTGCACGCATTTACCATGCTCGAGCTTCTTACCCTTGCGCACTTGGCGGCCGCCTTCTTCTTCGGCGTGACGGTCACGGCGGGCGCCACGGGCGCGGCGAAGTTCCCGCCCGGCGCCTGCGAGACGCTGCCGGGCACCAGCAGCGGCGCGGGGTTCGTCAACGGCCCCTGACACGCATCGCCCGAACACGGCTGCCGCCGCCGCCGGCGCGGGCGGGAAACCCACCACCGACAGCGCGCATCGTAGATATCCGGCGCGCCATCGGTGTCCTGCGCGACCAAACCCTGCGAGGTCACGAAGAAGATATCGTTCCCGCTCGGGGAGATCACGACGTCTGATCGACCGCTTCGTTCGAGCTCCCGCTCGAGATCAACGACACGCGCCTTCGCCTCCACCCGGCGCCTCGTGCCATTCATACACGTTCACCAGACCATTGCTCGCCGCCGGCGAAAGCGGCTCGGCCGTCGTGAACACGATCCGCGAACCGTCTTCGCTGACCGCCCGGTTATCCATTTCATACTGGAAACGCACGGTCCGCCATGACCGTGGCGATCGCGCGTCCGCGTTCGCTGCCGGCGTGAGCATCGTCGTTACCGTTCGCGTCATAGCCCGCTTCACCGACAGATACACGTCCAGCGACCCCCGTTTCCGCGTCATAGCGATACACATCCTTCGCGGTGTCCGTATCGTCGGACGCAACTGCGCATACGTGGAGAAGACGAGGAACGGCCACCGCGCCCGCCGTCTGCGCTTCTCTGTCCTCGCCCACAGGGCCCGTTCATATTATCCGGTGAGACCGCTCCGCCATGGCCATCGCCCTTCAGCTCAGCTCCGCGGACAGGCGCGTCTTCCACCGGCCCGGAGAGCGCCGGTCCCGAGCAGAGTCCGCGACAAACTCGAGCTTCCCGAGACGCTGTCATACACATACAGGTTGTCCGCGCCCTTCGGAGGCACCGGCGCCCTGCGCCTTCGGCGCTTCGCTGAAGACGCCGCGCGCGACGAAATAGACACGCGCCCCATCCGGCGCGACCCGCACCACACCCTGCACTTCCGCGGCTTCCCCAGCCGCGGATCGGCCGAAGCCTGCACGAGCGACGTCACCACCCGTTCCGCCACCCCACATTCCGGCTCCTTCCGTACAACCAATCTCCGCCATATACAGATCATTCCACCAATCCGTATCTCCGGGTCCCAGCGGCGACTGCCCACCGCCAAGGGGCGTGAAGAACACCCTCGACCCATTTTCCGCCGCCCCCGCGAATTTAGCCCCCGCACGTCCCGCCGCACCCGGACACGGCACTTCATCACACCCCCCCACAAACGGCCTCGACACTTCGAGCGTCCTCGCACCACCCAAACGCACAAACAACTGCTGAACACCTGACCGGCTTCACGCCCACGTCGTAAAGAATATCTCCCCACCATCGTCAGCAACCGCATTGAACTTGCTGTCCTGTTCACCGACTGCATAACCAAGCCCCACTAAGCACGACGGGTTGATCGCCCTGCCTTCACCATCGTTATTCACCGCCACCAAACGCACCCCAGCAGATTCACCACCACAACCACGATTCAGTTCATAAAGCGGATTGAATACGCCTTTCGCGGCGGGAACCAACGCCTGTTCATTCCAAAAGCTCGGGTCCGCAGCATCGGCATTAGGGTTGGAGAACAAGATATGACAGAAATCCGTGTCCGCGCCCTGGTAGTTGAGCACCAGGTAGGAGCTGGTGATATTTTCCAACAACAGGCCGCCAGCGACTTCCAGTTCCCCCATGGTGCTCAGGCTCCGCGGTCGATGCAACCCAAACTCGACACGATAACCGATGCCGCAACGATACGAATTCGCGAACCTGACCTGCTCCAGCTCCGATTCAAGCGTCGGCGACACATCGGCATCTCCAAGCACTTCCGGCGCCAGTTCCGCAGGCGGATCAGCGCGCCGTCGACCACCCCCCCGCACCACGCCGCGCCAGATAATCGACCTTGTCGAGTGCTTCGCTGAAACCAGTGGGCTGGCCCGCGAACGCGCCGGGCGAATAGTACGCCACACCTTCACCATCCAACGCGACGGCTTCGATGCCCTGCACGCCATAGCCGCCCTTGAACAGCGGGCTGACCATCTCATATGCCGACAATCCGGCAACCGCGTCGAACCCGTTTCCGCGCGCAGCTGTTCATTGGGGCACGCGCCTTCGGCGGCCAGGGTGGGGGCGGCGAGCGCTCCCGAGCAGGCGAGGGCGGCCGCGAGCGCCAGGGCCAGGCCACGGAGCAACGCGAAGAGGCCCGTCTTCGGCGTGGAAACGACGACCGGCGATGGCCTGTGGTATTCACTTTGTCTCCTTGATCGGGGCGGCGGGTTGCTGTGAAGGATTGAGTTCAAAGCTCGTCATCACGCGGCCTGCTTTTGGTGGTCGCGGATGCTCTGCTGCGCCTTTTGGGGCTCTCTTGTCATGGATGTGGGTGAAACTCGTGTGGGGACGCCGCGGCCCCCGGTGAGGGCCGCGGCGAGTAGGGCCTGCAACCCGCGCGCGTGGAAATAGAGCACGCGCCGGGACCTCCTCGAACATCCTCCAAGAGTTACGGAGAGGACGAACAAGCACTGAAACCGAGCCGATGCCGCGCTTCGGCCCGCGCGCCACGGGACACCGCGCCCCCTTACTGCGGGGACCGCGGAGCCTATGCACCGAGGCACGGAGAGGGAAATGGCCTCGCGCTGCTCTCGATCGCCCCCCGGTAGGGGACAGGAAGGCGAACAGAACCGAAACGAAGCGGACGCGACACGCCGAGAGTCATTGCCCTACCCCCGCCCCTGCCAGCTCACGGCCCGAGGGTATCGCCGCGGACAGGACCCGCTCGCCACGCCCGGTCAACTGCCACGCGTTACCGGACGCGGGATACCCGCCAGTGTTCGCCAACAGACCGTGGCGCGCAAGGCGCGACAGGAGCTTTGAGATCTGACCCTCGTCCTTGACGCCAGCCGCGGTCGCGACCTCGCGGTTAGTCGGGTTCGCTCCCCGCTCTCTGAGAGCCGCAATGGCCGTGAGAACCTCATGCGTCAATGCGGTCATACGAAACCCGACGTTCGCGGCGGGTGCAGCGGCCGCGATCTGCTGGGTCTTGCCCCGGCGGCCCGCGGCGCTCCTGGTAGTGACGAGCTTGCCGCCCTCACCGGCCGTGCGCTGCGCCTGCTTCAAAGAGCGGTGCGCGTCGATTACCGCTTCGCCGTCCCTCGTCAACCGCCACGCCTTCACCTGACGCTTCGTGTGCGCCTGCGCGTTCTCAACCAGACCCTGGCCGGACAGGCGCTTCAGCATCCGCGAGATCTGACCCTGATCGGACAGGCCGATGACCTCCGAGACTTCACGGTTACTCAAACCCGGGCGGCCCCCGACCGCCGCCAACGCCATCTGCGTACGAACCGTCAAGCGGTAGTCCACCGGCGAAGCAGACGCCACCGGCCGGCGCGAGAACCCATCGCCATCGCGCCGTACCGTGCGCGCCGCCGGGCGCGGGATCGGACGCTCCAGCTCCTTCATCGCAGCCGCACTGCCCCGGTAGGGCAGCACGATGCTCGCCATCAACTGCCCCAGCAACCCAATCAGCGGCCCCGGACGCGGCGCCAACAAACGCGCGTGAACGACACCGAACGTCGCACCAACGACACCCTCTGAGACCAGCACCGGCAGCCCCTTCGGCGCCCGTGCATCCTCACGACCCCGGTCGACAATCCGCGCCAAGCTCTCCAACACAGCCGCGCGACGCGAGAGCACCCGACCCGCCGAGAGCGCCTCGACGATCACCAGCCGCGCGAGCGCCGGCTCACGATCCAACGCCAGCAGCAGCGCCGCGAGCGCGCCACGCACGCGCGCGGTCCAGCCGAGCTGCGCATCCCAGCCGGCGCGCATCTCAAGCTCCAGACCGTCGACGGCGTGGTTGAACGCCGCCAGGAAGCAGTCTTCGCGGTCTGAGAAACACTCATAGAACGTGCGGTTCGAGACCCCGGCGCGCTCAGAGACGCTGCGCGCGCTCATGCCCTCATAGCCCCGCTCGCCGACCAGCGCGAACGTCGCCGTCAGCAGCCGACCGCGCTGGCGGTCGGCCACAAACCGCTCGCCGCCAGCCGAGCCGCGCGGAGCGTGCTCTTCAGCAGCCATCAGCGCGCGCCTCCCACGCCCCGGCTACCCGCAAACGAGCAACACGGCGAGAAGAGTCCTGCCTCGCGGCGTGACGCCGGAAGCCCCGAACGACGCCTCGGCGCCGAAGATTCTGGCCGGCTAGATCCGGAGCAGAGAGAGAGAGAGAGAGAGAGATGTGTCAGCAGCGCTGACGCATCTTGTTACGCACCCCACAAGGGCGCAGCGATCCCTCATCACACCTGTCCCCAACGAACTCATGCGTACCCGACCCTTCCTCATACGATCCAGCCCTCTCCCAAAACATCCCCTGTAAAGCGCTTCACGTCGACCCAGGGGGGCCAACCCCACCAAACCTATCGTCTTCGGCACCCCACCGTCAGGCACCGCTCCCAAACATCATAAGCACATCCCGCCACACGTTGCAACCGAGAACCGTCAAAGACCCGGCCCGAGCACCCACACTCCCTTTATCCAAGCCATTCTCAGACCCCTTGATCTTTTACGGACACCGATGTTTATAAGCCAGTGGCTCGGCCCGCCCGGGCTTCTCTTGCTCGCTTGCCCCCCCGATCGAGCGTCCCGTCCCAAGCTCGGACTAGCCTGCTCCACAGGCAACCAATCCGAGCAAGGCCCACGGCAGCACGATCGCCGTAATCGCCAGCTCCCCCGACCGCTCGCCGCGCATCCGCCACGACCACCTCCCCTCGGTCCCAGCCCTCCATCTAGCGCGACTCGCTGCGGACGGATTTGAGGAGCGAACGCGGCACAGCAACCTGACGGGCACATTGGACCCCAAATTGGACCCCAGCCTGCTTTTGGAAGACTGACTAGATTTCTAAAAGGTGTAAGCGTTCAGTTGGTTGGGGTGTTCAGGTGAGTAGCGGGATGGGGTCGCCGCGGGCGTGTGCGGTGAGTGTTTCGGTGAGGTAGACGTGGAGCGAGCGGTGTTGTAGACGGCAGGTGGTGTGTGCGGAGAGGAGCCGCTCGATGCGGCGTTCGCCGTCTTCGGTTTGGGTGCCGAGGGAGAGCTTGCGGTAGATGACTGCGCCCCGCAGAGAGCGCTCGGCGTGGTTGTTGGTGGGCTGCACCCCGGGGTGAGCGGCGAAGGTCCATAGCGCTGGCCATGCCTTGATGAGGTTGCGCGCCATCCCGCGGCAGTACTTGTTGCGCGCCCGTTTCGAAGAGTACCCGTGGATGATCGGCTTGAAGTCTCTTTGGAGGCCGCGGATCGTGCGCTTCAGCTCTGAGCGGTCGTTGGTGTGCTGGAAGATCTCCCAGGCCCAGAACACTCGCTCGCAGAGCTCCAGGCCGTGCTCGCCGAACTCTTTCTCCGCGTCCAGGCCCTCGGCGTGCGCGGCGAAATCGCGCTTCAGGTGCGCCCAGCAGAGCTGGCGGCGAGCCAGCGGGAGATGCGCGTAGGCCCACCAGCGGTCAGACGTCACGATCGCCCTGGTGTCGGCGAGGAGAGCTTTGGCGTGGTCCTCGTGACGGTCAGGGGCGACACGTAGATAGGCGTGACGCTCGTCGAAGACGCCCCACAGCGCGCGGCGCTGCCCCGCGGTCCGCCAGCCCGTCTCGTCCATATTCACCGCGCCGGAGCCGCGAAGGGCGCCCAGCAGGTCGGCGTGGGGCGCGGCGAGGGCGTCGCTGGCACGGGCGAGGATCGCGTCCACCGTCCCCGTGCTGATCCTCGATCCGAAGAGCTGCTCGCAGAGCTCCACCACATCCCGGCGAGAGACACGGTTACGCACCGAGAAGGTCGCGACGGCCGCCTGAAAACGCGGCCCAAATGCGCTCTGGGTGACCTCCCCAGGCAGCTCACGGCGTGTCTGCTTCCCCAGCCCGGACAGCGCACCCGCGCAGCACGATGCTCAGTGACCTGGACCTGTGTCACGGGCAGCTCCTCGACCTGCCAGGGCACCGGCTCGCCGACCGCGACACGTTCCTCGGGCGCGAAAGCGTGACCACACCCGCAGCGCTCGGGCCAATACTCGATGACCCGATCCACCGCCCACGCCGGCAGGAGCGGGCGACCCTTGCCCTCGTGACCGGGCTGGGCGCCCTGATTGCGGCCCGATGGATCCTTGCCACGCTTCGGCGTGCCGGCGGGCGGATCGGCGCTCGGGGGAATCGAAGAGTTACGTGAGCTGCGATTCAGCCAACGCTCAAGCTGCGCGATCCGCTCATCCTGGCGCGCGACCCGCGCGGTCAACGCCTGAATCTGGGCATCCATCCGCCATCCGCAAAAGCACCTCCACGACCGCCTCACGACCAGCGTCATAGATCGCTTCCGCCTCAACCCGCTCCACACCAAGAGGTTCGACGCACCCCGGCTATGTCCCCCAACCAACTGAACGCTTACTAAAAGGTACTCATTTGCAGGTAATTCCTCGTATCGGGGAGACAGGATTTGAACCTGCGACCGCCCGGCCCCCAGCCGGGTGCGCTACCAGACTGCGCCACTCCCCGTGGATTCCTCGATTCTATGGCCAAGGCGCGAGTGTCGCCGTCCGCTCCCTATGAGAACATATGTTCGTGACAGATACGGCTCCTGGCTTGACTAGACTCTGCGGACGCTGCCGACAACGATTGCCGATCTCGGACTTCGCCTGGCGACGGAAGGAACGCGGTCAGCGGGACAACTACTGCCACGCCTGCAGGGCAGCCTATAAACAAGAGCACTACGCGGCGCATCGCGAGCGCTACATCGCTAACGCGGTGCGCCGAAAACAGGCGCTCATCGCGGAGCGCACCGCCTATCTCATCGAGTTCTTCCGCGAGCGGCCTTGCGTTGACTGCGGCGAGACCGACCCGCTCGTCCTCGAGTTCGACCATCTCGGGCACAAGAACTTCAATATCGCTACCGGCCTCCGCGACCGCAACTGGCAGTCGGTGCTTGATGAGATCGCCATGTGCGAGGTGGTTTGTGCAAACTGTCATCGTCGGCGAACCTCTCTTCGAGCAGGATTCGCGCGTGCGGGGGTAGCTCAATGGTAGAGCCTCGCCCTTCCAAGGCGATGATGCGAGTTCGATCCTCGTCCCCCGCTTCACTTCCCCGGATCTAGCCCGGGCTTCGTCCATGCGACCGGGCGTGACGCCGCGCCCGACCGGTGGCCCCTGCCGGCCCCTGCCGGTCCCTACGCCGGCGATCCTCCGCCAGGCCGCGCCCCTTTCGCTCCTCCGTCGGCACCTCCCCCGCCTCGTCCGCGAGCCCCGGCGGCGGCCAGGGGCCGAACCAGTTGTCGCGCGCGCCGTCGAGCGTGACCGTCGATCCGCTGAACGCCCTCCCCAGCGGCGAGGCGAGCAGCGCCACGAGCCAGGCGTGCTCCTGCACCGTGCCCGAGTCGCTGCAGCGGCACCGTGCGCGCCATCCCCGCGCGCAGGCTCGCCGGGTACTTCTCCAGCGCCTCCGTGTCGAAGTGCCCCGCCGCCACGGCGCTCACCGCGACGCCGCGCGACGCCCACCTGCCCGCCAGTTCGCGCGTGAGCGCCTCGACCGCGGCGCGCGCGGCGCCGGAGTGGGCCATGCCCGGCATGCCGTGGTGGGGGGACAGCGTCACGTTCACGATCGTCCCGCTCCCCGCCGGCTCCATCGCCCGCGCGAAGGCCGCCTCGGCCATGTTCAGCGTGCCCTCGACGTTCAGCCGCCAGACCGCCCGCCAGCCCTTCGCCGCGATCCCCTCCGCCGGCGTGAAGTACTGGCCGCCGGCGTTGTTCACGAGCACGTCGATCCGGCCCTCTCGCTCCAGCGCGCCTCGTCACGATCCGCTCCGCCTCCTCGCGCTCGCGGATGTCGCCGGCGATCCAGTCCGCGGCCGGCGCCGATCTCCGCGACCGCCTCGCTCCAGCACCTCCGCGCGGCGACCGGCGATCAGGACGCTCGCGCCGCAGCGCGCCAGCTCGAGCGCGGTCGCCTTCCCCAGGCCGGTGCCGCCGCCGGTCACGAGCGCGACCTTGCCGCTCCAGCAGGCCGGGCGCGAAGATCTCCGATTCTCGCGTCAGGACCTTTGAGATCGGCGGTGGGATCGGTGCTCACGGGCACGATCATATGGCCGCCTTCCCCCGCGATCGCGCCATCCGTCTAGCGATCTGACTAGGGTCTGACCGCATCGGACGCCCCTCTCTCCGCTCCAAACGAGTCCTGCTCGGCTTGGCGGCGCTGCTCGTGCTGCTGCTCGCCGTCGTCGCCGGCGGCTACCTGTACGAGCGCCACCGCACGGGCAGCATCTACCACCCGCACGCACGCTTCGTGCCGCAGCCGACGCCGCGCCTGCCCGTGAGCGGGCCGGAACGCTTCGCCTGGCCGTTCTACGGCTACTCCAAGGACCACACGCGCTTCTTCCCCGCCCCCTCCGACCTGCACCCGCCGTTCCGGCGGCTGTGGGTCCACAACAGCGGCGCGCTGCTCGAGTTCCCGCCCGTGATCTACGGCGACCATCTCTTCCAGCTCGCCGACGACGGGACGCTCGAGGCGATCGACAAGAGCACCGGGCACACCTTCTGGAAGCGCCGCCTCGGCTCGCTCTCGGCCTCCACGCCCGCGGTCGTCGGCGGCACCCTCTACGCGACCGTGCTCGCGCGCACCGACGGCGTCAAGAAGGGCATCGGTCTACGCGCTCGACGCCGCCACCGGGGCCGTGCGCTGGTCGCGCGCGCTGCCGAGCCCGAGCGAGTCCTCGCCGCTGATCGACCACGGGATGGTCTTCTTCGGCTCCCAGAACGGGACCGTCTACGCGCTCAACATCCACAACGGCGCACCGATCTGGACCTATCACGCCGCCGGCTCGGTCAAGGCCAGCCCGACGCTCTCCGGCGGGGTGCTCTACTTCGGCGACTACTCCGGCCACGTCCAGGCGATCTCCGAGCGCACCGGCCGGCCGCTGTGGGTCTCGAGCTCCGAAGGCGCGCTGCTCGGCAGCGGCACGTTCTACTCGACCGCCGCCGTCGTCTACGGCCGCGTCTACCTCGGCAACACCGACGGGCGCATCTACGCCTACGACGCCGCCACCGGCCGGCTCGACTGGGCCGTGCAGACCGGCGCCTACGTCTACTCCTCGCCCGCGGTCACGAACGCGCCCGGCCTCGGCCCGACGATCTACCTCGGCTCCTACTCCGGCACCTTCTACGCGCTTAACGCCCGCTCCGGGCGGATCTCCTGGCAATTCAACACGCACGGGCGGATCTCCGGCTCGGCGACGATCATCGGGCGGATCGTCTACTTCTCCGACCTCGGCGAACACCGCACGTACGGCCTCGGCATCTCCACCGGCCGCGTCGTCTTCACGCTCCCCACGGGCGCCTTCGACCCGGCGATCAGCGACGGCAAGAACCTCTACCTGACGGGCTACACCGGTCTCTACGCGTTTGCGCCACAGCCGCCCGAGCCGCCTCACCCCAGCAAGCGCCCGCCAAGGAGAAGCGGGCCGCGACCCGCAGCGCTCCGGGCTCCTCCGCGAAGACATAGGTCCACCCTCCGGGTGCCCGCGCGACGTGCCCGCCGCCGGCGATTACTGTCCAGAAAGCGGGTCCAGCGCACGCGCACCAGCAACCTCCCCGGCCCGGTCGCGCGCAGCGCGAACGCGTCGCTCCCAACCGCGGTCAGCCGTCCCGGGCCTTCCAACAGCGGCGTCGCGGATCGCGAACCGCGTAGACGGTCCAGTGCCTGCTCCTGAACACCGGGCGCAGGTACGGCAGCCCGCTGCGGATCAGCCGGCCCTCCTGGGCGCTCGAGGGATCGAGCGGGGTGTCGGGGAGCGCGACGTAGCCGACCGCCTGTTCGTGCAGCCAGCGCTCGTACCGCGCCGCGGTCAGCCCGCCTTCGAGCAGCACGCCGTCGTACTTCTCTTCCAGCTGCTTCTCCCAGCCGCGCGCGAGCGACACCGACGGCGCCATCAGCGCGGCCTCCCAGTGCGAGCGCGTGAGCGGCACCTCCACCCGCGCGAGCTGGCCCGGCGGGGCCTGGACATGCTCGAGGAAGCGCAGGACGGGCGCGTAGTAGGCGGCGCTCGTCGATTCGTTCTGAGCGACCGCTTGCGTTTCGCGCACCGGACCCCAGAGCGTGAAGACGGCGATCCCGAGCAACGCGATCGCGAGCGCCGCGCGTGAAGTCCCATCCGAGAGCGCTCGCGCGATGTGCGCCGTGCCCGGCCGGCCCGGAGAGCCCGATGGACCCGGCGAATCGAGGTAGGCACGAGCGCCCGGCGCGGTCGCCGTGCCCGGGCCGCGGAGGCGGGCGCACAGCAGCAAGGGCCCAGCGAGCAGCACCGCGTAGCGCTCGATGTTGCTGCCCAGCGGCGTATGCACCACGAGCGCCAACACGCACGCGAGCAGGTAGAGGACGCCCCCGGTCCGCAGCAGGCGCTCGCCCGGCGGGAGCGCCCAGAGGAACAGCAGCGTCACGGCGACGGTCGCCGCGAACGAGCGGATCGGGAACGGCTCGAAGCCGCCTTCTTCGAACAGCAGCGCGAGCGGCACGGCGACCACGGCCGCCGGCAGCGCCAATGCCAAGAGCGCGCGGGGCGAGCGCCGCGCGAGCGCGTGAGTCAGCGCGGCGAGCCCGAGTAGGACGGCCGCGACCGGGCTCGCGGCCGCGCACAGCGCCGCCGCCAGCGCGGCCCAGCGGGGATGCCCGCGCACGAGCGCAAGCACGGCGGCGACGGCACAGGTGACGCCGAGCGCGAACGTCAGCCGTCCGAGCCAGATGTCACCGACGGCCGCGACCGCGAACCACGCGGCGCCCCAGCGCGCGCGCGGGCCGTAGACGCCCAGCACGAGCCGCTCGAACAGCGCGGCGGAGGCGAGCACCGACAGCGCCGCGACCGCGCGCAGGCCGAGCAGCGCCGCCAGCGGCGGGAACAGCAGGCTGTAGCCGGGCAGCGCGTGGCCGGCGTACCAGTGCTCGTCCCAGACGGCGAAGCCCGCGCGTTCGAACAGACCGGCGCGGTAGACCTGCGCCGCGAGGTCGGGGGTGCGCGGGTCGACGAGCAGCCACGCCAGCACGAGCGCCGCGGCGAGCGCCGTCGCGAGGAACCGCGTCGTAATAAGGACCGGCGTCCGGGGAGCTACCGCCCCGGACCCCGGCCCACCACCACCCGCCACAGCTGCCGCGGGGATGTACCCATGGGAACCCCCAGGCGAGCCGGAAGTAGCTCTCGACCGCAGACGCTCGATAATCGGCACGTGGAGATCATGACGAGCACACCTTCGGGAGGGCCGCGCGTACTGATCGCGCTCGCCGCGCTCTGCCTCGCGCTGGTGGCCGCCGGCTGCGGGACCAGTCATCCGCGCCCGCTCGCGGCGGGGACGCTCGCCGAAGCCGAGACCTTCCCCTACTTCCGCGTCTACTGGGCGGGTCCCACGTTCGCCGGCCACCCGCTCGCCGCGGCCGACGGCCAGGCCAGCTACGACAGCGGCGTCGGCGACAGCGTCTACTACGGCGACTGCGCGCAGGGCAAAGGCATCTTCGGCGGTGGCAGCTGCCTGCTGCCGCTGCAGGTCACGACCGTGATCTATGGACTGCACTCGAACTCCACGCTCGGCCCGCAGCGCAACACGGTGATCCGCGGGGTCCCCGCCGTCGTCTACGACGAAGGTCGCTCGATCGAGCTCTACAGCGGGCGGCTGGCGATCGACATCTTCTCCGACACCTTCGCCCACGCCTACCGCGCGGCTCTGCAGCTGCGCCCGCTCAACGCGCCCGGCTCGGCCGCGGGCAACCTGCCCGCACCGGTCTTCTGCCCTGGGCTCTCGGGACCGGTGAGCGCGCAGGTCAGCCGCGTGATGGCAGATCTCCCGGGTCAGGCCTGCCAGCGCGCAGCCGCCGCCGAAGCGCAGAAGCAGCGCCTGCTGGGCACGACCTGAGCGGGACCTGCGCGGGTGTATCTCCGAGCAGGACGTTAAGTCAGGATCCGGCGGCGCCGACGGGCTTGGGCGTGAGCGGCTTGCCGATCTCGCGGCGCAGTCCGAGGAACGCGAGCGAGCCGATCAGCGCCGGGATCCACAGCGAGATCGCCCGGTAGACGAGCACCGCGGCGACCACGACGTAGGCCGGACGCACGCCGAACAGGACGAGCATCCCGACGAGGCCCCCTTCGACCGCGACGAAGCCGCCGGGGATCGGCAGCGAGTTGGCGAGCATCCCCACCAGATAGGCCATCGCCACGACCCACACGCCGGGCGTCGCGCCGAAGGCCGCGAGGCACGCGTACAGCGCGAGGTTGTCGAACAGCCAGTAGCCGACCGCGCCGAGCACCCGCCAGTCGTGCTCGCGGATCAGGCGCAGCGCGTCTTCCACGCCGCCGCTCAGCGCGACGAGCGTGACCGCCCAGCGACCCTGCTCGAGCGGCCTGCGCGCGGCCGCGCGCCGCGCCCACTCGGCGAGCACGAGCGTGCCGAGGATCGTCGCCAGCGCCGCCGCGGCCGGCAGCAGCGTGAGCAGCGGGTCGGTCGAGCCGGGCAGCAGGCCCAGCCACATCGGCACGCCGATCACGACCACCGCCCCGACGTTCACCGCGCTCGTCAGCACGAAGATCAGGACCGATCGCTTCGCGATCCGCTCCACCGAGATGCCCTTCGTGCGCAGCACCCACGCGCCCAGCGCGAGGCCCGCGAGGCCGCTGACCGAGACGACCGAGTTGACCGCCAGCTCCGCCAGCGACAGGCGCGAGACCAGGCGTCTGCCGAGCATCCCGAAGACGAGCCCGAACAGCACGACGTAGCCGGCGCACGAGAGCAGCTCCAGCCCGACTCCCGCCGCCACCCACCAGGAGTTCGCGTCGGAGATCTCCTCGGCCACCGAGTGCAGGCCCGGCACCGACAGCAGCAGCGCGACGACGAGCGCGAAGAACACCGCGAGGCTGATCACGCTGTTGCGCAACGTGCGCGAGTGCGCCGCCAGTTCCTCGGGAGTTTCCTGCATGGGTTTTTGCTGTCCGGCGATTTCTCCGCTCCCGTCGGCTTTAATCACATCATTGCCGACTTAGTTACCCGCATCCTGGTCGTCGACGACGAGCCCGCCGTCCAGACCGCGCTGTCGCGGGCGCTGAAGCTCGAGCGCTACGACGTCGCGCAGGCGGCGGATGGGCGCGAGGCGCTCGAGCGCCTCGGCGCGGCGACCTACGAGGTCGTGATCCTCGACGTGTCGATGCCGCACCTCGACGGCCTCGAGGTCTGCCGGCGCCTGCGCGACGGCGGCGACCGCACGCCGGTGCTGATGCTGACCGCCCGCGAAGGGGTCGACGACCGCGTCGCCGGCCTCGACGCCGGCGCCGACGACTACCTCGTCAAGCCGTTCGCTCTGCGCGAGCTGCTCGCGCGCGTACGCGCGCTCCTGCGGCGGGCGAGCGACGACGATGACGAGCAGGACAGCACGCTCGCCTTCGAGGATCTGCGCCTCGACCGTCTCGCCCACGAAGCCTGGCGGGGCGAGCGGCTGCTGCCGCTGACCCGCACCGAGTTCCTGCTGCTGGAGATGTTCCTCCGCCACCCCCGCCAGGTGCTGACGCGCTCGGCGATCTTCGAGCACGTCTGGGGCTATGACTTCGGCGCGACCTCGAACTCGCTCGGCGTCTACATGGGCTACCTGCGCCGCAAGACCGAGGCCGGCGAGGAGCCACGCCTGCTGCATACGGTCCGCGGCGTCGGCTACGTATTGCGTCGGTCCTCGTCGTGAGCTCTCCATCACCGGCCATCACGCTCTTGTTCATGCTCGTGCGGCGGAGGCCCTGGTGAGCTTCCGCCGGCGCATCACGCTCGTCTCGGCCGCCGCGGTCGCGATCGCGGTGGTGCTCGCGTCGGCGCTCACCTACCTGCTCACCTCCAATCAGCTGCACAGCCAGGTCGACGCGCAGCTGCGTGACCGCGGGCGCGAGTCCACGCGGCTGCTGCGCTTCCTCGACGCGGGCGGCATCGATACTCCCCACGCCGGTGGCGCGGCGTTCGGGCTGGCCCTCGGCGCGGACGCCACCGGGCGGACCGCGCCGCGGACCACGACGCCCAGCCGTACCGCCAACCCCAGCCGCACCCCCAACGGGACCGGCGGGACGAGCGCGGGCGCCAACAACCCCTTCGGCAACCTCCCTCCGGAACCCGACCAGGTTCGCGGCTACCAGCAGGTGGTGGGCGCGAATGGCGCGATCATCGTGCGCTCGGCGCGCGGCATCTCGCTCCCGGTCGACGCCGCCACGCGCGAGCTGGCGGCAGGCGGCGGCGCGTCGTTCTTCACCGACGCCAACGTCGACGGCACGGATCTGCGGATCCTCGCCGAGCCGCTCGGCTCCGGGCGCGCCGTCCAGTACGCGCAACCGCTGACCGAAGTCGACAGCCTGCTCCGCCGCCTGCGCCTGATCCTCGCGCTGCTCGACATCGGCGGGATCGCGCTCGCGGCGCTGCTCGGGCGGCTGGTCGCGGGCGCCGCCGTGCTGCCGCTGAAGCGCCTCACGCAGGCGACCGAGCACGTCGCGCGCACCCAGGACCTCAGCGGGCGGATCGAGCTCACGGGCGTCGACGAGCTCGGGCGGCTGGCGTCGAGCTTCAACGCGATGCTCGACGCGCTCGAGCAATCGATGAGCGCGCTCGACGCATCCGTCCACGCGCAGCGCCAGCTCGTCGCCGACGCCTCGCACGAGCTGCGCACGCCCGTCACGAGCCTGCGCACGAACATCGAGATCCTCCAGCAGGCCCAGGACATGGAGCTCGACGAACGCCAGCGCCTGCTCGCCGACGTGGTCGAGCAGATCGGCGAGCTGACGCTGCTGATGAACGACCTGATCGAACTCGCCCGCGGCGAGGAGCCGAGCACCGATACCGAGGACATCCGCTTCGACGTGCTCGTCGGCGACGTCGCCGAACGGACCCGTCGCAACTCGCCCGAGACCCCGCTGCTGCTCGAGCTCGCGCCGACGCTGCTCGCCGGCGTCCCCGCGCGCCTGGAGCGCGCCGTCGCGAACCTGCTCGACAACGCGGTCAAGTACAGCCCCTCCGGCGAGCCGGTCGAGATCGAGCTGCACGGCAAGGAGCTGACCGTGCGCGACCACGGCCCCGGCATCTCCGCGGAGGATCTCGCGCACGTGTTCGACCGCTTCTACCGCGGCGCCGAGTCGCGCGGGCGCCCCGGCTCGGGCCTCGGCCTGGCGATCGTGCGCCAGGTCGTCCGCCAGCACGGCGGGAGCGTCACCGCCGAGCGCGCCCCGGGCGGCGGCACGCTGATGCGCGTGCGCCTGCCCGGCGCCGAAACCGTCGCGCCCGAAGCCCGGCCACTCGCGCGCGGGTCGAGCGTGGGCGCCCTATCCTCGCTCTAGCCTGCGCTTGAGCAGGCCTGTTCGCGAAAGTCCGACGGCGAGAGGCCGTAGCGGCGGCGGAACGCCTGGGCGAAATGCGGCGCCTGGCGGTAGCCGACCAGGCGCGCGATATCGCGCACCGGGATCGCGCGCTGCTCGACCAGCAGCTCGGCGGCGGCGGTCATGCGCCGTGCGAGCAGGTCCTCCTTGAAGGTCATCTCGCCGAACTGCGCGTAGACGCGCTGCAGCTGCCGCGGCGAGCTCGACACGGCCGTGGCCACGGTCTCGATCGTGAGCGGCTGGCGATAGTGGCGCGCGACGACCACGCGCGCGAGCAGGTACAGCCGGTGATGCGTGTCGAGAGTGCCGGAGCGCACTCCTCCTACTCCGACCGCCACCCCCAAACGGGACAACGAAACTCACGCTACTACCTCAAACCCCGAAACGGGACTCGGTCCGCCCTCACAGCTACTCCTCGCCCAGTTCGAGCACCGCCAGGAACGCCTCCTGCGGGACCTCGACGCGCCCGACCTGCTTCATCCGCTTCTTGCCCTCCTTCTGTTTGGCGAGCAGCTTTTTCTTGCGCGTGATGTCGCCGCCGTAGCAGCCGGAGATCACGTCCTTGCGGAACGCTTTCACGGTCTCGCGCGCGATCACGTGCGCGCCGATCGCCGCCTGGATCGGAACGTCGTACTGCTGGCGGGGGATGCGCTTGCGCAGCTTCTCCGCGAGCGTGCGGCCGATCTCATAGGCCTTGTCGCGGTGGACGACCATCGACAGCGCGTCGACCGTGTCGCCGGCGAGCAGCACGTCGAGCTTGACGAGGTCTGACTCCCTCATCTCGCTCAGCTCGTAGTCGAGCGAGGCGTAGCCTTTCGTGCGGGACTTCAGCTGGTCGAAGAAGTCGAGCACGATTTCCGCCAGCGGCAGCTCGTAGTTCAGCTGCACGCGCTCCGGGGAGAGGTAGTGCATGCCCGAGTGCACGCCGCGGCGCTCCTGGCAGAGCTCCATGACCGCGCCGACGAACTCTTTCGGGGCGATGATCGAGGCGGTGATGAACGGCTCGCGGATCTGCTCGATCGTGCCCGGGTCGGGCATGTCCGAGGGGTTGTGCACCTCGAGCTCCTCGCCGTTCGTCAGCGTCACGTCGAACTCGACCGAGGGCATCGTCGCGAGCAGCTCGAGGTCGTACTCGCGTTCCAGACGCTCTTTGACGATGTCCATGTGCAACAGGCCGAGGAAGCCGCAGCGGAAGCCGAAGCCAAGCGCATCCGAGGTCTCTGGCTCCCAGCTGAGCGCGGCGTCGTTCAGCACCAGCTTCTCGAGCGCGTCGCGCAGATCGGGATAGTCGTCGGAGTCGATCGGGAACAGCCCGCAGAAGACCATCGGTTTGACCTCGCGGTAGCCCGGCAGCGCCTCCGTCGCCTCGGCGGGGCGGGGTGGGCGGGCTCCCGATCCCCCGCTGCCCGGGCCGGAGGTGCGCGCGCGCGTGGTCAAGGTGTCGCCGACGCGCAGCAACGTGACGTCCTTCAGCCCCGTGATCAGGTAGCCGACCTCGCCCGCCGCGAGCTGATCGGTCGGCATCATCTGCGGGCTGAAGAAGCCGATGTCGTCGATGTCCGCCTCGGTTGCGGTCGCCATCGCGCGGATCGCCTCGCCCTTCTTGAAGACGCCGTCGACGACGCGGATGTAGGCGATCACGCCGCGGTACTGATCGAACTCCGAGTCGAAGATCAGCGCGCGCGGCGGCGCGTCGGGATCGCCGGAGGGCGGCGGCACGCGCTCGATCAGCTCCTCGAGCACCTCCCCCACGCCGGCGCCGGTCTTGCCGCTGATCTGCAGGATCCCCTCGCTCGGCTCGCCGATCAGGTCGCTGACTTCGCCGGCCACCCGCTCGGGCTCGGCGCCGGGCAGGTCGATCTTGTTCAGGCAGGGGATCAGCTCGAGGCCCGCGTCGATCGCCAGGTAGGTGTTCGCGACCGTCTGCGCCTCGACCCCCTGCGCCGCGTCGACGACGAGCAGCGCGCCCTCGCAGGCGGCGAG
The DNA here is from genome assembly GCA_963789675.1 of uncultured Solirubrobacterales bacterium. Lineage (GTDB taxonomy): Bacteria > Actinomycetota > Thermoleophilia > Solirubrobacterales > Solirubrobacteraceae > Palsa-744. Next base: position 133,651 of record CAWBLR010000003.1, on the reverse strand, counting down.
CGAGCGCGAGACCTCGTACGTGAAGTCGACGTGGCCGGGCGTGTCGATCAGGTGCAGCTGGTAGGTTTCGCCGTCGCGCGCGGTGTAGAACACGCGCACCGCCTGGGCCTTGATCGTGATCCCGCGCTCGCGCTCCAGGTCCATCGAGTCGAGCAGCTGCGCGCGCATCTCGCGCGCGGCGACGGTCTTCGTCAGCTCGAGGATGCGATCGGCGAGCGTCGACTTGCCGTGGTCGATGTGGGCGATGATCGAGAAGTTGCGGATGTGAGCTTGGTCCATTCGCTACAGCGTAGATGGCGCCCCACGCGCTAGCCTTCGTGGTCCGGCGGATCGCCAACTCGACAAGGAGCATTCAGCCGCGGCAACGCGTCAGGATGGGTACCCACCCACCCCGGCGGCCTGTCCAGGTGTCGAGAGTGTCACGCCGCCCAGGCAAGACACACAGTCCTGGGACGTAAGTAGTAAGCGGCGATCTATGTTCGGGCGCACGCCGGGTGGGCCTCTGGCTCACCCGGCCTCTGCTCGACCTACGCGCGCCCGAGCCGCGCGCGGATCAGGCGGTTGACCTGGTGGGCCTCGGGGATGTGCATCGTGAGCACCGCGCGCATGTACAGCCACACGCCCGCGCCCGCGGCGGCGCCCATGCTGACGATCTGCGCCGGCAGCGACTTGCCGAGTACCGCGTCGAGCGCGTACCAGACGACCCACGAGACGCCCGCCAGCAGCGCCGAGGCAACGGCGATCCGGGCGGTGATCATCGTCGTCTGGGCGCCCTCCAGGCGGCCGTTGAAGCCGGTCCGCAGGCGGCGCAGCTGCAGCGCGGTCATCACGGCGTTGGCGGCGACCGTGCCGATCACGAGACCGGCGATCCCCAGCGGCTTGTAGAGCGCGACGCTGACGATGATGTCGACGACGATGTTCATCGCCGCCAGCCGCGTCGGGATCCAGGGTCGCTGGAGCGAGAAGAAGGTCCGCGTGAGCAGCAGGTTGATGCCGGCGAAGGGCAGGCTGAAGGCAAACCAGAAGAGGGCTTCGGAGACCAGCTTGGTCGACTGGGCGTCGAAGTGGCCGCGTTCGAACACGAGCCGCGTGATCGGGGTCGCGAGCACGATCATGAACGCCGACGCGGGGATCAGCAGCAGGTTGATCTGACGCATCCCCGTGCCGACGGTGCGGCGCATCCCCGCCGGATCGCGGCGGGCGGCCAGACGGCTGAGGACCGGGAACAGGACGGTCGCGACCGCCACGCTGAACATGCCCTGGGGGAGCATGTAGATGCGGAACGCGTTGTCGATCGCGCGCGGGGCTTCGTCGGAGACGAGGCTGCCGAAGGCCGAGTTGATCAGCTGGTCGAGGTTCACGATGCCCAGCCCGATCGTCACCGGCAGCATCAACGTGAACACCTGCCTGATCCGCGGGTCGTGCCAGTCGATCGAGAACTGCAGGCGGAAGTCGATCCGCGCGAGCGCGCCGAACGCCAGCGCCAGCTGCGCGCCGGTCGCCGCGAGGATCCCGATCGCGTACGCGTAGACCCTGTCGTCGCCGTGGAAGTGCGGCGCGAGCACGACCAGCAGCACGATGATCACGAGGTTCCAGACCGCCGGGGAGATCGCGGGGATCGTGAATTGGTCGTAGGACTGCAGGATGCCCGTCAGCAGACCGGTCAGGCCGAGCAGCAGCACGACCGGGAACAGCACCTGGGAGAGGCCGATCGTCAGATCGTTCAGCGACGACGCTGAAGGTGGGGCCGATGAACAGCGGCATGATCGTCCCCGCGGCGAGGATGAAGAACGCCGAGATCGCGCCGAGTCCGATCAGCATGATCCAGAACAGCGTCGAGGCCAGCCGCAACGCGTCTTTCTTGCGTCCCTGCTGGAGCAGGTCGGTGAACACCGGCACGAACGCGGCCGACAGCGCGGCGTTCGCGAACAGGTTCGCCACCAGGTTGGGCACGAGGAAGGCGATCGTGAAGGCCGAGGCCGCGCCGCTCGTGCCGAAGTAGCTCGCGAACACGATTTCCCGTCCCAGGCCGACGACCCGCGAGATGCCGGTGCCGATCGAGAAGATCGCGGTGTTGCGCGCGACGCCGCGGCTACTCGCCGAGTGCGCAACCTCCTCCTCCACGATCGCCGGCTCGTACGCCGGATCAAGCCCTTCGTCAACCGGCTCCCCCGGGGCGGGCGGCTCCGTGGGAGCTGGTGGTTCACCGGGGACGGACAAGGCCGCTATAGTACGGCGCTCCGCGGCGCGCCCCGCAGCTTCTCGCTGGCGTCCCGCGGCCCTCAACCATGGCCAACATCCACTCCCAGAAGAAGCGGATCCTCCGCACCGAGCGCGAGCGCCTGGAGAACCGGCGCTACACGTCGACGATCAAGACCTACTTCCGTCGCCTCGAGGCGACGATGGCGAGCGGCGACACCGCCACGGCCGACGCCGAGCACCGCGAGCTCGTCAGCACGATCGACAAGGCCGTCAAGCGCGGCGCGCTGCACAAGAACACCGGCGCCCACCGCAAGTCCCGCGCGGCCAAGCTCCGCGCCGGCGCCTAGACGATCGCTGAGCGGCGCGAGGCTGCGTCCTCGGTCGCTCGCGTACGTTGCACGCCACGCTCCCTGCGTCCTGGCCTCGCTTGCTCATCGACCGCCTAGGAATCTCGGTGATTCCTAGCGCGTCTAGGAAGTGATCGAGGCGATCGCGTGCAGCGCGATCGAGTCTTCGTCGAGCGTCGCGTACGGCGATCTGGACGCGCCGATCGCCGCGCCGCCGCGCGAGTCGAGCTCCATGTCGGCGAGCACGCCGAGCGCCCGCTTCAGACGGTCGGGGTCGGCGCGCGCGACGTCCGCGACGAAGCGCTCCGCCGCGCGGGGGGGCATGCGCAGGCCGCGGCGCACGTCCGCGACCGACTCGCCCGCCTGCAGCCGCAGCGCGATCGCGAGCGCCTCGCGCACGCGCTGGGCCATCATGTACGTCAGCCCGGCCAAGCGCTCGCCCTGGCGGCGGACGCGCAGGTAGGCGAGAGTCGCCTGCGCGGTGTCGCCGCCGACGAGCGCGTCGGCCAGCGCGAACGAGCGGTACTCGGCGGAGTGGGCGGCGCGGCGTTCGATCTCCTCGACGCCGATGCGCTGGGTCTCCCCCTCGACCTCGACTTCCAGCGCGAGCTTCTCCAGCTCTCTGAGCAGCCGCTGCTGACGGCCGCCGACCTGGGCGACGAGCGCGTTCGCGGCGGCCGCGTCGAGCTCGACCCCCAGGCGCGCGCCCTGCGCGCGCGCCCACTTGCCGAGCTCCCACGGCTTGACCGTCGCCTGCGCGACGATCTGCCCGCCCGCGCGCTTGACCGCGTCGTGGACCGCCGCCGGCGCCTTGCTGCGGTTCTCCTCGCGCGCGAACAGCGCGACCGTCGTGTCCGGCGGCATCGCCGCCATCGCGGGCTTCAGGTGCTGCTCGACCTCGGCCTGCTTCCAGCGCTCGACCCCGTCGACGACGATCACGCGGCGGCCGATCGCGAACGTCATCGCGCTCAGCGCCAGCGCCACACCGGCCGGGGCGCCCGCCTCGCCGTCGAGCACTTCCACGCTGGCGGCGTCCCCCTGCCGCTCGGCCAGCGCCTTCAGCCCCGCGCGGCGCTCGGCGACCGCGCCGTGGTCGTCGCCGTGGATCAGGTAGGCGGGCTTCAGCTCGGGCATCCGCAACCGAGTCTATGTGGCCCGACCGACACGCCCTTTCATGACGCGCGATGACGCGCGCGCGAACCGGTGTTGTCAGCGCACCACGAGATTGACCAGCTTGCCCGGGACGACGATCTCCTTGACGATCTCCTTGCCGTCGAGGTGCGCCCGCACGTTCGGCGCGGCCCTGCACAGCTCCTTCAGCTCCTCCGCGTCCGCGCCCGTCGCGGCGGTCACGCGGTCGCGCAGCTTGCCGTTCACCTGGCAGACGAGCTCGTAGGAGTCGCGCTCGAGCAGCGCCTCGTCGGCCTGCGGCCACGGCTGCTCCCACACGCGCTCGCCCGTCAGCCGATCGTAGATGTCCGCCGACACGTGCGGGGCGAACGGGAACAGCAGCGACGCGGCCGTCGCGAGCGCGAAGCGCTTGGTCTCGACGCTCGCGCGCTCGCGCAGGCGCGAGCATTCGTTCAGCAGCTCCATCACCGCGGCGATCGCCGTGTTGAACGCGAACCGCCGCAGGTCGCCCGAGACCTTCTCGATCGCCCAGTTCGCCTTGCGCAACAGCTCGAGATCCCCATCCATCTCTGTTCCGAGCGGCGCAGGCGCCGCAGAAACCGGCTCCACATGTTTTTGAAAAGCTGATGATGCTCCAGTCGGCGCATGCGCCGACTGGCGGGCCTGCACATGTGCAGGCCCGAGACCCGCCGCATGCGGCGGGTCTGCCGTTGGCGCATGCGCCAACGGCTCCCCCAACTCGGAAGTCTCGACCGCCAAACGCCACAGGCGGCTCAGGAACCTGTGCACGCCCTCCATCCCCTCGTCCGACCAATCGGCGTCCTGATCGGGCGGCCCGATGAAGAGGATGTAGCAGCGCGCCGTGTCCGCCCCGTAGCGCTCGATGATCGCGGCCGGCGAGACGACGTTGCCGCGGGACTTGCTCATCTTCGCGCCGTCCTTCGTCACCATCCCCTGCGTGAACAGCGCCTTGAACGGCTCCTGGAAGTCGAGGTGGCCGAGGTCGGCGAGCGCCTTCGTGAAGAAGCGCGCGTACATCAGGTGCAGGATCGCGTGCTCGACGCCGCCGATGTACTGGTCGACCGGCATCCACTCCTTCAGCGCGGCGGGATCCCACGCGGCCTGAACGTTTGAGGCGTCGCAGTAGCGCAGGAAGTACCACGACGAGTCGACGAACGTGTCCATCGTGTCGGTCTCCCGGCGCGCCGGCCCCCCGCACTCCGGGCACTTCGTCTCGCACCCACTCCTCCGCCGCCTCCAGCGGCGAGCGGCCCTTCGGCGTGTAGTCCTCGATGTCCGGCAGCTCGACCGGGAGCTGGTCCTCGGGCACGGGCACGGCCTCCCCGCAGCGCTCGCAGTTGACGATCGGGATCGGGCAGCCCCAGTAGCGCTGGCGCGAGACCAGCCAGTCGCGCAGGCGGTAGTTGACCGACGCGTGGCCCTTGCCCTCGCGGTCGAGCCAGCTCACGATCGCGCTCAGGGCCTCACGGTTGGGCATGCCGTCGAAGTCGGGGTGCGAGTTGACGAGCAGGCCGTCGCCGGTAGTACGGAAGACCCTCCTCGGTGGTCTCGGCCGCGCTCGGGTCGGCGTCCGGCGCGGCGCTGGCCGGGCCTTCGATCACGCGGCGGATCGGCAGGTCGTAGGCGCGCGCGAACGCGTAATCGCGCTCGTCGTGCCCGGGCACGGCCATGATCGCGCCGGTGCCGTACTCCATCAGCACGTAGTCGGCCACGTACATCGGGATCTGCTCGCCGTTCACCGGGTTCGTCACGGTTCTGCCCGAGCGGCACGCCCGTCTTCGGCCTCTCGGCGTTGCCGCGCTCCTCGTTGGACTCGTTCAGCGCTCTGTTGACGTAGTCGCGCACATCGCTCTCGTACGGCGTCCCCTCGGCCAGCCGCGCCACGTCGGGGTGCTCGGGCGCCATCACGAAGAAGGTCGCGCCGAACAGCGTGTCCGGGCGCGTCGTGAACACGGGGTAGTCGATCGGGTGGGCGGGATCCAGGTCCTCGCATCTGAACGTCACCTCGGCGCCCTCCGAGCGCCCGATCCAGTTGCGCTGCATCGTCTTCACGTGCTCGGGCCACTCGATCCCGTCGAGGTCGTTCAGCAGGCGCTCGGCGTAGTCGGTGATCCGCAGGAACCACTGCTCGAGCTGGCGGATCTCGACGATCGCGCCGCAGCGCTCGCAGGTTCCGTCCGCTTCGACCTGCTCGTTCGCGAGCACCGTCTGGTCTTTCGGGCACCACTTCACCGCCGCCTCTTTGCGGTAGGCGAGGCCCGCTCCGAACAGCTGCAGGAAGATCCACTGCGTCCAGCGGTAGTAGCGCGGATCGTGCGTCGCGAGCTCGCGCGACCAGTCGATCGAGATGCCCCAGCGGCGGAACTCGCGCTGGAAGGAGGCGATCGACGCGGCGGTCGAGTCGCGCGGGTGCACGCCCGTCTTGATCGCGTGGTTCTCCGCCGGCAGGCCGAACGCGTCGTAGCCCATCGGGTGCAGCACCCGGTGGCCCGTGCGGCGGTGGTAGTGCGCGATCGCGTCGCCGACCGAGTAGACCTTCAGATGGCCGATGTGCGGCTCGCCGCTCGGATACGGCAGCATCTCCAGCACGTAGGAATTGGATGCCCGCCCGCCCGCGCGGCCGGCCGCGCCATCGTTCGCGACCTCCCAGGTGCGCTCCTTCGCCCACAGCGCCTGCCAGCGGGGCTCGATCTCCTGGGGGTCGTAGCGTTGCTCGGTCATCTGACTCGGAGGTTACCGTCCGCCTCGGGGATCGATTTCCCGCCTGGATACGAGGGGTCGCGCCGTACCCCGGGCGTGATCTTCTCCCGATCGACCTGCGTCAGCGGCTGCCGAAGATCCGCAGCAGCGTGAGGAAGATGTTGATCACGTTGATGAACACGCCCGTCGCGATCCAGACGACGTCGCGCTCGGTCGCGCGGCGGCGGATGTACTGGAAGTAGATCGCCAGGTAGGCGCTCACGATCACGTAGATCGCGAGGTTCAACAGGAAGCTTTCGCCCGAGCCGATCAGGATCAGCACGATCGCGAGCAGGAACACGCCGAGCAGCGCGAAGAACAGCGGCCGCATCCAGCGGAGCAGGTCGCGCGAGGTGGCAAAGCCGTAGGAGCCCATCACGCCGACCGTCAGCGCGGTGCCACCGGCCGCCTGGTAGATCGCGCTCTGGTCGACCGTCGCGTACTCGTTGATCACCGGCCCCAGCCCGATGCCGAGCAGCAGCGCGAGCGCGAACATCCACGTCATCCCCGTCGGCCCTTCGCGCAGTCTCGGGACGAACATCTGCACGATCAGCATCCCGAGCGCGCCGAGCTCGAAGATCAAGCCGGTGCCGTAGCTGAGATCGCGCCCGATGTATGTGCCGGCTGCGAAAAAGCCGAGCGCGATCGCGACCAGGAACATCACCTGGCCGAGCAGGAACGTCGAGCTGGCCGCGCGTTCGGTCGCGCGCGGCTCGAACACGCTCAGCGCGGACTGTTGTGAGGAGGTGGTGCTGGTTCCAAACGGGTTGTCGGACATGCGCGGGATCTTACTTACGTCGACCACCTCAGCGCCCCTTACGCCAACACCGCCATCTCAGACGGGAGCGCCCTTCAGCCCCCAGCGGCGGCGCTGCCCGCTCCCGCAGTGAAGCGCGAGTAAGCGCGCACCGCCTCGACGATCTCCGCCGGCGCCTTCCGCGGCGAGCCCGCGTCGAACGGCGGCTGCGGGTCGTACTCGATGCCCAGCTGGATCGCCTGCGCGACCTGAACGTTTGCGACCTTCGCGACGAGCGCGAGCGCCATGTCGATCCCGGCCGTCACCCCGGCGGCGGTCGCGAGCTTGCCGTCGAACACCACGCGCTCGGGGACCACCTCGACGCCGTCGAACCGGCCCAGCTCCTCCAGCGCCTGCCAGTTGCTGGTCGCGCGCTTGCCCTGCAGCAGCCCCGCGGCGGCAAGGATCAGCGAGCCGGTGCAGACCGAGCATGTCCACTGCGAGGTCTCGTGCGCTGCCCGCAGCCAGTCGTGGACCGGGCCGTCGTCCATCAGCGCCATCTGGCCGGGGCCGCCGGGCACGAGGACGATCTCGGGGTGTTCCAACTCCGTGAGTGCGGCGTCGGCCGTCAGCGCCAGTGGGCCAGGGTCAGTGTGCTTCGGGCCGGCCTGCTCGGCGACGAACGTGACCTTCGCGCCCGGCAACCGGCTCAGCACTTCGTAGGGACCGACGGCGTCGAGCGCGGCCAGCCGGTCGAACAGCAGGATCGCGATGTTCATTGCACTGTCTCCTTTTCGATTTCGATCGGGGCATGGAAACGGCGGCGATACTCCGCGGGGCCGACCTCGAGCGCGCGCAGGAACGCGCGGCGCATCGTCTCCGCGGTGCCAAAGCCGCAGGCAAGCGCGACGGCCGCGATCGGCTCCGCGGTGTCCTCCAGGCATCGGCGGGCGGCCTCGATGCGCACCCGCTCGACGTAGCGCGCGGGCGTCACCCCGGACTCGGCCGCGAACGCACGGGCGAAGTGACGCGGGCTCATGCATGCGCGGTCGGCGAGCGCCTCGACGGACAGATCGCCGGCCGGGTGCTCGACCGCATAACGCTGTACCTCGCGCAGCGGCTCACGCGCCGGCTCTTGGGCGGATAGCGTCGCGCTGAACTGCGACTGGTTGCCGGGACGGCGCAGAAACAGGACGAGGTGGCGTGCGATCGTCAGCGCGGCGTCGCGATCGAGATCCTCCTCGATGAGCGCCAGCGCGAGGTCCATCCCCGCGGTGACCCCGGCCGAGGTCCAGATCGGCCCGTCGCGCAGGAAGATCGGCTCGGGGTCGACGTCCACCGCCGGGTAGCGCGCGGCGAGCTCGCCGGCCGATGCCCAATGGGTGGTCGCGCGGCGGCCATCGAGCACACCCGCCGCGGCGAGCAGAAAGGCGCCGGTGCAAACCGAGGCCGTGCGCCGTGCGGTGGCGGCAGTCGCGGCAATCCACTCCAGCAACACGTGATCAGTCGCCGCCTGCTTGCGACCGTACCCACCGGCGACGATCAGCGTGTCGATCTCCGCGGGCGCCGCCGCAAGGCTCGTGTGCGGGGTCACGGTCAGCCCGCTCGAGGTTTCGAGCGGGCGGCCGTCAACGCTCAGCAGCTTGATCTCGTACCCGCGCTCGCGCCCGCCCGACCGCTCGATCAGCCGCTGCGCTCCCGCGAACACCTCCAACGGGCCGGTGAAGTCGAGGCTCTGCACGCCCGGGTAGACGAGAATCGCGATCTGGCGCGGGACGGACGCAGGAATTCGGGCGGATCGGGGGTTTTTGTCCATCCTCCGATCATGGCCCACTCTGCGTCTGTCCGCAAGGACAGATCTCCAACGATTTCTGCCATCGCTCTCGGCGACTAACTGCGCCGTGGGCCACGCGCGTGGGGCAGCGCAAGAAGGCCCGCCTCCCCTCGAGGGGGACATGCCGGCCCGCTGTGGCGATCTTTCCCGTCTTCCTCTGAGACGCTATGCCGCGCCATGAGCCGGCGCTCCCGCATCCTCTTGCTCGCCTTCCTGACCGCGGTCGTGCTCGTGTTCGCGCTCGTCGTCCTGCTCGGCCGCCCGGCCACGCATCCTCCGCGGAAGCGACTCGCCGCGGCGGCGGCGAGGGCGGTGGCCGAAAACGCGCAGGCCAGCACCGGCTTCGACGGGGCGCTGTTGCCGCAGGGAGTGAGCACGCCCGACTTCACGCTCACCGACCAGGCCGGGCGGCGCGTGTCGCTGAGCCAGTACCGCGGGAGGGTCGCGATCCTGACCTTCCTCTCCACGACCTGCCATCCGACCTGCCCGCTGATCGCCCAGCAGATTCGCGGCGCGCTCGATGAATTGAATGCCCAACCCGCCCCTACCAACCCCGCTCCTGCCCACCCCGTCCCGGTGCTGATCGTCAGCGCCAACCCGGCCGCCGACACGCCCGCGGCCGTGCGCCGCTTCCTCGGCGAAGCCGCGCTCGAGGGCCGCGTCGAGTTTCTCACCGGCACGCCCGCCGAACTGCGGGCGGTGTGGCGCGCCTACGACATCGTCCCCGACCAGCTCGGCGACGCCGAGTCGCCGCACGCCGCCGCCGTCCTGTTAATCGACCGCGCCGGGCAGAAGCGCGATCTCTTCCAGGTCGAACAGCTCACCCCGGAAGGGCTCGTCCACGACATCCGCAAGCTCGAAGGCGAAGAAGTAGGGAGCCCTGAGCTTCCCCGAGCCCGCTGATACCCTAGCTGACAGGTAGGAAATGACACGATGATGATCTGAGCGGGAGGGGCAGGCCCCTCTCCCGACCTCCCCCCGATGGGTACGACATTCACGATGATGTTCTCAACCAAGGCCGAGTACGGCGTGCGCGTGATGGTCGAGCTGGCTCGGCGAGCCGGCGAGGATCCGATCCCGCTCGCGGAGATCGCCGCGCACGACGGGCTGCCGCTGGCCTACCTGGAGCACCTCGTCGCGCGGCTGCGCAAGGCCGGCCTGGTCGACTCGCGGCGCGGCTCGCGCGGCGGCTATCTGCTTGCGCGCTCGCCGACGGAGATCACGATGGCCGAGGTCGTGCAGGCGCTCGAGGGCTCGATCGCGCCGATCGAGTGCATCTCCCAGGCATCGGACGGCACGATCGTGTGCTCAAGGGAGTCGGATCCTTCCCACGTCTGTCCGACGAAGCTGCTGTGGACACGCGTGCGCTTTGCGATCGTGCGGACCTTGCAGGAGACGACGCTCGCCGACCTCGTGCTGGCGCCCGCGCTCTTGAACGGAATCGAACCCAAACCACTGACAACTGGAGCTTGAAAACAGAACATGGCCGACCTGGAGATCAGAGACCTGCACGTGCGCATCGAGGAGCGCGAGATCCTCAGAGGCGTCGATCTGGACGTCTCGCGCGGCGAGGTCCACGCGCTGATGGGCCCGAACGGCTCGGGCAAGTCGACGCTCGCGAACACGCTGCTCGGACACCCCTCGTACGAAATCACCGAGGGGACGATCGTCTTCAAGGGCGAGGACATCACCGAGGCAGAGCCGCACGAGCGCGCGAAGGCGGGGCTGTTTCTCGCCTTCCAGTACCCCGTCTCGATTCCCGGGGTGTCGGTCGCGAACTTCCTGCGGATGGCGATTAACGCCAAGCGCGAGGAGCCGATCCAGGTGAAGGAGTTCCGCGACCAGCTGCAGCACGCGATCGAGCTGCTCGACGTCGACAGGGCGTTCACCTCGCGCCACCTCAACGACGGCTTCTCCGGCGGCGAGAAGAAGCGCGCGGAGATCCTGCAGATGGCGATGTTGGCGCCCGACGTGGCGATCCTCGACGAGACCGACTCGGGGCTGGACATCGACGCGCTGCGGACGGTCGCGGAGGGCGTGCAGAGACTGCACGAGGAGCAGGGGTTGGGCGCGCTGATCATCACCCACTACCAGCGCATCCTCCACTACATCAAGCCCCAGTTCGTGCACATCCTGATGGACGGGCGGATCGTGCTGCAGGGCGGCGTCGAGCTCGTCGAACGCTTGGAGCGCGAGGGATACGACCAGATCCGCCAGGAAGTAGGTGCCCGTGCCTGAGGAGACGACGAACGGGGCGGCACCGGTTCAGGCCAAGCCCGGCCGCCACCGCGAGGCGACGCTCTACCACGCGCTCGCGGGCGCCGGAGCGGGCAACGGCCGCACGTTGGAGCAGTTGCGCGAGGCGGCGCTGAAGTCGTATGAGACCTCGGAGCTGCCCGTGTGGCGGCGCTCGGGGTTCTGGACAACGACGCTGCAGCCCCTCGATCTCGACGCGCTGCAGACCGGGGGCGCGGGAGACTCGATCGAGGTCGCGGCGGGCGTGGTGCCGGAGGTCGTCACCCGCACGCTGCCCGACCGGCCGCACGCCGGGAGGATCGTGCAGAGCGCCGGGGCGGTCGTCCATGTAGAGCTCGACCCGGCCCTGGCCGAACGCGGCGTGATCTTGTGCTCGCTGGAGGAAGCCTTCCAGGATCACCGCGAGCTGGCGGAGCGCTGGTACTCGAAGCGCCTGACGATCGATCGCAACAAGCTCGAGGCGGCGAACGCCGCGTTCTGGACCGGCGGCGCGTTCCTGCACGTGCCGAAGGGCGTCGTCGTGGAGGACCCGTTCGAGATCGTCTACGCGATCGACGGCCCGGGCGTGGCGCAGTACGCACGCACGCTCGTGATCGGCGGCACCCACAGCGAGTTCAAGCTGCACGAGTACGACCTCGCGGAGGACTTCGAGGGTCAGGCCCTGCACGCGGGCGCGTTCGAGCTGTATCTGGAAGACGGCGCGCGCTGCCGCCTCGCCCAGGTCCAGGACTGGGGCAAGGGCGAGGTGTACGACGCGACGACGCGCTTCGTCGGCGTCGGGCGCGACGCGTACTGCCACTGGCTGCCGGCGCTGCTCGGCGGGCACCTCGTGCGCCAGCACCTCGAGCTGGCCGTCACCGAGCCCGGCGGCGACATGGCCTTTCGCGGGCTGTTCTTCACCGAGGAGCACGAGCACCTCGATGTATTCGCGGTCGACCTGCACGAGACCGGCCCCTCGGGCGGGGACGTGCACTGGCGCGGCGCCGCGACGGGCGAGAGCCGCGCGAGCTTCGAGGGCCTGATCCAGATCGACCCGGGCGCCCAGCAGACGCACACCTACCTGCAGATCCACTCGATGATGCTCTCGCCGAAGGCGCGCGTCGACGCGATCCCCTCGGTGCTCGTCTCCGCCGACGACGTTTCGGCCTCGCACGGCGGCACGGTCGGCGAGCTCGACGAGGCCGCGATCTTCTACATGCAGTCGCGCGGCCTCGACCGCCCCGCGGCGGTGCGGGTGATCGTCGAGGGCTTCTTCGAGCCGCTGATCGCGGAGCTCGCCGACGAGCCGCTGGAGGAGCTCGTGCGCGAGAAGATCGCCGGCAAGCTGGCGGCGGCGCGCGATGACATCGAGGCGTATGCCACCAGTCGCTGAAGAAACGACCTTTTTAAGGGGCCGCCTACCGGCGGCTGCTCGGGTCGCGTTGTTCGATGCAGAGGTCCGTTGACGATGTCCGATGTTGTGACGGTCAACGAGGGTCTGGATGTGAAGGCCGACTTCCCGATCTTCTCCCGGCGCTTTGACGGCGGTCGCGAGCTGATCTATCTGGACTCGGGCGCTACGTCGCAGAAGCCCACGGTCGTGATCGACGCGGTCGCAAACCACCTGCGCGAGCACAACGCGAACGTGCACCGCGGTGTCTATGCCCTGGCGCAGGAGGCCGACGCCGCGTACGACGGCGCCCGCAAACGGGTCGCCGCGTTCGTCAATGCGCAGCCGGAGACGACGATCTTCACAAAGAACGTCACCGAGGCGATCAACCTCGTCGCATACGCCTGGGGGCGCGGACAGGCGCCCGGGGGCACGGACGGGCACGGAACGGAACGGACCGCGAAGGACGCAGACGTCAGCGGCGCGCGACGGACCCCACATGACACGGGTGCCCACGGCCGGGCGAACGTGGGAGCCGGCGACGCGGTGCTGATCACGCAGATGGAGCACCACGCGAACATCGTCCCCTGGCAGGTCCTCTGCCGCGAGCAGGGGGCGGAGCTGCGCTATCTGGAGGTGGACGAGCGCGGCGAGGTCTCGCTCGAGCAGCTGGATGCGGAGCTGGCGCGCGGGGACGTGCGGATGGTCGCGGTGACGCACGTGTCGAACGTGCTCGGCACGATCCTCCCGGTCGCGGAGATCGTCGCGCGGGCGCGCGATGCGGGCGCGGCGACACTCGTGGACGGCGCCCAGGCGGTGCCGCACATGCCGGTCGACGTCGCGGCGATCGGCGCCGACTTCTACGCCTGGACGGGACACAAGGCGCTCGGCCCGACGGGGATCGGCGTGCTGCACGGGCGGCGCGAGATCCTCGAGCAGATGGAGCCGTTCCTGACCGGCGGCGACATGATCGCCTCGGTCGACTTCCAGGGGGCCACCTGGAATGAGCTGCCGTACAAGTTCGAGGCCGGCACGCCACCGATCGCCGAGGCGGTCGGGCTAGGCGCGGCTGTCGAGTACCTCTCGCAGATCGGCATGGAACGCGTGCGCGCACACGAGCGCGCGTTAACCGCGTACATGCTGGAGCGCCTCGGCGACGTGCCCGGCCTACGCGTGACCGGGCCCCCGGAGGCGGAAGCGCGGGGTGGTTTGGCGTCGTTCACGATCGAGGGCATACACCCCCACGACATCGCCGAGCTGGCCGACCGCGCCGGCGTCTGCATCCGCGCGGGGCACCACTGCGCGCAACCGTTGATGCGCTGCCTGGGTGTGAGCGCGACCGCGCGCGCGAGCATCGGTATCTACAACGAGCCGGCGGACATCGATGCGCTCGTCGGTTCCCTGCTCGCCGGACGCTCTGTGTTCGGCCTATCGTGAACTGAGCCGATGTGTGCCCAAGTTGCGCTGAACCGTGCCCGAACTGATGCGTAAATGTGCCGAAAGTGTGTCTGGCGGGGAGGTTGTTGCACTTTGGAGAGTGCGTATAACGATCGTGTCACGCGGATTAAAAAGTAATCCAAACATCTCCGCCTTTAGATTTGCTCCCATTTTGTGATGGACGACCTCTACCGCGACTACATCCTCGACCACTACAAGCAGCCGCGTAACTTCGGCGAGCTCGAGCCCCACGACCTCGAGGCGCTCGAGCACAACCCCCTGTGCGGCGACGAGCTCGGGGTCCACATCCGCGTGAAGGACGGCCAGATCGAGGACCTGCGCTTCCACGGCCACGGCTGCGCGATCTCGCAGGCCTCGGCGTCGATCGCCTCCGAGGAGCTGAAGGGCATGAGCCTGGAGGAGGTCGGCGGACTCGGCGCCGACTGGATGATCGAGCTGCTCGGGATCCCGGTCTCGGCGACGCGGCGCAAGTGCGCGCTCTTGAACCTGAAGGTCGTGCGCGGCGCGGTGACCGGCGACCACGCCTGGCCGGCCTGATGATGGCCAACAATGACGATCTGCGCGACTCGGTGATCTTCAACGTCTCCGATGAAGAGCTCACCGAACCCCTCAACATCGCATGGGACGTCACCGCCGAGGACGATACAATCCCTACTTCAGAGCACAGGATTCAGCGCACAACCGCAGCGAGGAGCCAGATGGCCACGACGGACCGCACCAGGATCACCAAGCCCAGCCCGATCGTCGAGGACGAGCAGGGTCAACTGCGCGCGCGCCAGGGCATCTCGCGCGAGGTCGTGAGCGAGCTCTCGAAGATCAAGGGCGAGCCCGCTTATATGGCCGAGAAACGGATCAAGGCGCTGGAGATCTTCGAACGCAAGCCGATCCCGACCTGGGGCCCGGACCTGAGCGCGCTGAACCTCGATGACCTCGTGCTGTACTCGCCCCCCACCGCCGGGCGCTTCAACTCGTGGGACGACGTGCCGGAGGACATGAAGCAGACCTATGAGGACCTCGGCATCCCCCAGGCCGAGCGCGAGCACCTCGCCGGCGTCGTCGGCGTCTGGCGCCAGGAGCCCGTGTACGAGGGCCTGAAGGAGGAGTACGCCAAGCAGGGGATCCTGTTCTGCTCGATGGACACCGCCGTCACCGAGTACCCGGAGCTGGTGGAGAAATACTTCATGAACAAATGCGTCCCCGCGCAGGACAACAAGTTCAGCGCGCTGCACGGCGCCGTCTGGTCGGGCGGGGCCTTCTGCTACATCCCCAAGGGCGTCAAGTGCGACCTGCCGCTGCAGTCCTACTTCCGCATGGAGGGGGCGGGCGAGGGCACGTTCGAGCACACCCTGATCGTCGCCGACGAGGGCTCGGAGGTGAACTACATCGAGGGCTGCACCGCGCAGACCTACTCGGTCAACTCGATGCACTCCGCGGTCGTCGAGATCTTCGTCCACGAGGGCGCGAAGGCGCGCTACACGACCGTGCAGAACTGGTCGAAGGACGTCTACAACCTCAACACCAAGCGCGCCGTCGTCGACGCGCACGGCACCGTCGAGTGGGTCGGCGGCTCGATGGGCGCGAAGTACGTGATGCTCTACCCCGGCTCCTACCTGATGGGCGAGGGCGCGCGCGCCGACCACCTGAACGTCGGCGTCGCCGGCAAGGGCGTGCACAAGGACACCGGCGCGAAGGTCGTCCACCTCGCGCCGAACACGACCTCGAACATCCTCGCCAAGTCGATCTCCAAGGACGGCGGCATCATGGGCTATCGCGGCCTCGTGAAGATGGGCGCGAACTCGGCAGGATCGAAAGCCCGCGTGCAGTGCGACGGCCTGATGATGGACGGCGAATCGAAATCCGACACCTGGCCCGACATCCAGATCCAGAACCCGCACGTGACCGTCGCCCACGAGGCGACCGTCGGGCGCATCTCCGACGACCAGCTGTTCTACATGGGCTCGCGAGGATTCACCGAGGACGAGGCCGCGGCGATGATCGTCAACGGCTTCATCGAGCCGGTCACGAAGGAGCTGCCGATGGAGTACGCGGTCGAGCTCAACAGGCTCATCCAATTGGAGATGGTCGGAAGTATTGGCTAGAGCGTCTCGACGTTGAGGGCGCCCGTAGACACGATCGTCGCGCCGCTGTTCCCGACCGGCCTGCCCTGGGCGAACGTCACCGGGCGGGAGGCGAGCATCATCCAGCGCGGGAAGCCGCTGCTGATCGAGTTCTGGGACTTCTGCCGGCCGAACTCGCTGCGCACGCTGCCGTATCTGCAGGCGTGGCACGAACGCTATGCGCAGGCTGGGCTGCGCACGATCGGCGTGCACTCCCCCGGCTTTCCGCCGGCGCGCGACGAGGACGCGGTGCGGGCGGCGGTGGCGCGGCTGGGGATCGAGTATCCCGTGCTGATCGACCGCGAGCTCGAGCTGTGGCGCGACTACGAGAACCAGGGCTGGCCGGCGCGCTACCTGTTCGACGGCCGCGCGCGGCTGTTCGAGTACCACTACGGCGAGGGCGCCTACGCCGAAACCGAGCTGGCGATCCAGGAGCTGCTCGGCGTCGAGCGCGAGCCGCTGCATCCGATCCGCCCCGAGGACGCGCCCGGAGCCCAGCTATTGCCCCAGACCAAGGACCAGGAGGGCGCCTACTCGGGCCCCTATGAGGCCGGCGGCGTGTGGGCGGTGCTCGACGGATCGGGGAAGGTGCGGATCAGACACAGGACCACAAACGCAGATATCAACCCTGGCGGCCTCGAAGCCAACCATCTGGACAACCCCAGCACCCCCGGCGATCATTCCAAGGGGGCCGTCGCCGAGCAGCTTGCCGTCACCCACACGGACGGGTTACCCAAGGCGCCCATCGTCAAAGAGCTGACCATCACCCACCCGGGCGCCTACCCCCTGATCGAGCACGGGCGCCACACCGCGGGCACGCTTGCGCTGGAGGTCGGCGACGGCGTACGGTGCTACGCGACGTGCTTCACGCCGGGCTTGGCGTAACCGGGCCCGGCGCAGGGTCGCCGCCGGCCGCGACCGGCGGGGCCGGCGCGAGCTCGGCGTGCGAGCGATCGAGCAGCAGGCGCATCAGCTGCGGGGGCTCGGAGGAGTCCCCCTCGACGAGCACGCAGGTCCCAGGCCAGTAGGGGGTCTCGACAGCGCTGCGGCCGAGAAACACGAGGTCGTACGTCCAGCAGCCGCAGTTCATCAGGCGCGCACCACCCCGCCCGAGCCACTCCGTCTCACTGTCGCCCGGAAGCGGCCCCGCGCGGTGGGTGTGGCCGAAGATCACGTGGGCGTCACCGAGGCCGAGACGGTCGGCCACCTCGCCGATCGCGCGCAGTCCGGCGCGGCGCAGCTCATCCGTGGAGATGTCGGTACGCAGCGGACCCAGCCCGGCACGGTTGAGCGCGGCCACGGCGAGCGGGAAGGCGCCGGCGAGCGCCAGCCCGCGCAGCTTGCGAACCCGCGCCGCGCGCCACGCTGCCGAACCTGCGCGGAGCGAGCCGCCCGAGCCGCCCGCGCCGTTCGGCTCGCCGGCGAGCGCCCGCCACGCGCGGATCGTGTCGACGCGGTTCATCGCGCCGCCGGCATGCGCGTCCCGGGCGACCGTGTCGCGCCACGCGAACACCGGCGCTCCCACCGCCTCGTAGTCCTCGACACGGCTGAAGGAGGCGGCCGGACGTCCCAGCACGCGGCTCATCAGCGCGACGCTCAGGCGCTCGATCGTGGGCACGGTCAGGTGCGCGTCGAGGTAGTGGCCGTGCATCGCATAGACGTCGTCGCGCACCCACAGTCCCGGGTAGGCGGCGCTCACGCGCGCGGGCGCCGCCCAGGCGGCGAGCTGCGCGAGCATCGGCGACGCCTGATCGGGGCGCAGTCGCTGTTCGAGCTCGAACGGCTCCGGCGGCCGCAGCGCACGCTCGGCCAGCCACGACTCGACCAGCAGATGGTCGTGGTTGCCGGCGCTCACCACGAGCTCGCGCCCGGCGAGCACCCGGCCGAGATCTTCGAAGAACGGCCGCGCGGCGGCCATCGCGTGGCGCGGCGGGCGGTGGCGCAGCTCGAGCACGTCGCCGAGCAGGACCAGCCGGTCGACGTCCGCCAACGCCTCCAGCAACGCCGCGCGGGGGCCGGGGCGACTCAAGACGTCCGAGCCGAGGCTGCTGCCCAGATGCAGGTCGGAGACGATTAAGGTACTCAGGAGACCTCGCCAGCGACCGCGACGGCGACCTCGTCGCGCACCTGCTTGGGCAGCATGAAGCGCACGTCCTCGCGGACCGCGTCGACCTCGGAGATATCCCGCACCCCTCGTGACCGGAAGAGCTCGACGAGCTCGCCGACGAGGTTCTCGGGGGCGCTTGCGCCCGAGGAGATGCCGACGACGCGCTTGTCCCGCAGCCACTCCTCGCGGACCTCGCTCGCGCTGTCGATCAGGTGCGCGTCGGCGCCGAAGTCGCGTGCGACCTCGACCAGGCGCACCGAGTTCGAGGAGTTGCGCGAGCCGATCACGAGCATCAGATCGCAACTGCCGGCGAGCTGCTTGACGGCCGTCTGGCGGTTGGTCGTGGCGTAGCAGATGTCGTCGGTGCGAGGCCCGACGAGGCTCGGGAAGCGCTCTTTCAGCCGGGCGAGGATCGAGCTGGTTTCATCGACCGACAGCGTCGTCTGCGTGACATAGGCGATCCGCTCGGGGTCCTCGACCTGGAGCTCGTCGACGTCCTGCTCCGATTGCACGAGCACGATCCGCTCCGGCGCCTCGCCCATCGTGCCTTCGACCTCCTCGTGGCCGTCGTGGCCGACGAGCACGATCGTGTAGCCGTCCTCGGCGAAGCGCAGCGCCTCGCGGTGGACCTTCGTCACGAGTGGGCAGGTCGCGTCGATCGTCCGCAGCTCCCGGGTCTGGGCGTTGGCGTGCACGCTGGGGGCGACGCCGTGCGCGGAGAACACGCACACCGACCCCTCCGGCACGTCGGTCTCCTGCTCGACGAAGATCACGCCGCGCTCGCGCAGGCGCTGCACGACGTGCTTGTTGTGCACGATCTCCTTGCGCACGTACACCGGCGGACCGTGGATCTCGAGCGTCCGTTCGACCGTCTGCACAGCGCGATCGACCCCCGCGCAGTAGCCGCGCGGGGCCGCGAGCAGAACCTTCTCGACCGTGTTGGCGACGGGGTCGGAAACGGTGTCGGACATTCCAACATTGTAGGGGTGCTCCAGGTACGCTAAACGGATGGCGCAACGTCACCTCGACAGGCTCACTCCGGTCGACGCGTCCTTCCTGCACCAGGAGGGGCCGACCTCGCACATGCACGTCGGCGGGCTCACGATCGTCGAAGGACCGCCGCCCTCGATGGACGAGTTCCTCGAGCAGATCCGGCGACGCCTGCATCTTGTCCCGCGCTACCGCCACAAGCTCGCCCACACGGCATTGGACAGCGGCCGGCCGGTGTGGGTCGACGACCCCAGCTTCAACCTCGAGTACCACATACGTAATGCGGCGCTGCCCACTCCGGGAGGCTGGGAGCAGCTGCAGAGCCTGACCGCCTGGATCTTCTCCCAGCAGCTCGACCGTTCCAAGCCGCTGTGGGAGATGTGGTTGATCGAGGGTCTCGAGAAAGATCGCTTCGCGCTGATCTCCAAGAGCCATCACGCCCTGATCGACGGGATCGCCGGGATCGATCTGGCGACGGTGCTGTTCGACCTCTCCCCCGACCCGCCGCCGCTGCTCCACTCCGGGCGCGCCTGGCAGCCGCACGCAGAGCCCGGCGTCGCCGAGTTGCTCGCCGCGGGCCTGCTCGGCGCCGTGCGGACCGGGATCGCGCTCGCGGAGGGCGCGCTCGACGCGCTCTCGCATCCCGAGCACGCGCTCGCCCGCGCGCGCGAGGCGGCGGAGGGCATCGGCGAGATCGTCTGGGCCGGCCTCAACCCCGCACCGGAGACTCCTCTGAACGTGGACATCGGCCCGCACCGGCGCTTCGTCGGCGTCGGCAGCTCGCTCGAGGACTTCAAGCTCGTCAAGAACGCCTTCGGCGGGACCGTCAACGACGTCGTTCTGGCGGTCGTGGCGGGAGCGCTGCGCTCGTTTCTGATCTCGCGCGGCGTGCGCACCGAGGGCATGGAGATGCGCGCGCTCGTCCCGGTCTCCGTCCGCGCCGAGGACGAGCATGGCGCCGGCGGCAACCGGATCGTCGTGATGCGTGGGCCGCTGCCGGTGTACATCGCCGACCCCGTGCAGCGCCTGCGCTTCGTCTCCGCCGCGATGGACGGTCTGAAGGAGTCGAAGCAGGCTTTGGGGGCCGAGGTGATCGCGGGCGTGCAGAACTTCGCCCCGCCGACGATCCTCGCGCAGGCCTCGCGCCTGAACTTCTCCACGCGCCTCTTCAACCTGCTCGTCACGAACGTCCCCGGCCCGCAGTTCCCGCTATACGTGCTCGGGCGCGAGATGCTCGAGGCCTACCCCGTCGCCTTCCTGCCCCAGCACCACGCCCTGGCGATCGCGATCATGTCCTACAACGGCCAGATGAACTTCGGCCTGCTCGGCGACTTCGACGCGCTGCCGGACATCGACGCGATCGGAGAGAGCATCGCCGAGGAACTCGCGACGTTGGTGTCGCTCGCGCGCGAGTCCGTCATCGGCACGCCTGTTTGAGCCAGCAGTTGTTACGAGTTCGCGCCCAAGATGTGCCGGATTCGCGCCCGAAGTGTGCCAGGCTCGTGCGCGAGATGCGCCGGGCTCGTGCCCGGAGATGTGCCAGGCTCGTGCCCAAGATGTGCCAAGTTCGTGCATGAGGTGTGCCAGGCTCGTGCATGAGGTGTGCCAGGCTCGTGCATGAGGTGTGCCAGGCTCGTGCATGAGGTGTGCCAGGCTCGTGCATGAGGTGTGCCAGGCTCGTGCATGAGGTGTGCCAGGCTCGTGCATGAGGTGTGCCAGGCTCGTGCATGAGGTGTGCCAGGCTCGTGCGCGAGATGTGCCAAGTTCGTGCGCGAGATGTGACGGAAGTGTGCCTGGCTCGGGGTATGTATTACTTTGAAAGGTGCGTATAACCATAGTTTCACGCAGTCTTAAAAGTTAAGCATAGTCCCCGCCAGATACAAATTCGTCGCACTCTCTGTCTGTCAGGCACAAACTCGTCGCACTCTCGTCAAAGTTTGCGCATTCGTGTCAAAGCGTGCGCACCCGGGGCGCGCAATCGCCTGCTCGCCAGTTAGTAGCCGAGCGCGAACTTCGCGTCCTCGGACATCTTCTCCGGGGACCACGGTGGCGTGAAGACCATCTCGGACTCGATCGTCCGCACATCGTCGAGTTCGCCGACGAACTCCTCGATCTGCTCGGTCACCTGCGGCCCGATCGGACAGCCGGGGGTGGTCAACGTGAACGTCACGTGCACGTTCCCCTCGTCGACCTCCACCCCGTAGATCAAGCCGAGCTCGACGAAGTCCAACCCGAGCTCCGGGTCGATCACGTTCGACAGGGCGTCCATCACATCGTCGACTGTGGGGGCGGGCATGGGTGCCAGTCTAGCTCGTGCTCGTGGTCAGCGCCATCTCTGCCACGGGGGACTTCCTCCCCGCCCCCAAGCGACGCGACATGCCCGGCGTGCACCACCGAGGGCCCGCGCACCAGGCGGGCCCTCGGTCTCCGTGCATCGCCGTCTTACTTCTTCTTGCCCTTCTTGCCCTTCTTGCTGCTCTTCTTGCCCTTCTTGTGGTGCTTGGCCGCGTGCGCCTTCTTGTGGCCTTTGCTGCCCTTCACCCCGCCGAGCGCCGTGACACCCGTGGGGAGCGTGTTCGGGATCGGGATCACCAGGGGAGCCAGGCCCCCACTCGAGCCGCCTGCAGTGCTCGACAGAGTGATCGATGGGGTGACAGCCGGCATCACAGCGCTTGCGACTTCTTCTTCATGGCGTTTCTTTTCAGCGGCCAGTTTTTCTTCGTTGGCCTTCTTCGTAGCCGCTTCTTCTTCATGGATTTTCGTTTCGGCGGCCAGCTCTTCTTCACTTGCTTTCTTTTCCGCCGCTTCTTTTTCTTCTGTCGTCTTCAGGCCAGCGATCTTTTCTTCGTTAGCCTTCTTTTCAGCGGCCAGCTTTTCTTCGTTGGCCTTCTTCGTAGCCGCTTCTTCTTCGTGGACTTTCGTTTCGGCCGCTAGCTCTTCTTCACTTGCTTTCTTTTCCGCGGCTTCTTTGGCTTCTGCTTTTTCTTTTGCTTCTTTTGCTTCCGCTGCTTCTTTGGCTTCTTTTGCTTCTTTGGCTTCTTTGGCTTCTTTAGCCGCTTTTTCTTCGGCCGGCGTCACGAAGTTGACTTCGTGATCGCGGATGATGTTCTCTTCGACGTATTCGACGTTCAGATCGACCGTCTTCAACGTGCTGTTGGTGACCTCCGCGGCAGCCAGCCCTTTCGAGTTGGTCGTCTCGCAGAGCTTGCCTTCCTTGCCGGGCGGGTACACGATCGTCGATGGGCCAACTTCCACATCGCCGATCCCGAATCCGAGCACCCCATTTACGTCATCGACCACGCTGCCGGGGAAGTGCGACACCGTTCCACCGTTCGGGGTGACGAAGCACACCGCCTCGCCCACGAAGGGAGAACCGTCGATGTCCTTGGCCTTGGCGACGATGATCCTGACCGAGTTTTCATTGGCGCCCGGGCCCTTCGGGAACTGGAACCATTCCTTTTCCCACTCGGACGTAATCGTCTTGGTCAGCGATTCCGATGTCAACGCCGGGTAATCGACGGGCTCGTACGGATACACGGCCCTCGCCGAGATCGACGATTCACCGATCACCGAGCCCTTCAGGAGCTTCAGATCACAGCCACCATCGCCGTTCTTGATGATCTCGCCCGCTTTTTCTTCTTCGCCTTCTTTCAGCTCAGGCAGGTTTTCCAGGTAGAAACCATCGCCCGGGGTGTACGTGACATATGCCTCGCCACGCTCGTCCGTGTAGAACGTTTCCGTCCGCGGACCGCCAGGGGTCTGGTATTCGCTTGGCTCTGCGCCTTCGCGCCGCAGACAACCCGTCGAGCCCGAGTAGCGCTCCGTCTTTTCGTTGGCGCTATTGTGAACCGCCTGCCAGAACGTATATGGTTCCGGGTGATTGTTCAGAAACCCGGGGAAGTCTCCACCGGGGCTCGGTCCTGTCACGCCCGAGGACTGCGGCAAGCCGCGGTCGGTCGCGGGGATATACTCCCCGTAGTATGGGTTGTACAGGTTGCCTTCCTCCTCGGCGTTGCCGGTGAAGTCGTGGCTGTAGATCTGGGCCTTGCTGGCGCCCGAGATCTGACCCACGCCACCGAGACCGCCTGATTCATTCGCGGCGATCGACACGTCGACCCGCATCGCGGGCATCGGGGCGTCGTCAGCGTTGAGCCTTCCGTCGCTGAGCAGCGTCTCGTCGGCCGACTGCGGGTCATACGGCCCGACGGTCGCGGTTTCACCAGAGGTGAAGTTACTGAACGCCGGCCGGAAGAAGTCCGCGCTCAGCGGGTTGTTCCCCGGTTCGGCCGCGTTCGGCGTCGTGGCTTCGCTCGGCGTGCCGTGGATGTCCCACAGATCCGGGTTGGTTCCCGGCGGTTCCGTTTCTTCCTGGCTGCTCGACAGCGCTCCGGCGAGCGTCGCCCAATCCGTCGGCAACGTGTAGACATCCTTACCCGGTTCGCTGCCCGTTCCACCCGGAAGGATGTTCGACAGAGGAGCTTCTTTCACGACCGGGAATTCGCCCGTCACCCTGATCTGGATCAGGCCTTTGTCCGTTTCTTCCCCCGAGAACGGCGAGGGGGTGAACTTGCCGTTGCCTTCCGGATCGCCCAGGAAATGAGACAGGTTGCCCTGGCCGGTGCCGTTCAGCTGCGACTGGAACGTTTCACTGCCCGTGGCCGTCGTTCCGGCCTCGGAGATCGTCGGCTTGTTCGCCGTCAGCCAGATCACCAAGAACTGGTGCGAGAAGACGACTTCGCCGTCTTCGTCGTTCTTCACGACGGCGCGGATCCGCGTGAGGCCGGGGTTGAGCGACTTGTAGTTGGTCGCGATGCAGTCCCTGCCTTCAGAGGATTCGAAGAACGCGGCCGGACCCGGGTCAAACGGCTGCCCGATTTCGCTGCCCGCGTCTCCGTCCGCTGTCGGCGGCTGGAACTGATAGCCCGACCAGTCCTCCACCGCGAAGTTGACGTTGTTGAAGTAGCCGAGCAGAGACTTGGGCGCGACGTTCTTCTGCTTGGCCAACGAGTCGATTTCTTCCGTGAATTCCGCATTGCACGCCACCAGACGCACATGCTCTCCCACCCACGCGACGTACGGCACGTTCGTCGACTGGGCCCCATAGGGGTTTTCCGGGTTGGGAGCGGCGGCCGCGCCTGCCGTGAGCGAGCTCAAGGCCAGCGCTGCCATTCCTGCCGCGGCAGCGATGCCCGCGATCAGTTTCCGTTTGTAAAGTCGCATGTTATGCGGCCCTCCTCCTTGATGAGTGGACTTGTGTGCCTTCACGCAACGACCGGATGTTTAGGACCGGCCCGATGCGGGCAGACCAAGAGGGACCCTAGGATCAAATTCCGGTTGCCGCAATAGTCAGAGGAGATAGTCTTCGCCCTCCCAATCCGGGTAGCCGGGGGTCCGGTATGCGGGTAGGCCACCCCCTACCCGCAGGTGTGGCTGTGATTCATCGCCTGGCTCGCCTGCACCCGGTTATGCACGCCGAGGATCGAATAGATCTCTCGCAGGTGAAACTTCACGGTATTGGTCGAGATGACGAGGTGCTCGGCGATCTCCCGGTTGCTCAGCCCCGCCGCGGCCAGGTCGAGCACCTCGCGCTCGCGGACGCTGAGCAGGCGCGCGACGCTGCCGAGCTCGAGCGATTGCTCGTGCCAGCCCGCCGGCATCACCGCCCGGCCCTCGAGCACATGACGCAGGGCGAGGATCACCTCCTCGGCGGAATCGGACTTGAGCACCACTCCCTCGACGTGCTGCTCGAGCACGCAGCGCACCACCACCGGAGTTGTTTCCGCGCAAAGCAGCAGAATCTTCAACTCCGGGTACGCCCGCCGGAGCTCGGCGACGGCAAATGGGCCGGCCGCCTGGTCATCGGCGTCCACGAGCGCGGCCTGCGGAAGCTGCTCCTGCGCACGCAGCGCGACCTCGAGCGCGCCGTAGTCCGGATAGCAGCCGAGCACGCTGTTACCGCCTTTCGTCAGCATCCAAGTGAGCGCCTCGGAGCCGAGACCCCCTGTACCGCCGAGAATCGCGATCCTCGGTCTACCCGTCGCCACTGGGCATCTGCGCGTACCGGTTGGCCGCCTCGACGCGATTGTGAACGCCCAGCCGCGCGTAGAGCGCGCGAACATGGAACTTGACGGTGTTCGGGCTCAGCTCGAGCTCGCCGGCGATCTCATCGTTGCCCTGCCCCTGCGCCATCAGCGCGAGGATCTGGCGGTGGCGCGGGCTCAACCCGAGCGGTTTCTTCCAGCCCTTGGTGGTGAACACCTGCTGCCAGCCGGCGGGCATGACCGTGCGCCCCGTCGCGATATAGGCGATCGACTCGCGTATCTGTCGCGTCGGGTAGCTCTTGAGAATCAGCCCATTCACGTGCTGCTCGAGCGCACAGCGAATCGCCTCTTCGCGCAGCTCCCCGCAGAGCATCACGACGCCGCAGCGAACATACGCCGAGCTCAGGCTCCCGATCGCCTCGCGCCAGCAGGCGGGATCGTCCTCGTCGCAGTCGAGCAGCAGCACCGCGGGCGGATCTTCGACCCCGACTTCCAGAAAATGACCGGCGGACTCGAACGTGCCGCAGATCCGCAGACCATCTTCGCTCGCGAGCAGGCTCGCCGTGGCGTCCCGCAACAGGCGCTGTCCGCCGATCAACACGATCGCGACCTCCTCGTCGGGCGAGTCCCAAATGTTGGGCGATCCGTTGGGCGGTCCGTCGGGCGATCCCCACGGCGGTCGCGGCGAGGAGGGCCAATGCACCCCTCCGCTCGCCCCACTCACAGCGGCTGCCGCCGCCAGCTTCCCCTGCCGTTTGCGCGTTGGACCCACAACAACGCCCTGCGTCTCCCCGGGTGCTCGCAACTCGCCTGCCGTGCTCCTCATCGCTCAGCCTTTCCATGGCTTAGGAACTACATCGCACATGGATCTCCTTGGGCTCCCCAGGGCACCAAGGACCGACATCTTACATAACTTGAGCCGGAGGGCGCAAATCTGCGCGTTTGTTCTAGCCCTCGCTGGACGCGAGCTCAGTTATCGCAGCCGAGGCGGTCCCACATATACAGCTGGATGCACTCCGTCGCGAGCTCGATCGCGCGCTCGCGCGAGAGGCGGGGCAGCACGGTGTCCAGGGCCTGCTCCTCGGAGACGCCCGCCTGGAAGGCTTCCTCGCCGCGGAAGCCCGCCGCGATCTTCAGCGCCTCGCGCCGGTTCTCGCCGAGGCTCGCGAACACGCCGACGAGGAACTCGGTGTTGGGCACCGGCTGACCGACCTCCAGCGACGCGTGCCAGGCGGCGAGCAAGTGCAGGTCGTCCTCGTCGAGGTCGGCGATCGCCTTCGCGTAGTGGACCGACAGCTCCTGGTCGGGAATGTCGTCGACCCAAGCGCGCACGACCTCGCCCACGAGCTGCCGGCGGGCCTCGCGGCCGACCGACTCGGCGATCACGCGGATCGCGTCCTGTGGCTCGATGAAGCAGAGCGGCATTACGGAGACTGTAGGTGGCCGTGTGGACGGCATTTTTCCCAGGGCCGCTCACGTTCAGGCGACTGCCCTGTGTCGACCTCGGACCTCTGCGAGAGCGAGATCTGCCCTACATCCGACCTACAGCCCGATACGAGCTTGGCCCTACAGCTCGAACGCCTCCCGGCAGCGCTCGAGCGCGTGTGGATCGCTGCGCACGCTGCGCACGCCGAGCGTCGCGCGCGTTCCAGAGCCCCAGTTCGCAAGCGCCAGGTCGAGCGTTTCGATCGGCACCGAGATCGCCTCGGCGAGCGTGCGCGCGCGGCGCTCGAGCAGCAGCGGATCGCCGATCGCGAACACCCGCTTGGCGGCCAGCGTCGTGAGGTCGCCGGAGTGCGCGTCGCTCGCGCTCGTCATGTGCAGCGAGTCGGCGCGCATCTCGTACAGCCCGAGCCGCCCCAGCGTGACGAGCAGGTCATAGCGCCCCATGCGCCCGAAGCCGGGCAACGCCAGGCGCTCGAAGCCGCGCTCGAAGCGCCGCCCCGGACTCCACTCGGGGTCGCCCTCGAACGCACGCTGCTGCTGGCCGATCTCCGATCGGCCGGCGCGCTCGGCCCAGTGACGGTAGGCGAGCAGCGTGCTCGTCCCGCGCGCGGGGTCGTGCGAGGTGCGCGGACCGAGCGGCATCCGGCCGAGGTCCTCGAGCATGTCCTCCTCATAGGCGACGCCGTCGCCCGCGGCGGCCAGGACGAGACGGATCCCGAGGAACGGGTTCTCCCCGTCCAGCGGCGACAGGTAGGCGATCAGGAAGCAGATCCAGGTCGCCCGCTCGATGTCCTCCTCGGCCAGCGCGCGGACCTCGCCGTACAGATCGGGCGGCGCCGCCCCGAGCGCCAGCAGACGACCGTGCGCGAAGGCGATCTCCTGCGCCAGCGCCTCGGCATCGCCGGAGGCGCGCAGCCCGGGCAGCAGCCCCGAGCGATAGCCGTCGTCCCCGGCGCGGTTCTCGCGCTTGACGCGCACCTCCTTGCCGCCGGCGCGCAGCCGCGGGTGGCGGGGACGCACGGGGGCGCCTTTCGTCGGGGCGCGGCGGGGTTTCGTCGACGACTTTTCGCCCGCCGCGCTACCGGCGAGCGTCTTGCTGCAGATCGGACAGCGCTCGACGAAGCGGTTGTGGCGGCAGAAGGACGGCATGACCTCAGTCTAGGAGCGCTCGGAGGCCCACCCGTCTCGCGAAGGGCGCGCTTTCCAGAGACCTGCTGACCAGCGGCGGCGTCAGCCGGCTTCGATCCCGGGCCCGACGTGCTGCGGAGGGCCCTCGGGCCCAACATCGGCGTCCGCGTGGCCGGCGGTGCCATCGTCCTCGGGCAACAGCCCATCCACCGTGGCGTCCGCGGCGCCGTTGACGAGCTTCCCCGCCAGGTAACGATCGACCATCCGCGCGCACTGGCGGCCCTCGTTGATCGCCCACACGATCAGCGACTGCCCGCGGCGGGCGTCGCCGGCGGCGAACACGCCGTCGACGGACGTCGTATAGGGCTTGACCGACTTCACGTTCCCGCGCCCGTCCTTCTCCACGCCGAGCTGGTCGAGCAGCGCCTGCTCCGGGTGCAGGAAGCCCATCGCGAGCAGCACGAGCTGCGCCGGCAGCTGTTTCTCGGCGCCCTCGACCGGCGCGAACGGGGGCTGCGGTTCGGCCTGGGCGATCCGCAGCGACGCGACGGCACCGGCGCCGTCGTCCTCGAAGCGAACCGTCGCGATCGAGTAGTCCTGCTCGCCCAGGTCGAGCCGCTGGGCCTCCTCCATCGCGTAGCTCAGCCGGTACTTCTGCGGCCACTCCGGCCACGGGGTGCGGTCGTCCGGGCGCTTGCGCGGCGGCTCGGGCAGCAGCTCGAGCTGGACGATCGAACGCGCGCCCTCGCGCAGCGCGTTGCCGACGCAGTCGGCGCCGGTGTCGCCGCCACCGATCACGACCACATCCTTGCCCTTCGCCGTGATCTCCTCGCGCACGGCGGCGTCGGCAGGCTCGGCGATCGCCGACTCCTCGAAGCCGGCGGCGGGAAGCGTGGTCGGGGGGATGGGCGGGGATTCGATTTCCCGCGCGAGGAAGCGGTTGCGCTGATAGAGGTAATCCATCGCGAAGTGCACCCCGTCGAGCTCGCGGCCCGGCACCGGCAGGTCGCGCGGCACGCGCGAGCCCGTCGCGAGCACGACCGCGTCGAAGCTGCCGCGCAGCTCCTCGACGGTGACGTCGCGGCCGACCTCGACGCCGCAGCGCAGCTCGACGCCCTCGGCGAGCAGCTGCTCGACGCGCCGCTGCACGACGGTCTTCTCGATCTTGAAGTCCGGCACCCCGAAGCGCACCAGACCGCCCGCGGCCTCGTCGCGCTCGTACAGCGTCACGCGATGGCCCGCGCGGCGCAGCTGCTGGGCGGCGGCCATACCCGCGGGCCCGGAGCCGACGACCGCGACGCCCTGGCCGGTCTCGCGCCGCGGCGGGCGCGGCGTGACCCAGCCCTCGTCCCAGGCGCGGCCGATGATCGCGTGCTCGATCTGTTTGATCGTGACGGCGTCGCCCTCGCGAATCTCGAGCACGCAGGCGGCCTCGCACGGCGCGGGACAGAGGCGGCCGGTGAACTCGGGGAAGTTGTTCGTCGCGTGCAGCTCGGCGATCGCGTCCTCGAAACGGTCTTCGTAGACGAGGTCGTTCCAGTCGGGGATCAGGTTGCCGAGCGGACAGCCGTTGTGGCAGAACGGCACGCCGCAGTCCATGCAGCGCCCGCCCTGCTCGCGCAGCTCCTCCGTCGGCCTCGTCAGCAGGAACTCCTTGTAGTCCCGCGCGCGCTCGCGCGGGTCCCGCTGGGGGATGCCGTGGCGCTCGATCTGCAGGAAACCCCCCAGCTTGCCCATCAGGCGGCGACTCCCTCGGCCCGCTCGGCCAGCTCGCGCAGGACGCGCTTGTAGTCGTGGGGCATCACCTTCACGAACGCCCCGCGCGCCAGCAGACCCTCCCAATCGGCGAGCACCCGCGCGGCCACGGGCGAGCCCGTGCGCTGCGCGTGCTCCTCGATCAGCGTGCGCAGCTCGAGCGCATCGGCCTGGTCGAGCTCGTCGAGGCCGACCATCCCCATGTTGCAGCGCCCCGCCGCGAAGGCACCCTGCTCGTCGAGCACATAGGCGACGCCGCCGCTCATGCCCGCCGCGAAGTTGCGCCCCGTCGGCCCGAGCACGACCACGCGGCCACCGGTCATGTACTCGCAGCCGTGATCGCCGACGCCCTCGACGACCGCGCTCGCGCCCGAGTTGCGCACCGCGAAGCGCTCGCCCGCGAGGCCGCGGAAGAACGCCCGGCCGGCGGTCGCGCCATACAGCACGGTGTTGCCGACGATCACGTTCTGCTCGGCGACGAAACTCGCGCCCATTCCCGCTCGCGGGCTGACGGTCAGCACCCCGCCCGAAAGCCCCTTGCCGGCGTAGTCGTTCGCGTCGCCGCGCAGCGTGAAGCTCACCCCGGGCGCCAGCCAGCCGCCGAAGCTCTGACCGGCCGAGCCCTCGAAGTCGACCACGATCGAGTCCTCGGGCAGACCCTCCGCCCCGTGCGCGCGCGCGATGTGACTGGAGAGGATGCCGCCGACGCAGCGGTTGCGGTTGCGGATCGGTAGCTCGATGCGGACCTGCCGCTCGCGATCGAGCGTGTCCCCCGACCGATTCAGGCCCGGCTGATTCACACCTGGCTGATTCACACCTGGCTGACCGTTCGCGGCGGCATCGGCGCCGCCACGCTCCAGCAGCGGGCGGGCCTGCTCGACGAGCTCCCAGTCGAGCGCGTCCTCGAGCACCGCCGGGGGCGCTTCGACGCGATGCAGCGCGCCGCCCTTGGTGATCTCGACCGGCCGCAGCACGTGCGTGAGGTCGACGCCGCGCGCCTTCCAGTGATCGATCGCCGGGCGCGTGCCGAGCAGGTCGACGCGGCCGATCGCCTCGTCGAGCGTCCTCAGCCCCAGCGAGGCGAGGATCTCGCGCACCTCCTCGGCGACGAAGAAGAAGAAGTTGACGACGTGCTCGGGCGTGCCCTTGAAGCGCTTGCGCAGCTCCGGATCCTGGGTCGCGATCCCGACCGGGCAGGTGTTCAGGTGGCAGGCGCGCATCATGATGCAGCCGGTCGCGATCAGCGGCCCCGTCGAGAAGCCCATCTCGTCGGCGCCGAGCATCGCCGCGATCACGACGTCACGGCCGGTCTTCAGCTGCCCGTCGGTCTGCACGACGATCCGCGAGCGCAGGTCGTTGAGCAGCAGCGTCTGCTGGGTCTCGGCGAGACCGATCTCCCAGGGCACGCCCGCCGACTGGATCGAGGACAGCGGCGAGGCGCCGGTGCCGCCGTCGTGGCCGGCGATCAGCACGCGGTCGGCGTTCGCCTTCGACACGCCCGCGGCGACCGTGCCGACGCCGACCTCGGAGACGAGCTTCACCGACACCTGCGCCTGCGGGTTGGCGCAGCGCAGGTCGTAGATCAGCTGCTTCAGATCCTCAATCGAGTAGATGTCGTGATGCGGCGGCGGTGAGATCAGGCCGACACCGGGGGTCGTGTGGCGGATCGAGCCGATGTAGTCGTCGACCTTGTGCCCCGGCAGCTGGCCGCCCTCGCCGGGCTTGGCGCCCTGGGCCATCTTGATCTGCAGCTCGTCGGCGTTCACGAGGTAGTGGATCGTCACGCCGAAGCGGCCGGACGCCACCTGCTTGATCGCCGAGCGGCGGCGGTCGCCGTTCGCGTCGGGCTGGAAGCGCGCCGGGTCCTCCCCGCCCTCGCCCGTGTTCGAGCGCCCGCCGAGGCGGTTCATCGCGATCGCGAGCGTCTCGTGCGCCTCGCGGGAGATCGAGCCGAGGCTCATCGCACCGGTGCAGAAACGCCTGACGATCTCCTTCGCCGGCTCGACCTGCTCGAGCGGGATCGCCGTCGGAGCGCTCGACATCGAATCAACGGTCCCGCGCGCGCCATGCGCGCCCGAGGCGGCGTTGTCCGTGCCATCCGAGAACGTCCCCTCGGCCTCCCTGCCGATCCGCAGCAGCCCGCGCAGGGTGGCTTTGCGGGCGGAGTCCTCGTTGACCTTTCGCGCGTACTCGCGGTACTGCTCGTAGGCCGCGCTCTCGCGAACCGTCGCGAGCGCCTCGGCGTCGCCCTGGAGCGCCGCGCCGACGTTGCCGTTGGCCGCGCGCACGGCGTGCTGGACGAGCGCGATCGTCTCGGGATTCCAGATGTGGTGCTCGCCGTCACGACGCCACGCGTAGACGCCGCCGACGGGCAGCAGCCCGCTCGTGTCGACGGCCTCTCCCGAGGTCGGTGTCGGCCAGGCGCGCGCGTGACGCTCGAGCGCCTCGGTCGCCAGCACCTCCAGGCCGACCCCGCCGATCCGCGAGGCGGTGCCGGTGAAGTGCCGGTCGATCAGCGCCGGCTCGAGGCCGACGGCCTCGAAGATCTGCGCGCCGCTGTAGGACTGGATCGTCGAGATGCCCATCTTCGAGATCGTCTTCAGCAGGCCTTTCCCGATCGCCTTGATCGTGTTCTGCGCCGCCTCCTCGGGCGTCAGCGAGACCGCGCGGCCGTCCGAACCATTCCCGGGTGGGGGGGCACTCGACACGATGTGCCCGTCGAAGACCAGCCGGTCGAGCGTCTCGAGCATCAGATACGGGTTGATCGCGCTCGCGCCGTAGCCGAGCAGCGTCGCGAAGTGGTGCACCTCGCGGGGCTCGCCCGACTCGAGGATGATCCCCGCGCGCAGCCGCGTGCCCTCGCGCACGAGGTGGTGGTGAACCGACGCGACCGCCAGCAGCGACGGGATCGGCACGCGGCTCGGGCCCATCAGCCGGTCGGAGAGAACGATGATGTTCACGCCCTCGGCGATCGCATCGTGGGCTTCGGCGCAGACGCGCGCGAGTGCTCCATCGATCCCTATGGCTCCCTCTTTCACAGGCCAGGTGATGTCGATCGTGCGCGCCGCGAACTCCTCGTAGGAGACGTGGCGCAGCGTCTCCAGCTCGCGGTTGAGCAGGATCGGCTGGCCGAGTGTGAGCTTGTGCGCGTGCTCGGGCGTCTCGCCGAAGAGGTTCAGCTCGGTGCCGAGGCTCGTCGCGAGGCTCATCACGACTTCCTCGCGGATCGGGTCGATCGGCGGGTTGGTGACCTGGGCGAACAGCTGCTTGAAGTAGGAGAACAGCGGCGGCGCCTGGTCGGAGAGCACCGCCAGCGACAGGTCGTTGCCCATCGAGCCGATCGGCTCGGCGCCGTCGCGCGCCATCGGCGTGAGCAGCACGCGCAGGTCCTCGAGCGAGTAGCCGAAGGCGCGCTGGCGCAGCTGTATCGGCTGTTCGGAGAGCGTCACCTGGTCCGACGGCGGCAACTGGGCGAAGGGGACCGAGCGCTTCGCGTACCACTCGCCGTATGGCTTCCTGGTCGCGACCTCGCGCTTGACCTCGCCGTCCTCGACGATCCGCCCGCGCTCGAGGTCGACGAGGAACAGCTTGCCCGGCTGCAGGCGCCCGAGACGGCGGATCTCCTGCGCAGGGATGTCGAGCAGGCCGATCTCCGAGCCGAGCACGACGTGCCCGTCGGTCGTCTCGACCCAGCGCCCCGGCCGCAGGCCGTTGCGGTCGAGCGTCGCGCCGACGACGCGCCCGTCGGTGAACGCGACCGATGCCGGCCCGTCCCACGGCTCCATCAGGCAGGAGTGGAACGCGTAGAAGCCCTTCAGCTCCTCGGGCAGGTCGTCGCGGTCCCGGTAGGCCTCGGGGATCATCATCATCACCGCGTGCGCCGGCGTCCTGCCGGCGAGCATCAAGAGCTCGAGCACGTTGTCGAACGTCGCCGAATCCGAGTTGCCCTGGGCGACGACCGGCAGGATCTTCGACAGGTCCTCGCCGAACAGCTCGCTCTGCAGCTCGGACTCGCGCGCGCGCATCCAGTTGACGTTCCCCTTCACGGTGTTGATCTCGCCGTTGTGGCAGATCACGCGGTAGGGGTGCGCGAGCTCCCAGCTCGGGAACGTGTTCGTCGAGAAGCGCGAGTGCACGAGCGCCAGCGCACTCTTGCAGCGCTCGTCCTGCAGGTCCGGATAGAAGGCCGCCAGCTGGAAGCTGATCAGCATGCCCTTGTAGTTGAGCGTGCGCGAGGAGCTCGAGCAGACGTACAGGCCCCCGCCCTCGGGGCTCTCATCTTCGGCGGTCAGCTCGCAGACGCGGCGGATCACGTAGAGCTTGCGCTCGAACGCGTCCTGGTCGGGGTGGGCGGAGCCCGATGGGTCCACGGGGTTTGATCCGCGATCCGATCGATTCGACCCATCCCCTACAAACAGCTGCCGGACAACCGGGCGACAGGCGCCGGCGACCTCGCCCGTGTGCTCGGGACGGACGGGCACGTCGCGCCAGCCGAGCAGGCGCTGGCCCTCGGCCACGACGGTCCGCTCGAGCAGGGCCTCCAGGCGCGCGCGGGCGGCGTCGTCCCGCGGCAGAAAGCACATCAGTACCCCGTACTCGCCCAGCGGCGGCAGCTCGAAGTCCACGACCGCGCGCAGCAGCTCGTCGGGCATCTGCATCAGGATCCCCGCGCCGTCGCCCGTACGCGGGTCGGCCCCGCTGGCGCCGCGATGCTCGAGGTTCTCCAGCGCCGTGATCGCTTTCTGGACGACCTCGTGCGTGGGGCGATTGTCCAGGCGCGCGACCATGCCCACGCCGCACGCGTCGTGCTCGAAGCTGGGGTCGTAGAGTCCGACGGCCTTTGGCGGCTGCATGGTGTGCGTGGTCATGGAAGTGCTCCCTTGGGGCGGTGCATCCCGTGCGGGTGGGCAGACCCGAACGGTCAGGCGGGCACCTGAGGCGGAGCCAGAAAGCGTAGCAGCGCGGAGGCCCCGTGAGCGGGGCGCGACGGTCCCCCCACGTGGGACCGCACGCGGATCGCGGGCGGCGTCTGGCGGAGATTCCGAGGTGCTCTGGCGTATGCTCAACTTCGGCCTCAGATCGACGCCGCGTACCCCGCAGCGCCGCTCCGGCGCACGCTCCTGTGGGTCCCGCGGAGGAGAGGACCGCAACCGGAACGGAAGTTCGATGTGTGAAAACCACCCGTGCGGGGCACCATGAACGAAGACGAGAGTACGCCGAGCACCCAGGGAGCCATGATGATGCCGGCCACGAGGACGCCAGACATGGAGCTGGCGCTTCCGGCGCGAGCCACGAACATAGCCGTCGTACGCCACGCCTTCGGGGCGCTCGGCGAGGCGTTCGCGGTCGATGAGGAGATCCTCTCCAACATCCGCCTCGCCGTCACCGAGGCCTGCACGAACGTCGTCGTCCATGCCTATCCCGACGACCACGAGGGCCCGCTCGAGGTCACCGCCACGATGCTTGACGAGGACAGGCTGGAGGTCGTCGTGCGCGACGAGGGCCCCGGGATCGGCCCGCGCGCCGACAGCCCCGGTCTCGGTCTCGGCCTGCCGCTGATCGTCTCGCTCACGGAGTCCGTGCAGCTCGGCCGCGGCGCGGATGACCGCACCGAGGTGCGCATGACCTTTCCCCTCTCCCCCGCGCGCCCGTGACGAACATGCCCGCGCGGGAGGAGCGGGACGAGCGGCCCGCGGCGAACTCCGTGACGCTGCGCGTCGCGAACGGGCCGCTGGCCGCTCCCGTGCTCGGACGCGTGATCTCGATGGTGCTCACGCGCGCCGACTGCCCGATGGATCGACTCGACGACGCGATGATCCTCTGCGACACCCTCTCAGCGCACGCGCCGACACACGCCCGCGACAGCCACCTCGTCTTCACGATGGCAACCGACGCGCGCGGCCTCGAGGTGCGCGTCGGCGAGCTGGCCGAGCGGGGCGCGGGCGGGCTGCTCGCCGACGCGGACGTCCCCGGCGTCGGCAACGTGCTCGAGCGCCTGGCCGACGAGCTGCGAATCGAGCCGCCCCCCTCGGCCGAGCCCCCGCATCAGGAGGAGCTGGTGCTTACGCTGCGCTTCGCGGCTGACGACGAGGCCCGCGCGCCCTCTCCGCTCAAGCCGCAGCCCGACTGACCTCCCCCTCGTGCTCCTGCACCGCCTGGTCGAGGCTGGCTTGGAGCGCACCCATCAGGTCGGTCGTCTCGGCCGGCTGGCGTCGTTCGTCACGCTGCTTCTCGACCTGCTGGCCGCCGGCCTTGCGATCGATCAGGTCGAGCACGGCCTCGCGATAGGAGTCGCGGTAGCGGGCGATCTCGAACGGCTCGGCGAGCGTGCGCACGAGCCGGCTGGCCACCTCCAGCTCGCGCTCGGAGAGACGCATCTCGACGTCGTCGAGCTCGCGCAGCTCGCTCGTCGAGTGCACCTCGTCGCCGTAGCTCATCGTCGTCATCAGCAGCGCACCATCGCGCGGGCGCACGACGACCAGCCGCTCGCGGGAGCGCAGGACGACGCGCGCGATCGCGACCTTCCCGGTCTCCCGCATCGCGTGCAGGAGCAGGTGATAGGACTTCGCGCCGCCACGGTTGGGAACCACGTGATAGGACTGTTCGAGATAGATGCGGTCGATTTCCTCCAGCGCGACGAAGTCCTCGATCTCGATCGTGCGCGTGAACTCGGGCGCGACCGCCGCGAGCTCCTCGTCCTCGACCACGATGTAGCGCTCGGGGGCGATCTCGAAGCCGCGCACGACTTCGTCGTAGGCGACCTCTTCGTCGTCCTCGACGCAGAAGCGCTTCGTATACACGCGCGCGTGATCGGAGGCGTGGAGATGGTTGAAGCGCACCGTCTTCGAGCTCGTGGCGCTGTACAGCTTCACGGGCATGCTCACGAGCCCGAAGTTCAGCGTCCCCATCCACATCGACCGGTACATGGCCAATAGTGTCAATCACAGGCATCTAAATGTCAAGCTCTTGATGTTTAGTTGATTATCAGGAGGGTCGCGGCGGCTGGTTATTCGGGCGGCTGCGGCTCACCGGGCGGCGCGGGCTCCTCGGGCAGCGCGGGCTCCTCGGGCAGCGCGGGGGCTTCGGGCGGCGCGGGCTCCCCGGACAGAGCGGACTCCTCCGGCGGGGCAGACTCCCCGGGCTGGGGTAGACCCGCGGACGGCGGTGGGCGCTCGGCGAGGCCGGCACGCAAGCGCGTGAGCGCCTGGCGGATCAGGCGCGAAACCTGCATCTGGGAGACGCCGATCCGTTCACCGATCTCCGCCTGGGTCAAGTCCTCACCGAAGCGCAGCACCAAAACCAGGCGTTCCCGATGAGAGACGTGCGCGAGCAGCGGCTCGAGCGTCGCGCGCTCCTCGGCCCGCTCGAAGCCCTCCTCCTCCTCGCCGAGCGCGTCGGCCAGGCTCTCCCCCGACGCCTCCGCGTCGGCCCGTCCCGGGCGGGGCGCGTCGAGCGAGCCCGCGTGATAGGCCCCCGCCGCCCGCAGCGCCTCGAGCACCTGCTCCTCGGTGGCGCCGACCGCCTCGGCGAGCTCGCCCACCGTCGGCGCGCGGTGCTTGTTCAGCGACAGCTCGGCGGCCGCGCGATCCACGCGCAGTACCAACTCCTGGAGGTCGCGGGGTACCCGCACCGACCACGTGCGGTCGCGAAAGTGGCGCTTGACCTCGCCGAGGATCGTCGGCACGGCGAAGCTCGAGAAGGCCACATCGCGACCGGCGTCGAAGCGGTCGATCGCCTTCAGCAGTCCGAGCGAGGCGACCTGCTCGAGGTCTTCGAGCGGCTCCTCGCTGCGCTGGTAGCGACGCGCGAGGCGGCGGGCGAGCGGCAGGTAGCGCTCGGCGAGCTGTTCGCGCGCGTGCTCATCTCCCGCGTGGGCGCGCGCGAACAGCTCTCGATCGGAAGGCTCAAACGAATCCGCCGGGGTCATGGCCTTGTACCCTCGGACTCGCGCTCGCACTCCGACTCGAACTCGGGATCGGACTCAGTGACTCGGACTCAGGACTCGGACTCGGGTTCGGACTCGGGATCGAGCCCAGGCTCCCGCTCGCGGAGCGTCATCGAGTCGCTCCAGGAGCACAGCCCACCACGTCCCGGGCAAGTCGAGCAGAGGCCGCGATGCGGATCTGCGCTGACCTCGAAGGAGCGTGCGCGCGCGCTCCCCGCCAGCCGAGCGACCGCATCCTCCAACCGCGGCCTGTCCTCCGCCGCGAACACGGCGCCGATCGGCTCGGACGGGCGGTGCAGGAACCAGTGGACGATCTCGA
The DNA here is from genome assembly GCA_963789675.1 of uncultured Solirubrobacterales bacterium. GTDB lineage: Bacteria > Actinomycetota > Thermoleophilia > Solirubrobacterales > Solirubrobacteraceae > Palsa-744. Next base: position 95,710 of record CAWBLR010000003.1, on the reverse strand, counting down.
CGCGCGGCGCGCCGTCGGAGAGCACGGCGAGGGCGTAGAGCAGGCGCTGGATCGAGTACTCGCGCTCGACCACGGCGACGAGATCCTCGCCGGGAGCGACGCGATCGCTCTTGTAGTCCACGACCAGCATGCCCCCGTCGGGCTCGCGGGCGAGCAGGTCGAGCACGCCGGTGATGAGCACGCCGTCGGAGGCGGCGAGCGTGAGCGCAAACGGATGCTCCCGGCGTGCATCCGCGGAGACCGCGGCAAGACGCGCTGCCAGGGGAGTGTCGAGCGCCACGCCGAGCAGCGTCGCGAGCTCTTCGCGCTCGTCGGGCGCGACACGCACGCCGAGCTCGCGGGCGACGCGCGCCACGTCCTCGGTGGAAGGGGCCGTCGCCGGCAGGAAGTCCAGCGACTCGAGCAGCCGGTGAACGATCGTGCCGCGCACGCGCGCCTCCAGGCCCTCCCCGTGGAACTCGCCTCCAGCGTCCACGGGCGGGCGCTGCTCGGGCAGGCCGAGGACCCGTTCGAGGTAGAAGCGGTAGGAGCAGCGCGAGAGCTCCGTGAGCGAGGTGTAGCTGAGCGTCTCGAGCCGTGCCGCATCGCCGGGTTGCGCGGTTTGTGCAAACGGCGTGGGCGCGGGCGACGTAGGTGGCGCGGGCAACGCGGATTGCACCGGCGGCGCGAGTGGTGAGCCGTGCTCCACTCCCGACAAACCCTCGAGTCGCAGGACCATGCCGGCCGTCTCGGGGGCGTTCAGCCGCAGACCAACCCGCACGGACGTCCCATCGCTCACGTCGACTGCCAGCTCCCGGATCGGCGGCTGGAGCGTCTGCACGCTCGTCGGCAGTTCGGGCGACAGCGCCGGGCCAAGCCAGGAGATCGTGGGGGCGCCGAGTCGCTGCTCCGGCCAGCGCTCGAAGTCGACCGCGCCGCTCAGCAGCAACCGCTCGCGCGCGCGGGTCATCGCGACGTAGAGAATCCGGTCCTCCTCCTCGGCCTGCGCCAGCCTGCGCTCCTCGGCGAGCTCCGTCCAGGCCAGGGCCGGCGTGGCCTGCGAGCCGTCGAGCCGTGCCAGGCGCACCCCCACTCGCTCGCCGTCCACGAGCAGGTCGCCCACGCCGAGGTTCTGCGCACGGCCGAGATCGGCGACGCAGACGACGTCGAACTCCAGCCCCTTCGCCGCATGGATGCTCATCAGCCGTACCGCGTCGGTCTCGCCGGCGGCCACCGGCGCGTCGGGCTCGGCGCCGCTGAGCCCGTCCTGGTGGTGGGCGACGTGGTCGAGGAAGCCGCGCAGGTCGCGTCCCTCGCTCGCTTCGTGGCGGCGGGCGACGCGGAGCAGCTTGTGCACGTTCGCCAGCCGCCGTTCGCCGTCGCTCAGCGCGAGCAGGTGCTCGACGTAGCCGCTCTGCTCGAGCGCCCGCCCGATCAGCTGGGAAAGCGTCCGCCGCCCCGCGGCGGCGCGCTCGGCGAACAGGCGCGCGCGGAACGCCACGAGCCGCTCGCGGTCGGCGGCCGGCACGCGAACCTCCGCCGCGGGCTCCTCCCCCCCTGGCTCCTCCCCCTTTCCTGCCCGCACATGCGCGAGCGTCTCCCAGACGCTGCGCTTGTGCGCTTTCGCGGCGCGGCCGAGCAGCGCCAGGCCATCGCTCGAGACGCCGACCAGCGGCGAGGCGAGCGTCCCGTACAGGGCCAGCTCGTCGAGCGGGTTGGCGAGCGCGCGCAGGTACGCGAGCAGATCGCCGACCTGCTCGTCGTGCCAGAAGCCCCCGACCGTCGCGAGCGTGTCCAGGCCGCGGTCCTGGAGCGCACGCTCGTACACCTCCAGATCGCCGACGGCGCGCAGCAGCACCGCCACCTCCCCCGCCCGCACGGCCCCGCTCTCCACCAGTTCGGCCACGCGCCCGGCCAGCAGCCTCGCTTCGGCCTGGCGCCAGAGCGGCGCGGATGGCAGTTCACCGGCGACGGCCGCGGCGCGCTCCTCGTCCTCGTCCCAGCCGCGCTTGTGGGTAAGCAGCAGCTCCACGAGTGGCTGCTCGGCTCCGACCGTCGCCTGCTCGACGCGGCCGGCCTCGAGCGCGGCATAGTCGCCGCCGGCAAGGCGCTCCTCGAACACCGCGTTCACCACATCGAGCAGCGGCTTGCGCGCTCGGAAGTTGCGGGTCAGCGAGAGGCTCGAGCCGTGCTCGGCGAGCTCGTCGCGCCGGGCGCGGAACAGCGAGACCTCGGCGTGACGGAAGCCGTAGATCGACTGCAGCGCATCGCCGACGGTGAACAGGTTCCCGCGCTCGAGCGCAGCGAGGATCGCCAGCTGGCGGCGGTTGGTGTCCTGGAACTCGTCGACCATCATCAGCTCGAACCGCTCGGACCAGCTCGCGCGGATGCGCTCGTGCTCGTGCAGCAACGCCGCCGCGCCAAGCTCGAGATCGTCGAAGTCGAGCGCGCCGCGCGCGGCCTTCAGCGCCGCGTACCCGCGGCCGAAACTCTCGAGCAGCTCGCCCAGCAGAGCGCAAGCCCGTGCCCCCTCGGCGTCGATCTCGGCCTGCTCCTCCTCGTTCTCCGGGCCTGGCTCCTGCGCTACGGGCAGATCCCCGTCCGGGACGGGCTCCGACCCCGACTCCGGTTCCAGTTCCGGTTCCGGCGGGCGGAAGGCCGGCGCCGGGAGGGTCGGTTGGAAGAGCGGCGTCGGCAGCACCGGCAGGCGCTGCCCGCGGCTGCGCAGCTCGGCGTAGGTGGCGAGCACCATCGCGCGCACGCGGTCGGGACCCCAGGCGGCGACGAGATCGACCGCTGCGGCGCGCTCGCCCGCGAGGAAGTTGCCGAGAGCAAGCGCCCAGGCCCTTTCGCGCAGGCGCGCGGCGAGCGCTTCGTCGAGGATCGTGAACTCCGGATCGAGCCCCGCCGGCAGGGGATGCGCACGCAGCAGCCGCGCGCAGAACCCGTGGAACGTGCCCACGAACGCCGCCTCGGTGTCGCGCGCCGCCTCGCGCTCGCCGAGCTCGGCGAAGCGCGCACGCACCCGCTCGCGCAGCTCGCCCGCGGCGCGCTCGGTGAACGTGATCGCCAGGATCCTCGCGGGAGCGACGCCGTCCTCGCGCACCGCGCGCACGAACCGCTCGACCAGCACCGAAGTCTTTCCGCTGCCGGCCCCCGCGGCCACCAGCAGCGGCTCGCCGCGGCGTGCGACCGCCTGCTCCTGCTCGTCGGTCAGCAGTACGCCCGGCGGCGGCGGCGATCCCGATCCGTCTCCGTCACGGCGCGTCTTGACCTGGACCGCGAAGATCTCATCGAGGCTCAGCTGCGACACGGCTCGCCTCCCAGAGTGCCGGCGCCGCTCGTCATGACCCGCACCGGCAGATCGTGGGGTACGCGCATCCGCCCCGGTAGGCGCACGTGCGCGGCCGGGGCTCCAGCTCGCCGCGTCCCGCCTGCGTCGCCGCGGCGCGCGCCGTCGCGACGGCCTCCTCGAGCAGCTCCCTGACCTCACCGTGCTCGCGTAGCTCGCCCCTGACACACTCGATCTCTACCCCGCTCTCCCCGTCGAGAACCCCCCGCGCGCGCAGATCCCCGCCGCTGAGCGGCTGGTAGAAGCCGCCGACCGCCTCCAGCCCGAGCAGCTGCTCGACGGCGCGCATGTACAGCGCGACCTGCACGTTCCCCTGCTCCGTCCACTTCGCCGCGGGCGGCGCGAGCCGGCCCTTGTAGTCGTACACGACCGCCTTGGCGCCCCCGGCGACTGCTCTATTGCCCCCGGGGGCGAGATCGACCCGGTCGATCCGCCCGCGCAGCCGCAGCCCGTCGCCGAGGTCGAGCGCCGGCAGAGGGGGATCGACGTCCCCGGCCTGCTCCTCGCCCGGCTCGCGCCCAAATCCGAACCCCAGCTCCAGGTGCGTCGGCTCGAGCGGACTCTCCTGCGCCGCCGCGTGCTCCAGGTAGCGCTCCAGATCGGCCTCCAGCCGGCGCCGCAGGCCCGGTCGGCGCTCCGGCGCCGCCGACAGCGGGAACTCGGCCTCGCGCTCAGCCAGCGCTCCTCTCAACAGCTCCCTGGCGAGTCGCAGTCGCGCCGCGGTCAGCCGTGCCGAGCCCGTGCGCTCGCGCAGCCCCTCGAACGTGTCCTTCAGCGCCGCGTGCGCCAGCCCCCCGCGCGCGAGCGGCTCGGGGTCCGGCTCGAGGTCGTCAGCGCGGAGCATCCGCTCTACGAACCACTTCACCGGGCACCCCGCCCACACCTCCAGCGAGGAGGCCGACCAGACGTGCTCGCGCAGCTCGTCCTTGATCTCCTCGTCGTGCAGCGGTCCCAACGGGCTTGGGCGAGATATCCCACCGGCGCGTCGATCCACAGCCCCCAACGGCCGCCGCACACGCCCCTCTTCCAGCCCGTCGGAGAACAGATCGAGGATGTCGTCGACGAACAGCGACCGCGCCTGCGCGACGCCGTCGTCATCGGCCGCGTGCCAGCTCAGCACGAGCAGCTCCTGCGGCCGCGACACCGCCGCGTAGAGCGCGTAGCGCTCCGCCGCCAGCGTGTCCGCCTGCCGGCTCCCCCCCAGCCGCAGACCCGAGGTTTCCGCCAGCCGCCTGCGCTCCTCCTCGGCCAGCAGCGGCTCCGATCTCGCGCTCGCCGGGAACACACCCTCCTGGAGGCCGCACAGGAACAGCGCCCGTACCCGCCGCGCCCGCAGTGCGAGCGGGTCGACGACCGCCACCAGTCCCTCCCCCGCGCGCTCGCCGCTGAGGATCTCCAAGCCTTCGAGCGCCCGCGCGAGCTCGGTCGCGTCGAGGCCGAGCTCGGGAGCTCCGCGTGTCAGCCCGCCGAGCTCCGCCAGCGCGCGACGCCCGGCCGCCAGGGCCCGCGCCTCGTCGAGCTCGTCGCTCTCGAGCAGCGCCGCGCTCCCCCGCCGGGGCGCGTTGAACAGCCACTCCAGCTCCCGCGCCGCGCGCTCGCACAATGCCCTGCCCCCACGCCGAGCCGCCTCACCCAGGTGATCGAGCGCCTCCAACCGCCAGTGCTCCGCCTCCCAGATCTGACGCGCTCGCGCCGCGCTCGCGATGCCCTCGCGGCGCACCGCCGCCTCCAGTCGATCGGCCAGCTCGGGGTGTGCGAGCAGACCCGGAGCCCGCAGCCACGCCAGCAGATCGCCGGCCTCGCCCGCGTCCGTCGTGCTGCGCAGCGCGCCAAGCAGCGCTCCACCGATCGCGGTGTACCCAAACGGAATCCGCCGCTCCAGCGCATAGGGGATCCCGCGCGCGGCGAGCACCTCGCCGAACAGCTCCGCGATCGCGCTCGGCGTCCTGTGCACGACCGCGATCTCCTCCGCCCTCATGCCCTCCTCCAATAGCGCCCGCACCTCGCCCGCCACCAGCTCCAGCTCGGCGCGCTCGCCCCCGCCCTCCAGCAGCCGCACGGCCCCGACCGCATCCTCCCTGTGCTCGGCTCCGACGCCGGGCTCGAACAGCGAGCGCTCGAGGTGATGCAGCGCCGCCCGCGCACGGGGCGCGTAGTACTCGGCGCGCGCCTGGAGCCGCCGGTGCTCCGCCGCCAGCGGGCGCAACGTCTCGAACGTGCCGGCGCGGCTCCCGAGCGCCGTCCGTCCGGGCTCGTAGGTGAGCGATACCGTCACCCTCGCGTCGACGACCACACCGAGCGTCTCGATCGCATCGAGCTGCAGCTCGCCGAAGTCGTCGAAGCCATACATCAGCACGGGCGTCGCTCCCCACAGCCCCGGCTCGAGCCGCAGCGCGTCCAGCGCCCGCGCGGCGCGGCGCTCGGGGTCGGTGCGCCCGATCCGCTCCAGCAGCCCGCGGTACTCGCCGTACAGCTTCGCCAGATCCTCGATCCCGGCCACCGCGCCGCTGCCGTCGGCGCCCACCCAGGCCTTCAGTGCGGCCTCCAGGCGCGCGGGCGTCACACGGCGGATCTCCAGCTCGGCCACTGTGGCCGCGAGCGCGCTCACGAACCCGGGGGTATTCCTGCTCCTCGCCGCACCACCCGCCGCGCCGGCGATGACCCGCGCCAGCACCCGTTCGCGCGCGACCCTTCCCAGCACCGGCTCGCTCGCGCCGGCACGCAACACGACCTCGCCGATCAGGCCCTCGAAGCGCTCCACGCGCGCGCCGAGCACCGCGCCCTCCAGCGCCAGCTCACGCCGGTAGCGCTCGACGTCCGCGCGCGTCGGCACGACCAGCAGCGGCTCCTCGCCACGGGCCAGGTGCCCGCGCACGGCACCCAGCAGCTCGCGGGCCTTGCCCGCGTTCGCGGGCCCTGTGATCAGCGTGATCGGCACTGCGTCCCATCCTTACGCACGTGCCCGACACGCCCGCCTGGAGCGCGGGCGCGTGAGCGCCCCACCCCGGTCAGTCGCCGGCTACGCGCCGGCTACGCGGCTTTCTCGGCCTGCCCCTCGGCGGCGACGCCCTCCGCGCTCGCCGCCGCCTCGACCTCGGCCTCCGCCTCGGCGTCCGGCGGCTTCGCGCCCTCCTTCGCCCACGCCTCGTTGAACTCGACGCGCCATTTGCCCTCCTCGGTCTGGCTCATCGCCAGGTGGGCGCGGAAGGAGCGGCCGGAGCGGCCTTTGAAGCCCGAGATCGCACGCGAGGTGTAGCCGGTCTTGATCAGTTCGCGCGCGAGCGCGATCGAGAGCGTCTTGCCCGCTTTGTTCTTCCAGATCACGAAACCACAGCCGGGATCGTTGCGCGCCCAGCAGGAATAGCCCTTGCGGTTCTCGATGATCTCGTGCCCGCAGATCGGACAGGGCCCAAGCTTCGCGCGCGGGATTTTCACGTCTTTCAGGGTCTCGTCGAGCTCGGTGATCGTCTCTTTCGCGAAACCGGCGATGTCGCCCATGAAGGCCTCGCGCGAGTCCTCACCGCGCTCGATCTTCCCCAGCCGGTGCTCCCAGCTGCCGGTCAGTTCGGGCGATGTCAGCGCGTGTGAGTTGAGCAGCCTGATCACGTTCAGGCCCTTCTCGCTGGCGACCAGCGAGCGCGCGTCGCGCTCGACGTAGCCGACCTGGATCAGCCGCTCGATGATCGCCGCGCGCGTCGCCGGGGTGCCGATGCCAGATTCCTTCATCGCCTCGCGCAGCTCCTCGTCGTCGACCAGCTTGCCCGCGGTCTCCATCGCGCCGAGCAGCGAGGCGTCGCTGTAGCGGCGCGGCGGTTTCGTTTCCTTGCGCGCGCTCCCGATCTTCCGCGTTTCCACATCCTCGCCCTGCTCCAGGCGCGGCAGCTGCTGGTTGACGCCCTCGTCCTCCTCGCCGGCTTTCTCTTTTTCCGGTTTCGCCGCGTCGGCCGCCGCCTCGCCGTAGACGCCGCGCCAGCCGGGCACGAGCAGCAGCTTGCCGCGCGTCCTGAACACGTACCCGCCGTCCTTCTCATCCGGGCCGGCCGGCACCGTCGTCTCGATTTTCGTGTTCTCGAACACCGCTTCGGGGTGGAAGACCGCGAGGAAGCGCCGCACGGCCATGTCGTAGACGCGTTTGTCGTCGCTGCCCATCCGCTCGATGTTGTGCTCGGAACGCGTCGGGATGATCGCGTGGTGGTCGGTCACCTTCGCGTTGTTCACCACGCGCTCCAGCGGCAGCTTGTCGAGTCCCGTCACGTACTCCGCGGCCTTGCGGTAATCCTTCTGGCCGCCGACGAGCTCGGCGATCGGCTTGATCTCGGCGATCATGTCGGTCGTCAGGTAGCGCGAGTTCGTGCGCGGGTAGGTGAGCGCCTTGTGCTCCTCGTAGAGACGCTGTGCCGCCGACAGCGTGCGCCGCGCGGAGAACCCGTAGCGCGTGTTCGCCTCGCGCTGGAGCGTCGTCAGGTCGTAGAGCATCGGCGCGCGCTCTTTCTGCTTTTTCTTCTCGAGCTTCGTGATCTTCGCGCGCTTGCCCTCGCACGCCTCGACGATCGCGACGGCCTCCGCCTCGCTCGCGATCCGCGGCTTGGTCCCGGCGTGGAAGCGGCCGATGTAGCTGCGCTCGGGGTTCACACCGTCGCCGTCGCCACCGGCGCCGGCGCCGGCGCCATCCTCCCCGCCCGCCTGGCCACCGTTCTCGCCCCCCGCGAGGGGCTCCGCGGCGAACGTCGCGTCCACGAGCCAGTACGGCTCGGGCTTGAACGCCCGGATTTCCTCCTCGCGGCGCGCGATGATCGCGAGCGTCGGCGTCTGCACGCGCCCGAGCGAGACGGCGCCGTCGAAGGAGCTGCGCAGCCGGATCGTGGCCGCGCGCGTGGCGTTCATGCCGACGATCCAGTCCGCCTCCGAGCGCGAGCGCGCCGCCTGCTCGAGTTTCGCGAACTCCGCCGCGGGACGCAGCTCCTTGAAGGCCTCTTTCATCGCCGCGTTCGTCATCGAGTTCAGCCACAGCCGCTGTACGGGCTTCTTCGCGTTCGCCTTCTCGTACAGATACGCGAAGATCAGCTCCCCCTCGCGCCCGGCGTCGCAGGCGTTGATGACCTCCTCGACGTCGTCGCGGCCGAGCTGTTTGGTGACGACCGACATCTGCTTGCGCGAGCGCTCGTCGCGGACGACGAGCTTGAACTTGTCGGGCACGATCGGCAGGTCCGGCATCCGCCAGGTCTTGAACTTGGGGTCGTACTCGTCCGGGTCCGCCAGCTGCACCAGATGGCCGACCGCCCACGTGACGACGTGGTCGGGACCCTCGAGGAAGCCCTCCTGCTTCTTGAACGGCCCCTTCAATACGCGCGCCAGGTCCCCCCCGACGGAGGGCTTCTCGGCGATCACCAGGGTCTTCGACATGGCGCCCAGCGTAGCGGCTGGCGATTTCGCGGGAGCGCGGGGTCCTTGGAGGGGATCGCGGAGCACCACGGTCGGCTCGTTCCCCGACGCGATCTCCGGCCGAGTCGCGCGGGGCGCACGACGCCCACCTTCACCCTCCGATCGGGGCGCGCGGGTTGGCGCCCCAGAAGATCTGCGACCCAAGCATCCCAATCAGGTTCACGGCCACCAGGTTCAGCACCATCGACTTCGCCGTCGCCGTGCCGACACCCACAGGCCCACCGCTGGCGTTATAGCCGTAGTAACAGCCGACCAGCACGATCACCGTCGCCATCGTCATGCCCTTGATCAAGCTGAACAAGAAGTCCCCCGGGTTCTGAAACTGCCAGAACAGCAGGAAATACCCACCCGAGGAAACCGACTGAACCTGATGCACCACCGCGATGTAAGAGCCCAAGTACGCGACGCCGATCGCCCCGATGTACATGAACGGCAGCACCAGCCACGCCGCCAGCAGCCGCGTCGCGCAGAGAAACGTCATCGAGTCGATGCCCATCACCTCGAGCGCATCGATCTCGTCGGAGATCCGCATCGCGCCCAGCTCCGCGACGATCCCCGTGCCGACCTTCGCCGCCATCATGTAGCCAAACACATACGGCACCGCCTCACGCAGGTTGCACCACGCCGTGAACACCCCAGCGTAATCCGGCGCGCCCTCGGCCTGGGTGAAGTAGGCGCCCTCGGTACCGCACGTCCCCAGACCCGTGATGAACACCAGCGCCCAGATCACGAGCGTCGAGGAGATGATCAGGATGCCCGACTGGCGCAGCGTCTCCCCGAAGAAGCGAAACACGCGCAAGCCCCACACATCGCGCACGACGCTGCCCGTGAAGCGCGCGATCTCCCCCGTCGCCGCGAGCCATTCGCGGCTCAACTCAAGCAATTCCTCCGCCATCTGCCGCACCCTACTACATTTCAGCCGTATGGCATGTTTATCTGACCTGGGCCACACTTCGCGCCACGCGACGCGATACTCAGACGATCGCCTCCCCATCCTCAACCAAGAAACACAAACGCCGCACCCAGGCCGAGCGTCGAGCGGCCACGCATACGGCTCTGTTGGACGCCGCGATCGACTGCCTCGTCGAGTACGGCTATGCGAAGACCACGACGCGGCGCATAGCCGAGCGCGCCGCCGTGACCCCCGGCGCGCTACAGCACCACTTCGCGTCCAAGGCAGCGCTGCTCGGCGAGCTGGTCGGCTACATCAGGGCCAAAACGGTGAGCGAGATGCTTGCGGAGGGAATACCGAGTACCGGCTCGATCCGAAAACGTCACGAACTCCTGCTCGACCGCATGTGGCGAAGAATCTACAGGGGGCCACTGTTCACGGCGCTGATCGAGCTGGCAATCGGGGCGCGCACCGACCCAGAGCTACTGCGGCAGATCGCCGGGGCGCATGACGAAATGGGCCGTTTGAACGCGATGGCCGCGCCAATCTTCTTCCCAGAGCACGCCGAGCGACCCGAGCTCGTTCCACTGATCGTGTCGGGGCAGTCGACGATGCGTGGGCTAGCGCTGATGGGACTCGCCGGAGAGGCCGACCCCGACCCGCTCTGGCCCACGACGCGCGCGCACATAATGGCCATGAATGCGCAAGTGCTCGGCGATCCGGAGCTGTCGCCGTGACCATCGCCGGAACGCCGCAGAGCTCCCGCCTCACCCCGCCGTGCACGCCCCCGTGCTCACCTGGGCCTCGGCGCCGTGTCGAGCTTCGCGGCCGATCGGAGATCGGCCAGCGGATAGCGCCGCGGAACGGTCACCCCTTGATCACCAGGATCTGCGGATGGGTGGCGAGCAGCGTCTGCGTGAAGGCGAAGTTGAACGCGCCGATCCCCAGGAGCGAGATCACGACCGCCTGGTTGACAGCACGCCCCACACCCGCGGCGCCACCGGAAGCCGACATGCCCTTGTAGCAGCACACGATCGCGATGACCGCACCAAAGATCGTCGTCTTCAACACCGACCCCCACAAGTCAGTCGTCGTCGTGTTCGCAAAAAACGTCGCCCAAAACGGACCCAATGGCTGGCCGCTGACAAGCGAAGCAGCGAGACCGCCGAAGATCCCGAACAGGACCGCGTAGATGTTGAACAGGCCCGTCACCAGCATCAACGCGAGGAAACGCGGCACCACGAGGTTCTTCACCGGGTCCACGCCGAGCACCTGCAACGCATCGAGCTCCTCACGCACCTTCCGCGCACCAAGATCAGCAGTGATCGCGGTACCAGCGCCGCCCGCAAGCACGACCGCGGTGATCAACGGGCCGATTTCGCGCACCGCCGCGAGCACAAAGAAACCACCGAGACGATCCAGCGCACCGAAGATCGTGAGAAAGTTCGCCGCCTGCAAACCCGGCGCGCCATAGTTGATCGCGACCGTCGAGATCAACAACGGCAACCAACACAGACGCAACGCAAACAAGAACTGCGAAACGAACTCCCCGCCATACGGGTACGGCGCGCGCAGGGCCGACACAATCGTCCTGCCCGTGAGGATCATCATGTCCCCGACCTCCTCCATCGCGCCCCTCGCCGGGAGGTACGCCCGCTCGGCAATCTTCTTGTGCACGGTCGGGGCCGTCTCCTCCGATCGCGAACCCGACGCCCCGCCGTGCACAACCTCCAACTCCGCGCGCTCAGCGTCCATTTGCATAGTGTACTAGTTCACCAATACACTATAGCTCCGTTCGACTGGGCGCTATCGTGGCAAACATGACCAAGCGGCTCGAAGTGGGCGATCCGGGAGGATTTCGCGTTGTGATCGACCGCGACGCCGAAGTGCCGATCGGGGTGCAGATCGCGTGGGCACTGCGAGCCCAGATACGCGACGGGCGATTCGGGCCGAGCCAGCGACTCCCCGGTCTGCGCGAGCTGGCTGAGACGACCGGCGTGAACATCAACACCGTGCGCGCCGTCTATCAACGGCTCGAGCACGAGGGCCTGATCGACAGCCGGCAGGGCAGCGGCACATTCGTCGCGCCCTCCCAAGGCACGCCTTCCACCGTGGGCACGATCGCCGGCGACGCCGCCCGCCAAGCGCACGCGACCGGAGTCGATCCCCGCGAGGTCGCGGCCGCGCTCTACATCTCCTCAGAGCCGTCGGGCCGACCGGCGCCGATCGATCAGGCGGCCGAACGCCGGCGCCAGCTGCGCGACCAGATCACCGGCCTCGAGCGAACGCTCGGGGAGCTGGAAGCAGGGCACCCCGGCGTAGCTCCGACGACGTCCACCGCGACCTCGACCTCGACCCACGGGGGATCCGCTCCGCGGCTGCTCGGCGTCGACGAGCTGGAGCAGGTGCGCACGTCTCTGGTGCGGCGGCTGGCCATCGTCCAGACAGCGATCGATGCGCTCGGGCGTGAAGACACCTCGGACACCTCGGACGAGGCAACGATGCATCGGGCGGCAGAGCGCAAGGCAGCTACGAAGAGCCAGCGCGCTGACCGATCTGCGAACGGCCGCCCGCGAGTCGAGACGCGTCCCGCGCCTGCGGGAGCGTGACGGAGAGAGCCCGATGGAGAGCGCTTACTTCATGGGCATGGTGGTCGGCGTACCACTGGCGATCGCCCTGCTTGCGATCCTCTCCGGATACCTCTTTCGCGACAGCGACGCCGAGGTGCTCGACTGGCGGCCAACCCGCTCTCCCGAGCGAGAAGCCGAGCTCCAGCTCAGCGAACTCGATCAGCTGCGCGCCTCCCTGACTGCGTTGAGGCAGAGGCAGTCGACACTGCCGGCGCGGGAGCATCGCCTCGAAAAATAGATGCCCTCGTTTGGGTGCGGGTGCGGGTGCCAATCCGCCTCACCCCGCCGTGCACCCCCCCGTGCTCACCTGGGCCTCAGCGCCGTCCCTGTCGACCCCGGCCAGCTCATGGGCGACGGTCGAGTTGGCAACCCCGTAGCCGCCGCGCGGGCCGCCGCCGACGGTACCGGCGAACACCGTGGTCAGAACTTCCCCGGCTTCGTCGACGAGCGGCCCGCCGGAGTTGCCCGGCCGCACGAGGCCGCGCAGCGGGGTCAGCAGCCGCGAGACCGGCCCCTGGCCGTAGGCGTTCTGGGTGATCACCGTCTGCGTGCGCCCGATCCGGCCGGGCTGCACGTCGAAGGGGCCGTTCTCCGGGTAGCCGAGGATCGCGCCGGCGGTGCCCGAGCCCGGTTCGGAGACGAGGCTGAGGGTCGGCTCGTCGAGACCGGGGACGCGCAGCAGCGCGATGTCGACGGTCGGGTCGAAGGCGATCGCGCGCGCGGGCAGGTTCGGCGAGGTGCCCCCGGGCTCGACGGTCGTGTCCTGCTCGCCGGCGACGACGTGCGCGTTGGTGACGACGATTTCCGGCTGGATCACCCAGCCGGAGCCCTCGATCGCCAGGCCACAGGCGGTGCCGAGCACGCGCACGACGCTGCGCGAGGCGCTGCGCACGCCCGGCGCCCGCGCGACGGCGGGCTGCGGCGCGGCGACGTCCGGCGAGGGCCCCGCGACCTGCGGCAGGGGGTCCAGGCGGGCGAGCGCGTTCAGGATCGAGCCGGTCGGCGGCAGCAGCTGGTTGAGCTCGCGCAGGACCGCCGAGCGCTGGATGTCCGCCCGCAGCGCATCCTGACCGGGAGTCTGCGCCGCGACGGCTGCGAGGATCCAGACGATGCCCAGACCGAGGGCCGCACCGAGCGCCGCGCCGAGCAAGCCGTCGAGCAGGCCCAGGCCGGGGAGGAACAGCGCGCGCCGCAGCCTGAAGCCGAGGCCCTCGAGCCCGCTCGCGAGGATCGCCCCGGCGAGCAGCGCGCCGACCAGCCCGAAGGCGGGCGCGTATGGCGAGGAGGATCCGCGGGGAAGCAGAAGAGGACCGAGGCGAGTTCCGATGAATGCACCGAGGGCGAACCCGCCGAAGGAGAGCACCCCGACGATGAAGCCCCGCCGAAAGCCGAAGCAGGCGAGGATCCCCGCAAACGCGACGATGAACCAGTCGAGCTCCGTCATCTCCCATGTTCTACCGTTCCCGCCGGTGCGGTTCCCGCCGGTGAGCATCGGCACCTCGGCGGGGATCCTCAGCATCGGTGCAAATGTGAGGAGGGTGCAATCGTGAGCAGGGTGCAACCGTGAGCAGCGTGCAACCGTGAGCACGAGGCGGCCGGCGGCCGGGAACCGGGGGAACCACGGGGACCGGACGCCCGGGCGAGCCCAGCCGGGCGCCGCGCGCGGCGAGGAGGCCCAGCTACGGCGCCGCCGGGCCCGCGGCGTGATCGCGCTCGCAGGCCTCGCGTTCGTGATCGGCGCGATCGCCGGCGCGAGCCACTCCCCCTCCTACGCGCACGAGCTCGGCGAACGGTTCGCCGCCGCGTGGGCGCGGAGCGACTACGCGAGCATGTACGCGGACATCGACGCGCGGGCCCAGCGCGAAGTGACGCCGAGCCAGTTCGCGAGCTCCTACCGCAGCGCGCTCACGACCGCGACCGCGACCCCGGCCGGCCTGCGCGTGACCGGCAAGGCCCGCGGCGCCGGCGGCGGCGCCGTGGCGGTACCGGTGCGGGTGCGGACGCACCTGTTCGGGACGCTCTCCAGCGACTTCACGCTGCCGATGCAGGGCAGCGGCTCAGGCACGCGGATCGCCTGGTCGCATTCGCTCGCGTTCCCGGGCCTGCGCGCCGGCGAGCGGCTGACGCGCCGGACGACGCTGCCCCGCCGCGCGACGCTGCTGGCACGCGACGGGACGGTGCTGGCCGAAGGCGCGGCCACGGAAGCCGGCCAGCGCCCCTCGCCGCTCGGTTCGTTCGCGAGCGCGGTCGTCGGCACGGTCGGCCCGATCCCGTCCGGCCGCCTGCACGAACTGGAGGCCGAAGGCGTACCCGCGAACGCGATCGTCGGCGTCAGCGGGCTGGAGCTGGCGCTCGACTCGAGCCTGCGCGGCACCCCCGGCGGCGAACTGCTCGCCGAAGACGGCGCAGCGGGCGCGGGCGGCGGGAACAGCGCGAGCGCGCGGGTGCTCGCGACCGCGACCGCGAAGCCGGCCGGCGCCGTGCGCACGACCGTCTCCCCGTCGGTGCAGCAGGCCGCCGTGACCGCGCTCGGGGGCCAGCTCGGCGGGATCGTCGCGATGGTGCCCGCGACCGGGCAGATCCTGGCCGTCGCCGGGATCGGCCTCGACGACCTCCAGCCGCCGGGCTCGACGTTCAAGATGATCACCGTCACGGGCGTGCTTCAGGCCGGCCTCGCCACCCCGAAGACGGTCTTCCCCTACGCGACCTACGCGACGCTCGACGGCGTCAAGCTGAACAACGCCAACGGCGAGGAATGCGGCGGCACGCTCGCGCTGGCGTTCGCGGTCTCGTGCAACTCCGTGTTCGCGCCGCTCGGCGCGAAGCTCGGCGCGGCGCGCCTCGTGGCCACGGCCGAAAGCTACGGCTTCAACCACAACCCCGGCGTGCCCGGGGCGGTCGAAAGCACGCTGCCGCCGGCCGCGCAGATCCAGGGCCAGCTCGACCTCGGCTCGACCGCGATCGGCCAGGGCGAGGTGCAGGCGAGCGCGCTGGAGATGGCGACGGTCGCCGCGACGATCGCCGACGGCGGCCGCCGGCCGCAGCCGACCTTCGATCCGAGCGCCGCCCCCGCCCGCGGCGGCGGCACGCTCGTGAGCAGCGCGACCGTCGCCCACACGGTCAGGAGCCTGATGATCGGCGTGGTCCGCGAAGGCACGGGCACCGCCGCGGCGATCCCGGGGGTGACGGTCGCGGGCAAGACCGGCACCGCCGAACTGAAGACCGCGAGCACCTGCGCGCCGAGCGACGAAGCCGGTTCGAAGGAAGAAGAACAGGGCTCCTCGGGGGAAAAGACCCCGGAAAGCAGCTGTGGCTCGGCGGAAGCCGAAGCGAGCAACACCGACGCCTGGTTCGCGTCCTTCGCCCCGGCCTTCGCGCCGCGGATCGTCGTCGGCGTGCTGCTCGTGCAGGACGGCGCCGGCGGCGCGACCGCGGCGCCCGTCGCGCGTCAGGTGCTGGAAGCGGGGCTGGCCGCCGGAGGCTAGCTAGACGTCGAGCTCGGCCGTGGCCGTCTGCGAGGCGTCGTTCGGGTCGACGATCCTCAGGTTCCAGGGCCGGTTTTCGAGCGAGGCGAGCTGGACCTTGTAGAGCAGCATCGCGCCCTGCGCACCGACGTCGTCGGCGACCGTGCCGGGCTCGGGCAGCTGGCTTTCCGGGGGAACGAGGCCACCGCGGTAGGCGAACAGGTTGGTCTGATCGGGCACGACCGGGCTGTAGACGTTGCCCTGGGTGTCGTAGACGATGAACTTGTTCGCGGCCTGGTGTTCCTCGGAGGTGTTGTTGTAGACCTGGATGAACACCGCGAACCACTCTTCGCCGGGGGCGAGATGGGCCTCGGCCGGGGTCAGCCCCTGCAGGTAGGCGGCGTCTTCGGCGTTCGCGGGGTTGAGCTCGCGCGAGACCTGCACCTGGTAGCTGAGGGGGCCGACGTTCAGATACGGCGCGGCGGCGCCGCCCTCGCCCGCGTAGGTGCCGGTGGTGACCTTCGAGTGGGAGTCCCCGCAGGCGCTGAGCGCGAATACGGCGACGAGCGCGAGCAGGATGAGGGGGGTCTTGCGGAGGGAGCTGAGCATGCGACGCGGCAGTTTATCCGGCGGCGACCGTGACGCGCCTGCTGCCGCCCGGAGCGGCCGTGGCGACGCCGTCGTGATCCTCGAAGATCGCGCGCAGGCGGCGCATCGCGCGGTTGTTCTTGCGCTTGCACCAACGGCGCCCGCCGAGGCTCTCCAGCAGGCGGTCGGACAGCATCACGGGCACGGTCTCGAGCGTGAAGCGCACGCGCGTGGTGCCGTGCGAGTTCTCGGCGAGCTCGTAGACGCCGAGCGTGCGGATGCGGTTGTTCTTGCCCGTGCGGCCGGCCTCGACGATCCGGTGCGGCGCCTGCACCTCGACGAACGTGACGTCGCCCCAGCTGAAGCGGTTGCCGGGCGCCTTGATCCGGAAGCGCGCGCCGGCGCCGAGCCCGACGGAGTCGATCCGCGTGAGATGCCAGTCGACGAGGTAGTGGTCGGTGAACTCGGGATGGTTGGCGATGTCCTGCAGGTAGTCGAAGACCTGCTCGCGGGGTGCGCCTACGATGATCGACACTGTCACGGGGTCCACGGGGACCGCAGTCTAGATGTTCATAAGGCGGCGGGTTGGGTGGGTTTCGAGCCAGAGCGCCGCTGGATCACAGCAGTGCACGCCCGGACCGGGCTGGGTGTCGTGCGGGAGCGCTTTCAACACGAGCCGATCCCCGATGCACCGGGCGAGCGGCGACCAACGGGATGATCGGGAGCTATGCCGCGCGGGCGGTGAGACGGACGGTGTGGCCGTGCTCGCAATGGCGCACGATCTCGCTCGCGATCGGGGCGTCGCGGCGCAGCGGACGGCAGAGCTCGCAGACGATCCCTCCGTGGGCACGGGCGGACGGGTTTCCATACAGATGCACGTGCTCGCCCGTGAGCGGCGTGCGCCCGCAGTCGGTGCAGCAATGGCGGTCGGCCTCGAGCGCGCCGACGCCGCGCCGCAAGAGGACGCGCTCGAGCTGCTCGACGTGGCTTGCGGGGGACATGGACATGGTCTGAAGGATTCGCTCCCGCGCGCCGGGTTCCTGCCGCGCCCTGCCGTTACCGGCCCGACCGTATCCGACCCGCCGCCACCCGGTGTGTGCCGATTTGGCCAACCTGCGGGACTTGTTTGCACCGGCTGGGCTGCGGGTAACTGTTCCCGTGGATAGCGAACACGCGGGATCTCCCGGGTCGTGGCTCCGAACAGAGCGCGGGCCACGGCTCGGGAGCCGCAACCAAGAGGGAGCCCGGCGGGCTGCGAACCGGGTCCCCAATGACCTTCCATTTGTCAGAACCACCGGCAATGATTGATATTGACAACCTTGTTATGATCGCCACGAGCGATCGCTATAGGTCCCTCCACAGGAGCGCCCCGAGACAGTCGCCGAGCAGAAGAAGGAGAAGCGGGAAGATGGAGATGCTTACATCGGGAACCATCGCCGGGGCAGGCTCGTTTCGCTGCCGGAGCTGCGATTACGTACTGACGCTGACGGGCTCTGACATCCTCACCGACTGCCCGCGCTGCGGCGGCGAGGACTTCGCCCGCGCCTCGCTCTTCCGCGCGGGGCGCATCGCCCCAGGGAATCGGCGAGAGCACGAGGATACGCTCGCCCACAGGCCGGACGACGAGGGCGAGGCCCTGGGCACCGGCCGGCGGCCGGCGGGGAGCCTTTCCGAACACGAGCACGAAGCGCTCTTGGCCGAAGCGCGAGCGCGGGTCGAGCAGCCGGGCGAGTACATCGTCTACGAGGAGAGCGGCGAGTGGCGCACGGTCGCGCTCACGCGCGAGTGGACGCGGATCGGCCGCTCGCTCGCGGCCGACGTGCGCTTCGACGACCCGACCGTCTCGCGCCGGCACGCGCTGATCGTGCGCCAGCCCGACGGGGTGCGGGTGCTCGACGATCGCAGCCTGAACGGCGTGTTCGTGAACGACGCGCGGATCGAGGGCAAGACGTTGCAGGACGGCGACGAGATCCTCGTCGGGCGCTACCGCCTGAGCTTCCTCAGCATCGCCTCCGCCGAGTAGCTGACACACCAGGGCACCGCCCGGGAAACCTGCCGCGTACCGAGTGGCTGACACACCAGGGCACCGCCCGGGAGACCTGCCGCGTAGTATCGCCGACGCATGGCGAAGAAGACCGAAACGATCGCCGTGCTCTCCCAG
This sequence comes from uncultured Solirubrobacterales bacterium, assembly GCA_963789675.1. GTDB lineage: Bacteria > Actinomycetota > Thermoleophilia > Solirubrobacterales > Solirubrobacteraceae > Palsa-744. Next base: position 77,202 of record CAWBLR010000003.1, on the reverse strand, counting down.
AAGGGGGGCACCGGCAAGACCACGACCGTGCGGACGCTCACCGACGCGTTGCGCCGCCGGGGCGTGCGGACGCTGGCAGTAGATCTCGACCCGCAGGGCAACCTGTCGGACTACTTCGACGTCGCCCCGGATGCCGAGCCGACGATCGCCGACGTGCTGTCGGGGCGCGCGAGCGCGGCCGAGGCGATCCACGACGATCTCGTCCCCGCCAACCTGAGCCTCGCCGAGGCCGAGCTGATGCTCGGCGGGAAGATGGGCCGCGAGTTGACATTGCGACGCGCGCTCGCGAACGCGCCCGGGGAGTACGAGCTGATCCTGATCGACTGCCCGCCCTCGCTCGGGCTGCTGACGGTGAACGCGCTCGTCGCCGCTGACCGCGCACTAATCACCGCCGAGGCGCAGTACTTCGCGCTGCAGGGGGTCGAGCAGGCGATGGAGGTGGTCGAGCTCGCGCGCGACAGCCTCAACCCCGATCTGCGGCTGCTGGGCGTGCTGCTGAACCTCGCAGACATGCGCACGGTGCATTCGCGCGAGGCGCTCGCGTCGCTGAAGGAGCGCTTCGGCGAGCAGGTCTTCGACACGGTGATCCGCTCCTCGATCGCCTACGCCGAGTCGGCCGAGCGCGCCAAGTCGATCCTCGACCACCGCCCCGACCTCGGCGCCGACTACCTGGCGCTGACCGACGAAGTGCTGGAGCGGCTGCGAGGCTAGGGACCCGTCGGGATAGGGATAGCGCAGCTCCGACACAAAATCGTCACGTTCGCATCAAAGTCATCTCATCGACGTCGCAAATCTAAATAAAGCCGCTGGAGGAGGTGTTTGTCTTTTTAATTGCGTGACACCATAGTTATGCGCAGTTAAAAAGTAGATCATCACTCCCCCCAGACACACTTCGGCCACACTTCGGACACGTTTTGGGCACACTTCTTCTGGCACATCACATATGTGCCTCAAAAAGAGTCAGATGCCCGGGATAGATAGATAGATAGGTTGGGTCGTCAGAGCTCGCCGACGTAGGCGCCCTGCGGCTCGAACGGCGCCCGCAGCAAGCTCGCCCAGCCGTCGTCGAGCTCCCCGCGGAGCGCCTCGACGACGGCGCCGGTCTGCTCGTAGAAGCACCACACGAGCACGGTCGGCCCGGCACCGGAGATCGTCGCGCCCAACGCGCCTAGCTCGCGGGCGCGCAGGGCGAGCGAGTAGGAGCGTGGGAACAGCGGCGCGCGGCGCCGTTCGTGCAGGCGATCCTGTAACCCGCGCGCCACCAGGTCCCAGTCGCCGCGCGCAAGGCCGAGCGTGAGCAGCGCGGCGTGGGCGACGTTGAAGACGGCCTCCCCGAGCGGAACCTCCGCCGCGAGCGCCTCGCGCGCAGCGCGCGTGCGTACAGCCTCGACCGGCACCACGGCCAGCGCCTCGAGGCCCGTGGGAGGCTCGAAGCGCACGGCCTCGCCGTCGGCGCAGATCACGAACCCGCCATGCAACGCGGCCGCGACGTTGTCGGGGTGCCCCTCCAGCTCGCTCGCCAGCGCGAGCAGGTCGGCGTCGAGCTCGAACAGATGATCGGCCGCCATCAACCCCGCGACGATCGCCGACGCGCTCGAGCCGAGGCCGCCGGAGAGCGGGATCTGCGAGCGGATCCGGAACGTGAAGCCGTCCGCCGGGTGCAGCCGCTCGAACGCGCGCACGCACAGGTTCTCGCGGCCTCGCGAGACCGCCAGCTCGGTCTCGACGGCGAACTCGCCGGTCTCCTCGACCTCGAGCTCGAGGTGCAGCGCGAGTGCCGCGGCCATGCAGTCGAAGCCCGGGCCGAGGTTCGCCGAGGACGCCGGCACGCGCACGACGCGACGGCGGATCATCCCCGTGTGCCCGTCTGTTGTCTCCCAGACGACCCCGTTCCGAACGCAACCACGCGCACGCCCCATCTCACGCGCACGACGCGACGGCGGATCATCCCGGTCTGCCCGCCTGTCCCCGCGCCGGCCCTGAGCCGAGCGCAACCGCACGCACGACCCCTCCCGCGCGCACGACCCGCCTAGGACGGATCACCCAGGACCGCCTCTTCGATCGCGGCCGTCTCGGCCGCGCAGGAGATCACCATGCCGTCGTTGTTCGCGATCGCCGTCTCCGGGTCCTTCAGACCGCGACCGGTGAGCACGCAGGCGACCTGCTCGGCGCCGTCGGCGCCGTACTTGAGCAGGCCCGCGACCGACGCCGCCGAGGCCGGCTCGCAGAACATGCCTTCCCGCGACGCGAGCAGCCGGTAGGCGGCGAGGATCTCCGTGTCGCTGACGACCCGGATCGCCCCGCGCGAGTCGGTCGCGGCGGCCATCGCGTCCTCCCAGCGCACCGGGTTGCCGATCCTGATCGCGCTCGCGACCGTTTCCGGGTGCTCGATCACCTTGCCCTCGACCAGCGGCGCCGCGCCCTCGGCCTGGAAGCCGAACATTTTCGGCGCCGCCCCCAGCTCCCGGAAGCCGCGCCAGTAGGACGTTATGTTGCCGGCGTTGCCGACGGGGATGCAGAGCGCTTCCAACCCACCATCGAGGCCCTCGTGGATCTCGAAGGCGGCCGTCTTCTGGCCTTCGATGCGGTATTCGTTGACGGAGTTGACGAGCACGATCGGGTGCGAGTCGGTCAGCTCGCGCACGAGCGTGAGCGCCTGGTCGAAGTTGCCCTTCAGGGAGATCACGCGCGCGCCGTGCACGAGCGTCTGCGCCATCTTGCCCTGCGCGATCTTCCCCTCGGGAACGATCACCGCGCAGGTGATCCCCGCGCGCGCGGCGTACGCGGCGGCGCTCGCCGCGGTGTTGCCGGTGGAGGCGCAGATCACCGCCTTCGCGCCGTCGCGCACGGCGGCGGAGACCGCGCAGGTCATCCCCCGGTCCTTGAACGAGCCCGTCGGGTTGGCGCCCTCGAGCTTCAGCCTGACGGTCGCGCCGACGAGCTCCGAGAGCACCGGCGCGCGCAGCAGCGGCGTCGAGCCCTCCTGGAGGCTGACGAGCGGATCGCCGGGCTCGAACGGCAGGCGCTCGCGGTAGCGCTCGATCAGCGGCACGTGCGCGCCGGTCGGCGGGATGCCTTCGACAACGGGGACCTTCACAGCGGCTTGATTCATTTGGGCTCCCGCCACGAAAGGCACTCTCCACACTTCATCATGCACTCGCCCTGTGGGCACTCGTTCATAGGAACTCCTCTTCGATCACGCGAATCGTCCGCGGCGTAGAGCGTATGAAGTCCGAGGCCTCGAGCAGCGCCACGGCCGCGCGCAGGCGCGACTCGGCGACCCGATGGGTGACCATCACCAGGCGCGCGTGCTCGCCGAGGCCGCGCTGGACGACCGACTTGATCGACACGCCCTGCTCGCCCAGCACGAGCGTGACGGCGGCGAGCACGCCGGGGCGATCGGCCACCTCGAGGTGCAGGTAGAAGGCGCTCGGGACGTCCTCGAGCAGGCGCAGCTGAAGCGGCGGCGCGGGCGGGCGCGCGCCGCCGGTCATCACGCTGACGACGTCGCCCAGCACCGCGCTCGCGGTCTGCAGACCGCCGGCGCCGGGGCCGGACATCGTGATCTCGGTGATCGCCTCCGATTCGACGGTCACCGCGTTGAACGGACCGGAGACCGAGGACAAAGGGTGTCCGGCGTAGAGGAACGCTGGGTAGACGCGCACCGACAGCCCCCCGTCGCGGCGCTCGGCGGTGCCGATCAGCTTCAACCCGAGGCCGAGCTCGAGGGCGTACTCGAGGTCGTCGGACTGCAGGTGCTCGATCCCCTCGTAGGGCACGTCGTCGAGATGCACGGGCGCGCCGAACGCGAGCCGCGCGAGGATCGCCATCTTCGCGGCGGCGTCGCGACCGCTGACATCGTCGCTGGGGTCGGCCTCGGCGTAGCCGAGGCGCTGCGCCTCGGCGAGCGCCTGCGCATAATCGCTGCCCTTCGCCATCTCCGAGAGGATGAAGTTGGTCGTGCCGTTCACGATCCCGTGGATGCGCTCGATCGGCGTCGCCGCGAGCGACTCCTCGAGCAGCCGCACGACCGGCACCGCGCCCGCGACCGCGGCCTCGAAGCGCAGGCGCACGTCGTGCTCGCGGGCCACCGCGAACAGCTCCTCGCCGTGCTGGGACAGCAGCTGCTTGTTCGCGCTGACGACGCTCCTGCCGGCGCGCATCGCGGCGAGCAGGTGCTCGCGCGCGGGTTCGATCCCGCCCATCACCTCGACGATCAGGTCGGAGTCCGCGAGGATCTCCGCGAAATCCCCGCGCGAGCGCGTCAACACGCCCGCGATCACCGGTGCGCGGCCGTTGAAGCGCTCGATCTCCGCGGCGCGCTCGTCGAGCAGCGCCGCGAAGGCCGCGCCGACGGTGCCGTGGCCGAGCAGACCGACTTTGAATGGTGCGGGGGTGGACATCGAGGAGGGCTTCAGGAGGCTCGGTCGAGAGGGGCTTGGCGGGAAAGGACCGCTTGGCGGGAAAAGACCCGTTCGGAGGAGATCCGTTCAATCGAGAGGCCCCGGGATGGGACGGGGTGGCCTCGCCGGACGTGGCCAGGCGGGACCCGTGCGGGCGCGATCTGATCAGCGGACATCGCGAGAGATCAAATCATCGAAGCTCTCGCGGCGCACAACCGCGCGCGCGTCGCCATCGCGGCAGAAGACGACAGGCGGGCGCGGAACCCCGTTGTAGTTGCTCGCCATCGCGTACCCGTAGGCCCCGGTCGCCGGCGTGACGATCACGTCGCCCGGGCGGGGGTCGTCGAGCAGCGCCTCGCGCACGATCACGTCGCCGGACTCGCAGTGCTTGCCGGCGAGCACGCACGGCATCGAGCCGCCGAAACGGTCGGCGACGTGCGCTTCGTAGCTCGCGCCGTAGAGCATCGGGCGCAGGTTGTCGGACATGCCGCCGTCGACGGCGACCCAGGTTGAGACGTTGCGCTTGACGCTCTCGACCGTGTACAGCGTCACCCCGGCGTTCGCACACAGCGCGCGGCCGGGCTCGATCAGCAGGCGCTTGCCCGGCGCGTCCATCCCGTGCTCGCGCGCGGCGGCGAGCAACGTGCCGACGTACTCCTCGATCGCCGGCGGGCTCTGCTGCCGGGTCTCGATGTAGGCGACCCCGAGACCGCCGCCGAGGTCCCACGTTCCGAACCCGCCGAGCTTTGCCAGCTCGGCGACCTCGCGGCGGAAGGGTTCCAGCTCGAGCAGCTGCGAGCCGACATGGGCGTGCAGGCCGGCGAGCGCGAGCCCGTCGATGCCCTCGATCCGCGCGATCGCCGCGGGGACATCCACAATCGAGAAGCCGAACTTGGAGTCGGCTTGGCCGGTGGAGATCTTCTCATGCGTCTCGCCCCGCACGTCGGGCGTGACCCTGATCAGTACCTCCTGGGATGCTCCGCCGCGGGCGCCCACCGCGATCGAGCGCTCGAGGCGGTCGAGCTCGTCGAAGTTGTCCACGACGATCAGCCCCGCGCGAGCATCCAGCGCCATCGCGAGCTCAGACTCGGACTTCGCGTTGCCGTGCATCACGATCCGCTCCGCCGCAAAGCCGGCGTTCAATGCCAGCCGCAGCTCGCCGCCGGAGGCCACGTCGCACCACAGGCCCTCCTCGGCGAACAGCCCGAGCACGGCGGTGCAGGGGAACGCCTTCGAGGCGAAGACGACGTTGAAGTCGGCGTGCTCGGCCTCAGCGCCGGCCTGCACGAACGCCCGTGCTCGAGCGCGCAGGTCGTCCTCGGCCACTACGTAGGCGGGCGTGCCGAACTCCTTCGCCAGCTCGAGCGCGTCGCAGCCGCCGATCTCGAGTCGGCCGCGCTCGTTCAGCCGGCTGCCGAGGGGAAATACGTTCGAAAGGCTCGTCCGCGTGGCCATCCCGCTGATTATCGCCTGCGGGCCTAGGGCCGCGTCGGACGGTCCGCTGGACCTCCTTCCCGGCCCGTGGGAAGGGAACGTCAGCGGCGGTGGAGAAAGGGCAGATAACCCGCGAGTATGTGCATCAGGCTCACCTGTTCCTTACTGCGTCTCCTCGGAAAGAATAGGTGGCCGTCGTTTTCAACGATCGCCCAGCCGGGAGGCGGAGGCGGTATCTCGAAGGGCGGCTTCGAGGGAGGCTGAACTTGGGGAGACAAGGTGTCCACGATTACAGTTTAGCCGACGATGCTGAGCGTCCATAGGACGATCTCCACCGCAAGCAGAATGCAGCTCACCGTCAACCAATACGACAGACTGACGATCACAGGACGGTTCTTCTCGACGGAGCCCTCGATCCAGCTCTCGGCGAGACGGTAGGCCTCAGCCATATCCGTGATCGCGCGCCTGTCGCTCCCCGTAAACAGCCGATCGCCACGAAACGCAAACGCCACTTTGTGTGGGAGCAAGATCCAGATCGCGCTTGCCGCGCACAACGTAAACGCGACCAGCGCCATAACTGCCCAGGCGTCCAACGAGCCATGACCGATTCTCGCGCCCAAGAACGATCCCGCGACCGAAGCCGCGGCAAGCACAGTGCCGGTGCGGGCACGCAGACCCGACAGCGAGCGCTCCTGCTCGGCAAGCGCCGCCGTCGTCATCTCAAAGCTCAGCCGCTCGATCGAGTCGGCCACGATCAGAGCTCAATGCGGTTACGTCCAAGCATCGCTCAAACCTACGCCGAGCTTGGGATGCTTCGCTCGATCGTGACGCACTCATCGCACCGATCCCCCGTAAAACAGGGCTTCGGGGCACCAAAGTTGGCGCGGAAACGCTCTTCAACGCTACCCCATGTCCGACAAAGAACGTCACAGCGGCCACCGGTAGGTGGCCTCATAAAAATCTGCCGTTCAGTTCAGGCTGTCGCCGACCGGCGATTTCGCAGGCCCTCCAGGCCGTCGCCGCGCATCATCAGCGCCAGCCACACCAGCCCGATCGCGAACAGCACGAGGCTCTCGACCTGCGGCGCGGTCAGTCCCAAGAGCACCTCTTTGTTGCGGCGGATGAACTCGACGAGGAAGCGCTCGAGCCCGCTCAGCACGAGATACAGCGCGAATACCACCCCCGGCCGCACCCGGTCGCGCAGCTGCCACAGCAGGTAGGCGAGCAGACACATCGTCACCGTCTCGTAGATCGGCGTCGGCTGCACCGTCACGCCCGGCGGCGTCGGCACGGTGCCGTGGGGGTAGCCCATCGCCCACGGCAGGTTCGATCTGATCCCGTAGTCGCCGTCGCCGGAGACCTGGCAGCCGATCCGCCCGATCGCGTAGCCGAGCGCGAGCGCGGTCGCGCACATGTCGAACATCCGCAGCTCGAACTGCTCGCGCCAGCGCATCCACAGCAGCACGCCGATCGCGCCGCCGATCGCGCCGCCGTACCAGACCAGGCCCGAGCCGGAGAACAGCGATTTGAGCAGGTCGTGCTTGACTTCGGAGTAGTTCTGGATCACGAAGTACGCGCGCGCGCCGATCACGCCGCCAAGCAGCGCCGAGAACACGATCTCGTACGCCCAGTCGACCGGCTTGTCGAGCTCCTTCAACCGCCGCGCGATCAGCGCGCCGCAGGCGAGGAACGCGAGCGCAAACACCACGCCGAAGGTCTTCACCGAGATGCCGACGATTTCGATTTCGGGTTTCATCGGCCGGGCGCGCCGCGCCGCCGCGCACAGTGGCCGATCGTGGTCGCTCGCACGGGCGGATCGAGGACTTCACGGTGATCTGCTCGCGCGGGCATCGGCCGGGCGAACTTTAGGGCACGTGCATCTACTTCTGCCACAATCACGCCGTGTCACACGGGCGCGGCAAGCGATCTGACTTCGGCAAAGACACCGGGCTGCAGTCCCGGATGCTGCTCACGATGTTCCTGCTCGGCCTGCTCTACGTCGTCTTCATCGGCGTGCTCGTAGCAGTCGGCGCGGGCGCCGGGATCATCGTCGTCGTCGCGCTCGTGCTGCTCGGCGGCCAGCTGTTCGCCTCCGACAAGATCGCGCTCGCCACGCTCGGCGCCAAGGAGGTCTCCCCCGCGCAGGCGCCCGAGCTGCATGGGATGATCGAGCGTCTCTGCGTCCAGGCAAACCTGCCGAAGCCGCGCGTCTGCGTGATGGAAACATCGATGCCGAACGCGTTCGCGATGGGCCGCTCGCAGAAGTCGGCGACCGTCTGCGCGACCACCGGCATCCTCTCGCTGCTCGAGCCCGCCGAGCTCGAAGGCGTGATGGCGCACGAGCTCACGCACGTGATCAACCGCGACGTGATGGTGATGACGCTCGCCTCGTTCTTCGCCACGCTGGCCGCGACGATCGCGCAGTTCGCGCTGTTCTTCGGCGGCGGCTATGGCAACAGCGAAGAGGAGGAGGACATCATCGTCGTCGTGCTGATCTCGGTCGCGGTCTATGCGATCTCGTTCGTGTTGCTGCGCGCGCTCTCGCGCTACCGCGAGTTCGCCGCCGACCGCGGCTCCGCGGTGCTGACCGGACGCCCCTCCGCGCTCGCCTCGGCGCTGTTGAAGATCAGCGGCACGATGGAGCGCGTCCCCAGCCAGGATCTGCGCAGCGCCGAAACGATGAGCGCCTTCTTCATCCTCCCCGCACGCACGAAGAAGTCATTGATGAACATCTTCGCCGACCACCCGCCGCTGGAGGCACGCCTGGCGGCGCTGGAGCGGCTGGAGTCCCAGCTGCAGGGCGCCAGTTAGTCCGTGAGCCTGCGCGACATCCTCACTGGGCGCCACGCGGTCGCCGGCCCCGCGCCCGATCGCCTGTTCGCGATCTCCACGGCCTACATCTCGCTCCAGGCCGAGCACTCGATCGACCCCTCCGGCGCCGCCGCGATCGTCTTCCAGGCCCTTGCGACGAGCGATTTCGAATCGACGCTCCGCGAAATGGAAGATCTCGTGCGGGCCACCGGCGGGGATTCGGGGACGACCGTCTCCACCGAGGACGACTCCTTCGGCTATCGCTGGCTGGTCCTACGCAACCCCGCCGGCGCACCCTCGGTCGAAGACCTCGCCGTCGGGATCAACGCCGTCTCGGGCTCAATCGAGACGGCCGGCTACGGCGAGCGCCTGCTCTGCGCGGTGTTTTCGTTCGTCGACGCTCAGTCGCGCCCGATCTACTTCATCTACAACTACAAGCGCGGCTTCTGGTACCCGTTCGTGCCCGTCGGCGCGGCCGACACGAACGAGCGCTCGACCGAGCGCGAGCTGCAGCTGAAGGCGCAGATGGGCTCCGAACTGCCGATCGAGCCCGAACTGGAGCGCTGGTTCCCGCTGTGGGGGATCCCGCTCTAGCTAGCGACAGGACGCAGGGATGCGAGGGCTACGCACTGTGTCGAGGACTCTGACAAGCGTATTGCGATAGCGGCGACCGGAACCTAAAGACGCCGGGGATGCTCTTATACAAGAGAGACTGCGTATAACTGTGGTAATACACAGTCTCTCGTCTTGAGTCAGTCCGGGATCAGCCCGTGCCCGGAGAACTCGCTCTGCGCCTCATCCAACGTGATGTCCGGCGGCGGCAGCGTCAGATCCGAGCCCCGCAGATCGTCGTCGTCGAGCTCCTTGCCCTCGCTGCGAACCAGCTCCAGCAGCTGCTCGTAGCAGCCGTGGAAGCGCTCGCCGTCACCGGCCTCGACGGCGGCCTGGCAGGCGTTGTCGAGTTCGTCCAGGCGCCCGCGCGCATCGTCGCCCAGCTCGTACTGCCCCTCGGTCGAGACGCGCACGATCATCCCTGGCCACCCTCGGCCGGCTGGGCGTCCGCGGGCTGAGGCTCCTGGCCGCCCTCGGCCGGAGCCTCGATCTGAGCGGGCGAGGCGGAGGCGCCCTGGGCGAGTTCGCCCTTCATCTTCGCGAGCTCCTGGTCGACCGCGGGCTGGCTGGAGAGCTGCTTGAGCTGGCGGTCGATGTCGTCTTCCCCGGAGCCGAGCGCCGTGACGTCGTCGAACGTCCCCGCCGCTTCCAGCTCGGAGACGGCGTCGGCGCGCGCTTTCATGTTTTCGGTCTTGTCGACCGCGCGCTGCATCGCCAGCCCGACGTCGGCCATCTGCTCGCCCACGCCGGTCGCCGCCTCGGAGATCTTCACCTGCGCCTCGGCCGCGGAGTACTGGGCCTTGATGACCTCCTTCTTCGTCCTGAACGCTTCGATCTTCGCCCGCAGTTTTTGCTCGGAATCCGTCAGCTTCTGCTGCTGGTCTTCGAGTTCTGTGACCTGCGTGTCGAGCCCCTGCAGCTCGGTCTGGGCGACGTTCTTGCGTTCGAGCGCGGTCCGCGCCAGATCCTCCTGGCCGGCGGAGACGGCCTGGCGCGCCTGCGTGTCGAGCTTCACGACGCTCTGCTTCAGCGTGTTCTCCTGCATCTGCAGGCGCTTCTTCGCGGTCACCACGTCGGCGATGCCCTTCTTCACGTTCTGCAGCTGTTCGACCTGCTTCTGGTAGCTGTAGTCCAGCGTCTCGGCGGGATCTTCGGCCCGGTCGAGCAGTTTCGAGACCTTCGCCTTCACGACGGTTGACATGCGCCCGGTCAGACCGGCCATCTGATCCTCCTATTGCTGTTCTTCGGTCCGGGCTTTACGGGGCCCGGTGGGAGCCAAGCCCAAGCGTAGCCGAAGCGTGGCCGCGGCCCTACAGCCCGAGCGGGTGGCGGACGACGAAGCCCGCGTTTTCGGGACGCAGCGGGCGCCAGCGGGGACCCTCGAGATTGGAGGGGTCGTTGGCCGGGCTCGTGTCCAGGCGCAGCCCGGCGACGGTCATGTAGGCGTGTCCGCCGTTCGCGAAGATCGTGACCCAGCGGCCGGCGCCGTGCGAGCCCCAGCCCTCGAATTCGGAGGAGTCCTCGGGCGCGGTCAGCAGGCTCGCGCCGTGCAGCGCGAAGGAGACCGTGCCCGAGCAGTCATAGCCGGGCGAGGTGAACGTCGCGTTGTGCCCGCCGCCGTAGATGTACGGCAGCCCGATCAGCTGGTTGCCGGCCCAGATGATTTCCTGCACGACCGCGGGCGCGTCCTCCGGCGCGGCGGCGATGCCGTCGACGTAGCGGGCGAGCATGCCGGGGACGAGCAGGTCGGGCCGAGCCGTGGGCCCGTCGGCGACGCCGACGGGGCCGCTGACGGCGGGGCCACTGCCGCTGACGGGGCTGCCGCCCGTCGCGCTGCTCGCGGCGGTCGCCGCGGCGGGCGTTGCCGATGTCGTGGTCGATGTGGACGTCGGCGGCGGCGTGTAGGGGACGACCTGGCCGGTCGCGGTCTTTTCATAGACCGGGCCCGTGTAGGTGATGTTCGGCGTCTTCGCCGTGATCGGCGACAGGTGGACCGCCGGCGCCGGCGTGGTCGTGGCGGGAGTCGAGCCGGCGGGCACCGCGGGAGCGGCGGCGACGCCGCCGGTCTCAGCAGCCACGGCAGGTGTGGCGGCCACGGCCAGGACCATCAAGCTGGACAGAATCGCGCTGAAAGTATGCAGCCGCAAGACAATTCCTCTTTCGTCGGCCTGCGGGGTTAGCTGACGGGCTAGCGCTGAAAGAGCCTGCGCTTCTCACGGTTCACCGTGGGATTCGCCCCAACAACTCGGGTCCCCCGTTCCCTGGCATCTAGTCAGGGATTCGGCGTTCGGGCGGCAGACTAGCAAAGTGCAATGACGGTTGCACCGGTTGCACGGCATTTCGCAGGTTTACCCCGCAAATGCCGGTGTTTTGCGGATCCGAGAGGCTCCGCCGGACCTTTCGAGCGGGTCTGCCCACCAGCGGCGCGAGGTCCTCGCGAGGCACCGCCTCGCGTCGCTGCCCGAAGCGCCGTGCTCGTGCGCTTCGCGCAGCCTCGCCTCGCGCGCCCTCCGGGCACCGTTTCGTGTGCCTCACGCAGCTCGCCCCCACGCGCCGACTCGCGCGCTGGTACGCCCAATACGCGCTGGGGTGCCCGATAGTGTCCAGCCGATGAACGTGAACGCCACCGCGCTCCGCTCCGTAGCGGTCCTGCTCGTCTGCGCGGCGCTCGCCGGCTGCGGCAAGTCGGCGCCCACGTCCTCCAGCGCCTCCAGCGGGCCGATCGCCCAGGTGAGCGCCGCGGGCGCCGGCGGTCTCTCCACGAAGAACACCACCCGACTCGGCGGCGCCGACCCGGTGATCGATGCCGCGGCGGTGGCGCGCGCGGTGTATCCCGGCCTCACGGCCGGATCGCGCCCGCAGGCGGTCGTCCTGGTCGACGATCGCGATTGGCCGGCGGCGCTGATCGCCTCCACGCTCGCGAGCGCGCCGCTCGGCGCGCCGCTGCTCTATAGCGTTGGCTCCACCCTGCCGGCCGTCAGCTCGCAGGCGCTCGCGGCGATGCACCCCACCGGAGACGGTCAGGCCGGTGGCGCGCAGGTGATCCTGATCGGAGCTCCCGCCACCGTGCCCGCGGCGCCGGCCGGCTATCGCGCGACGACGCTGCTCGCGAGCGAACCGGCCGCGCTGGCGGCGGCAGTCGCGCGCTTCTCCGGTCGCGCCCACGGCGTCGCCCCCCGTCAGGTGCTCGTCCTCTCCGAAGACGCCCCGCCCGCGCTCGCGATGCCCGCCGCGGGTCTCTCCGCCGAGAGCGGCGCGCCGATCCTGCTCGTCGGCCCCACGAGCATCCCGGCGGCCACGAGCTCGGAGCTGGCCGGCCTGCATCGACCGACGATCTACGTGATCGGCCCGACGGCCCTGCACAGCCGCGTCTTCGCCAAGCTCGCGCACTTCGGATCGGTCAAGCGCATCGAGGGCGAAGCCGGCGAAGAAGCGAAGGCAGGCGAAGAAACGAAGGCGAGCGGGAACGAAGCGAGCGCGGCGAGCGGGAACCCCATCGAAAACGCGATCGCCGTCGCGCGCTTCGCCGACGGGTCGTTCGGCTGGGGCATCCACGAACCCGGCCACGGGCTCGTGTTCGTGAACCCCTCGCGTCCGCTCGACGCCCCCGCCGCGGCCCCGCTCTCCGCCAGCGGCGACTTCGGCCCGCTGCTCCTGCTCGATGCCGCGAGCTCGACCGCCCAGGGCTCGACCGCCGGGGGCTCGACTGCAGGGACCTCGATCCCACCAGAGCTCACGAGCTACCTCAACGACATCAAACCCGCCTACTCCCCCCAGGTCCCGCCGGTCCGCAGCGTCTACAATCACGGCTGGCTGATCGGGGACGAACAGGCGATCTCGGCGGTCACCCAGGCCGAAATCGACACGCTGCTCGAGGCCACGCCCAGCGCCACCGCCACCGAAGAACCCTCACTACCGCTCGCCGAATGAACCACGACCCACGCCAGCCACCTCCATGAGCCAAGCCGAAGACCCCAACCGCATCGCCCGCATCGAGCGCGAGCACGAGGTGAGCGTCGAGGACGTGCGCCAGCTGATGGGCGCCTCGACCCCCCACTTCGCGCTCCAGCTGCGCAACCGCATCGCCGCGCTGATCGCCGATCTGCCGCCCGCGCACCCGGCGCGAATCGAAGGCGAGCGCGAGATCTCGCGCCTGGAGCGCCTCGGCTTCGAGGGCGAGACCCGCGGCGAGGGTCGTGAGCTGGGCGAGCGCCCGCTCGCCTCGCTCGACCTGGCCTGAACGACTGAACGAAGCTCGCTCGAGCGAAAAACTGCGGCGATTGCGCGGTTGCGGCCGCTGGCCGCCGGATGGCTTGCTTGACTGGAGTCGATGCCCAGCCCGCGCGCAAGCTCAACCGGTGAGGCCCGCTGCCCGTTCGATACGTGCGACGGCAGCGGCTTCCTCGTCGACGAGACGACGAACACGGCCCGCGACTGCGCCTGCCGCCCCCAGCGCATCGCCAATGCCCGCGCCCGCCGGCTCCGCGACCGCGTACCGCGACGCTACATGGACCTCTCCTGGGATCGCTACCCGCTGACGCAGATCGCCCAGGATCCAAACGCCGACTCCGTGCGCCAGGTCAAGCGGTTCTGCAACGACATCCATCGCAACCTCACCGACGGCAGGGGCCTGTGGCTGATGGGCCACACAGGCACCGGCAAGACGACGCTCGGCTACATGGTCGCCGCCGCGGCGACCCGCGCCCAGCACTCGGTACTCAGCTTCAACGCGGTCGCGCTGCTGAACCGGATCCGGGGGACCTTCGACTCGAACAGCCGCGAGACCACCGACGAGGTGATCGAGACGCTCGCGAGCGTAGATCTGCTGCACATCGAGGATCTGCGCGTGGTGCGACCGACCGAGTGGGTGCTCGAGCAGCTCTATCTGATCGTCAACGCCCGCTACGAGGGCCAGCGCTCGATCGTGTTCACCTCCGACATCGACTCCGACGTCGACGGGCCGCTCGCGCCCGAACCGCGCAATCTCGAGGAGCACATCGGCAAGCGCACGTTCTCGCGGCTGATGGAGATCTGCAGCGACCCGATCGTGATCGCCGGTCGCGACAACCGCGTCGAGAGCCGCGACAACCGCCTGCTCGATCCAGACGCACCGCACGATCCCGACGCGCCCGAGGACCGGCTCGATCCCGAGACGCCCGCGCCGCCGAGCCCCGGGCTCGACATCTTCTCCCCGGCGCCGGCCTGAGCCTCAGCGCCGGCCCGCGAACACGCGCTCGCGCCGCGCGTCGAGGAAGCGCGCGCGCAGCACCCTGAAGAGGAACGTGCCGAGGCCCAGATCGACGATCAGCAGCACGACGTTCAGCAGCTTCGGCACCGTCGTCAGCGAGCCCACGATCAGGATCGTCGCCGAGTGGAACACGAGCACCGGCAGTAGGGTCAGCAGCAGGGTGTGCGAGCGGTACCCGCTGAGGTGCTCGCGCAGCGTCACCTCGACCGTGCCGATCAGCACCGCCGCGATCCCCGCCAGCAGCGCCGGCCCGCCATGCGAGATTCCCCCGTCGCTCAGGCGGAAGAGACCGAACGCGGCGCCGATCGCCCCGACCAGGATCAGCAGCTCCGACAGCGGCAGCGGATGCCAGGGCGCCTGCGGGCGCTCGCCGATTGATAGAGGATCCCGCCCGGCCCCCCGCCCGCCGGCGCCGGCCGCGCCGCCGTGGCGCACGGCGGGTTCGGCCGCGAGCTGCTGTGCCCCGGCGCGTTTCCCGCCCGCCTTCGTTGCGGCTGAGCGGCGCTTGCGCGAGCGCCCGCCACGACCCCTGTTGCGATTCGCCACGGCGTCAGTCGCGGGGCCGGAGTTCAGGCCGGAGCTCGTCGCGCCACATCTCCGTCGATGCTAGCGCCTAATGCTCACTTCGATGGCCACACCAGCGCCGCTCGCGGCTTCCGAGACACCCGCCGACCCCGGCATCCCCGGCAGCGCGCTCGCCGGGCCGTTCCCGGTCGGCGAGTACGCCGCCGCGCTGCGCCGGCAGCTGCGCTCCTTCGCGCGCGTCCAGCTCGTCGGCGAGCTCATCAACCTGCGCGCCGCGCGCGCCCGCGTCTACTTCGAGCTGCGCGACTCCTCCGGAGCGGTCTCCTGCGCGGTCTGGCAGCGGGAGTGGGATCAGATCCTCACGCGCGCGGGCGGCGCCGCGCCCGCCGAGGGCATGCAGGTCGTGGTCGCCGGCGGCTGCGACTTCTACCCCGGCAGCGCAACGTCCTCGCCCAATTTCTCGTTCGCGGTCACCGACCTGCGCGTGGCCGGCGAGGGCGACCTGCTCGCGCGGATCGACCGCCTGCGCAAGACGCTTGACGCCGAGGGGCTGCTCGAGCTCCAGCGGCGCCTGCCGCTGCCGCTGCTACCTCGCACGATCGGCGTGATCACGGGCGAGAGCGGCAAGGCGCGCGACGACATCCGCGCCGCGCTCGCCCGTCGCGGCTGGGCCGGGCGGCTCGTCTGGGGCTTCGCGCCGGTGCAAGACCGCCATGCCGCGCCCGCGATCGTCCGCGCGCTCGCGGATCTCGCCGCCGTGGGCGAGGTCGAGGTCGCGATCGTCGCCCGCGGCGGCGGTTCGCTCGCCGACCTGCTGTGCTTCTGCGACGAGACGCTCTGCCGCACGGTCGCGCTGCTCGGGGTGCCGGTGATCGCCTCGGTCGGCCACCACACCGACCGCACGCTGCTCGACGACGTCGCCGCCGTCAGCTGCTCGACCCCCACGCACGCCGCCGAGGCCGCCGTCGGGATCGACTGCCGGCAAGCCCGCGCCGAGGCCGCCACCGCGGCGGCGCGACTGCGCGATCACGGCCGCAGAGCGCTCCAGCCACGGGCGGGCCTGCCGGCCGCGGCGTCGCGCCTGCGCGACCACGGCCGCCGCGCCGTGCTCGCGCGCGCGCGCCTGCTCGCGACGCTCTCGCGCGCCCCCGCCGACCACCTCGCCCGCCAGCGCACGCGCCTGCACCAGCAGTTGCGCGAGGCGCGCGCCGGCTCGCGCCGGCGTCTGACCGGCGAGCGCACGCTCACCCAGCGGCGCGCGCTCGTGCTCCAGCGCAAGGTCCAGTCCTCGCTGCTGGACTGCCTGCGCCGGCAGCCCAACGAGCTCAACCGGCTCGCCCTCACGCTCGCCGCCCACGATCCACAGCGCACGCTCGAGCGCGGCTACGCGCTCGTCCAGTCGCCCTCGGGCGAGCCGATCTCCACGGCCGCCCGCGCCCGCGAGAGCGCGGACGTGCGGCTGCGCTTCGCCGACGACATCGTGCCCGCGCGGGTGCTGCCATGACCGATAGCGATCCTCAGTCCGTGACCGAGACCCAGTCGATGACATACGAGACGGCGGCCGCGCGGGTCGAGGAGATCATCCGCCGGCTCGATTCCGGCGAGGCGAGCCTCAACGAGACGCTCGCGCTGGTCCAGGAGGGGAAGACGCTGATCGAACTTTGCGCCGGCGAGCTCGAGTCCGTCGGCGCGGCACTCGAGGAGCTGCGCCTGGACGAGCTAGTCGCGCGCCTGGAAGGCGAAGGTCGGGCGGAGAGCCCGTGAGCACCTACGAGCTGCTCGCCGAGCTGCCCGTCGCGATCGACGGCTGCGAGCTCGAAGGCCACGAGGTCGCATTCTCGGAAGAGTTCGTGCGCAAGACGACCGTGATCCGGCTGCGAGGCGCGGGCGAGGAGGGACTCGGCGAGGACGTCACCTACGCGGCCGAGGACCAGGAGGCATTGCAGCGCGCCGGCGCGAGCGGGATGGCCGAGCTGCGATCGCTGGCGGGCGAGTGGACGCTCGCGTCGCTGGCCGCACATCTGCGCACGCTCGACCTCTTCCCGCAGCCGACCGGACGGCCCGAGTTTCGCCTCTACCGCTACTGGGCATTCGACTCCGCGGCGCTCGATCTGGCGCTGCGCCAGGCGGGGACGACGCTGCACGCGGCGCTCGGGCGCGAGTGCGAGCCGCTGCGCTTCGTCGCCTCGCTGCGCCTGGGCGAGCCGCCGTCGCTGCAGCCGCTGCAGCGGCGGCTGGAGATCGCACCCGGGCTGCGCTTCAAGCTCGACCCGACGCCGTCCTGGGACGACGAGCTGATCGCGCGCCTGGTCGCGCTCGGCGCTGTCGACTCGGTCGACCTGAAGGGGCAGTACGAGGGCACGATCGTCGACAACCCCGCCGACCCGGCGCTCTACCGCCGCGTCGTCGAGGCCTTCCCCGACGCCTGGATCGAGGATCCGAAGCTCACGCCCGAGACCGAACCGGTCCTGCGGGCGCATCGCGCACGCGTCACCTGGGACGCGCCGCTGCACTCCGTGGCGGACATCGAGGCGCTGCCGTGGCAACCGCGCACGATCAACGTCAAGCCCTCGCGCTTCGGCGGCCTGCAGACGCTGCTCGACGTCTACGACCACTGCGCGGCGCACGGGATCGGCTGCTACGGCGGCGGGCAGTCGGAGCTCGGCGTCGGCCGCGGGCAGATCCAGTATCTCGCCTCGCTGTTCCACGCCGACGCCCCCAACGATGTCGCTCCCGCGGGCTTCAACCTGCCCGAGCCACCGCCCGATCTGCCCTCCAGCCCGCTCGCGCCGGCGCCCTCCGCGCTAGGCTTTCGCTGGGACTGAGAACCGTCTGGAAGGGCCGTCGCCGATGTTGGATGGGCTCCAACGCAACTTTCGTCCCGTGGACGGGCTCAACGCAACTTCCGTCCCGTTGCTCGGTTTGTGCAAGCACAGCGGCTAAGGTCGATGGCCGCCGATTCGAGGCAATCAGGTTATCCGGCGCGAAGGGATTTTATCTTGGCGAACGGCGCTTCCCAGCGATTCATGTTTTCTATCGCGGCAGTCGCTTCCGCGTGGCTGTGCTGCCTGGCCGGGCTGGCGGCGCCGGCCGGCGCCGCCAACCCCGGCGGCGCCTCCGCTCCCAGCGGCACCACGGCCACTGGCAAGACCGGTGGCGCGTCGCAGACGGCTTCGAAACCAGCTTCCAACACCAGCAAGCAGTCCTCCAAGCACTCCAAGCAGGCCTCCAGCCTGCACGTCCTCAGCGTGCGCATCACGAAGGTCAGCTGCATGCCCACCGCCAACTGCAACACCAACGCGCACGAGGTCTCGACGCACGGGACGCTGCTGCTGGCGGGCAAGGGGCTCGCGAGCGGCATGACCGTGGCCTTCCCCGCCACGCCCGGCGGGCGCATCAGCAGTCGCAGCTCGCCGGTCGCGCACCTGCGCACGACGAAGCAGGGCCTCGTGCTGACCGTCCCGAGCAAGGCCCACTCCGGACACATCATGGTGCTGCTCAGCCACGGTCGCTACACGAGCTCCTACGGGCCGATCACGATCGTGCGCTACGCGCTGCACCCGCCGGTGCCGCCGAAGGTCGTCGCCGCCCCGACCGCCACGACGGCGACGGGCACGGCCTTCGAAGGCCAGGGCATGTGGATCTGGTACGTCAGCCAGTCCGACGGCGGCAACCTCGCCTCGATCGTCGCCCAGGCGCACGCGGCCGACGTGACGACGCTGTTCGTGAAGAGCTCCGACGGGTCGTCGAACTACTGGAGCCAGTTCTCGCCCCAACTGGTCGCGGAACTGCACGCGAACGGCCTGAAAGTGTGCGCCTGGCAGTTCGTCTACGGGACGAACCCCGCCGGCGAGGCAAACCTCGGCGCGGAGGCGGTCGCGAACGGGGCCGACTGCCTGGTGATCGACGCCGAGAGCGAATACGAAGGGCGCTACGGCGCGGCGCAGACCTACATCGCCGACCTGCGCGCGAAGATCGGGCCCTCCTACCCGCTCGGGCTGGCGTCGTTCCCCTACGTCTACGACCACAGCTCCTTCCCCTACTCCGTCTTCCTCGGCCCGAACGGAGCGCAGTTCAACGCGCCGCAGATGTACTGGCGGGACATCGGCAACTCGGTCGACACCGCCTACGCGAACACCTACATCTCAAACCGCGTCTACGACCGGCCGATCTACCCGCTCGGGCAGACCTACAGCCATCCCTCGAACGAAGAACTCGTGCGCTTCCGCGAGGAGGCCGTCGACTACGGCGCCACCGGCATCTCCTGGTGGGACTTCCAGGAAACACCCGCTTCGGAGTGGACCGCGCTGGCGGAACCGCTGCAGCCGCTCACGAGCGTCACCCCGAACCCCGGCTACACCGAACTCGAACAGGGCAATCGCGGCGATCCGGTGCTGTGGATGCAGGAGCACCTCGCTGCCGCGATCCCCGCGCAGCCGACGACGGGCATCTTCGAAGCGACCACCACCGCGAACCTCGAGCAGTTCCAGACCGCACACGGGATCGCCCCGACCGGCAAGACCGAAGCGGCGACCTGGCAGGCGCTGCTGGCGCTCGCGCCGGTCGCGGTCAACTGGACCGGCTCGGGACCGAGCGGCGGCTAGTAGATCGTCAATTGGGGAGGATAGGCCGCATGCGGCCTATCCCGAGGGGGCGCATGCGCCCCCTCGCATGGACCCGCACATGTGCGGGTCCACCGGGCGGTACATGTACCGCCCGGCCCGGCGGCGCATGCGCCGCCGGGAACATCATCCTCTGACGCGCGAGAGCCAAGCAGATCAAGGACGCAGTGAGCGACGTGTGCTTTGCACACGAGCGATCGAGGACGCCGACCGATCATCCGGGATCGGCCAGCGCCGGCTATCGCGCGTCAGACGCGCTGAATCAGCGTGCCGGTGCCCAACCCGCCGCCGCAGCACATCGTCACGAAGCCGATCTCCTTGCCGGAGCGCTCGAGCTCGTGCAGCAGCGTCGTGATCAGCCGTGCGCCGGTCGAGCCGAGCGGGTGGCCGAGCGCCATCGCGCCGCCGTTGACGTTGACGCGGTCCATGTCGGGGTTGTGCTCGCGCCGCCAGGCCGCCACCACGGGGGCGAAGGCCTCGTTGATCTCGATCAGGTCGATGTCACCGATCGACATCCCGTTGCGATCGAGGATCTTCTGCGTCGCGGGAATCGGCCCCTCGAGCATTTTCACCGGGTCACAGCCGACGGTCGTCTGGTCGACGATCCTTGCGCGCGGGGTCAGGCCGAGCTCCTTGGCCTTGTCGGCGCTCATCAAGAGCACCGCCGCTGCCCCGTCGGAGATCTGCGAGGCGTTGCCCGCGGTGATCTTCCCGTCGGGCTTGAACGCCGGCTTCAGCTGCGACAGCGTCTCCAGGCTCGTGTCGGGACGGATGCCCTGGTCGGCGACGAGCTCCTGCCCGTCGACGGTCATCGGCACGATCTCGCGCTCGAAGCGCCCCTCCTGGGTGGCCTGGTTCGCCAGCCGGTGCGAGCGCACCGCGAGCTCGTCGAGCTCGCTGCGGGAGATCTCCCACTGATCGGCGATCATCTCGGCGCCGAGGCCCTGCCCGACGATGTTGTGCTTGGCCATCAGCTCGGGCGTGAACGCGAAGCCGAACTCCTCCTGCGTCTTCATGCCCGCCGAGAACGGAAAGTGGCCCATGTGCTCGACGCCCGAGCCGATCATCGCGTCGTGCACGCCCGCGGCGATCAGCGCCGCGGAGAAGTTCACGGCCTGCTGGGCGGAGCCGCACTGGCGGTCGACGGTCGTGCCGGGCGTCTCGATCGGCAGGCCCTCCTGCAGCCAGGCGTTGCGCGCGATGTTGAAGCCCTGCTCGCCAAACTGCTGCACGCAGCCGGCGATCACATCCTCGACCTCTCCAGCGTCGATGCCGGAGCGCTCGATCACCTCGCTGTAGACCTTCCCGAGCAGCGCGTTCGGGTGGATGTCCTTGTAGTAGCCCTTCTCCTTGTGCCCGCGGCCGATCGGCGTGCGCACTGCCTCGACGATCACGACCTCGCGGCCCTCTGCTTGCCTCATGACTGAAGTCCTCCTGCGGTCTGTTGCCCGGGATTGGATTGAGCGGCTAGGAACCCGTACGCTTCTGGAAGATTGCTGGTGCGCTTCCGGAAGATGCGCGGCTCCTGATGGTGCCTGCACCCTCTACTCTACCGCGTCACCGGCACTAGATTGACTGGTCAGTCAATCCCTGTGGAGAAGCGCGGAGAAAGGCACAAGTGGACGAACATCTAGCAATCGTCGGCAGCGGCGCGATCGCCTGCGGCCTCGCCGCGACCGCGGCTCACCACGGTCCGGTGCTGCTGCTCGCACGCTCGCGGGACTCGGCCGAGCGCGCGCGCGCCACCGTCGAGCGGACGCTCGACCGGCTCGGCGCCGAAGTGGATCCGGAGCACGTCCAGATCGTGACGGACCCCCAGGCGCTGACGCAGGCCACGTTTGTCGTCGAGGCGGTCGTCGAGGACCACGAGATCAAGGCCGGGCTGCTGGCCGAACTGGACCGGATCGTCGACCCCGCGACGCTGCTGGCGAGCACGACCTCGTCGTTGTCCGTCCGGCGCCTGGCGGACGCCAGCGGACGCCCCGAGCGGTTCGTCGGCCTGCACGTGTTCAACCCCGTTACGAAGATGCAGCTGGTCGAGCTGATCTTCCCTGCTGCCGCCACCGAGGACACGCGCCGGCGGGCGCTCGCGCTGTGCGAGACCTTCGAGAAGCGCCCGGTCGAGGTCCCCGACATTCCGGGCTTCGTCGTCAATCGCCTGCTCTTCCCCTATCTCTTCAACGCTGTCGCTCTGCTCGAAGAGACCGGCATGGACCCGCGGGACATCGATACCTGCATGCAGCTCGGCGCCGGCCACCCGATGGGTCCCCTGGCGCTGCTCGACCTGATCGGGCTCGACGTCTCGAAAGCGATCGGCGAGACGATCGGCGAGACGATCCCCGCCCGCGTCGAGTCGCTGGTCGCCGAAGGCGCGCTCGGGCGCAAGAGCCGGCGCGGGTTCCACGCCTACTGAGTTACTGAGTCACCGGGCGCCGCTGACCGGCCCGCACTTCTGGGCCCATCCGAGGCCTGTTTCCGCCAGAGCAGTATCCCCGGCCCTGCCCGGAGCGCCGCCCGTCCTGCACGAAATGGCCGCCTGCGAAGAATTTATCTAGGATCAGGCGACTTTTAGCTCGCCTTCATCAAGCTCGCGATACTTCTTTCTGCGACGTATCAGTCGCACGCACACCGCCTCCTCCCAGTGCACACTCCGGCTCGCTCCCCCCGCGGGCCGGAGTTGTGCCTGGGGCGGTTTCTCTCCCGGGTTTCCCGATCTCCCCACGGTGCGCCTCTCCCGGGGTGTGTATGTGCCTGTCTCTCGATCTCTCTCAGGCCGCTCTCCTCGAGATCGCCTGTCAGGAATCCGCGCCCTCGCGAACTTCGCGCGGCGGCACCGGCCGGCGCTCGCGGATGCGCACCGCCTCGATCCGGTTCTCGCGCACCGACTCGACCCTGATCGAGAAGCCGTCGGCGTTGACCGTATCGCCCCGCTGGGGCAGGCGCCCGAGCTCGGCGAAGACGAAGCCCCCGACCGAGTTGTAGGCGTCGCTGTCGACCGGCAGGTCGAGGCCGTAATCCGCCAGATCGGTCACCGCCACATGCCCGCGCACGAACCAGTCGCCGCTCGCCAGCTTGCGGACCTCGCCGGCTGCCGGGTCGGTTTCGTCGGCGATCTCACCGACGACCTCCTCGACGATGTCCTCGACCGTCACGATCCCCACAACCCGGCCGTACTCGTCCACGACCACCGCCAGCGAGGTGCGCTGGCGCTGCAGGTCGGCGAGCAGGTCGTCGAGCGGCTTGGTCTCGGGCACGATCGGAGCGTCGTGCACGAGCGGCTCGAGCGTCGCGTGCGGACCGTCCTCCATCAGCGTCTTGATCAACGAGTTGGCGTGCACCAGGCCCCTCACCCGATCGCGGTTCTCCTCCTCGGTCACCAGCAGCCGCGTGTGGCCGCTGGAGATGCACAGGCGCAGCGCCGTCTCGACGTCCTTGGCGACGTCGACGGTGACGACCGCCGGGATCGGGGTCATCACCTGGCGCGCCTCCTGCTCGTGCAGGTGGAAGACGCCCGTCAGCATCCCCGCCTCCCCCGGGTCGATCTGCCCGCCGGCGTGGGACTCGGCGATCAGGCGCTTGAGCTCGTCGGGCGAGCCGCCCTCCCGCTCGCGGGTCATGTCGACCCCGAGCAGCCGCAGGATCCGGTTGGAGACGGCGGTGAGCGCGACGATCACCGGGTGGAACAGCACGCGGAACGCCTGCAGCGGGCGCGCCACCCGCCGCGCGACCGCCTCGGCGCGGTCGATCGCGTAGAACTTCGGCACCATCTCGCCGGCGACGAGCTGCACCGAGGTGACGACAAGGTAGGCGAGGATCACGGCGAGCGCGACCGACACGCCGTGGCTGATCGTCGTCCCGAACGCTTCCTTGAGGATCTCCGCGAGCGCCGGCGCGCCGAGAGCGCCGATCGCGATCGAGGTCATCGTCACGCCGATCTGGACGGCGGAGATGTAGTCGTTGATGTGCTCGAGCTGTTCCAGCGCCAGCGTCGCTCCCCGCGCGCCCTCCTCCTGCATCACCTCCAGACGAGATTTGCGCGAGCGCACGAGCGCGTACTCGGCGATCACGAAGAACGCGTTCACCGCGACCAGCACGACCGCGAAGATGAGCTTCAGGCCGTTCACGCGAGCGAGTCGATGCGTGCCGCCAGCGCGAAGTCGGCCGCGGTGATGCCGCCCTGCGAGTGGGTGCTCAGCTCCAGGCGCACCTTGTTCCAGCCGTGCACGTCGATGTCCGGATGATGGTTCGCCGCCTCGGCCACCGCGGCCACCTGGTTGACGAACGCGATCGCCCCCGCGAAGTCCGCAAACGTCCACTCGCGCACGATCGCCTGCCCCTCACGGCGCCAGTCGCTATCCGCGAGGCGTTCTTCGACTTCCTGGTCGGCCAGCGCCGTCATCGGGATAAGAGTAGGCCCTCCTGACGATGTCATCGGCGGCGCGCGGGTGAGTGGGAGCGCGGATCAGGGAGCGCTCGCCCGCCGGCGGTCTCGCTGGGCACTGGCATTACAGTCACAGGGTGCGCATCATAAGCCTCGTTCCCCATGCCACGGAGCTGCTGTTCGCGCTCGATCTCGGCAATCGGGTCGTCGCGGTCACGCACGAGTGCGACCATCCTGCCGGGGCGCTCGATCTGCCGCACGTCACCCGCGACGCGCTGCCCGGCGGCTTGAGCGCCGCCGAGATCGACGCGGCGGTGCGCTCGCGCACCGAGCGGGGCGAGGCGATCTACGAGCTCGACGAGGATGCCCTGCGGGCGCTCGCGCCGGATCTGATCGTCACGCAGGCGCTCTGCCCGGTGTGCGCCGTCTCCTACGAGGACGTCGCCAAGCTCGCCGCGAAGCTGCCCTCGAGACCCAAGGTCATCTCGCTCGATCCACACACCTTCGGCGAGTCGCTCGGGGACATACGCACGGTGGCCGAGGCTACGGATCGCCGCGAGCGCGGGATCGAGCTCGTGGGAGCGATCGCCGCGCGCGTCGACCGGGTCAAGCTCGCCGTGCGCCGCGCGCCGGCACGGCCGCGCGTGGCGGCGCTGGAGTGGTTGGACCCGGTGTTCGTGGCCGGTCACTGGACGCCCCAGCTGATCGAGTTGGCCGGCGGCGAGGACGTCCTCGGGTTGCCCGGCGAACACTCGACCGTCGCGTCCTGGGATGTGGTGCGCGCGGCCGCGCCGGAGATCGTCGTGGTGATGCCCTGCGGCTACGACGCTCCGCGCGCGCTCGTCGAGGCTTTGGGTCACCGCGAGGAACTGGCCGGCCTCGGCGCCCGGCGCGTGGTGGCGGTCGACGCCTCGGCCTACTTCTCGCGCCCCGGGCCGCGCCTGATCGACGGGCTGGAGCTGCTCGCGCACATCTTCCATCCGGAGCTCGTCGCGCGGGCCACGGGCGAGGCTCTTGCCGTGGAGCTCTCAGGTGGGGGCAATGACGTTAGCGCCAGCGATCACGAGAGCTACGGCAGCGACGACACCGGCGAGCATGCCGCACGCGCCGGCATGCGTCACTGAGTCGGTTCGAGCAGCTGGGTCGAAGCCGGCGCTTGCACCTCGCTCGCCTTGGAGATCGCGATCGAACCGGCGAACGCCGCGACGCCGATCACCGCGCAGCCGGCCAGCGCGAGCGCCTGCGAGCGGTAGCGGTCGCCGAGGCCGAGCACGAGCGCCGCGATCGCGCCCCCGATCAGGCCGCCGATGTGCCCGCCCCAGGAGATGCCCGGCAGCGCGAAGCTGATCACGAGGTTGATCAGGATCAGGCCGCCGACGCCGCTCTGCATGATCGGGATCTGCCGCGCGCGCATCTCCACGGCGGCCGCGCCCATCAGACCGAAGATCGCGCCCGACGCGCCGACCGTCGGCGAGTGCGGCGTCACGAGCAGCGCGCCGAAGGAGCCGCACAGCAGCGAGACCGCGTAGATCGTCCCGAACTTCACCCGCCCCAAGGCCGGCTCGAGCATCTGGCCGAGGATGTAGAGCACGTACATGTTGAAGCCGATGTGCAGCAGATCCTCGTGCATGAAGCCGCTCGTCACGATCCGCCACCACTGCCCGTGCGCGACGCCGAGCGTGGGCAGGCCGGGGAGGCTGCCGAACAGGGCGCCTTCTTCGTAGACCTTCCCGCTCGGCCCGCCGGTCAAGGTGAAGCTGCCCTCGGTCAGGAACACGGCGACGTTGATGACGATCAACGCGATCGTCAGCTCGGGCCGGCGCACGGTGTTGCGCAGCGTCTTCACCTGCGTCTTCTGGCGCGCGCACTCCGGGCAGCGCATCCCGACCGGGGTCGTCGTCATGCAGTCGGGGCAGATCGGCCGCCCGCAGTTCGAGCACGAGACCCCCGTCTCGCGCGAGGGGTGGCGGTAGCAGGTGGCCATTGTCCGGGGGACTAGCCTATCTCGATACAGCTTCAGGGTCCGTATAACTATCGTATTGACTGATTAGATTTCCCCGGCTGGGTTAACGATGTTCGCGGGCGCCGTCTGTGTGCTAGCGCTGAGCGGAGTAGGCGCTACATCGAACATTGAACATAGGGCTGCCGGCGTAAGCTCGACCACATCGTCAGCTAGCTGTTTGAGCTCGCTGGCGATGGAGGCTTTTTCCGGAGCGGCGACGACTATGCGTCGGCCCTCATCTTGAGCGAGCCTCACTGGCTCCGCGAGATCCCGATCGCCAGCGATCAGAACTCCCACGTCATACGCATGGCGCTGCGCGAGGCGTACGAGATCGAGCGTAATCCTCGTATCAACGCCCTTTTGACCGAGCTCGGGACGGAACTGGAAATGTTCTTCGAACTTGGCGCGGTCAAGTCCAGCACTTTTCAATGCCTCCTGTACAGCGTGCTGCCACTTTGGTTTGAGCTCCTGCAAGTGCCCGAGCCGAAGCTGGATACCCGGAACGGCCGCGATGGTGTCGAAATACTTGCGTTGCGCGTTGTGGCGCGGGTGGCGCGGGTCGTACGCACCGTCGTACCAGTAAGCCCTCAGGAAGGCATTGGGGTCGCTTGGCTGGAAGCTACTCAGCCAATTCACGACGCCTCCAGGTTTAGGCTTGAGACGCCGGGGAGACGCCCCAAGTGGACGACCGGCGGCCTTCTGGAGAAAGCCGAAGTCGATGAATCCAACTACCCGCTCCATCACCACTCCTGCAAAGAAACGGGCGCCAATGGCGCCCGAATAAGCCTCCCAAAGGGAGGCGAGAATAGGAAGAATATAACCAACATCGGCGCCCTTTGCAAGGGGCTTGAGCAACTGGCTATCGCTGCCCGGTGACCACAGCCTACGTCAATTGCTGCCCGATGGCATATCCAATGACGGCCGCAGAACATCTTCCCGTTGGCCGCACGACCCAATTCTCAGACCGCTACACCGAGGCGACGATCACCGGGCTGCGCGTCGGTTTGAGGCTGCCGCCGGCCGGCTCTTCGGTGACCAGCACTTTGCTCACGCCCCGCAGGTCGCCCGGCACGCCGACCGTGCCGTCGCCCTGGCCGGTGACCGAGAACAGCGCGTCGGTCGGCTCGGGCGGGTCCGAGCCGGCTTTCAGCCACACCTCGTAGATCCGCCCGAGCGCCGGCGCCGGCATGCCGCTCACCTGCAGCTCGACGCGCGAGCCGACTTTGCGCAGCGCCGCGGTCGCATCGCGACCGGCGGCGGGCGGCAGGACCTGCGCCTGGATCACGCGCGTCTGCTGGCTCGAGGAGCCCGTGTTCAGCGCGAGCGCGCCGATCAGCAGCCCGGCGGCCAGGGCGCCCGTCGCGACGATCGCCGGCAGCACGCGCCAGCGCCAGTGCGAACGCGCGCGTGCCGGAGGACGATCGGCCTCGTTGCCGGCGGCCCGCAGCAGTTCGGCCTCGCCGCGCACGACGCCCATCAGGCGGGCGCGGATCTCGGCCGGCGCCTCCACGTGCGGGACGGCGAGCGCCAGCGCGTCGGCCGATCCCTGCAGCTGAGCCACCTCCTCGCGACACTCCGCGCAGGCCGCAAGATGCGCGCGGAAGGGCTCGAGCTCGTGCTCGTCGAGCGCGCCGAGGACGTAGGCGCCGGCATCGGCGCAGTGCTCGCAGCCGTGCTCGCGCGCGCTCATGAGAGCACCTGCTCTGCTGGGCCGAGTTGAGATCGCATCTTCTGCAGGCCGAGTCGCATCCGTCCCTTGACGGTCCCGATCGGCGTGTCGAGCATCGACGCTATCTCACTGTGGCTGAAGCCACCGAAGTAGGCGAGCTCGATCACGTGGCTCTGCTCGGCGGGTAGACCGTCCAGGACCGTGCGGATCTCGCGCGCCTCGTCGCGCCGGCCGACCTCCTCGTCGGTGCGCTCGGGCGCCTCCAGACGCTCCTCGATGCCCTCGTCGCTGACGCGGCCACGCTCGTGGACCTTGCCCCGGCGCAGCGCGTCGATCGCGCGGTTGTGGACGATCCCGAGCACCCACGTGCGCACGCTGCCGCGCGTGCGGTCGTAGCGCGTGCCGCTGCGCCAGGCCGAGAGGAACGCCTCCTGTACGACCTCTTCGGCGACCTGGCGCTTGCCGCACATGCGAAACGCCAGCGAGAAGGCGACGTTCGCGTGGCGCTCGTAGAGGATCGCGAAGGCGGCGTCGTCGTTCTCGGCGACGAGCTGCATCAGGTCCTCGTCGGCCAGACGCCTCAGGGCGGTCGAGGCGGACTCGACGGAGCGCTTGTACTTGATCATCTCGGACATAGCTACGCGCGCGAGTCCCCTCGTGGATCAGAGCTACCGGCTACCCACGTTGAAGGTATTCAACCATCGACCGCGTAGATCCTGCCCGCCATTTCAAATCATTCGAGAAATGCCCGTGGATCAGCGGTCGCCGAGCAGCTTGCGCGTCTCGCGACCGAGGTCGCGCGCCGTGCGCTCGGCCGCCTCACGCGCGCCGCCGAGACCGCCGGAGGAGCTGTGTGAGCGGCGACGAGCGCGCAGCAGCACCAGCGCGACCCCCGCGCCACCGCCCGCCACGAGCGCCGCCGCCGGGCGCACCCAGTTGCGCGGGTCGCGCATCGCCGAGAGCTCCCACTCCTGGAGCTCGTCCGCGGCCATCTCGGTGATGCTCTCCAGCGTGCTCTCCAGGCGCAGAGCCAGATCCTCGGGCGGCTCCACGGGCGCGAGCGCTTCGCGCAGCAGACCCTCGAAGTTCGGCAGTGCCTCACTCATCGCGACACCCCACTTCACGCTCATCGCGGCATCTCATCTCGCCCATCAGGATCGATCCTCCTCCTCGCCGGAGTCCTTCACGAGCCCCTCGAGCTGCTTGACGGCGCGATGGATCAGCACCTTCGTGGCCCCGTCCGAGCGGCCCATCGCACGGGCGATCTCGCGATTGTCCATGCCGAGCGCGAAGCGCATGATCAGCGCCTCGCGCCGGTCCTCCGGCAGCCGCTGCACGCCGCCGAGCACGCGCGTCAGCTCCTCGCGCCCCTCGACGAGTTGCTCGGTCGTGTGCGGCGCGACGAGCGTGGTCGACTCGTCGATCGGCGTCGCCGGCTTGCGCGCGCGGTCGCGGTAGAGGTTGGCGGCGAGGTTGTGCGCGATCCGGATCAGCCACGGCCGCAACGGCCGTCCGCGCGACTGCAGCTGCGCGCGCTCGAAGTGGCGGTAGGCCTGCAGGAACGTCTGCTCGGTCAGATCCTCGGCGTCGTGATGATTCCCGACGCGGTAGTAGGCGTAGCTGTAGACGTCGCGCAGATGCGCGCGGTAGAGGTCGGAGAACTCCGCGTCGAGCTGCGCCTTCGGCTTCTGCTGCGAGTTCGCTTTCTGCTGCGAGTTCGCCTGCGCCTGCCCAGCTTGCGCTCGACCAGACTCCTCCGACTTCCCTGCCTTCTGCTTGGCTTCGTCCACTCATCGCACCCTATCCCTCCCTCTTTCCCACGCGTGACCCGAGCAGTCGACCCGCCGGCTCAAGCGGCGCGCGATACCTCGTGCCGTGGAGCCTCACGACTGGGCGTCGAGGGAGCAGCCTTGGCGCCGCCCAGCCAATCCCACTGCAGGCTCACGCATGCCCAGACGCGCTCGGTCACAGCGGCGGCGAGCCGCGGCGAGCAGTTCTCGACCGTCGGGAACAGCAGCGGCCGGCCGGCGCGGATGCGGACCTTGCGCGGGCGGATGCGCCAGCCTCTGCGCACGGCGTCTGAGCCGATCACGGCGATCGGGGCCACCGGCGCGCCGGTCTCCAGCGCCAGCCGCCCGACGCCGCGCCGCGGCGAGCCCAGCGGCCCCGGGCGTACGCGGGTGCCCTCGGGGAACACGACCACGCAGTCGCCGCGCCGCAGGATCGCGCGGGCGGTATCGATCGCGTCCCGGTCGCCGGCGCCGCGGTCGACGGGGAAGGCGCCGAGCGCGTTCAGCACCGACGCCTGCCAGCGCTTTTCGAACAGCTCGCGCTTGGCCATGTAGTAGACGGGACGGCGCACGAGCGTGCCGATCACGAAGGGATCGAGGAAGCTGCGGTGGTTGGAGGCCAGCAGCAGCGGGCCCGTCCGCGGCAGGTGCTCGCGGCCGATGCGCGCGAGGCGGAAGTAGACGAGGAAGAACGGCACCAGGATCGCCCGCAGCGTCCAGTAGAGAACCGGGTTCACACCGCTGCGCAGCGCGTGCTCGCGGAAGCAGCCGAGGCTCGCCGCGCGCTCGTCCCGCCGGGCGCGCTCGCGCTCGACGCGCGGGTCATCGTGCGGATGCGGGTCACCGTGCGGACGATCCACCATGCTTGGGATACACCGCCCGGTGGCACCCCGTTACAGTTGAGCGTGGATGCGAATCGATTACGGGAAAACACTCCGCGGAGCGATCGCGGGCGCCCTCGCCGCCGGCGTGTGGGCGGCGCAGATGCCACTCGACAAGCGCGCCTTCAAATCCAACTTCGACGACGTCGCGCTGCTCGGCAAGGCGCTCACGCGGGGCGACGCGTGGCCGGCTGCCGGCTGGGCGCTGCACGTGCAGAACGGGGCGCTGTTCGGCGCCGCCTACGCGAACATCGCGCCACGCCTGCCGCTTCCCTCGTGGGCCCGGGGGCCGGTGGCGGCGAGCGCGGAGAACCTCCTCACCTGGCCGCTCACGGCGCTCACCGATCGGCTGCACCCGGCGCGCGAGGAGCTGCCGGAGCTGCTCTGGAGCCCGCGCGCCTTCGCCCAATCGGCCTGGCGGCACCTGCTGTTCGGGGTGCTGCTCGGCGAGCTCGAGCGGCGGTTGAACGCGCAGGAGCCGGTCGCGGCGCCGCCTTCGCCTCCGGCGACCGCCTCGAGCAACGGCCACGGCGGCACGTTCGAGCACGCGGTCCCCGTCGGCTGAGCGGGCTCACGTCCACTGGACACACGAGGTCGTGCCCGCCGTCCGCGAAGCAATCGCCAAGCGCTGACCCCGGCGACCGACGGCGCTCATGATGCGTCTACATTGGAGCGGCCGGTCGGACTCGATGACCGGATGCCCTCGACCTACGACTACGAAACGAGGATTGCTGATGGCAGCGCAGACGCTTCCCGGCGGCACGTTCGCGATCGCCGAGGACCTGACGGTCACGCGCGTCGGCTACGGTGCGATGCAACTCGCCGGCCCCGGCGTCTTCGGGCCGCCGAAGGACCGTGACGCCGCGATCGCCGTCCTGCGCGAGGCGGTGGAGCTGGGCATCACTCACATCGACACCAGCGACTACTACGGCCCGCACGTTACGAACCAGATCATCAAGGAGGCCCTGCACCCCTACACGGACGAGCTGCATATCGTTACCAAGGTCGGGGCGTATCGCGACGTAAAGGGCGGTTGGCCACACGCGCGGTCTCCCGAGCAGCTGCGCCAGGCCGTGCATGACAACCTCATTCACCTCGGCCTTGAAGCGCTCGACGTCGTCAACCTGCGCGTCGGCGGGTTCGACAGCCCCGAGCCGGGCTCGCTCGCTGAGCCGTTCGAGGCGCTCGCGCAACTACAGCAGGAGGGCCTGATCGAGCATCTCGGCATCAGCACCGTCTCCGCCGAGCAGATCGCCGAGGCCCAGTCGATCGCGCCGGTCGTGTGCGTGCAGAACTTCTACAACCTCGCCCACCGAGTCGACGACGAGTTGATCGACTCGCTCGCCGCAGAGGGCATCGCCTACGTGCCCTACTTCCCGCTCGGCGGCTTCACCCCACTGCAGTCCGGCACACTCGAAGCGGTCGCCTCCCGTCTGGACACGACACCGATGACCGTCGCGTTGGCCTGGCTACTACAGCGCTCAGAGAACATCCTGCTGATCCCCGGCACCTCATCCGTCGCGCACCTGCACGAGAACATCAAAGGCGCTGCGCTCGCACTCTCCGAGAACGAGCTCACCGAGCTGAATGGCATCGCGCGCTGACTCCTTCGCTAGCGTTCAGCGCAGTGGACGACCACCCTTTCCGCACGGCATGGCGCACGCGCGACCTCGACGCGTGGATCGAGGCTCTCTCGCCGGAGATCGTGCTGCACTCGCCCGTCGTGCGCACGCCGTTCCGGGGACTCCCGGCGGCACGGGAGCTGTATGGGGTCCTGTTCGAGACCTTTGGCGAGGTGGAGTTCATCGACGAGCTCACCGACACCGACTCCCATGCGTTCTTCTGGCGGGCAAACGTCGCGGGACGGGTGATCGAGGGCGCCGACCGACTGCGCTATGACGAGAGGGGCAAGATCGCCGAGATCACGGTCCTGATCCGTCCACTCGTGGACATCGCCGCCTTCGCCTCCGCGATCGGCCCGCCGCTGGCGGCCAGGAAGAGCCCCACGCGCGGTGCACTCGCGCGGGTGCTGACGCTGCCCCTCAAGGGCATCCTCAGCATCACCGACGCTGTGGCATCCCGTCTCATCCAGCTCGACTGATAGCCGCAAGCCGGGGGCGACGAGCTGCAGGCCCGTCGTACCGCAAGACCCCGGCAGCAACGATCCCGCAGTGATCTTCTCGCCGGTCGAGGCGGCGGAGGTTCTGCTGCCTCGACGTGGGGAGGCAGCGCACGATGGCGTGCGTCCTGTTCGTCTGTCTTCATAACGCGGGTCGCTCACAGATGAGCCAAGCCCTCCTCGAACGCGCCGCGGATGGCCGCCATACCGCCCTCTCCGCCGGCACCACCCCAGCCGAGCATGTCCATCCTGAGGTCGTCGAGTCGGCGCGCTCGTGCAGGAGCTCGACGCTGGCTGAGCCCGAGTACCAAACGATTGTGCTGTCCCGCTGCATTTACGCCCGCAGCGATGCCTCGTCGAGCTCGATCTCCACGACGCCCGCGACCCGGTCCATGTCCACATCGTGAGATAGCAGCCTCGCGCCCGTGCGCCACGCAACCGCGGCGATCATGCAGTCGATCATCCCCCGCGGCGTCACGCCCGCCGCACGGCAGCGACGGTAGATCGCGACAGCCCCGTCGAAGTCGCTCACCGCATCGAAGCCCAGCAGCTCAAAGCGCAAAAGCAGACGACGCAGGTCGGTCTCCCGCCGCTCGTCACGCGCGCCGGCCAGCACCTCCATGATCACGGGCTCGGTGACCGCGACCGGACCACCGGCCTCGATCAGTCCCCTGAGGCGAAGGTCAGAGGCGCTGCCGGTCGCGCGGTCGTACTCGACCCACACGGAGCTGTCGACGAGGATCACGCGGCCGCGAGCGGCGGCACATCCGCCGGCAACTCGCCGATCGCGTGAGCTCCCCCCATCGCGAGTGCTTCCTCCCGCGTCATCGGCTGCCCCGCCAGATACCGCAGAGCGAGATCGACGGCCGCCGTCTTCGTGCGCAGCCCGTAGCGGGCCATGATCTTCCGCACGTGGGTGTCCTCGATCTCGATGTTTGTCCGCACGGTACTCATACACCAATCATACACCTCTCCGCGAGGCGCCAAGCGTCTCGGTTGCCCGAGCCGGCGAAGTTGGTAACTGGGTGAAGTGCAGGACACCACCAAACACCACCGCGGCGAGCAGTCCGCGGCGCGGAGGGCGGGAATCAGGCCCGGGTGGCGCGGGCGGCGAGGCCGTCGAGGAAAGTGTCGACGGCGAAGCGGAATCGTTCGTCACCGGCGCCGGCGACCAGCTCGGACGCATGGGCTACGAGGAACGGGAAGCGCGTAGGTGGAAGCGCGGCGAAGGTGTCGCGGATCCGGAAAACCTCGTCGTCGATGGTGTACCCGGCGGCCTGGCGGACGTCGGCCTCGGTCGCCGTCGCGGTCACGATCAGCATCAGGATGTCGACGGCCCAGGCGGCGTCCTGGGCCGCAATGCCGCCCGCCAGCAGGATCCCGAGCAGGCTCTCTGCCCCCGCGAGGGCGTTCTCGGTTCTCGGCGGCTCGCCCGTCAGAACCGACGCCAGCCCGGGGTGAGCCTCCAGCGCGTCGCGAAGTCCGCCCATCAGATCGTGAACCTGCTCGCGCCAGCGCTCCGGCTCGGGCGCGACCGGCGGCACCGTGCGGGCGACGCGGTCCATCATCGCGCGCAGCAGCTCGTCGCGATTGCGCACGTACACGTACAGAGATGCAGCGCCGGTGTCGAGCTCGGCCGCGACCCGCCGCATCGTCACCGCATCCAGCCCCTCGGCGCGGGTGATCTCGAGCGCGGCATCGACGATCGCATCTTCGCTCAGCGGGGCCTTGGCCGGGCGGTCACGGGTCGAGCGCGGGCGGGTGGGCGCGTCCATATTCGGACATCCTACCGCTTGACGCGAACACCGTTTGTGACGTACAATGTTCGTAACGAACACCGTTCGCCAACTGTTCGCCTCCAATCAAGGAGCCCCCGATGCCCGAAACGATCGCCCCACCTCATCCCATCACCACCACCGCCGCCACCACCACCACCACGACCCGGCCCGTGCCGCGCAACCCGCTGCGCTGGCTCGTGTTCGCGGTCGTCCTTGCGGCGAACGTGATGGATCTGATGGACGCGACGATCGTCAACGTCGCCGGCCCGTCGATCCGGCACGCGCTCGGCGGCAGCGCCTCCACCCTGCTGTGGCTGAGCGCCGGCTACACGCTCGCGTTCGCCGTGTTCCTGATCACCGGCGCGCGGCTCGGGGACATGTTCGGCCGGCGCCGGCTGTTCCTCGTCGGCTCCGCCGGGTTCACGGTGATGTCGGCCGCCTGTGCGGCCGCCCCCTCACCGTCGGTGCTGATCGGCTTCCGGGTGCTGCAGGGCGCCTTCGGAGCGCTGATGATCCCCCAGGGGTTCGGAATGCTCAAGGAGTGCTTCGCCGAAGACGAGATGAGCAGGGTGTTCGGCGCCTTCGGGCCGATGATGGGGCTCTCGATGCTGGCCGCACCGATCCTCGCCGGCGCGCTCGTCGAGGCGAACCTGTGGGGGGTCGGATGGCGGCTCGTGTTCCTGATCAACGTCCCGATCGGCATCGCCACGTTCGCCGGCGGTGTGCGTGTGCTGCCGCGGACCGTCGCCCACCCCGGAATCCGACTCGACACCGGCGGGATGGTCCTGATCGGATTCGCGCTGAGCGCGATCATCTACCCGCTGATCCAGGGCCGCGCGGCCGGCTGGCCGGCTTGGACGTTCATCATGCTTGGCGCCGGAGCGGCACTGCTCGGCGGGTTTGTGATCTGGGAGCGCCGACACCGTGGCGATCCGCTGATCGCGCCGGGACTGCTCGCCAACCGGACCTACACCAGCGGAATCCTCGTCGCGCTCGCCTTCTTCGGCGCCTTCGGCGGGCTGCTGCTGTGCGTGTCGCTGTTCGGCCAACTCGGCGAGGGCTGGTCCCCAATCCACGCGGGCCTGACGCTGCTGGCGATGGTCCTCGGAATGATCGTCGGGATGGGCGCGGGGACGGCGCTCGTCAAACGCCTCGGCCGCCATCTACTGCACATCGGCGTCGCGGCCGTCGGAGCGGGGGCCATCGTCCTGGCCCTGACCGTGACCGGCGCGCACACGGCCTCGACGCTGGACCTCGCTCCCGGCCTGTTCCTGATCGGCGCCGGCGCGGGGCTGTCGATGGGGCAGCTGTTCGACTTCATCCTCGCCGCCGTCGGGATGGACGAAGTCGGCTCCGCCTCCGGCGTGCTCGAGGCGGTGCAGCAGCTCTCGAGCGCGGTCGGCGTCGCCGCCCTGGGAACGATCTTCTTCTCGGCCTTCGCCGACGATCCCCCGACACACGCACTCGCAATCACCACCTGGGCCTGCCTGGTCCCGGTTGCCGCCGCCTTTGCGCTGATCTTCCGACTGCCGATGCACGCTCGCGAGCCACATAGCTGACCGGCCCGCCGCAGCGCCGGCAACTGGCGCAGGCGCTTGCCGGACGCTCGAGCGATCGCGAGACCGCGTTACTTCTTGTGGCTCTTGTGCTTGGGAGCGTCGAGCTTCCTCGCTTTGGTTTCGCACTGCGCCCGCTGCTTCTTTGGCTGTTTCTTGCACTGCTTCAGAGCCATCGCAAGCTTCTGGGCGCGGGTGAGAGGCTTGGTCGCTTTCTCGGTCATCGGCGGGGCGACCGGAGGGCCCGTGGTGGCGCCCGGCGACGGAGCCGGTGGCGTCGTCGAGGTGATGGCGATGGGATTGCCGCCGATCGGGGACGATATTGGGGAGGGCGTGTTTGGCGGTGTCGGGGAGGCGGTCGTAAAGGTCTCGTCTGCTCCCATGACCGTTTCTGTTTGGTTTTTCGCGACGATCCGGAAGTGGTAGACGGTCCCGGCCATCAGTTCGCTCAAGGCGGCGGTCTCGGCATGGCTCGAGTGGTCGGTTCCCGCCGGCAGTTCGCTTGTGCTGTGTCCGTAGCTTTCGCTCGTGCCCCACTGGAAGAGGTAGCTGGTCATCTGCCCGTCTGGATCGACTGCGCCGGCGAGCGTCGCCGCGGTTTCGCCGAGGACGCTCGCCTGGCCGGTGGTCCCGCTCGGCGGCCCGGGCGGCGAGGCGGTGGTGAAGGTGCTGCCAGTCCCTTCGACCGTGCCCACTTTGTTTGTGGCAACGAGCCGGTAGTAATAGGTGGTTCCGGCTTTCAGGTCGGTGATCAGCGTCGACACGGACTTGCCTGTACTTCCGCTACCGGCTGATGCTTCGCTGGTTTCTTCGCCGTAGCTGGGAGAGATGCCGTACTTGAAGTGGTATTTGGTTTCTTGGCCTTCGGGATCAATGATGCCTTCGAGTGTCACTTCAGTTTCGTTGACCGCGCTCGCGATGCCGGTGCTGACGACCGGCGCGCCTGGGGTTTCGACCACGACTTCGTATTCGGTGTAGTTCAAGGACCCCCCCTCGTTGAAGAGGGTCGAACTTACGAACTTGTAGGTCCCAGCGGCCTGGAAAGTGCATTTTCCTTCCCAGCCGGTCTTCGGCATTTCTGGGGCGACGGGCACCGCCGGTTCGCATTCGGGCGCGGTACCGGTCCAAGCGATATTCGCTTTTTCGCCGTGGTCGACGAATGTGACCTTCCCCCCGCTCGCGATCGTCACGGATTTCGTGGGTTGCGGTTTCGACACCGACCCTTCCGTGGTCCAGCACGGCCAGTTGTTCTCGACGCAATTTTCGTTGACTTCGAGCTTCACTTCCGAGGATGCCGCCACCGCCGGCGGGACGACGATCGCGGCTCCCAGCAGAGCAGCAAAAAACAACAGCATGCGCAGTCTCATGGTCTCAGCCTCCCACGTGCAGGGTCACGGATCTGGTCACGCTCGTCGCTTCCCCGTTGACTGGGCTAAGCGTGATCTTCACCTTCAGCGCCAGGCGATGGTCGCGTTTGAGCGCTCGCCTTGCCCTGGTATTGAGCTTCACCGAGAAGGACCGTCGACCGGCGCCAACCGAAGCGCCCACGAATCGCCCGACCACCTGCGTTGCGTGCCCGGCCTTCGCCAGCGACGCGGTGGTGGCGATCAGGTCGACCTCGAGACGGTCTCCGGCGCCGGCCTTCGATACCTCGAGCGAGCCCTTGACGGTGCTGCCCCGTTGGCTCGAGCTGATCCTCGGAGCACCGGAGAGCGGCGATCCCGTTGGGCTTTCGCCGGTCGGCGCGGGACCCGATGTCGTGGTGCCCGGGGTCGAGCCTTTTGAGCCGCCTTCGCCGGTGGTGGGGGTGGAGGGCGCGGTGGCCGAACCTTCGACCACGACTTCGTACTTGGTGTAGTTGAACCCGTCTTCGTTGAACAGGTCTTCGCTTTCAAATTTGTAGTTACCAGCGTTGGCAAAAGTGCAGGTGCCACTCCAGCCGGTTTTCGTCGGCGGGGTCACGGGCACTCCCGATGTGCAGCTTGGTGCGGCACCCTGCCAGAGAACGTCGGTGGGATATCTGGCTTCGTTGTCTTCGAAGGAGATCGTGCCGCCCTGCGGGATCGTGAACGGCTGGATCTGGCGGATGTCTTCCGGGTTGTTCCCCTTGACGTTCCAGCACGGCCAGTCGGCGAAGTAGCAATGTTCGGCGATTTCGAGCTTCGCTTCGGACGGGGCGGTGGCGAGCGCGGTCGCCGGCACGATCGCGAAGGCGGCCCCGAGCGCCGCTGCTACGGGTAGATAACGCTTACGCAGCTTCACAATCTCAGCCCACCTCTCAATCGAAGTACCCAGGTCGGTCCCGCGTGCTCGAGCAGGGAGTCGATGCCCGCTCTAACCACCCAGGACTCCGGTCCGGCGCGATCCTTCCCGGCGGCTCCTCCCGCGCCGGTTGACCGCCGGTGTGGCGGCGGCGAGAGGATCACAACACGCCGATGTCAGGGGAAGGTTCGCGGCGTGGCGGTGTCTATAGGGAGAGATGACAGTCACGCCCCTGAGCACCCGACATTTGGAGGAATCATGAAGCGAACCTACGTTCTTCTTGCCGTCGCCTTGGCAAGCGCGACGAGCGCCGCGACGGTCGCCAGTGCACAAACAAGCCTTCCGGCCGCGCGCTCGAGCGCCGCCGCAACGGTGCAGCTGCGCCACACCAGCCTCGGCAGCATCCTCGTCAGCAGCTCGGGCCGCACGCTGTACGAGTTCACGAGGGATCGCGCCAACAAGAACAGCTGCGCGGCGATCAGCGGGTGCTCGGCGGTTTGGCCTTCGCTGAAGGCCAGCGGCCGCCCGACGGCCGGCGCCGGGATCAAGGCTTCGCTTTTGTCCTCGAGCGGCGGGCAGGTCACCTACGCCGGTCACCCGCTCTACACCTACAGCGGCGACAGCGGCCCCGGGCAGACCTCCTACGTTGGCGCCAAATCATTCGGCGGCACGTGGTACGCGCTCAGCGCCTCCGGCGGCACGGTCAAGTAGACCTCGCGCTGAGAGCCCGGCGCCGGTTGTGCTCAGGCGCCGGGCAGCGCGCCATTTCCTAGTAGCCGTATTTTTCTGCCGGTGGAGGAGTGCCCGCCGGGGTTTCTACGCCGTGTCGGGCTTGTCGGCGATGAGGACGGCGAAGTGCTTGCGGACCCAGGGGCGACTTCGGCACGTAATCCCGCTTGGATCAGCCAGGCGATCTGGTCGGCCGGACGATCGGGATGGTCGTTGTCGTGGCCGACATGGCCACTCGACACGGCGCGCCCCACGCGCCGGATGAGCTTGTGCGTCGTTCCCACGAGGCCGGTCTCGCGCAGCGAGCGGCGCAACCGCTGCGCCGGCGACTCGTCCCGCGGCGAGCCGGAATCGCGGACCGGGTCTCCCAACACAAAACGTCCGCCGGGAGCAAGCACGTCGGCGATTCTGGCGAACAGGTCAGCCTTGCCAAGGCTGTCGAGGTGGTGGACTGCGAGCACCGAGACGACCAAGTCGAACGGCCCGGGTGGCAGGGGGTCCTCCAGCCGGCTGCGCGTGAGCGTCGTCTGCTCGGATGGCAGTGCGAGCGCGGCGGCATCGAGCATCGCTTGATTGGCGTCGACGCCGACAACGCTCGCGCCCGCGTGCACGGACAGCAGGCGACTCGCCTCCACACCCGTTCCGATCCCCAGGTCGAGCATACGTGTGATGTTGCGATCGCGAGTGGCGTCGAGGACCGCGTCGTGTAGCTCCTCGTAGAGGGGGCCCATCGCCGCCGTGAACGCGGGATAGGTGTGCGGGTCCCAGCCGTCCGGGCTCGACGGATGGGGCGGTGCCGGCGCCCGCGCCGAGTGGACGGTAAAGGACTCAGACATCGTCACGGCCACGACCGCCCCTCGTGGTTGTTGAGAGTTGAGAGGGTCCGAATTGCCGGCGGGACTGTCTCATTGCGTCGCGATGACCTTCCCGGACGGTGCGATCACGTACCACCGGCCGCCGTTGGCTTCGATCGCCTGTCCACTGTCCTGGCCGGCCGACCCATCGCCCACGTAGGTGTAGAGCGGCCAGCCCGCGTAGGTGACGACACTTCCGCCTTCGGGATCGGAGTCGCTGCCCAGCAGCGAGGCCTTCAGCTGGGACGACCCGCCGGGAGCTTCACCGCTCGCGAGCTTCAATGGCGGCCACACCGACGCGCACGAGGACACGCACGTGACCTTGGCGTGCTGGTCGGGCGCGAAGGTGTAGAGCGTGTGGCCTTCGCTGTTCACGAGCACCGCCCCCACGGCTGGCAGGGTACGGACGGAGAGCCCGATCGATTTCGTCGCGGGGGTCGATTGGGACGCCGCCGCCGTGCTCGATGTCGGCGACGTGGCCGGCTGGCCTTCGTGCAGCAGGTTCAGCGTGTTTTCGCCGTCGTCGACGAAGTAGATGCCCTTGCCTTCCGGGGCGAGCGCCAGGCCGAACAGCGACCCCGCGCCGGTCTTCTTGTCGGCGGTCTGCACGGCGACCTGCTGGCCGGCGGGTGTCGTTTCGACCATCTTGCCGTCGCCGCCGTTGCTCGTGATGATGTTCCCGTTCGGCGCGAGCACCATGCCGAGCGGTTCCTTCAGGTGGCCGCCTTCGGTGACGACGGTCCCACCGTGGGCCGCGGGTGTCGTGCGCGTCATCGCTTCGGAGATCGCCAGGATCTTGCTGTCCTCGGTCGAGGCCACGTACAGCGTTCCGTCGGCGGTGAGCGCGAGCCCGGTCGGGCCGAGCACGAGCGCTTCCGCCGAATTCACCCAGGGGATGCCGTCGGCGATCACCGTTTCGCTCAGAACCTTCGGCGCCTGGCCAACGCCTGATTCCAGTTCGATCCGCAGCACGGTCGAGTTATCGATCGTGTGAACGCCCTTCGCAGCACCGCCATTGAGGGCGTTACTGACGAACAGCGTCGTCTTCGAGCCTTCACTCTTCGCGGTCGAGTCCCACGGGCCCTGGATGTTCTTGCTCGCGATCGTCTCGACCGGCTTGCCTTCGCTGTCGAGCACGATCAGACAGCCGTACTTCGCGGTCGCCGTCTTGCCGTTGGTCGTCGGCAGGCTGCCCACGACGACGTAGCCGCCCGGGAGGATGTCCAGCGCCGTCGTCAGCCCGACGCCGCCCGGGCACGGGCCGGGGAGCGTCTTGGCGTTCACGGTTGCGAACAGCGAGGTCTTCCCGGCCGGGCTGATCTGGACGATCGTCGTGCCGGTGCCCTGACCGTTCTCCGTGGCGCTTTCCCTGGCGTTGAAGTTGCTGATCAGCAGCTGGCCCGCCTGGAGTTTGCCCGTGCTGGTGGGCACGGTCACGATCCCGTACGGGTTGATATCGCCGTTCGCCGGCACGGTCGAGGCGACCTCGCTGACGCTCGTGAACTTGGCCAGGAACGGGTCAGAGCCCGGTGGCGACTGCGCAGGCGTGCCGGCGCTCGCCGCGGAGTTGGTGCTGGACGAACTGCCGGAGCTGCTGGAGCTGCCGCAGCCGGCGAGCACAACGGCTACGCCCGCAAGAGCAAGAATGGACAGTCTGGGCACTGGTGTCTCCTGTCGATCGACATCGTGATGGCGCGGTGTCTTCGAGCGACTGCCCGTCCGCTCGGGTATCTCGCGATCCCCCTCGTCGGCTCTGCGGCAGCGATCAACGCACGGCCCGCCTTTTTCGCGTGCTTCCTGCATTGACTCCGCCCTCGCGAGATCCTTCCCGGCGAGTTTGCCGGGTCCAGAGACTCACGAGCCAAGGCGGGCCACACGTCACCGGCAGGCACTGGATGAGTGGTGATCCTCTCCGACCCTCGCGGGCACCTGGCCCTTTGGTGTGGTCGAGGCGATCTGGGCTGTGATCGCGTTGAAACGCCATCTATCCAAGCCATCGATGCACGCGCACTCGACGGAGACCTGACCGTGCCCTCCGCCACCTATGAGCTTGTCGAGGGCGATCTGCACCGTCATGGCGCAGCTCTCGCCCGCGGGACGGTGACCAATGTGGCCTTTGCCGACCTGTGCAAGCTGGCCGAAGCGCTTGGCTTCGAATTGCGCCGGGTCAGCGGGAGCCACCATGTCTTTGCGCATCCCGAAGTACCTCAGCTCATCAATCTTCAGTCGTTGCATGGACAGGCCAAGCCGTAGCAGGTTCGCCAGCTCCTGAGGCTGGTAGAGCGCTACGATCTACGTCTGAAGGACAGGCCATGAGCGACTATCACATCAACGTCTTCTACGGCGAGGAGGATGCGTATCCGGCGTACCGAAGCAGTACGAAGAAGCTCATCCCCTTCGTCCTCTAGCCGCCCCGGACGCAGGGCGCTCACCCCACCACAGCCGCATCACGTGATGCGATGTTGGTGGAGTCCCGCGCGTAAGGTCTGCGCTTGGACTTTGAGCAGAACGGTGAGCGCCAAGCTCGTCAGTCCGGTCAGATCGCGTGCGATCGCCACTCGCCGCTCGCTGTCCTGGGCGATGTCGCGGAGCATTTCGGCGTGCGTGTCGACCTGGTCCTCGAGCGCCTCGATCAGCGCCCAGCCGTGGATCCACAGATCGACGCGCGGATCGTGCGGCGACCCGCTCCAGCCGATCTGCTCGAGCAGCGCGCGCAACGCGTCCATGTAGCGCAGGGCGTCCTGGTAGCGCTCAGGGTGGGCGCGGGCGTCGATCCGCTCGTCGGCGCTGGTTAGGTGCTGTCCCGCGACGGCGAGCTGACTGCGCAGGCCATCGCGCACCGGATCGACCAGCTCAAGCGGGATCAGGACCGTACAAGTACCCTGAGACTGCATGGGAAACCGCACCTTTCCTGTGCAGACCCCGGCGCGGGTGACCGCCTGCGTCGGGGTCGCTGATCACGACTATCGACCAGGATACGTCGAGACCTGGCCGCATCAACCACCATCGCGGAATTGACGCAAATTCGGCACGGCACCATCGCAG
Source organism: uncultured Solirubrobacterales bacterium (assembly GCA_963789675.1). Classification (GTDB taxonomy): domain Bacteria; phylum Actinomycetota; class Thermoleophilia; order Solirubrobacterales; family Solirubrobacteraceae; genus Palsa-744. Next base: position 34,481 of record CAWBLR010000003.1, on the reverse strand, counting down.
ATTCCAGTAGCTCTAACTGATCCAGGATCGGGATCGAGGCGGATTGCTCTCCCTACCGTTTGAAGGTCGCCTTCACGGTCTTGGTCTGCTTCGTGCCCTTGCTCGGCGTGAAGGTCAGCTTGATCTTCGTCGTGAGCTTCCCGGTCTTCTTCTCTTTCAACGTGAACGTGAGGGCTTCGTGGCCGGAGTAGGATTTCGAGCCGCTCGAGACGCCCCTGCCGCCGGCCGCCACCTTGCCCGCGCCCGGTGCATACACGGAGAGGGTCAGGGTCCGTTGCTTCAGCTTGGAGGAAAGGACAGCGAGCGCGCCCGGGCAGCCCTGCACATCGATCGCGGTGTCCTGGGTCAGGACGGCTCCGTTCTGACCCGTCAGCGTGGCCGGCATCAACACCGGTCTGTCGCAGAGGCTTCCGTTCGCGGTGAGGATCGAGTAGGGGCCCTCGGGCGCGTTGAATTCGAAGGTCGTGAACGGCGCGTCGGGGACGGTTTCGAAGCGCGAATAGGTGACGCCGTCCTTGATCTGGGTCTTGCCGTCGACGACGATCGTCACGCCTTCGCCCTGGAGGACCAGCTCGATGTCGGGGAAGGCCGCGCCGCCGCGGCTGACGAGGTAGGCGGGGCCCGTCAGCGGGCTGCTCAGCAGCGGCGTGTGCACGGTCACGCTCGCGATATCGGACGCCGCGGGACAGCCCGCCGGGTTCGCTTCGAACTGCGCTTCGGTGCAGGCCTTCTGCAGCGTCGTCAGGCGCGAGGGCAGGATCGCCGGAATCGTGAGTTCGGCCTTCGCGATGTTCGCCTCACCGCTCGTGGGGTAGGCGATCCTCGCGTTCAGGCTCGCCCCGTTCGCTTTGCTGGTGTTCGCCTGGGTGGAGGCGCTGAACTGTGGTTTGAAGGGCAGGTTCTGACAGCCGCCGACGTCAAAGGGCGAGGAGACCGCGCTGTTTGCTCCTTGCGCCGAGGCGATCGTGGCCGTCACCGTCCGCGCGGCGCAGCTCGTCGGGTTGAACGTGAAGTCCGCCCGGTCGACCGTGACGTTGACGTCCTGAATCCTCAGCGGAATGCCGTCGAGGATCTGCGGCAGGGGACCGGATACGACCGACACCGCGGCGGTGACCGGGTTGACGAAGATCCCCGCCCTGACGACGACGGTGCCGAGATCGTACGGTCCGGCGATCGCGGGCACGGACACCGCGAGGCCGAAGGGAGCGCCGTCGTAAGGCCCGGTCAGATAGACCGGTCCCGAGACGTAGAAGGGGTGCGGCCCGGGGCCCGCCCCGGCCGTCGCGGTGCCGATCCGCGACGTCGCCGCGCACGTGCCCGCGGCCGCCTGCGGTTCCTGACAGGGCGTGACCGAGGAGAGCACCGCGAGCAGCCCGGCGGGCAGCTGCGTGGAGATCTGCGACAGCGTCTGCTGGCCGTCGCCGCGGGCGAAGCTGAGCGTGAATGGGCTGAAGGCGCCGCCGAGCGGCGTGACGGTCCCGGCGCTGAAGGATGGGCCGAACGGCATGGTCGCCGGGCACGCCCCGCCCTCGCCGTCGTAGCTGAAGCTGACCGGGTCGGATGAGAAGATCGTCTGGGCGGCGTAGGAGCTCAGTTCGCTCGTGGTGCTCGCGATCTCGCACCACGGCGGGTTCGCCAGCGGCGCCCGTTCGCCGCCGTCGAAGCGCAGCTTCAGTTCGCTGAACGGCAGCGGCGGGTTGCCGGCAAACGTCGACGTCAACTGCCCCGTGCTCGCGTTCGCCCTGGCGTCGCCCTCGATCTTGAGCAGCAGCCCCGGACCGTGAATCGCCAGGAACAGGCGGAACATGCCGCCCGATTCCGGTTCGTCGTCGAGCGGCGTGCCGAGATAGATCTGGCCCGTCAGCGCGTGCGGCGCCAGCAGCGGCGTTTCGATTTCGACTTCGCCGATCTGCGAGGAGGCCGGGCAGGAGACGGGTTCGTTCGTGCCGTAGCCGTACTCGGCGTCGCTGCAGCCTTCGAGGCCGTCGGCCGCGCTCGGGTCGACCGACACGCCGGGCGGCAGCGTCACGTCGACGTCGTCGATGTCGGCCTCGCCGACGCCGCCCACGGTTTCGTTCTGCGGCGACGTGAGCGTCACTTCATAGCCCGAGGGCGTGTCGATCTCGTGCGTCACCGGCTGCAGGCTCAGCGAGGGGCCGAACGGCAGCTTTTCACAGCCGGTCGGCTGCGGCGAGGACGCGGTTTCGGTGTGCCAGGCGGGGTCTTCCAGGTTCGGTTCGCCGTCGGGCAGCAGCGTTCCCGGGTCCTCCCAGGAGTCCGCGTCGACCCTCGTTGTCAGCGGGCCCGAGGAGCAGTTTGAGGGGTTTGTCAGAAATGGCGATTTCGGCCCGGCGCCTTCTCCACCCACCGTGCTGGTTCTACCTGCTCCCGCGCACCCTGATCGGCGCCCGGTCCGTTGTGTTCCGCCGGTACACCCCAGAACGTCATTGCGACTCCCTTGATGTCGTTCTTGCCCACGATGTTGTCGCCGGTCGACGGTCAGCCCGTAGTCGCCGTCGGTGCGCACGCTCCCCACGAGGCGCGCGATCGGCCTCATTGACGATCAGGCCGAATTGCGCTGTCTGCCCCGGCGCCGGGACCAAATTATACACCGGGGTCACGACCGTGCCTTGCGGAGATCCGGCTGGGTTGGGACGTTGCCCGACGCAGTCGTGATGACCGCGTAGCCCACCATCGTGTCGCGTGGACAGCCCGACGAACCCTTCAGGGTTTCGTCTGAGCACTCGGGCACGGCCTGGGGGTCGCCGACGAACCCTGGCGGTAGCTGCACGACGGCGTCCCTGACTCGTCCGATCGGCACTTCACCCACGGTCCCGCCCGGTTGCGGCGAGACCGTTTCCGAGTTGAGCGCGAACGACACGGTTCCCGTCGGGTGCGCGCCGGCCTGGGTTTCAAGAGCGGTGGATGCGGTGCACGTCACGTCAGCGGCGGCACATGTACGCGCCGTAACCGATCCGGGGATGACGCCGAATTCGCTGCCGCCAGAGCAGGCGCGGCGAATGCCATCGGCACGAGCAGGATGGCCGTTCCCAGCATGAACCCTGTCCGCCGACGCACAAACCCGATCAGCCAAGCCGTGCTCACGACCGATCACCTCGTTTGCCCGACTTCTTCGCCGCGCCTTGGATGCCCTAGCGCCGTATTGCCTCCTGGCCTGCTTTTCGCAGTCGGCTCGCTTCTTTTTATTCTTCTCTCCCTTGCAGACTTTCAGCGCTTTTACGAGCTTCTGAGCCCGCGTCAGCGGTGCGGGTTTTGGGTTCGGCTTCGCCGCGAGTGGGGTTGCCGGCGGCAGGGACGTGAGGTTTTCACCGCCAGCGAAGGTCGTGCTACCTGGTGCGCTGAACGTCGTCGGCGGCGTCGCAGATGGCTCACATTCGGCCCCCTTACAGGGCACAACAATTGTCCTTTCTTCGGGGAAGCCACCGTCGACCCGCGCGTCGTACAACTGACTCTCTTCGCCTTCGGCTGACGGGACCAGTCGTTGCCGTGTGGAAAACAACGCGTTCTTACCTTCCGCCGACATGCTTTCGAATCGGCTGGGCCCCGAGACTTACGCCTGTTGAAATCAAGTACTGATGATCGTCCTCGTACTCGTAGACGTTTTCCTTGCCATTGCTCGGCGGCGGGAACAAGCGATTCGGATGTATCAAAGATGACCGCTGCCCCATTTTCGCTCATAAACCGCGGGGTCCCGTCGAATTCCGTGGCTGCCATCCGCGTATTCCACTCCGCTACCGATCGGCGGGCCAGTTGGGTTACATGACACACAGTGATGGTTCCGCTTTCCGCGGCATACTCGTACATCTCCGGATCGCCGCCGGCTTCGTATTCGGTTAGATTGTTCAGCGATACAACGCCAGGTGCTCTCCGTTAGGAGTCGACGTCAGCCGGCTTGTCGTATTTGCTACGACCCCCGATACGCCGCTGCCGCTCAAATTCGCCATCGGCTTCATTCAGGGTCGCTACAAAAGTGATAGTGCCTTTCTTGTAGAGGTAAAGATTATCTGCGTTTTCGGTCGGTTCCTTGCCTTCTCGGTTTGCACCGCTCAACACGCCCTGTGTTACGAAATAGACCATTTCGCCGTTTTCAGAGATGCCGACGAGACCAACCCGTGAGCCTTCTGGTCCGGCTGGGGCCGAGGAGATGGCGGTCAAAGTTTCCGTGATTACGTTGTATTCATAGAGCACTTCGGCGGTGTCGTAGTAGGTTTCAGCGTTGGCGGTCAGGGTTCCCTTGCTCGTAAAGAACACCTTCGTGCCGTCGGGGGTGGCGCCGACATAAGTGGCTGGCCTGGGCCCTTCCGGGTCGATGACGCCTGGCGCCGGAGCCGAAACCTCGACCGTACGTTCGCCTTTTACGCGAACATAGAGCTGGGTGGGACTTCTTCGCAACGCGTATTCTAGAGTCGGGGCTCTCGAAGAACACCTCTTGACCCATTCGGCGGATACCGCATTGAGATTGGCCCTCATTGCTGGCCCCGAACCCACCGCCGCGCCATCGGGGGCACCGGTGTCCTCACCGGGCAGCACCGAGACCAGCTCCAGGTGGCCTTCGTGCCACTCATAGATCTCACGGCCAGCCCTTCATTCGTCCAGAGACACTGGAGCTTCGCGGGAGCAACTGCTCATGGGCCTGAACACGACGGTCGACAGATTGGCGCTGCTGCCCTCGTATTCCATTGCCGATTCTCCTCCAGTACAACGGGCCCCTGATCGCATCTTTGGTCAACCATGTGAACCCGGTTTCCGGACTGCCCTCGTACACATCCAGAGCGTCGTTGGTGTCAGCCGGATCGAGCGCATGCACGGTGATATAGACACCTCGCGAGCCATCTTCAGAATATGCGAATGCGTATGATCGGGCTCCGTTGATCTTTCCCACCGGTCCCTTCCACTTCTTCTCCCGGCAATGTCATGCCGGTCGAAACCCAGCCGGCCGGCGTCAGTTCGGCCATCCAATCGCTGGCGGCATCGCTGAGCGGCCCCGGTTCCTCAAATCCAAGGTGCCATATGTACGTGCGATCCGTCGGCCATAATGAGACCGCTCGAAATGTCTTCGTTGTTCGGCTGGGCGGTGCTGACGCGCTCGTAGGCGCGGCAGTCGGGGAGTGCCGCCGAGAAGCCGGTGCGCAGGGCTTCGTTGGGGCAGGGTTCCGCCGCGAGCGCTGACGGCGGCGATTGAAATACGAGCAGGAGCGCGAAAAGCAAGGCCGGCAAGACGGCTGTCGCGCCCAGACGTCGAGCAGTCAGGTCATAGGCTCTCCCTCGCATTGCACTGCATTGTCTGCGAGAGTGCCCTCGTGCATCCAGCGATGTCTTTGGTTTGTTTTTATAGATCATACCAGCGGCTGCCTACCGCCTTGCGCAGTCGGCGATAAGGCGGTCCAGCGGCCTCCAGTACGTCCGCTGGTCTGCGCTAGTGTGTTCGAAAGGTCCATTTGGGTCGTCACCGGGCGCGAATATCACGCGACGGTGCGATCGTGGGATCTGCTTTGCGCCGGCGACGATCGCTTCGGCGAGACCGGTACCGCCCGGTACGGGATCGCTCGGGCCGGCGACCAGGACGAGCCTGGCGGCGACGGGAATCTTCGCGGGGCCGCTCAGCGAGACGTTGGCGTTTCGCGCCGAGGTTCACGCCGGGAAACACGCCGTAGACGGCGCATGCCGGGGGCAGCCCGGCGGCCGCGGCGCTCGCTGCGTAGTCGATCGCCAGAGCGGCGCCCGTGGTGTCACCCGCGACAACCACCAACGACGGCGCGACTGATAGCCGTTTCAAGGCCGCTCGCACACTCGTCTGCACATTCTGCGGCAGCGTAGCGAGGGCTGTGCTCTGATACGCGGGGAAGATGACGGTCACGCCGTCGCCGACGAGATGGGACATCCACTCCTCGTAGAACAGCGGCGTCGGCGGGCCCCACGCGTGCAAGAAGATCACAACTGGCTCTTTGCCGGCCGGGCTGAGCCACGCAGTATCAGGGCGCCCTGGGCTCCGTCTCCGACCTCGGTCTGCTTTACCCCCGCGATGTGAACGGAGTCGCTGACTTGTTCCGCACTCCTCTTCCCCGCGGCCTCTGCCTTGCGCCATATTACTTCGTGCTTGCCCTCCACCGCAGCCCACGATCAGCGCGACGCCGGCCACTACGGCAACCGTGCTCAAGCATCTCCATAACAACTGGCTCATGGCGCGCTCATCACATAACGGATGTCGGGAGGCAGTCGACTCTCACCGTCTCCCGACATCCCACTTTCATGCGGCGATCTAGCTATCGCCTACGACCATTTCTCGATGATACCTTCTCTTGCCGCGTCTTCGATCGTGTAGGTGGCACGGAACACTGCCGGGCTCTCCACTATTCGTTATTCCGAAGTCAGTTTCACATTCGGTTTTAGTCGCTGCAGTCGCCGCAAAGAACACCTGCGCATTGATATACAGCTTCGACTCGGTCGTGCTCGTCCCGTTTTCCCAGTAACCCACGACGCCCTGTGCGGTTTCCGGATCAACGGTTAGCGCACATTTGAACCCGGACGCTTCCAGAGTGATCATTGCGCCCGCCTTTGGCACGCCGATTGCCGCCGTCGTCCATGGAGCCGCTTCGCTGTTGAGAACGTTCCAGTCGAGCGACCACTTGCCGTTTGTTTCACTTGTCGTGACCGTCGTGGTTGTTGCCGGCGACGTGCACGTGGTGAACGTCGGTTTTACAAGGTTCGCCAGCACCGATCCACCGGCTTTTTCGCTCGTATTTGTCGTACTGTGCGGGTTATTATTGTATTTGGGTGCCAGACACTGGATAGTGTTTGACGGGGTGGTACCCGAGGTAGTCGATGCTTCGCAGGTAACGGTCGCGCCAGTCCCATTATCGAGACGAAATTCAGACTTTGTCCCCGTAACCAGCTTCGCTTTGAATTCCGTTTCGAGGCAGGTGTCACTTCCGTCGCCAGCGCCGGCGCCGCGGCGAACGCCACGAGCGCCAGCGGCGCGATCAGGCATATGAGGAACTTCCTCAACATGGTATGCTCCATTTCGTAGTGAGTTGCCTCGGAGCGCTCATCTTTCGCGAGAGGATGCGCTCCGGGGCCGTTTGGTCTGCTGTTCGGTCTACTGGGTCTCCCAAATCGGCGACCCACCTGCATCTGTACACCGATCCGCCGGTCGCGTCAATGCCCGCGGACCAATAGTCGCGCGGCAAGCAGAACTTAAGGTCCACCAAATTGACCTTACGAATAGCGCGAAACCCCTGCAAAAACGCGAATTCGAGGATTTCGCAAGGTGCCGGAGAGCGCTTTCCGTGCTCAAAATTAGCGCAGTAGGCGGAAACGGTTTCACAACACCCGGGCGCGTAGCTCGCGATTGAGACCGGCGATGACCCCCTCCAGCAACGCGTGACTTCCGGTGCTGTCGATGCCCGACAGATCGCCGGCGACGATCGCCTCCCACCACTGCCGGGGATCGCCGCTCGCGACGACGTCCCAAGGTCCGAGCGGAGCCACGACGAACGGGGTCAGGCGCCCGCCGCCGACGGCGAGGTAGACGTCGCTCTGCAGCGTGGTGTGCCACGCCTCGTGCAGCTTGCAGATCCCTTGCATGTCCTCCGCGACGCGGACGAGCGGCGCGACCTGGTGGATCAGCCCGGCGAGATCGCTGGCGAGCAGTCGCTTGTCGCGCTCGTCGAACACCCATTCCCAGCGGGCCGCCGCCAGCGCGACGCGCGCCAGGCGACGGGCGGCGTCGGTCAGGCCGAGCGATGCGCCGCGGGCCTGCTGCTCGGCCTCCAGCAGACCGATGGCGGTGCAGTGGCGCAGACGCCGCGAGAGCGTGCCGTGGCTGATGTCGGGGAGGAGCATTTCGAGATCGCTCGCGGACAGCCGGTCATGCGCCAGCGAGCGGGCGATCGCCCGGCAGACCGGGTCGGCCGCGACCCCGAGGGCGATGCTTCCAGGCGGCCCGAAGATCCCGGGGGGCCGTGGCCATCCGGCCTCACAGTCCGCCGCGGCGTCGACGACGGTCAGCAGCGCGCGACCCGCTGCGGTCAGCCGATTAGGAACGCGCCGCCGCCGATGACCGTCCGCGCCGTCCACTGGGTCGACCAGCCCGCGCGAGCGCAGCAGACGCAGGCGCGCCAGCGCCACCCGGTAGCCGATCCCGTCGATCGATGCCTCGATCTGACTTGGGCTCGATGCTTCCCGGCAAAGGTGAAGCAGGATCGCCAGCGTCGCTTCGTCGCTGAGAACGTCCAGGCAACTCGTGCCAAACACCTCTAATAGTGCGCTCATCTTCACTCCCTGGCGACGGGACAGGGCGGCCATCAAAGCACATCCAAAGTAGGAGCGTCTCACCAAATTGCCCGCCATTTCGCGCGCGAATGTAGTTGCAGATCGACGGATCGCCGGGGCGATAATCGAAAAAGCCCTGCATTTCAGGAAAGTCCACTGCGTGGGACTCTCCCGGCTGAGGCGGTGGCCGCGACGGCAATAATTTTTTGCTAAAGGAGGGTTGGAGACGAGCTTTGCGGAGGTTTGCGTGGGAGCGCGGCGCGAAGGGCGCCGATCACGGCGAGCATCAATCGCCGAGGATCAGCTCGATCGCAGCCTCGTGGCCGATCACGGGGGCGAGCGCGAGATATGTCGCGTCGTCGGCGAGCTCGGGGAGCAGATCGACGCGGCCACGGACGATGCGGTCGTGGATGATCGCCCAGATCGAGCCCACGATCGCCTCGGCGATCAGCTGCGACGGCCGCTGCGAGTCCGGTATCCGCTGCGTGAACACGTCCGCGAACTTCTGCAGCATCCGCGACCGGCGCTCGATCGCCGACGGTCCGACGGAGAAGATCTCGATGAACGCCACGGGGCCGAGGAACGGATGCGCGGCCACGTGGTCCAGCAGCGCCACGATCCCGCCGCGCACGCCCTCGGGCCAGCCTCCCGCGTCACGCGCGGCTTTGTCCGCGCACACCAGCGCTTCGGCGCCGAGCAGATCGAAGGCCGCCAGGAAGCACGCCTCGATCGCGTCGGCGCCGTCGTAGAGGCTCGCGAATGCCTCTTCGCTGACCCCGGCGAGCCGCGCGATCCGTGCCGCGCTCAGGCCGGAGTAGCCGTCGCTCGCCGCGATCGCCGCGGCGGCGCGCAGAATCCGCAGGCCCTCGTCCTTGCCGCGCAGCCCTCGCTGGGGCCGAGCCGCGAGTCGCGGTGTCGCAGCAGCCGTCGTCGTCGAGCGCTGCCACGGGCGGTAGCTGGAGACCCATGCGGACAGCTCGCCGGCCGTGGCGGAGAGCTCGTCGATCTTGCCGGCGAGCAGGTACACGCGCGACACCCGCTCGACACCGCCGACGATGCCCTTGGCGATCGTCGGCGACAGCGTCGCCCCGCGGGCAGGGCCGCCGATGCTCGCGGCGATCAACCCCTCGAACAGCTCACGGCCGCGGTCCATGCGAGCGACGGCCGCCCGCCCGGCAGCGAACGGCTCGAGCAGGGCAAACCGAGCCGCTCGTGGATCGCCGGCGAGCACCCGGGCGAACTGCTCGAACGCCCGGCAGAGGCGGCGCTCCGGGTCATGCTCACCACGATAGGCCAGGCCGATGCGCTCCACGGCGCGCTCGAGGACATAGTCGTACGCGCCGAGCAGGCATGCCTCCTTGTTCGCGCCGAACAGGTCATAGAACGTCTGTCGCGAGACGCCGGCCAGCGCGCACAAGGCCTTGATCGTCGTGGCGCGATAGCCGCGGGTCGCGGCGATCTCGACCATCGCCTCGTAGAGGCGACGACGCTGGTCGGCGACTACCTGATCTTTGCTGAGGCCGCTCCTGTGCGGTTGCAGCTTCTGATAGGTCGGCTCGATCCGAACCGCCCGCTCCGGGGTCAACGCTGGGGGTATCGATTCAGTCGGTGCCGCCGGCATGATTTGAGAGATAATACATCCGCCGTTGGGTGGAATCGATGAGGGTTGTGTGCTGATGCCCTCCAGCCCGGATCCCCAGGTCGCGCTCGGCCGCGCGATCCGCCTGCGCCGCGAGGAGCTCGGCCTCCAACAACTGACCGTCGCGCTCGACGCCGACATCAAACCATCCTGGATATCGCACATCGAGTCCGGCCGGCAAAACCCCGCATGGGGCACCGTCGATCGCATCGCACGCGCGCTCGGATGGTCGATCGCACAACTGGCGCAGCTCGCGGACGAACTCGAGACCGAGGATCGACGGCCGACCGACGAGCCCCTCCCGCCGCGCCGCTGAGCGGCGGATCGCACCCCTGACCTGTCACAAATCTCGACCTCGCGCATCTATACGCGATGAGATCCTCGGGCGCGGCTCGGCGGCGTCTACCACTTCAGGACAGCCAGCGTGGACGCGAGATGCGCTCGCTACCCGTCTTGCTGCACCGGTACGCCGAGTCGCGAGCGAACGGCATCGCCGTGGATGCGATACCCAACACCATTTCCGCGTCTGGGGCGAGCGCCGGCGCGGAGTTCACCGCGACACCCTCAGATCCGCCTGCCGTCGCACGTGGGATGTGTGCAAAAGCGCGAGATTGTCGCGTCCCAGCGTGACCTCCGGCGGCCCCTCGCCGAGGCGCAACTCGAGCACGACGGTGCCGGTGCCGGTGCGCTCGGCGGTGAGCAGCGCGGAGCGCATCAGCTCGGCGACCTCGCGGCGCTCGACCCCACAGGCGAGGAGGAACTGCCCGGTTCGGTCGCTCGAGGCGCCGTCGCGATCGAGCTCGAGCTCCTCGACGAGGATCGTCGGCGCGACATTGCCTCCCTCGACGTTCAGCAGGCACGCGGCCATGTCGTCGGGGCGCGCGTCGGTCTCCTCGGCCACCTGGTCGAGCAGCGCCGATGCCGTGGCCCGCGGCCCGAGCTCGGCGAGCGTGCGCGCGAGCTGTTCGGCGCCGAACAGCTCTCCCCCAACCCTTGCCTCCGTGACGCCGTCGGTGTGGAAGCAGACCTGTGAGCGACCAGGCACCGACACCACGGTCTGGCGAGTCCCGGTCCGCATGCCGGCTCCGATCGGTGGCGCAGAGCAGACGGTGATCGGCGCGATCGACCGTGAGCCGAGCACGAGCGGCGGTGGATGACCGGCGCAGGCGTAGGTGAGGATGCGCTCGCGTGGCTGATACGTGGCCGCCACGACGGTGACAAACGACCCCCCGAGCTGGCGTTCGAGCACGGCTCCGGCCGTCTGCACGGCGGCCCGCGGTGAGAGGCCGGCCTCGAGGTATGCCCGCAGCGTGAAGCGCACGAGCGCCGTATGCGGCAACGCCTCGCGTCCGTGTCCGGAGACATCGCCGACGATCACCGCCAGCTCGCCGGCCTCGAGCGCGAACACATCGTAGAAATCGCCGCCCGCTCCGGGACCGTCTGCCGGGCGGTAGGCCGCGGAGGTGCCAACCGGACCGAGCCGGGCGGGAGGCTCGGGCAGCAGCGCGGCCTGCAGCAGGCCCACGTCCTCGAGCAGCGCTCCACGCTGGCGCTCCAGTCGCCGGGCGCGCAGCGCGGCCAAGCGCGAGCGTACCGCCAGTGCGAGCGCGAGCGCGGACAGGGCGCCGATCAGGATCCACACGAGCGTGGGGATCACGCCGACGATCCTGGTGATCGTCGTCACGATCGGCGACGCGCGCCGGCCCGGCGCACGGGGGTCGTGCGCCGCTCTCTGCACGCGCCTCGCGCGCGCAGCGTGTGCGGGCGTGAACGGGATCGGGATCGCGGCCACGGGAGCGACCGCATCCGAGGAGGCCACGACCGGGGTTGTATGCCTCCCGGCGGCGCCGCGACGGCGGGAGGCATGCCGGGGATCCCGCGCGGCGTGCGGCGAGCGGCCGGTGAGCGCCGGGTGCGATCCCCCGGCGGGTTGCGGCGTAGACGCGGCCGGGGCGGGTTGCGGCGTCGCCGCTGCCGGCGTAGACGCGGCCGGCGCGGGTGCCGTAGCCGCGGATGCTGCTGTAGGGGTCGTAGCCGCGGGTGTCGTCACTGTGGGCGTCCTCGCTGTGGGCGTGGGCGTCCTTGCTGTTGTGGGCCTTGCTGTTGTGGGCCTCGTGACCGCGGGTATCGTGACCGTTGGCGTCGTCACCCGGGGTGTGCTGACCGGGGGTGTCGTCAGGGTGGGGATCTTCACCGCGGGCGTCGTGATCACAGGCGTCGTCACCGGGGGTATGGTGATCGGAGGCGTCGTCACGGTGGGGATCGTGACTCGGGGGATCGTGACCGGGTGTGTGGTGACCGGCGATATCGTCACGGTGGGGATCCTCACCGCGGGGATCGCGATCACGGGCGTCGTCACCGCGGGTATCGTCAGCGGGGGTATGGCGAGCGTGAGCCTCCTCGCGGTCGGCGAGCTGGGTGTGGGAACGCGGGTCGGTGGAGTCGAGATCGCCGCGGCGGCGGGGACGCACGCCGGGGCCAGCGCACAGCAGGCGAGGGCGACGGTCGCCGCCAGGTGCCGACGTGACCGGGTGAGAGGTGGTGGGTTTGCGCGCTCGTCGCGTGTCATCGGCACAGCTCGTCGGTCAGTCGGCCGCGGCAACCCTCCCCCGGACATCAGCGAGCGCCTCGTCGACCGTCGAGCAGATCGCGAACATGCCGTCCAGCCCCGAGAGCTCGAAGATCTTCAGCACGGTGCTCCGCGGGCAGACAATCGCCATCCGCGTATCGACGCCGAGGCTGCGGTTGACGCCGACGAGCACGCCGAGCGCGGTCGAGTCCATGAAGGTGGTGAGCGAAAGGTCGACGACGAGCTCCTCGTGGCCCGCCTCGAGCGCATCGATCAGCATCCACTTCAAGCGCGGGGCCGTGGCGAGATCGAGCTCGCCCTCGATCGAGACCACGCTCGTACGCTTGTCGAGCTCATGCCGGAAGATCTCCAACGGCCTCGAGGTCGGCTGTGAACTGTTGGAGGTGTCGACTCGACTGAGCATCGTGGTTCTGAAGCACGTGCCTTGCGGTGGGTCCGCGGAAGGAGCCGCGCAACCCAACCTTACGCTCTCGCGCATGCACGTACAAGGGGATCCTCGCCACGAACAGACCCGTCGCTTTACACCCACGGCGGATCATCGAACGAGCGTCCAGTGCGGCGACCTGCGGGCCGGAGTTCCAGCGCCCCTGACACCCCTTGACAAGGATGGGAACATACGTTCGTGTCGGGTCCTGGTCTGCCTCATATCGCTTTCCCCGCCGCTTCGGCGGCGCTGCATGCCGAACGCCTCGAGTGGCTGCTCGAGCATCGGGCGCGGATCTCGATGGGTCGCGACTTCGAAATCGCGGTCTGCGCGTTGATCTCGAGGAAGGACCCCGAGCACCTCCTACCCGGTTCGGCTGAGTTCGCCGAGCGGTTCGTGACGGTCCCCGAGCAGCAGGGCGTCGAGCGATGATCGTGTGTGTACACCTCCCCCGCTTTGAGCTCGTTGCCGCTGCCGGTGGCCCGGAGGCGTTGACCGGGCGAGCACTGGCGATCGCTCCGTCCGGAAGCGGCCCTGCCAGGGTCGGTGAAGTCTCGGGCACGGCCCAGGCCCAGGGAGTGCAGGCGGGCATGATGTTGGGAGAGGCGCTGGCGCGCTGCCCGACCCTGGAGTTGGTTCCGGGGGATCCCGTCCAGGTCGGGCAATCCTGGGAGCGGACCGCGCGTGTGTTGGAAGGGATCGGTGCGCAGCTGGAGCTCGCACGGCCGGGGCTCGTGTACTTCGACGGGACAGGATTGGTAGGTCTGCATGGCGGGGAGGACGGTATGGTTCTCGCGACTCGCAAGGCGCTTGGCAGGCCTGCGCGGATCGGTGTCGCGCCGAGCAGGTTCTGCTCGCTCGCGGCGGCGTTGGAGACGAGGACACGCCGTGCGCGGAGGGTCGGTGAGCGGGAGGTCCGCCGGTATCTCGCCGCGCAGCCCGTGGCGATCCTCTCCTACCGGCCACAGACCGCGACGCTCGTGCCCTCGCTGCTGCAGCTCGGCCTGGGCAAGCTGGGCGCGCTCGTAAGGCTCACCGCGGCCGAGATCGCCGACCGGTTCGGCGAGCCCGGCACGATCGCGCGGCGCTTGGCGCTCGGGTACGACACGCCCCTGCGGGTCCGGCGGGTCGAAGATCGGCTGACTGAGTCGATGCAGCTTGGCGAGGCGAACTCCGGGCTGCTGCTCGAGCGAACGTTGGAGGTGCTGGTGGATCGGCTGCTGGCGCGGCCGCAGCGGCGGGGGCGGACGGTCAGGGCGATCACGATCTCCGCGCGCCTGGTCGAGCGTGGGACGTGGCGTGAGGTGGTGGTGTTCCGCCAGGCGCTGTCCGATCCCCGCCGGATTCGTCTCGCGCTCTCGCAACGTTTGCAGCTGCTGCTGGCGCCCGCGGTGGCGCTGCAGCTGGCTGTCCAGGAGTTTGGGCCCGCGGGCGGCGATCAGGGCGGCCTGCTCGACGAGGAGCGCACCGCGCGCCTCGCGCGGCTGCAGGACGCCGTCGGTCAGGTCCGGGCGCTCGCGGGGCCGCACGCGGCACTGCGTGTGCTTGTCGTCGATCCGCGTTCGCGGGTGCCGGAGCGGAAGGTTCTCTACGCGCCGTGGCAGCAATGACTCGCAGCACGATCGCCAAACCCGCCGTGCCGAACGCGCCCAAGCCCGCGAAGGTGCGGACCGAGCACGGCACGCCGGTCACGGTCGCCGGCGTACGTGTGAAGGAGGTACGGGAGTTCTGGATCGTCGAAGATCGCGAGTGGACCGAGCAGCCGATCCGCCGCTACTACTGGGAGCTGAATACGGTCGAGGGTGCCAACGTTGTCGTGTTCCACGACAAGGTCGCCGACGGGTGGTTCAGCCAGGCGGCGTGAGTGAAGATGTCGGAGACGCCACCGTATGTCGAGCTGCACGCTCATTCCGCCTACTCGTTTCTGGACGGCGCGTCACACCCCCACGAGCTGATCGAACGAGCGGGAGAGCTCGGGCACAGCGTGCTTGCGCTGACCGATCACGACTCTTTGGGTGGGGCGATGGAGCTCGCGATCAGCGCGCTGGACTCTCCCGTGCGTGCGATCTTCGGCGCCGAGGTCACCATCCAACACGCCGGAAGCGTGGATGGTGGGGAGCATCGGCACGTGACGTTGCTCGTTCGTGACGCCAGGGGTTGGAGCAATCTCTGCCGGTTGCTCACGCGCGCGCACGCGCACACGCGTGACTCGGTCGACCGCCACGCGGGCCAGCCATCCGTTCCCCTGGACCAGGTCCTCGACCACGCCGAGGGTCTGGTGTGCCTGACGGGCTGTGCGGAACACGGCATCGAAGACGAGCCGACCGCCCGCCGGCTCTTGGACGCGTTCAGCCCCGAGCGCCTGCGGGTGGAGTTGCAGCGCCCCTACGCCCGTGGCGACAAGCTCCGCAACCGTGCCAGGGAGCGCTTGGCGCGCCGGCTCGGTGTTCGGACGGTCGCGACGGGGGACGTGCATGCGCATACCCGTGAGCGTGCGTTGTTGCAGCACGCGTTCGTAGCGATCCGCCACGGGCTGACGCTCGATGGCAGCGAGGTACAGCGCCGCCCCAACGACACCCACGTCCTCGCGACCCCGCACGGGATGGCACAGCGTCTCTCCGACTACCCGGACGCTGTCGCGGAGACTGTTCGGCTCGCCGAGACACTGACGTTCAACTTGACCGGAGATCTCGGCTACCGCTACCCAGGATCCGACTCGACCGAGGCGACGCGTGAGCTCGCGGAGGTCTGCCACGCCCGGTTCGCCGGCCGCTACCCCCGCGGCTCCTCCAACCACTCGGCCGCCGCCGGACGGTTGGAGCAGGAGCTTCAGGTAATCGACAAGCTCGGGCTCTCCGGGTTCTTCCTGTTGCATCACGAGGTCCTCGAGCTCGCCAGAGAGGTCGCGGTGCAGATCCGGGGGCCGGACACCGCCAGGGCGCTGCTGCCGCCCGGGCGGGGACGGGGCTCATCGGTCTCCTCGATCGTCTGCTACCTCACCGGTCTCTCGCACATCGACCCGATCCAGAACGAGTTGACGATCGGCAGGTTCCTGCACGAAGACATCACCGGACTCCCGGACATCGATATCGACTTCCCCCGCGACATCCGCGCCGCCCTGATCGCCCGTGTCCCCCAGCACTTCGGGGCGGATCGTGCCGCGCTGGTCGCCACGACCCCCACGTTCCGCACCCGTGGCGCGACCCGCGAGCTCGGCAAGGCACTCGGCCTACCCGCCGGCGAGCTCGACCGTGTCGCCCGGGGCTCCGATGGATGGGGCGGCCACGGCCACGGCACCGTCGCCGAGGACATCAGGGCGGCATTGGGTCCCGAGCGCTGTGAGCACCCACGCTGGGCATGGCTCGCACGACTCGCAGATCAGGCCTATGGGCTGCCGCGGAACCTCGGGCAGCATCCCGGCGGCATGGTGATCTCCACACGGCCCCTGATCGACTGCGTCCCGATCGTGCCGGCCGCGATGAAGGAACGCCAGATCGTGCAGTGGGACAAGGACTCCTGCTCGGACGCGGGGTTCCTGAAGATCGACCTGCTCGGGCTCGGGATGCTCTCCGCCGTCGAGCGCTGTGTAGAGACGATCGCCAAGACCCGCAACGAGCAGATCGACCTCTCGCGCATCCCCTTCGACGACAAGCAGACCTTCGAGATGATCCAGCGGGCCGACACGACCGGCGTGTTCCAGATCGAGTCGCGCGCGCAGATGGGATCGCTGCGGCGCACCCTGCCCGCGAACCTCGACGACCTCACTGTCCAGGTCGCGCTAGTCAGGCCGGGCCCGATCGTCGGCGGCGCTGTAAACACCTACATCGAACGTCGCCAAGCCCTTTTGGCGAACCCTGATTTTCAAATCCCGTTCCTGCACCACTCGCTCCAAGAGCCGCTCAAAGAGACCCTCGGGACAATCGTCTTCCAAGACCAGGTGATCGCAGTCTCCCAAGCGTTCGCCGGCTTCAGCGCCGGGCAGGCCGAGAGCCTCAGACGCGCGATGTCGCGTAAGCGCTCGGTGGAGGCGATGAACGCTCACCGCGAGCAGTTTCTGGACGGAGCGATGCGGACGCATCCGGACGCCACCGACGAAGTGATCGCACACGCATGGGAGATGAACGCCGGATTCAGCGGCTTCGGATTCCCCAAGGCCCACGGCGCAGCCTTCGGGTTGTTGGCCTACCAGTCGACGTGGCTGCGCGTCTACTACTTCCCCGAGTTTCTCTGCGCCCTGCTGAACGAGCAACCGATGGGGTTCTACCCACCCGACAGCCTGATCCACGAGGCCCAACGCCGAGGTACGAAGATCCTTCCACCGGACGTGACTCGTAGCGACGCCGACTGCACAGTCACCACCAACTATGAAATCCGCATCGGCCTGAACTACATCAAGGGCATCCAAACCAAAGACATCGAACGGCTGATCGCAGCCCGCCAGGCAGGCGGCCCGTTCCAAAGCCTGCAGGACCTCGCCGCCCGCGCCGCCGCGAGCACCCCAGCCCTCGAAGTGTTGGCCTGGTCAGGGGCCTGCGACACCCTCGCCGGCGCTGGACCCCACGCACGGCGCACCGCCCTCTGGCAGCTGGGTGTCGTCACGCCCGCGAAGCGCACCAAGGGCGGCGACCAGCTCGCGCTCGACCTCCCCCTGAACCGAGCACCGGACCTGCCCGGCCTCACCAGTTGGGAGTCGATGATCGCCGACTACACCGCGACCGGCATCTCGATCGAGCACCACCCCCTCGGACTCCTCCGCGAGCAACTCGACCAGGAAGGAGCGCTGCCGATCGCCGCCCTAGCCGAGGTACGCCACAACACCCGGGTCAAGGTCGGCGGCTTCGTGATCGCTCGCCAGAAACCAGGTACCGCCAAGGGCATCACCTTCCTCTTGCTGGAGGACGAGGGCGGGACCCTCAACGCGATCGTCCCCGCGAAGCTCTTCGAAGCCCAACGCCTGATCGTCCGCACCGAGCCCCTGATCTTGATCGAAGGCATCCTCGAGCGCCACGAGCAAGGCGGCGGTCAGGTCAACCTCCTTGCCAAGAGGATCACCCGACTGACGCGGCTCGACGACCCCGACGCCGCCACCGTCAAAGACCTACACGAGCCCGAGCCGCCCGCTGTCGAACGCGGCGGGGATGACTTCGCGATCGCCGCGCCGGCCGTCATGAACTTCGGGCAGGGACGGCGACGATGAGCGCCGCCGGTCCGGTTTCGCGCCGCAATGACGCTTGGGTGCCGGTGCCAGCCGGCGCCCGATGACGGCGCTCAGGAAGCGGGTGCGAGCCGCCGGCGTGCCTTCTGAAGTGATGGAGCCGCGTTCTTAGCTCCCGCCAGCGCGCGGGCGCGCACGTCCACGCTGGCTTTCTTCGCGGCGATCGTGATCTCCTCGCCGGTCGCCGGGTTGCGGCCCTTGCGTGCTTTCTGCGCCGGCTTGAGACGCACGGTGAGCTGCACGAGGCCGCCGATCTTCACCTTCTCGGCTTCCCCGAGCTGCTCGAGCACGATCTGCTCGAACGTCGCGAGCACGAACTTCGCGTCGCTCTTGCTCATCTCTGTACGCTCGGCGAGCACGGCGGCGAGTTGTGTCTGGGTCAGCATCGGACTCCTCGGCGGTAGCTTGGTCGAGAAACACGAGTAAACCCGACCTGGCGGACGGGAGCGACCGACCCGACCCGGGTCCAAACCAAAGCGCAACCGGACTGCACCCCGCGGCAGCACCCGAACCCAGCTCGGCAGGACGGCGCCAGCACCAGAACGTCGAGCGCTGCGCCGGTAGGATGCGTACGCCACGCCGACGTAGCTCAGCTGGCAGAGCACCGGTTTTGTAAACCGGGGGTCGCCGGTTCGATCCCGGCCGTCGGCTCTCTTCGCCTACGCGCTCCCGCGTCGGCAGAAGGCGAGAGAGATTCGCGCAGGGAACTAACGGCCGCGGCGGCAGCCCCGCTTCGCTCAGGCGGCCACGGCGCGCGCGTCGAGGTGCGCGCCGACCTTGCGCTTGACGCGCTGCAGCGCGTTGTCGACCGTCTTGCAGTCGCACTCCAGACGCTCGCCGACCTGCTCGTAGGAGTAGCCGTCGAGGTACAGACCCAGCACGCGGCTCTCGAGCTCGGACAGCGCCGTCGAGAGGCAGCCGACGAGCGAGCGCAGCTCCTCGGAGGAGATCACCTGGTTGACGGGGTCGTGCACGCTCGGGCCGGGCAGCACCTGGTCGAGCGTCGGCACGTCCTCGCCGGCGCCCGCGGGCGTCGAGGAGAAGGAGACGTACTGGTTCAGCGGCGTGTGCTTGTTGCGCGTCGCCGTCTTCACCGCGGTGATGATCTGGCGGGTGATGCAGAGCTCCGCGAAGTTGCGAAAGCTCGACTCGCGATCGAAGCGGTAGTCGCGGATCGCCTTGTAGAGACCGACCAGGCCCTCCTGGATCAGGTCTTCGGAGTCGCCGCCCGCGAGGAAGTAGGAGGAGGCCTTCAACCGCACGAAGCCGTGGTAGCGCCGGACGAGACGGTCGTAGGCGTTGCGGTCCCCCTGCTTGGCGAGAACGATCAGAAAGCTGTCCTCAACCTTTACTTCAGAGTTACTTATGCTGGAGATTCGTGCCACGAGCAGATCCTTTCTCAGGCTGCGCGCAGCCCGAATTTGCTCAGTGGCGCACTCCTCCCCTGGCGCCAAAGCTATGTTTGTCTAAGGCTTCTTCAACCTTAGGTTCAGCGTTATGTCGGGGCGAGCCTCTCACAGTTGTGGAGGCTTGTCAAGGCTTGCTCCCGCGATTCTGCAAGATCTCGTACAGGATCGCCGACGCCGCCGCGCTCACGCCGAGCGACTCGACCGCCCCCATGATCGGCAGCGCGATCAGCTCGTCGCAGGCCGCCGCGACCCGCGGGCGCAGGCCGTGGCCCTCGCTGCCGAGCACGAGCACCACCCCGCCGCCGCTGTAATCGGGCCTGTCGTAGGCCAGCTTCGCCTCCCCGCTCGCCCCATAGCACCAGCACCCCGCCTTGCTCGCATCCGCGATGAAGTCGGCGATGTTCCTGACCCGCGCCACCTTCAGGTGCTCGACCGCGCCCGCCGAGGCCTTGCAGACCGCCGGCGTGACCTCGGCCGCGCGGCGCTCCGGGATCACCACGCCGGCGGCGCCCGCGCACTCCGCGGTGCGGCAGATCGAGCCGAGGTTCTGCGGGTCCTGCACCTGGTCGAGCGCCACGATCAGCGGGTCCTCATCGCCGGCCAGCAGCTCCTCGGCGGATGAGTACGGGTACCCGCCCGCCTCGGCGCAGATGCCCTGGTGGGCGGGCGAGCCGCAGCGGCGCTCGATCTCTTCGGCGGAGGCGCTCCTGACCTTCGTGCCCTGTAGCCATGGCTCGCGCGCGACGCCCGTGGTGGCCCACACCTCGCCGACGGCGTGCTTGCGACGGCCGCGCAGGGCCTCTTTGATCGGGTTGCGGCCGTAGAGGATCACTGCGAGGACGAGAAGATCAGCTCGGGGCCGTCGGGGCCGTCGCGTATCTCGTATTCGCGAGTGCGCAGTTCGTCGCGTATGCAATCGGCCTTCTGGAAATCGCCTTCCTTACGAGCCTGCTCCCGCTCCCTCAGAAGCGACATCGCCTCGGGATCAATCGATTCCATATCCCCCGCCCCCCCCAGCGCGGTGAGATCTTCGAGTCCGAGCACGCCGAGCATCTCGAGCAAATCGGCGTCGCCCGCAGGCTCGGGGCGGCGGTTGGCCTCTCTCACCCACTCGAACAATGAGGCGAGCGCCTTCGGGGTATTGAAGTCATCGGCGAGCGCATCGAAGAACGCATCCTTGTGACGTTCCATGTCCGTAGGGCTCGGCTTGCCCTCCTCCAGCCGGCGTAGAGCGTCGCGGACGCGGTATACCCGCCGATCAGCATCGTCGAGCTCCGCGGGCGAGAACGCCAGCGGCTGGCGGTAGTGGCCGCCGATGAGGTACATCACGACAGCGTCGCGCCCGTACTCCTCGACAACTTTGTGCAGCGGCGCGATGTTGCCGGCCGACTTCGCCATCTTCTCGCCCGTCGTCTGAATCATCCCGTTGTGCATCCAGATCCGCGCCAGCTCCTCCCCCCGCGCGGCGCGGGTCTGGGCGGCCTCGTTCTCGTGGTGGGGAAACAGCAGGTCCGAGCCGCCGCCGTGGATGTCGAAGCCGACGCCGAGCGCATCCTCGGCCATCGCCGAGCACTCGATGTGCCAGCCTGGGCGACCCTTTCCCCAAGGCGATGGCCACGATTCATCCTCGCCCTCCTTGTAAGCCTTCCACAGCGCGAAGTCGAGAGGGTCCGCCTTCCGCTCGGCGCCTTCGACGCCCTCACCCTGGTCCATGTCGTCGATACGCCGATGTGACAGCGAGCCATATTCCGGATCCGATCGCACACGGAAGAACACGTCGCCGCCACTCTCATACGCATGATCAGAGGCGATCAGATCCTCGATATAGGCGATGATCGCGCCCATCGTCTTCGATGCAAGCGGCTCGTGATCAGGACGTCCGAGCTCGAGCGCATTTGTGTCGCGGACATAGTTGTTCGTCATTTCGGCCGCGAGATCCCTGCTCGGTCGGAGACCCCGCGCGGCGTCGTAGATCTTGTCGTTCACGTCGGTGACGTTGACCACGAGGCTCACCTCGTATCCCTCGTGCTCGAGAAAGCGCTTGAGCAGGCTGAAGATCACGAACGGTCGCGCGTTGCCGATGTGGATGCGGCTGTAGACGGTCGGCCCGCATGCGTAGATCCCAATCTGACCGGAATCGCGCGGGCGCAGCGTCATCAGCTCGCTGCTACGGGTGTCGTGTAGACGGATCTCGCGCATCGCCGCGCAACAGTAGCGGTATATGGCGTCCATCTCAGCTCGAGCCTATGTAGACAAATCAAGCGCTTATATGGTAGCCTTTTAGTCGTGGCTACCACCACCATCAGGGTCAACGAGCCCACTCGCGATCGCTTCGCCAAGCTCGCGCGCGCGACGGGGCGCCCAATGAGCCAACTGGTCGAGGAGGCGGCCGAGGCTTTGGAGCGGCGGATGTTCTTCGACCTTTTCACCGGCCGCTACGAGTCGCTTCACGCCGACGCGGACGCATGGCATGAGATCGAGACCGAGCGCGCCATCGAGGCCGGCATCGTGCGCGATCGCTCCTCGTGAATCCCCGTCGCACAGACGTGTGGCTGGTCGACTTCGGTGATCCGATTGGACGTGAGCAGTCGGGCAGAAGGCCAGCGGTTGTCGTCTCGGCCAACGCGCTCAACGACAGCAAGGCGGGGGTTGTAATCGTCGTGCCCACGACCACCACCGCCCGCGGCTTGCCGTCACACGTCGAGATCGACCCGCGCGATTCAGGTCTCGACGAGACCAGCTATGCGAAGTGCGAGGACGTCAAGTCGATATCCGAGCAGCGCCTGATCGCGCGACTGGGAGCGGTCGGTGATGAGGCCATGTTCCAGATCGCACGCGCCCTTCGGTTCCTGTTGGACCTCTGACGCTCACTCCGCCGAGCGCAGGCTCGCCACCGCCAGCGCCGCGATGCCCTCGCCGCGGCCGACGAAGCCAATGCCCTCACCAGTCGTTGCCTTGACGTTGACACGCTCCTGCGGCAAACCCAGCGTGCCACCCAAGCACATGCGGATCGCCTGCTTGTACTGGCCAAGCTTCGGTGTCTCCATCATGATCGTGCAGTCCACGTTGACGACCACCATGCCAGCCTTGGCGATCTCCACGAGGACATCGGTGAGCAGGCACAACGAGTCGGCATCGCGGAAGCGCTCATCGGTGTCGGGAAAGTGGTCGCCGATGTCGCCCAACCCCGCCGCCCCGAGCAGCGCGTCGATCACCGCGTGGGTCAGCACGTCCGCGTCGGAATGCCCCTCCAGCCCGAGCTCGCCGGGGATCTCGACGCCGCCCAGGATCAGCCGACGGCCCTGCGCGAGGCAATGCGAGTCGTATCCGATCCCGACGAGGCTCATCGGCCGGCTGGTGGGTGGGATTCGGCCGGTGGATTGGGTTCGATTCTCTCCAGCCCCCGCGCGCGTCGCTCGAACACGCACAGCTCCTCGACACCCACCGCGGCCAGCAACTCCAGCGCCTGGTCGTAGTCCGCGCCGACATCCTCCGGCCGGTGCGCGTCGCTGGAGAGCGCCACCGGCGCGCCGGCTTCGAGGCACATCTCCAGGAAGGCCGGCGCCGGATAGAGCTCCCGCGCGCGCTTGCGCAGCCCCGCGGTCGAGACCTCGACCGCGATCCCCGACTCGGCGATCCCCTCGATCGCCAGCTCGTAGTAGCGGCGCAGGTCGCCCTCGGGGCGCGGGCGGTCGCGTCCCCAGACCTTCACCAGATCGGGGTGGGCGAGGATGTCGAACAGGCCGCTGCGCGCCGCCTCACCCAAAGTCTCGAAGTAGCGCCGCCAGATCTCCTCGGGGCTGTGCGAGCGGTCCCAGACGCTGTAGTCCTCCATGTCGACCGCCTCGTCGCGCAGGAAGTGGACCGAGCCGATCACATAGTCGAAGTCGCGCGCCTCCAGCAGACTGGCCATGCGATCCTCGCCGCCGGGCACGAAGTCGGCCTCGATCCCCAGCTTCAAGTCCGTCTGCTCGCGCACGAACTCGCAGTAGGCGTCGAGATCCTCGCGCGCGTTCGCCTGCCAGAACGGGTGCTTCCACACGTCGAGCGCCTGTTCGAAGCGGTAGACGTGCTCGGAGGCCCCCAGCTCGGCGATTCCGCGCTCGCTCGCCGCCTCGCGGTAGCAGGCGGCATTCGCGGGCGTGAAGAACAGCTCGGCGGTCGTGCCGGGCTCGTCGGGGCGCAGATGGACGTGGTAGTCGGTGAGCATTGCCCGCGATTCAACCAGGCCGTGAGGCCAGCAGCATCTCCGCGAGGACGAGATCGTGCGGCGTGGTGACCTTCAGGTTCTCACGCGTTGACTCCACGACGCCGACTCGTCCTCCCGCGCGTTCGATCAGCCACGCGTCGTCGGTCGCCCGGGCGAGCACCTCGTCGGGTACGTCCAATGCCCGTTCGAGGGCGGCGCGACGGAAGACCTGCGGGGTCTGCACGGCCCACAGCTCGCGTCGATCCAGCGTCTCGCGCACGACTCCGTCCTCGCCGACACGCTTGACCGTGTCGGTCATCGGCGCCGCGGCGATCGTCCCGTCGAGCGTCGCGTCCGCTTCGAGCGCCGCGATCGTGGCTCGCGCAAGCTCAGCAGTGACCAGGGGACGGGCCGCGTCGTGGACCAGCACCAGCTCATCCCGCGACCGCTCGCTGCCGGCGGCCGCGAGCGCGCGCAGCACCGACTCCGAGCGCACCGCCCCGCCGGCCACCGCGACGACGCCCTGCGCTCCCGGCGTGTCCAGCAGCTCCGGCGGCGCCGACACACCCGACGGCAGCGCAACCACGAGCGTCTCGATCTCCGCCACGCCTCTCAACACATCCACGCTCCACTGCAACAGCGGGCGCCCGCCGAGCTCGACGAGCGCCTTCGGCCGGCCGGCGCCAAAGCGCTCGCCCGCGCCGGCTGCAAGGATCAGGGCAATCGTCATGGGGTCGGGAGTCCGCGCATCGCCGGGGTCTTCGCCGAGGCTTGGAGTCCTCGCGCACGCGGCAGGCGCCTGGTGGCGGTCGCTGCCGCGTGCGTGAAGGTCTCGGTCGCTACTACTCGGCCGCGGCGCCGGCCATCTGGCTGGTAGCCGAGTTCGCGAGCAGCTCGTCGAGGTAGTTCTCGGCCTCTTCCTCGTCCTTGTCGAGCGCGTACATCAGCTCGGAGGCGAGGATCTTCTTCGAGCGCGTGTACATCTGCTTCTCGCCCGTCGACAGGCCCTTCTCGGACTCGCGCAACGATAGATTGCGGACGACCTCGGCGAGCTCGTAGATGTCGCCGGTCTTGATCTTGTCGCGGTTGTGCTTGAAGCGCCGGTTCCAGTTCTTCGGCATCTCCGAGACGGTGTCGCGCAGCACGTCCAGCACCTTCTGCACGGTTTCCTCGTCGATCACCCTGCGCAGACCGGCGATCGCGGCGTTCTCGGTGGGCACGCGCACGGTCATGTCGTTGTGCAGGATCTTGATCGTCAGATACTCGCGCGTTTCGCCGAGCATCTCCATGTCCTCCTTCTTCAGCACCTTGCCGGCGCCGTGATGGGGATAGACGACGTGGTCGCCGAGCTCGAACTCGATGAACTCGACTTCGCGAGTGACCTCGAGCTCCTCGATCAGGCTTACCTCTGCGGTTGCTTGTGGCGGAATGGTGTCCTCCTTCGTTACGGCCGACCGTCGGACGGCCCGTGTCTCACTGCTGGGTCAAGTCTGTTTGCGTCTCTGCGTGCGTCTGTCTGCGTCCACCGGCGTCGTCTGCCCGTGCCCGCGCCCGGGTCCTGCCTGCGTCACGTCTGCAGGTAGCGGTCCACGAGGTTGATCTCCTGCAGCCGGCGCAGGCCCTCGCGTATGTCCTTCGCCCTGATCTCCCCCACGCCCTCGACCGCCTCGAGCTCGGCGTCGGTGGCGGCCAACAGCTCGTCCAGGCCGCCGAACTCGCTCACGATCCGCGTGACCGCCAGCCGCGGCAGCCGCGGGATCCGCCCGAGCACGCGGTAGCCGCGCGGCGAGACGGGGTAGTCGAGCGTGTTCAGCTTGCGGTCATAGCCGAGCAGCTCGGCGAGCCGCCCGAAGTCGAGCAGGTCCTGGTGGGCGAGCCGGCCGATCTCCTCGAGCGCCGCGGCGAACGCCTCGTCGGAGTCTCCCGACAGGTAATCGCGCACGAGCGCGGCCTTCTCGGCGGCGGTGCCGACCATCGTCTCCTCGAGCTGCATCTCGATCAACCGGCCCTCCGAGCCCAGCTCGACGATGTAGCGCTCGATCTCGACCGCCATCCGCGTGACGAGCTCCGCGCGCTGCATCACGGTCAGCACGTCGTGCAGCATCGACCCGCCCTCGAACTCCAGCGCCGTCAGCCTGGTCGAGACCTGGTCCAGGCGCGTGCGGTACTTGTCGAGCGTCGCGAGTGCCTGGTTGGCCTTCGCGAGCACCACCGGGATGTCCTCGAGCACGTACTTCGTCCCGTCGACGTACACCGACACGACCTCGCGGCGCTGGGAGACGGCGATCACGAGCGCCTCGGTCTGCTTGGACACGCGCTCTGCCGTGCGGTGGCGGGTGCCGGTCTCGTGCGAGAGGATCGTCGGGTCGGGCATCAGCTGGACGTTCGCCATCGTGATCTTCGTCGCGTTCGCGTTGAGGATGATCGCGCCGTCCATCTTCGCCACCTGGTAGAGGAACGCGGGCGTGTAGTCGATGTCGAGCTTGATCCCGCCGGAGTTCAGAAAGCTGAGGTCCTCGGGCTCGCCGATCACGATCAGCCCGCCGGTGTGGGAGTCGAGGATGCTCTCGATCCCCTCGCGCAACGCGGTGCCGGGCGCGATCATCTCCAGCGCCTTCATCAATCCCGGCTCCGGCCTCGCTTCTGTGTCGAAATCTTCACCGGATCGGAGGGGCACGGTGACCCATTTTAGGGCATTCCCCCGTTGTTAAGCCGCTCCCCTACTGGACATCCGTCCATGCGCGCGCTATCAAGAGATCACGGCCAGCGGCCGCTGATCGCGCTCGCCGGCCGGCAGCGCCGCCCGCAGTGCTTCGCGCAGGGTGCCCACCTCGCGCGCGCCGGCGCCGCTGCCGGACGGAGCGATCGTGTCCTTCAGACCGTGCTTGCTTGCCTCCTCCAGGCGGCGCTCGGGGTGGCCGACCCAGCGCAGCTCGCCGGTCAGCCCGAGCTCGCCGAAGCACGCTCGGGGAGTTCCCTTCAACGCCACGCCGCGGCTCGCGCTCGCGACCGCCAGCGCGACCGCGAGATCGACGCCCGGCTCGTCCACGCGCATGCCGCCGACGACGTTCACGAACACGTCGGCGCCGCCCGTGCCCACGCGGCCGTGGCGGCCGAGGATCGCAAGGACCAGCGCGAGGCGGTTGCGGTCCATCCCCGAGACGACGCGGCGCGGCTGCTCGAGCTCCGATGGCGCGACCAGCGCCTGCACCTCGACGAGCAATGGCCTGGAGCCCTCCATCGCGGCGAGCACGACGCTCCCGGGCGCGCGCGTGGCCTCGGCGACGAACCGCGCGGAGGCGTCGAGCACCTCGACCAGACCGCCCTGGCGCATCTCGAACAGACCGGCCTCGTTGGTCGAACCGAAGCGGTTCTTCAGCGCTCTCAGCTCACGATACGGGCGCTCGCGCTCGCCCTCGAACTGGAGCACGCAGTCGACCAGGTGCTCGAGCACGCGCGGGCCCGCGAGCGCGCCGTCCTTGGTCACGTGGCCGACGAGGATCACGGCGATCTGGCGGGCCTTCGCGAGCTCCATGATCCGGCCCGCGACCTCTCTGACCTGGCCGACCGAGCCCGGCGCGCCGGTCAACTCGGCGGCGTTCAGCGTCTGCACGGAATCGATCACGCATACGTCGGGCGCAACGCCTGCGAGCGTGCCGAGGACGGTTTCGAGGTCGGTCTCGGCGAGGATCGGGACCCGCAGTGCCGGGTTGAGGTTCTCGGCCGCGCGCGCCGGGCTCTCGCCGGGGCGCGTCGCGAGCGCGGGGCCGGCGCCCGGATCGGCGGCGGGGTTCAGGACGAGCCGCTCGGCGCGCAGGCGGACCTGCTCGGCGGACTCCTCGCCGCTGACGTACAGCGTGCGCCGCCCGGCCGCCGCGAGGTTGCCGAGCACCATGTTCGTGAGCGTCGACTTGCCGATGCCCGGGGAGCCCCCCAGCAGTACGAGCGCGCCGGGGACGAGGCCGCCGCCGAGCACGCGGTCGAGCTCGCCGATGCCGGTACTCATGCGCGCGACCGGCGCGGAACCGACCTCGCTCAGCGGTCGTGGCGCGAGCCGCAGCCCCGCGCCGCCCAGGCCGCCGGGGCCACCTGGACCGCCGGATACACCGGCGCCGCGACCACGACCGGCGGCACCGCCCACGCCACCGCCGCCGCCACCGCGGCCCGTTGCGCCGCGCGCGGTCGGGATCCGCTCCTCGACGAGCGTGTTCCAGGCCTCGCAGCCGGGGCACTGCCCCAGCCACTGGGCCGTCTGGTAGCCGCACTCCGAGCAGACCTGGATCGTTCCGCGAGCCATCTGTCCCTCAGCCTACGGATCGCCGGGGACGGCTCGCGTCGCCCAAACGCGACGGGGTTGCGACGCAAATGTGCCCGCGGTGTGACAGGAAGATAAAGACCGGGAGATCGGGCATTCACTTAAGAGACTGCGTGTAACTATGGTATCACGCAGTCTCTAAAGAAGAACAACCCCCGCGCCCCCTTTAGGTAAAGACAATCCCCAAACTGCGACGTGGATGCGACGAAAGTGTGACCGCGGACGGCGCGCGAAGCGGACATCGTCGGTCTGGCCTCCGCCCGCCCCGCGACCCCCGCGCCCCCGCGACCCTGGCCCCGCGATATCCCGACCCCTCGCGACCCCGACCCCGAGCCCGAGCCCCACCCAACTCCGCGACGCCAACCAAAAGGAGATCGCGGACAGGCGGCGGCAGCGACGGACGGGAGGCGCCGGCTAGGACTCGTCGACGGGGACGTCGTCCCCGTCGGGCAGGCCACCCTCGTCGGCGGCGAGCTCCTCGGCCGCGCCGACGCCGACCGGGGTCTTCTGCTTCTTCGGTTTGACGATCGTCAGGCGCACCTCGCCGTCCTCGCCCTCGGGGGCGGGATTGACGACGACCGTCGCACCCGGGGTCAGCTGCTCGCGCAGGACGAAGTCGGCCAGCGGATCCTCGATGTAGCGCTGGATCGCGCGACGCAGCGGACGCGCCCCCATCGACGGGTCCCAGCCCTTCTCGACCAAAAGATCCTTCGCGGGGTCGGTCAGCTCCAGCTGCAGCTCGCGTTCGGCCATCGACTCGCGGATCCTGAGCAGGAGGAGCTCGACGATTTGCTTGACTTCCTCCTTCTGCAGCTTGTGGAAGACGATCACGTCGTCGATCCTGTTCAGGAACTCGGGGCGGAAGACCTTCTTCAGCTCGCCCATGATCCGGTTCTTCATGTCGTCGTAGGTGATCCCGGTCTCGTCCTCTGAGACGGCGAACCCGAGCGGCGTGTTGCGCGCGATCTCGGCGGCGCCGATGTTCGAGGTCATGATCACGATCGCGTGGCGGAAGTCGACCGTCCGTCCCTGCGCGTCGGTCAGGCGGCCGTCCTCGAGGATCTGCAGCAGGATGTTGAACACGTCCGGGTGCGCCTTCTCGATCTCGTCTAGCAGCAGCACGCTGTAGGGCTTGCGCCGCACGGCCTCGGTCAGCTGGCCGCCCTCGTCGTAGCCGACGTAGCCCGGGGGGAGCCGACCAGGCGCGAGACGGCGTGCTTCTCCATGTACTCGCTCATGTCGATCCGGATCATCGACTCGTCGTCGCCGAACAGGAACTCCGCGAGCGTCCGCGCGAGCTCGGTCTTGCCGACGCCGGACGGTCCCAGGAAGATGAACGAGCCGGTCGGGCGCTTCGGGTCCTTCAGGCCCGCGCGCGAGCGGCGGATCGCCTTCGAGATCACCTCGACCGCGGGGTGCTGGCCGATCACGCGCTTGTGCAGTTCGTCCTCCATCCGCATCAGCTTCTGGGTCTCGGCCTCGGTCAGCTTGAACACGGGGATGCCGGTCCACATCGAGACGATGTCGGCGATCTCCTCCTCGCCGATCGAGGGGCGCTCGCCGGACTCGCCGGATTCCCACTCTTTCTCGAACTCGTGTTTCTTGTTCGTCAGCTTGCGCTCCTGGTCGCGCAGCGCGGCGGCCTTCTCGAACTCCTGGGCCTCGATCGCGGCCTCCTTCTCGCGGCGCGTCGTCTCGACTTCGCCCTCGAGCTCGCGGTTGGCGGGCGGGGAGGTCATCGACTTGATCCGCATCCTCGACGCGGCCTCGTCGATCAGGTCGATCGCCTTGTCGGGCAGGAAACGATCGGAGATGTAACGGCTGGCGAGTTCGCCGGCGGCCTTCAGCGCCTCGTCGGTGATCTGCACCTTGTGGTGCTGCTCGTATCGATCTCGCAACCCCTTGAGGATCTCGACGGTCTGGTCGATCGAGGGCTCCTCGACGCGGATCTGCTGGAAGCGGCGCTCCAGCGCGGAGTCGCGCTCGAGGTACTTGCGGTACTCGTCGAGCGTCGTCGCGCCGATCGTCTGCAGCTCACCGCGCGCCAGCGCGGGCTTGAGGATCGAGGCGGCGTCGATCGCGCCCTCGGCCGCGCCCGCACCGACGAGGTTGTGGAGCTCGTCGATGAACAGGATGATGTCGCCGCGCTGGGTGATCTCCTTCATCACCTTCTTGAGGCGCTCCTCGAACTCGCCGCGGTACTTCGAGCCGGCCACGAGCGCCGCGAGGTCGAGCGTGTAGATCTGCTTGTTCTTGAGCAACTCCGGCACATCGGAGTTCGTGATCCGCTGCGCGAGGCCCTCGACCACGGCGGTCTTGCCGACGCCGGGCTCGCCGATCAGGACCGGGTTGTTCTTCGTGCGGCGCGAGAGGATCTGCATGATCCGCTCGATCTCCGTCTCGCGGCCGACGACCGGGTCGAGCTTGCCGTCGGCGGCGAGCTTCGTCAGGTTGCGCCCGAACTGGTCGAGCAGCTTCGATGACTTCTTGCCCTCGCCGGGAGAGCCGCTGCCCGAGCCGGAGCCGCCGGAGCCGCCCGCGGAGCCCTGGCGGCGGCCGCCGGGGCCGGAGAGCATGCGGATCACCTCGTTGCGGATCTTCTCCGAATCCGCGTCGAAGTCGAGCAGGATGCGCGCGGCGACGCCCTCGTTCTCGCGCACGAGGCCGAGCAGGATGTGCTCGGTGCCGATGTAGTTGTGGCCGAGGCTCAGCGCCTCGCGCAGGGCGAGCTCGAGGACCTTCTTCGCGCGCGGCGTGAACGGGATCTGCCCGGAGGTGACCTCCTCGCCGGAGCCGACGATCCGCACGACCTGCGCGCGGACGCGCTCGACGGTGATGTCGAGCGACTCCAGCACGCGCGCGGCCAGGCCCTCCTCCTCGCGCAGCAGCCCGAGCAGGATGTGCTCGGTGCCGATGTAGTTGTGCTTGAGCGTGCGCGCCTCCTCCTGCGCGAGAACGACCACCTGCCGGGCTCGTTCTGTAAATCGCTCGAACATGGTCTGTTTCCTTCCTCGAGGGTCGAGCCCCGAGCGCTATTTGGTCCTGGTTAGGCCTCATCGGCAGTCTACCAACCGACCGGGAGACCTCTCGCGGGTACCCTCAGTCGCGCATCGCCGGGAACAGCACGACCTCGCGGATCGAGTCGCGCCCGGTCAGCAGCATCACGAGCCGGTCGATCCCCACGCCGACCCCGCCGGCCGGCGGCATGCCCTGCTCGAGCGCCTGCACGAACAGCTCGTCGTAGGGCTGAGCCTCCTCGTCGCCCTCGGTCTGCAGGCGTTCCTGGGCGCGGAAGCGCTCGCGCTGGACGTCGGCGTCGATCAGCTCGCTGAACGCGTTCGCGATCTCCATCCCCCCGGCGAACGCCTCCCAGCGCTCGACCAGGCCGGGCTCGGTGCGGTGCTCGCGCGCGAGCGGCGAGAGCTCGATCGGGTAGTCGAACACGAACGTCGGCTGCAGCAGCGTCGGCTCGACGTACTTCGACAGCAGGTCGTCGGCCAGCTGCGGCCAGGTGCGACCCTCGGTCGGCAGGTCCAGGCCGCGCTCGCGGATCGCCGCGCGCAGGGCCTCCGCGTCGCGGCCGTCACCACCGCGAGCCCGGTCGCCGTCATCGCCACCGTCACGGCCGCCGACACCAGCGTTACCGCCATCCTCGCCGCCACGATGAGCCAGCACGTCGATCCCCGTCGCCCGCTCGATCGCCCCGGCGAAGCTCACGCGCCGCCAGGGCGTGCTTACGAAGTCGAGCTCGCCCGCGTAGCCGGCCGCCCGCGCCGCGGCGCCGACGAGCCCTTCGAGGCGGGCGGCCGCGTCGTTGTAGTCGGCGTAGGCCTCGTACAGCTCGACCATCGTGAACTCGGGGTTGTGCTTCGGCGAGAGGCCCTCGTTGCGGAAGTCCTTCCCGAGCTCGTACACGCGCTCGAGGCCGCCGACGAGCAGCCGCTTGAGGTACAGCTCGGTCGCGATCCGCAGGTACAGGTCGCGGTCGAGCGCGTTGTGGTGGGTCGTGAACGGCCGCGCGAGCGCGCCCCCGTAGAGCGGCTGCAGGACCGGCGTCTCGACCTCGACGAAGCCCTCCCCGTCGAGGTATCGGCGGATCGCCGAGATGATCTTGGCGCGGTCGATGAACACCCTACGAGCGTCCTCATTGGCGATCAGGTCGAGCTCGCGACGGCGGTAGCGGGTCTCGACGTCGCTCAGCCCGTGGTGCTTGTCCGGCGGCGGGCGCAGCGCCTTGGCGAGGATCTGAAAGCCGTCGACGCGCAGTGACAGCTCGCCGCGGCGGCTGCGCAGCACGGCGCCGTCGACGCCGATCAGATCGCCGTGATCGAGCGAGGTCAGGCGCGCGAACGCGTCCTCGCCGAGCACGTCGATACGCGCGTGCAGCTGGATCTTGCCGCTGCGGTCGACGAGGTCGAGGAACGCGGCCTTGCCCGAGCCGCGCCGCGCGGCGATCCGGCCGGCGACGCGGTGTTTGTCCTCGGTCTCCTCGCCGGCCGTCAGGTGCTCGTAGGCGGCGAGGATGCCCGCGATCGGCTCGGCATCGGGGAACGCGTAGGGGAACGCGTCGGGGTCTTCCGCCCTCAGCCGCGCAGCCTTCGCGCGGCGCTCGGCGATCAGCTCCTCCAAGCCATGCGGGGTGCTGTCGGTCTCGGGCTCGGGCTCTTGCTCGTCGTCGCCGCTCATCGCGGCGAGCCTACTTGAGTCCGACGTCGATCTTCGTGATCTTCAGCTTGCGCGCGGGCCCGCGGGGGACCTTCACCGCGACCGTGTCGTTGCGCTTGTGGCCGAGCAGCGCGCGGCCGACGGGGGACTCGTTCGAGAGCTTGTTCTCCTCCGGCTTGGCCTCGGCCGAGCCGACGATCGTGTACTTGACCGACTTGCCCGTCTTCTCGTCCTTGACGTGCACGACCGAGCCGACCTGGACCACGTCCGTCGAGAGGTCCTTCGTCTCGATCACGGTCGCCATCCGCAGGCGCTCCTGCAGCTGCATGATGCGGCTCTCGACCATCGCCTGCTCGTTCTTCGCGTCGTCGTACTCGGAGTTCTCCGAGATATCCCCGAACTCGCGCGCCTCCTTGATCCGCTCGGCGACCTCGCGGCGCTTCGCGGTCGAGAGCAGCTCGAGCTCCTCGTTGAGCTTCTCGAGGCCTTCCGGTGTGAGGATTACGTCTTTCGGCATGTCGACGGGCGGAATCCGATCTCGGGTTCGGGGTTAGGTCAAGACAGAACAAAACCCGCTTGCGAGCGGGGATCTTCGCCGCCCGAAGGCGTGAGCGAGCCGAGTAGTATAGCGGCGCGGGATCGGCATTCTCAGCCGGCCGTAAACCCGCTTCGCGGGGGGCGGCCGTCTGAGAATGTCCGCCCCGCTTGACTGATTGGAATGGTGGTTTAGCGGGCGGCTCAGGCGGGGATTGGCGATACTTGCCAATCGAAGGCCAGTAGATCGTGGACCTCTTCGAGCGTCTCTGCACCCTGCAGCGCGGCTTGCAGCTCCTTTGCCGTCTGGCGGTCTAGTTCCAGCCTACTGACATACCAGGGGTAGAACTTGCGCAGGTAGCGGGTCGCACGGGGCTCGCCGAGGTGCTCGACGGCGCGGTCGATCGTCCAGTTCAGCTCTCCCAGCACCTCCTCGCGGGTCGGGGCCTGTTGCCGCGGGCCCAGCAGCTGCTCGAACAGCCACGGGTTGCCGAGCGCGCCGCGGGCGAGCATCACCGCGGCGGCGCCGGTCTCGTGGAAGGCCCGTTCGATCTGCTCGGGCTCGTTCAGGCCGCCGGTCAGGATCACGGGGGCGTCGAGCGACTCGACCAGGCGCGCGGCCAGCTCGTAGTCGGGGACGCCTTTGTGGTGGACCGCCGCCGAGCGGGGGTGAAAGCCGATCGCGGCGACGCCGGCCTCATCGACGAGGCGGTGGGCCAGCTCGAAGCCGCTCGTCTCGCCGAGGCGCCGGCCCGAGCGCAGCTTCACGGTCACGGGCAGTCCCCCTCCGCCCTCGCGGGCCGCGCGCGCGACGGCGACCGCCCTGTCGGGGTCGGCCAGCAGCGCCGCGCCGGCGCCGGTCTTCTGGACCTTCGGCACCGGGCAGCCCATGTTGATGTCGATCACATCGGCCCCCACCTCGCGCACGCGGGCGGCGGCCGCGCGCATCACCTCGGGGTCTTCGCCGAACAACTGGATCGAGATCGGGCCGCCCGTTCCGGCGGTGCGCTCGTCGGGATGGATCCGCAGCATCTCCGTGCAGGTCTTCTCGTTGCGGTGGTAGATCGCGTGCGAGGAGACCATCTCCGAGACCGCCATCCCCGCGCCATAGCGCTTGGCCTGCAGGCGCACGAACCAATTGCCGATTCCGGCCAAGGGGGCAAGGAGCACGCGGTTGGGGACCTCGAGGGGGCCGAGCATCCAGGGGTC
>CAWBLR010000002.1:0-211197 GCA_963789675.1 uncultured Solirubrobacterales bacterium | reverse complement strand
CTGATCGCCTGGCGTGTGGTGCTGACGCTCGGTCCCGCGGTTCCTCATCATCTCGCCGACCATCTGATGCTCGCGTTCGGGCTCGCGTCGCTTGCGATCGCGGTCCCCTTCCTGTGGCGGCCGATGGCATGGAAGCGGCTGCTCGCATATTCGAGCCTCGACACATGGGAATCCTCGCGCTCGGGATCGGGTTTGCCTCACCGCTGGCGACGGTTGGCGTGATCATCCACCTCGCCGGGCACGCCCTGGCGAAGTCGCTCGGGTTCTACACGGCGATCCCGCTGGCCCGTCACGATCCCTCGAGCGCTCACCGCGCACCGCGCGGGCTCGCGCGGCTCAGCACGCCAGTCGCCGCCGGTGCCGGGATCAGCCTTGCGACCCTCAGCGGGCTGCCGCCCTCGCCACTGTTCTTCAGCGAGCTCTTGATCCTGCTCGGCGGGATCGCCGCGCACCAGATCGCGGTCGTCTCGATCGCCGCCGTGCTGATAGGGCTCGGGTTCCTCGGCCTCGCACACGCGCTGATCGAGACGCTCGCCGGCGAGAGCCGCGGGCATCACTGGCGCTCCGGGCGCACGGTGCGGCTCACCGGCCGGCTGACCGTCGGACTCACCCTGGGTCTGCTGGCTCTCTCGGTCGGCGCCTACCTGCTCGCCGATTCCCACGCCGGCGCGAGCTTGATGAGAGGCATCGCGTGAGCAGCCGCGAGCGAGCTAGCGTCCCGGCGCTCACGCCGGCACGGGTAGAGCGGGTCACACCGAGGGAGTGGCGCGCGGCGTGCGAGCGCCAAGCGCAAGCGGGCGGACGTTTCTGCGGGCTGTTCGCGAGCAACGGGGCGCAGGGCCTTCAGATGAACTGCATATTCACGCGAGCGAGACAGGACCATGTCATCTGTACGCCCGTGCTGTCGGGGGCGATCGACACGCTCATCGACCTGTTCGCGGCCGCCGGCTGGGACGAGCGCGAGGCGCACGACTCCTACGGTCTGCGCTTCGACGGGCACGAGCCGCTGCGGCCACTGCTGGAGCATCCCGTCGAGCCCGATGCATGGACGGTGCCGGTGCAGGGTCACGACGCCTATCAGGTCGCGGTCGGCCCGATCCACGCGGGCGTGATCGAGTCGGGTCACTTCCGCTTCACCGTCGTCGGTGAGCGGATACTGCACCTCGATCTGCGCATGTTCTACAAGCACCGTGGGCTGCAGGTCGCCGCCGAGGGTCGGCCTCTCGCCGACGGGCTGGCCTACGCCCAGCGCGCGTGCGCCGCATGCGCGGTGACTAACACCGTGGCCTACGCGCAGGCA
Source organism: uncultured Solirubrobacterales bacterium (assembly GCA_963789675.1). Classification (GTDB taxonomy): domain Bacteria; phylum Actinomycetota; class Thermoleophilia; order Solirubrobacterales; family Solirubrobacteraceae; genus Palsa-744. The sequence goes on along the minus strand of CAWBLR010000002.1, from coordinate 209,897 downwards.
TGCGAGTCCGCGCTCGGGTTCGCGCCCGACCGTCGCCTGCGGCGTGCTCGCACGCTGCTGCTTGAGCTCGAGCGTCTCTACAACCACCTCAATGACATCTCCGCTGTCTGCGCCGGTGTCGGCTTCGCGCCCGGGTCGATCGCATTCGCCGCCTTCAAGGAGCGCGCGCAGCGACTCAACCAGCGCCTCGCCGGGCACCGCTTCCTGTTCGACACCGTGGCGCTCGCCTCAAGCACGCTACGCATCGGGCAGGCCGACGCACGCACGGCCCGCGACGAGCTGCGGGTGCTCGACGATGAGCAGCGTGCGATCTGGCGCGAGCTGCGCTTCGCAGCCTCGGTGCAGGATCGACTCGGCGTCGGGACACTCACCAGGCAGGACGCGATCCGTCTGGGCACGGTCGGCCCGTCCGCTCGTGCCGCCGGTGTGCATCAGGACACCCGCAGCGAAAGCCCGCGACTCGCCTACGGCGAGTTCTTCCCCGCGACCCCAGAGCGGGCGAGCGGCGATGTCGCCGCGCGCCTTGACATGCGCGAGGTCGAGCTCGTGCAGAGCTTCGCGATACTCGACGAGCTGCTGAGCGGCAACTTCGCGCCCGGTGGCATAGAGAACCTGAACATCGGAGCGAGCGACATCGGCGTAGCGCGCGTGGAGAGCCCGCGCGGGGAGACAGTGTGTGCCGTACAGACCGACGGGCACACGGTCGGCCGGTTGCATCTGCGCACCGGCTCATATGCCAACTGGCCCGCCGTCGCACATGCCTCACGGGAAAATCTGCTCCCCGACTTTCCCCTGATCAACAAGAGCTTTGAGCTCTGCTACGCCTGCGCGGATCGCTAAAGCAATGTTCGTCCTGCTCAAGCACCTCCAGGCGGTCCGGCGCGAGATCGCGCTGCCAGCCCCCAGCTGGCGTGGTTCGCTGGCGCTGCGACACGTCGACGCCGGCTCATGCAACGGCTGCGAGCACGAGCTGACCGCGACCGCCAACCCCTACTACGACCTGCAGCGCCACGGGCTGAACATCGTGGCCTCACCCCGCCATGCCGACGTGCTGCTCGTCACCGGACCGGTCACGACCCGCATGGCCGACCCGCTGCGCCGCGCCTACGAGGCGATGCCAGAGCCGCGCCTGGTGGCCGCGCTGGGAGACTGCGCGATCGGCTGCGCCGTGCTCGGAGATCCGGCCCAGCTCGCCGGGCCGCTGGAGGAGATCCTGCCCGTCGATCTACGTATCCCGGGATGCCCGCCCAACCCGCGGCAGATCGCCGAGCAGCTGCTCGGCCTCATGCGTGACATCAAAGAGCACCCGACCCTACCCAGAGCTTCACCACAGAACAGCAACACCCCGCCAGCCAATGCTGCCGGGCTACACATCGACACCGAAGGAGCCACAAATGCCTGACATCGAGTTCCCGACCAGCACCGGCACAGCGCCGGGATACCTCGCCGTTCCCCCCGCCGAGCGCGGCCCGGCAATCATTGTCCTACAGGAGTGGTGGGGCCTTGACGAGCACATCCGCTCGGTCTGTGACCGCTTCGCTGGCGAGGGATTCTTCGCGCTCGCCCCCGACCTCTACCGCGGCGAGAGCACCACCCAGCCCAGCGAGGCAGAACAGAAGATGATGGCGCTCTCGATGGACCAAGCCGAGCAGGACATGCGCGGCGCCGTGGAGTTCCTCGCCTCCCAGCCGGGCGTTGAGGGACCAGGCGTCGGAGCGGTCGGCTTCTGCCTCGGCGGTGGGCTCGCGCTGTGGGCGGCGGCCACCTGCCCGCAGATCGCCGCAGCGGTCACTTACTACTACGTGATGCCCCACGGCAAGCCGGACTTCTCCAACATCAAAGGTCCCGTCCTCGGGCACTTCGGGACCGCTGATGAGTTCGTCTCACTGAAGGACGCCAAGGCCCTGGAAACGGAGCTGCGTGACGCTGGCGTGGATGTCACATTCGATAAATACACAGGCGCTGGACACGCCTTCTTCAACGACACCAACCGCCTGGGCACCTATGACGCAAAGGCCGCGCAGAGTTCCTGGGAGCGCACCGTGGGCTTCCTGTACGTGACGCTCGCACCACCGAGACCGCGTTAATGGGGGGCGCTGCGGGCCTCGCCTGACTGAAGATTCTCTCACTGACGAGTCCGAGCCGTGGGCGCTCGACGAGAGACTTCGCGTGTGCCTGCTTCACGCGCGTCGATGACCCAAAGCGCCGCGACGGCGCGCAAGAGCCTGGTCAGCACGACGAGCTGCGTCTGGGTACGCGCGTCGGTGTGGCCGCGCAGAGCGGCTGTGTAGAGCTCCACTGCATGGGCGAGGCCATCGTGCTGGTGGATCAGCGCGTCGAGGAGATGAAACTCGCCGGGGCGGTCGAGCAGCCGCCCGCCCGCCAGGACATTCGCCGCTCCGGCCGTCACGGTCTGGCGCAGGGAGCCGGACTGCGCGTAGCTCGGGGACGACATCTCGTTGTCCAGTAGGCGGACGATCTTGAGCTCACGGGCGGCGAGGTCCAGCCAGGTCGATCGTACCTCGCCGAGCGCTTCGCTGAGGGCCTGCGTGGATGCGTCTGCTCGCGTGAGGTCCTCCAGCGCCTGCTTGGGAAGACCGATGCGCAGAACTTCGCTGAGCAGCCGACCCACACGATCGCTCTCGCGCTGAGGCTCCTCGGGCAGGTCACGGGCGCCGCGCTCGACCCGAGCGACGATCACGCGCAACTGGCCGAGCACCACTGTCGGCGCGCTCGCCGGCGGCGCCACACCAACGCCGACGGTGTCGATGTTCGCGACCGCGCGTGCGGCGCTCACCAACACCGCGACGGCCGTCTGCTCGAGTGCCTCCCACGCTGCCGCCGGTTCACTGTTGCCGTCGCTCGCCGGCTCCGGCGGGGATGCGCCGACCGTTGCTGGAATCTGCCTCAGGGCGTCGAGGTCCAGCGCGTAGGTCTGCTCCCCGCTGAGAACGCTGTTCTCGTGAGACGCGAGCCTGTCATCGACGGTCCGCAGCAGCCGCGCGGCAGACGGTTGCGAATCCTCCGTGAGGAGCGCCGCCCTGGCGAACGCGCGCAGTACCGACGCCGCGCACTCGAGGCAGCCGCTGCGGCACCGCTCGCGATCCTGGGAGGGTGCCACCAGCAGCTCCGCCAAGCCGCGGGCACAGACATCGATCGTGTCCTCGACATGCTCGAGCGGCGCGTGCGTGTGTGCTGCGCCGGTAGATGGACGCGGCGCATCCGCCACGAGCTCCCAGACTTCCCGCAACACAGCCGAACGCAGCGCCACCGCCGCCGTCACCGCTGCCCAGGCCCAGCGGACGGATGGACACCCCACAAAGACATGCTTATATTGTAGCCTTATAAGGCTATATACCAATAAGGTTACGGATCGCGCCGTCGCGTACGCCATAATCGTTGCGCAACCGCGATTGTGCTCACCGCCAGCACCATGACTCCAACTTCAGCCCACAGCGCCTCCACATGAGCCCGCGTTCACAACCCAGCGCGACAGCCGAGGCCGTCCAGCGTCGCGCCGTCTACCAGATGAAGGCCGAGTTCTTCCGCATCCTCGGCCACCCCGTGCGAGTCCGCATTCTGGAGCTGCTCAGAGACGGCGAGCGCACCGTCGGCGATCTGCAGAACGAGCTGCAGATGGACTCGAGCGGAACCTCCCAGCACCTCGGTGTGCTGCGCAAGCACGGCATCCTCGAGGGCCGCCGCGAGGGCACCAGCGTCTACTACACCGTCCGCGACCCCCGCATATTCCAGCTCCTGGAAGTCTCCAAGCAGATCCTGACCTCCAGCCTCAGCGAGTCTCAGGCCGTCCTCGGCGAGCTCGCCGGCGCCGAGTAGTCTTCCCGGACTAATGGTCGCATCACAGCTCGACTGCAACCGAGCTGCGGCGACTTGACCCCGCGTGCTCGGTGAAGCGAAGATCTACAGATCAAATCCAAGTAGTCGTCAACGTATCGAGGCCTGTTAGATGGATGTGATCGATGAGCTGGTGCAGAACAACGCGCGCTTCGCCGCCGGGGGCGCGACTGGACACGTCGATATCCGTCCGGCGAGGCAGCTCGCCGTTGTGACGTGCATGGACTCGCGCTTGGATGTGTTCGCCGCACTGGGTCTGGCGTTTGGCGACGCGCACATCCTGCGCAACGCCGGCGGCGTCATAACCGATGACGTGATTCGCTCGCTGGCGATCTCCCAGCGCGTGCTGGGAACCCGCCATGTGATGCTCCTGCACCACACGGACTGCGGGATGCAGAAGCTCACCGACGACGGATTCCGAGCATCCCTTCAAGACGCCACCGGCGTAGCGCCGGCGTTCGCGATCGAGTCGTTCACCGACGTTGACGCCGACGTGAGGCAGTCGCTGCTGCGTATCCACCGCTCGTCGTTCCTGCTTCAAGGAGGCACCGCACGGGGATTCGTCTACGACGTAGACACATGCTTGCTGCGAGAGGTTCACGGCGACTCGACCGCGAATGCCTCATGAGCGCCGACTGATCTCGAGATCCGCTTTGGTTGCGGCGATGGAGAACCTCTGCGCGCTTGGCATAGACGCGCGGCCAGCCTTCGCGGCGGATCGCGCAACAGCAGCCAACCGGATTCTTCTGGAGATCTTCTCGGAGCACCCACACGCGATCGGGTCTTGGGCAGCGTGGACAGAGCCCGATGACCGCGCCTTTGAGGACGAAGTGCTCAGGGCGCCCTTGACGATCCACTGCAGCGCCGATGACGTGGTGCGTGCCACGCTGGCGAGCTTCATCGAGCGGGAAATCGTCACCGAAGCAGTCGAGCACCCCGAGGGGCCGCGAGTCGTGGTCCGCCCCGATCGACAACCGGCCGACCGGCATTAGGCAACCCGGGCGATGACCGACGCCGCTCATTCTGCTCGCAGGGCATGTTCGATGCCGGGCTCTGTGACTGCGCACCGCAGATCGATCAGTGTGATCGCCACAGTCGCCCGGACGAGCCGGGTCAAGAGGATTCCCTGGACGCGCTCGAGCGCGTCGGAGGCGCCGGGGACCCCGTTGGTGTACATCTCTCGCGCGCGCGAGAGCGCGGTGCTCTGCGCCTTCCATGCCTCCTCGTGACGGAAGTCCTCAGCCCGCACCAGCAGACGTGCCTTGCATATGATCTCGGCGGCAGTCTCGGTGATCGCGGCGTCGAGTGTCTCGAAGCGGGGCTGAAAGCTCGCCGTTTGCAGATGGCGGCCAAGCGCGACGGCTGCGGCGTGCTCGTGTGCTGCGAGCTGTAGCCAGTAGGCACGGGCTTCGTCGAGTCTGTCGTGGTCGGCTGTTCCTGTCTGCGGCGGTGCTGAGGGTACGTGTAGCCGCAGAGCCCGCCCGAGGTGATGGCCCACCTCATCCGCCTCCTCATTGAGTGCTTGCGCATACGTTGAGATCTCACGCTCGACCCGGAGCAAAGCACGATCTAGGGCTTCAGTGCGCTTTTCCGGCGCGTCCGCTCCGCGAGCGTGGGTCATGCTGTTGCCTGCGGCTCGAATGAGCAGGGTCGCGAGCTCGATCGCCGCGTTCTGCACGGAAATCAAGTCGCTTATAAGCCCAGGATCGTGGCCGGCGAGGTTGACGAGGGAGTGACGCATCCGCACCGCTGGCTCTTCGGCTTCGGCGACGCTGAGTGAGTACGTCAGCTCGCCGCTGAGCACACCATGCTCGTGCGCGCTGAGCTGGCGCTCAAGGGCGTCGGCGATCATCGGGAGGCGATCCTCGTACCCAGTGGCGGTGTGGCTCAGCCAGAGCACGGGCAACGCACGCATCAGCTCTACAGCGCCGCCAATGAGCTCGGACACCGTACCCTCGCCAGGGTCGCGGCTGGCGTCCAACGCGGTGAGCAGTCGTGCGTGTGCGTGGGCGAGCACCGTGGAGGCGTTGTTGCGCGCTCGCGCTGGAGTGCCCCTCCCAACGCCAGATGGCGTGAGTTGGTCAATCTCGGACCGGACCTGCGCGAGCACCGCACTCCAGACCGGGGATCGCAGGATCTCCGGTCGTGACTTGTGTCGATGCGGGGGGAGCGGCACACCCGATATCTTATTCGCTTAGGAGTTCCTAAGATTCATAGAGCCCGAGAGCGACAGATGCCGCGCATAAGCCAAGAAGGAGCGATAAGCCCGATGACCGAGACTGCCACCGCCCCAACCACCGAGAACAAGCGCCTGCTGGCGTGGGTCGAGGAGATCGCGGGCCTCACCGAGCCCGAGAAGGTTCATTGGTGCGACGGGTCCGCCGAGGAGTACGACCGGCTGTGCAGCGCGCTGGTGTCGGCGGGGACCTTCAGCAAGCTCTCTGAGGCCAAGCGGCCGAACTCCTACCTCGGGCTCTCCGATCCGGGCGACGTGGCGCGCGTGGAGGACCGCACGTTCATCTGCTCGCCAACCGAGGCCGAAGCTGGTCCCACCAACAACTGGCGTGACCCGGCAGAGATGAAGGAGACCCTCAATGGGCTGTTTGCCGGCTCGATGCGTGGTCGCACGATGTACGTGGTGCCGTTCTCGATGGGTCCGCTCGGCTCGGATAAGAGCCAGATCGGTGTGCAACTCACCGACTCCGCCTACGTCGCTGTGAGCATGAGGATCATGACCCGCATGGGCACCGGCGCGCTCGAGGCGCTGGGCGCCGACGGGGCGTTCGTCCCCTGTCTTCACTCGGTCGGGATGCCGTTGGCCGCCGGTATGAAGGACGTGCCGTGGCCGTGCAACGCCGAGAACAAGTACATCGTCCACTTTCCCGAGACCCGCGAAATCTGCTCCTACGGCTCCGGCTACGGCGGCAACGCGCTGCTGGGAAAGAAGTGCCTGGCGCTACGGATCGCCTCCGTCATGGCCCGCGACGAGGGCTGGCTCGCCGAGCACATGCTGATCCTCAAGCTCACCTCCCCCGAGGGCACGGTCAAGTACGTGACCGGCGCGTTCCCGTCGGCTTGCGGCAAGACGAACCTCGCGATGCTCGTCCCGACACTTCCCGGCTGGCAGGTGCAGACGATCGGCGACGACATCGCCTGGATGAAGTTCGGCAAGGACGGGCGCCTCTACGCGATCAACCCCGAGGCCGGCTTCTTCGGTGTCGCCCCAGGCACGGGGTTTCAGACGAACCCGAACGCGATGAGGAGCATCGAGGCAAACACGATCTTCACCAACTGCGCCCGCACCGACGACGGCGACGTCTGGTGGGAGGGCATGACCCCCGAGACCCCTCAGCACCTGACCGACTGGCACGGCAACGACTGGACGCCCACAACCGATACACCGGCGGCGCATCCCAACGCGCGCTTCACGGTACCCGCCGCGCAGTGCCCGGTAATCGCAGAGGAGTGGGATGAGCCGGTGGGCGTGCCGATCGACGCCTTCCTGTTCGGCGGACGCCGCGCGAGCGTAGTCCCGCTCGTGCGCGAGGCATTTGACTGGCAGCACGGGGTGTTCCTCGGCGCGACGATGAGCTCGGAGAAGACGGCAGCCGCCACCGGCACCGTCGGGGAGTTGCGCTTTGACCCGTTCGCGATGCTCCCCTTCTGTGGCTATGACATGGCTGACTACTTCGCCCACTGGCTCCAGATCGAGCGCGACGCCGACCCTGAGAAGCTACCCAGGATCTTCTACGTCAACCCCTTTCTGCCAATGTCGTGTGAGACGCTCGTGACCTTGTTATTACTGAGTCCTGAGGGCGAGAACGGAGCACGACACGATGTTGGAGACGGAGAACGATGGTGCCGGCGGGCGCGTAGTGGAGCGAGCCGTAGGCGAGCGCAACGGAGGGGCCGCCGGGCGCTCGGAGCCGGAGGGGGTCCCCGATCCGGAGCTGGTCGACCGGCCGGTGCGGCGACGGTTCTCGGCTGAGTACAAGCTGGGAATCCTGCGCGAGGCCGACGCCTGCTCAGCGCCGGGTGAGGTCGGGGCGTTGTTGCGCCGTGAGGGCTTGTATTCCTCGATCCTGAGCGAGTGGCGTAAGCAGCGCGACGCGGGGTCGCTGCAGGCGCTCTCACGTCCGCGGGGCCGCAAGGCGCCGAACCCGTTGGAGGCGGAGAACGCGAGGCTGCGCAAGCGTGCCGAGCGCGCCGAGGGGGAGCTTTCGAAGGCGCGCAAGGTGATCGAGGTGCAGGGAAACGTCTCCGCGCTGCTGGGCGAGTTGCTCGAGCCCAGGGGCGCGACCGAGAGCGGGAGCACCGAGCGATGATCGAGCAGACAGTGCAGGAGCTCACGCCGATCGTGGGGACCCGTCCAGCGTGCCGTGCGCTGGGCGCCGCACCGGCGACGATCTACCGCCGCAGGCGTCCACCCGAGCCCAGGCCGGCCCGGCCGCGCGCTGTCCCGGCGCGGGCGCTGTCAGAGCCCGAGCGTGAGGCTGTCCTGGGCGTGCTTCATTCGGAGCGGTTCGTGGACTGCTCGCCCGCGCAGGTCTGGGCAACCTTGCTGGACGAGGGTCGTTATCTCGCGTCCGAGCGCACGTTCTACCGGCTGCTCGCGGCCCGTCACGGTGGCGTGCGTGAGCGCCGCAAACAGCTCGAGCACCCGGCCTATGCCAAGCCGGAACTGCTCGCGGAGCGTCCGAACGAGCTGTGGTCGCTGGGATATCTCGAAGTTGAAGGGCCCGGCGAAGTGGACGCATTTCTACCTCTATGTGATCCTCGACGTGTTCAGTCGTTACGCCGTCGGCTGGACCGTTCAGCACCGCGAGAACGCACAGCTCGCGAAGGCGCTGATCGGCCAAGCCGCCGAGCAGCAAAAGATCACGCGCGAGCAGCTGACCGTGCACGCCGACCGCGGGCCAGCGATGACGAGCAAGCCTGTCGCGTTTCTCCTTGCCGACCTCGGCGTGCTCAAGTCTCACAACCGGCCCTACACCTCGACGGATAACCCTTACTCCGAGGCGCACTTCAAGACGCTGAAGTATCGCCCCGAGTTCCCCGACCGCTTCGCGAATATCGAACACGCCCGCGCGTTCTGCCGGCGGTTTTTCGACTGGTACAACCACCAGCATCGCCACTCCGGGATCGGCCTGATGACCCCCACCGCCGTCCACCACGGCCACGCGAAAGCGCTCCACGCCGAGCGTCAGCGCGTCCTGCAAGCCGCCTACACCGCGACACCCGAGCGATTTGTCCGCCGGCCACCCCGACCACCAGCGCTACCGACTGCCGTCTGGATCAACAAACCGCCCACAGAGGAGGTTGCACACTAAATTCAACGACCAAGTGTCTCAAACGACTTGACAGGCTCCGAACTGGTTTCGCAAGGACACCGACGGCAAGTTCCTCTGGCCTGGATACGGCGAGAACTCACGGGTGCTCGCGTGGATCTTCCGTCGCTGCGAAGGCGCTGCCAAGGCAGTGAAGACACCGATCGGCCTCGTCCCCGCCGAGGGCGAGCTCGACCTCACAGGGCTCGACCTACCACCGCAGTCACTTGCCCAGCTACTGGAGGTCGACGTCACAGCGCTGCGTGGAGAGCTCCCGCAGATCGCGGAGCACCTCGCGCAATTCGGCGAGCAGCTACCCACCGAGATCCAAGGACACCTCACCAGCCTGGAAGGCGACCTGAACAACCGTGAGGCCCAGCCGATCCCGTCGGGTCAAGCCAGCGTTAACGGCCTCACACCAACCCGAACATCGACAACCACCGGCAAGGGCAAGCTGTCCGGCCACTAGCTCAGCGCGCGCCTCAGATCCTCCGCGCTGATCCCCTCAACACGCACGACCTTCTCGCGGGAGCCGGTGCCATGTAGGACCGAGACACTGCGCACTCCGACCCCCACGCGCTTGGCGATCAGGCGGCACAGCGCCGCGTTCGCGCGCCCATCCACCGGCGGGGCGGTTACCCGCACCAGCAGAACACCGTTACGCTCGCCGGCTATCTCGTTCACCCGCGCGCGCGGGATGAGGTGTAGCGCGATCTCGCAGCTTTCCATGCGCCGACATCATCCACCCTGTAGCGGCATCCTGGACAGGCCCCAAACAGGACAACCGACCCCTGACGCGACGATATGATCGCGGGGTGCTGCGTCAGGGGTCGGGTGAGCCGCTCGTGTTGTTGCATGGGATCTTGGGCAGCGAGCGGATGTGGAGCCACGTCGCACCGCTGCTGGCCGGCCACTACGACGTGATCGCCCCAACCATGCTGGGGCATCGTGGCGGGCGGCCCGCCACCGTGCGACCGGCGCGCCTGGAGCATGTCGTCGACGACACGCAGCGGCTGCTCGACGAGCTGGGGCTCGAGCAGGTCCACCTCGCCGGCAACTCGCTGGGTGGCCGGGTCGCGCTCGAGCTGGCCCGCCTGGGCCGGGCGCGGACGGTCTGTGCGCAGGTCGGCGATCGGCTCGGATGTCAGGACGGCGACATCTCCCGGATTCAGCGTCGGGCGCATCGACCCTGTGTCGATCACGGCGAACCGCCAGAGGCCAAGCACCATCCCGGCCACCACCGTCAGGATCAGCAGCACGACGCCCCCGAGCATGATCGAGGAGGCGATCCTCATCGCGCTTGCGCGCCGCCAACGCAAACCCGCCTGCCCGCGCAGACGTTCCGGCGGTCAAGACTGCACACGAGGCAACGGCAGCCGCGTTGCCGGGCTCTTCTGAATCGACTTGAGATCCCTTCCGGATCGAGCTACACGTTCACCATCCAATTCAAACAGCGACCGGACGAGTGCACCAACACCCGCCCGGCCGGTGGACACCGAAGATGACGCCTTCGATGCCACGCACGACACCGTAGCCGCCCCCAGCTGCGAGTGATCGGGTCATGGCTTCGCCGGGATGGTCATCTTCGGCCGACCGAAGGGAGAGTCCCCATGACCGAGCATCCCCAGCCACACGCCGAACCGCGAAGCATCGAGCGAGCGATCATTCTGCAGCTCCTACGCGATGACCACGACGAGCGGTGGTCAGGCGCTGAGCTCGAAGCCGAGGTCGACGACGTGGAGCCGTCGGTACTGCGCAGCGCAATTGCCGACCTTGAGCGCCAGGGCGTCGTGGTGGCGCAGGGCGAGCACGTCCTGGCGTCGCCGTGTGCCCGGCATCTTGACGAGCTGGGGCTGGTGGGCGTGTGAGAGGGATTCGTACCGAGACGATCTGAATTTGAGCGGGGCCGCGGCGAAGCAGCACGCTTGTCGGAGCGCTCGACCCGGCCAGGTCCACGCGCTGGCGCTAGCCCGTGGTGACATCGACCGCCTTGCTGTATCCGCCAGAATACGGGAAGTTTGCTTGTCCGGCGGGGATCTCGGCGCGGAACGGGAAGTGTCCGGTGCCACCCTCGAATTGGTAGGGCACCTCGAAGTTTCCGCTGGGGTCGGTGCGTGGTGCGCGGAAGGGCTCCCAGTGTCCGCGGTAGTGCACGAGCAGCTCGACGATCGTGCCCTGTGGTGGGATCGGCCCTTGAACCTTGCCGGTGAGGATGATCGTCCCGTTCGAGCTCGTGTTCCGCGGAGTGATGCTGAGCTGGACGCTGGCGGCAACAGACTCATCGACCGTTGCCTGCGCGGCGTAGTTGGCGTCGTCGGCGAACGCGCGGTAGGCCACCTCGATCAGCCGCGATGGTCCAGCTGGCACATGCGCCGCAAAGGTCCCGTTCGCCTGTGTCTTCGCGTGCGTGATGACCCGTGAGTTGCTGCTGCCGCCGGTCTGCTGCAGGATGTCCAGGGTGGCGCTGCCGATCGGCTGTCCCTGGGCGTTGAGTAGCCGTCCGGTGATTTGGAGTGCGCGGTGGATGAATGAGCGGGAGATCACCCGTCTATCTCCCAGGCGGATTTGTGCGGTCTCGCTCGCGGCGCTCCCGTTCGGTGCGCCAAGTCCGACTGGCGAGGGCTGTGTGCTCGTACCGCTGGCTGTGTCGCCGCCTGTGCCGGGGCCGGGCAAAGCGCCGAGGGAGCCCGCGGCGGCGAGTACCAGGCTGGTTGGTGTGCTTGCGGTTACGGTGGACCCGTCGTTATCGGTGGCGGTCACGAGCAGTCGCAGGGTGTGCCCGACGTCGCTGGGTGCCGGGGTGTAGGTGGCGTTCTGCGCTCCGGCGATCTGCTGGCAGTTGTTGCCCTGGCTATCGCATTGCTCCCACTGGTAGCCGTATGTGATCGTTCCCGCTTCAGTGGGTGCTGACCATGCTCCGGGTTGCGTGGTCAGCGCCGAACCAACCAAGACCTGTCCAGGTACCAGGATCGTCGGCGCTGACGTGTTAGCGGGAGCATTGTCGCTGACGATCGTTCCCAGCGAGTCGCTCGCGGTATTGCCCGCCGCGTCTGTCACCGCCAGGCTCACCGCATAGCTGTCGTCTTTCAGGGAAGAGGTGTTGACGGCGAAGCCGCTGACCGTCTGTGTGAGAGGGCAGGCGTTCCACGCGTCATACGAGCATTGTGAGGAGAAGTCGAAGGTGTGGGTGTAGGGCGCTCCGCCGCCTTGGGGGCTCAGCGTCAGGGTTGCTGAGCGCACGCCGCTGTCTGCATCGGCGCCCGTGAAGTTGAGGAGCTGTGAGCCGGCGACCGTTGATTTGGCTGCTGCGGTGCTCGCGAGCGCACCGGAGACGCTGGAGACTGCCGGCGGCGTGTTGTCTATGAGGGTGAGCGTGATGTCGTTCAGCGCTGGAACGGCGATGGAGTCAGCGAAGTAACACGTCGGGGAGCTGTCGTCCGTTGAACAGGTGACATTCGCCTCGAAGTCCCGGGCGCCCTGCGGCAGGGTCCAGCTATCACTAGCCGTGTAGTTGCTCCCACCACCGTAGGAAAGCTCGACTGCACCCGGGAGTGCCTGCCCTCCGGAAGTGAAGCCGAGCCAGGCGTCGTCGCCTGTCACCGAGGACCCGATCACCTCGGCGCTGATGGACTGGATAGTCACGTCGGGGGCGCTGCCTGGCACGTCGATCTGCAGCCCTACTTGGCTGCCCATGTGCCCGTTCTCTGTCACCGCCCCGGCCTGTTCGTCAGAGGCAACGGAGTCGCCGATCGCGCCGCCGGTTGAGCAGGTATTCCACAAGACGCTGCTCGTGTTGGTGTTGACGCCGAACACCGACCATCCAGGCGAGACCGCCGGAGTGCCTGGCGCGCACTGGTACATCGGGTAGGTGCCTGCGCTGGCGGCAGATGCAGCCGCTAGCGCGATCGTGCTTGCTGCCAGCGCGCACAGCCCCGAGCGCCAAGCCAGAGAGACCGTGCTCCGCGCCCTACGGGTGCGTGCCAAGCCTCGAAGGTGGGACCGGCGTGTGGTGAACATGTCAGTTGGTGGTGACATCGACTGCCCCGCTATCGCCGTGGGTGAATGGGAACGCGGCCTGTCCGCCGAAGACCTCCGCGCGGAACGGGAAGTGTCCGGTGCCGCCCTGGAACTGGTAGGCGACCTGGAACCGGCCGTTGGAGTTCGTGCGCGGGTCGCGGAAGGGCTCCCAATGTCCGCGGTAGTGGACGAGCAGCTCGACGACTACGCCCTGCGACGGGACTGGTCCGACCACCCGTCCGCTGAGCATGATCGTCCCCGTCGAGCCCGTTCGGTGTGGGGTGACGTTGAGCTGGACGCCCGCGTTGACGGACTCCTCGATCTTCGCCTCGGCGGCGTACCCGGCATCCCCGGTGAACGCCCGGTAGGCGACCTCTACGAGTCTTGATGGTCCCGCTGGGACACGTAATGCGAAAGTCCCGTCCAAGCGTGTCTTTGTGTGCTCGATGACGCGGAGTGTTTGACTGCCGGCGATCTGTTCGAGCACGTCGAGGTTGGCGCCGCCGATCGGGTGTGCCCCAGTACCGATGAGCCGGCCGGTGACTTGGAAGGAGCGCTGTGCGAAGGTGCGTGAGATCGTTCGGTGGATGCCGAGGCGCAGTTCCGCTGTCTCGTTCGCGACCGTCCCGTTGGGAGCGCCGAGCCCTGTCACGGAGTCCGCGCTGACCCCGGTGCTCGTGAGTCTCGCGCCGCCTGTACCTGGTCCGTTTGGGGCGCCGAGGGAGCCCTGCGCTGAGAGCACTACGCCGGTCGCGGCGCTGGTGGCCGATGTGAGCCCGTCATTGTCGGTGGCATTCACGACAACGCGCAGCGTGTCGCCTACGTCGCTGGGCGCCGGGGTGTAGCTCGCGTTCTGTGCCCCAGCGATGGCGGTGCAGTTGTTGCCCTGGGTGTCGCAGTCCTCCCACTGGTAGCCGTAGGCGATGCTCCCGGCTCCGCTGGGCGCCGACCAAGCGCCGGGATGGGTGGAGAGGGCCGCCCCCGCGAACACCTGGCTCGGAGCGATGATGCTCGGCGCGGTGGTGTCGCCAGGGGCGTTGTCAGTCGTGATCGTGCCGTCGTAGACGACGCTCGAGTTCTGGGCGGCGTCCTCGACTGTGACCTTCAGTGTGTGCTTCCCGTCCGCAACGGTGGTGGTGTTGATCGGCAGGTCCACTGACTCGCTCGTCTTGCATGGCTGGTTGTAGTCGAACATCAACGCGCCGCTGCTCGTTCCGACGGGGACGCACGCGCCGCCGTTGGTGTCGGGTGTGCCGGAGTAGAGCGTTTTGCCGTCGATCTGAGCTGTGACGGCGTAGACGCCGGGGCCGCCGGGGTCGGTCGCGTCGAAGGTGAGTTCTTGAGTGCCGCGGGCGTTGGGGCTCAGCAGCGTTCCGCTCACCCCGCTCGCGCCGGGCGTCGCTCCGTTTGACAGCAGGAGGTTTGCCCACCAAACGTCTACGAGTGACCATGCCCCGTCGTTTCCGCCTTCGTCACAGGCTTGGCCGCCCGCCCCTCCGCAGCTGGCGCTCACGTACAGCGCCCCGCCCTGATTCGTCGGCAGCGGGATCACGCCGCTGTAGTCATAGGTGCCGTTCGGACAGAGCTCCTCGCCGTGGGCGCACTGAAAGAAGACGTTGCCGTTGTATTCAAAGGCGGGCGAGTAAGCCGCCACGACACCCGAAGCGTCCGCGCCATATCCGTCCGTTGACACGGTTGCGTCGAACGATCCGCCGGCGAGCGTGGACCCGCTCGGCGGCGTGTACTGGAGATTCTCCCCCGCGCCGACCGCGACACCCGCGTCAGTGCTGAGGATGCCGTACATAGGCGCCCCGGGTGAGCACCCTGTGCCGGCGCTTGAGCCGTATCCCCCGCCCGTCGTGAAGGTCGTCCATCCTTGGCTCGGCGCGGCGGACTGGTTTGGGTTCTCGCAGGCCACCTCCATCCAGCTCCCCGCATAGGCCGGGCTCGCCCCCGCGAGGATTGATGCCGTGGCGGTGAGCGTGAGGATCGTGCAGGCGAGCGCGATCACGTCGAGTATTGCGCGGCGTCTGCTGGTCGCTGGCTGGGTATGGCTGTCGGGTCTGAGCATCCTTGCCTGTCTCCTTCCGGGTCCCTTTCCGTGTGCTTCTTTGGTTATTGACCATGAGCGCCACGAATCTGCAAGTGAGTTTTCGCCGTTGGTGGTTTATGGGCTGAAAGGGCCTCCGGTATGCGTGGCTGTCTGCGCCTGGTGCTGCACAGATACGGGTGTGGGTGTGTTGGTTGGCACGCCGAGGTAGGCGAACCCGCCGGGTTCGCGACGGTTCGGATCGGTGGGCCTGGTCGCCTCGTGGGCGCTCGCCACGACATGACCAGGGCCGCTCCGGTGACGCGCTGCGGTGTGGCGGGACGCGTGAGGGAGCACTGCCGTGCCGGCGGGTACCGGCAATGAGGGCAGCGTGAGCTCCACGGGCAGTGTCGCGCGCGCCAGGTTGGTCGCGCTCGCGGCGGGGTGATGGTGGGGGTGTCGTTGGTGGTGTTCGAGGGCGTGCGTCGCTGTGATGCCGGCGCCTGCGATCACTGCGACGGTCGCGATCCCGGCGGCTAGTTTGGCGCTCGCGCCGCCACCCGCCAGCAGCGTCGCGGCGCGTTCGCGGGCGCCTCCTTGCCCGACGGAGATCCAGTCCGGGTATAGCCTTTGCGCGAGCGTCCGCGACTGGATGCTGCTGCGGGTCAGCCAGCCGAGATGCGTCGTGAAGGCGGGCGGGATCAGCGCGGCGGCCTGCTCCTCGAAAGCACGGCGTAGCCGCTTGGCGTTTGTCTCGTGCTCTGCTTGGCAGCGCGCGCACCTGGCGACGTGCGCGACCGCGAGTCCCACCAGCTCGGGGCTGGCCGCCTGCCCTTCGAGTAGCGCCTTGATCGTCGCGGCACGGTAGCCGCACAGTCGGCCGCTGTCGTGCAGCTTCTGGAAGCGCTCGCGCTTTCGCTCGCACGCGGCGACCGTGTTGCGTGCCTCGTTGGCCTCGATCTTAAGGATCTTCGCGATCCGGTTGTACCCCATCCCCTCTGTCACAAGCCAGAAGACGTGCAGCTCGTTTCGCCCTGTCAGCTCGGCGAGAAACTCGGTGATCAGCAGGCGGTCTTCGCGGGCGAGCGCGAGTTGCTCAGGGGTCTGGTCTGCGCTGCGTGCTTGTTGGGCGGCGTGGATTGCTGGGGCGTTGTCGGCGAGGATTTTCTCGTGGCTGCGCTCGTCGCGGTGGAGGTTCAGCGCGCGTTTCTTGATGCCCTCCCTGAGCGCGTCGCAGAGATGCTTTTCGTTGTAGTAGGGGAGGCGCAGCAGCGCGAGCATGGTCTCTTGGAAGAGATCCTCGAGCTGCTGAGGGCTCAGGCCCCTGCACTCCCGGAAGCCACGAGCGATCCGCAGCTCGCGGTGCCGGCACTGGTCGAGGATCGCCGCGAGTTGCCCAGCCTGGAGCGGCGTGCCGGCTCCAGGCAGCGTTGCCCCCGGTGCTGGGGCGTAGGGCGGCTTGCCCTGTGATCTCCCTAGTTCGACATCCATGTCGATCTCTCTCCCTGGGTCAACCATGACCCTCAACAGATGTTCTAGGGAATCAAAGGATCTCTAAAGCCGGCAACTTCTGCAATTTTCCATGCAAGCGCAGGGATCGTCTCCAACGATCGTCCATTCCCGCCGTGCGGCGCTCACGCCCAGGCGGGGGCCAGCGTTTACCGGTTGCGCCTTGGCTTGCTCCAGCGGCTTAGGGTGAGAACGGGCCGCCCTGTGTTTGTCCTTCGGCGTCTGCTTGGCGCACGGGCACCGGCGGGGAGGCCGTGCCGGCCGCCGTGCTGGTTGCTGGTCTGGCTGCGGGCGTCTGCGGCAGAGTCGGCATACGGCTATCGCTGCTGGCCCGGGCGGCTGTAGGTGTGGTGGGCGCCTTCGCACGTCGTTGAGGTTGACGGTGGTGCTCGCGCCGAGGGGGTGGCTGCCTGGGTGCGCTGCTCGGCTTGGTGCTCGTCGAAGGCGCTGTCGCATGAGAGTGCTTTGGGGGGCTGGTGATCGCGAGCGCTATCGCGGCCCCGACACATGCAGCGAGCACCGCGGCGGCGCTCGCTGTGATCCATGAGAGCCCACCGTGCCGTCTGGGCCGGGAGGGCTCACCGGGCGCTTCGCCGGCGCGGCGGGCGCGGCGCCCTGGTAATGCTCGCCGGTTGTCTGAGAGATCGATGATGGTGCGCTCGCCGACTGGCTGTCCGGTTGAGGGCTGCTCGTACTCCAGGGTCTCCCACCCCGGTTCCTGCGTGAGGTCGGCCGTCGGTGTGTGTTCCTGCGGCGGGTCGTTTTGGGGGTCGTTGTTTTCGCTCATCTGGGTTATTGACCGCGAGAGCGTGAAAACTACAAACATATTTTGCGCGCCACGCCTTCCTGGATGTGTGTGTGAAAGTCGCGCGTAGTTTTGCGGCCGTCCTGGTCGATAACAGGTGTGTTTGCTTCCGAGAAGCCGGCTTTGCTCACGAGTTGTGTGGGCATGAGTGAGAGGCAGCGATGAGTGTTGCCTTGCCGCAGCCTTTTTTGGATCTGGTGGCGTGCCGGCTACAGGCCATCGCGGAGCCCACTCGGATACGCCTTCTCACGCTGCTTGAGCAGCGTGAAGCCACGGTGCAGGAGTTGACCGACGAGCTCGCGACCACTCACCAGAACGTGTCAAAGCACCTCGGTATCTTGCGCCATGCCGGGATAGTTACGCGGCGTAAGGCTGGTAACAAGGTTTGGTATGCGCTCGCGGACTATTCCGCGTGTCGCTTGATTGAGCAGGCCACCGCCAGCGCCACCGGCTATGTGGAGGAGCTGGCCGGCATCGTCGGCATTGACTGACATGCCGGGTTCGCAACTATGCAGTTGCGTACTTGCACAAGCACGTAGTTGTGGTGTTTAGGTGAAGCGGTGCTTACCGTCGCCACATGAGTAATTTCCGTAGGGTTAATTCGCAGCAAAGCCGTAGGATTAATTCACAGCAAGGCGAGCGCGGTGTTGGTCGCTCACCGGCCGGCAGTGTGACTCGCCTGGTTCGTGTCGCGGGGCGAGTGTTGTTGTGGGGGTGTGTGCTGCTGGTGGTATTCCCGGCGGACGCATTCGCGTCGGGTAACGATGTCGGTGCGAACGTCGCCAACCTGCTGAAGGGTTACGCGGGCGACCTCTACGGCGGGATCGTGGCCGTGATCAGCCTCACGTTTCTGCTTAATCGCAGGTACACGGAGCTCGCGGTGTTCCTGTTCGCGGCGATCGTGGTGGCGTGGATGGTGTTCGCACCGTCTGAGATCGCCACTGCCGCGGAAGCTATCGGCAAGCAGATCTTCGGATGAGCCGGGGCTGTGTGCGATGAGTGACACTTCGCAGCCGATCCGCTCCTACCAGCGGATCTTCCGGCCCGACCGGCGGATCTACCAGATCGATGGTCGGCGCCTGCCCGTGCCGGGCGGCGTGCCGCTGGAGTGGCTGGTGTGGGCGTTCGGCGCGCTCGTAGCGATCCTCGTCCTCAGCCAGCGCTCGATCGCGCTCGCGCTGGTGTTCGGGGCGGTCGGGGCATTGCTCGGCGCCAGTTCCCACGGGTGGGCGGGCGCGGTGATCGCCGCTGTTGCGGGAGTCGCGCTGACGCTGCTTGCGGGGGTGCTGTTGGGTTGGCTTGATTGGCCGTTGCGGCTGGTCGTGGCGCCGGCGATGGTCGCGACGCTTGCCGGGCAGGCGTCCCCGGATGGTCGACCCGCGCACCGTTACCTGGCCTCGTGGGTGGCGTTTCGCGTGCGCGCGTCGCGCCGTTCGCTTGACCGGGTCCTCCCGGCCGATGGCGAGGCGCGGGTGTGGGCGCCGCGGGTGTGGGTCGCCCCGGACGAGCACTCTCCGGTGCTGCATCACGGGTGTGTGCGGGGCCCGGCACGGCTGGTGTTCGGCAGGCCGGTCGTCGTGATCCCCGCGCGCGGACGGTTCATCGCGCGTCCTGCTGAGGGTCACCGTGTGCGTCGGGGGGAGCGCCGCGCCGAAGTGATCGAGCTCGGCGCGGGGCAGGTCGTGGAGGTGCGGCCGTGAGCTTCCCGCTGCGATACGCCAAGGGCAACATTCTCCTCGGGCGTGGCGGTGAGGCCGCCGGCCTGTACCGGCTGGGGATGACTTCCTACCCGTACCTCCCGGCGGGTGAGAAGTGGACGTTGCAGCGTCGTCTGCAGCGCCTCGCGCACACGGTCGGCGCTGACTTCTCTTTGTGGCGTGTGAATCGTGCCTACCCGGCCGAGGGGTATGTCGAGCATACGGCCGGGCTGTTGGACGACCGCCACCAGGACCCTGCCGCGTGGCGGGCATTCCTCGACGGGCACCGCGAGCGGCTGCGGGAGCTGGGGTCCCACATCCCCGAGTGCTATCTCGCGGTCTCGCTCGCCGCGGGCGCACCGGCCGGTGTCGGGTCAGGGCTGATTCGCGGGGTGGATCGCGCGCGCCGCCGCGTCGAGGAGCTCGCCGGCATCGGCGTCTCCTCGCCGGTTTCCGGGGGTGAGCTCTCCGAACTCGCGACGCGGGAGCAGCGTGTGTATGAGCGCCTGAACGGCGTCATCCCCGCGCGGCGCGCGAGGACGATCGAGCTTCAGTGGCTTTTGTGTCGCGCGGCGTGCCGAGGCGTCGCCGAGCCAGAACTGGACGGGTACTGGCAGCCGGACGCGCTCGTGGTCGCCGACTCCGGTGACGGCGTGGCGTTTGAGCCGCTCGGCCATGACCTGCGGCGGTGCGCGAACGCGGCGATCACCGAGCGCCAACAGACCCTGATCGTGGACAGTGAGCAGGGCTGCTCTTACCAGGCGATGCTCGCGCTCGGCGCGCTCGCGGACGCACCCGAGTTCCCCGGCGCAACCGCGGAGGCGCTGTTCGCCCCATTGGAGGCCGTCGGGTTCCCCGTCGACGCGGCCATTCACGCCAGGTGGTTGGGGAACCGTCAGGCGCTCGCGCAAGTGCGTAAGCGGATCGCCGACGTCGAGCATGCCTATCACGAGCAGGTGCAGGGCGCGGTGCACGGCCCGGGCCTGCTCGCCGGGGAGGACCGGATGCTCGCGCGGGAGTACGAGGCGCAGCTCCAGGCCGGCGGGCACCCGCCGATGCTCTACGCCCAGATCGGCCTCGCCGTCGGCGCGGGCAGCGAGGAGGAGCTGGAGCGTCGCGTCGCCATGCTGAAAGAGCAGTACGGCGACGTCCAGCTGCACCGTCCCGCCGGATTGCAGCGCGAGATGTTCTTCGAGCATTTGCCGCGAGCGGACGGGTGGTTGTGATGCGCGACTACGTCCAGCAGCTCACGGTCGAGCAGTTCGGCGGAATGGTCGCAACCGCGACGCGCACGGTCGGCTCAGCGCGGGGGCCCTATCTCGGGTACACGCCGACGGGGGCGCCGCTGCCCGTTCGCTTTGACGCGACGCAGGCGCCGCGGGAGGACCGCGCGTCGGGCGTTTTGTTGATCGGGACTTTGGGGTCGGGGAAGACCGTCGCGGCGCAGGCGATCGAGTACGCCGCGGAGCGTCGCGGTTCGCTGGTGGTGGATTTCGATCCGAAGCCCGACCACGGCCTGCACGAGCTGGGAGAGCTGAGCGGGCGCATGCAGGTTCTCGAGCTGTCCGGTGACCCGGAGCAGCAGGGCCGGCTGGATCCGCTCGCGATCGGTCTTGACGATATGCGGGAGGAGCTGGCGTGCTCCTACCTGCTGGAGTTGCTGCCCGGCCAGGCGAGCACGTGGGAGAACGCGGTTAGTCTCGCCGTCAAGGACGCGGTCCGCGAGGGCTCCAAAAGCCTTTTGCGTGTCGTTGAGCTGCTCGGCGAGAGCGACCGCGCCGGCGCACGCGAAGCCGGCGAGGCGTTGGAGGTGATCCGTGATTTCGGTCTCGCGCGCCTCGGGTTCGGCGACGGCACCACCACGATCAACCGCACGGATCGGCCGGTCACGACGATCCGCATGCCCGGCCTCTCACTCCCCGAACCCTCGGCGGCAAGAGATACCTACACGCGCGCGGAGCGCGTCTCCGTCGCGACGCTCTCGTTGGTCGCTGCGTACGCGCTGAAGCTGATCTCTGGTGACCGCTCGCGGCACAAGGTCGTCGGCCTGGACGAGATCTGGTTTCTGCTCGCCTCACCCCAGGGCCGCCAAGTCATCAACCGTCTCGTCCGGCTCGGTCGCGCGTTCAACGCGACGCTGCTGCTCGGCACGCACCGGATCGGTGATCTCGGGGACCTCTCGGATCTGATCGGGGTGGTGTTCGTCTTCGGCCAGGACTCTGATGACGCCGCCCGCGCGGCGCTGCGGTTCATCGGTCTTGACCCGACCCGCGAGCTGGTCGGTCTCGTCCGCGAATTCAGGGCCGGGCGGTGTCTGATGCGCGACCTGAACGGCCGCGTCGGCGAAGTGCAGGTCGATCTCGTCTACCCGCACCTGCTCCAGGCGCTGCAGACCACTCCCGGCCAGCCGCAGAGGAGCGCAGCATGAAAATCGCTCTGCTCTACGCTCGTCGGCGGACAGTTGGTCGCCGCCCACGGATCCTTCTTGCCCTCGGGTTTGGGTCGGCGATCACGCTGCTGTTGTTCGCCGCGCCGGCGCTCGCGGGTGACGTGTACAGCAACATCGGCCCCGCTCCGCAGCTGCCGGCCGGCGGGCTGGTGGGGCGTTACCCGCTCGCGAATTACTCCCTGGATCAGTACTTCCCCGCGATCAGCGTCGGGCTGACGAGCGGTGTGGATGCCTCGGGTGTCGCGCCGATGATGGCGTACTTCGCCGCGCAGGTCATCTGGCTACTGACCGCGTTCCTCGCGAACGCGGTGATCACCCTGTTCGGGTTCGCGTTCAGCCTGGACCTCGTCAACGGGAACGGGAGCCCGGGGTCCGGTGCGCTGACGCCGATCTCCGACGCGATCCACAACCTCTACGCAAGCACGTTTGGGGCACCGTGGCTGATCGTCGCGGTCGTGCTGGCGGGGTGCTGGGCGATGTGGAAGGCGCTCGTGCAACGCCGCTACACCGAGACCGCGGGGGCGCTCGCCGTGTCGCTTCTGTACTGCGTGTTGGCGATCGGGATCGTCACGCAGCCCGAACGGACGATCGCGCCGGTCAGCAAGCTCTCAAACCAGCTCTCCACCGCGCTCCTGTCGCTCACGAGCCAGGGCAGCATCGGCAATGAACAGCAGGCCAAGAGCGCCGCCAGCAACCAGCTCTTCCAGCTCCTCGTCCTCGACCCCTGGACAGTTCTCGAGTTCGGCGGGATCGAGCACTGCACCACCACCACCGGGACAAGCCGCTCGGTTGCGGTCCGTCCGCTGAGCGCCGACCCGGCCCAGGACTCGCGGCTCGCGGCGCAGCTGGAAAGCGGCACAGAAGTCCACGCGGAAGGCAAGACGTGCATCAACGACCGCAATAAGTACGCGCCGCATTTCCTGGCGTACGAATTCCAGTCCAAGGGCAGAAACGCCGAGCACGAAGCGCTCGAACACGGCGACACCGGGGATCTCCCCAGCTCAGACCCGGGGAAGAGCAACGGCTCCTACCCGCTCGGCGCGGCGGATAAGTCAGCCGCGGAAGCGATGGGCAAGGGCGGCCAGTACCAGCGGCTGCTGCTCGCGGTCGTGATCCTTGCGGGTGAGCTCGGCGCGTTCCTGCTGCTCGGCGCGCTGGCGCTCGGCGTGATCCTCGCGCAGATCCTGCTCTTGCTGCTCTTGGCGTTCGCGCCGGTCGCGCTGGTGGTCGCTGTCTTCCCGGGCCGGGGCCATGACTTCTTCCGTGCGTGGCTGACGAAGCTCGCCGGGTACTTGGCGCGGAAGGTCGTCTACAGCCTGATCCTCGCGGTGATCCTCGCCGTCTGCCAGGCGCTGGATGACGCCACGAGCAACCTCGGGTGGCTGCTGGCGTTTGTGCTGCAGGCCGCGTTCCTGTGGGCCGTGTTCTTGCAGCGTAACCGCCTGGCCGCAGATCTTCTCACCGCGACCACCGGAGGGTCCGGGGAGGACGGGGCGAGCCGCCTGCAGAGCCTTTACTACACCACCCGCCTCGCGCGGATGGCCGCTCTGCACCGGCAACGCCCGACAGCAGCACCCGTGCGGGGGCGCGCCCCAGACACAGGCGCGCCCCCGCCCCCATCCCCAACCCAGGAGGCCACCGTGAACACTCCACCACCGCCGCGCGGAGTCAATGCGCCCGAACCCGGCGATGACCTCGGCGAGCCGATCGCCGCAAGCGAAGGGCCGCCCGCGATCCCGAGCGCGCCGGCCCCCGATCCTGATGAGGAGCCGGCATGAGCTGGCGCATCGAAGAAGCAGACGCACTCGTCCTTTTGCGGGAACTGCCGGATGGGTGGGCGCAGACGTGTGTCGCTCGGCCGCCGCGCGGCGGCGACCCCGAGCGTACGCTCGCGATCCTGGCCGAGGTTCGCCGCGTGCTTCGCGACGACGGCACGCTGTGGGTTCTCCTCCAACGCGACCAGCTGTTCCTTCCCGTCGAGCTGCGCGAGGAAGGCTGGACGCAACGGCCCGCGCCGGAGTGGGCGGAGCGCGCCACGAGAGATGCCCACGGCGAAGCGGCACGGCTGTTCCTATTCACCAAGCAGCGTCGGCATTTCTTTCTTGACGCCGACACGCTCGCCGCTCGCGACAGATTGTCGAGCGCGCTGTGCGTGAGCATGAGTCGTCAGGCGCGGCGTGTCCAGACTTGCATTCCCGCGCGTGAACACGAGCGCGGGCTGGCGCTCATCAAGCGCTGCATCCTGGCCGGCTCTTCGCTGCTTGCGTGTAGGACGTGCGGCGCGCCCTACCAGCGCACCCGGCCCGGTGAGAGCGCTCTCGCAATCCGGCGTCCGACGTGCGCGCACAACAACCCGTGCGGGTGCTGTCTGGTGCTCGACCCGTTCTATGACCGGGCGGGCATCCCGACCGCCGAGGCGGCGCTCCACACGGGGCGCAGCTTCCTCGGGATCACCGAGCCCGCAGAAGAGGGTGAGCGCCGATGACGGCGTGGCTCACATCGCTGCGCGACCGGCCGATCGCCGAGTCAGAGCGCGCCGCCGCGATGGCGACCGTGACCGTGCTGCTGCTCGCGGCGGCGATCCTGCTCGCGCTCTCCCGGCCCTCCAATGGGCCACGGCCCACGCTGCTGAGACATCCAGGCCCGAGCGTCGCTCAGCGCACGCCGTCCGTAGTCGCGCAAGCGACTGAAAGCGGCCCGGCGCCGCTTACGCCGCAGGTCGAGCGTGCGGCGGACCTGTTCCTTGCCGGGTACCTCGGGTACATATACGGGCACGCCCGGGCGAGCGCGATCGGCGGCGCCACGCCAGCTCTGCTGGAATCGCTGCGTTCCAGCCCGCCGCGGGTCTCGCCAGGGATGCGCGCCCGCCGGCCGCACGTCTTGGCGTTGCGCAGCACGCCCGCCCGCTCGAGTCTGTTCCGGGTAAGCGCGGTAATCAACGATGGCGGTCTCGTCGACTATTCGATCGGGCTGCTCCTCGCCGCGCACGGTGGCCGGTTGCTCGTCAGCGGACTGGAAGGCAGCGACTGATGCGCGCCGGCGCGCGAAGGTTCGCTCAGAAGAAGCTGTGGCTGTGGCTGCTCGGCGCGCTCGGTGGCTCCGGCCTGGCATATGTCCTGGTCTTCGGTCTCGCCGCCGCGGTGCTCGGCGCGAGCTTCGCCGGCTGTGAGCCGGGCAGCGAACCGGCGCTCGCCGCCTCGTCAGGGCCGACACCGTCGGCGTACGCGCTGGCGAGCATCCCGCCCGAACGCCTGCGGCTCTACGAGCAAGCCGGCACGCGGTTCGACATCGACTGGTCTTTTCTGGCGAGCATCGGTGCGCAGGAGTGCGGCAACGGCGACTGCGCCGGGACCAACTCCTCCGGGTGCGCCGGCCCGATGCAGATCGCCTACGTCCGCGGCAGCCCGTGCAGTCCTGGGAGCGGACCGACGTTGTGGGAACGCTTCGCCGTCAGCGCCCACCCCGGGCAGCCGCCGTCGGTGAACGATCCGGCGGACGCGATCGACACCGCCGCGAGGATTCTCCGTCAGGACATGGGCGCGCCGGCGACCGGCGGCAGCTTCGCCGAATACCACGAAGCCGCGTGCCACTACTACGGTGCCTGCGCCGACTCATCGGTGAGCTACGCGGACGAGGTGATGGCCCGCGCCGTGCAATACGGGTTCACCGGCACCGGCTCTCCCACACCGACGAGCCCGCCGCTTGCGGAACCGGTATCGAGCGGTGGGTGCAGCTCCAGCGTCTTCGCCCCCGAAGCGGCCAGCAGCTCGCAGATCGTCAAGGTCGCTGAAAGCCAGGTCGGCCAGGGCGAACACCCCGAAGGCTCCAACTGCACGATCTATGGGCCCTGCGAGGAATGGTGCTCGCTGTTCACGTCGTGGGTGTGGCAGCACGCGGGCGTGCCGCTGCCCGGCTCCACCGCCGTGTATGGATACAGCGGGTCGCTGTACACCTGGGCCAAAGAACACGGCGGCCGAATCCTTCCGCCGACGGCGACGCCAGCGCCGGGCGACGCGATCTTCTACGGCTCCGGGCCGAGCGACAGCGCACACGTGGGCATCGTCGCCAAGGTCCTCCCGGACGGGGAGATCGTCACCGTCGAGGGGAACTACGCCGGGCACGTTACGCGCGTCGGCCCGTTCTCCCCGGCCGACCCGGTCGGCGAGACCGCGCCGGTGTATGGGTATGCGCAGCCGCCCGCGGCCAAGTCGGCAGGAGGGGCGTGATGGCACCCCCACGCAAGACGATGGACGCCAGTACGGCCAGCCGCGTGAGCGCACGCAGACAGCCGGGGAAGATCCTCGACCTGTTCGCCGGCGCTGGCGGCTGGGAGGAGGCCCTGCGGATGCTCGGCTTGAACGCGCTCGGGATCGAGACGGAGCCGTGGGCATGCGAGACCGCG
This sequence comes from uncultured Solirubrobacterales bacterium, assembly GCA_963789675.1. Lineage (GTDB taxonomy): Bacteria > Actinomycetota > Thermoleophilia > Solirubrobacterales > Solirubrobacteraceae > Palsa-744. Next base: position 183,807 of record CAWBLR010000002.1, on the reverse strand, counting down.
CGCGCCGCCGGCCATGAGCGTCTGCAGGCCGACGTTTCAGAACTCGATCCTCACGAGTTCTCGCCGATGTGGGGGCTGGTCGGATCGCCGCCGTGCCAGGCGTACTCCACCGCCGGTAAGGGATTGGGTCGCGCTGATAAGCCGTTGGTGATCGCGTGCGCGCATGAGCTCGCCGCCGGGAACGACACTCGCGCCGTACGCCTGAAGGAGTGTCGTGATCCCCGGTCGCTGTTGACCATTGAGCCGTTGCGGTTCGCGCTCGCGCTCAAACCGAGGTGGGTCGCGCTGGAGCAGGTCCCAGCGGTCCTGGAGCTATGGACACTGTTCGCCGCGCTGCTCTGCGCTCACGGGTATGAGAGCGCTGTTGGTGTGCTCAGCGCCGAGCGCTACGGCGTGCCGCAGACCCGCAAGCGCGCGTTCCTGATCGCGTCGCTCGACGGGCCAGTGAGCCTGCCGGAGCCGACGCACCGTTCCTACAACGCTCGCTGCAAGGAGACGCCGGAGGACGAGCAGGCGCTCCTGCCGTGGGTCAGCATGGCTGAGGCGCTCGGCTGGACACCGTCCGAGGAGGTCGGGTTCCCGCGCCGTAACGACACGCCGAGCAACCATCCCAGCAAGACGGACACCGGGACCTACCGCAAGCGGGACCGTCGCCCGGCCTGCAATCCCGCGCCGACGCTGACCGCGAAGACTCGGTCCTGGACTCGTAAGCCTTGCGTTCAGATCCGGCGCAGCGGCGAGCGGATCACCGAGGGCTTCGATCCCACGAGCGCCCCAGCGCAGGCGGTCACCACGCGAGTTAACCGCTGGCAGGCCAACGGCGTCGAGGATGGGTGGGCTTGGCGCAACGGCAACCAGCCAAACGCGGCGATCCGCGACCAGCAGGAGCCCGCGCCGACGGTCCACTTCGGGCGTGCGCTGAACCAGGTCGAGTGGGTGCCCACCGCCTACGAGACTCGTCAGCGCGGCGCGCGACCCCGGCCGATCAGCAAGCCGGCACCGACGATGCTGGCCGCCGGCTTGGCGAAAGGCACGCCGATTTGGGCGGGCGAGCGTCCCGCGACGACCGTCGCGTGCGACAGGCGAGTCCATCCTCCCGGCCACAAGGAGAACGCGAGCGATCCTCCCGGCCGCTACCAGCAGCGACGCGGCGTAAACGCGGTGCGGGTGACGGTCGAGCAGGCCGCGGTGCTCCAAGGCTTCCCCGCGGACTACCCGTGGCAGGGCGTGAGGACCCGGCAGTTCGAGCAGGTCGGTAACGCCGTTCCGCCACCGCTCGCGCGCCGGGTGCTCGAAGCGGCGATCAGGCCGAGCCGGGGCAAGCACCGGACGGCTACGCCGCCGAAGCCACGGCACCGGTTGACGGGGCGCTCGCCGGATCGGCGGGGGGTGCGGTCGTGAGCGGCGAGGACCGTTTCAGGGACCGTCTCAGGGACCGTCTGAAGGCCCGTCTCGGGGACCGTTTGCGGTTCCATCGGCGCTTTCGGAGAACGGCGTCTTTGTGCTGCACACGGGCGGGTTTTCTGGCCGGTTCGCTGTGCGACATCTCTACGCCCGGTTGTAACTATCCGTCCAGCTGGGCATCGGATGACGCTCCGGCGCCTGCGTCCTCGACGGGCTGCCTGGCGGTGGTGTCGCTGTCGGGTGCATTGCCGTTCGCGCTGGTGGCTGCCTGTGGCGCTGGTGCTCGGTCCGTGTGCTGGCTGGTGCGAATCCCGGTGACGTTGCCGGTGGCTGTGTCGGTGGCGCATCGTGTCGTCGCCGGTCGTCGTCTGCTTCTCGCCTGCTCGCGGCGATCGTGCCTTGCCGTCTCGCTCGCTGAGCTGGCCGCCGTCGTCGCAGTCGCGGTCGCCGGTCGCGGCGTTTCCGGTCACCGTGCCCAGCCCTCGCGGCGGCGATGGCCGATCGGAGGATTCGGTCGGCTCCGCGCTGAGGGGCGGCGAGCGCGGGCGCTCGGGGGCGGGCAGCCAGGCGTTGCGAGGGCGGGCGCATCTGCTCGCGCGGTAGCGCTCTGCAGAGGGGGCGGTGGGGTCCTGTGAATCGCCGGCCCTCTCAGGACGTTCGGCCGCTGGTTGGTGTCGTGGTTGGGCTCGCGGCCGTGTCAGTCCTCGGCGCGGCACGGTCTTCTTCGGGGATCGCGCAGCGGGCGGCTTCGCTCTTGGGGAGCCCGCTGCTGCTGATCGCGGTGGCGCTGCTGGTGGCGGGGATGATCGCGGCTCGTGCCGTTGCCAGTCGCCGCTCGCTTGAGTCGCGGACTCGGCTGGTCGTTCTCGCGCCCGACTCGTTTGATCCCTCGCCCGATGCGGTGTTGCGCTTCGCCGCGCAGCTCTCGCGCGTGCAGCGGCTGGTCGGCGGCTGGCTCGATCCTCGCGCGCGAGCGGTCCGCGTGCTGCTGGACGCCGACGAGGAGGGCCGGATGCGCTACTCGCTGTGCGTGCCCGAGCGGGCGCTGCCAGCGGTCCGCTCGGCACTCGGCGTGTTCGACAGGGTGCAGGCGCAGGTGCTCGACCCCGAGCCGGCGGCGGGAACGTCGTCGGTGCAGGTGGTCCGCGCCGAGCTTCGCCTCGCACGGCCGAGCAGCGAGCCGCTCGCCGATGTGCCGCTGAACCCGGATCCCCTGCAGAGCTTCGCGCGGGTCATCGCGCGGCTGGACCGCTCGCACGGGGAGCAGGCGCAGATCGCGGTCGACCTCCTACCGACGACCCCGGCGACCCGCAGACGCCTGCGCCGCCGTCTACTGAAGGAGGCCCGCCGCCGCGGCGAGCACATCGGCGGCGGCGAGACGGACGGGCTGGGAGGGATTCTCGCTGGCGGCGGCCACCAGGTGGGGAGGCGTCGCGCGGCAGCGATGGTGCAGCAGCGAGCCGAGCGGGAGGAGATCGGCCAGAAGCTGTTGGCGCACGAGCCGCTGTTCGGGCTGCAAGTCCTGATCCGCTGCAGCTCGCCTGAGCGCGGCCGAGCCGTCGCGTGCCTGCAAGGTCTGCTCGGCTGCTTTGACGGGTTCGCCGGAGCGAACTCCCTGCGCGTCGTCGGCGTGCGACTCCTCGGTCTCGCGTTCGCTGGATCGGATCTCCCCGGTCGCCGCGGCTGGTTTGACCGGCGGCTGCGAACGGGGCTCTTTCGCCCGGCGCGCAAGGACTACGTCACCGCCGGAGAGATGGCAGGGCTGCTGAAGCCACCGAGCGTTCACTGCGCGGCACCAGAGGTACTCCGCCTCGGCCCGGCCGTATACCCGGCGCCGAAGGTGCTCCCGACGTTCACCGGGCAATCAGACCTTGTGCCGCTCGGCAGGGTCGAGGGCGAGAGCGGCGAGCGCCGCGTCGGCCTGCGTGTCGAGGACTCGTTCTTCACCTACATCGCCGGACGGAGCCGGTGGGGCAAGACCGAGCTCGCGCTCACGCAGTTCCTGCACCTGGTCAGAAGTGGCCACGGCGGGCTGTTCCTCGACCCTCACCAGGACGCCGTCCAGCGCGTGAAGAGCTGCCTGACCGAGCCGGAGTTCGCGGAGCGGATCGTCGAGCTCGATCTCGTCGGCCCGCGCTCGCGACAGGGCCAGCCCGGATGGAACCTGTTTGCCGCCCGCGGTCTCAGCCCGGAGGAAGCCGAGCGTAGGGTCGAGGCGATCGTCGACAGCTTCGCCTCGGCGCTGCAGTGGGGCGAGCGCAACAACCGTGCGCTCACGCTGACAACGCAGGCGACCGCTGCGCTGATCGAGCTCGCGGCCGTGCTCCCGGACGGGTTGCAGCCAACGATCTTCCAGATCCCGTCGATCCTCGGAAACGAAGAGTGGCTGCAGGCCGCGCTGCCGTTCCTCTCGATGCCGCGCCGGCAGTTCTTCACCGAGCGCTTCCCGAGACTCTCAGAAGACGCGATCACGCCGGTGACGAACCTGATCGACCGGCTGCGCTCCTCAACGCAGCTCGCCGCTCTGCTCGGCGCGCAGAACTCGACCTACGACATCGCCAGGGCGATGAACGAACGCAAGATCGTGCTCGCCTGCCCCGGCGCGGACGGAGCGAAGGACAAGCTCGTCGCGAATCTCCTCGTGTTCGACTTGCTGCACGGCGCGAAGAGCCGAGCTTCGCTGCCGCCAGAGAAGCGCCTCCCGTTCTACGTCTTCCTGGACGAGGTCCAGACCTACGACGGCGCGTCGAACGGGACCTTGGCCTCGATGCTGGAGCAGACCGCGAAGTACGGCGTCCGGGGCTTCTTGCTCAATCAGAACCCGGACCGGCTGACCAGCGACACGTTGAACGCGCTGACGACGAACCGCAGCCACCTGATTACCACCGCGCTGAACGCGCACGCCGCGGGAATGATCGCGCGGGAGTGGGGCGGCGACCCGCCCGCGAGCGCGATCATCGGCCTGCCCCGCAGGACGTTCATCGCACAGGTCACCCACAACGGGCAGCTCACCAGGCCGTTCCTTTTCGGTAACGAATCGGTCGAGACGGCTTTTGCCGAGTCGTTTCACCCGGACGCCCTGGCTGAGGTTCAGCCGACGATCGACACTGCTTCGGGGAGAACACCGGCGGCAGAGACAGTCGGCGCGCTCGACTTCCTCGACGAACGAATCCGCCAGCACCTCGAAGGCAACAAGGGCACAGCGCAGCGAGGACCGGACGATGACCCCGATGAGCCGTGGAGAGCAGCGGCGCCCGAGCTCGAGATCGCGGGGCAGCGATGAGCCCGCGCGCCGCGGGCGACCGTCCGCTCCCATCGGTCGCGACGGAAGTCCTCGCCGGGATCTACCAGCATCGTCTGCTGAGCACGAAGCAGCTGCACGCGCTCTACACGCCACACGCAAAGCCGCGCTGGACACGACGGGTGCTCGGACTGCTCGCCGAGCGCCGGCTCGTCGATCGCGCGCAAGGCCCCGGCACCCTCTCGCTGTGGTTCCTCACCGAGTACGGCGCCGAGACCATCGAGACGGCTGGGCCGCGTGCCGAGCCTCGCCGCCGCCTTGTCGGGCCAGCGCAGGCGGAAGGACCGTTGCGCAAGCACACCCTCGCCGTCAACGACGTCGGGATCGCATTCGTGCAAGCGGCCCGCGAGCGAGGCGACGAATGCGGCCCGGAGTCCTGGCGGCACGAGATCGCGCATCCGATCTCCCTCGCGCGGGGCCGCAGGCCCGCCGAGATGGCGGTCGCCGACGCGCTCCTGACCTATCTGCAGACCGGCAGGGATGGCTCGCTCGCGCTGCACCAGCGCTGGATCGAGCTAGATCGCGGGACCGCCCGCCCGGCAGAGCATCTCGCGGCGAAGATCAGCGCGTACACACGCCTTCGCTATTTCGCGCTCCCCACCTCCGGCAGTAGTGAGCCGGGCGAGCCGTTGTGGCGAAGCTCCTACCGCTCCTGGCCGCACCTCTTGATCGTGCTCGCCGGCCAGTCACCGGAGCGGATGCGCCTGCGTATCCAGCGCACGCTTGTGCTCCACCAATCCGACCCCGCCAACCGCGCGGGCGCCGCGATCCCACTCGCCTTCGTCGCCCTTGAAGACCTGCAGCGCCAAGGGCCGTTCGCGGCGATCTTCACAGCCGCCGAGCACCCCACCCAGCCCGTGGACTGGCTCGGCCAACCACAACCCAAAGACAGGTGAAGCAGATGCCTCCCGCGCGATCAGCCAAGTCAACCCCGCGGCCCCGTCGCCCGACAGCAGCCGCGAGCACTCGCCGCACGCGGTCCTCATCGGGCGAGTGCTCCGCCCCGCGTGTGGCAGATCTGCCGCTCGCGCTGTGGCCTTGCGCGCAGCGCACAAGCCAGTGGCAGCGCCACGGACGGTTCCTACCCGAGTCAAACCGGCACCCCGCGAAGATGCTGCCCGAGATCGCGCGGCGTGTCATCGCCGCCTACAGCGACCCCGGCGATCTCGTGCTTGACCCGATGTGCGGGATCGCGACCACGCTCGTCGAGGCGATCCACCTGGAGCGCCGCGCGATCGGTGTCGAGCTGGAGGGCCGCTGGGCATCGCTCGCCGCGAAGAACATCGAGTACGCCCGCAGTCAAGGCGCGACAGGGAAGGCTCTGATTCTCAAGGACGACGCTCGGTATCTCGGGCGCGGTGTCCTGGACGAGCTCGCCGGGCAGGTGCCGTTGATCCTCACCTCGCCGCCCTACGGGAACGCGACGCTCGGCGACCCGCGCGGCGGTAAGGGAATGGCCCGCTCACGCGCGTCCGAAGGACGCCGGATGACCGCAGCCGACCGTGCTCACGCGGCCAAGGCACCGAACTGGTGCCGCTACGGCGACAGCACCGGCAGCGTCGCGCGGCTTCGCTACGGCACGACCGACGAAGCACTCAACGGCTCCCGAGCAGGGGAGAGTTATCTCGCGGCGATGGCCGCGATCTACACGGCCTGCGCAAGGATGCTCAGCCCCGGCGGATACCTCGTGCTCGTCACGAAGAACCTCCGCGCGGACGGGGCGCTGCGAAACATCGCAGGGGACACGATCACCCTCTGCCAGCAGACCGGCCTGGTGTTTCAGCAGCACATCATCGCGCTGCTCGCAGCCCTCCGTGACGGCGAGCTGCTGCCGCGCCCCTCCTATTTCCAGCTGACACACATCCGTCAAGCGCGCGCACGAGGGGAGCGCACTCACCTCGTCTGTCACGAGGACGTCCTCGTGTTCCAACGCCCGACCCGCAAAAAGGGGTAACCCATGCAACGCTCACAAGGAAACCGCCGCCGCTGGCAAGTCAAGCAAGCAGACTGCTTCACAGCGCTCCCACGGCTTGACGCTGACAGCGTCGATGCGATCGTCACCGACCCGCCCTACGGCATCGGCGTCAACGGGATGGCGTGGGACCGGCCCGCCCGCCTCGACCCATCCACGCGTGCTGGGAAGCGCCGCCGCCGACCGAGCGAGAACCCGAACCAGGCTTTTCAGGAGTTCTCGCGCGAGTGGAGCAGCGCCTGCCTGCACAGCCTCAAGCCCGGCGGCCATCTCGCGGCATTCGCCGCCCCGAGAACCGCGCACCGCCTCGCGTGCGGCCTCGAAGAAGCCGGCTACGAACTCCGCGACGTCCTCATGTGGCTCCAAGGCCAGGGCTACCCAGCGACGCGTGTCCTGCCGAGCGGGCTGGCCACCGGCCTGAAGCCGGCGTGGGAGCCAATCATCCTCGCCCGCAAGCCGCTCGACGGGACCCTCGATCACAACCTCAAGACGCACGGCACCGGCGCGATGAACATCGACGCCACGAGGATCGCGCTCTCAGCACAGGACTGCCCCAGCGAAGGACGCGCGCACGGCCAGCGGATCACCGCGAGTGAGCGCGGTCGATGGCCAGCCAACCTGCTCCTCTCCCACAGCGCGACATGCACCGCCGCGCGCTGCGAGCCGGACTGCCCGATCGGGCTACTCGGGGACCGCCACCGCTTCTTCTACGCAGCGAAGGCCAACCGACGCCAGCGCGAGGCCGGCTGCGAGGAGCTGCCCCGACGAGTCACGCAGACGTTCAAGATCGGCGCCCACAACGAGGAGCTGTGCGAGGCCAACCCCGTCGCGAACATCCACCCGACGGTCAAGCCGATCGAGCTGATGCGCTGGCTCGTCCGCCTCCTGACACCCCACGGCGGACTCGTGCTCGACCCGTTCACCGGCAGTGGCAGCACGGGCGCCGCGGCCGTGCTCGAGGGAGCACGGTTCCTCGGGATCGAGCGCGAAGCGATCTATCTGCCGATCGCCCGCGCTCGGATCACATACTGGGCGCGCCAAGCACCTCCTCCCAGCAGCACGAAGAAGGCGACGGGTGCTCGCCGCCGGGACGCCGCTCACCCAGCCCGCCGCGCGAAGGCTGCGAGGAGGTAGGAGGGCAGTGGCCAGCGAGCAGCACGAGCCGATCCTGGTCTCCAAGGCGCTCGCCGCGAGGCTGCTGTCGGTCTCGATCGACAGCTTCGAACGAACGGTCATGCCCGACCTCCGCAACGTGCGGATCGGCCGGCGGGTGCTGTTCGCGGTCGCCGACCTCGGAGACTGGGTCGAGGAGCACGCGGCCGTTCCGCTCGTCTCCGAAATGCCCCAGCACGCCTGCGAAACAGCACGCGGAAAGTCGCTCATACGGGGCTCGCTTCCACGCCGACGTGGAGGTAACGTGAACCGGACAACTACTAACCGGGGCGGCGCGGGATTGAGCCCCGCGCCGCGCCCTTAGCACCTTGGAGGTAGCCAAGATGCCCGCTCAGATTACCGAGCGCCCAAAGCGGCGCGCAAGCCACGAAAGCACCGACGAGCCGATGTCGGCGCAAATCCTGCAGTTCCCCTCCGGCGGCGCGGCCGAGGACATCGACCCCGCCACGGCGCTCGCCCGGATCGTGCACTCCCTCACGCAGCATCAGTCGCTCGCGCTCGGACGCGAGATCGGCGTCCTGAGCGCCGCCATTGCGCAGGAGGTCGCCATCGCCGAAGCTCAGGACAACCCGGAGGGAATGCGGCCCCGCCACTCCGAGCGGTGCGCCACGAAGCGCACTGGCGGCGCGTGCGACTGCGACCCGCCGTGGGAGGCATGGGTCTGGTCGACCTTCGACAAAAAGAAGATCAGAAAGACGCTGCCCACGAGGCAGGCGGCTACCAAATGGCGCCGTAAGCACCTCGGGCTCGCTGAGAGCGGACAGCTACGGGCCCCGACGAAGATCACGCTCACCGAGACGGCATACACGTGGCTCGAAATGGCGCGCAGCGGAGAAATCCTCAACCGCTCCGGCAAACAGTACAAGCCCAGTGTTCTGCGGACGATGGAGGGCGACTATCGGCTGCGGCTCATCCCCGAGTTGGGGATGCACTTCATGAGCGACATCGAGCGCCCGGATCTGCAGGCCCGCGTCACCGTATGGCAGTCCAAGCACAGCGCCAGCAAGGTCCACGCGTGCGTCAACGCAGCGCGGGTGCTGTGGCGCGACTTCGACCTTGTTACCGGCGCGCATAACGCGCTGCTGACCAACCCGACGAAGGGCCTGCGGCTTCCCGCTGTGCCGCTCACTCGCGACCGGATCGCGACCGCCGATGAAGCCCACCGTCTCATCGCGGCGCTCGATGAGGAAGAGCAGGCGCTGTGGGGCTGCGCGATGTACGCCGGGATGCGCCTCGGCGAGCTGCGCGCCCTTCGAGTCGAAAAGATCGACCTCGCACTCAAGCGCATCAAGGTCCACGCCGGCTGGGACCAGTACGAGGGCGAAATCGACCCCAAGACCGAAAAGGGCAAACGCACGACCGTCGTCATCGAGCTGCTCGAAGAACTGCTGGTCAGGCACCTCGAGCGCACCGGCCGCTCCGGTCGCGACCTCGTGTTCGGCCGGGCCCCCAACGACCCCTTCTGCCCAGGCACCGTCCACAACCACGCCAAGAAGGCATGGAAGGAAGCTCGGCAACACGAGGACGAAGAGGGCGTAATCCCCGTCGGCGAACGCATCAGCGCCATCGGCCTCCACGACTGCCGGCACACCGCTGTCTCGCACATGCTCGACGCAGGCATCACCATCGACAAGGTCAGCAAGTTCATGGGCCACGCCTCGATTACCGTCACGATCGACCGCTACGGCCACCTGCTGCCGGGCGGCGAGGCCGAGGCCGCGGAGCTGCTCGACGAGTACCACGCGCGGCGTCGCCGCGCGGTCTCGTAATAGCGCTTCCGAAGGATCGGGACCCACGCCTGGTCGCACGCGGAGCGTCGAGAACAGCTGCGAACCGGTGCCGGGACTGATGAGATCATGTCCCCATGTCCACATCTGACGTGATCGCCTTCGCTGCGCTGATCGTCGCGGCGATCAGCGGCGGTGGCTCCGTCTATGCGGTGGTGATCAGCAAACGCGCCCTGACGTGGGAACAAGAACGCGACCGGGAAGGGAACGAAGCGAAGATCGAGATCACTTTCGGACACGCGATGGTCGACCGACCCGGACCGAAAGTGATCAACCTGAGCAACATCACGCCGGAACCGATGATCTACGAGTTGACGGTGAACGTGCTCAACGCTGGCGCCAGGACCGAGTTCATCAAGACCATCTGGGTCGAGGGGGCGGAGCCCGGTGGGACGGGCGTTGACCTCCGGCTTGACGGGGATGTGGAGTTGAGACCGCGAGCGCGGTTCGCGGCTACCGTCGACGTCGAGACAATCCCGAACCACGACAGCGGCGTGGTGGCGATCGTGCACCTCGCCAGTGAAGTAGAAGTGTGGTCGGAGGTCGAGCAGCTGCATGACAAGTTGATGGCCGACGTAGTCGCCCACAACGAAACAGTCCCGGATTGAACGTTGCGACCTTGCGCCTGCTTTCTGCTGAGGAGCAGGTGCGTTCCGTAGCGCGGCTACAGTCCCACTCGCGATGGACGACGAGGAACTAGACGAGCTAATCCTAAGCCGGCTTCGGAACCGCCGCGAGCAGATCGAGCGCAACGAGCTAAGCGACACAACCCAGAGCCCGACGGACATGGCCGCCTCGTTCAACGAGCCCGAGGCCCGCGTAGAGGCGCGCGTCCTCGTACTCGCCAGCGAAGGCAGGATCAAGGAGTCCGCCGCCGCGCCCGGCCGCTGGATGATCGCCTGAGCTATCTTGCTGCGGCTGCTGGCGGATCGACTAGCCTTCGTGGTTCGCGTGGAAGGGTGGCAGAGCGGTTGAACGCACCGGTCTTGAAAACCGGCAGGCGGGCGAACCCCGTCTCGGGGGTTCGAATCCCCCCCCTTCCGTTTCGCCCGAAATCTGAGCAGAGTTCTCCTTGACTATAGGTCGGTGATCGACATATAGTGGTGGTGTGGAGTTTCGGCCGCCGAGCTATTACGCGCTTGCCGCCCTGATCGATGGGCCGCTTCATGGCTATGCCATCGTGCGGCGCGCCGCGGAACTCTCGGACGGGACGGTGCGCCTCTCGACCGGCACGCTGTATGCGCTGTTGGAGCGAGCTCTAGCCGATGGCTTGGTCACTGCGGGCGAGCCGTATGTCGAGCGGGGGCGCAAGCGGCGCGACTACACGCTGACGCCGGCTGGACGTGTTGCGTTGCAGGCTGAGGCACGGTCTCTTGCGCAGGCGGCTGAAACGGTTGCTATTCGCTTGCGTGCGAGCGCTGAGGGGGTGAGCGCGTGAGAGCGGAGCGGATCATTCGTGTTGCCCTGTGGGCATACCCGCCAGGTATTCGTCGCTCTCGCGGCGATGAGATGACCGCGACTGTGCTCGACTTGAGTGAGGGATCGCGATGGGTGTTTTTGCGGGAGGCTCTGGGGCTCGTGTATGGGGGGCTGAGCGCGCGTGCCGGGATCGATCCCGAAGCCACCACGCGGGGGCTGGCTGATATCTGTGCCCTGGCGGCGACGATCTGGGGATCTGTGGAGCTCTGTATCCGGCTTGGCTTTGACCGGGCTATCTACGAAGCGCACATGTTCGGTGGGCTCTCTACCTACGCAGTGATCGTGGACGCATTGCTGGCGCTATCGATTGGATCGGCGCTCCTCAACCACAAACGGCTAGCGGGAATATCTGGACTGGCATGGATCGGCGTCTTCCTCGAAGAGTGGGCTCAGAACACGCCTTGAGATCGACAAGCACGTGCTCGTGTGGTCGGTGCACTCGATCGCGTTGGTGCTCATGCCGCTCTGCGGATATGTCGTGATGGTCCTCGCTTCCGATGATAAGCGCCGGCCCCACCCAGCAGGTCTGGGCTGGCTCGCTGGCGTGATCTGCCTGGGGATCGTGGTGGCACCCCCCGGCGGCCCGCTCGGACCCGGGCGGTGGTTCGAAGGCATCATCGGGCGGTGGTTCGAAGGCATCATCCTGCCCGTGCGGTGGTTCGAAGGCATCATCCTGCTCGTGATGGCGATAGCCGGTCTGGTATTGCTCGCGGCCAGCACGAGGCTTCCTCTGGCGCTTGCGCTGGCCCTGGCTGCGTTCGGGCTGTCATTCTGGGCGGGCGTAGTGATCTACCTGGGTCAGCAGCACGAATACCTGCTGCTGGGCATAACTACCCTCGGTCCAGCACTGCTGGTGGCGCTCGCCGCAACGCGAGTCCGCTTCACCCGAAAGCAACTAGCAAGCTGATGCGACGATGGCGTGGAGGTGCAAGCAGTGCGGGGAACGCGCCCGGGGTGCCGTTCTGTCGAGCTTTGCTTGGCGCGGTACTCCTATCCGTTGCGATAGGCGGTTGCGGCTCATCTGCGCCGGCGCTGACAGGGAACCGCGTCGTCCTGGTCTACCGTGCACACGCGGGTGCCCAGCCTGTATCGAGTGCGAGCATCAATGCGGCGATAGGGATCATGCGCAAGCGTGTCGCTGCTCTGGGCATACCGTTCGAGATTCAGCGCTCTGGTCCTGATGAGATCACGGTGGCCCTGCCGGGTACGAGTAGCCTCGCTTCCGGGGAAGAACAGGTCGGTAAGACGGCACAGCTCGATTTCTACGATTGGGAGCCGAACGTGATCGGCCCCGCGGGCACGCCGGCGCCGACCGATGCCGCAGTTACGGGCGGACCCAACGCTGGCGCCGCTCAATTCGGGCTGACCGAGTATCAGGCGGTTCTGCGCGCCGCGAAACGACCACCTATCCTTCGTCCCAACGACACCGCTCTGCAGTCGGGCTGCACCGCCGCGCAGGTGGACGGCTGCATCTACGGCTCCTGGTACCTGCTCGACACCAAGCACCAAAAGATGCTCTGCCCGGACGGCGAGCCGATCTGCGGGCCAGCCGACACCAAGGCGGAACTGCCTGCCGACCACTATCGCCCGCTGGCGGGCGCGAAGCTGAAGGTGGTGCACGTCAACCCGGGCACGGTGCTGGTCGAGGCGCACCCCGAAGAATCCAACAACAGGATCGTCAAGAGTGCACCCAACAGCTTCTACGTGCTCAACGACGACCCCGTTCTGAGCGGCGAAGACATCAACAATCCTCGGCAGGGCTTGTTCTATCCCCAGCAGGGCTTGTTGAACAAACGGGAAGGCACGGGGCAGCCGGCTGTGACGTTCGGCTTCACCGCGCATGGGGGGAAGGTCTTCGAACACGTCACCAAGGAAGTCGCCCAGCGCGGCCAGGAAGTACAGCTTCCGGGCATATCGAGGGAAGAGGCTCAGCAGCACTTCGCGATCGTGCTCGACGGCCAGCTGATCACGGTACCGTCGATTGACTTCACGCAGTATCCGGAAGGAATCGACGCCTCGCAGGGCTCGCAGATCTCCGGCGGATTTACGATCAGCTCGGCCCGGAACCTCGCGAACGAGCTACGGTCCGGAGCGCTGCCGATCAACCTGGAGTTGGTCTCCCGCTCGCGTGTGCGGGTGGGATAACGTCGGCCTGTCTTAGCGGGCAACGACCATTGTTACGAGCCGCGCGGCGCCAATGCAGAGTGGGGTGCTCGGGCCGCGAGACAGTGGGCGTCAGGCCCTCAAGTCAAGCGGATGCAGCGGGATGTGGGTTATATGCCCTTCCAGCACGTCGTCTGGACCAACATCTGCCCGCTTGCGAGCCCGGCGCTCCGTCAGCTCGTTTGCCCGGTTCCAGAGCTCGGGGTGCGGTTCGTCGACGGGGATGACGATGTAGTCGCGGGGTTCGCCTTTGTCGTTCGGCAGTATCCGCGGCCACCCGCGGCGCAGATTCTCGTTGGCGAGGGATTTGTCATCCGGGTCGGGCTCAAGCAGGAACACCTGAGAGAACGGCTTTGGGCGGACCACGTTCGCTGGCTGGCGCCGCGAAGCTACACGCACCGCGTCGAGCGTTTCCTGGTTTCTGGCGAACACGTGGTTGCGGGCCCAGCCATAAGTACGGAGGTTGATCGTCTCGACCTCACGCGATGACACCTCTCGCACACTCATTGCGCCTCCCATCGGCATCGGACGCATCAGGAGACAGGTCGTGTCGCTCAACGGTACGGTAGTTTCGCTTCTTTCCGAGCTGAGGATGCCTTGCGCCGCCCACGGGTATGGAGGAAACGGATCGTGGATCGCGTACCCGCGGTCGGACGTGAGGAATCCGCCATCTGGCGCTTTCAGCAGCGTCCAATCGAATTCGATCAGGATCGGTACATTGCCGATTGCGTACTCAAAGGCTGTGGCGAACGCGGCTCCCGTATCTCCGCTCAACCGTATCCTTCCGTCTCTAATTTGAGTGATTATGTCCTGCCGGAGCTGCTCAATCTCCACATCGCTCGCACCCGGCTCGTGGTCACGACGGTAATGTTCTGCAAACGCTTGGCGGTCGGAATAGAACTCGCTCGCCCAGGTACGCATTGCCACGTTGGCGATCGCTGTTACTTGATCAGCCGCGGCTGGGGTTCTCATTGTTTGAAGGGCAACAAAAAACGCGATCGTGGCACGTTCACCCCGCGAAAGGGATTTGGGGTGCTCGTCCATCGCTCGGAGTGCAGGTGCTGCGTGCTCCTCCACAAGTGCTAGGTAGCCCTCATGTCGGTTGGAGGACTTTCCGTCCTTGTCAATCGCGCGATAGAGCTGGTGTCGGGACGCGGCCGTGCGGACGGGAACCCGGCGCGGAGCCTTGCGGCTCGTCGTCTCCATCTGAAAGACGCAGTCCTTATCGTTGTGCTTATGCGAAAAACGGCGGAGCAGCAACTGCGGCACGAAGTGGTGTCGCTTTGCCGGGTTGTTGTCGAGGCGGCCAAAGTCCTGCGAGATCGCCATCTCCTTGAACTCGACGACCACCGGGCTGTCTTCTATGGCCGCTGCGACGTGATCGAATCTGCCCACGTTTGAAACGATAGCCGCGTCGGTCGAGCGTGCAGGCGGCGCTCGCGGCCGGTCGTTGACCGCTGCGCGTGGCGGCCAAATGTCCTGACCCAGGCGTAGCGTAGGCCCATGACCACCAAGCGCTCTCCGGCATGGATGCAGAACGTCGATCAGCCGCACGCTTGGGCGCTCGGGCACAAATGGCTCCTCGAGGCGGTGTTCTCCCTGTTCGACAGAGATGGCGAATGGCCCCGCATCGAGAGCGTTCAACGGGCGCTGGCGAGCTCTGACCCCGAGCGTGCGGTAGCGGTCGCGCAGCTGGCGATCGACATCCCACGTGAGCTCGGAGCGCGGGAGGTCGATCGCCTGGCGCTTACCGTGCGGGCGCTCACCTACTGCGACGGGGCTGCGCCGCTGCTCGAGAACTTCGTCGCGGTGATAGGCCAGGCGCTCGCCGCCTACCCCGGCGAAGAGGAGCATCCCGCAGCCCTGTCGGGCTTCACCGTCAAGGAGACGCTCGGCCTAGACAACCCCACCTACCGCAAGGTCTCGACGCTCGTGTTCCGCGAGCCCTGGTTCTTCAACGGCGGCTCGGGCAACCCGACCGATGACTGGAGCCGTCCGATCACGGTGGAGGTACTGCTCGCGAAAGACATCGCGAACGTCGCGGACTACCTCAACGTCATCGCCCGCTACCGTTTCGGGCCACCGGAGATCGATGTTGCTCCTGAAGACCCTGGCGAGCGTGGCCCGCTCAAGGTCTCGCGAGGCTGGCTGGACAGACGCGACGCTACGATCCGCGACCTGATCCTCGTCGCGATCATCGCCGGCGTGATCGTGGGGGTCGTGCTCCTGGTGCTGCACGGATAGGACGCTCGCGAATGGATGACCCGATACTTCAGCGCCTGGCGTCTGTCGACTGGGCCAACAAGCCCGAGGCGATGATCGCCAGCCAGCTGATCATGCCCGTCCTGGCGCTGCTCGGCTACGGAGAGCACACCCTCCACCGTGTGCGCGAGCAGCACATGTACAAGCTGCGCGACCCGACGATGATGAAGGGCTCGCGTAAGGTCAAGCTCGACTACGAACCACGCGTGTATGAGGAGGGCCTGTGGGTGCTCGAGGGCAAGGGCACCGACACGAACGTCACGCCGAAGACGCTCGGGCAGGTGCGCGACTACGCGATCCACCCCGAGGTACGGGCGCCGCTGATGGTGACCGTCGACGCCGGAGGCTTCCGCGTTTTCGACCCGTGGGACGAGCACTGGGACGAGCCGATCCTGACGGTCGCGCTGAACGAGGTGGCAGAGATGATCGACGACCTACGAGCAGTCCTCGGTGCCGACCGCGTAGCCGACGTGATCCGTCGGCGCCACTTCGATCATCTTCGCAAGGCGCTCTCCGCATCGCTCGAGTTCGGAGTGCTCGGCGACGCTGAACAAGAATTCAAAGACCTGATCGCACAGGCGCGCGCGAGCATCGACGAGAAGCGCAGCGAGCTGCACCGCAAGGCGCTCGAGGAGTACGACGAGCTCCACGAGAGCGTTCTCCGGAATAGCGGGGTGTGGGGCGTGGCCCAGCACAACAACACGCCCTGGGTAGGCTCGGTCGCCGAGCTGAGGGACTTCGCGAGCGCGGTGCTCTACCAGCCGGAGGCCCAGCGGCCAACCCAGATCGGGCTGGTATGGCCGGCGATCGAAGTGGTCTACAAAGCGAAATGCCCCGACGGCGCTCCGCTGCTGCGCCCGCTCTGGTGGCTGCACATCGTCGTGCTCGGCGGATCGCTGAAGCTCCGCGGACAGCCGGGCTGCGAGCCCCACGCCACTGGGCTCGCTACCACCGCGATCCGCGACACGCTGCTCGGGTTCCCGGACGACCCGCTCGCTGCGGCGTCCTGGCGCCTACAACGCAAGCTGATCCCGCTGAGCGCCCGGACCGTCGGCGTCGCCGCCCCGCTCGAGGATCTGTCCAAGCTGGCACGCCAGCGGCTGACGGCGGAGGACAGAATCCGCTACCGGATGGACCCCACCTGGTTCCTGATGCACTTCGTTCGCATCAGCGTCATCGACTACCTTGCCCAGATCGACCCGTGGACTGTCGAGCGCCTCGACGAGGAGACCGAGAAGGTTACGCAGTCGCTGCGCACGATCACCGTCCCCGACCGCGAGTGGATCGGTCCCGCAGGTGATCCTTGGCTCGGCTCGTGGGAGACGGTCGACACGTTGCTCGAGTGCGCCCTCGCGACGCTGCTCGACGACCCCTCGGGCGATGATCTGCTCGCTGACCCCGAGCTCCAAGCGGTGATCCGTCAGGCGGCACAGAGTCCCCACGAGCTACTGAGACGCGCAGCGGTGCCGCTCATCGAGCGCCTCGGCCTCGCCTGAGCCGCACGCAGGAAGCGGAGCCGACCCTGCCCTCGGACAGGAGCCCATCTCGCGTCTCGGGGCGAGGCGCGGTCGGGCACCCAGCCGCCCGACTTGCCCAGCAACGCTGCCCTCGGCCGGGCCATCCGGCGCTTGCGGCGCGAGCGGCGGCTGTCGATCGAAGCGCTGGCGCTTGAGGCCGGGCTGCATCCGAACTACGTGTCCGGCATCGAGCGGGGTGTGCGCAACCCCACCTGGACCAAGCTCTGCGAGGTGGCCGGTGCGCTGGGGATGCCGGTGTCGGCGGTCGCGGGCGAGGCTGAACTCGACACTTGCCCGGCCTGCGGAGCACCCAAACGCCAGGCGTGATCAGCCCGCCTCGCGCAGATTCGATGTTGTGAGAGGTAGGGTTGGACTGGGACATGCCTAGAACAAGCTCCAAAGCAGCGAAGATCAGGCAGTCCGCATGGGCGACTCCCGGCCTGCACGACCCACGCTACTCGCAGGCGTTGGAGCGAGGTTTCACCATCCTCGGTGTTTTCACGCCGGAGCGTCCGGTGCTCGGGATCGCCGACATCGCCGACGAGCTCGGCATGTCTCGCTCCACCACCCACCGCTACGTGATCACTTTGGTCGCGCTTGGTTATTTGGAGCAGGGCGCCTCGCGCAAGTACCGTTTGGGGTTGCCTGTGACCAATCTGGGGATGTCCGCGCTTAGAGCAACGAGTCCTATCGCCCGAGCGACCCGCGCGATTCCTCCTCTCGCGCAGATCCAGCGGTTGTTGATGCTCGATGACTTCTGGACCGCCTACCTCGAAGACGCTCGCAGCGGAGACCCTACCCAGGAAGTAGACCACGAAGCCCTCGTCGCGCTCGCCGAAGAGATGGAGCTGGCGCTTAGAGACATGCCGTCAGCGGCAGCCCAAGTGATCGAGCTACTAGACGAAAGCCATCCGGAGTTCGATGCGCATGCCCTACAGGCGATTGCGAGCAATGATGAACGGGTCGCCGATGCTCTGGGCACAATATTGAGTGAGGATCTCGGAGGGCTTGACGCTCGCCGTGCGTTCACGGCAGCCTGTCGGTTCGTCCAGGCCGAAACAGATAGCGAGATCGAGCATCTGGCCGGGAAGCGCATTCAGCTTGAACAGGGAGAGCTGCCAGATCCCGATCTTCGGATCAACTTCCGCTGCATCGCCACCCTCGTTGGTATAGGGGCGCTCTGTGCTCTCGCAGCATCTGGAGCAACGACGGTCATTGGAACGCCTATCGCGGTCGGACTCGGGGTGCTCGGCGCTGGTGCTTTGCTCGTCGAAAAGTGGGAGGACAGTGGCTGCAAGTCAAAGGCGCAGGACGGCCTCCAGGCATTCGCCTGACCACCACTTAGGCTCCATCTGCGACTTTGGGAAGAGGATCGCTCTCTCAGGCTCCCCGCCCGGCGACGAAGCTCCCTCCCGACCTGTCGGCTCTATCAGGGCCTCCAGCACCCATCCCAGGGTCGCCTCCGGGTTCGCAGGTCGTCCCGAACTCCCCGTCGATGGGCCAACCCTCAAGTAGCTTTTCGGGGAGACTGGCGCGAGTTGTGGCGCGAGCAGTCAGTTTATGGCTCAACCATGCGGTTTTGCGTTAGTCTTGAAAACCGGCAGGCGGGCGAACCTCGTCTCGGGGGTTCGAATCCCCCCCCTTCCGTATTTTCGCCAACCCTCAACCAGCTTTTTCGCAGGACTGGCGCGAGTTGTGGCGCGAGCAGTCAGTTTATGGCTCAACCATGCGGTTTTGCGTTAGTCTTGAAAACCAGCAGGCGGGCGAACCTCGTCTCGAGGGTTCGAATCTCCCCCCTTCCGTAAGGTCTGGAGCTGGCTCACGCCAGTCAATTGTGTTGGGACTGGCGCGAATAGGCCTAAAGACCGATGGCGGTACAGAAGCGCTGGACGATGTCCACGGCATCGGCCCGCAGCAGCCGTTCGTCGGCATCGAGCTCGACCTGGCTCGCCTGCAAGGCGTAGCCGCGCGGGCCCGGATCGGTCGTCTCGCGGTAGCGCTCACAAACCTCGAGGAGTGTGCTGTGCAGATGGGCAACGGCGTCCGATAACGATCCCTCGGCGAGCTCCCGCGCCGCGGCCTCGGGTCCTCCGGTCCGGCTGTGCGCGAGGACGTAGACGAGGTCGTAGTAGTCCTTCTCGGCCCCACGCGTTCGAACCGCCACGCACTTCGAGAGCAGGTAGCCGCTGAGCCCGGCGAATCGAACGCGGACCTTGACCGGCGTTCCATCTGGGAGCTCGTCGGATAGGTCGCGCCACTGAAAGTCACGGGCAACATATCCCGTGCCACGCAGGTTGACGGCTGCCAGCTTCTCGCAACCTCGCGGGCGGATGTACTCGCCCTCCCGATACTCGGGCAGGTCACACAGAAACTCGATGATCGACGGGGAACCGTCGACGACACCACGCCACCGCCACCCGTCGCTGTCGGTTGGTGCGAACTCAAGCCGGCCGAGCGCCCGCTCGACAGCGCCGAGGTCCGCATCGGTGTCGACATGTGTGATCAGCAGGATGTCGATGTCGGTGGTGCCAAGGTGCTCGGGGATGACCCCCAGCTCCTCGTCGACGAGGACCTGAGGGACGAGACCTCCGAGGACCACAAGAAACGGATCGTCATCACGCAACTCCCATACGAGGCGGACGAGCGCCGCCTCGGCCCGTTGCCGAGCGGCGGGTGAGCGCTCGCCCTTATCCATGAGTCGCTTGGCGCGAACCGTGCGCGTGGAGAGGCTCGATCAGCTCGCGTCTGACGTGCGCGGCGGCGTCATGCCCGCGCGCCCCAAGTCCATCCAAGTCGGCGTACAGGCGAGGCGGGCTCACAACCGGAATGCCGCGGTGAGTGCTCGCGAGACGCACGATTCTCCGTTCGGCCGCCCAGAACGTAACGAGGCCCGCGTCTTTGACCTCTCGCAGTCCGGCCGTCTTGACTGCCGCCGAGAGCCGCGAGGCGAAGTCTTCCGTCGGGATGTAGATGTGGAGACTGGGAATCCCTGTGGCGTAGGGCGCAGCGAGCTCGAGCCCGGCCCACCCGCTCACAGCCCACTGGACGTGCTCGTCGAGGGCGGGATGAAGGGCTTTCGTGAGCAGGTCCATCGAATCGCTCGCAGCGCGATGCGCGTAGCGAGCCTCTCGAGGCGCGTCGATCAGCCGACGGTTCCAAGCATCCAGCATGCCATCCGCGTCGCTTAGCTCGCGATATGCACGAGGTCCACGTACCGGGCCACGCTTGACAGTCCAGCCCTGCGCGTCAAAGGCCTTCAGGACGCTCGCGGTTCGGGACGCCGACCACCCGCTGAGTTCGGCCAGCTCCTCGGTGAGCACCGGTCGGTCGGGGCTGGCCAGGAGCGTCTCGGCGATCGACAGTGCTGAGGGCGACCATGTGAACGCGCTTGGCTCACGTTTGCGAGCGGTCGCGGGTTCGCGGATGACGAGCAGGCCATGAGGTCCGATGATTCGCGCTTGGCCGGACTCGTCAGCCCAGTTGGCGTCATGGGCGCGTAACAGCTCGATCGATCCCGGCGAGAGGTGCCTCGCAACGATGACCATGTTCGCATCGCTGGTGGCGTGGCTGGCTCCCAGAGCGTTGCGTACGTCCTGAGGCCAGCCCTCCCCTGCCCACTTGGCGTCTATCGCGACGGTGCTCCCATCGTTCATCTTGAGCAGGAAGTCGTGTACCTGGTCTGGCCCAGGCAGGATCTCGGCAGCTCCGTCGAGCGCGCCGGCAAGAATGGTCTGGATCCTATTTTCCTCTTTCATACCCTTTTCCAGTGTAACAGCGGAAAATAGTGCTTGAGCGGAAAATTACGGCAAGCTCTCGAGTGGATTTGGGTGAGGACTGGTGCGAGATGTGGCGCGAGCAGTTGATTTTTCTGCTCTGCAGAGCCAAATCTTAGCGGTCTTGAAAACCAGGAGGCGGGCAACCCCCGTCTCGGGAGTTCGAATCTCACCCCTTCCGTTTTCGGGCGTACTGTCTCCGAGCTCCGACGCCCAGCGTCTGCGCACGCGCCGAAGGGCAAGCCTCTACACTGGCCTGCCAGCCTGCCAATCCCAGGGAGAGGTGGCCGAGTGGCTGAAGGCACTCGCCTGCTAAGCGAGTATGGGGGTTAAACTCCATCGCGGGTTCGAATCCCGCCCTCTCCGTGCCGTCCGGAGTGGTCCTCAGCCCTCCGGGGTATCCCCGGCCGACGCCGCGACCGCGAACACGATGTGCCGCCGCGCCAAAGTCAGGTACTCATGCAGCTCGATCGGCCCGCCGTCGAGCGGTTCGACGGTGACCGAAGTGAGCGTCAGGAAGTCCCGCTCGGAGGCGTTGAGCACGTCGGAGACACGGCTGCGGTAGCCGTCGCGGGCGAGCGTGAGCGAGCCCTCGATCCGGTGGCGCTCGGTCTCGATCCGGACGCGCTCCTGGCGGTGTTCGGTGTTCGGCTCCTCGTTCTCGGGCTGGGCCTCGGGAATGCTCACGAGGTCATTATCGCGTGACCGAGTACGTCCGCGAGACGGTCGTGCGCAGCCCGGTGGGTCCGGCGGCGACGATCGTGACGTGCGCGAGCAGTCCCCGGTGCCGCCCGAGCGCGCGCTGGAGCGCGCGCAGCGCTGTGTGGCCGAGGCGGACGCGCAGCTTCGAGGCGCGCTTGGGCGCGAGCGTGGCGGCGGCGGAGATCAGCTTGACCGTGCGCCGCGGGCGCACGCTCGAGAGCGTCGCCGAGACGAGCACCTTGCAGGCCCGCAGACACCTGACGCTCGGCGTGAGCGCGCCCCGCGCGAGCACCCCCGCCGGCCGCGGGAGCGAGACCGACAGCACGGGCGCGACGTCGAGCGGCGGCGGCCACAGGCCGGGCGCGAGGCAGCCCGAGCCGGAGGGGGAGACGAGGTCGAAGCGCTCGACGCGGTTGTTGTTCGTGTCGGCGACGTAGACGTCGCCGGCGCAGTCGACGGCGATCGCGGTCGGCTGGGAGAATTCGCCGGGGCCGATCCCGCGCTCGCCCCACTTCTCGAGGAAGTGGCCGCTGGAGTCGAACACCTCGACGCGGTTGTTTTCGGAGTCGACGACGTAGACGTTGCCGGCGGCGTCGAGCGCGATCCCGCTGGGCGAATGGAAGCGCCCGTCGGCGGTTCCGCGCGAGCCCCACTGCGCGAGCACCGTGCCCGAGGGGGAGAGCTCGACGATCCGGTTGTTGCCGGTGTCGGCGACGTAGATGTCGCCGGCGCCGTCGACGGCGACCGCCTCGGGGTGGTCGAATTCGCCGGGACCGGAGCCGGCGGCGCCGTTGCCGCCGCCCGCGCCGAAGCGCGCGAGCAGCGTGGTGCCGGCCGGCGAGTAGACGAGGATCCGGTTGTGGTTCGTGTCGGCCACGTACAGGTCGCCCGAGCTCGACCCCACGGCGACCGAGCCGGCTTCGGAGAGCCCGGCGCCGCCGACGTCGGCCGGGCCGCCGATTTCGGAGAGGTAGGTGCCTTCGCCCCAGAAGCGCGAGATCCGCCCGTCGGCGGGGTCGGTGACGTACAGCGAGCCGCGCGGATCGACGGCGATCCCCGCGGGCCGGTTGAAGCCGGTCGTGTAGCCGCCCGGCGCGGTGAGGAACCCCGCGAAGGCATCGGTTTCGGGGGCGAACTCCTCGACGCGCGAGTCGACGGTGTCGGACACGAACAGCCGGCCGGTCGGGTCGACCGCGAGCCCGCGCGGGCCGGTCAGCGGGCCGGGCTCGCGCGCGGAGGCGCCGATCGTGCGCAGAAAGTGGCCTTCGGGGTCGAACACCTGGACGCGGTCGTTGGCGGTGTCGGCGACGAACGTTTCGCCGGCGGGGTCGGCGGCGAGGCCCCGCGGGAACGCGAGCTGGCCGGGCTTGGAGCCGAAGGAGCCCCATTCGGTGAGGTAGCCGAGCGAGGGGGAGAGCTTGACGACGCGGTGGTTGATGTCGTCGGCGACGTAGACGTTTCCGGCCGCGTCGAGCGCGATCCCGTAGGGGAAGCCGAAGCGGTCGCCGGTGCTGCCTTCCGAGCCCGTGAGGCCTTCGAACTGCCCGTCGGGGCTGAATTTCTCGATGCGATGGTTGTCGTCGTCGGTGACGAGCACCTCCGTCGCGTTCGCGGCGACGCCGCGCGGGTAGGAGAACTGGCCGCCGCCGCTGCCGTAGGAGCCCCATTCGATCGCTTCGCCGCCTTCGAGGTTGAAGCGCTCGATCCGGTCGTTGCCCGAGTCGGCGACGTAGACGTAGGAGCCGTAGACGGCGATCCCGCCGCCCGGGGGTTGCGTGGGATCCAGCGAGGAGCCGAAGTTGAACTCGCCGAGTTCGCTGCCGAAGCGGCCCCAGTCCTTGATGAATTCGCCGGCGGGCGAGAACTTCTCGATCCGGTTGTGCTCGGAGTCGACGACGTAGACGTTCCCGGCGGCGTCGGTCGCGAGCCCGCCGATCGGGCCGAACTGGCCGTGCCCGCCGCCGTAGGAGCCCCACTCGCCGAGGTAGGCGCCGGCGGCGGAGAACTTCTGCACGACGAACGAGAGCTGGTCGGCGACGTAGACGTTGCCGAACGCGTCGACCGCGACCGCCTCGGGGAAGCGCAGGATCCCTTCGGCGCGCATCCCGATGATCGACGCCGAGGAGTACGGGCATTCGCCGGCCGAACCGGGGCACGCGGCCGCGAGCGCGGGAGCGGCCGTGATCCCGCCAGCGAGCGCGGCGCCGCCACCCGCCAGCGCGAGGACGAGCGCGCAGGCGAGGGCGGCGGTTAGGCGGGGAAGCGGACGGAGGACCGGTGGTGGTCGGCGCATCGGCGAGACACCCTTACAAAGGAAGCGAAGAAATCGTGATGATTTCGAACAAAGACGCCTCATTTGTGACAGATATGTGCCCGACATGCGACAGATCTGCGTCAGAACCTCACCTAGTATCGACCATCGTTATACGCACTCTTAAAAGTGTTAGACACTTCCCAGCCTCTTTAGGAAACAGGAACCAACGAACGAAGTACCCGTCACCTCAGGGAATCGCGATCGTGAACGCGTAGCCGGTGGCGAGCGTTTGGGTCGCGCCCGGGGTGTAGGTATCCACCTCGTATGGGGCGTTGGGGCAGTTGGTGGCGGGCTGGGCATTGACCGCGATTACGCCAGGTAGCTTGCTGCCGGAATAGCTGACCTCGGGTGAGACGGATGCGATGCCCGAGGAGGCGATACCGGCTGCGGGCGTGATGCAGTAGACGCCTTCGTGTGGCTCGCTGACGGTGAGGATGTTGGAGGCGCCGATCAGCGTGGCTGTGCTCGGCGAGGTCGGTTGGACGATCGCGTAGGCGACGGTCGCGCCGTTGGTCCCATTGGTGCCGTTGGTGCCATTCGTGCCGTTCGTCCCGTTTTTCCCAGCAGGGCCTGTCTTGCCAGTGGCCCCGGCCTTGCCCGTCGCCCCCTTTGGCCCAGGGAAGCCGGTGAAACCGCGCGGTCCCGAGATCAGGCACGCGCGCACGCGCCGCCCGTGCGAGATCACGATCACGGTGTTGCAGCGCCGCGCGCCGGCGGCGTGGGCCGCCGGAGTCGACGCACCGGAAGACGCGAGCGCGGGAACCGCGATCGCCATCGCGCCGACGACAGCGGCGGTGCCGGCGACGAGGGGCAGGGTGGGACGGCGCATGGGGAAGCCTTTCGATCGGGTGGGGACAGCGATCGAAACACGCTACCGCCCCCGATGGAGCGGTGACGTGGCCACGGCGCTTGGCACGTCCGGGGCACAGAGGCCGGCAGAAACCCGCCCGGCGGCGATCGTGCCGGCGGGACCTCAGCCGATCCGTTCGGGCGTGCGCGCCGGCAGCCCGGCCCGCGCCGCGGGCGCGGGGACCAGCAGCGCGTCCGAGTCGGCCGGCCGGTTGCGCTCCTCGCGCACGATGTACAAAGGCCGGTGCTTGACCTCGTCGTAGATCCGCCCGACGTACTCGCCGATCACGCCGAGCGCGATCAGCTGGATGCCGCCGAGCAGGAGGATCGCGATCGTGATCGAACCGAAGCCCGGGAGGTAGGAGTCGAAGATCCGCAACAGGATGACGACGGGAATCGCGACGAAGGCGACCCCGGCCGACAGAATCCCGACGTACGTCGCCAGCTGGAGAGGCAGATGCGAGAACGAGGCGATCGCATCCAGGGAGAAGCGGAGCATCTTGCGCAGCGTGTACTTCGTCTCGCCCGCGTGGCGCGCGTCGCGCTCGTAGGGGACGGCGGTCTGCGTGAAGCCGACCCAGACCGTCATCCCGCGCAGGAACCGCGAGCGCTCGGTCATCGCCAGCAGGGCATCGAGAGCGCGCCGGTCGAGCAGGCGAAAATCCCCCGAGTTGGGCTCCAAATCGACCTGGGCGAGCTTGTCGAAGAGCTTGTAGAACCAGGATGCCGTGGCGAGCTTGAAGGCGGTCTCGCCCTCGCGCGCGCGGCGCACGGCGTAGACGACGTCCGAGCCCTCGCGCCAGCGCTCGATCATCTCGAGGATCAGCTCGGGTGGGTCCTGCAGGTCGGCGTCGATCATCGCGACGATCTCGCCGGCGGCGTGCTCGAGGCCGGCGGTGAGCGCGGCCTGGTGGCCGAAGTTGCGCGACAGGTGAATCACGCGCACGCGCGGGTCGGCGGCGGCGATCCGGTCGAGCAGCGCGGGCGTGCGGTCCGAGGAGCCGTCGTTGACGAGCACGAGCTCGAAGTGCAGGCCCGCGACGGCGGCGCAGGTGCGCGTGACGAACTCCTCGACGAGCTCCTCCTCGTCGTAGACGGGGGCGACGATCGAGAGGAGGGTGTAGGTGCGGGGTGTGCTCGTCATCGGTTGCGTCGTTGGGTGTTCTCGTGGGGCCCTGGAATCAGTGTTCACGCACTGGATAAGCCCAAGATGAATCTATCGTTCATTCTGTCCGGGTATGTCCCAGCAGCCGACAGCGCCAGAGAGCGGGCAACCAAGGTTATCGGCGCCGGCCGGGCTGGCTGGGCGGCTGAGTGCACCGGTCGTAGTCCAGTTCGTGAAGTTCGGGATCGTCGGCGTGTCGAACACGCTGTTGACGCTCGTGGTTTACACGGTGCTGCTGAAGGTGTTCGGCGTCTGGTACCTGGCGGCGTCGGCGATCGGCTTCATCGTCGGCGCGACGAACGGATTCCTGCTGAACCGGAAATGGACGTTCAAGGAGCACGTGGGCGATCAGCTCGACGCCGGTCAAGTGGGGGATCGTCCAGACCTGCGGCCTGGGCGTCGACGAGGTGCTGCTGTACGTGCTCGTGCACGACGGGCACCTGGACAAGCTGCTCGCGCAGGTGTGCGCGACGGCGGTCGTGACCGTGACGACCTTCTTTGTCAACCGCGCCTGGACCTTCAAGATCCACCCAGAGACCACGACGGGGTAGACCTTTGGGAGACCGTCGCGCGCAGGTCACGCAGCACGGTGGATATCGCCGGTCAGCCCGGCAGCCGGCGAGTTCGGGTGAGAACGACCGGCGGCGCGAGAGCCAAGCAGATCGAGGACGCAGACCGACCGTCCGGGATCGGCCAGCGCCGGCTATCGCGCCGCTAACGCAGCACAACGAGCAGAGAGAGCCCTGCGGGAATGCGCCCCCCACGCCGGATCAGCGCCGCCTCGAGCGCGAGCGGCCGTTCGAGCAGCCAGTTGAGCAGCGGCGGCGGCACCCACAGGTCGAGGCTCGACTCGGTCGTCTTGCGCGAGAAGCGGTCGAGCACGCGCAGCGCGATCGCGACGGGCAGCAGGAGTGAGTTGAAGTAGGTCGTGCGCACGGGCTCCCAGCCGGCCTCGCGCGCGACGCTGCAGGAGCGAGTTGCGCGTGTAGCGGCGGAAGTGGTGGTTGATCTCGTCGTGGCCGGACCACAGCCACTGGTAGGCGGGGACGGTGAGCAGCAGCGCGCCGCCGGGCGCGACCACGCGGCGCAGCTCGCGCAGCGCGGCGAGGTCGTCCTGCAGGTGCTCGACGACGTCGAGCGAGGCGGCGAGCTCGAACGAGTCGGCGGGGAACGGCATCTCCAGGACAGAGCCTTCGATCACCTCGCCCGCGTCGCGCTCGCGCGCGAGCCGGACGCTGGTCTGCGAGAGCTCGATCCCGGTGACGGTGCCGTGGCGGGCGAACTCGACCATGTTGCGCCCGGAGCCGCAGCCGGCGTCGAGGATCCGCGCGCGCGCCGGCAGGCGCAGCTGCGCGATCACGCCCTCGAGCACGCGTCGCCGCCCCCGGTACCACCAGTGGCGATCCTCCGCGCGGTGCGTCTGCAGCTCGTAGTCCCTGTCCATCCCAGGCGCATCTTTTCCTAATGGCCCTCCACGCGCGTCTCCGGTCGCGCCTTGAAAAAAGATTTGGCATGCCATAAGATAATTTGAATGTCAACGGTGGAGCAGACGAGGACGCAGGCGGTCGAGGACTACTGCAAGGCGATCTACACGCTCGAATCGCGCGAGGACGAGCCGGTCTCGACGAACGCGCTCGCCGAGCGCCTGGAGATCACGCCGGGGTCGGTCTCGGCGATGCTGAAGAAGCTCGGCGAGCTCGGCCTGATCGCGCACCACCCCTACCGCGGCGTGCGCCTGACCGGCGAGGGCAAGAGGGTCGCGCTCGAGGTGATCCGCCACCACCGCCTGCTGGAGCTGTTCCTCGCGGAGACGCTTGAGATGCCGTGGGACAGGGTGCACGCCGAGGCCGAGGTGCTCGAGCACGTGATCAGCGAGGACCTCGAGCAGTTGATCGCCGCGAAGCTCGGCGACCCGACCCTCGACCCGCACGGCGATCCGATCCCGAGCGCCGCGCTGGAGCTGCGCGAGCGCGAGACGGTCCCGCTCGACTCGCTGAAGGAGGGCGCGCGCGGCGTGTTCGTGCGCGTGTCCGACGCCGACCCGGAGATGCTGCGGTACCTGTCCGAGCGCGGCATCTCCCCCGGCGAACGCCTCGAGGTGCGCGAGCG
Source organism: uncultured Solirubrobacterales bacterium (assembly GCA_963789675.1). Classification (GTDB taxonomy): domain Bacteria; phylum Actinomycetota; class Thermoleophilia; order Solirubrobacterales; family Solirubrobacteraceae; genus Palsa-744. The sequence goes on along the minus strand of CAWBLR010000002.1, from coordinate 155,837 downwards.
CCAGCCGTTCGGCGGCCCGCTGACGGTGAGCTTCGCGGGCGGCGAGCCCAGCGAGCCCAGCGAGTCCCGCGAGCGACCAGAGTCCCACGAGCACGCGCACGAGCACGCGCTCGGCGGCGCGCTCGCAAAGGCGATGCGGGTCGAGCTCGACGAGGCGACGCCGTCCGCCGACCGGAGCACCGCCGATCCGAGCACCGCCGACGTGGCCCCATCCGGCCGCGGGGGGGCGCCGGCGTGACGCCGCCGCCTCCACCCCTGGGGACTGAGCCGGCGCTCGAGGGCGCCGGTATCGCCGGCGCGGGCGCGGAGATCGACCTCGGACACAGCCTCGGGCCAAGCCACCTGGAGACGCTGCTCGCGAAAGGCCGCGTCAAGGCGACGCTGGCGATGCTGGGCCCCGCGTTCGTGGCCTCGATCGCGTACGTGGATCCCGGCAACTTCGCCACGAACTTCGAAGGCGGCGCGCGGTTCGGCTACCTGCTGTTGTGGGTTGTGCTGGCCGCGAACCTGATCGCGATGCTGATCCAGTACCTGTCCGCGAAGCTCGGGATCGTCACCGACCGCAACCTGCCCGAGCTGTGCCGCGAGCGCTTCCCGCGGGCGCTGACGTGGGGGCTGTGGGTGCAGGCGGAGATCATCGCGATGTCGACCGACATCGCCGAGTTCCTCGGCGCGGCGCTTGGCCTGAACCTGCTGTTCAACGTGCCGCTGCTGCCGGCGGGCCTGATCACCGGCCTGATCGCGTTCGCGATCCTCGAGCTGCAGACGCACGGTTACAGGCGCTTCGAGCTCGCGATCTCGGGCCTCTTGGCGATCATCTTCGCGGGCTTCCTGTACGAGGCGCTGCGGATCGGGCCGTCCGCGAGCGGTTCGCTGCACGGGCTGATCCCCGGGCTGCGCGGCACGGGCTCGCTGTATCTCGCCGTCGGCATCATCGGCGCGACCGTGATGCCGCACGTGATCTACCTGCACTCCGCCCTGACCAAGGGCAGGGTGCCCTGTCGCGACGACGCCGAGCGCAGCCGCGTGCTGCGCTTCGAGCGGACCGACGTGCTGATCGCGCTCGGCCTCGCGGGGATCATCAACATGGCGATGCTCGCGGTCGCCGCCAAGCTGTTTCACGTTCCGGGGCTCGAAAACCTGAGCTCGATCCCCCAGTTCCACGCCGAATTCGGCAAGCTCGTCGGCGGCGGCGCGGCGCTCGCGTTCGCGGTCGCGCTGCTGGCCTCCGGCGCCTCCTCCTCGAGCGTCGGCACCTACTCCGGTCAGGTGGTGATGGCCGGGTTCATCAACGTCAGGGTTCCGCTGCTGCTGCGCCGCGCCGTGACGATGATCCCCGCGATCGTCGTGCTCGCGATCGGCGTCAACCCCACCAGTGCGCTCGTGTTCAGCCAGGTCGTGCTCTCGTTCGGAATCCCGTTCGCGCTGATCCCGCTCGTGACGCTGACGAGCAAAGCCGACGTGATGGGAGTCCACGTCAACCGCCGGCTGACGACCGTCACGGCGTTCGCGCTGGCCGGGCTGATCGTGGCGCTGAACGTCTTCCTGATCTACCAGCAGATCTTCTGAAAGGGAGCTGAGAAGGGGCTATCATCCGCGTCATGACAACGCTCGTCCGCGATCCCGAGCCCGTCGAGCTTCAGGAGCTGCGCGAGCGACGCGAACGGCTCGGACTCGACCACTACGACGAGGTGTGGGAGGGGGTGCTGCACATGAATCCACCACCAGCAACGGAGCATCAGTACGTGGCGCAACAGCTGGCGGAGCTGCTCACTCCCTTGGCGCGGGGCGCTGGTCTGTTTCCGCTGATCCAGGTATTTGGGGTGGGTGAGGGTCGGGACAACTACCGCGTACCGGACGGCGGTCTGTTTCGGAGCCGGCCGCGCGGGGTGTGGCAGGAAACAGCGGCGCTGGCGATCGAGGTGCTGTCGCCTGACGATCAGACGTGGGCGAAGTTCGAGTTCTATGCCGCCCATGAGATCGACGAGCTGTTGATCGTCGACCCGAAAGCGCGCGGAGTTCAGTGGTTTGCGCTGTTGGCCGATCGGAGATCCCGTCGATCTCCGATCGGTGGTGAGTATCGCGCGATCGAGCGCAGCGGCCTGATCGACCTCGGCCCGGCTGAGCTGGCCGAGCAGATCGACTGGCAGTAGCCGGCCTCAGGGAGCCCCGGGCGCGCGTACGGAATAGGCGAGCGCGCCCGCGCCCGTGCGCCAGGCCGCGACCGCGCGGTCGCTGTCCGGATCGAAGGCGACGGTCGCGTCGCTGTTCGGCCCCGGCGGGGCGAGCAGTTCGGGCGCGGCGAACTTGACCTGTTCGGGGTAGCCGTCGAACCCGCGCGCGGCGTAGATTGCCTGGGAGCCGAGGTCCAGGCCCGCGGGCGAGGGTTGCGGTTCGCTCCACAGCGCGAGCGCCTCGTCGTTCGGCCCGGGCGCGAGGCTGGAGAGCAGCGCGTCGCGACCGGCGGGGGAGATCGTGCTCGGCGGCAGCACGCCGTTCTGGTCGACCGCCGCGGCGCGGATCGCCCAGTGCCCGGCGACGGCGCCCGTCCACGCGAGCATCACGCTCTCCGAGGAGAGGCGCACGAGCAGCGGCGAGTCGACGTAGCCGGGCAGGCCGGGAGGGTCGGCGAATTCTTCGAGCAGCTGCGGCGCGGCGAAGCGCACGCCGGGCTGGGAGTGGGAGACGTAGACGCTCGTCTGCCCGCCGTGGCGCACGGTCCAGGCGACGATCGCGCGATCGTCGTCGCTGAGCACGGCCCCGACATGCGCGCCCGCGGGCGGGCTCGGCCCGAGCCGCTGGAGCGCCTGCGGCGCGCCTTTGCCGGGCAGCTCGCGCGCAAACAGCGAGCCCTGCCGCGAGAACACGACGAGCCGGTCGGAGCGAAAGTCGAGCGCGACCGTCAGCGCCGTGATCGAGCCGGTCCCCACGTCCCCACTCCCGTCCCCGCCCGCGGCGCTGATCTTGGCGGGAGGCGCGAACGCGGACGCGTAGTAGCGCTGGACGCGCAGCTGCACCTGCGTGCGGTCGTGGGGGTCGGCGAGTGAGGCGAGCGCGGCGTCGCCGAGGTAGGCGGTGGCGAAGGAAAACGTGCTCGCGGGCCCGCCGAGCGCGAGCGGCGCCGTGAACTGTCCCCCCGCCACGCCCTCGGTCAGCGTCAGTTCTCCCGCACGCGTTTCCCGGCCGCCCGGCGGGGTGTTCCTCTCCGCCTGCGTTCCCGTTCCTCGTCCGTTCGCCGGTGCTCTCTTCCCGTCTTGCCCTGGCCCCGGCTTCGTGTCTTTCCCTGGTTCCGGCTCCGGCTCCGGCTCCGGCTCCGACCCGCCGGCAGATGCCGCCGCGATCACGATGCGCCCGCGCGGCCCGCCGGTCGCGTCCACCGGCCCGCGCAGCGCGATCGTCGCGCCCGCCGCCGTACGCGGCGCCGCCGGCTGGCCGGGGAGGTCTGTCGCGGAGATGATCGGCGCGACGAGCACGCCGGCGCCCGCTGGGCAGGGCGCGGTGACGCTCCACACGATCGCGCCCGGGCCGGTGCCATGAGTGGGCGAGTCCTCCGGGAACACAACGTGCGGCGCGCCCGTCCCCGGGCAGGCGCTGAGAATCGCCGGCTGGCTCCATTTGCCACCGGTCGAGGTGCCTTCAGCGTTTGCGCTTGCGGGGAGCAACAGAAAAGCGGCCGCACAGCCGAGCACAAGCGGTTTCACCGGCCGACCATATCGAGGAATGTTTCGTGTCCGGGCCGCTACGCAGTGAGGACCGTCGCCGTCAGGTCCGGCGTCGCGAGCCGTCATAGGAGAAGTACTTGGCGGCGAGCTGATCGACGGTGCCCTTCGTGCGGGTCGTGGTCGAGCCGAGGAGCTTGCCGATCGACTTGAAGTCCAGGGCCGAGTCGAGAATGCCGCCGCTCGGCAGCCAGAACAGCTCCCGCTCTCCGAACGCGAGCCGATCCTCGTCGTTTGCCAGTGCCAGCACCTGCTTGCGCGCCCGTGCCGCGGGACGCGCGGCGAGCATCACCACCTGGAGCTTTCCTTTGGAAGCTTCGATCAGGGGATCGGCGAACGGCCGCTGTGCCGCGATCGCTCTGATCTCGCTCGCGTCGCGCAGGAAGACGGCCACCTCGTAGCCGAGCGCGGCTGCGAGCCCAGCTTCGATCCGTGCGCCCAGCTCCGCCTCCGGCTCCTGCCCGGTGGCGGCGAAGACGATGTTGCCGCTCGCCCGGAACGCCCGCACGTCGTCGCAGCCGAGCTGCTCGAAGTGGGCGCGCAGCTCGTCGTTGGAGATCCGGCGACGTCCGAGGTTCATCCCGCGCAGGAATGCGGCGTATGTGGACATCGAGCTCACCTTATTGCCCGCCCGCGATCATCGCCACACCGGCAACCGCGAGCACGATCCCCGCCGCGTGCCAGAGTCGCACGCGCTCCCCGAGCAGCGTCACGCCGAGCGCGATCGTGACGAGCGGGTAGAGGTTGCCGAGCACCGAGGCGACGGTCAGCGGCCCGCGCTGGAGCGCGGTCGTGAGCATGCTGTCGGCAAGGCCCAGCGCCACGCCGCCCGCGACGGCGAGGCGCGACAGGGAGCTGAGCGAAGGCATCGTGGAGCTGCGCGCGGCGACGGGAACAGTGACCGCGATCGCCACGACGAGGGTCGCCACGGTGGGCCATAGCCCGGAGCTGCGGTGTGTGTGTCCGATGCAGATGAAGTAGAACGCGAAGCCGACCCCGCAGAGGATCGAGACGATCACCTGCCGCATCGTGGACCAGTCCTCATCGGCCTCGTCGTACCCGCTCTCGGCATCGCCCCCGCGCTCGATTTCGTCTTGCTCGTCTTCGCCACCGTCCTCCGTCTGATAGGCGACGAGCGGGATCGCCAGCAGCGCGCAGAGGACGCCCCAGCGCGCGATCGTCGTGAGGGTGTTGCCGCCGGCAATCCCGGCAACCGCGGGCAGTAGCGCGGTAACGGCCGCCGAGATCGGCGCGACGATGCTGATCCGTCCGCGGCCGATCGCGGCGAAGAAGCCCACGTAGGCGATGCTGGTCGTGAGACCGCTGACGGCGCCCAGGCCCAGGTCGTGGACCGTGAGGTCACTCGCGCCGAGCACGGCTGCGATCGGGACGAGCGTCACGAGCGCGGCGAGAAACACCACGAGGCTCGTTTCCAGCGGGCTGCGCGTGCGGCTGTCGAGACCGCCGAGAAAGTCGGAGGCGCCGATGAACAGCGAGGCGAACAGGGCGAGGACGACGGTCAAGCCGCGAAGCGCTGCGCGCTCAAAGCCCTGCGCTTCGCCGCCTCGACCTCGCGGTCCTTCGGCGGCGCCGCGGTGACGAGCTCGTCCAGCAGCCTGCTGGAGATCTCAGCGACCTCCGCGACGGCCCGTTCGAAGGCCTCGGCGTTCGCCTGCGAGGGCTTGGTGAAGCCGCTGATCTTGCGCACGTACTGCAGCGCCGCGCCATGCACCTCGTCCCCGCTCGCGGGAGGCTCGAAGTTGTAGAGAGTCCGGATGTTTCTGCACATGAGGGAAATGGTAGTAGCTCTAGACTGAGCCGGTGGTCATTGATCCAGCGTTCATCGATCCGCCCTGTCGATCGTCCCTTCCATCCGTACCCCAGGAGGAGTCCGGTGAAAGAGCTGAGGCCTACGAAGGCCGGCTGAGCTCGGGTACGCAATCCCGAGCTCTCTGAACCCCAAAAGAAAGGCCCCGCGATGCATCCATTCCGCAGCGCTATCGAGGCGGGGGAGATCGACCGTGTGCTCGAGCTGTTCTCGCCCGAGGTCGTGTTCAACAGCCCCGTCGTGTTTCGCTCCTACCAGGGACGCGAGGCGCTCGGCGTGATCCTCAGCGCCGTGATGCGCGTGTTCGAGGACTTCCGCTACGAACGCGAAATCGGCGCCGAGGGCGCCGGCGACCACGCGCTCGTGTTCAGGACGCGCGTGGGCGACCGCGAGCTGCACGGTTGCGACTTCCTGCACACCGGCGCGGACGGCCTGATCGACGAGATGACCGTGATGGTCCGCCCGCGCTCGGCGCTGCTCGCGCTCGCGGAGGCGATGCAGGTGGAGGTGCTGAAGGTCCAGCAAGAGCTCGGCGTGACCTCTCCGTAAGTAACTGAGGCAGCAGAACGGGCTGCTACCCAAACGGCTTATCCCGGCTGACGACGCTTGCCGCGAGCGAACAGGACGAGGTCGGCGTATTCGTCGGCGTCGACGGCCTCGATCAGCGCCGATATGTATGTTGCTCGACCGGATCCGTCGGCGTCGAGGTTTGCGCCGCCCCAGGTGAATCCGCCTGTCGCCCGGCCCATGGGAGCGCCTTGGTGATGTTCTCGAACTCAACTTGATTGAGGTCCGCACGGGTGGCCACGAAGTCTGGGATGAGTCCCTCCAGGTCATCCTCCTCGAGCGGTGTGGCCCCGGATGGTTCTGGGCCGATGGTTCGCATGTTGAACCGAGGAAGGGGCGGCTCATCAGGCGGCATCGCCCTCACTTCTCAGGTCTCGACGGGCCTCGTCGCGGACGCCAGAGGCTGCCGCTGGCCACAAGTTGTTGTGCGTGGCGTTCAACCGCTTCGCGCTGGCGATCGTCGTCGATGTCCTGGGCCTCGAGGGCCATCGTCCGGGCGGCATATCCGAGGAGCCGTGCGGCGAGGGCTCGCGCCTGGGTCCTGACGGTCTGCTCCAGTGTGGTGTTCGGCACGAGGGCGTAGACGAGCGTGCAATCGAGGGCGCTTGCCACTTCGGCCAGCTTGGCGGTGGTGATCCCACCCTGGAGCTCGGCGTGCTCCAGTTTGTTGACCGCGGCCGGGGATACTCCCAGTCGCCCGGCTAGCACGGCTTGGCTCATCCCCAGAGCCCCGCGGATAGCACGTATCCAGCCGGAGCGTGGGCGTGCTTGGATGGGTTCGAGATCGGCGGCATCGAACTTTCGATCCAGCTCACGTCGAGCTTGAGCGGCTCTCTCAGAGGGTTGCATACCTATAAGTTAACATGCCCTGTGAGAAACATAACCTATAAGTTGCGAAACATAGAAAAAACGTCAACCGATAGATTGACAAATGCATAAGTAACTACAACTAGCGAAGCGCGCCCGGTTGCGACGGGTGCACCACCAACTCGAAGTCGGCAGGAGCCCCCGCACCGCAGCGGGCGAAGTGGTCCATCCAGGAGCGATCCGTCGGTAGCGGCCGAACCTGCGTGAGGGGTAGGTAGGCGCGGGCGGACGCGCGCAGCACCCACTCGACGCCCCGGCTTGGCTCCTCCAGGCGCAGGGCGGCGCGCAGGTCCTCGTCCATCAGCGCCAGCAGGATCTGCCGCCCCAGGCGCCTGGCCGGACGTGGAAACCAGCGTGTCGTCCAGTCCTCGAAGAAGCGATCGACGACCCGGCGGCCGTCGTCGGTGTAGCGCCAGTGCTCGCGCTCGTACGCGAGCATCCAGCGCCAGAGCTCTGCGGCCGTCGACGGCAATCCGCCGAGCGGCATCTGCTCGGCGACGCCGCGCCAGAAGCGCCAGCTCGCCTCGCGCTGGTTGGCGGTGAACGGGTTGAAATCGAGCTGCCGCCCGATCCGTTCGCTCTCGAAGATCAGCGTCGCCAGCGTGTAGAGCTTCTGCTCGTCGGTGATCGTGAAGCGCTTGTGGATTTGCTCCATGCGGGCGATCGCCGCGCGACCCCGCGGGCTCGAGTGGCCCCAGTGGAGGAACGCGCCGAGCAGGGCGAGCGAGTCGTCCGTGCGGCCTGCGACGTCGCGCAGGTTCTCGCCGGCGCCACCCCGGTAGATGACGCGGGCGATGCCGGGCACGGCGACCTGGCGCGAGAAGCCGATCAGATAGCCGGCGTGGACGGCGATCGGGTCGCCGTAGAGCACCTCGAAGGTGAGCCGCGCCACCTGCTCGTTGTCGGCGACCGGGTCCAGGGCGGCGATCCGTCGCCTGATCGCATAGCCGAGTTGGCGGTTGCCATAGCCGAGCCGGCGGCTGCGATAGCCGAGCCGGCGGCTGCCATGGCCGACCCGGCGGCTGCCGGGCCCCCAGCCTGCGGCCCCGCCGTGCGCGCCGTCAGGCGGACGGTTCACGATCCGGCCGTCCGTCCCAGCGCCGCTCCATCGCCCGGAACATCTGTGGGTAGATGACCAGGTGGCGGAACGGCTTGATCGCGGCCATGTAGACGTTCCCCAGCAGGCCGTTCGGCCGCACGTAGACCGCCATCTGACCCCGGTAGCCACCGTCGGGTCCCTCGGCGACCCAGCCGAGATGCAGGATGCCGTGCATCGTCTGGTTTGCGATCTCGGCGGCGAACTCGTCGTCGGTCAGGTACAGCGAGGTGAACGGAAGGCTCTCGAACTCCGGCCCGGCCGCGGCGCGCAGGTCCTCGGGCACCCGCTCGCGCAGCGTCCTCACCCGCGACCCGATCCCCGAGCCCGGGTCGTCCAGGCCGAACAGCTCGCCGAGCTTCCACCGCAGCGACCACAGCGCCCGCGCCGCGCCGGGCAGGGTCTGCGCCGGATCGGCCGTGGCGAACCCCTCGACGAGGAGCGGGAACTCGTCGGCTCGGCCGGGCGTCGGCAGCGCCCAGACATCCTCGAGCCGAAAGTCGGGGACGAGCTCGTGGATCCGCCAGGGATGGGAGGTGTGCGCTGTGTTCGGGAGTCTCATAGGTCGTTGGCCTCTCGAGCGTCGATCCATACGGTAGCGTATAGTCGAAGCCTAGCATCATCGCCGTGAGTGTCAATGTCGAACGAAACGCGATAGATAGAGAGGCGATGGCCCCCCCGACCCGCACGCCTCGCAACAGGTGGATCGAGGCGGGTCTGAGCGCCCTTGCCGCCGGCGGCCCGGACGCCGTCCGGATCGAGTCCCTGGCCCAGTCGTTGGGCGTCAGCAAGGGCGGCTTCTACTGGCACTTCAAGGACCGCCAGGCGCTGCTCGTGGAGATGCTGGACGCGTGGGAGCGCACCTGGGTCGACGAGGTGATCGAGGCCGTCGAGGCCGGGGAAGGGGACGCGAGGTCGAGGTTGAGGCAACTGTTCGCGCTAGCCGCTGCCTCGGGCGGCGAGCTCTTGAAGATCGAGCTCGCGATCCGCGACTGGGCCCGGCGCGAGCAGGCGGTTGCAAAGCGCTTACGGCAGGTCGACAACCGGCGCATGGAGTACATGCGCTCCCTGTTCGGAGCGATCTGCGCGGACGACGACGAGGTGGAGGCCCGCTGCCTGCTGACCTTCTCGCTGTTCGTCGGCGGCCACTTCGTCAGCGTCGACCATCACGGGCGCAGCCGCGCGCAGGTGGTGGAGCTGGCCCTGGAGTGGCTCACGCGGTAGGCGTTCGCCGACGCGCCGCGTTGATCTCCAACGGCGGTCGGCAACCACCCACCGCGAGCCATCTAGACCTTGAGCCTTCCAACCTCTGTGGTTGGGGGTTCTTTTGCGTTGGGGCGACATGTCGGCGCGCGTGGCATGCTTTGCGCAGGAGTTCACGGCGACGGGGGACGTCAAGCCGTGTGGATGCTGGGCCGATAAAGGGCCTACATGGGAGATGCAGTGACGACCGCAGAACAGGCACACAGCAAGAATCTGGCTCGTTTCCAGGCGTGGTTGCCGGACGAGTTCGAGATGCGTGTCGCTGTGAAGCGCGAGAACGACCAGTGGTTCGCGCTCCATCTTGAGTTCGATGTCACGGGTGCCGGCGATACGATCGCTGATGCCGTTGAGCAGAGCTTCGAACTGCTCGTGAGCTACCTCTGTGCGTACTTCGAGGAGGGCGCTGCGTTCGAGGAGTCTCTAAGGCCGATCCCCCGGAGGCTGCGGCTCCAGATCGCCGTAGAGTCGATGCTCGCGAGCGCGCTGCGGCATACGATGGTCCATCTGCCGTTGACGGATGAGCGGACGTACTCGCTGCCGCCGGGGCTGCTTCCTCGTTTCGCTAGCTGAGATCCGGGCGCCTGTCTCCGGTGGGTCGCGGTAGCAATCTCAAGCGCGGCCCGTTTTCGGCCAAAGATGTCAAGAGTGCGTTGAAGGCTGACGGTTGGATTCGCTCAACCAAAGGTGGCGGGCATCAGACGATGTGGACGCATCCCGTGAAGCCGGGGAAGTTCCCGGTCTCGGAGGCGTGGAAGAATCCCGACATCTCAGACCCGATCCTGCGAGGGATGGTGCGCACCTGCGGGATCGACAAGAAGCGCCTGCTGGAGCTCCTGAACGGGATCAAGAACACCTGACGCCCCTGGCCTGTGCGCCGGGGCATTTTTCTTGGATGGGCGCGGCGGGTTTCGAACCTGCGACCTCTCGCGTGTGAAGCGAGCGCTCTCCCACTGAGCTACGCGCCCTCGGAGAGCGATTCTATTGGGCCTCGCCGGTGCACGCCGCCGGCGTCGGCACCGGACGGGATCTCGCGAACCGGCGCGCCGGAACACGATCCGGCGACGAGGGAGTTCGCGACCGATCGCGTTGCCGCCGCTACGACCCCAGCTTGACCCCCGGATGCGGGTGCAGCCGCTCCCCCGCCGGCGAGTAGGCGCCGGCGAGCGAGGAGACTTCCGCCTGCGTGAGCGAAGCCCCGAACGAATGCGCCCCGCCGAGCTTCTTGTAGCCCGCGAGCAGGCTCTTGCCGACGAGCGCCGCGTCGAAGTGGCCGTCGTAGACGCTGTCGATGTACAGCGCGACGTTTGCGCGCGCGAAGCGCGCGGCCGCCGCCGGCCCGCCGTCGACCTCCGCGCCCGCCGCCGCGACGAGCGTCCAACCGCGCTGGGTCAGCCCGTGGAACGTGCGGTACAGGCCGGTGACGCCGGCGGCCGGGCCGGTGAGCGAGCGCGCGGCCGTTTCGCCCATCAGCGCCGGCAGCACGAGCGCGCGCGCGGCCGCGCGCGCGCCGGAGAGCGCCCGGAGCGTCGCGGGAGGGAGCGTCGTGCCCGTGGCCGGCAGGCCGTTCGCGACGAGCGGCCAGGCGACGCGCGCGGCGGCCATCTCGCGCGCGGCGGAGGCCTCGGCCTGGCGCAGGCCGTGGGCGGCGGCGACGAGGTCTTCGCGCTGGAGGCGTTCGGCGGCCGGGGTCGTGGCGCTGCTGGAACCGCCGCAGCCGGCGAGCAGCCCGACGGTGGCCACGAGGCCGCCGAAGGCGAGTACCTGAGCCGCGCGGCGGCGGCGGAATGCTCCCCCACGTCCAACAACCGCCCGGCGTAGTGCATTCCCCCGCACCGCGAGGCCGAGCGCCTTCACAGCTGGGCCTCGCCGCCAGGCAGGTTGACCCGCCGCCGCGGACGCCGAGGGCCGAGCACCCGGCGGATCCGCGGGGGCCCTAGGCCGCGAGCAGGTCGACGACGAAGATCAGCGCCGAGTTCGGCGGGATCGTCGGCGGCGAGCCTTTGGCGCCGTAGGCGAGGCCGGAGGGGATGATCAGCTCGCGCCGTCCGCCGACTTTCATGCCGACGATGCCCTGTTCCCAGCCGGGGATGACCTGGCCTTTGCCGAGCACGAAGGGGAACGTTTCGTTGCGTTTCCAGGAGGCGTCGAAGACCGTGCCGCCCTTGTAGAGGACGCCGACGTAGTTGACCGTGACCGACGAGCCGGCCTTCGCTTCGGGGCCGGTGCCGACGATCAGTTCCTTCGTCACGAGTTTCGGCGGCGGCGGGCCGGAGGGCGGCGTGACCGTCGGCTCTTTCGAGAGTGGGCCGCTCGCGGGCGTTTTGACCGACGCCGTCGCGGCCGCGGTGGAGGTCGTCGGCGCCGTCGAGGTCGAGGTCGCGAGCGTGTTGTTGGCGCTGTTCTCTTCGCCGACGCCGATCGTGCTCGAGGAGCCGCTGGAGCCGCAGCCGGCGATCAGGAGCGCCACGCCGAACGTGGCGAGGGCGAGGGCGGGTCGTGTGGAGGCGATGCGTTTGAAGTAGGTCACGGTCGCGCAGCCTAGCGGAACTGGGGTTCTTGATGTGCGATTTATCTACGCGGCCCCCCGCGGCGCGCTAGGATCGGACGCGGACCGTGCTAGGCGGGGAGGTAGCGGCGCCCTGTATCCGCAATCCGCTCTAGCGGGGCTGAATTCCCTTTCTGAGGGGTTTCGCCCCGGTCGCTCCGCTGTTCGGGGCGTCGATGGTTCGGGTCCCGCGCGGTGTCGGCTTGTGAACCAGGTCAGGTCCGGAAGGAAGCAGCCTTAAGCGATCCCCGGCAGGCGCAGCGGGAGTACCCGAGCCGGAGTCGTGGACAGCGATCAGGCGGCCGGTGGTGGGGATCTCGACGCGGGGTGCACGGTCCACTTTTTTGAAAGAAAGGCCCTTCGGGCCGCGCGCCTGCCGGCCGGGCGACCGGGCCGACCCAGGCGCTCGCCGGTCCTGCCCGTGGGCTTGTGTGGTGGCTAGCTGGGCGGCGTCGATCGCTCGCCCGCGGCGGCGGCCTCGGCGTGGGCTTCTTCGCGCACGCGGCGGTACTCGTTGACGACGATCTCGGTGAGCTCCTCGACGGAGGTCTCCACGGTCGGCTTGTCGAGCACGATCACGCCGTCCTGGATCATCGAGACGCGGTCGCAGGCTTCGAAGACCTGGACGTAGTTGTGGAGGATCATCACGATCGAGACGCGCCCCTCCTGCTTCAGCCGCGCGACGAGGTCGAGGATCTGCGCGCCCTCTTTGGCGCCCATCGCCGCCAAAGGCTCGTCGAGCAGGATGATGTCGGCCTCCCCGTTGACCGTGCGCGCGACCGCGATCGCCTGGCGCTGCCCGCCCGAGAGCCGGGCGACGGCGACGTCGATCCGCGGGATGTTGATCCCGATCTCGTCGAGCGCCGCGCGCGCCCGCAGCTTCATCTCGCGGTTGGCGAGGAACGGGATCGGCCGGTGGACGCGCTCGCGGCGTAGGAAGAGGTTGTGGTAGACAGACAGTTCGTCGATCAGCGCGAGGTCCTGGTAGACGGTGTCGATGCCTTTCGCCCGCGCGTCGTCGACGCCTTTCGGCGTGTAGGGCTCGCCGTGCAGGAACATCTCGCCCGCGTCCTGGCGCTGGAAGCCGCAGAGGATCTTGATCAGCGTCGACTTGCCGGCGCCGTTGTCGCCGAGCAGGCCCAGCACCTCGCCCTTGCGCAGGTGCAGGTTGACGTCGCGCAGGGCAGTGACCGGGCCGAAGCGCTTGGCGATGTGCTCAACGCGCAGCACGTCGTCCGGGGCCGACACCGGCCCGACGACCGTCTCCGCCGATACGGGCCGGTCAGCCACTGCGGGACCCCCTGCGCACGCGCTGCACATATACGTTGATGCTCATCGCGAGGATGATCGCGAGGCCCAGGTAGAGCAGCTGGTAGTTGGCGTTGACGCCCTTGAGGATCAGGCCGTCGTGGAGGATGCCCAGGAACAGCGCGCCGATGAAGGCGCCGACGACGGTCCCCGACCCTCCGGCCAGCAGCGTGCCGCCGATCACCGCCGCCGAGATCGCCTCGAACAGGATTTCGTTCGCGCCGGCGACGTCCGGCTGCACCGAGGAGGCGCGCACGGCCTCGAGGATCCCGACGAAGCCGCCGGCGGTGGCGCAGAGGATGAAGTTGCGGATCACGATCAGGCGCACCCGCACCCCGGCCTCGGAGGCGCCGAGCTTGTTCGAGCCGACGGCCACCGTGTAGAGGCCCCAGCGGGTGAACGTCAGCACGATCTGCCCGACGACCACGATCGCGATCGCCCAGATCAGCTCCGAGTAGGTGCCCTCGCCGAGGACTTTCGCGAACGTCGAGACGTGGTTGACGGTTTCGGTGAGCACGATGTGCGCCCCGTTGATCACGTGCGTGACGTTGACCTGCGTGCTCGTCACTTCCGCGCCGGGCATCGCGACCGGCTCGGCATGCGAGATCACCAGCGTCAGCCCCTCCAGCGTGAAGAGCATGCCGAGCGTGGTCACGAACGAGCTGATGCCGACGACCGCCGTGAAGAACCCGTTGATGAAGCCGACGACCATGCAGCAGGCCAGTGCGAGCAGCACGCACGGCACGTGCGGAATCCCGGCGACCGCGAGCTTGTAGTAGATGAACGGCGCGAGCAGGTATGTCGCTCCGATCGAGAGGTCGATCTCGCCGAGGATCATCACGAACACCTCGCCCGCGCCGAGGATCGCGAACGGGGCGAAGAACGGCAGCAGCGTCTTGAAGCTGGAGCTGGTGAGGAAGGTGCTGGTGGTCAGCGAGAAGTAGATCGCCGCGAGCAGCGTGACGACGATGATCGAGCCCTCGCGCAGGGAGAGCGCGCGTTCGAGCAGCTCGTTGCCACTTGGCAGCGAGGCCCGGCGCGTATGCGCCGGGCCCGCGGCCGGTGGCGTGGACATCGTCCCCGGCGAGGCCGGGTTCCCCGCCGCCTGCGCCATCGCCTAGGCCGGGGTGCCGGCCGGGATCGGCACCACCTTCGCTTCGGATGAGGTGCCCTCGAAGCGGCTCTTGGAGTTGACGTACGGGGTGATCGTTTCCTTGTCGACGAATTTCAGGCCCGTGTTCACTTCCGCGGGACCCGTCAGCGACCCGGAGACCTGCCACAGGAACAGCTGGACGATCGGCAGGAACCCCTGCAGGTAGGGCTGCTGGTCGATCGTGAATTCGAGGTAGCCTTCGTGCAGCAGTTTCTGGGTTTTTTCGGCCAGGTCGAAGCCGCCGGCCTTGACGCCTTTCGCGTTCAGCCCGAGCTTCTGCATCACGCCCCCCAGTTCCGCGGTGTCGCCGCCGTCGACGGCGTACATCCCCTTCGTGGTCGGATGGCCGGTCCAGTAGGCTTCGATCGCGGTTTTCTCGCCCGATTCCAGCGAACCGGTCACGATCGTGTGCACATTGATCGGCGCGCCCGATTCCTTGATCGCCCGTTCGGCCCCTTCGAGGCGCGGCTGCAGGTTCGCCGAGCCCGAACTGGCGGTGAAGATCGCCACGTCGCCTTCTTTGACCGCCGCGACGATCCGCTTGCCCATCAGTTCGCCGGCCAGTTTCAGGTCCTGGCCGATGTAGGCCAGGCGCTTGTTGGGGGGCGAAGGGGCGTCGGCGTTGTAGGCGACGACCGGGATCCCCGCCTTGAGCGCGTTTTCGATCGGCACGTTGAACGCGGTCTTCGAGATCAGCGACACCGCGATCCCGTCGGCGCCCGATGAGACGGCGGTGTTGATGGCGTTGACCATCTGGTTGATGTTTTCGCTTTCCGAGCCCGTCCACTCGTAGCTGCAGCCCAGCAGTTTGCAGGCGTCCTGGATTCCGTACTGCGTCGGGACGAAGAACGAGTTCGTCGTGACGTGGTTGACGACCACGAATTTGTAGCTCGGGTGCGACCCGAAGATGCTCGCGGACCCGCCGCTGCTGCTGGAGGCGCTCGACCCGCACGCGGCCAGCAGGCTGCTGACCCCGCCGACGGCCACGCCGGTCAGCGCCGTGCGCTGCAGGAACGCTCGTCTGTCGAGACCGCGCCTGGCGATCCCCGGTGCATCGAGGTGCTCGAGACCCCCCGCCGTCTCGCGTGCCTGATCGATCTCTGACATCACATCCTCCTCCTCGTGCATGTGGGCGCCGTGACCCGCGGTGCCCGTTGGCTGAGTGCTAAGTGCTTTGGTTTCTTTAAGAAGCTGTTACCCGCACAACTATCCGGGCAATCTCTCTTTGTCCTAATCTCCTGGCTCGTTTCGTGCCGTCTCACACAAGGGTATACCCTCGATCAATGGTTTTCCCGGACGAGGGCTCCGACCTTTCCGCAAGTTCCGGGAACGATCCGTCTTCCGAGCGCGATCCGTCCTCCGAGCGCGCGGAGGCCTATGGCCCGATCGAGCTGAGGCGCTACGTCAAAGGCGATGGCCGCGCGCTGATCCTCTACACGCAGGGGGGAGGCGCGCGCGACGACACCGCGCACGAGGGGCTCGTGCGGGGATCGGGCGGCTCCGCGCACGGTGGGAGCGAGCGCGCGTGAGTGGCCGCGCGGAGCTCGGCGGCGGGTTGGCAGCGGGCGATCGGGTGGGAGCCGGCGCGTGAGCGAAGAGCGCCGCAGCGAGCTGCGCGACGAGCCGGTCGTCTACGCGATCCACCGTCAGGACCGCACGTTCCTGCCCGCGCGCGAGCACTGCCCGCTGTGCCCGACCCGCCCGGGCGGGGAGCAGACGGAGATCCCGTTCCCGGCGTTCGAGATCGCGGTCTTCGAGAACCGCTTCCCCGCCTTCGAGGCGCCGCGCGGCGCGGCGGAGGTGGTCGTCTATACGGACCGCCACGACGATTCGCTGGGGACGCTCGCGCCCGCGCGCGCCGAGGCGCTGATGTGGGTCTGGCGCCAGCGCTACGGGGAGCTCGGCGCGCGTGCTGACGTCGAGTACGTGATGGTCTTCGAGAACCGCGGGGTCGAGGTCGGCGTGACGCTGCACCACCCCCACGGGCAGATCTACGGCTACCCGTTCCTGCCTCCCGTGCCGCGGCTCGAGCTCGCCGCCGACGCCCGCCTGGGCGGCTGTGCCCCGTGCGCGCTGCTGCGCCGCGAGCTCGAGGACGGCCGGCGCGTCGTCTACGAGAACGAGGCCGTCGTCGCCTACGTCCCGTACGCGGCGCGCTGGCCCTACGAAGCGCACGTGGTGCTGCGCGAGCACCGCCCGAGCCTGCTCGACTGCGACGCAGCGGAGCTGCGCCTGCTCGCCGACGGCCTGCAGACGCTCGCGCGCGGGTACGACATGCTGTTCGACCGGCCGTTCCCCTACGTGATGGTCGTCCACCAGGCGCCGACCGGCGGCGCGGCGGCGGGGCACGGGCACCTGCACGTCGAGTTCTACCCGCCGCTGCGCACCGAGACGAAGCTCAAGTACCTCGCCGGTTCCGAGCAGGGCGCGGGCACGTTCATCTCCGACGTGCTCCCGGAGGAGTCGGCCGCCGGCCTCGGTGAGGCGATCCTGCGTGCGGAATGAGGTCGTGGCTGCGTTCGCGCCCGGGCGCGTGAACCTGATCGGCGAGCACACCGACTACAACCTCGGCCTGGCGCTGCCGTTCGCGGTCGCCGAGGGCGTCGTCGTGCGCGCGCAGGCGGCCGCGCCCGACTCGCCCGGCGCCCGGCGGATCTATGCCCACGCACGCGATCTTGGCGAGACGGACGAGTTCGCGCTCGCTGAGATCGCCCCCGCGGAAGGATGGCGCGCGTTCGTGCGGGGCGTCGTCGCCGAGCTGCAGCGAGCCGGCGTTCCGCTGCGCGGCGCGCGCGTGGAGATCGGCGGCGACCTCGAGCAGGGCGCCGGTCTGTCCTCCTCGGCCGCGCTCGAGGTCGCCCTCTGCCTGGCCCTCGCAGAGCTCGCCCGGCCGCCGGCGCCGGGGGACGGTTCGCGGATGCCGTCCGGGGATCCGCCTGCCGAGGCGGCGCAGACACGGGCAGGTTCCTCCGGGGATCCGCCTGCCGGCGCGGCGCAATCGCAGTCCGACATGGCGCAAACGCGGGCAGGTGCATCCGCGGACCAGCCCGCCGACGTGGCGCAAGCGCGGGCCGGCGGGGAGGCGGCGCCGCTCGACCGGATCGCGCTCGCGCGGCTGTGCGCGCGCGTGGAGAACGATTGGGTGGGGGCGCAGACGGGGATGCTCGACCAGCTCGCGTCGCTGTTCGGGGCGGCCGAGACGGCGTTGCGGATCGACTTCCGCACGCTCGCGGTCGAGCCCGTGCCGCTGCGGCTCGGGGGCTGGCGGTTCGTCGTCGTCGACTCCGGCGAGCGGCACGCGAACGCGAGCTCGGGCTACAACGAGCGCCGCGCGCAGTGCGAGCGCGCGTGCGAGCTGCTGGGCGTCGAGACGCTGCGCGACGCGAGCGCCACGGCCGTCGCCGGCCTGCCGCGGCCGCTGCGCGCCCGCGCCGAGCACGTGCTCGGCGAAAACGCGCGGGTCGAGCAGGCCGTCGCGGCGCTGCGGGCGGAGGATCTGCCCGCCGTCGGCGCGCTGCTCGACGCCTCCCACGCGAGCCTGCGCGACCTCTACGAGGTCTCCACGCCGACGGTCGAGCGCGCTGTCATGCGGCTGCGCGAAAGCGCCGCGGCGGGCGCGCGGCTGATGGGCGGCGGCTTCGGCGGCAGCGTGCTCGGCCTGTTCGCGCCGGATGTCCCGGTCCCGCCCGGCGCGCGCGAGGTGCGCCCGGGGCCGGGAGCCCATCTGCTGCCCGCCGCGATCGCCTGATCGAGGTCGCCCGATGTGGTTCCGACGCAGGTGTGGTTCCGACGCAGGTGTGGTGCTTCCGACGCAGGTGTGGCGTGTGACAAAAATGCGACGCAGGTGTGGCAGAAGTGTGACGGGAGGATAAAGGCCGCGGGATGCGGTGTTAACTTTTAAGACAGCGTATAACTATGGATACACGCACTCTTAAAAATATAACAACCCAACCCTCCCCTTTAACTTGTGACGACTCTGACCGGAATGTGACAAAAATGTGTCCATCTGTGCCAGGAATGTGACGCTATGTACAAACTGTGCCCGAAGTGCGATGCAGAGGTGCCTGAGCTGCGACGGAAGTGTGCCCGGAAGCTAAAGGCGCGGCGGGGTGGCATATACATAAAAGAGTGCGTGTAACCATCGTGTCACGCGCTCTTAAAAGAATAACAACAACCCCCCGCGATCTCATTATCTCCACAGTTGTGACGAATTCGTGCGGTAATTGCGTCCGTACCGTGACGGAGACGTGGACGAAGTGCGACGGCGCGCATCACGGGCAGTGCTCGAAGATGAACCACGCGCTGTTCGCGTGCGCCTCCGTAAACCCCGGTGGCACCTCGACGGGCAGGTGCGGATCGTGGGGGTCGAGCACGTAGTCTTCTTCGACTTCCTTGCTCGCCGGGTCGACATACGTGCCTGACGCGATCGGGCTGGCTTCGGCGCTCACGATCTCGCGCGGGCTCGTCCCCAGGTACAGCGCCAGCAGCGGGATCGGCGCGTGGTTCGGCACCCCCACGGGCTCGCAGCGGCGCGTGATCGAGCCGTCTTGCACGAGCGCGACGAGCTCGTTCTGGAACGTTTCCTGGCGCGCCAGTTTCCCGAGTTCGCGGTGCACCGTGTGGTACTGCGTAGGAATGTAGGCGACGAGCGCGACGAGCACGAGCGCGCCGCCGGCCATCCACCAGCGCCGGCGCGGGTCCTCGCGCGGCAGGCGCGTCCAGCCGAACACGCCGGCGCCGCAGAAGATGCACAGGATCGCCGCGGCCAGGAACGCGTAGCGCGTGTTGATCGGCAGCCCGGCCGTGGCGAACGCCGCGAACACGAGCACCGCGACGACCCCCACGACCGCGCCGAGGCGCGCCCGCCGCGGCAACAGCCACAGCGACAGCACCCCGCCGAGCGCCGCGCCGAGCAGCACCGGCGGGCCGAGGATCTCGCCGATCCGCCGCGGGATGTACTCCGGCACGTTCGCGATCCCGGTCACGCGATCGAGCGTTTCGGCGGTGTGCCGCGTGTTCGTCAGCGACCACAGCGGATGCCCGGTCACCAGCCAGTCGCTCGCCACCCACACCAGCGGCGCCGCCGCGGCGAGCAGCGTCAACCCGGCGATCTGCCGGCGCGTGCGCCGGGGGGAGCGTTGGTTAAAAAGGGCTCAGAACGCGCGCGCCTACGCGTGCGCGTGTACGCGCGCACGGTTCGCGGCGTCAAGTTCATCAGGTACAGCCAGTACAACCCCGAGAACACCCACGCCTCCGGGCGCAGCAGCCCGGCGAGCGCGAGCAGCGCCAGCACCGGCGCGCCCGCCGGCCGATCGGGGCTCCCGTCACCCCCCGATCGGTGGTGCCGAGCCTCGACCAGCACCGCGCTGAGCACGAGCAGCAGGTAGGGGATGTCCACGTACGCGCGCACGCCGTAGGACAGCACCGGCACGCGCGTGAGCAGGATCAGCGCCGCCAGCGCCCCCGCGGCGCGCCCGAACCACAGCGAGCCGAGCCGGTAGAGCACCCACCCGCACGCCGACAGCGCGAGGAAGCCGAGCGCGACCGTCACGCCTTCGATCGCACCCGCCGGCAGCGGCGCGAGCACCACCCCGAGCACCTCCACGAGCGGGTGCGGTGTCGGCGCGATCGGGATCCCGTACTGCGGCGTTTCGCCGCGTGCGAGCTGCCCGCCCCAGGCGAGCGCGTAGAGCGTGTCGTAGTTGGCGAAGCCAACGCCGGCCGCCACCCACAGCACGACGGCCCCCGCGACGATCGCGAGCGGGTCGGCGAAGCGTTTGGAAACGTGTCCGAAAACCCCGACGTCTCTCCACGGCGGTCATTGGAACACGAGCCGAGGGGTTTTCGGACAGTGCTTGATCCTGGTCCTCACGAGCGGGCACGCTACCCGGTCCAAGTGCCCCCGGCGCACCCTGCCCGACCGCTCCCGCCCGCCCCGCGCCCGTGGGTAGACTCAGGACAACGGTGCCGATCGACCAGCCACAGGCGCAAGCCGAGCCAGCGCAAGCCCAGTCTCTCTATCGCAGGCACCGGCCCCGTACGTTCGCCGACGTCGTCGGCCAGGAGCCGGTCGTGCGCACGCTGCGCAACGCCGTGCAGCGCGGGAAGGTCCACCACGCCTACCTGTTCGTCGGCTCGCGCGGAACGGGGAAGACCTCGATGGCGAAGATCCTCGCGGCCTGCCTGAACTGCGAGCGCGGGGCGGGCGGGTCCACAATAGACCCCTGCGGCGCGTGCGAATCGTGCCTCTCGATCGCGCACGCCTCCTCGCTCGACGTGATCGAGATGGACGCCGCCTCGAACAACTCCGTCGACGACATCCGCGAGCTGCGCGAGAGCGTCGCCTACTCGCCGGTCTCCGGGCGCAGCAAGGTGTACATCCTCGACGAGGCGCACATGCTCTCGACGGCCGCCTGGAACGCGTTCCTGAAGACGCTCGAGGAGCCGCCCCCGAACACGGTCTTCGTGCTCGCCACGACCGAGGCGCAGAAGGTGCCGGCGACGGTCGTCGACCGCTGCCACCGCTTCGACTTCCACCGCCCGACGGTCGAGCAGATCGCCTCGGTGCTGCGCCGCGCCGCCGCCGCCGAGTCGATCGAGATCCCGCCCGAGGCGGTCGCCGCCGTCGCGCGCTCGGCCACGGGCTCCTTCCGCGACGCGCTCGGCACGCTCGAGCAGCTGCTCACGTACAGCGGCAACGAGATCGCGCTGCAGGATGTGCTCGCGGTGCTGGGCGTGGCCGACGCGGGCCTGCTGGAAGAGCTCGTCGACGCGGTCGACGCGGGCGACGGCGCGCGCGCGTTGCGCGCGCTGGAGCGCTGCGTGGAGAGCGGTCGCGACGCCGGCTCGTTCGCCGCCGACCTCGAGGTGCACGCGCGCGAGCTGCTGGTCGTGCAGACGCTCGGTGAGCTGCCCGCCGAACTGGCGCTCACCGAGGAGGCCGACGCGCGCCTGCGCGCCCAGGCCGAGCGCGTCGACCGCGCGGTCGTCGTGCGCCTGCTCGAGCTGCTCGGCGCGGCGCTCGAGGGCGTGCGCGCCGGCGCCGACCCGCGCACGCGGCTCGAGCTGGCCCTGGTCAAGGCCGCGGCCCCGGCCCTCGATGCCTCCACGCCGGCCCTGCTCGCCCGGATCGAGCGGCTGGAGCGCGAGCGCGGGGTCATATCCGCGCCCACGCCTGCACCTGTGCCCGCTCCCGTTGAGGAGGTGATGCCCGAGCCGGCGCCGGCTATGGACGTCGAGCCGGAGCCCGTTCCCGAGGTTGCACATGCCACAGATCTCGATTCCCTGCTCGTGATGTGGCCGGCGGTGTTGGAGTTGGTGGGGACGGAGAACAAGATGCTGAGCGCGGTTCTCTTGGACACGCGCCCGGTGGCCGTGGAGGGTGAGGACCTGATCGTGGCGTTTGCCGCCTCGGCGGCTTTCCTGAAGAAGAAGGCCGAGCACCCCGACAACCGCGCGATTGTCACCGATGCGCTCCGTCAGATCGCAGGCGGTCGCTGGCGACTGTCCTACGAACTGCTCGAGGCCGATGCTGAGGCCGCGTCCATGCTCCCGACGCCGACAGAGGAGGAGTGGGTGGCGCGCTTCATGGAGGAGTTCGATGCCGAGGAGCTGTCCAGCGATCAGGCGCCGGTCAACAGCGAACCGAAGGAGGCGTGATGGCCAAGCAGCAGCGGATGCCGAACATGCAGCAGATGATGCAGCAGGTACAGAAGATGCAGCAGGACATGGAGGTCGCCCAGGAGGAGCTCAAGCACGAAACGGTCGAGGCCTCCGCCGGTGGTGGCATGGTCACCGTGCGGATCACCGGCGACCTGCAGGTCCAGGCTGTGACGATCGACCCCGCGGCGGTCGACCCCGAGGACGTGGAGATGCTCTCCGACATGGTCCTCGCCGCCGTCAACGAGGCGCTCCGCGCCGCCCAGGAGCTCGCCGCCGGCAGGCTCGGCGCGACCACCGGCGGCCTCGACCTCGGCGGCCTCGGTGGGGGTCTGGGGCTCCCCGGCCTCTAAGTCGTGAGCAGCTACGCCCCGCCCGTCCAGCGGCTCGTGACCGAGCTCTCGAAGCTCCCCGGGATCGGCTCCCGCACCGCCCAGCGACTGGCCTTCCACATCCTCCGCTCCTCCCCCGAGGACGCGATCGCGCTAGCGGAGTCGATCCGCGAGGTGAAGGAGAAGATCGGCTTCTGCGAGGTCTGCTTCAACCTGACCGACGAGGCGCGCTGCCGCATCTGCCAGGACACGCGCCGCGATCACGGCCTGATCTGCGTCGTCGAGGAGCCCTCCGACGTGATCCCGATGGAGCGCACGCACGAGTACTCAGGCGTCTACCACGTGCTCGGCGGCGCGCTCTCCCCGATCGACGGCATCGACCCCGAGGACCTGCACATCGCCGAGCTCCTCACGCGCGCAACGCCCAACGGCGCCGCTCCCAACATCGCGACACCCGGCGGCGCCACGGGCGCCATGGGCGCAGGCGCCGAGTCTGGCGAGCAGGCATCGCGGGTACGCGAGGTGATCCTCGCCACGAATCCCACGACGACCGGCGAAACGACCGCGCTGCACATCGCCGAGGAGCTCCGCGTGCGCGCTCCTGAGCTAACGGTCACGCGCCTGGCCAGCGGCCTGCCGGTCGGCTCCGACCTCGAGTACGCCGACGAGGTCACGCTCGGCAAGGCCTTCGCCGGTCGCCGCGCGGTGTGATCTTCGGCCGATTCGGTCTGGTCGGCGAATCGCCTAGCGACATGTCGCTAGGCGGCGGATTGAGCGCAGGTCAGTATCGCCCGCGTGATTGCGGGAGATGACACGACCGGCCGCGGGGAGGCGTTCGAGGAGGCTCGTGCCGCTCTGGTCGGGCGCCTGCGAGCGCGGCAGGGAGAGATCGAAAGGGTGATCTTCGCGCGCATCAGCGACGAGCAGTTCGACCTGACGGGCAGTGAAAACGCGGAGTACGTGGCCGGCCTGCGCGCGGCGATCGTCGCGGCCCTGGATCATGTCCTGACCGGCATCGAGCACGGGGTGAAAGAGTCCACCGAGTCGGTTCCCGCCGCCGCGATCGAGCAGGCGCGCCGGGCGGCACGGCTGGGGGTGGGGTTGGACACGGTGCTGCGCCGGTATGTCGCGGGGTACTCGCAGCTCGAGGGGTTCATCATGGGCGAGGTCGAGCGCGACCGGTCGCTGGGGACGGTGATGCTGCGCGATGTGCTGGGCCGCGCGGGCATGCTCGTCGAGGGCTTGATCTCCGCTGTCAGCGACGCGTATCAGCGGGAGGTAGAGCGCTCCGATCGGACCGCGCCGCCGGGAGGCTCGACGGTTGTATCGCGCGGCGGGCCGGCGTCGTCATCGCGCGCCGCGCGGAAGGGAGCACGGCAGGGACGAGCGGCGACCGCGGGCGCGCGGCGTCAGCGGATCGTCGAGGCGGTGGTGGAGGTGGTGGCCGAGCGCGGGTCCACGGGTGCTTCGGTGGGGCTGGTGATCGAGCGCGCGCGAGTGTCGAGACGCACGTTCTACGAGGTATTCCCCGGCGGGATCGAAGACGGGCTCAACGCCGTGATGGACTGGGTGCTGGAGCGCTCCGTCACGCTCGTTTCACAGCGGCTCGAACAGGCCGGATCCTGGCAGGACGGGGTGCGCGAGGCGCTCGCGGCGTTGCTCCTGTTCTTCGATTCCGATTCAGCGCTGGCGCGGGTCTGCTTCGTGGAGACGCTGGGGGGCGGCACGGCGGTGGTGGAACATCGCGAGCGCAATCTGCGCGCGCTGCGCTCGCTGATCGTCGCGCGGATCGAAAGTGAGGATGTGCGTGTCCAGCCGCTGGCGGCGGAGAGCGTGATGGCCTCGGTCATGGGCGTCATCTACAACCGCCTCCTCAACCGCGAGCCGGGGCCGCTGATCGAGCTGCTCGGCCCGCTGATGGGCACGGCGGTGACGCCGTTTGTCTCAAGCGAACGAATGGCACTCGAGGAAGAGCTCCGTGGCGACGAGCTCGCGCGGGCAATTCAAACCGATGCCCCCGACTGGGTGCGCTCGTCGATCTCGCCGGCCGAGATCGACGTGTCGGGGAAGCCGGCTGGAGAGTTGGCGCTGCCCGCGACGCTGGCCAACCCCAGTGCCCGCCGCGCGCGCGAATGCCTCGTCTATCTGGCCGGCCGGCCAGGTGCGAGCAATATCGAAATTGCCGTGGGCATCGGCGTCGCGCACCGCTCGCAGATCTCGAAGCTCCTCTCCGAGCTCGCCGATGACGGGCTTGTTTCCAGGCACTCCGAGGGTCAGGGCAAGCGCAACGCGTGGTACCTGACCCCGCGCGGCGCGGATATCGCGCGCTTGCTCTGAAGGATGGCTGTCGGCTGACCCGGGCAAACTGGTAACAGGGCGCGCTCAACTGCCGTTTTCCTCTGAGTTAACTCTTGACGGCCGGTTGTCGAGGCCTATAGAACTGTCCCCGAGGTCGAGGTGGGCGGCAGGCGGGCAAGGTCATGGCCGCGCCGTCGGCTTTGGTCAGACACAGGCCGGTGTCGGGGTGTCCCTTTGGGAAGAGACGGCGCCCCGGCACCGGACCGATTTGCCGCGAGCGCATGCGCTCGTCGACGAACCATATATGTACAGGTTTGTCGCAGGGCAACATGCGGCGTGGGGGATCCTCTCTATCCTGCGCACGTGTCCAACATCGTCGTGATGAAGTTCGGCGGGACCTCCGTCGCCGACGCCGAGCGGATCCAGCGCGCCGCGCGGCGGATCGTCGAGAAGCGCGAGGCGGGCTACCGCGTGGTCGCGGTGCTGTCCGCGCGCGGCAAGACGACCGACGAACTGATCGCGATGGCGCAGGCGCTGTCGGCCGATCCAGACCCGCGCGAGATGGACATGCTGCTGTCCTCCGGCGAGCGCATCTCCTGCGCGCTGTGCGCGATCGCGATCAACGACCTCGGCCACCGCGCGATCTCGCTGACGGGCTCGCAGGCGGGGATCGTGACCGACGACTCGCACACGAAGGCGCGGATCCTCGACGTACGCGCCGACCGCGTGAGGGCGGCGCTCGACGAGGACGCGATCGTGCTCGTCGCCGGTTTCCAGGGCGTCTCGAGCACCGCGAAGAACGTCACCACGCTCGGTCGCGGCGGCTCGGACACGACCGCCGTCGCGGTCGCCGCCGCGCTCGGCGCCGAGGAGTGCGAGATCTACACCGACGTCGCCGGCGTCTACACCGCCGACCCGCGGATCGTGCCCGACGCGCGCAAGCTCGCGACCGTCTCTTTCGAGGAGATGCTCGAGATGGCCGCCTCCGGCGCGGGCGTGCTGCAGCTGCGCTCGGTCGAGTACGCGCGCAACCACGGGGTGCGCATCCACTGCCGCTCTTCCTTCGCGGACACGCCGGGTACGATGGTGGTGGCCGAAGGAGAGAACATGGACGCTGAAGAGAAGCCCCTGATCACAGCCGTCACCCACTCGACCGACGAGGCGCGCGTCACGCTGGTTGGCGTGCCCGACCAGGTCGGGGCCGCCGCGCGGATCTTCACGGCGCTCGCCCAGGCGAACGTGGACGTCGACATGATCGAGCAGAACGTGCCCACCGCGACCGGCCGTCTTGCCGAGATCTCGTTCACGGTCGGGCGCGACGATCTGCGCGCGGCGCGCGCGGCGCTCGAGCCCCTCACCGACGAGGCGTTCTCGGAGTTGATCGCGCAGGAGGAGATGGGCAAGGTCTCGATCGTCGGCGCCGGCATGCGCTCGCACCCGGGCGTCGCGGCGAAGGTGTTCGCGGTACTCGCCGAGGAGGGCGTGAACATCGAGATGATCTCGACGTCCCCGATCAAGATCTCCTGCGTGATCGACCGCCCGCTCGTCCCGCGCGCGGTCCAGGTGCTGCATGCCGCGTTCGAGCTCTCCGGGCCCGGCACTTCGGTCGCGGAGTAGTCCACCGGCGCACACGGCACGGCACGGCTGGGCGTGTGGCGGGCTGGGCGTGCGGTGGGATCGCGATGCTCGCCGCGGGTCGCAGCTCCCGTGCCGTGCTCAGCTGGGCGTCTCGCCACCACGTGCGCCGCGCGAGGCGGCCCTCAGGGCCGCCGTCGCCACCACGTGCGCCGCGCGGACTCGATCCCCGGGAGCTCGACCTCGGGCCGGGGCGGGATCCCGGCGCCGGAGAGGATCGCGCCGGGCACCTCCTCGGTGAGCCACCGCTCCAGCGGGCCGAGGCCTCCCTTGCGCAGCTCCGCGGCGATGCCCGGCGGGCGGCGGACGGTGTCGTGGGTGTCGGAGGTGACGTTGTGGATCAGTTTCTCGCGCGCCATCTTCAAGGCGAAGCGACGCACCTCCCCGCCGAAGCGCCCGACGAGCGAGCCGGCGGTGACCGACGTGAGCACGCCCTCGCTGACGAGCTCGCGCAGCAGCTCCGGTTCGCGGTGGAAGGCGGGACAGCGCTCGGGGTGGGCGAGCAGGATCTCGTGGCCCTGGCGCTGGAGCTCGAACACGAGCGGCACCAGGCCGGTGACCGTCGGGGAGAACGGCGGCTCGACCAGCAGCCAGCCGCCACCGCCGAGCCGCAGCGCCAGCAGCTCCTCGGTCCCCATGTCGACGAGCCGCGTCATCGCGAGCTCGGCGCCGGCGCGGAGCTCGAGCGGGATCCCCTCGGCGTCCAGGCGTGCTTGGAGCTCCTCGACGCGGGCGCCGATCGTGCCGGCGTCGTTCGGGTAGGTCCAGGAGACGTGGGGGGTGGCGACGAGCGTCCGCGCGCCCGCGGCGACGGCGGCGCGGGCGAGCTCGACCGAGCCCTCGATCGTCTCGGGGCCGTCGTCGATGCCGGGCAGCACGTGGGTGTGGAGGTCGATCATCCGACCAGAACATTAGGGCCACGTGTGGTTGGTGAAATTTCGGACAATCCTTCCAAGAGTAGGAATCACGAGCAACTGAGCCAAGTTGCCGATTGGTTTCTTGGACACCAGTCCTTGCGGAACGGCCCGAAATGTGCAAGATTCCCGGCTTGAGCTGGATAGCGGGATCTCAACATTTGTTTGAGATGGGAGCGTCCATCATGGGGGTCGTGATGGCAGGCAAGGAGGCTGGAGAGGTCTTATGAGCGGTGAGACGCAACGCAAGGCCGGGACGTACACCCGCCTGGGTCGCGCGCCCGCGTCCAGCGGCTCATGGGGGTTGGTGGGTCTCGGGATCAGGCGCCGGCAGACGCCGCAGCAGATCACCGAGGCGCGCGGGCCGGCGGCGAGCCTGCGACGCGACGCGCTGTTTCGGAGGATGCTGCTGCTCGCGGACGTCGTCGCGATCGCGGGGACCTTCGTGCTCGTGACGCAGCTCTCCCCGCGCTCGCTGCAGCTGACGTGGCTGAGCCTCCTCGGCCTGCCGCTGCTGCTGATCGGCGCGAAGCTGTTCGGGCTGTACGACCGCGACGAGACGCTGCTGCGCAAGACGACGCTCGATGAGGTGCCGAAGCTGTTCCACCTCGCGACGCTCTGCGCGCTGACCGCCTACCTCGCGAGCGAACTGATCGTCAAGGGCGGCTTCCTGCGCCGTCCCGAAGCGCTCGTGCTGTGGCTGGCGCTGCTCGCCGGGCTGGTGCTGGCACGCGCGACGGCGCGGGCGCTCGCGCTGCGTATGGCGCCCGTCGAGCGTTGCCTGTTCATCGGCGAGGAGCGCTCGGCGAAGACGATCCGCGCGAAGCTGACCGACCACCGCGGGATCAAGGCGACGATGGTCGCGCAGCTCGACCTCGACAAGGCCGCGCCGTGGTCGACCGACGCGCTCTCGCCGGGCCGCCTCGCGGAGATCCGCGACCTCGCGCAGACGCTCGACGTGCACCGCGCGATCGTCGCGCCCGGCAGCGCCGAGGGCGTCGAGATGCTCAACCTGGTGCGCACGCTGAAGGCCGTCGGCGTGCGCGTGAGCGTGCTGCCGAGCCTGCTCGAGGTCGTCGGCTCGTCGGTCGAGTTCGACGACCTGCACGGCGTCACGGTGATGGGCGTCCGCCGCTTCGAGCTGACGCGCTCCTCCTCGGTCGTCAAGCGCAGCTTCGACATGATCGGCGCCTCGCTCGGCCTGCTCGCGGTCTCGCCGCTGCTCGCCGCGATCGCGGTCGCGATCAAGCTCGACAGCCGCGGCCCGGTGTTCTTCCGCCAGCTGCGCGTCGGCCAGCACGGCGAGCGCTTCTACATGCTGAAGTTCCGCACGATGGTCCCCGACGCGGAGGCGCTGAAGGACTCGCTGCGCGATCGCAACGAGGCCCAGGACGGCCTCTTCAAGATCGCCGACGACCCGCGCGTGACGCGCGTCGGCGAATTCCTGCGCAAGAGCGCGCTGGACGAGCTGCCCCAGCTGTTCAACATCCTGCGCGGCGAGATGAGCCTCGTCGGCCCGCGCCCGCTCGTGATCGAGGAGGACCAGCGCGTCGAGGGCTGGCACCGCCGCCGCCTGGAGCTGATGCCGGGGATGACCGGCCACTGGCAGATCCTCGGCCCCGCGCGCGTGCCGCTGCGCGAGATGGTCGCGATCGACTACCTGTACGTGGCGAACTGGTCGCTGTGGAAGGACGTCAAGATCCTGCTGCGTACTGTCCCGCACGTGCTCGGGCGCCGCGGGCTCTAGCCCGCAGATCCCGCGCGGCCGGCACCGGCCCGTCCGCGGGCCGATCCTCCAACATCACCAGCCCGGCGAAGCTTGCGCCGGCGCCGCCCGCCGGCCCCGTCGGCGCCCGCGAGCGAAGCGGTGGCGGTCGGATAGCTCTCGGTGGCGGCGAGGCCGCGGCCGTCGGCCGCGGCGGCGCCGCGGCAGAGGGCCACGAAGAAGAGGACCAGGGTGAGCCAGATGGCGATGCCTGCGATCAACATGATTGAGCCATATGTAACGAGGTTTGTGTAGGCATGTTTACCCACCCATCGGACGTAACAAGCGCGGACTTGAAGCCAATGCCCCTGACCCGGTCAACTGTCGAGCCCGGCTTCCCGAGCACGCCTCCACCGTGGTTTTCGACCTGCGGCGGGGTTGTCCTCGGCGCGCGGGGCTGACGACAGCGCCCTGTCATTCGACGATCACCCCGAACTCCTGCGAGTAGACCGCGCCGGGCTGGCCTTCGGCGAGCGAGGCGGGCGCCTCGGGGGCGACGCCGATCGCGGTGTCGACGTAGGGGCTGTAGAGGATGTTCGCGAGGTGCTCGGGCGAGGCGATCCAGGCCGCGACGATCGCGCTCGGCGTGCTCAGCTGGAGCGTGCCCCAGGCGATGTTCTCGCCGAGCGTGTAGCCGACTTCGGAGTTGGGGACGTAGCCGGTGGCGACGACGCGTTCGACTGGCGTCAGCCCACTCGGGGAGATGTGCGCGAAGTAGTCCTCGCTGACCATTTCTTCGCTGTGCCCCTGCGCGGCCTGCTCGAGCTGCGCGTTCGGCTGCAGCGGCAGCTCGCCGTTGCGGGCGCGCTCCTGGTTGACGAGGCAGAGGGTTGCTGCGTCGATCGCTTCGATGTTGCCCGCCGCGGGCGTCAGTTCGGTGTTCGCGCAGGGCGTCGCGAGCACGCCCGCGATGATCGACGCGCTGCTCGCGGCCGGCTGTGCCGCGGCGGGCGGCTGTGGCGTGGTCGCCGGGACCTGCTGAACCGCTTGGTGGACGGGGTGGTTGCGGGCCGCGTGGGACTTGCTGGCGCCGTCCTTGCGGGAGCGGCACGCCGCGCGTCCCTTGTGCCGCCGGCGCGAGCTCGAGCAGGCTCGATGCGTGCGGCGCGCGGAGGAGGCGCCCGGGCGCGCGGCGGAATCCCCGGCGATCCTCGCGATCCTCGCGATCGGCGCCTCGAGGCGGACCGCCGGCGCCGCGCTCGCGTCGTTGACGAGGCCGGCGCAGGCACACGCGAGCAGCGCGGCGGCGCTGACGAGCAGCTTGAAGAGCAGGCTTCTGAGGTGATTGTGGAGGTTGTGGAGGTGTCTCACCCTCCCGCTATCGGGCGGCCAGCACGGTTCTGTGAGCCAAATCGCGGGGTTTGGACATAGAAGGGTGCTCCACCCGGAGAGAGTCTCCGGCTTTACCCCGAGCGCGATCGGGGAGGGGTACGGATCGCAGGGATCAACGCCGAGCCGATCGCGTAGCCCGCCGGCGGTTAGGCTGCCACGATGTGTAATCGGCTACGTAGGGGGAATCGCACATGGCGGATGACGAGCAGAGTGCTTCCAAGCAGATCGACGAGCGGATCGAGGGGCTGGGCGATTGGCGCGGCGAGACGCTCGGCATGGTGCGGGCAATCATCAATGCAGCGGACCCCGAGATCGTCGAGGAATGGAAATGGGTGAAGCCCACCAACCCCGGAGTGCCGGTCTGGGCCCGCGGCGGGGGTATCTGTACCGGTGAGGTCTACAAAAACGCGGTCAAGCTGACGTTCTTCAAGGGCGCTTCCTTGGACGATCCCTCGGGCCTGTTCAACTCCAGCCTCGAGGGGAAAGTCAGGCGCGCGATCGACATCAAGGAGGATGAGAAGATCGACGAGGGCGCGCTGAAGGAGCTCATTCGTGCAGCGGTGGCGCTGAATCTGAAGAGTGTCTTCTCCACGCTTGGGCGATCAGAGCGAGATCGTGCCTGTCGTGAAGATGGCTGGCATGCTCGCGTAGGTCGAAGGCTGCGTTCATGGCGGCGACGAGGTCTGCGGCGTGGGCGTCGACCTCGATCTTGGTGTCCTGGTGCTCGGTCAGCCAGTGGGCGACGTCCGGCCAGTGCCATAGGCGGGTCTTGTGGTCTGCATAGGTGACCGGGGCCGGAAAGCCTCCGGGGCCGCGCTTGTTGTGGAGAGCAGCCGGATGTACTCGCGTGAGAGTCCGCTGCGCTTGGCGATGGCGGCCATTGTGACGAGCTCATCGGGCTCGATGCGCACGACTTGCAGGCCAGGCACGGCGGAGGTGATGTCTCCGATGGCGCTGGCGAGTGCCTCGCTGAAGCTGTTGGCTTCGCGGTCGAACGCTCCGTACTGCGCACCGTCACGCACCCCGATAGGGCGTCGTCGCAGCCGGCCTCGTATACGCATCCAATTGCTTCGTCCAGTACATTGACGCCGCTGGAAGATGGTGAAGCTGTGGTTCGGCTTAGCGGTAGTTGAGCTCATTGCTTCCGCTTTGGCTGTTCTGTTGTCGCTTCTCCCTCACGCGCTCGTTCCTCTCCGTTCTCGTCCATCCCCGCGCGCGTCTTGCTTTTGAAGGTCTGCGCGGCGGCAAGTGACAGTTTGCTGGGCCAAGGGCGACCATCAGCAGTTTGGTGTTGTGCCCCAAGGCAATTGTGCAAGGGCCTGCTGCACAATTGACGGGTCGCCCCTATGAAGTCTTGAACGTCCCGTCTTCCCCTTTACTCGTCCCACCCGAGTTGGTGGCGCTGATCCGGTAGTGGTATTCCGTGCCGGCAACCAGCCCGGAGGCGATCGCGGCGGACACCTCGACGGGACTCGACCCGGACCCGGGCAGCGCCGCGCACGGCACGCTCGATCCGTAGCCGGTCGTGGTGCCGTATTCGAATGTGCACGCGCTGAGCGGTCCACCGCGGGGGTTGACGCTCGCGTAGAGCGTCGCCGAGCTCGCTCCGACTTCGCTCGAGCCTTTCGTTTCGACCGAGGGCGCCGCGACCGGCTGAGTCCGGAACGCGATGTCCGGGCCGTCGACCGTGCCGGCGGAGCTCGACGTCGTGACGCGGAAGTGGTATTCGGTGCTCGGCGCGAGACCGGCGATTTTCGCCGAGACCGCCACCGGGCTGCTGCCTTCCCCGGGTAGGGCGGCACAGGGAGCGCTGGATCCATAGGACGTCGAGGTGCCGTATTCGAACTTGCATTCGGTGACGCGTTGCCCGTCGGGATTGACCCGGGCGTTGAGCGTTGCCGAGGTCTGCGTGAGCAGGGCGGTCGCGTCGCTGCGGAACCCGTACAGCCCGCGCGGCGTGCCGACGCCGGAGGGGCCGTCGAAGCCGGTCGCGGCGTCGCATGCCGTCGTGCCTTCACAGTCGACCTCGCTCTTTGTACTTGGCGTTGGGGTCGCCGCACGTGGGTTCCGCGATCGCCGTCGCAGTAGCCGTTGCCGCCTTCGGTGACGTCGTAGAACGAGGTCGGGCCGAGGTGGCTGTAGAGCGTCGCCGCCGGGTAGCTGACCCCGCCGCTGCCGCCGGCGAGGCCGTACAGCGAAGCGACGATCGGCGAGGCGAGCGAGGTGCCGCCCCACGTTTCCCAGCCTTCGCCGCCGCCGTCCGCTTCGCAGGTTTTGCCGCAGTTGTAGCTGTCGTAGATGTCGAAGCCGGTGTACGGGTCGGCGACGGCCGAGATGTCGTTGTCGAGGCGTTTCGTGCCGCAGCCGCTTCCCCCCACCCGGGGACGTTCTGCTGCCAGGGCGGCGCGGTGAACAGCGTGCTGCAGCCCCCGCCGCCGGCGCCTTCCGGCGATTTGTCTTGGAGACCCACTTCGTCAGCGGGTCCGTTGTGGTTCCAGACGGTCTCGCTCTTGCGCGTGCCGTTTTCGTTCAGTTTGAGTGAGGTGCCGCCGACGGAGACGACGGTCGGCAGCGAGGCGGGCGACTCCGGTCGTTCGGGCAGTTTCGGCGGTTTCTTCTTGTCCACTTCGTCCCAGTCGTCGTAGCCGTCGTCGCCGGCGGAGGCCGTGATCACGACCCCGGGGTAGTTGTAGGCCGCTTCTTCGCCGGTTCTTCCTCCTCGGAGCCGCCGTAGGAGTTGGAGACCTCGGTCGCGCCCAGCTCGACCGCCTCGCCGACGGCCGCCGCGAGATCGGCGTCGGTTTCGGCGCGTTCGCCTCCACCAGCAGGATCCTGCACTTCTGGCAGACGCGTGGGCGGTCTCGACGTCGAGCGTGATCTCGACCGACCAGCCTCTTTGTCGGCTTTTGGCAGCGACGTCGTGCTCCCGGTCTGCCCGACCTTTGTGAAGCAGCCGTCGGCGGTCGTGCATGCCGGGAGGCCGTAGTGGGTGTCGAAGGTCCCGAGGTCTGCTTCGATCGTTCGGGTCGTCGTAGGCGTCGATCAGCGCGACGGTCTGCCCGGCCCCGCCTTCGGTCGGTTCGTATTCGTACGCGCTCGCGAGCTGCGCCGGCGTGAGCCCGCCCGCCGGGCCCGATTCGGTGGCCCCGTCGTCCTGCACGAACGGCCTGGCGCCGGCGGTGCCCGCGGCGACCTGGACGCGTCCCAGCGCCATGCACTGCCGGCGCCCCGCCGCCGGCGCCCGGCACGCCCGCCGGATCCGCGCGTAGCGCGTCTTCGCGTGCGGGGCGGGGTGGTTGCCCGGCGCGGCCGAAGCGCCCGGCGCGCCGGCGAGCAGCGACGCGGCGAGGAGCAGCACGACCGCGATCACCCGCGCCCTGAACCGGGCCACCGGGCTCATCGAGCTACCACGAACTCTTCCTTGGCCGCTAGCGAACACCGCCGCGAGAGCATACGACAACCGATCGAGAACGGTGGAGGCAAGAGACCCTCATTGCGGCTTCCCCCTTTTGCGCGAGATGCACCCCCGTCTTGGAGAGGGAGTGACCGTGCGGGCTCAGCGTCGGCCAGTCGACCTGGTCGGCGAGCTCCTCGGCGCCGAGGTCGATCAGGTTGCTGCGCTGGAGCGTGGATGTTCTCGATCGCGTTCGATGCCTCCGTGCTCTGGATCATCGCCACCCGTCGCAACGTCTAGAGGCCCGCCGGATTCTGGCGAGGAAGGACCTCTGCCATCCCACGAGCCTCCGCGATGCTGGTCAGCGAGGCGACGGTTCCCGGGGGTAGCGCCCCGAAATGACGCGCAAGATCACGAAAGCTGCTCACCCTATAAACGTACTACTAAGCCTATAAACGTACTACTAGACCATGGCGAGTATGCCGTTTAGCGGAGAAGGTGGGTGTTCCTGACCCGTGGCCCTGTTGCGGGGTGGATGATGAATGGGTGGTTATGTTGGGCTGCATCCGCGCGGGTGATCAAGATCTCCAAAGGAGTGGGCGCGGGGCATCCCTGCCCCGCGTACACGGGTGAGTTATGCGAGCCGGAGTCGGAAGATCCCTGGTAGTTCAGACGGCGGAGTGAACCTTCAACGGCGAGTAGTTGCCGTTGCGTTTGGCCGGCTGGCGGCGGATGCGGATGTCGAGCTCGAGCCCGATCGCATCGACCAGGTCGATCAGGGTCTCGAGCGTCGGGTTGGCGCCCTCGCCGCGCAGGAGCCGTGAGATCGCCTCCGGCTTGCGTTCCATGCGCCGGGCGAGCTCGGCCTTGGGGATGTTATCTCGCTCCCTAATCAGCCTCAATGACCTGCAGCACCTCGGCGATGCTCTTGACCTTCGCGAGCTTCTTCTCGAATCCGGCCCTGAACGAGGGATCGGCGAGCTGGCCCTCGAGGAACTCATCGAATGCCTGACCTGTGAGCGTGGTGTCCGTAGCCATCATCCGAGAACCATAACATATAAGTTCATGTTGCTCAAGTCTTTTGCTGGTCTCTCGGAACGCCCATTGCCAGCACGATCCGTCGGGTGGCCAGGTAGTCCTGACGGTAGGTCAGCGCTTTGTTGTACACGCTCTTGTCCATCGGACTGCGCACCGGCTTGGCCCCGCCGCAGATCAGCGTGAGGGCTTTGGCGTCCAGTCTGTGCTCCGGGGCTTGGCTGTCGAGCACGCAGAACACGCGATACAGCTGACCATCGTGCTCGTCGCGGGCCTCGTAGAACCCCTTCATCTCACCGTGCATGACATGCCACATCTTGCTCGGCGGGAAACTCGGTGGAGGCGCGTCGCGTACCGCGACCACGATCGCCAGGAGCATCTCCCGCACCGGTTGCGGGCAATCGAGCAGAAAGCTGCGGGCAGGCGCCAGGCCCTTGACGGTCCTGTAGAAGGCGAGCGACCATCTCAGGTGGCCGGCGAGACGCCCGCGCCGTCGGTGCCGCGCGCTTTGGCACGGCGCTTGTCCCTCTTAGAAGGAGCCATCCCACAAATGCTACGCCGCACCAGGGACGGTTCGCCCAATTGACCCAGCAGCATGACCGTCACCCCGTGAGCGTGCGACAGGTATTCGCCACCCGCCGCCCCCTCGTGTCCGGGCCGCCCCTACGACGTCTTTAAACGTAGCGTCCCCGCCTTTGCTCGTCCCGCTCGAGTTGGTCGCGGAGATCCGGTAGTGGTATTCCGTGTTTGCCGCGAGCCCGGAGGCGATCGACGCGTCCACGGCCACGGGGCTCGACCCGGACCCCGGTAGCGATGCGCAGGAGGCGCTCGAGCCGTAGCCGGTGGTGGTGCCGTATTCGAACTTGCAGGTGCTGACCGAGGAGCCGCGGGGGTTTACGCTCGCGTAGAGCGTCGCCGCGCTCGCGCTGACGCCGGTGGTGCCTTTCGTTTCGACCGAGGGCGCCGTCACGTTCGCCGTGCGGAGCACGATGTCGGGTCCTTGGAGCGTGCCTTTGCCGTTGGTCGTGGAGACCCGGAAGTGGTATTCGGTGCTGGGGGAGAGGCCGGTGACGGCCGCGGAGGCGAGTACCGGCTTTTCGCCGGAGCCCGGCAGCGCCTTGCATTCGGCGTCTTTGCCGTAGCCGGTCGAGGTGCCGTATTCGAACTTGCAGGCGGTGACGTTCGAGGAGTCGGGGTTGACGCGGGACTGGAGTGTCGCTGAGGTCTGCGTGACGGCGGTGAAGTCGTCGGCGCCGCAGGCCGTACAGGCCTTTCGGCACGCCGACGCCGGAGGCCCCGTCGAAGCCGGGGGCGGCGTCGCGGCGAGCGTCCTTCGCAGTCGAGCAGCTCGCCGAATTTGGTGTTGGGTTTGCCGCAGATCGATTCGGGGGCGGCGTCGCAGTAGCCGTCGCCGCCTTCGGTGACGTCGAAGAACGCTGACGATTCGCCGAAGTGGCTGTAGAGCGTCGCCGCCGGGTAGCTGACGCCGCCGGCGCCGCCGGCGAGGCCGAACATCGCCGCGACGATCGGCGAGGAGAGCGAGGTCCCGCCGACGACGCGCCATTCGTAGGGGGAGATTCCGAAGTGTTCTTCTTCGCAGGCTTTGCCGCAGTTGTAGTTGTCATAGATGCTGAGGCCGAAACCGGAATCGGCCGCGACGTCGTCGTCCAGCCGTTTGCTGCCGCAGCCGGTCCCGGACCAGCCGAGCACGTTCTGCTGCCACGGTTGCGCCGTGAACACGGTGCTGCAGCCACCACCGCTGACGACGTGGCCGCTACCTTTGTTTTCGTTGGCCGGCCCGTCGCCGTTCCACACCGGCTCGCTTTCGCGGGTGCCTTCCGCGGTGAGGTGGAGCGTGGTGCCGCCGACGGAGATCACGTCCGGGGCGGAAGCCGGGAAGCTCGGCTTTTCGGCGACGGAGCCAGCCAGACGGTGCGGGTCGCTTCCACCGCCAGCTTTGCTAGTGATCGAGGCCCTCACCATCCGCATCAACACAACCTCCAGATCGCAGTTCAAGCGGCCAAAGCTACTCTCAGGACGCAAGGCTCCTTGTGAACCTGTTTGGAGTGTCGTGCATAAAATTCCCGCACAAATTTCTGGGATGGGCGGAAGGCGAGGTCCGCAGTCAGCATGGAGCAAGCTCTACGTCTGGGGTGACTTATTGTCGTACGATGGCGTTGGCTGCTTCGACGATGTCGGTGAGCTCGCTGGCCAGCTTTGGGAGGTCCGGGAGCGCCCGCTTGATCTCGGGCGGTGGTGTCTCGGTCAGCGTGATCTCGCCGGTGGTGTAGCGCGCAACGGCCACCGGCGTATCGACGCCGCGCAGCGCCCATTCGGTCACCGTCTTGCTGCGCCCGGGGCAGAGCACCAGCCCGATCGATGGCTCGTCGTCCGGCTGGCGCTCCAGCTCGTCGACGGCGTTGAGGTAGAAGCTCATCTTGCCGGCGAACTCAGGCTTGAAGTCCTCGACCTTCAGGTCGATCACGACGAAGCGCCGGAGAAGGTAGTTGTAGAACAGGAGGTCGATGAAGAACTCCTGCTTCCTCGCCTGTCTCCTCGTCGAGGACCCTCAGCGGGAACTGTCGTCCGACCAGTGCGAAGCCGCGTCCCATCTCCATCAGGAATGACTGGACGTCGTTGAGCAGGGCCAGCTCGAGGTCGCGCTCCTTCGCTCGCGCGGAGAGGCCGAGGAACTCGAAGTTGTAGGGGTCCTTGATCGCGTCGCGGACCAGCTCGGAGTCCGGCTCCGGGAGCGCGTGCTCAAAGCTCGTGAGCGCGCCCCCTGGCGCCCTCGAAGTCGGTCGCGATCTGGGCCTCCAGAACCTTGCGCGACCACCCATTCTCGACAGCCTTGCGTGGCGTACCAGAGGCGGGCTCGCGGTCTTTGAGCTTGTCAGCAGCGCGATGTTCTGCCCCCAGGGCAATTGTCCAACGGGCTGTTGGACAATTGAGTCATCGCCCTCTCTCGGGCCACGCGTCGGCAAAGCGCGCGCATGTAGTGGAGGTTCGACCGCGAGAAGCCCGTCATACTCGGGAAACTCCCGACGGAGGTCGGGGCCAGGCGGTCGATGACCTCGCTGCCCCATCCCTCCGCCGCTCGCGCGTCGAGGATCTCGTGCCGATCTCCCAATAGAGCCGGATCAGCTCGCTGTTGACCGCGAGCGCGGCACGGGTGCGTGCGGCCGCGATCCGGGCCTTGACCTCGGCGAGGAACTGCGGGTAGTCGGCCGGCAGCGCATCGCTCCGGCGTGCGGTTGCGGGACGGGTCATCGAACATACTGTTCCCCTTGTCCCGGACGGAATCCGTCGCCGGCGCACCTAGAATGTCTTAAACGTAGCGTCCCCGCCTTTGCTCGTCCCGCTCGAGTTGGTCGCGGAGATCCGGTAGTGGTATATCCGTGTTTGCCGCGAGCCCGGAGGCGATCGACGCGTCCACGGCCACGGGGCTCGACCCGGACCCCGGTAGCGATGCGCCAGGAGGCGCTTGAGCCGTAGCCGGTGGTGGTGCCGTATTCGAACTTGCACGTGCTGACCGAGGAGCCGCGGGGGTTTACGCTCGCGTAGAGCGTCGCCGCGCTCGCGCTGACGCCGGTGGTGCCTTTCGTTTCGACCGAGGGCGCCGTCACGTTCAGCCGTGCGGAGCACGATGTCGGGTCCTTGGAGCGTGCCTTTGCCGTTGGTCGTGGAGACCCGGAAGTGGTATTCGGTGCTGGGGGAGAGGCCGGTGACGGCCGCGTGAGGCGAGTACCGGCTTTTCGCCGGAGCCCGGCAGCGCCTTGCATTCGGCCGTCTTTGCCGTAGCCGGTCGTGGTGCCGTATTTCGAACTTGCATGCGGTGACGTTCGAGGAGTCGGGGTTGACCCGCGACTGGAGTCGTCGCCGTGGTCTGGGTGACCGCCGTGAAGTCGTCCGCGCGGAGGCCGTACAGGCCTTTCGGGCTCGCCGACGCCGGTAGGGCCCGTCGAAGCCGGGGGCGGCGTCGCAGGCGAGCGTGCCTTCGCAGTCGACGTAGTGGCGTCCGCCCGGGACTTTCTGTTCGTGTCATCCGATCAGGGTTTCGCCGTTGGGAATCCGCATTCGGGGAGCGTCGCCGGCGCAGTAGCCGTTGCCGCCTTCGGTGACGTCGTGGAAGGCTGACGAGTTCGCCGAGGTGGCTGTAGAGGATCGCCGCCGGGTAGCTGACGCCGCCGGCGCCGCCGGCGAGCGCCGAACATCGCCGCGACGAGCGGCGAGGCGAGCGAGGTCCCGCCGACGTCGCGCCATTCGTAGGGGGAGATTCCGAAGTGTTCTTCTTCGCAGGCTTTGCCGCAGTTGTAGTTGTCATGGATGCCGAGCCCGGAACCGGCGTCGAGCGCGGCGACGTCATCGTCCAGCCGTTTGCTGCCGCAGCCGGTCCCGGACCAGCCGAGCACGTTGAGCTGCCACGGTTGCGGCCGATGATACACGGTGCTGCAGCCGCCGCCGCTGACGAAGTGTTCGCTTCGCTACCTTTTGCGTCCTTCGTTGGCCAGGCCCGTCGCCGTTCCACACCGGCTCGCTTTCGCGGGTGCCTTCCCCGGTTGAGTTCGAGGTCGTGTGCCGCCGACGGAGATCACGTCCGGGGTGGAAGCCGGGAAGCTTGGCTTGTTCGCCGACTTCGGAGACTTTCTTGTTGTTGAAGATCTTCCAGATGTCATAGCCTTCGTCGCCGGCGGCGGCCGTGATCACGACGCCGGGATGGTTGAAGTAGGTGTTGGCGTAGGTTTCATCGCCGGCTTCCTCGGCCCACCGTACGAGTAGGAGACCTCGGTCGCTCCCAGCTTGACGGCCTCGCTTCGCTTTCGTCGGCATAGCCTCCCTTGCTCTCGACGAGAGGATCTTGCACGTCTACAGACGGCGCGAGCCGCCTCGACGTCGAGCGTCGTCTCCACCGACGGGTGCCCGCGTTCGGCGGCAGTTCGGTCGTGCTGCCCGTTTCGCTGACCTTCTTGAAGCAGCCATTCGCTGTCGTGCACGCGGGGATGCCGTAGTTTTTGTCGAACACTTCGAGGTCTTCTTCGATGCTCGGGTCGTTGCCGGCGTCGATCAGCGCGATCGTCTGCCCTGGGACGCCTTCGGTGGGGCTGTATTCGTAGGCCTTGGCGAGCTCCGCCGGCGAGAGCCCGCCGCCGGGTCCTCCTTCCAGGGCGCCGCTGGAAACCTCGGGAATCGCTTCCGGGGGTTCCCGCCGCGACCGGTTCGAAGACGACCGCCATGCACTCCGGACGGCCGGGCTTCGGTCGCGGGCAGACCGGCTTGACGCGCACGTGACGCACCTTCGCGGCGCGGCATCTTCGGCGCCTTCGCCGGCGCCGCCAGCGCGGAGCCAGCCGCCCGCGAGCAGCGTCAGCGCGAGCAGCGGCGCGACCGCCGCCGCCCATTTCCGGGGACGGGCCGCCGCGTGACCCCGGGGACGGGCCGGCGCGTGACCCCGGCCGCCGGGCGATCGTCGTCCACCGGGCGGCGCCTCATGGCGCGACCCCATATTCAGCTTCAGTCAATTCGAACAGCCCACCCCCGATCGTCGAGGCGAAGCCGCGCGCGTTACCGTTGTGACCGCCGGTGACCGAGGACTCGCTGCCGTAGGCTTCGCCGGCGCCGCCGCCGCTGACCGATGAACCTCCGCCGACGGCTTTGTTTTCCTGCCCGCCGCTGACGGTCGACGAGTTGCCGGTGGCTTTGTTCTTGTAGCCGCCGGTGATCGACGCGGTCCCGCGGACGCGGTGTTTTCCTCGCCGCCGGAGACGGAGCTCTGGTTGCCCGAGTCGGAGTTGAGATCGCCGCC
This sequence comes from uncultured Solirubrobacterales bacterium, assembly GCA_963789675.1. Lineage (GTDB taxonomy): Bacteria > Actinomycetota > Thermoleophilia > Solirubrobacterales > Solirubrobacteraceae > Palsa-744. Next base: position 115,324 of record CAWBLR010000002.1, on the reverse strand, counting down.
GAGGATCGCGTCCGCGAAGCCGGTGGATTTGTTGTCGAGCCCACCGCCGACGAACGCGCCTTCGCCCGAAGCGGTGTTGCCCGTCCCGCCGCTGACCGAGCCGTAGCTGGCGCTCGCGACGTTGTGCGAGCCACCGCCGACCGTGGCCTGGAACGGCCCTGTCGCTTCGTTGTCATAGCCGCCGCCGACGGTGTCGGCTTCGGTGCCCTTGGCCTTGTTCTCGAAGCCGCCGGAGACGGAGTCCCACTTCGCGGTCGCCTGCCCGCCGACGCCGGCGCTGATCGAGGAGTCTTCGCCGCTGGCCGTGTTTTCATCGCCGCCGCTGACGGACGACTGCGACCCGGAGGCCGTGTTTTTGAGGCCGAGCACGTCGCTGTTGGGCGCCGAGTCGGTGTTCTGATAGCCGCCGAGCAGCGAGTAGTAGCTGCTGAAGTGCTGTTCGTCGCCGATGATCAGGTTGTCCGAGCCGGTCTGCTTGCTCGCTTCGACCGGGGTCGCCTTCCCATTCGCCCGTGCGCGCTTCGATTTCTTCGTTCTCGCCGATCACGATGTTGCCGGTCCCTTCGGGGTTGCTGCGCTGGGGATTCCGTCCGACATGACCTGCAGGTTGGCCCCTTCGATCTGGACCGTCGGCTTGCCGCCGACGCCGCTGCCGTCGTACTTGAGGAATTTCAGCACCGGCTTGAGGCCTTCCTGTTCGGCTTTGACAGCACCGATGTCGCTTCCGGCGCCAGCGCGTCGGTCGTCGTGGCGGTGTTTTTGAGCCGCCGCTCACGGCCGCGTCTTCGCCCGAGGCAGCGCCTTCCGCGCCGCCGCCGATCGTCGCGTTGGTGCCGCTGACGGTGCCCTTGTAGCCGCCGACGATCGCGGAGTGGGAGCCGCTGGCTTTGCCGTACTCGCCGCTGCCGATCCAGCTCTGACCCGGCCCGGTCGCTTCGTTGAAGGCGCCGCCGCTGATCGAGTTGGCGCCGTGGAATGCGTTGCTTTCTTCGGTGATCCCGGCGATGTTTTCATAGCCTCCGGTGACGGAGTCCCAGCGACCCGTGGCCTTGTTGCCATAGCCGCCGGTGATGGAGGTGTTGATCGCGCTTGCGGTGTTTTTCTCGCCGCCGGTGGCTGGCGGATTCTGACCGGATGCGACTGTTGCCGCGCCGCCGAGGACCGAGGCGAAGAAGCCGGTGAAGGTGGAGTTGGTGCAGCTCGTGTTGACGTTGAGGGGTGCCTGTGCCGGCGTGGTTTGAGCAGCCGCCGCCGACGTTGGTAGGACGGCGCTTGTCGTGTTGGAGAAGCCACCGGCGATGGTGCCCGCGGATCCTGAGGCGGTGTTTGTCCGCCCGCCGAGGACCGACGCGTAGCCGGAGATTGTGTTGTTGTATGCCGCCGACGATCCCGCCATAGCTGGTGTAGACTGCCGGTCCCGCCGAGCAGGAGTTGTGCGATCCGGTCTGCGCCCCGGGTGTTTCGTCATATCCCAGGATCAGGTTCCCGGTTCCGTTGACGGTGGTCTCGGACCCGATCCTCGATCACCTGCAGGTTGACCCCGGAGAACTGGATCGTCGGCTTTTTGTCGACCCCCGCCGCCTCGTAGTCGATGTAGGGGAGGACCTTTTCGAGCTTTTCCTGTTCGGCTTTCGGCAGCAGCGTCGATTTCGTGTAGCCCGTTTTGCAGGTGCCGGCTTTCGCGGTCACGATCGCGGCGTTCCGTGGTCGGCACGCAGACCTTCGTCCCGGCGGCCAGCGCCGCCCCCGTCATCGCCGCCAGCAGGCCAAGCGTCAGACCGGCCGCCACACAACGCACCGCAGGACTCTCGATACCCGCATCGGACAACCTCCAGATCGCAGTTCAAGCGGCCAAAGCTACCCCCAAAACGCTCGTACTTGTGAACTTCGCTGGAGACGTCCTACGCAAATTCCCGCAAACTCCGTAATGAAGCGTATGGCGCAGCGCCGGTTCTGGGGAGGCAACGACGCGAGAAGTGTGAGCGATGTGTGTGGGAATGGGAATGCAGCCTGGTTGAGAGCGGGAGCAATTGATGTGTAAAAATGGGAATACGCTGCAAATCGTGCTAATCTCGTGATGTGTCCGCTCCTCCCCATACGTCCCGCGACTCGCCGAGGCCCGTCTGGAGCAGCTGTTCGTGGGGCTGCCAGCCTCTCGATAGTCGGTCCCCGTGCGACCGGCAAGACCACGATCGCGCGTCGCCTGGCGCGTAGCGTTGTCGCACTCGACGATCCCGTGCAGGCGAGGGCGTTCGAAGCCGATCCCGACGCGACCCTGGCTGCTCTGCCCGAGCCCGTCCTGCTCGATGAGTGGCAAGCGGTGCCAGAGGTGCTCGGCGCCGTCAAGCTGGGCCGTCGACCGAGGGGCTGGCGCGGGCCGCTTCCTGCTCACGGGCAGCGTGCGCGCCAAGTTCACCGGCGCCACGTGGCCAGGTACTGGCAGGGTCGTCGACGTATACATGTATGGCCTCACGCAAGCGCGAGATCGCCGGCCGGCTCACCGGCGAACCGTTTCTCTCAAGCTCGAGCAGGCGGACATCGACGCGTTTGCGATACCGCCCGATCCGCCCGATCTACTCGGCTACATCGAGCTGGCGCTCCGCGGAGGCTTTCCCAACGCGGTCCTGGACCCGTCCCCGGACACGCGCGGCGTATGGCTTGCGCGGCTACCTCGATCAGCTCCTCACCAGAGACCCCGAGACCCTGCATGAGGATCGCGACCCGCACCGCCTGGGGCTCTACTTTGAAGCTCTGGCGCTGAGTACCGCCGGGCTCGCTCAGCAACAAGACGCTGTATGACGCGGCCGGCATCGACCACAAGACCGCCACGGCCTACGAGCGTCTGCTCGCCAACCTGCTCGTGCTCTACATCCTGCCCGCGTGGAGCACCAACAGGCTCTCACGGATGACGCGAACCGGCAAGCGCTACCTGGTGGACACCTCGTTGATGGCGGCGGCCCTGAACCTGAACGAGCGCGCCGTGCTTCGCGACGGCGACCTGCTCGGGCGCATGATCGATACGTGGGTACTCGCCCAGTTTCGTCCCGAGGCGGCGCTAACGTCGCAGCGGTCTCGTCTGCACCACCTGCGCACCGGAGATGCACGGCACGAGATCGACCTGATCGCCGAGCTCTCCAGGCGCGGGCGTCGTCGCAGTCGAGATCAAGTCCTCCGCGGCACCCACCCGCGGCGACGCCAAACACCTGGAGTGGCTGCGCGAGCAACTCGGCGAGCGCTTCCTCGCCGGCGCGGTGCTGCACACCGGCCCACGACCGTTTCCACTCGCCGAGCGGATCTTCGCACTGCCGATCTGCACGCTCTGGGGTTGAGCAGTCCCGCTGGGCTGATCGAGCTCGTCACCTGCAAAGCGGTCACGACGGGCAAGGACAAGCACAGGCAGACCCTGCAGCGGTGCTCGGCAGGGGGCGCTACACGCTGACGCTCACGCGAGACGGCAGGCGCTTGCGCGAGACGATCGCGATTGCCTGAGCATCGCCCAGGCGCGAAGCGTCCCCGCGCCGCGCCTGGGACTGCTCGTCAGCCGTGGTGGTTTTTTTGCTGCCTTTGAGCTTGATCTTGCCGGAGCCCTTGATGCAGCTCTTGTAGGTCTGGCTGCCGGTCAGGTGCTGTTTGAGCACGGTGGTGGCGACGACGCTGATCTTGTAGGTGCCGGTCGGGCAGTTTCTTCAGCGTGATGCCCTTCTTGAGCCTTCGATGGCCTTGACTCCCTTGACGTCAGCGACCTTCTTGCCGTCGATCTTGACGACACCTCCTTGAGAGGGTCGTTCTTGGGATCCTTGAGCTTGATCTTCAGCGAGCTCTGGCTGACGCAGGCGTTGGGGGTGGACGTGTTGAGCACGATCCCTGAGCCACGCTGCCGGAGCCCTCGCCTTCGAGCTGGTGGGCAGGGGTTCGATCAGGGCCGATTCGTAGCAGCCATAGGACGTCATAGGCGGGATTCGGTTTGGGTGCGCCGCTGACAGCGATCGTCGGCTGGGAGCCGCCGGGATGGCTGAAGCAGACCTTCAGGTAGCGGCCGCCGGCCGCGGTGTGGAGCACCCGCCAGCTGTTGGTCCGACGAACGCGATTCCAGTCTTGCATCCGGCGCGGAACCACTGGTGGAAGCCCCAGAAGGAGCCATCGGGCTGTTCTTTCATGTTGGTCCACATCACTTCGCCGGCGGTATGCGGGCATTCGGCGAACTTCGTTTCGGTCACGACCGTGCCCTGAAAGGTTTGCTGTCGGGCACACGGCTGGATGGCGACGCTGCCGCCGTTGAACGACCAGACCCCTTCGATTTCGTTCGTGGCGGCGCCGGCGCTTCCGCTGAACGCGAGGACGGCGAGCAGGACGATCGGGGACCACATGAGTGCTCGGCGAGCGAGTGGACGAATGTTCATCGGGGAAACATAAAGCATTTCGCGGACAAGGGCGCCGGTTGGCGAAAACCTTCTGGTCATCCCTACGCATACCTGCTCATAGCTGCTCAAAAGGCCGTCCTTTGGTCAACCGTGGAGAAATGCGCCTGGCGTGAACCCGGACCGGCGCCGCGGGGGGCCACGACTACATCGTCGCCGAATCGATTGCCCAGCTCCCGCGGCGAACGGCAAGTCATCCTGCTCAGCGCTGGCATGGCCGCCCGCCGGTCGCACTGCGCGAGCAGGCTGAGCGGCTGATCGCCGAGATGGACTGGCAGCGACTAACCGAGACCCTACGCAGGCGCAGGCTCCTGCCCGCTTTGGGTCCGCGCATCCTGGATCTGGCGGAGGGACGGCCGACGGGCGACCTTGCGGCGGTGGTCGAGCAGGCAACAGAGGCGGTACGGCGGCACGGCGTTTCCTGCAGTTCGTCTCGCTGCGCATAATGGCTTCTCGGCCGATGCGGGGATTAGCTGCACCCCACTGAAGGGACCGCTGTTCGCTGAGGCGATCTATGGCGATCTTGGCCGTCGCTTTTCCAACGACATCGATCTGCTCGTGCCGACGGAGCAGCTTTCTGCGGCGGTGGAGGTCGTGCGCCGATTGGGCTACGAGGCTCCCACCGACTACGTGCGGGACTCGGGCTGCCGCAGCTGCACTTCCTCCTCCTCCACGAGGGGCGAGCTGCCACCGGTCGAGCTGCACTGGAGGATCCATTGGTATGAGCGAGCTTCGCACGAGAGCGGCTGCTACCGCCGCTGGATCCGTCGGGGCGAGTGGCGCCCGGCTCCAGCCGACGAGCTCGCCGCGCTGCTGCTCTTCTATGCCCGCGACGGCTTCGTCGACCTGCGCCTGGCCAGCGACTTGAGCGCCTGGTGGGACGTCCATGGCGCGGAGCTACCGCCGGGCGCGGTGGGGAGCTGGCGCATCTGCATCCGGCGCTCGCGCGCGTCATCCCAGCGGCGGCGCGGGTGGCCGAGAAAACCGTGGGCCTGCCGGCGGCGCGGATCCTCGGGGGCGCCGGCAAGCTACGCCTGCGCGAACGCATGGCCGTGCGGCTCGCGAACCCCAACCCGCATTCCAGCCGCTCCCAGCTCTACGCGGACATGGGCTTGATCGACGGGTTGTTGATGCCCCCGGGGGGTTTCAGTGCGTTCGTGCGACGCAACGTGCTGCCGCCACGCGAGGTCTTGGAGTAGCAGGCGCGACACCGAGGCAGGCCGCGGCCGAGATCGCACTGGGTCGCGGCGCGGGCATGCTGGCCCGGTACGGGCTGACGATGACGCGTCTGGTGCGCGCCCCCGAAACGCTGCGCTGAGGCGCATCGAGGCGATGCTCAGTCGTTTTTGCTCGCAGCTGCCGTATACAGCTCGCGAAGACGGGTATCGATCAGGCGCTCAGGCCCACGTCCTGGAACCCGATCGTGAGAGCATTCGCACGGCGCGCGGCTAGGTCTGTGAGTTGGACGGACGGGGCGTTCCGGAGGCGGGACGGCCGTTCTGAGCGGGGACGATCGGGCGGATCTGCGGTCCGGTCTTCCGCCGGAGATCCCCCCTACGCCGGCACGGGCCCCTCAGCCGCCTCGCCGCATGACACCGGCCGGCTTCACCGATTCAGTGGGTTCAGTGCGACGGTGTGGGGCGTTTGAACAGCTTGCGCAGGAAGCGGCCGATCATGACCAGCAGCCCGTTGAAGCCGAGGCCGGGGACGAGCTGGGAATCGTAGCGGGGGTCGTAGTCGTAGCGGGGGTCGTAGTGGTCGGTCGCGGTGTGCTGGGTGTCTGGCATAGGCCTCATGATAGCGCTCCGGCAAGCTCGACTACGACCGCGAGCGCAAGGAAGGCCAGCGCCAGTTTGAACGACGGTTCTTTGCGGTTCAGGGCCTGTTCGTTGACGCGCATGTCCTGTTCGAGCCAGTCGAGCAGGTGCTCTGCGACCCAGTCGTCTCCCGCGTGTTCGCGGCGGCGTCGTATCCGCGCGATCGAAGGGCCGGCCCGCTGGGCGGCTGGGAGACCGAGGATCGCGATCGCCAGCGCGAACGAGGCGCACAGCAGCGTCAGCACGGCGATCCACGGTGGGATGCGCCCGAACGTGACCGCGATCGTCGCGAACGTCCCGTCGAAGGCCATGATGCCGAGCGAGCTGGCCTCCAGCGCCGTCGAGCGTGCGGCCTGCGTCTTCAACTGGTCCCGCGCGAGCGCGAACAGCCTGTCGGCGAGTGGGGGAGAGTCTCGTGATCAGGCATCGGCGGTCTCCGTTCGGTCGGTTGTTGGGGCTGCCTCACCCCCTTATCCGACGGGAACGCCCAAACGGGACACGCCGGGCCAAAACTTCCTGGGCGTTCTTGCGCCTACCCGGGGTGGGCGACGACCTACACGGGTGGTGCGCTTTCGAGCAGGTTCGTCAGAGATGCGGATGGATGGGTGGGGAAGGGGCGGTTCGCCCGTTCGCCGGCCGGGGTGGATTACGGACCTCTGTGACGGTTTGGCCACAGACTGCTTCCGATTCGTCCACACCTGGCCGCTAAAGCATTAACTCTGCAACACGGCAACCGATAGGGGTCTGGCAAGGCCCCCCGTGAAGCCCATTTTGCGGCGGGCGTTTCCAGACGAAACGGATGTCTCTCGATGCTGCGTGCTCGCCGCCTGCCGGTGGTTCGACTCCGCCTGCTGTTGCTCGCCGCCGTGCTCTGCGGCGCGAGCGTGCTGGCGCTCGCCGCGAGCGCCGACCCGTCGCGAGCCGCCGCCGCATCGCTGCCGACTACGGGCGTGTCCGTACCGTCCATCTCGCCGCCAAGGCGAAGAAGCGAGCAAACGGAGGTCCCCGTCCGCGCGACGGGCGCAGTGCGCCTCGGCGGCACGCACGGAGAAGGCCCGCAAGGCTTGCGCGGTCGAGAAGGCGAAGGCGAAGGCGAAGGAGCAAGCCGAGCGCTTCGCCTAAGGTGGCTCCCCCCCCTTCCCGTCCGCTGCCCCCCGAGCATTCTGGCCCGCGATCGCCGGCCCTCCCCCCGCGGAAGCGCTCGGATGCCGGCCCCGGAACCCGGTCCGGCGGCGGAATTCCCGGGCGGCTGGGAAGCTCCCCGGCGACCATCACCCGCCGGTCGAACTGAAGGCGCCGATCGAACCGACCCCGCCGATCGAAGAATCCCGAGTCTCCCGTGGAAGAAGCGAAAGCGCCGGTCGAAGAAGCGAAGCCGCCGGTTGAAGAACCGATCCCTCCAGTGGAAGAAGCGAAGCCGCCGGTTGAAGAACCCAAAACCCCAATCGAAGCCCCTCCGATCGAAAAGGCGTCGACCACGACAACGCTGGCCTCCTCGGCGAACCCCGCGACGGTCGGGGAGCCCGTTACCTATACCGCGACGATCGGCGCCCTCGCGGCGACGGGCACGATCGAGTTCGAGGATGGAGGTGCCGTGATCCCGGGATGCGCCGATCAGGCGGTCAGCTTCGGTGGCGCGACGTGCACGGTGGCCGGCTACGCCACCACGGGCGACACACGATCGCCGCGATCTACAGCGGGGACGGCAGCTACCTTTCCTCGACGTCTTCCGCCTTGACGCAGGCCATCTCGTCGGGCCAGGGTGGGGATGAGGATCAGGTGGCTGGTAAGAAGGCGGCGACTACGATGACGTTGTCGTCTTCGTTGAATCCTTCGACGCACGAAGCGGTGACGTACACTGCTACGCCCGATACCACAGCGGCAACGGGGACAGTTGAATTCAGGCAGGCTGGGGTTACGATCACCGGCTGTGCTGCGCGACCCATCAGCGCTGGCAACGCGCATTGCACTGTGGTCAACCCTTCGTCGGGTTGGCGGTTGGTGACAGCAATTTACTCGGGCGACAGCAGTTACGCCACCGCGACATCTTCTCCCGGCTTGGGTCAGTCGGTCAGCAAGATAATCACTACGCTGACGCTGGCGTCTTCGCTGGATCCTTCGACGGCTGGCGAAGCTGTTACATATACCGCTATGGTTAGTCCCACGGCAGCGAGGGGAACCGTTGAATTCAACCAGGCTGGGGTGTCGATTGCTGGGTGTTCCGCACAGCCCGTAAACGCGGGCACCGCAGCGTGTACTGTGGCTAAACCTGCCGCTGGTGGATATTGGATAGCTGCGAATTATTCCGGTGATAGCAACCATGTTGTCTCGTGGTCTACCGGCTTTACCCAGACGGTCAGCAAGAAAACCACCACGACGACGGTGTCGTCTTCGTTGAATCCTCGATGGTTGGTGAAGCGGTGACCTATACGGCTAAGGTCAGCACCGCGGCGGCGACGGGGACAGTTGAATTCAAGCAGGCTGGGGTGACGATCTCCGGTTGTGCTGCGCAGGCCATAAGCTCGGGCACCGCCACGTGTACTGTGGCCAACTTGCCGTCGGTGGCCCTGGGTCACGGCAGTTTACTCCGGCGACAGCAATTACGCTGCTCGTGGTCTGCCTGCGTTGACCCAGACGGCCAACAAGAAAACCACTACGACGACAGTATCGTCTTCTTCGAACCCTTCGACCGTCGGGAAGCTGTGACCTACACGGCGACGGTGAGCGCCGGGGCTGCGACAGGAACGGTCGAATTTAAGAAGAAGGCACCCCGATCACCGGCTGTACAGCGGAGGCCATCAGCTCCGGCACGGCTACATGCACCGTTACGGGCTATCCAGATGGTCCTCGTACAGGATTACCACTGGTTATAGCGGAGACAGTAGCGATCTAGCCTCGGCCTCGTCTGCGTTTACGCAGACGGTTGAACCGCCGGCTGAATCTGCGGCTCCATTCCGCTTCTTTTTGCCGTCGAGTTTTTGGAATGAAAAGCCGCCGGCCGATGCTGAATTGGACCCGTCATCGTCGGCAGTGATGGATGCCTTCGACGAAGAGATCGCAACGGAGGAGCAGGCCAAAAAAGGACCTTGGATCGACACCACGTCTGTCAGTTTTCCCGGTTTATACAGTGCCTGCGATCAGCCGACGGTGAGTTACGCTCGAAGCTTCTCCGCCTGCGCCCGCGTTGCAGGCGGCTTGGGATGCGGTTCCGCTGCCGCCGAAGGCTGATCCAGCTGCTGGCAGCGACAAACCCTGGTCGTTTGGCAGCCGAGCACAGACCGGCTGTGGGAATTCTGCACCTGCATGAGGCTGAGCGGCTGGGAAACGGAGGCGGCGCGATGCAGGACGTCTCGTCTAACCCGGGCGTCTATGGGTCGGAAGCGTGGCCGAGTGCCCAGACTTGGTGGGGGGCTCTCGGCCTCCTCTCTATCGCCGGTGGGCTGATCACTTCGAAGATCTCGAACGGGGACAGATCAACCATGCACTGGCGATGGCGTTCCCTAACCCGCGGCGGAGTATATGCGTCGCCCGCCGAGCGCACCGATGGCAAGAACACCGAAGCTCGTCGCTTGCCCGAGGGCGCGCACCTACGGCTTGAACCCAATCTTAACCTTGCGGCGCTGCATCTGCCTAGATTGACGCTGATGATCGCCGAAGCGGCGCAGCGCTACGGGATCTTCGTTAGGGATACGGGTGCGAACGGGCCTACTACGGGCAGGACCCGGTTCCCACCGGGACCGAACCGTACACCGGGCCGACGGCTACTTCGAAGGGAATCCGCACCCAGACTCCTCGCCTCCTTCCCCTGGAGCGAACTAGAGCTACTGAAAATGGAACTGCACAGCACCTCGTGAACGCGCGTGGCTGGGGGCGCTACGGTGCCATATATATGGCAGAGTCGGTGCTCGTTGCGTCCTGCCGGTATCTCGTCATACTGAGGACCGCGACCACTATCAGGGCCGCCGCGTAGCCTGTAGGGCTGTAGATGAATGTGTTGTCGGCGAGCGAATTAACGAACATCCGACAACGATGGCAATCCAAGCGTTGGCGCGTTGAGGGTGCCCGTATCCGGGACACCGGGAGCTCGTCGTCTGCGAGCGAGGCTACGGATCAGTAGCATGACCGCACCAAGCAGAATCGTCAAACCTATGATGCCTGTCTCAACGAGATATCGCACGTACTCGTTGTGGGGTGGCTTGCCCGCGAATCGATTCCCGGGTATGGCTTTGGCGGTTATGGTCTCTTAACCTCGACCAAAGAGTGGGGATGCTTCCCATTCTGGCAGCAGCGTTTTCCACTTGTGCAGGCGCCAGTCGAGCGAGGTGTCTGCTTCTCCACGTTCTGCGGTCGCAAGACTGGTCGACGACTCGTTGACAACGCGCTGTGCGCCGAGCGGCGTAGCGAAGAACGCCAAGACAACCAGCACCGCGACCAGATACGGAGCGACTTTGACGCGAAAAGAACCTGGACGCAGAGCCCCCAGCATCACCAGCATCGCGACGAGCGTCGCCAGGCCATCGATGCTGAGCGTAGAGACGAGCGCTGCCGCAAAGACCGCCACAAGCAGCGCATCGGACCGATGTCGTCCATTATCGAGGTAACGCCACACAGAGGCGATCGTGGCTATCGCAAAGAACATAGCCGCGCTGTCTGTGGGCGAACGTACCGTTCGAGCGTATCTCACCGTAAATGTCAGCGCCGGTGTTTGTCACGAGTTGGTAAAGGGCGAGGACGGCCGGGATAAAACCCATGCATTGCACCATGCGTGCGGCAATGGGGATCGTCACCGCCCCATATGCGTTGTAGACGATTACGGCCACGGCGACGACGGACTCCTCGCGCACACCCTCCCGGAGCGTCTCGGTCGATGCACCATGCGTACTCACGGCTACAGCCGTCCATACACACAGCCATAATGAGGTCAGAATTGCGACCCATAGACCTTGGCGTCGGCGAAGAAGCAAAACGGCCGCCACCACGATGAGCAGTACCGCGATCCCTCCCGACAAATTGAGGCTGCCGGACTGGTGACTGTCTGGTGAGGACCGGTCATCAAAGAGCACACGCACGATGAGTATCGCGCCAAGACATGGCACAAGGCCGCGAATCGCGAGTGTGCGGAGACTCCCGGCGCCCAGCGGCGGACGCCATCGGAAGAGGTCGCTCCGCTTTGGTGAGCTGACGCTCATCACAGGATTGAGGCGGCGCGCATGGTTTGCTCTATAGTACAGATGCGAATCGGTCGAAGCTACAGGCTGTACAGTTGCCGAAGACGCGCACCGATTGCCTCGGGGCTCATTGTCTCCCGACAGCGCGTCTGTCCGGCGACGCCGAGCGACTGAGCATACGCGGGATCGGCGAGTAATGCGATCAAAGCATCCGCGAGTGCCTCGTGGTCCTCGACGGAACGATGAGCCCACGTCCGCGAGAGATGCGACCCCACCAGTTGGCGTGCTCACAAACGGTCTCCCGGCGGCCATGGCCTCTGTCAAGATCATCGGCAACGCCTCACCGCGTGATGGAAGTGCGATTACGCGGGCCTCGCGAATCAGTTGTCTGACCCGATCGGAGTCGACAGGACCGCGACATCGAGCCGCTCCGCGGGCGGGAGGCGAAGCTCGGTGGCGGGACCGACTATGACGCACTTTGCACGCGGGCGACTGGAGGCAACAGCCTCCCAGGCCCGACGCAGCACGTCAGCGCCCTTGCGCAACCCCACCTCGCCGGCGAAAAGCACCACCTCGGCCGTCTCCGTTACGGGGCCGGCGGCAAGGTCGAGTGGCATTGGGTTCGGAAGCATCTCCACGTGAACATTTGGGGCGAGATGCCGGACCGCGGCTAGATCGGTGTCACTGAGAACCGTAATCGCCCTGGCCATGCGCAGCACCGCTCCGACGAGGCGCGGCCGGCGAGCGCTGAAGCGGCAAAGCCAGGACCGTGGATCGTGATGACGCGCGGCAGGCGACGAAACCTAGCGGACGCGACGATCGAGGTCTCGCGGAGGAAAGAGCCTCCCTCGGACATGTGCACATGGACTGTGGCCGAGCGGGGAAGACGGAGCACCATCGCTGCCGCCCGTGCGGCAAGCAATCCCGACTTTAGATGGGATCCGGGTACCCATGTGGACACCGCAATCGCCTTCTCTGCGCCGACGTTGTAGGTGGCCAGCATCGCGATGACAGACGCCATCCCCCCCACATAGGTAGTGCTGGGCCCGAAGTGGTACACGCATGCCCGAGGTATCTGTCCGCAGCTCATAGTAGCGAAAAGTCCCTTCGTTCGGGCGCCCGCTTCACGCACCGGCCAAGTGCGGCGGAAAAGCTATCGAGATCAACGGTCGAGGCGTCCGCCATCACGGCGAGTCCCCGCTCTGCAAATTGTCGGGCGATTTGCGTCTGATGGTCGTCCACGTGCTCGCCATGATTCTTCATTCGTGGGACCAAGACGGGACTCTTCCCAGCCTCAAAGGCCATCAAAGCCGAGCCTATACCGGCGTGGGTCACCACCACGTCGGCCTGCTCCATCAGCCGGCCGAGCTCGTCGGGGGCCATCATGGCCTCCACTCTCGCACCGGGCCAGTTGACCCGCGAGCTGTCGGGTCCGGCCTGCACCACGACATCGACCTGCGCGGGCAGGATTGACTTGAGGCGATCCAAGAGTCGCTGAAAGGAAAAGTCGAGGGTTCCAATCGTGATCACGACCCTCCGCGGGAGCGGTGGCGAGGCCACCGATACGGCCTCGTAGCTGTCGAAGACCGAGCCCGCATACCGCCATCTCGAATTCGTGAGCTCTTGGTGCTGCGTATAGAGATGCACGCCCCCGAGCCGTTGCAGGATACGCCCGGTGACCGACGGTCCTTCGGTGCGCGCAGAGCACTCGATGTAATGCGCCGGAATGCCCTTGACTCGTGCCAGCGGCAGGAAGGAGAGGGCCACCCCGGCACCGTTGCTGACGACCGTATCAATATCAGGGATGCCGAGCAGCTGCCGTGCCACCATGGTATTGGTAGCACCCCCCCATCCGGGGCGGGGTGTCACGGATGAATCGCACGTCGCGGCGCCAGCAGCTGCGCTCTGCTTGGAATCGAACGTCACCCAAAGCTCGTCATGCGCCGGAGGTGAGAGCCGGGGGGAAGTAGGAGAAGCTCTGTGAGGTGGCCTCCCGTGGATGAGACCAGCAGACGGGTCATGCTCCTCAGTACCTCTACGCAGAGGTTGGCGTTAGCGTCCAACCCCACCGAGCCTTGCTGTAACAGCAACTTACCCCAAGAACTGGCGCGATGGACATATGGACAGATTGAATCCGGTCGCGGCGCATGACGTCGCAAGCCTACCAGCGGCCCACGCCCTACGACGAAGTGCTCCATTCGGAATGGGAGCGTGGCCAAAGCTACATGCCCTGTGGGGTTGACGGGTGTACGACGATCTCGTCGTCGTGTATGATGCGTGCGACCAAAGGTCGCACCACGGGCTGACGGGTTGATCTTGAGGGTTACGGAGGATTAGTGCTAAGGAGCGAATCCAGGTGCTAAAGGTATTCAAATTTTGTGTCATCATTAGTAAATGAAATAACGTGATCATCAAGCAAATCAAAGTAGTCCTCGGTGGCTGGACTGGCTTGATAATTTACCGCCTAGCAGCGGGTCTTCGTCGGTTTGTCACAGCGACTAACAAGGGCGAACCAGCAAATATCGCTGTCTTATGTGACGCGTTTCTGCGGTATGGGTCCGCCCAAGCTATCGGGCTTCAGCAGGCAGGCCTGAATGTCACGCTCTACTATATAGATCGAGTCGATGAGTTCGCGGGTAGCCATGCGGATCGAGCGATCCTTCTTGACAAGGCGAGCGCCGCTGGTGTCAAGCTCATACCTTTGCCGCGACGTCGTATCTGCTCTCTGTTCAGGCACTCACTTTGGCTACATAGAGACCTGCGTCGACGCAGGATAGCGACTGCTGTCGTTCAATCGCATATAGATCCTCGCTACGCGACACTGGGGATAGCATTTTCAGTTGTGCTGATTCTCCATGATCCGCAAACGCACACCGGCGACACGCCATCAACGTTTCCATTTGTAGTTCGCCTGCTTCCACGTATTACAGAGCTGACGTCGTTCTGCCTGGTCATACACTCAGCCAAACTGTTGGAGCAAATTCGTCCACTTCTAAGGCTGCTACCAATCTGTATTGTTCCGCACGGGGCGGAGGTGGCTCAAGCGCCGGCATCAGTGCCAAGCGAGCGTAGGCTCCTGATTTTTGGGCGCCTTTTTGAGTATAAGGGCGTGGACACAGCGCTAGAGGCATTCCGCCAGTTGTCACGGTATATGCCCGATGCTAAATTAATCGTGGCTGGACGGGGGCCACTTGCAAAATTGGCTCGTGGAGAGTCTGATGTGGAACTCCGAGATGGGTATATTAGTGATCCGGATCTCGACGATCTTCTTAATAGCGTCAGACTCGTTCTACTTCCCTACAAGGATGCTACGCAGAGCGGTGTCGGTATACAAGCGATCGCACGGGGGGTACCCTGTGTTGTTTCATGCACGGGCGGCCTACCCGAGCTTGTGCAAGATGCATCACCGAGCCTTGTAGTGCCGCCAGACGACCCTGCCAGGCTGGCCGAGGCGATCATTGAGCACATCGACCATGGCGAGGAGTTGCGGAGGGCAATCTATGACCATGCGGCGACCCATTTCGCCTGGTCTGTGGTGGCGCAGCGTTTGTGCTCTGAGCTGCGGTGCCTCGGAATCGCCGTGGCACCCTCCGAAAACTGCGCTGAGTCATCGGGTATCCTATGCTCTACATCTTGACTCTGTTTAGAGTGCCAAACACCGTAACTCGATCAGCGCTTCTGGTGGTGCTATTGCTCGTATGCAGTACCGTGGCGGGCTGTGGTGGCGATCTTCAGCAAAAGCCGCCGATAGCTGTCACCAACGCAAAGATGGCGAGGTTCAGCCTTAGTCATCGGCGGACCGCTCCGTTTCAGTTTTTCTCAGCCACGAGTTTCTGGAATAAAGCGTTGCCTGCGGACGCACCGTTGGCTCCGAGTTCGGCTGCGATGGTGGGCGCCTTCGACGCAGAAATCGCGGCGGAGGAGTCTGTCAAAGGCGGACCCTGGATCAACACGACCTATTACAGTGTCCCGATCTACACCGTGCCGGCCGGTCAGCCTGTGGTCAAGGTGACGCTTGAAGATGCCTCCGGGGTATCCCCTGAGCTTCAGTCGGCGCGGAACGCGGTTCCACTTCAGTCGGCGTGGGACGCGGTGCCCTTGCCGCCGAATGCCCAGCCTGCGGCTGGGACCGATGGGCATCTCGTGGTTTGGCAGCCTAGTACTGATCGGCTGTGGGAGTTCTGGAGGCTGGTGCATGGGAGCGAAGGCTGGTATGCCTCGTGGGGAGGGGCGATGCAAAACGTGTCGTCCGCTTCAGGCGTGTACGGGCCGGAAGCGTGGCCAGGCGCCGAAAGTGCGTGGGGTGCTTCGGCGTCTTCGCTGTCGATCGCTGGGGGGGTGATAACTTTTGAAGACCTTGAAAAGGGTCAGATAAATCATGCGTTGGCGATGGCGGTTCCCAACGTGCGGGCCGGAGTATATGCCTCGCCCGCGCAGAGGAGCGACGGCAAGTCGGCTAATCCCCTCTCGTTGCCCGAGGGCGCTCATTTGAGATTGGATCCAGAGCTGAATCTCGCCGCACTGCATCTTCCGAGACTGACGTTGATGATCGCTGAAGCAGCGCAGCGTTACGGGATCATCGTCCGCGATGGGGCACCGGTCGTGACCTTTTATGGGCAAGATCCCGTCCCCACAGGGACCAATCCGTACGTAGGGCCGCACGGCTTCTTCGAAGGGAACCGCCCCGAACGGGCTCTCGAATTTTTCCCCCTGAACCAACTGCAGGTCCTGAAGATGAAACTGCACCTACAGAAGCGTGGGTTCTAAGCAAGTGAGCCTATGAGCTGGATGGTAGTATTGGAGTGGTATGTCCTGCCCTCGATGGCCTATCGCACGACCCAAGATCGGGGCGCGGTCGTGATCGAAGGCTCCACGGAATCTGAGTCCGGCGCGACGCAACACAGCTCACTCCACGCGGATGACCCGAACGGGGCGGTCGAGGTGACAGTTGTGGTCGTAACCTATAACAGCGCACGACACCTTCGAGGCGTTGGGGTGTGTCCTCTCGTCTGGCCCTCTCCTTCCGAGACGGATACTCGCCGTGGATAATGCTTCGACCGACGACACAGTCGTCCGCGCAAAGTCGGCTGGTTTTGAGGTACTGGAGACAGGCTCCAATGATGGATTCGGAGCTGCTTGCAACGTCGGTCTGCGCGCGGCCTCCACCGAGTTCGTGCTGTTCTGCAACCCGGATGTACGTCCCTCGCCCGATGCGCTTGGGCACCTTATGGCTGCACTCGTCGATAATCCGACAGCCGCGATCGCGGGAGTCGCATTCGACAATCCGCATCTAGCGCGACGCTTTTCGACGATGACCGGAGATATCTGGATTTTTCTTCCGACGTGGCTGCAGCGCCCGCTGAGGCGCTTTGGGCATCGAAGTGTCCATCGACCCGACTAGCGAGCAGGTCGTCGTCGACTATGTGGTGGGGGCCTTTATGCTGTGCAGGGTGGCCGCTCTGCGATTGGTTGATGGCTTTGACGAGCGTTTTTTCTTGTACTGCGAGGAGGAGGACCTCTGCCGTCGGCTGAGCGAGATCGGATGGCAGACACTGTTAGTGCCCACCGCGAGAGCGACGCATGAGACGAGCACATCCAGCGAGGACACTTATGAAAAGGCTATGGCGCCTTTCCTATTTCATAGCCTTTATTGGTACTATCGCAAATACCTTCCTCGGATATATGCAGAGTTGGCTCGCTGTGTCCTTTCGGTGTGTGTGGTAGTAGATAAGGGGTACCGTGCGGTGATTATCGACAAGGAGCAAGTATATGGCCCCAGAACAATGGTGATAATTCTTTTGTAACAATTACCCCGTTGCGTTGTGAAAACGATCGGCGTGTTGCTAAGCGCACGGTGCGCGACATCACCTGCCGCTAGCCGCCCTGGGGGTCGACGGCGTCACGACTTTGATTGCCCGCCGCTTCCTGCTGTCCGGCCGGAGCGAGGGGCCGCACCGGAGCGATGTTGGCGGACGGAGCCCGGAGCCCGGCAGCCTCCTGTTCTATAAATCTCTGGTCGATAGCGTTGATACGTGTTTGGGCGTACCTCCGGTAGTAGTTCCAGGCCCGAGCCGGCCGAGCAGGTCGATCGCGGCAAGGCTGATACCGTACCGGTTAGCCTTGGTGCGGAGTTGACGAGCTCGACCAGCACCTAGAAGAAGCTGGTGCTTGAGTGGGCCGATCGTTGTGGGCGGGTAGCCGCTGAGAGCATAGCCTCGGCTCTCCAGTCTGTAAGCTGTCCGGCTCTCTACCATCGCGACGTCCTGAGACGAGAGCTGGCTTTCCACTGAGAGGCAAGGCTTTGATTGGGCGGTGGATACTGTCGCGCATCCACTTGGTAGTCGAGCATCACCGGCGCGAACTCGACGCCGATGAACTTGCAGATCCTGGAGAGTTGTGTCTCTGTCTGGGTTACCAGATCCTCATAGTGCAGCTCTATGGCTTGATCGGTAGACAGGTGGGTGGCGAGCAAATCCCAGCAGTCCTCAGCTTGAGTCCAAAACCCCGACGCTTGGTAGATGTTCCCTGCCCAGCCCTTCTGAAGCATAGATCTTGAGACATCCCGCGGATCGCGCACCAAATGTACATATCGAGCATCAGGCCACAGAAACCGAAGGCGATCAAAATGAACGTGTACCGTAGCCCCGACGTACTTCTTCCCTCCAGACCCAGCTTGCTTTTGCCGGAGAAAATCGTTTACCTGCTCGCGATAGCCCAGCGATGGGTTGACTGCATAGTCCACTGCGCGGACATACTTGATCCACTCGAGATACCCTTGCGTAGAAGGCATCTGGCCGGTGTCAGAGACGAGAGCAACTGCGAAATCAAACTCCTTGTCGAACGCGATCTCTGGATGATGGTCGAGCATGAGTCGCAGGAGAGTGGATCCCGAGCGCTCTGAGCCGACAAGAAACACGGGGGACTGCAGTAACTCGCCTGCGAGTGCGTGGTCTTGTGTATCGCTGCCGTTCAAGGGGTCACTCAAATTTATCCTGGTAGGGATCCAAAACTCTTCCAGAATTACCGTTCAACCGTGGTACGTCCGTGTCAACTACTTATCATTATTATCGGATGAACTATACCCATGGGCTAGTCGGTACCGTCGTAACCCCAGAGCGTGATAAGATCACGGCCAAGATATTCCGATAAGGCAACTACTTCAGGTCTGTAACGACGGCGAAGTTCCAAAATCAGCTTGTGATCTGGGTTTCGGGGACGAGCGTAGGCGATACGATCGCGAGCTGCCTTCTGCGCGGCGCGACGAAATCGTTGTGTCGTGACCGCTTCAACTGCAGTCTTCAACATTGCCGAGCTTCGACCACTGCCTTGCGACACCGCGTCAATAGTTTGGGCCACTCGTCTCGTACGTACGCGAACGCTCTGGTTAGACTCGATCATTGGAAGATCAACGGTATAGTCGACACCGAGAAACTTGAGGATGGTGCGGATGGACGCTTGATTATTGGCGCGGAAGTCGTCATAAAGGAGTACTAACAGTTGGCTGGCTGGGAATGCATCTTGATAGCGGTGCAGTTGGTCTAAGTATTTCATATGCTCGGAGTAGATGAGAAGCGTCTTCCAGAATCCGCCGGTAGGAAGCTGCCTGTCATGCTTGCGCTCGTCCTCAAGTATCAAGGCCTGACGAAGGTCTTTCTCGGTCTCAATCCGGATCTTGACGTGATAGAGGTGCAGAGAGAGGAGAAAGCTCGCGGGCTCGCGGATAATCGCGATTATACGAGCGTCTGGTCGGATACGAGCAATATTGCGCGCTGCAGTGTGGGACCAGAGATAAAGTGCCGAAGCCTCACCAATTAGTTGATTGGGCGTCGCATCGGCAAACAGGGAAAGGTAGTGATCCATGGTAGTCGGCAGGTCTATCGGAGGCGCTTCAGTGGCCAGCTCGTCTGCGAAATACTCAGGCTCCTTGACACTCGACATATATATCTGTGGATGGCGCTTCAGCATTTCATAGAGGGCAGTCGTACCGCACTTGGGCTGACCGACGATGAAGAAGTCAGGAACTCTCTGCGTCAAAGCGAATCCCGTCCAGTGGGCACAGCAACCGATGTTGAGGCGGAGCGATAGTAAGGATTGGTTTTGGCCAAGAGCGCCAGGGTGCCGAAGGCGTCAAGATGACCGTCGAGGATAACCATCACCCGATCGCAGATGTCGAGTGTCGACATGCGATGCGCAATGATGAACAACGTGACCTTGTGCTTGAGCTCGGTCAGCGATTCCTGTATCAGAGCCTCCGAGCGCGGGTCAAGTGCGCTGGTCGGCTCATCCAAGATCAGGATTTCTGGCTGGGCGGCGAGTGCACGCGCGAGACAGATCCTCTGCTGTTGTCCGCCTGAGACTGCGTCTGCGCGAGGCCCGATGACTGTCTCATAGCCGCTTGGCCAACTCTCGATGTCGTCGTGGATGCGGGCGAGTTGGGCGCCCCGCACCACCGCGTCGTCGTCTAGATCGCGAAAGTACCGTATGTTCTCCGCTGCGGACGCATGTATCAGGCGGGGTTCTTGGGGGACGTACGCAACTCGTGCGTACCAGTCCTCCTGTTGAAACTGTTGCACGGGCACCCCGTTGATAAGGTAGCCGCCTGTGTCTGGTGACCGAAGGTTCAGCAAGATCTGAACCATCGTGGACTTGCCTGCACCGGACGGACCGATGACGCCGACAGCCTCGCTCCCGTGGGCCTCAAAGTTGATATCGGACAGCACCGGCCGCCCCGGCTGATATGCGAACGACACATTCTCGAACGTCAGTGTTCGCACCGCGGACATCGGCGTCTGGCCGCTTGTCGGACTGCTTGCGGCATAGCGCTGCTCGACCTCATCCAGGCGTTCGACAAAGGGGGCTGGCCTGACGAACAATGGTATATGCCCCCTGGATCTGCTGACCATATAGCCCGGCTCGCACAAGTAGCAAGATCACCGCCCCCAGGGAAGCCACGTGGCCGCTGCCGGTCTCGTACATAATCGCAAGGCCGCCCACGAGGACGAGATAGACTAGGCCCTGATAGATGTTTGGAACCAGGCGGGTGACGAACTGGGTGCGAAAGAACAGATCTTCGGCGCTAGCGATGAAGGCGTTGATGCGTCGATCTGAGCTGCGGCCACGCCGAACACTCGCGTTTCTTCGGCCACCCGATTCGCCTCGCCAAATCGCGCCGGCATGGGCCATTTGCGCTTGTGAGAACGAGCGTGCGGACCGGGCTCCGATTGAGTTTATCGGTCGCATGAGAGTGAACAAGCAGGATAGCCGCCGCCAAGACGATTACAGCGACTACTAGGTTCAGTACGAGCGCTGCGGCGACTAGAATTACGAAACTAGACATCGCGGAGATCATCAGCGTGGCTTGGACCGCAGCCTGGCTGGTCTGCATGATCTGACTGGTCATGATCTCCTGCAAATGACCCTCCCGATCACGCGACTGCATCTCCCAGGAGGCATGGGTAAAAGCTTCAAACATGCGTCTACGCAAGCGCCCCTGCACATCAGCCCCGATCCGCGCCGGGTAAATACGAGACGACTAGCTGAAGGCCGATACGAATGACGGCTAGGACGAAAGCGATGGCCAGCAGATCGCCAACCGTTGCCTCTATGTGTACCGGTCCGATTGCAATATGTACTTGTGTGACTCTATTGACGAGCGCAGTCGCTACTTGAGCCACGATTGCGAGGACGCCAGCTTCGGCGACCCCGGAAAGTATCGAGCCGATCCCGAGCACCGCGAGCGCCCCGCGCCGATCACCGAGCAGTGGACGTAACTGCGACCACATAGACGTACCGTCGCGGTGTTTGCACGGGCTCAGATGATCCGAATGTCGCCTGTCCATTGCTGGCGACGGTAGCTGTCTTGGGTGTGGACTTCATGTCCCGGAAGCGCGCCCCCATGGCGCGGGGGAGTCTAGCATCGTTCTGTCGATGAGATTGCTGTCGACGCAGATCTCGGTGCGGCCAACTGGGGTCCGCGATCAGCACCCGATCTGCTGCGGAAAACTGCTCCTGGAGATGAAGCGGCGCGTCGGGCACGGGGCATCACGGGAAGCGCACCAAGCCGTGACCGACCTGGTGCTGGCCGTAGCGCTGCGGAAGTCCTGACCCGATCAGCTCTTCGCGGACAACGGACGCTCCGCCCATCTTGCCGTGGCAGGCAATCAGCGCCGCGTCGGCGGTCTTGTACGGGCCGCTTCAGGACTTTGTGGCCGAAACGTGCTCGGCCGGGCTGGCACTGTTGGCCGACGCAACGGCGGTAGGGGGTTTGTCGTCTCCGGCGTAGGCGTAGTAGCCAGGGCCGCCCGCACCGTTGGCGATGACTCCCAGCAACGGCGCGCCGCTGCTGGCGAGAATCTGGTGCAGTCGCTCTGCGGCGTCCCGCCTGCTGTGTCCGATCCAGCCCACGATCACTACGCCGTCGACCTTGGTAAGCAGCGGGAACGCGTCAGATACGACGGTGAGCGGTGGTGTGTCGATCACGACGAAGTCATATGCGGTCTTCACGTGCTTGAGCACGGCGTCCATTGCATGGCTCTTGAGCAGCTCCCCCGGATTGGGGGAGAGCACCGCACCGGCGACCAGCACGTCCAGCGTTCGTCCCATAATCCCCTCGCCAGGCGGCGCCTCTACGTCTGCCGACTGTGTTGCCTCGTCCATCGGGACGGTGCCGATCAGCACGTCGGTGAGACCTGGTCCGGGCTGGAGGTCGAGATGCCGGGTGAGCATCGGATGCCGCAAATCGACCTCCAGAAGCAGCACCCGCGAGCCCAGCCGTGCCGCCGCCTCGGCCAAATGGCGAGCGATCGTGGTCTTGCCATCGCCCGCGGCAGGCGATGCGACCAGGATCGTGCGCAGATCCCGATCGACGTTAAAGAAGCGAAGATGGGCGCGAATCAAGTTGAACGCCTCGGCCTCCGCCGGCGGCAGGACTACCTGCCCACTTGCGTCGTGCCGCCGCGTATCCCGAAAGCGCGCCGCTCTTGGGGATGGCGCCGAGCATGGGCAGGCGATAGATCGCCTCCAGATCCTCGGGTTTCCTGATCCGGCGGTCGAGGCGCTTGAGCAGGAACGCAACGCCGAGGCCGAGCAGTAGGCCCAAGACCGCGCCCAGGATTGTGTTCCTCTTGGTTTTCGGTGAGGAGGGGCTGGAAGGCACTGACGCCTCCGAAGCCACTTCCACGTTGTTATAGCCCAGTTCCGAAAGGAGGCCCAGCTGTTGTGCGCGGTCCTCTAGATCCAGCCCGTCCGTGCCAAATCTTCGCGCCCGAGGTAATGCCGCCAGCTGCTTGTTCACGAGCGCTAGCGCAGACTTGAAGAACTGGTGGTTAGCGCCTCGCTGTTCTTTGACGAACTGGGCGGCATAGGTGTTCGCGATCTCGGCCGCAAGTACCGGGGAGGTTGCGGTGGCCGAGATGTCTACGACATTGGTTTCTCCCCGCGCGGCTATGCTCACACTTTCGCTGACTTTCCGTTCGGTCAGCTCGTTACCGAGCAGACTCGCGGTCTTCGCTGCCATGTCGCCAAGCTTGACGTGTTCGATGTTGCTCGCCTGCTGGTCCAGCGTGCTGCTGCCGCCGCCGCTGCTGATGCTTGAGAGTCCAGCGATCTGCTGGCTGAGCGGGTTGTTGTTAAAGACAAGCGAGGCCGTCGCCGTGTACTTCTTTGTCTGGTGCTTTGAATAGCCGTAGGCCGCAGCGGCGACCAGCACGAAGCAAAGCAGGACCCATCCCACGCGACGACGTAGGACGCCCAGGGCTCGCTCGATGCCTAGGTTGTCTGCTCAGTGTCCATTCAGTCGCCTTGCTCGCCACATCCATGGCGCATAAGAAACGAAACCGCCCGCTTGAAGTCCGCTCAGCGAATGCCGCAAGCTCGTCATAGTAGATCACGAACCGATCCATGTGCAAGGCCCGTACCATATCGAGCGACGAAGGATACGGCAAAGACACGCGAGACGGTCTACCAGCCGACGGCCCGGAGCGCTGCCCGGCGATCTGGAGCGTGACAGACATCGGCCGCGAGTTGGACCGGCAGGGCTGCTGCACCAGACGGCAGACGGCTTCTTCGTATTCGCTGCCCCGGCCGCGTTCCGCATGGTGGCGATGGTCGGCCGCATCATCTGGGCCCAGGTGAGAGGGCCACGTCGCAGGGCTGGGCGCGGCGCTCACCCAGTGATCCGTTGGGAGATGGATCACACCTTCCGAGTTCGGCTACCGAGTTCGGCTAGATTGCGTTGTCAATGTGAAACCGGCCGCGATCCAAAACACGCTCAAGATCGAATGCCTCGATCGTGAATACAATCGCGTCATGATCGCCTGAGCCTATCGCCGGAAGGACGAGAGCCCTGCGGGTCCCGTTGTCATCCTGGAACGGAGGGCGTCGAGGTCGGTTACATAGGCGCTCCGCACGGCGCTATTAGCTGCGGGAGAGTGCCCCGGTATAGGCCATGCCAAAGGTTCCGGCAAGACCCCCCTGACACTCGGGAATCGGGAATCACAATCTGCTTATTAAATTTGAATCTGGCTCCGTGGTCAGACGAGAGGTCTGCCGAAGGCGTGCTCTATCAAGTCGTTGGGCTTGAGCATAAGCACGCGTGGCCGGAGCGACGCTAGGCCGACGGCGAACCAGAAAAGCACACCGATTATCGGCCAGTAGAGTCCATCGAAAATATAGCGCTGCTGATTATCACTAGGGGAGCAACGAGCTGCCATCCGGGCCGTGTTTTTATCACTCCTATCGCGATCAAGATCACGGCTGCGCCAAAGACCAAGAAGCCATTATCGTAGATCGAAGTTACGTACTGATTATCGTACACGGGAAAACCAAGGTTTCCACCAGTTTGCCCAAGATAGGCTTGGGAGCCTTGAACGCCACGACCGGTGATAAGTGTAGAGTCACCATTATCAAAGCTTTCTTTAGAGTCTGCAGTGAGTTGAAGCGAATGTTATCTCCTTCGAATTGGCGTGCAGTACGCGCGAGCTCAATGCATTATTGAGAGCTGGTATCGAAGCGATCATACCATCGAGGACAATCGTCGTCCCTACGATCGCGAGCTTTTGAGACGGCCTACGCTGTCCGCTGAGAACGAGGGCCATTAAACCAACTCCGAATCCCACAAAAGCGCTTCTTGAGCCCGTCGCGAGGGCGCCCGCGACTATTAGACCAAACATTACCGTACTCCCCCGGCGACCTGATAGTAGTGCTAAGAACGCTAGAGTGACCAGCACGATCCCGGCAACCAACGGGTGTCCGAAGGTTGCAGTAGCTCGATTAACGCCGCCGAGTGTCGCGGTAAGTTCGAAATTTTGGGCTCCAATAACCCTTCCCATAGGTTTGGCTGCCCCAATAGAAACTTGAGGATCGTAAACAGAGTAAGACCCAGCCCAAGGTAAGCAAGGTAACCCAACATACGGCGATCATTGGCGACTACGGAGCCAAGTAGAAGGCCCGACAGCCAAAACAATGAGCACTGATAAAGGGGCCGTATTTCGGCGTATTGAGAGAAAATCAACTGACAAACGCCAGCCACTAGTATGATCACTAGAGCGGCCGTGACGGCTGGATTTAGCGCTACGTTTGCCCCCCGTGCTCTTTGGCGAGACCAAAGCCAAAGGGCCGCCGATGCCGTAATAATACCAAGGCCGGTCTCTAGATGAATACCGTGTACATTTGCTGTTTGCATCGCTGGCGTCGGAATCAGCACAACGCCGGCTAGGACTAGGAGGATCGCGGCGGGCTTTGAAATGGCCCAAATGACCACGCCTATCAAGACTACAAGGCCGATCACCGGCAATGCGAGGTTACGAGACGCTAGATAGCCCGCGCATAGAGAAACCACAATGGTCGCAACAAGTGCCAACATAGGCACCTGGCGATCAGACGAAGCGTGAGCACGCAAGCGAGCAAGAGGTGTTGGCGTGGACGGCGTGAGCATAGTCACTGAGCGCGAATGCTACCTGGTCAGCTAACCGCGTGGCGTCAGTCAGGCTCAAGGAGGCATTAGCAGGGGCGTAGCTCGGGCTCCGTCAGTTCGTTGATGGCCAGTACGAGAACACAATTATGACCGAGCAGAGCATGTGGATTACCTGCCACTTATGCATCTGGCCGTACGTAAGGTGCTCGGGGGCAGCAGGGCGGAGTTCGCGACGCTACCTAATGCCGACGAGATGCTCGGTGCCGGTGCGCTTGAGCGTCAGCTGCAGCCCTTCGCGCAACCCCATCTTGGGCCAGGGTCCCCGTATATCTCGCTCGTCGATGGGATCGGGAAGCGCGTGCGCTTCGGCCTCCGCCAGCCCGATCCTGATCCGGTAGTCTTGGTCTGGCGTGGTCGGCCTGCGGTGGGAGACAGCACACGGTGATCTGGTGACGGCACGGACAGTGGTCGTGAGCGTTCGCCAAGCGGCGCCGCGGATGGGCTTCCGCCTTCGTCTACCCATAGTCCTGGCGGTGCTTGTTCTCCTTTGCCTCCCGAGCATGGCCGCCGGGAGCGTCTCGCCGCTGCTGGGGGTCATCGCGAACGGCGCGAAGGCGGGTGGCTTCGTAGGCCTACTACTCCAGGGATCGTGGGTCGTCCGGCGCCGTGGCCGCGGATGACGGTGCGTCCTCCTCGCCCGAGGAGCTCGCCCCGACCGCCGGGGGTTGAGTCGCTGCTCGGCTTCTATTTTGGTCGTGCGCCTCGTTCTCACGCGGGGTTAGAACGCTCCGCGCCTGCCCGCCGTGTGGTTGCGTTGACCTGCGTGGAAGCTGCCCGCTCGTTGATCGATCGACATTCCCGCTGGGGGTGAGCGCCTGCTCCCGTCCGGGGCGTATGGGAACGTGTGTTCGATATGACATTGCTTGCCATCCCATCAAAGTCGCTGAGACGTTTTCGGGTTCGTCGGCGCTCGGCGCCTGGTTTCGTGCTGCCTGGTCTGGGATGAGCTGGTGGATGCCCCATGAGTCGGCATCCTGTACGACAGGGCGCATCCGAGGTCGACGCTGTCGTCGCGAGTGCGACCTACTCGCGAGCTGATCGAGCGCTTGAAGCAGCGCATCCGCGAGTCTCAGGCTCGCGCGGCCAGAGCGGTCAACACTGAGCTCGTCATGCTGTACTGGTCGATCGGTCGTGACATCCTCGATCAGCAGCAGGCCGGCGGATGGGGCGATGACGTTGTTGGGCGGATTGCGCAGGATCTCAGCGTGATACTCGGTTCGGCAGCGGGGGTTCTCCCGGCGCAACCTGTTCTACATGCGGCGGTTTGCAGCGCTGTGGCCCGAGCGGGAGAAAGTGCCATCAGTGATGGCACAAATCGCCTGGACGTCACATCGCGTGCTGATGGATCGCTTCAGTGAGGATCCCGGCCTCTACGTTTGGTATGCGGCGAAGACGGTCGCAAACCGCTGGCCGGTCCGGCAACTGCAGGCTCAGATCCAGTTCGCGGCTGCACGAGCGTCAGGGAGCCGTAGCTGTCGAATTTCGCTGAGGTGCTCGGTCCTCCAGACGGGCAGACGCTGCTTGAGGCGACCAAGGACCCCTACGTCTTCGACTTCCTGGAGCTGGCCGAGGACGCCCGAGAGCGCCACCTCGAACAGGCCCTGATCGATGACATCCAGGGCTTCCTGATCGAGCTCGGCACGGGCTTCGCGTTCTACGGCCGGCAGCGCTCGTTGCTGGTCGGCGATCGGGGAGTTCTTCCCGGACCAGATCTTCTTCCACCACACGCTGCGCCGCTTCGTCGTGATCGAGCTGAAGGTCGGCCCCTTCCAGGTGGAGTACGTGAGCAAGATGAACTTCTATCTCAACGCCGTGGACCAGCAGCTGAGAGTCGGTGATGACCAGGAGAGCGTCGGCATCATCCTCTGCACAGAGCGCAACGAGACCGTCGCCAAGCTCGCCCTGCACCGCGTATATTCACCGATCGCTGTTTCAACCTGGCAGTCCGACACCCGCGCCGAGCTGCCACCGGCCGACGCGGCCGACGCGGTTCCCGAGGAACTCCACGAGCTCGACGAGGTACGAGCAAGACTCCTCGACCGCGTTGCACGTCGCAGGTCGGAGATCGCCGAGACAGCGAGGCTGAGCAAGATGGATGAGCCGGCACGACGCCGCCGAGCAGCCTCTCGTTCGTGCACTGCGCTTTGACGCGGGGCAGGAGGCCCCGCGCCCACCCGCTTTGTGGGTTGAGTTGGCCTGCGTGGATGCGCCCCAAAACACCCGCTTGGTTGTTCAGTCTGATTCGTGCTCATCTGCGTTTCTTCAATGTCGATCGGGACCTGCTGCACGATCGTTGTCGCGTCGGCCGCGCCGGGCGATGGCAAGACCACGATCGCTCGTCATCTGGCCGAGGCGGCGGCGAGGCTGGGTTCGCGGGTGCTGCTCTTGGAGGTTGATCTGCGCCATCCGGCGTTCGCTCGGCAGCTGGACATCCAGTCCGGGCCGGGTCTTGCCGATGTGCTGATCGACTCTGTATCGATGGGAGGCGCGATTCGGCGGGTCGTCTTGGAGGCGTCGCCCGGCGAGGGTGTTGCGGGGCGGACCTTGGATGTGCTGGCCGCCGGCGCTGTGCTGCCGCCCAACCCGGGCGAGTTGCTCGAAAGCCGTGCGATGGATACCCTGCTCGAACAGGCGAAGTCCGCTTACGACCTCGTCGTGATCGACACGCCGCCGCTGAACGCCGTGTCCGGACGCGTTTCCGCTGCTCGTTGAAGGTTGACGGTGTCGTGATCGTCGGCCGGATCGGGTACAGCCGGCGTGACGCGGCGGAGCGGTTGCATCGGTCCTCGCGAGCAGTGGCGCGCCGTTGCTGGGGGTCATCGCGAACGGCGCGAAGGCGGGTGGCTCTGACGCCTACTACTCCAGGGATCGTGGGTCGTCCGGCGCCGCGGTCACGGATGACGGTGCGTCCTCCTCGAAGAAGTTGGCCCCGGCCGCCGGGGCTTGAGACGGCCGCTCGGCGTTCTGGCGCGCTAACAGGCGATCGGTGCTATCCGATGCCTATGAGCTGCTGTGCCGGTGCGCTCG
The DNA here is from genome assembly GCA_963789675.1 of uncultured Solirubrobacterales bacterium. Classification (GTDB taxonomy): domain Bacteria; phylum Actinomycetota; class Thermoleophilia; order Solirubrobacterales; family Solirubrobacteraceae; genus Palsa-744. The sequence continues at coordinate 86,922 of CAWBLR010000002.1, read as the reverse complement.
AGCGTCAGTCGCAGTCCTTCGTGCAGCCCTACCTTTGGCTGCCAGCCGAGTACCTGCTGGGCGAGTGAGATGTCCGGCCGGCGCACCTTCGGGTCGTCGATCGGTAGCGCCTCGTGCACGATCCCCGATTTCGAGGAGGTCAGCTCGACGATCGTCTCCGCCAGCTCGGGCGGCTTGCTCGTCCGTCCGTTCCCGGTCCCAGGCTCGGGTTCGGTCTGCTTCGCCTGGGACCGCGGGTACGAGTGCCCTCAGCGCCGAGCGCGTTGTGGTGTCCTCGTCGAAATCGGCAGTGCTGGATTACATGCACAGGCTTGCTGCAATTTTGCTACATGCTGTCCTTATGTCCGCTCCTGTTCTGGCCCCCCAACCCCAACCGTTGGTCCGCGAGGCGGTTTATCTGCATGAGATCGCGCAGCTGACCCGACACTGATATTGCTCGTGCGACCGGTGTGGCTCGGAGCACGGCGAGGGCGTGGCTTGCGCATACGCGCTCCCCGACAGGTGAGCGGGCTGAGCGGCTGATCGAGCTCTCGGCGCTTGTGGAGCGGCTGGCGCGGGTGATGGAGCCGTCCTATATCGCGGTGTGGCTGCGAAAGCCAGTGCCGGCGCTGGGAGAGCGCAAGCCGATCGATGTGATCGCCGGCGGGGATTACATGCGTGTGGCCGAGCTCGTCTCGACGCTCGAGGACGCTTCCTTCTCCTAGGTCCTACCGAGGTGGCGCCTCGTGTTCAGCGTGTGTCAGTCGCCGGCTCTTGGTGGCGGCAGGCTCCCCACGGCGCAGACCCCTCTGTGGCTTGCGTCTCCGCCTTCCAGTGGCCGCTGGCAGCAAGGCGAGACGCTCGCGGCGATCTATCTCGCCGACGAGGAAGAGGACGGCGTGGGCTGAGTGGTACCGGGTGCTCGCGGAGATCGCGCTGCCGCCGACTCACGGTATGCCGCGTGACCTATGGAGCTGGGCGATTGCCATAAACGACATCGCCGATCTGTCTACGCCTGCGTTTCGCGCGGCTTGACCTCCCGCCACTCCCAGCCCAGCCCGACGAAACTGGTTGCCACAATTCCAAACATTGGGGGAGCAACTGCACAGCGAAGGCTATAGCGGCGTGTTGTATCCCGAGCGCCGCCAGGCCCGATCATCAAGGCGCTCTGCCTCTTCCGCGAGGGCATCCTCATCCCGGGCGCCGACCCAGTACGCCCACCCACTAACCCATCGCGATCCGCCCGCGCCTCCAATCGGAATGCGCACCTGAACAAGGCGAGTGCGGGAGAAAGTGCCGTTGTCTAGGCATTGGGCGCTGCGGGCGGCACAAGGCGCGTGGTGGCGACTGCCCATGGCATGACTTCGGATGTCGCCGTCCGGACCGCGGCGCGGATCTTGCTTGTCATATTCCCGGCTCCACGTGTCATCGCCGGGATCGGGCAAGGTCACTTCGACCAGGACATCGGTCTCGTCCGGGGACTCGTCAAGCCGGCCGTATGCTAGATAGGGGCGTCGGGGTAGCCGATGGCACGCAGGGAGTCGCGGATCTTGGCGCGCAGCCCCTCTCCTTTTAACTCGTCCGTACGTGTACGAGTGGCCATCTGATCGTGGTACTACCAGCGCAAGCGCGTCCGGATCGCTCGGTGGAGCCTCGTTGGCGGGCTGAGCCGCCGCTCGGCTCTTGTTGTTCGTGCACTGCGCTTTGTCGCGGGGCAGGAGGCCCCGCGCCCACCCGCTGTGTGGGGTCGTGTTGACCTGCGTGGATGCGGCCCTGAATACCCGCTTGGTTGTTCAGCCTCGTTCGTGATTCAGTCGGTCGTCTTGGAGGCGTCGCCCGGCGAGGGTGTTGCGGGGCGAATCCTGTTGCGGCTGTCTCGAGCTGGTCGGCCCTCACGCTGACTGTCCGGTGGAGGTGGCTCGGCTCGGAGGAGGGCGTCCTGCAGCGCTGCCGCGGCTACCTTTCGTACGCGCACATCTCCCGCGCGCAGCGAGTCGATGATGGCCAGGAGTGCGGCGAGTGGTGCGTCATGGGATGCGCTGGATAGCAGCTGGGTGCAGCGGCGCCAGCGCTTGGCCGCGTGCTGCTCCGAGAGCGCTGGGCCAGACGGGAGGTGGTTCGCCCTGTGTTTGATGGACCAACGCGGAGATTGGCTCCGCGGCCCATGCTGCCGGCAGGCCGCGTGTCAGTGCTCCGAGGGGTGCTGGGGCGATAAAGCGCGCTGCGTGGACTGTCAAGCTCCTCGAAGTTTGCCAGGTTGACACGCCGGGAATGCGCGTTGTAAAGCTCTGAGTGCTGTCAAGCGACTCACGGTAAGCCAAGCTTTGACCAGGCGTGGCGCTGACCAGGCGTGGCGCTTTACCCGATGCCGATGAGTTGCTCGGTGCCGGCGCGCTTGAGCGTCAGCTTCAGCCCTTCGCGCAGCCCCACCTTGGGCTGCCAGCCGAGGACCTGCTGGGCGAGCGAGATGTCGGGCCGGCGTACCTTGGGTCGTCGATCGGCAGCGCCTCGTGCACGATTCCCGATTTGGAGCCGGTCAGCTCGATGATCGTCTCCGCCAGCTCGAGCAGCGTGAACTCGTCGGGGTTGCCGATGTTGACCGGGTCGTGGTAGCCCGACTCGGCGAGCGCGATCATCCCGCGGATCAGGTCGTTGACGAAGCAGAACGAGCGTGTCTGGCAGCCGTCGCCGAACACGGTGATCGGCCTGTCCTGCAGCGCCTGGCGCAGGAACGTCGGGATCGCGCGGCCATCGTTCGGGCGCATCCGCGGACCGTAGGTGTTGAAGATCCGCATGATCGCCGTGTCGACGCCCTGCTGGCGGTGGTAGGCCATCGTCAGCGCCTCGGCGTAGCGCTTCGCCTCGTCGTAGACCCCGCGTGGCCCGATCGGGTTGACGTGTCCCCAGTAGGTCTCGGGCTGCGGGTGCTCCTGCGGGTCGCCGTAGACCTCGCTCGTCGAGGAGATCAAAAACCGTGCGCGCTTGGCCTTCGCCAGCCCGAGTGTGTGGTGCGTGCCGTAGGAGCCGACCTTCAGCGTGTGCAGCGGCAGCCGCAGGTAGTCGATCGGCGACGCGGGCGAGGCGAGGTGGTAGACGAAGTGGATCGGCTCATCGACGAAATAGGGCTCGATGATGTCGAGGTGCAGGAACGTGAACCCCGGGTCCTGGATGTGCTCGATGTTTGCCAGCGAGCCGGTCTCCAGGTTGTCGACGCAGCCGATTGCCGCGCGCGATCAGCTCATCGCACAGATGCGAACCCAGGAAGCGGGGACCGCCGGTGACCAGGCAGGTAGCCATCGAGAGCGGAGGTTACCTCGGGTTGGGGGGGTTGGGGGGTTTTTTTTGGGTGGGGGCGGGTTTGGGTGTTTTTCTCGCGTGTTTTTCCGGGTGGGGGATGGGCCTTCGCGGGCGTCTTGCTCGTCTGTCGTGCACGTGTCCAGGCACGGCTGCGCCGTCGTTTTCTGGCTGAGGCGGCGAAACCTGTCCCGCCGGTGTATCGAGCGTGGATCGCTTCCCGGGGTTTGCCCGCTGTGGTGCCCTGGCGGTCGGCGGGCTTGTGTTGCTTGGCGAGATTTAGTGTCAGGGCGCGTATGGCCAGGCGCATGTTCTCGGCGCTGTCTTCGATTTCTCCAGCCTTCCAGCGGCGTTCCCACGTACGGGGAGTGAGGCCGGTCTCGCGCTCGAACTCGGCGTTCAGCAGATCTACGTCAATGTTCGGCTTCGGGGTCGGCGTGGCTGGGGTCTCGCTGTGGCGTAGGCGGCGCTGGTAGGCGTCGAACGCCACGCGGGCGACGCGCATACCGCGCTCGCTGCGGCGGATGGCGGGCAGCTTGCCTCGCTTGATGAGCTTGTAGACACCATCCGTGCTGATGTCGAGCTCGGTGGCGACCTGGGGATGGTGAGGTAGGCATTTTGCATGGCCATGAGCGTAGCATAGTCTGTCGGCTTAGTCCACTTCGTCTTCTTTGTCGTGCATGCTGGCGTAGCGCTGGAAGACGATCTCCTCGACTTCTTGCAGCCAGCGCTCAGGGGCAGCCAGATGTCGGGCAGGCTCGCGTACGTTGTTAGAAGGGAAAGGAAGGGGGGGAAAGAGAAGGAAGGAAGGAGAGAGGGAGAGGGGAAGAGGGGGGGAGGAGAGAGGAGGGGGGAAGGAGAGGGGGGGAGGAGGGGGGAGGAGAGGGCGGGGTATAAACTTGTTGAATTGGGTGCCGAAGGTAAAGAAGGAAAAGCCGGTAAAGAAGGTGCTCAAGGCAAAGAAGGTAAAGAAGGCACGTTCGCGGTCTGACGGCCGCCGACAAGGAAACGCTGCTCGCGGTCCTCCCATATGTGAAATTCGTCAAAGAAGGCGTCGGCAAAAAGCCCACGATCAAGTTCTCCGGCGCCAACGTCCAGGTCGTCTCCGGCGCCGCCAAAGAGGCCGAAATCAACGGCCTCGGCAACCTCGTGGTCGGCAACGACGAAGAAGCGGGCGCGCAGACGGGCTCGGGCAACCTCGTGCTCGGCACGTTCAAGCAGTCGTTCACGAGCTATGGCGGGTTCCTCGCGGGCTCGGACAACACCGTGAGCGCGGGCAGCGCCTCGGTCAGCGGCGGCGAATACGGCACCGCAAGTGGATTGCGCGCATCGGTGAGCGGCGGTTACGACGACAAGGCCAGCAACGAAGGAGCCTCGGTCAGCGGTGGCCAGGAGAACAAAGCCAGCGGCCTCGGCGCCTCGGTGAGCGGCGGCCTCTACAACGAAGCCTCCGGCACGACCAGCTGGGTCAGCGGCGGCGCCGAAAACATCGCGAGCGAAGATTTCGCCACGGTGAGCGGCGGCTTCCTCAACACGGCCAGTGGTTTTGGCGCCTCGGTCAGCGGCGGCAGCGAAAACAAAGCCAACGGCGAAGGGTCGTCGGTGAGCGGTGGATCGACGAACACCGCGCACGGCGAATCGTCCTCGATACTCGGCGGCGAGAAGAACACCGCGAACGGGAAGTACTCGACGATTCTCGGCGGCAAAGGGCTGACGCTGGCAAGGCGCCATTGCGCCCCACTGGCAGTGGACGCTGCTTCCGTCGATCGCGGCCACCGTCACCGGCCTGCTCGCCACGGCTGCCTCCGGCGCTGAGCATGTGGGCAAAGAGGATGTATATGCCGCATACGAGATAGCCGCCCGCACTCCCCAAGACGTCGGCGTGACGGTGCTCGCAAGCGTCCAACGCGCTTTCCTGGAGAACGATCAGGCTCTGCAGAGCAAGCGTCGTCTCACCGCCGCGACATTCGGCTGCCTGCTGCTCAGCGCACTACTGATCGGCCTGCTGAACGTCGGCGACCAGGCTACACTGGGGTTGCCGTGAGCAAGAGCGCAACACACACCCAGGCCACGGTCCACGAGAAGGTCGGGCCGAACGAGAACAAGACGCTCGGGCCGGAGAGCTTCGACAAACAGGCGATCGTGCCCGGGGGGCTGCCGATCCTGCCGAGGTGGCTCTTGAAGCGGCTTCATCTCGCCTGAGCCAGCCGGTCCAGGTCTGCCGCACCTCGTCAAGCCGAAGCGGGCGTGGGCTCCACCGGCTCCCCACCCAGCCCCAGGATGCCGGGGCCGAGGCCGCTGTCGCGGTCGAGGATCAGCTCGGCAGCGGCGCTGCGCGACTTGACGCCGAGCTTGCCGAAAGGCCGAGGAGAGGTGGTTCTTGACGTTGCTCTCGGTCACGAACAGCTTGCGCGCGATCTCGGCGTTGGAGAAGTCGAGCACGACCATCGCCAGGATCTGGCGCTCGCGTGGGGACAGCGGCGGTCGGTCGACGATCTGGCGGATCGCTCTGGGCACCACGCACTGCCCGGCGGCGACCGCCGCGAGCGTCGGCAGCAGCGTCTGCTCGAGCTCGCCGGCCAGCACCGCCCCCTCCAGCCGCGCGGCGATCGTCCTTGCCCCGAGCGCGTTTGGCAGCTCCCTCACTACGGCCACCAGCGGACCGGGGTGCTCGGCGCGCAGCGCCGGCAGGCGCGCGGTCTCCTCTCTGCTGGCGCTCACCCAGCCGAGCAGGCCGATCTCGCGCCCGTCTGAGCCGCCGTATTCATGGCCGTCGTGCGAGTTGTACTGCTGGCCCCGGCAGGCAGCAGCTGCTCGATCGCCGGCCACAGCGAGGCGCCGTCCTCGAGTAGCGAGATGATGTAGCTGGGAGATCCGCGCAGCTGCGAATCGGCGGACCCTTTCTGCATCGGATGGGCCATTAAACGTCATATGCCGGTCTCGCACAAGAGGCCGGCATATGATGGCTTCCTGATCCGTCCAGGCTGCGGTCTACGGGTATGGTGCCGTAGTTCGTCGGGATCGACGTAACCCGCGGTGAAGGACTGGTCGAAAGTACCCTTCGTACCTACGGCCGCCGTGAGCTCCGTCAGATCGCCGTGATCCTCGATCCGCGGAGCCTCGTACTCGGTCGTGTCTGTCTGCTTCTCCATTGTTTCCTCCTTCCTTGGTAGAGAGTGAGGATTCTAGGGACGCCGTCGAGCCCCGCACAAGGCCTGAAAAAGTACAGATCGAGTTATGGGGCCTGAAATCGGCCAGCTGGAGCCAACTATGAGTCTCGGTCCGTCTGGGAGAGCAGCCACCTGTTGGCGATCGCGACCCGCCACAGGGGGCCCGCGCCGAGCATCGAGCGCCGATCCGGGGCCACCCCGATTTTTCGCTCGAGTGCTTCGGCCGCGACGTAGGCGCGAAGCGGGGCGTCGGCTCGCCGCAGCGGCTCGATCAGGCCGGCTTCGTCGGCGCGCATGCCCGCGAGCACCACGGGTGTGAAGTGGCTCTTCGCGTGACGTGTGCGTACCGCCTCCGGGATCAGGCCGGTAAGCGCATCGCGCAGCAGCGGGCGGTCGCGGATCGGGATCGAACTGCACCTGTGGTGGCAGTCGCAGCGCGGCTTCGGTCAGCCGCAGGTCGTAGAGGAAGGGATGGCGCCGTCGATCCGCTCGTCGGCGGCCTCGCGGCGAAAATGACCGCCGACGTCGAGCAGGTCGCGCTCGTCGATCAGGCTCTCCGCCTGAAACCGCCACCACAACGGTCCCTGCCGGCCGATCCTCCTCGCTTACCGCGAGGAGCTCGGCGAGTGCGCGCGCGTCCGCGGGCGGGACGATCGAGCCCGAGGATCTCGTCCTTCTTCGTGCCTCGCGATAGCGCTGAACGGCGCTCGGAACGAGCGGGCGCAGACCGTAGTAGCGGAGCACGCGGATGCGGATGCTCCGGTCCGGGTTGAGCCCGATGCCGGGAATGCGCGCGGTCAGCGACCACGCTTTGTATGGTCGCCCCGCCCGCAGCATGTCGGCGATCAGATAGGCCGCGAGCCCGAACAGCTCGTCGCCACCCTCGCCGTCGAGCATCAGGTCGACACCGAGCTCGCGCGCCCGCGCCATCAGCGGCTGCCAGAGGAACAGGTTCGGCGTGGCCGGCGGCAGGCGCCAGTGCTCGATGTGCGCGAGCGCCGGGGCCAGCATCGAGTCGGTGGGGTCGAAGGCGATCCGCTCGAGCGGCAGGCGCGTGTGTCGCGCCGTCGCCTCGATCAGCTCGCTCTCGTCGGTGATCGGCTCGGTCGCGAAGGTGCCGGCAAGCGCGAGCGCATGGCCGTCGGCCAGGCCGTTGGCCGCCAGGCCCGCCGCCACGCAGGCGGAGTCCAGGCCACCGCTGAGCTTCACCGCTGGACGCTCCGCGCCGCCCGCGCGCGCGCCCGACCGCGGCGAAGGCCGCCTCCCGTAGGTGTTCGGTGAGCGTCGTCGCGGTTCCCGTTTCGGGTTCTTCGTAGTGGAGTTGCCACCAGCGCTCGACTTCCACACGTGCCCCGTCGAGGGTCAGGCGATGGCCGGTGGGGAGGCGCTGGATGCACTCGTAGAGAGTGCGCCCCGGCGGGGTGAGGCCGCTGTCGACCCACTGCAGCAGCGCCAGTCGATCGGGGCTCGGGCTGCGGGGGAGCAGATCGAGCAACTCGCACTCGTGCTCGGCGAACAGAATTCCGTCGCTCGACGCGCGTATAGATGAGCGGCTGCGCGCCGAGCTGGTCGCGCGTCACCAGGCAGCGGTTCTGCTCGCGATCGAGCGCCACGACCACGAACCTACCCTGCAGAAGCTCGCAGGCCCGCTCGCCCAGCTCGGTGAGCGCGCGTCCAAATGCGGTGGGCAGATCGCCGTCGGTTCCGAGGCCGAAGCGCGCGGCCAGCTCCCCGCGGTCTTCGGGCTCGCCGAACAGCCAGCAGCACCAACTGCCCGCGACGGTGTCGGGGGGGTCGAGCATCGCGAGCCCGCCGACCCGCTGGAGCGATCCTGTACCGCGATGCTCGGCAGCCCGTGCGAGCAGCTCGCCGGCGCGCGCACCCCAGGCTCCGGCGAGCACGGTTTCTGCTCAGAGCTCCAGCAGGCGCTCGTACCCGGGGTCGCCGTCGGGTAGCACCGGCTGACCCTCGACCTCGACCCAGGCATGGGCCGAGAACGGCTGCGGTTGCACGGCGATCACGACCGTCTGCTCGATGCCGCGTCGATCGAGCATGCACATCAGGTCAGCGAGCTGAACAGGCAGCGGGAGTCGGTCGGCAGCGGGCTCAGCACACGCCCGGCCGCGTAGGCAAGACGCCAGGCCGCGAGGAACCGGTCTTCCCCGGCGTGCCCCCGAGGGCGAGCGTTCCTGGCTTTGCGCAGGCGGGCCACCGCCCGCTCGGCGTCGTCGTCGCGCATCACCCAGCGCACGTGCGTGTAGGTCGACAGGACCTCTGCCGCCAGGCGCACACGCTGGCCGAGTGGCAGGCGGTCGAGGTGTGAGGGCACGACGTAGCTCATCGACTCGCCCCGGCGAACTGTGACTGGACGAGCGATGCCAGGCGGGTGGCGTCGACGCCGGGCTGCACCCGCAGCCGGTGCGCCAGTCCATTCGATGCGATCGCGGACACGACATCGAGCTGGCGCCGCAGTCGGGCAGGCGTGCGCACCGAGAGGTTGAAGGTGCTCGCGATCAGCTCGAACGGGTCGACGACCGCGAGCCGCTCGACGGCTGGCTCCTCGTCCGAGCGCTCGAGCAAGAACAGGCCTCCGAGCGGCGCCGGGTCGGGCGCGTCGTCGCCGACGTAGCGCTGCTTGCCGAAGGATGCGCTCGTCGGACGCCCGTGGGACGCGCGCGCGTCTGTGGAGAGTCGCTCGTCCTCCGTGGCGCGCAGCTGCAGCACGACCGATCCGGCGTACGCGGTCAGCACGCTGTCGTTGCTGAGCCGCAGCGCGACGGCGTCGTCGCCGAGCAGCCGGGCTCCGGCGCGGACGAGCGCGGCGGCGAGCGAGCTCTTGCCGGCGCCCGGCGGCCCGGAGAAGAGCAGCGCGCGGCCATCGAGCACGACCCCGGAGGCGTGAAAGACCTCCAGCCCGCGGATCGTCGCCGCCAGCGGCAGCGCCTGGGCCGCGAGGATGCTCGCCCAGTCCTCGTTCGCCGGGTCCGGCTCGCACAGCAGCTCCAGGCCGTCGGGGGAGATCAGCACGCGGCCGAAGTCTCGCGTCCACAGCAGATAGCCGGCCGGCTCGGCGAAGTCGACCGACAGCAGCAGGTTCTCTCCGAAGCGCAGCTCGCGTGCTCGCGTCGGGGTTGTGGCGAGCGCCTCCCAGCGCCGGTCTAGCTCGCTGTCATCGTCCAGCCGGATGTGCGACTCGCGCTCCCGCGCGTCCCGGCCCCGGTTCGCGGTCCGGCTCGGGTCTTTGTCCAGGTCTGTCGTGACCGGGTCGGGGCTCTGTCCGAGGCCCGGGATCGAGATCCGCGGGTCGATGCGTAGCGCGAGGCCGAACGCGGTGCGGTGATCCTCCTCCAGCTCGGCGCCGGGCGACCGCTCAATCGGCGCCGTCATCCGCGGTCACGATCAGTCCACGCTCGAGCAACCCGCGGGTGAGGGTGAGCAGATCGCTCTGGATCCGCTCCTGCTCGAGACCGTACTCGCCGGCGAGCTCGGGCACCGCGGCGCCCACCGTCGGCGAGGCCTCGAGCGCGTCGAGCATCCGGCCGGCGGTCGGGTTCAGGCCGTGGTACTTGCCGGTCCTCAGGTTCAGGACGACGGTCTCGGCGACGAAGCTGCGATGGACGACGTGCTGGGGCAGCCGCGCGCGGGCGTTCAGCAGCTCTTGATCGGAGAGTTTGGACATGATCGTCGGTATATCGGCGCGTTTGGCTGGCATCTCAATACTCGGCAACGGTTCCAGTGCGCTGACCGTAGCGAATCGCCGCTCGCAGAAGCAGCACGCCGAGGGGGAGCAGGACGGCGATGAAGCCCACCAGCTTCAGCAGCTCGACCAGCGCGGGGTGTACCAGGGTGGTACCCACCAGCAGGTGGCGCAGCAGGTCGGTGGCCGGTGTGAACGGCTGCGCTTCGGAGGCCCAGCGAATCCAACTCGGCAGCACCTTGACCGGGAAGTACAGGCCACCGATGATCGCGATCCCGGCGACGATGAACTGGGTTGCGGAGGAGGCCTGCTTGAACGCCATCACGAGCGAGACGAGGAAGAACGCGAACGGCATGAACGCGATCACGCCGAGCAGCGATACGGGGATCGCGAGGAAGGCGGTGGCGGCGAGCGGGAGCCCGAACACGAGGGCGGCCAACGCGAGCATCACGACCCCGCTGAAGATCGCGTTGATCAGCGGGAACAGCATCGTGCCGAGGATCCCGTTGACGGGTCCGTGGGCGCTGACGAGGAAGCGCTCGATCGTGCCCGAGACGAGTTCCTGGCGCACGGTCACGGGCATCACGCCGAGGGAGATCGTGAGGATCTGGACGATCACCAGGCCGATCACGACGAACCCGAAGTACCCGCCCGGCGAGTGAATCGTTTTACTGGTGAGGATGCGGCTGATGTAGTAGAAGAGCGTGATCGAGAACAGCGGCCCGAGGAACTGTGCGACGAGCTGCGAGCGGTAGCTGACGAACAGGATCGCGTCGCGGCGGATGATCCCCCACATCGCGTCGCACCACAGGCGCGCCTGGGCGATCGGGCTCGATGTGGACGACCAGGTTTCGGCCCCTGGGTCGGGGGCCGTGGAGGATGGGATCGCGGCGGGCGCTGACACGGGAGGATGGCTCATAGCAGGGGGCACACGCTAAGGGGTCGTTGCGCCCCCAGAAGGATCGCAGATCACCGGTTCGCTGAGGATCGGGCGAAGTCCCCTACAGAACGCTTTGTGCGGGATCGGGCTTTTGGGGGGGCTTGGGCAACGGTACGACTAGCGTCGCTTGCTTCGGGAGAAGCTACGCAACAGGGCTGGGTGGTTACCCCTGCGTTCTTGCTTGCCGGCCGTTGCGTGGTTTGACCCGGCTTGTTGTTATTCCGCGTAAACGGCGCGACCGCTGTTGGTGGTCCCTGATGGGGCCGGGGCGCCGGGAGGTGTGCTTTCGTCCGTCACTGAGAGAACCTTGGTTTTGTTCAGCAACATGTCATAATGCCGTTGGTTTTGTTCAAGGATTCGCTAAAATTGGCTTGGTTATGATCAGTCTTTTCGGACCCTCAGGCGAGGATCGCGGGACGTGAGGGATTTCGAGCGCCGTCAGCACCTGCTCAACTTCAACCCGTGGTGGCAGGATGCCCGGCGGTGGGAGGAGCGCGATCCAGATCTGCGAGAGGCCCGGTTGAACGGGCTGAGCGCCTATGACCCTCATCCGTTGAGCGATATCGCGCTGGGCTCCCTCTATCTACTCATGGGCCCTCGGCGCGCCGGCAAGAGCGTTGCCGTGAAGCGCGCGATCGCTGGTCTGTTGGGCGAAGGCGTCGATCCGCTGCGCATCGTGTTCTGTCCATGTGAGGATCTGAGTCCTCAGGATCTGCGGCGCGTCATCAAGCTCGCCGAAGACCTGACACCTGCGGTCGAACCGGAGCACCGCTACTGGTTCTTCGATGAGATCACTTACGTAGGCGGCTGGGCCACGGCCCTGAAGCAGTTGCGCGACCAAACTCCTCTGCGCAGCGGATGTGTGGTGGCGACAGGCTCCTCGGGAGCGAAGTTGCGCGAAGCCCAGGGAGAGCTCGGAGGTCGCGAGGGAGCAGCCGGCGGAGTCCGTCTGCTTCTGCCGATGGGGTTTCGTGCGTTCGTGCGCGAGCTCTATCCGGATCTTGCCGCCAACCTTCCACGAGACACGATCGCGTTGCCCGACCTGCAGTCCGACGCTGCCCGCCGCCACCTGGAGACGCTCGCGGTGCAGGTCGACGAGCTGGCCTTGGCCTGGGAACGCTACCTGGCGATCGGCGGTTTTCCCCGCGCGGTCGCCGATGCCCTGCAGGGAGTCGATGTGCGGTCCAGCACCGCCAACAGCCTCTGGAACATCCTCGTCGGAGACGTTCTTCACGTGGGCTCGATGAGCGAACGCGACGTGAAGGCGCTGCTGGAGCGCCTCGTCGCCGGGCTGGGCTCGCCGCTCAGCGTCGCGGGTATCGCCAGGTCGCTCAACATCGGCGCTCGCAACACGGTCGATGGCCGTATCGACAGGCTCTGTGCCTCCTTCTATGCATGGCGCGCATCCACAACTCACGACGGAGTCACCGCTGTCGCAGGAGGGCAGAGCAAGCTCTACTTCGTCGACCCGCTGATCGCTCGCCTGCCCTCCCTGCGAGACCACTCGATTGCGCCCCCCGACGTCACCCACCTGTCCGAGCAGCAGCTCGGTGTGTGCTTGTTGCGTGTCATCGCCCGCAACGACCACCTGATCATCCTCGACGAGGCTGGCATTCTGGTGCAACGTCATCCCGATGCGGGCAGCGAGATCGACTTCGTCGGCCCCCTGCTCGGGACTCCTGTCGAGTCCAAGTACGTCAGCCAGAGCTGGAAGCAGGAGCGCAGGAGCCTGAATGAGCGCTACCAGAGAGGCATCGTCGCCACCCGCGACATCCTCGACTGCAGCGAAGACATCAGGGCCATACCGACCGGCCTGCTCGCCTGGGTCATCAATGGATGATTCCCAGCGTCGCTTAGGGGTGAGCTACGCAAGTGGACGGGTCCTTGGGGCTGACGAGGAAGCGCTTTCCCGATTCCCGCAATTTGCGGGAAATCTGCGATCCATGCTGAGAGCGACAGCGACGACGATTATTCGCTGACGCTCACGCTTCGCTGGCTGGAGACCTACGGTGCGCGTGTCGAGGCGCAGATCGCTACCCGAGGCGTCGAAGGCTCGTATTCCGCAGGAGCGGTCGAGGCGGTCCTGCGCGAGCTCGATCGCCGGCTACACCATCGCGCCGGTTCGTTTACCTCCGCAGGATGCCGGGGCCGAGGCCGCTGTCGCGGTCGAGGATCAGCTCGGCGGCGGCGCTGCGCGACTTCACGCCGAGCTTGCCGAAGGCGGAGGAGAGGTGGCGCCGGGGAGCTTTCTGCTCACGGGCTCGGCCTCTCCCCCGCGTAGGGTGGCAGTTGAGTTAAGAAGGAAACCAAATGATGTGTTTGGCAGGCAAATGTACAAGCCCCGTCTATCTGGATCCCGTTGGCGGGCCCGTGGGGGGCGGGCTTTTGGGGCGTCTACGCTGTCATCACTCTTTCCCGTTGCCCCCTCGTGGGGTTGGCGGGGTTTCCGCTTGGAGGTTCCTTCCCGAGCTGCGGGTGTCAGCTCGCGAGCTTGTAACGGACTCCCCGCCCGCGTGCTGCACCGACGGGCTCGACCACACCCCGCTCGTTGTATAGCTCGCTGAGAATGCCTGATGCGCGGCTTTCTCCGACGCCCAGTAGCGTCGCCGCGTCGGTGCGGCCGATTTCCTCGTTGACATCGAGGAACGCACGTACGAGCTCCCATTGTTCATCGGCGGTGGTTCGCTGCCGGTAGGTGATTCGGGCGTGGAGCGCGGTCCGCGACTTTTGCGTCAGGCGAAAGGACCGACTTCCGTCGAGCAGACGCTCCACCGCTCCGGCCTCGGCAAGACGCACGAGCACCTCAAAGGCCTCGTCCTCGCTGCACTGTGCAACGCGTGCAAGGCCTTCGGCGCGCAGGGGTGTTCGGCCGAGCAGCTCGGTGATCGCGATGTGCGAGCGGACGTCCTCACCGAAGCGATCGTCGGTCGCGACCAGATCGTCAAAGAAGGCTCGCACGTTCGGGTCGACGCGCCCGCCGGGCAGCCGGCAGACTACGTCGCCTCCCTCGGGGAATATGTCGGGTGCGGCATGCCCGTCGCTGAGCATCGTGCGATACATCGCGCCGATCCCGACGCCCTCGCGCTCGGCAAGTCCAAGGACGCGCATCGCCTCGGCCAGTGCTCGGTTGCGAGGCTCCGAGCGCGTGGCCAGCAGGCGGTCCTTGTCGACGCCCTCGGGGAAATCCCCGGGGGAGACGACCTTGAAGGTGTCCGCTGGTCGGCCGATCGCCATCGCGATAATCGACGCTCGCGGCATGCGGTAGTCGCGGTGCATGATCGCGTTTGCCAACGCCTCTCGCAAGGCCCGCTCGGGGATCGGGCGCTCCGCTCTGCGTTGCGCGCCGATGATCACCGGGCGAGACGGGAACGCTTGATCGATCTCCTCCCAGGCCATGTCGAAGGCCGTGATGACGGGCGCCTTGAGGATCTCGCGCTTGGCTGAAGCGGCCCCCTCGACGTCGACGACGCGGACATCGAGCCGCTCGACGTCCGTTTCATAGCGGCAAAGCAGCACAGCGCCGGCCTGGTTTAGCCGCGGATCGTCCTGGTCGTCGATAGCCACGCCGAGGCGGCGTAAGAGCTCAACGTCGCTGCCGGCAGGACGCCCCTGCGCGGCGAGGTAGTGGCCGTGCGCCGATGCTAGTGCCGCGGGATCGCAGCTCGAGCGGCGCTCCGAGGAGGCCTCGGCCGACCAGTCGTAGCTTCGCCAACGCTCCAGGAACTCCCGTGCACGATCGCCATCGAGCTCCAGACAGTCGGTGCCGAAGCGCGCTCGCAGCTTCCCGCCACTGCGGATCTCGCTCAGCGCCGGGGCGACGTTGATCAAGTACAGCCGCTTGCCCTGCTCGAACATCTCTTCCACGAGATCGATCGAAAAGTGCGGCTGCGTCAGGGCGTAGATGCGTCGGCGCAGCCAGTTCAGGTCTAGATAGGTGCCGACGAACGCAGCCATGCCGGCCGCCTTGTCATCCACGCCCACCACGATCGCACCACCGCGCTCGCTCATCGCCATGCACGCCACCTCTGCTGCCAGGGCCTGGGCGGCCGGCTCATGCTGTGCGTCGATCGCGACCCGTCGGCCGGCGGCGGCTACGGTGCCGGCCTCCTCCTCGAAGTCCACGATCTCGCTCTCAACGTCGGCCGCCCTGGCGCCGGCGGCGACGGCAGCGATTGCTTCATGTGCGGCTTCGCGACGGGAATGAGCATCCATGACCCCAGAAAATGTAGCATAACGTTGGTTCAACGTAATATGTCTTTTATCCCTCGCAGTGCGCATCATTCCGAGCCGGTCCGGAAGCCGCGCCTTGGCGAACCCCATCCGCACAGCATCCTCGGCGGTGATGTAGCCGTACTGGCCAACAGTCCAAGGACTTCGCGGCGAACATCTGTCTAGATTGGACGGGCAGGGGTAAACCGCCTACAGTTTCGATGCTCGATCGAACGGGGGTTCCAAGCACGGATGCCGGTTACGTATCACCTATCCCATTTGCGCACCTTGGAGGCGGAGGCTGTCCATGTGCTGAGTTCACCGTGTCCCATATGCATTGATCTAACTTTGAGACAGTATTTCGTGAGGTACTACTTCGTGTAGTAGCATTCTATTTGGATGCGGCCACTTGTAGATCGTGAGCAGGAGTTGGCGCTCTTGCGGGAGCAGCGTGATTCTGCGCCCAGTCTCGTCGTGATGCGGGGACGTCGACGGATCGGCAAGACATTCTTGCTTGGGCATGCGTTTGCCGGCGAGCGTGTAGTCAGTTATCAGGCCGATGAGCAGCCGCGCTCGGTGCAGCTGGCGGCATTCGCCGCCGAGGCTGCGCAGTTGCTGCCCGGCGCGCCGCCGCTGAGCTTCGGCTCCTGGGACACGGCACTGGGCTTCCTTGGCTCGCAGGCCGATGAGCGACCGCTTGTGCTGGTGATCGACGAGCTCCAGTACGCGTGTCTGTCCGAGCCGGCGCTGCCGTCGATCATCCAGAGACACTGGGATGGCTGGGACGCGCGGGGCACTCCCATCTGCGTGGTGCTGTCCGGCAGTGCGCTCACGTTCATGGAGGGGCTGCTCTCGCTTGATGCGCCCTTGCACGGCAGGGCCACCTACCGGCCGGCGATCGGCCCACTGGACTATCGCGACGCGCGGGAGCTCGCGCCGGCGCGAAGCTCTCCGGAGGAGTTGATCGAACGCTACGCCGTGATCGGGGGAACGCCCCAGTATCAGGTCTGGGCCGGCCATCGCCCCTTGGAACAGGTCGTGCGCGATGGGATCCTGCGCACTGGAGCGCCGCTGCACGAGGAGCCGCTCACGCTGATCAGGGAGGAGCGCGGCATCCGCGACCCGCGGCGCTACTTCGGCGTCCTCGCCGCGATCGCGTCCGGACGTACACGCAACGCGGAGATCGCCAGCCTGCTCGAGCTTCCTAGCTCCAACATCGCCGCCGTGCTCGAGCGGCTCCAGGCCCTTGGCTATGTGCACGAGCGAGCGCCCGTCATACCGGGCGCTCGTCGCCGGCGTGGCTTCTGGCAGATCAGCGATCCGTTCTTTCGTTTCTGGTTTCGTCGCGTGCAGCCCAATCGCAGCCGGCTTGATCGGGATGAGGGCGCGGACGCGGTCTGGGAGCAGGTGCGCGGCGACCTCGACACCTACGTCGGCCGAATCTTCGAGGATGTTTGCCGTCGCTGGCTTGGACGCTACTCGGATATGGAGGAGGCCAGGAGCGCCAGGACGATCGGATCCTGGTGGTCGCGCGACGGACGCCACGAGATCGATATCGCCTGCGTCGACGGGCGCCAATACACGCTGCTCGGCTCGTGCAAGTGGTCACGGCGACTCGTCGATGAAGACGTGTTGCAGGCGCTGCTCCACAGCAGAGACGCGATCGAGGGGCGGACGGCAAACGCTCGCCTGGCGCTGTTCGCGCGTCGCGGCTTCACACGGCGACTGCAGCAACGCGCCGCGCGCGAGGACGTGCTCCTGGTGAGTGCCACGGATCTGTTCGCATAGCCTGCGTATGTCAGCCGGTGGACAACCTCTAGGTCACGGGCGCATAGCTTTGTTTCCGCGGTTGCGCAGACCTGGCATCAGATTGTCCTCTTGTATCGGGAAGTCCAGCTTGCGGGTCTTGTTACCAGTAACGACTCGTGTCTGCCAAAGCTGTATGGGGTCCATCACCCATCCTCTGGGTCACTGTCCATGTGCCGTGATCGAGTCGGCTGGCGGGGGGGCTCATGAATGCACTGTCGCGTACGCTCGTAGGTCGTGGTCGAGGAACGCAAAGAGCCTCTCACCCGGGAGTGGCTCGCCCGGCTGCGCCGCTCGGCCGCGCGGGGCAGCGGTGGGCTGATGGTGCTGGCGCTGTTGACGGGGGCGGGCGCGGGCCTCGGTGCGGTCGCGTTTCGCTACATGATTCTCGGCTTCACGCACCTGTTCACGGGGCACGGCGAGTACGGCGCGGCCGGTCGGACGATCAACCCGCATCTTCCCGGTCTCGGTATCTGGTTCGTCGTCGCCGTGCCGGTGGTTGGCGGTTTGATCTATGGACCGTTGGTGAGTCGCTTCGCTCCCGAGGCGCGTGGGCATGGGGTGCCGGAGGTGATGTACGCGGTCAACCGGCTCGGTGGGCGGATGCGCCCGCAGGTGCCGATCGTGAAGTCGCTCGCCTCGGCAGTCTGCATCGGCTCCGGTGGCTCGGTCGGGCGGGAGGGGCCGATCGTGCAGATCGGCTCGGCGCTCGGATCGGTGACAGGGCAGCTGATGCGTGTATCGGAGTCGCAGCTGCGTCTGCTCGTCGCGTGCGGCGCGGCGGGCGGGATCTCGGCGACGTTCAACGCGCCCCTCGCCGGGGTGTTCTTCGCGCTGGAGCTGATCCTGCGCAACTTCGAGACGCGCTCCTTCGGCCTGGTCGTGCTCAGCTCGGTCACCGCGGACGCGATCGGCCGCGCCGCGTTCGGCAGCCACGCGTTCCTGTCGCTGCCCGCCTTCACGTTCAGCTCGCCGCTGGAGCTGCTGCTCTACGCCGGCCTCGGGGTGCTCGCCACCGGCGTCGGGCTCGGCTTCGTGCGGGTGCTCTACGCCGGGGAGGACATCTCCGACCGGATCTGGAACGGCCGCCCGGACTGGCTGCGGCCCGCCGTCGGCGGCGTGCTGCTCGGGCTGCTGCTGCTCGCGGTCCCCGAGATGTACGGCGTCGGCTATCCGGTGCTGGCGCTGGCGATCTCCGGCCACTACATCGTGCTCGCGCTGCTCGGGCTGCTGGCCGCGAAGATCCTCGCGACGAGCCTGACGATGTGGATCGGCGGCTCGGGCGGCGTGTTCGCCCCTTCGCTGTTCATGGGTGCGATGCTCGGCTCGGCCTACGGCGCCGTCGCGCATGATGCTCGTGCCCGGCGTGGCGGTCGCCGCCGGCGCCTACGGCCTCGTCGGGATGGGCGCCGTGTTCGCCTCCTCCGCACGCGCGCCGATCACGGCCGTGCTGATCATCTTCGAGCTGACCGGCGATTACCGCATCATCCTGCCGCTGATGATCGCGATCATCGTCGCGACCGCGCTCTCGAACTCGATCACGCGCGACACGATCTACACGCTGAAGCTGCGCCGTCGCGGGATCGACATCGAACGGCCGCAGGGCACGCTGATGGCGCAGATCTCCGTCGGCGAGGCGATGGGCGAGCTGCCGCGACCGCTCGCACCCGAGCAGCCGCTGCGCGACGTGCTCGACCGTTTCGCCGGCGAGCGCGTCGAGGCGCTGCCGGTCCTCGACCCAGACGGCGCGCTGCTCGGCATCGTCACCGCGATCGCCGTCGAGCAGGCGATCGGCAACGCTCGCGACGGCCAGACCGCGAGCAGCCTCGTACACGAGACACCCGAGCTACGGGTCGACGAGTCCCTCGAGGACGCGGTACGAGCCCTCGCCGTCTCCGACGACGAGGGCCTACCCGTACTCGACGCAGACGGCGAGAAGGCAATCGGATGGCTCACCCACCGGCGCCTGCTGCGCGCCTACCACGCACACCTGCAGGACCGACCAGGAGCCGACCAGACAGCCGCGAGCATCCCGCGCGAGTCAGAGATCTGACAACCGGGCTCTCGCGCCGGTGACCGGCCACAGCGAATCAAGCACCAGCTGGTAGAGGACAACGCGCTTGTCTGCCGTCTCCCCGCTTGCGTACTCCTGCCTGCCGAACTACGAGCTTCCGTCATACGCCAACCGATGAACCTTTGATACGTTCTCGCGACAGGCCCAGCGACGGGCCGGGCCATTAGGGAAGGGGGGTCGGCATGGCCGACCGGAGCAGATGGCGCTCTACCAGGAAAGCATCGCGCGGGTCCCACAGACCGCCTGACATGCGTGACCGGGTCTGATTGGCGCCTTGCGGCTTGAGCCAGGGCTTGGTGGTGAGGAGCCGGGCGGCGGCGGCGAGTAGGACGGCGCAGAGAGGATCCAGCCGGGCGCCGACGAGGCTCGTGTTGACGGTGCGCGTCTTACCACCAGTAGTCCGGATGGCATAGATTGCGGTTCGTCGGGGCTTGAACGATCGGGGCGTATTGCACATGGAGTCACGCGAGATGGTCACGGGCGCGCATGATGGCGGCGGTGGGTCGCTGCTGGAGCGTGATGTCGCGCTCGGCGCGATGATGGATGCGCTCCGGGACGTCGAGCGGGGTGGGGGCGCTGTCCTGTTATTGGCCGGGACTGCCGGGATCGGCAAGACGTCGTTGATGCAGGCGGGCAGGCGTGCTGCGCTGCAGGCCGGCTTCAAGGTGGGCTCGGCGGTTGGGAGCCCGATGGAGTCGGGTCTGCCGTTTGGGCTGGTGGGTCAGGCGCTGGTGGAGCTCGGCGGCTCAGCCGCGGTTGATGTCGTCGAGCTGCAGCGGCTGGGGGATCCTTCGGCGCGTCTGTACCGGATGTTTCGGTGGCTGGCGAATGTGGCGGCCGCTGCGCCGCTGCTGCTGGCGCTCGATGACCTGCACTGGGCCGATCCGGACTCGCTTGGGCTGCTTGGCTTCCTCGCTCGCCGCGTCGGCGACAGTCGCATCATGGTGCTCGGCTCGTTGCGAGCTGAGCCGAATGGGGCCTCTGCGCTGGCGTATGAGCTGGCCGGTGCCGGCCGGGCGCGTGTGCTCGAGCTGCAGCCGCTCAGCCGCGAGGCGTCCGTGGCGCTGCTTGCACGCAGCGTGCCGCGTGTGCTGGACGAGGCTGAGGGCGAGCGTGTGTGGTGCGCGTGCGCCGGCACACCGCTGCTGTTGAAGGCTGCCGCGTGGACGCTGAGCAGCGGTGGCTCGCTGCCGACAGCGCTTGGTAAGGACGAGCTTGGGGCGCCGTTGCTGCTCGAGCGATTCGTTGGCGTGGGTGGTGCCGCCTTCGCCTATGTACAGGCGGCGTCGATCCTCGGCGTGCGTTTCCGCTCAGAGCTCGCCGGTGCGCTCGCCGGGCTGGAGGAAGCGGGCGCCGAGGGGGCGCGTGCGCGGCTGGTGCGCGCGGGCTTGCTCGACGATCTCGGTGGGGGCTGGGCGGCGTTCATCCATCCGCTGTTCGCGCAGGCGCTGCTGGAGGCCCAGGCGCCCTCTGAGCGCGAGCGCGCTCACGCCGAGGCATTCCGGCTGCTCCTCGCCCGGGGGGAGCCGGACGCGGTGGCTGCCGAGCATGCCCTCGCCGCGCGGTTGGTCGGTGATCCGCTCGCGGTCGAGGTCGCGGCCCGCGCCGGTCGCTCAGCGCTTGCGCAGGGGGCGTTCGCGGCGGCGGTCGCGCATCTGCAGAACGCGCTTGCGCTCGCCGGCGAGGAGCCGGCAGATGAGCTGTTGTTCGACTACGCATCGGCGCTCGCGGCTCGGGGCCAGGTCGAGGCGGTGGAGGATGTTTGCGGGCGGCTGCTCGCGCGAGGTGATCTGGATCTCGCTGTCCGGGCGCACACGCTCGCGCTGCTGGGACGCGTCGCGATGCTGACCGGTCGCCCAGCACAGGCCGAGCGGCTGTATGAGCGGGCGGCGAACGCCGCGGCGCTCCTCGACTGCGCGAGCGAGGTCGCAACGCTCACGGACGCCGCGATGACCTGTCACGTCACCTCTACGATCCCGTGGGCGCTCGCGACGATCTCGCGGGCGCTCGCGATCCTGCCCGAGGCTGCGCCGGCACGCAGGCCACTGGAGCTCCTCAGGGCGTCCGTCTCGCTGACCGGGGGTGATCCCGCCGGGGCTGAGCTGCTCGCGCACGAGGCCTCGGCCGATCGAGGCGACGGCGACCGTGGCGGATGGGGATACACGATGGCGGTTCACGCGCTGAACGTGTTCAAGCTGCTCGAGAACCTCGCCGACGCGACCGAGGTGTTCGAGCGTGAGTTCGCGCGGGCGGTGCAGAGCGGCGCGCCGATGCTGATCGGTGCGCTGGCGATCGCCCATGCCGACACCGTGCACCGGCTGGGACACCCGCGCGAGGCGCTCGAGCTGATGCAGCGTGCGATGGCGCTCAGCGACCTGCCGGCGACTTTGCCGTGGGTGCACGTTGCGTTGGCGGCGTTGTTGAGCGAGCTCGGACGCGATGCCGAGGCCCTGCCTCACATCCAGGCACTCCGTACGATGCAAGCCGGGATACCGCCGCAGTACAACGGGGTGGTCTCGCTGTGGCTGGATTTGCTTGACGCAAGGAGCCTGCTGGAGGCCGGCGAGCCTGAGCAGGCCTCACAGCGGATGCTGCACGCCGCTCAGATCGCACAGCTGACCGGCTGGCGCGAGCCATGCGTCGTTCCCTGGGCCTCAGTCGGGATCCAGGCGCATCTGGCCGCCGATCGGATGGATCGTGCCCGCGAGCTGATCGAGGACCTCGAGGGGCTGACCAAACGGCTGTCCTGTCGCTGGCCGCGCGCTGTTCTCGAGCTCGGCCACGCTCGACTGGCCGCGGCTGAGGATCGCACCGAGGAGGCCGATCGGAGGTTCCACGCGGCGCTCGAGATCTTCGCCACGCTGGGAATGCCGATCTTCCACGCCGAAGCGCTGCTCGACCACGGCGCCTACCTGCGCCGTAGCGATAGGCCGCGCTTGGCGCGCGAGCCGCTCGCTCGTTCGCTGGAGCTCGCCGAAGCAGCCGGCGCCGGGCGCGTCGCGCGTCTGGCGCGCGCGGAGCTCGCGGTGGCCGGCGGCAGACGCCGCCGCCGCGCCTCTGACTCCCGCGAGCTGACCGCACAAGAGCAGCACGTTGCCTCGTGCGCAGCGGACGGCATGACCAACGCGCAGATCGCCGCCGCGCTGCACCTCTCACCGAAGACGGTCGGCCACCACCTCCAGCACATCTACGCCAAGCTCGACATCCACTCCCGCCGCGAGTTGATCCGTCGCGGCCACCCGCCCGCCTAAAGATAGGGCGTTCGCCCGATGCTAACGGGCCGGTGGGGATCTACAGTTGGCATCCGCCACACGGTGAGGCAGCGAGCGCATGGGAGCGCAGGGCAATACCCAGAAGAGGAACAGGTACATGCCAGGACTGAGGGGGGCTACGTTAGGAGCCGCGATGGCTGGCGCTACCGCGGCGCTGAGCGTCCTGCTCGTGGTCCTCGCCCTGCTTGGCATAGCCCCGGCGGCGTTCGCGGCGGAAACGGAAGTCAGCTTCGGGAACCTTCCCGCGGGGACGGTGGTGACCGATCAGTACGAAGCGGAGGGACTCGAGCTGGGTCGCGCCGAAGAACTCGGCCTGACCCCGCCCGCGGTGAATGGCAACTGCGGCCCGCCGACCGTGGTGGGAGGATCGCCGCCGTCACCCAACTACGCGGTGCTCTCCTCGTGCTCCAGTCCTTACATACACACCGACTACGCGGGGACCTACGGCGAGTTGCTCGGTCATCCCCGCGAAACATTCTCCGTCGAAGTGGGCAACCTGCCCAGCAGCCTGGGGGCAACTCCCACTTCGGTCCTGATGGAAGTCGTCGGCTACAACAGCTCGGGGGTCGAAGTCGCAAAAGCCCGCGGCGAAGTCGGGTTCGGCGAATGGCACCGCTTCGCCCTGCCCCGCAGCGAAGGGCAGATCAGCTTCTTCGCGATCCGCACCGCTGTGCAGGGCCCGTTTGAGATTGCCATCAACAACCTCATCTTCGGCGCCGGCGGCACAGAACCGCCCAGCGAAGAACCTGGCCGCGGAGAAACGCCGCCGCCTCCGCCAAAAAACACGTCGCCTCCGCCACCACCTCCACCTCCACCACCACCACCCAAGGCGCAGCTGGCGCTGCTGAGCGCGAACCCCAAACCCGGCCAGGAGCTGACGCTCAGCGGCGCGGGTTCGGACCCCGGCAGCGGCCACATCGTCGCTTATGACTGGGACCTCGACGGAGACGGCAAAGACACCACCTCCACAGGCACCGACCCGGATGCTGAGGCGATGTTCAAACCGGGCCTGCACATGGTCGGTGTGACCGTCACCAACTCGAACGGCGAAACCGCGACGTCGACCATGCCGGTTGATGTGGGGGCACCGGCCAAAGGCGAAAAGTTCTCAGGGGTCTCGAGCAACGTTCCGCTGGCGGTTGAATGCAACGAAACCACATACTCGGAAGGCGACGTGGAAATAACCGCGGAATGCATCCAGAAAACCTCGCCCGGCAATTATGTGATCGCGACCAAGGAACTGGAGCTCAATGGGATGATGCTCGTCCCACGGGCGCCGGGCAGGGCGATCTTCTCGATCACGACGACAGGCGGCCTCGCCGCCGCCACGGAGCTCTCCGGTCCAGCCGTCAACGTCGAGCTGGTGGACACCCCTGAAGGCACGATCGTGCTCGGCGGCCGGGAACTGAAGAGCGAACCGATCAAGCTTGCGAGCAGCTTCAAAATGCTGGCCAAAAAGGCCGGTGAAGAAACCGCCAAGAAATACCTGATGTACATCGGCGTCGGACACAAGTGCAACGCCAAGGAAGAAAGCGAAGAAGGCACGGGCGCAAGCGAAAGTTCGAGCGAAGCCGGCGGCAACGAAGAAGGCGAAAAGGAAAAGAGCAAGAGCAAGAAGGCCGGCTGCTGCCCACCCGCTCAAGCAAACACTCTGTGCGGCGAACTGCCAGGAAAATTCCCCGTCACCGGGCATATCGCGGTCAGTCTGAACAGCAAAAAACAGGCGCTACTCGACGTCAATGTCGGCCTCTCGCTTGAAAAAATCATCGAAGCCGAAGGCGAACTGGAACTCCTGACCAATCCGCAGAGCGGCACCATCGAACTGCAGTCGCTCGAATTTAAAATCAAAGAAGCCGGTTTCGCGTCGGTCTTCGAGCTGGAAGACGTCACGTTCAAGTACTTCTGGCCCGGCGATGTCGCGGCGGGCAAAGAAAAGGAAAACAGTTGGGAAGCCACTGGCAAGATCAGCTTCGGGCCCTCGAGCGGGAAATTTGAAGTCGCCATCTCCTTCAGGAAAGGCAATTTCTACTCAGCGTCGCTGGGTCTGAAGTTGGCCCAGGGCCAGGGCATCCCGATCTTCCCGGGCATCGAACTCAACAAACTGGGCGCCAACGTCACGACGGCGAATCCGCTGGCGTTCGGTGGCAACCTCGGCGCGAGCATCGCCACCGAGCTCGAGCTTGTGATCGAGTTTCAGTACGCCGAAGCGTCCGGCGCCACCGAAGGCTACTTCAAGGGGGCTGGCGAACTCGAATTGGAAAACAAGAAGTTCGCGGCGCTGGAAGTGCTCGTCGGCTTCAGCGGCTACGTCAAGGGCAAGGTCGAACTGAACCTCAAGGAGCCGGAAACCAATCCGGTGATCGAACTGGCCGCGGGTGTTGGTTTCTGGGATGAAACCGAACACAAACCGGCGATCTGGCAGGCCGAAGGCAACGTCAAGGCGAAGTTCAAAGTCCCCGGCTTTGGGATCGGAGCGCTGCTCGACATCATCGTCAACAGCAAAGATGTCGCTGCCTGCGGCGAAGCGGAATTCCTGACCTGGCATGGAGGGCTTGCCGGTCTGTACAACTTCAAGAAGAGTCAATTCGAAGGGCCCTTCCTGTTCGAAACGAAGACCTGCTCTGAAGAACTGAAGCCATTCGAAGAAGTCCCCGCCACCAAACACGCCACCAGCTCCTCCGCGCACGACAGCACCTCCTCGCGGCCGGACAGCGACGGGGCGCGCGAACCCGCGAGTGGGGCGAGCGACGCGAGTGAGTCCTTCACGCTGCCGAGCGGCTCAAAAGGCGAGGAGCTGCGCATCGACTCCCCCTCCGGCACCCCCGTTGTGACACTCACGAGCCCCAACGGTGAGAGCTTTACGACACCGCAAGCGCCCGCACGGGTCGCGGGCAACGCACAGTTCATCAGCTCGCTGTCGTTTCAGAACCCCGACCAGGTGGTGGTGGAGCTGCACCACCCACAAGGCGGGGAATGGCACATTCAGGAGATGCCCGGCTCAGCGCCGATCGGCAAGCTGGAAGGTGCCCAGCTGACGCCGGCGGCGAGCGTCAGAGCCCATGTGCGCCACGCGCACGGGCGGTGGACGCTGTCCTACGAGATCGCCCACCACATCGCGGGCACCCACGTGCGCTTCTCAGAAAGCGGACCCGACGGCGTTCACGTGCTCGCCACGGTCGGCCGCGCCTCCGGCATGGTGAGCTTCACCCCCAAGGACGCGGCCGCTCGCAAGCGCACCATCCTGGCCTACCTGATCAACGCCGACGGGATCGCCACGCACACGCTCACTGTCGGCCACTACGTCGCACCCGCACCGCTGCGCGGTGGGCGCGTCGGGCACCTGAGGATCATCCGTCACGATGGCAGCGCGCTCGTCACCTGGGGCGCCGCGACCAACACGCGCGAGTACAAGATCAAGGTGAAGGGGAGCGATGGGCGCCTTCAGACGCTAATCAGGACCCCCGGCAGTCGCAGCGTGAGCGTGGCCAACGTGCTGCCCTTCGAGAGCTTCACCACCACCGTCGCGGCCGTCGGCGGTCCGAACATGCTCCCCGGGAAGCCCGCCATCGTCAGGCTCGAGGCGGTCAAGCTCCACACACATCCCGGCAAGCACGGATCCTCGAAGCGGGGCGGCAGCAAGCGCAAGGGCTGACGCTCCGCAGTGGCCTTGCTTATGTCTCGCCGCCTGGCCCTGGCTGAGAAAAGGGGACGCTGACACGGAGGTATGGCTCATGGCTTGAGGCATGCGCTGTCTGGGTGCTTGCGCCTCCAGTGGCGTGGGCTAAATAGGCGAAGGAGGGTTCAAAACGCGCGGGCGCTCGGAGTACGGGCGCGTGCTGTGGGATGAGATCGACACTCCGCCGATCACCGCCGGGCGTGTGCGGGATGTCGAAGAGATCGTCAACGACAGTCTCGACCGAGGGTTCTTCGGGCCCGCCTTCGAGCTCGCGACAGATGCCGAGCAGCGCTATCTGATCTCGTCCAGCGCTCGGCCGCTGAGGACCGACCGAGGTTGTTCGGCAAGGAACGGCCGAGCCGGGAGCGCCTAAGAAGTTCTAAAAACAATTTTAGATGAGCCGGGTCGGGTCTTTGCAAGGTGCCCAAATCGCCGGTCTAAAACTTCTTTGAGATCGTTTTAGAATCGCTTAGACTGCCGCAACGTGAACCCGGAAACCAACCCCTACATCCCCGCCGCCGGCTCGCGCCCGCCCGTGCTGGCCGGCCGGGAGGACGAACTGGACACCTTCACGGTCGCCCTCGGCCGGCTGGGTAAAGGGGTCCAGCGAGCACGGCGAGGGTGTGCTGCTGCTGCTCGACGAGATGCAGCTCCTCAGCAAGGCCGACCTGGGCCTGCTGTCCAAGGCGATGCACCAGATCAGCCAGGAGGTGCTGCCCGTGCTGATCGCCGGCGCCGGGCTTCCCCAGCTGCCGCTGATGCTGAAGGAGGACAAGCTCTACGCCGAGCGCCTGTTCACGTTCCGCACGATCGACAGCCTCTCTGTGGCGCAGGCGGCGAAGGCGCTCACCGTCCCCGCGTCGCGCGAGAACGTCACCTACGCGCCCGACGCCCTCCAATACATCCTCGAGCGGTCCCAGGGCTACCCGTACTTCCTGCAACAGTGGGGAGAGGCCGTCTGGAATGAGGCCGAGAGCAGCCCGATCGGCATCGAGGACGCCCTCACCGCGCACGAGCTCGTGACCGACGAACTCGACCGGCGGTTCTTCAGAGACCGCTACGACACCGCCACCGAAGCCGAGCGCATCTATATGGCCGCGATCGCAGACCTCGGGTCCGGCAGCCACAGCTCCTCAGAGATCGCCGCCCGCATGGGTCTCACGGTCAAGGGCGCGTCCGTCCGCCGCGACGGTCTGCTCAAGAAGGGACTGATCTACAGCCGGGTCGACACCCAGCTCGACTTCACGGTTCCCCAGTTCGCGGCCTTCATCGAGCGGATCCACCCGTTCGACGCCGCACAGCGACCCCGCCGCGGACGTCCGCCGCGCTGATGAGTCCGGCCGATGGTGTGCCGGCTCGGCGGCTCGGGGATCATTCGATCTCATCCAATGTGAGACCGCTGAGGACCGACCGGGGTTGTTCGGCGACGACGTCAGAGCCTGGCCGCGCCCGGTCGTCGCGGCGCTTGATCAGCAGCCACTGCGCCTGCTCGCCGCCGCGGATGCGCTGCAGCGCGAAGCCGCCGCCCAGCTTCTCTCCGTGTAGGACGAAGACGGCGTGGCCACGGGTGAGGGCCTCTGGCCACGCGACGCGCCCGCCCTGCTCGTAGCTCCCGTGATCCCACACGATCACGCGCCCGTCTCCGAGTGGTCCCTCGAACGTGTTGTGCTCCATGGTGTGGTCGGCGACCTCGATCGCGAAACGCTTCACCGCGGGATCCAGCGAGGGTCCCTTCGGTACAGCCCACGAGCGCATCGCACCGTCGACCTCCAACCGCAGGTCGAAGTGGTGCGTGCTCGCCGTGTGCTCCTGGACCACGAAGGCCCCGGCGCTCACGCCGCGGATCGCGAACTGCTCGTGCCCCTCGACCTTCACGGCCTCGCTCGCGATCTCCTCGACTCGCGCGGGCGGCGGGCCGTCCTCGAGGAACACCAAGAGCTCCTCGATGCTCCGCCGAGGGCCCTCCGCGTGAACCAGAACCTCGCGCTCCTCGCCGTTGCGAACCCAGCCCATCACCCCGAGCTCTTGCGCCTGCCTGCGCGTGGCGTCGCGGAACCCTACGCCCTGAACCTCGCCGAGTACCACGACCCTGATCGCGGCTGTATTGAGAGGACGAGATGGCACGAGGACTTGGGGCTGTCAGAGTGAGGCGATGACGCCACGCAGCAGCTTTTCGACGTGATCACGTAGCTCTTTGGCCACCGGCAGGTCCGGTAGACGAGCGAGTAGTACGTCGGCTTGGACGATTCCTGCTTTGAGCGCATCGGTTGCGTAGGCCCAGTCGCGGTCGCGGCCGGCGACACACTTGGAGAGCACGAGGTCGTGTACCTCCAAGCACCACGCGGTCGCGATGCGCTTGGAGGCCACGCGCTGTGGGATCTTTCGCCTGATGAGGCGTTGCTGCCAGCCACGTGGTGCCTTCGCTGTCTCGGGCCCCACGCCATGCGCGTAATAGCCGTAGGTCAGATGGAACTGAGACCCGTCTCCGAGCGATCCGTCGATGAAGTCGGCGAGGCTGGGATCACGCAACGGATAGATGTCGACCTCGAGCGAAAGCAGCATCGATTTGGGCGGTTGCTCGAGGGTGCCAAGGATCGCTTGACTGCCGATCACGACGAGATCGTCCCGGTCTGTCACCTCCGCCGCCGCCGCGACGACGTGCTCGAATTCTCGCGGGCCCATTTATGCGACCTCGCGAAGGATTCGTCGTCGCTCGGGCTCGCTGAGCAGCCCGGCGAACGGTGAGTTCTGGCGCAGGTCATCGGCTTCTTGGCCCTGATCGATCAGCCTGCGGCGGATCTCCGGAACGGGCTGTTGGAGTAGTCGCTCCCAGCGATCGGCGTAACGCTCGTCGATCCGTCCCAGCTCTCTCCATCGGTACAGCACGTGCTGCGCCTCCTGCACCATCGGCCTGCCCAATCGTTGCGCCACGGCACGGTGGTAGGCAAGGCTGCGCGCCCGCGCACGGCCGTGACCATCTTGTGTCAGATCATCGTCCGGGCCGTCGATGCGCAGGTGCCTCGCTGCCTCTCGTTGGCGCGCCATCGCTGGGGCCAGCACATACCGACGGGGACCTTCGGCGCGCTCGGCCTCGACGGTCTCGTATAGGTCCAGCAGTGCCGGAACCGGCACCTCCATGCGACCCTTTGGTGAGTAGACGACCGGTAGATCCCCCCCCTTGATCCAGCGGTCGAGCGCCGTGTGGCTGACGCTCAGCAAGCGCGCGGCGAGACGGCGCGAAACGGTCTCTCCCAGCTCGCGCTCCAGCGCCAAGCGAACCGCCGCGATATCGCGGTCGCCCGACAGCTTCCGTCCGGCGCGCCGCAGCCGCACGATGTTCTCGAACAGCGCCTGCTTGCGATCGACAACACCCACGCCTCATAGCATAACAGTTGAGTTGCCAAAAAACTAGATAAACGGCAACTCGGCGGGTCGCCGGTCTGAGCGCCGATCCTAGGCAGCGTGGATGAGTTCTTGGCTGGCTCCGCAGAGTGCCCCCGCTGGACACAATTCGGCCGCCACCGTGCGACGGGGGTTGCGAATCCCGGCGAGCGCGATCATGCCTCCGCCGGCGACGAGTACGGCGGCGATTATGTCCGCGACGCGGAATGGGTGTACGGCCGCGTCGTCGAAGGTCGTCCTCAGAAGAAGGCGCTCGTCGGGGCGTACTCCCGCCAAGCTCGTCGCGTCGAGCGGCTGTCGCTTGGCGCGGCTGATCGCCGCGCGGCCGGCGGGATCGATCGCGGTTCGTCGTAGCGTCGCGTCGACACGACTGGCAAAAGTCAGCGAGACGACGGCTCCCAGCACGGCGACCGCGAAGAGCTGCGCGACACGTGAGAGCGTCGTATTCACCGCGGCGGCAACGCCCGCGTGATCCTCCTTGACCGCCCCGAGGACGGTGGCAGTCAATGGCGCGACGAGCATCGCAAGCCCCAACCCGAACACGAGCAGCGCCGGCAGGACCTCGCTGAGGTAGTCGGCGCGCTGATCGACACGCGCCAACAGCAAAAGGCCGCCTGCGGCCACCAGCGCCCCGAGGCTGATCAGCACGCGCGACCCGATGCGGTCCGCGAGCGCGCCGAAGCGGCGGGAGAGCAGAATCGTCAGTGAGGTGACCGGCAGCAGCGCAAGCCCCGCCTGAACGGGGCTGTAGCCGCCGACCTCCTGCAGGAACACGGGCAGCAGGAAGATCACGCCGCCCAGCCCGAGGTAGGCGGTCAGCGTCGCCACGTTCCCGATCGCGAAGTTGCGCTCGCGAAACAGGCTCAACGGGAGCATCGGCGCGCGAGCCCGCGCCTCGCGCGCGACAAACGCCGTGGCTCCCAGAATCCCCACCGCCAGCGAGCCGATCACCATCGTGCTCCATCCGCGCGCCGGCTCCTCGGTCACGGCGAACACCAAACCCGAGAGCGCGAGCGCCGCCAAGAGGGCCCCGAGGAGGTCCAGGCGCCCGGCGCTGCCGGCACTCTCGTCCCGCGGCATGCCACGAGCGATCAGCGTCACGGTCACAAGTACGAGCGGCGCGTTGAGCAGAAAGATCAGCCGCCACGAGCCGGCGGCGATTAACACGCCCCCGATGAACGGGCCGATCACCCCGACGATCGAGCTGAGCGCGGTCCATGTCCCGATCGCCCTGGCCCGCTCGTCTTCGGGAAACACGTGGATGATCACCGCCAATGCGGTGGGCGTCACCAGCGCCGCGCATACCCCCTGCAGCGAGCGAAACACGCACAGCTCCGGGATCGACGACGCGACCGCGCACAGCGCCGAAGTGAGTCCGAACCCGGCGACGCCAACCAAGAACACGCGCTTCTGACCCAGCACATCCCCAAGCGACCCGCCAAGCAGCAACAGCGAGGAGAGCGTCAGCAGGTACGCGTTCGTCACCCACTGCTGACCCGCCAGACCACCACCGAGATCACCCCGAATCGCCGGCAACGCGACGCTGGTCACGGTCGCATCGAGGAACACCACGCTCGTGCCGAGCACAGCCGCAAGCAGCGTCAACTGCTTCTCACGCGGCGTGGCCACTCCTCGAACGTCTGGCACATGCGCAGATTGGCACGTCACGGGCGCCGCTTGCCGCGCGACCGCACCTCGGCGAACGCTGCGCTAGATCCAGTCCCGACGGCGGAAGGCCCAGTACAGGGAGCCGGACATCAGGACGATCAGGGCGGTGGAGAACCAGAAGCCCCAGTGGGCGGCGAAGCCGGGGTAGGGCACGTTCTGCCCGTAGAAGCCCGTGATCGCGGTCGGCACCGCGATGATCGCCGCCCAGCTGGTGACCTTCTTCATCACGAGGTTCATGCGGTTGCCCTGGATCGCGATGTTCGTCTCGAGGATCGTCGTCACGAGGTCGCGCAGCGATTCCGTCCAGTCGGTCGCGCGCAGGACGTGGTCGTAGACGTCCTGGTAGTAGGGCGCCATCGCCTGGTCGAGCACGTGCAGGTCGCGGCGCATCAGCGAGTTGACGACCTCGCGCATCGGCGTGACCAGGCGCCGCAGCAGCACGAGGCTCTTGCGCAGCTCAAACGAGCGGCGCTGCACTTCCGATTCTCGTGGCTGCTCGTCGAACAGCAGGTCCTCGAGCGCCTCGATCTCGGTGTCGAGCGACTGCACCGCTTCGAAGTGGCCGTCGACGATGAAGTCGAGCAGGCCCCACAGCAGAAACGAGACCCCGTAGACGGCGAGCTCCTTGGATTCGTCCCAGCGCGTCACGACCTCCTCGATGTCCACGCCTTTGTCCTTGCGCACGGTGACGAGCGCGTTGCGCGTGATGAACATGCCGATCTCGCTGGTCTCGAGCTCGCCGGACGCGGTGTCCAGCGCCAGCGTGTAGGCGTTCACGAACAGGTGCGAGTCGTAGCGGTCGAGCTTCGGGCGCTGATGCTCGCTGACGGCGTCCTCGACCGCCAGCGGGTGCAGGTTCAGCTCTTCGGCGATCGTCCCCAGCTCCTCGCTGGTCGGCGCGCAGTAGTCGAGCCAGACAAAGACGTTCGGTTCGACGATCCGGTCGGAGATTTCGCCGACCGGGAAGTCCTCGCGGACGAGCTCGCCATCCCTGTAGAGCCGCGTGCGAGCCATCCGCGCACGATATGGCCCGGGTCGGATCGCGCCGCTGCGCCTACTGCACCAGCTCCAGCCGCCCGTCTTCGAGCGTGTAGCCGGTGTCGGAGGTGAGCACGCGATCCTCGCCGCGGGGGGAGCACCACAGGACGGTCGCGCCGGCGGCGACCGCGCGCTCGATCTGCGTCGAGAGCACCTCGTAGCCGTCGTCGTCGAGCGAGTTGCGCGGCTCGTCGAGCAGCACCACGCGCGGCTCGTGCAGGAAGGCCATCGCCAGGCGGATGCGCTGGCGCTGGCCCTGGGACATCCGGTCGACCCGCCGCTCGGCGAACTCCTCGAGGCCGAACCGCTGCAGGTTCACCGCCACCAGCTCGGCCCGTCGCTCGCGGGGGACGTAGGCCAGCCGCGCCCAGTAGTCGAGCTGCTGGGCGACGCGCATCCGCGCCTGCAGGCTGCGATCGCCCGCCGAGAGAAAGCCGATCTGGCGCCGGTAGAGGCCGCGCTTGGACGCGGGCGTGAGCTCGCCGATCCGCACGCTTCCGCGCTGGGGCAGCAGGATCCCCGCCGCGAGGCGCAGCAGCGTGGTCTTGCCGGCGCCGTTGCGTCCCCCGATCCAGGTGACCTCGCCCGCACGCAGCGTCAGGCTGACGTCGTCGAGCACCGGCGGCTTCGGTCCCTTCCATTTGTGGTAGAGCCCCTCGAGCTCGAGCAGGGGCTCCTCGGTGCGACCGGCGGTGTCCGGTGGGCCGGCAACCGGCGCTGACTCGGGGGGCGCTGACACGGAGGGCGCTGAAACTGGAGGATTGCTCATCGCTGGTGACATGCGCTTGGGAGGGCGCTCGCGCCTTGAAGAGGATCGCAGATTGTCGGCAAGTAGCGGCCGAATTGCGCTCCTACACAACTCTTCGCGCGCCTTCGCGCTTTCACGGCACGCCCGACGGCACGCCCGCGAGGAGCGTGTCCGCGAGCACGGCCGGGGGTGTGGCGAGGTCGGCCGTCAAGCGCCATAGCGCGGTCGTCGCGGCGAGCACGCTCGCGAGCTCGAAGCGGGCTCGCTGACGCTCGGGCGAGGTGGGGAAGGCCATCAGCGAGCCCAGCAGCGGCGCGAGCGGGTCCTCGATTCGCTCGAGCGTCGGCCCCGTCTCCGGCCCCGGCAGCCGCGAGGCCGGCCGGCGGTCGAGCACGACGAGCGCCCTCAGTGGCAGCGGCTCGCGGTGGACGGGCACGGCGATCCACTGCTCATCGTCGATCGCGCAGATCGTCTGTGGCGTCATCGGCGTGTTGGCCGCGCCGAGCAGTGCCGGGATCCGTGCCGCCGGGACGGTCATCAGCGGCGCCGCCGGATGCGCGAGCGGGGTCTCGGCGCCGCGCGCCTCGAGCACGACCACGTCGTCGGCCAGCAGCGGCAGGCCGCGCCCGAGCAGCTCGCCCAGCAGCGTGCTCTTACCGCCCCCGCTCGCGGCCGTGATCGCGATCGCGCCGCCGTCGGGCATCGCGATCGCGCCGGCGTGGAGGGCCTCGTAGCCGCGCAGCAGCGCGACCGTGAACAGGACCGAGTCCAGCACCACGCGCCACCACGCCGGATCGGAGGGGTTGGACGGCGCGCAGCGCAGTACGGTCGCGTCCGCGCTGAGGTGATGGATCGCGCGGGTCGTGGCGGCGGGGACACCGCTTGGATCGGGCGGCGCGCCGTGCAGGAAGCGATGGTCCCCCGCGACGCCCTGCTGCACGACGAATGGGGCGCCGTCGATCATCCCCTGCCAGCCGATCGTCTCGAGCCCCGACCAGTGGGTCGCGATCTCAGGTGCGGTCGCGGAGAGGATCCGCAGGCTCGGCTCGGCGAACGGTCGTGGCTCCCAGACGCCCGGCGGCCGCGCGTCGGTCTCGGTGAGCAGGCCGAGGCCGAACGCGCGGAGGGCTCCCGGTGTCTCTATTTCTTTTCCTTACTCAATTTCAGTTTGTTGTGCGGCTTCAGTTTTTTCTTCGCGCACGTGTGGTAGGTCCGGCTGTCAGAGAGATGGTTTCCGAGCACCGTGACGGCTTTGATCTTGATCGTGAACGCGCCCTTCGGCAGGCCCTTGAGGTCGATCGCCGCGACGACGTAGTCGCCCTTGTGCGCGCTGGCGATCTTACGTCCCTTGATCGTGATCGAGACCGTCTTGAGCGGGTCGTACTGCGGCTCCAGCAGGTGGATCTTGAAGAGTCTCAGGCTGAGGCACTTCTTGTTGCTCGGCGAAAATGTCAGGCTCTCTTTGGACCCCGCCACGCCGGATTTCCCGGTGCCGGCGCCGGTGCTCGCCGTGCCGGAGGGCGTCGACAAGGGGGCTGTGAATTCCGACTTGAAGCAGCCGTAGGTGACGTGGTAAGCAGCATATTCAGAAGGTTCATACGGGGCTCCGTCGGGCGTGATCGTCGGCTGCAAATTGTTGCTCGGAGCGCTGAGGCACACGCGCAGGTAATGGGTCCCATTCGCACCTTCCAGCTCGCGCCACGCCGTCTTGCCGAGCGTCGAGTCGAGGTTGCAGGCGGGGTAGCCCTGGTACCACTGGTGGAGACCCCAGTAGGAGCCGTCCGGTTGGAGCTTCATTTCCGTCCAGATCTTTTGTGGGACCGGATGGGTGCATTCCGCGAACTTCGTCGGGACGACCACGGTTCCGGTGAGTGTCCCGGGCGACATTTCCTGGATCGCGATCTGCCCGCCGCTGAATTCCCACACGCCCTGGATGCCCGAGCTGGAGGTGGAGATGGCGCCCGCGGAGGCGACGCCGATGCCGACGGCGATCAGCAGCGCCGTGACGAGCCCGATCAGCAGCGAGCGCGAGGTGCGTCGGCGACGCTGCCCGTCGAGCCCCGCTCCTTGTGTGTCCGTCCTGTCGGTGTCCAGGCCGCGCCGACTGCCGCCGGGCCCGCTCGTGTCGATTCCCATTTCCATCTCCCAGTCCGTCGTCGGTGTCGTCCTGATCTCGACCCTCATCACTGCCGGTCCCTCGACCTCGAGCCGATTCTGCCTGACTTCGTCGCCGCCCGCAACTCATGCAAGATGGGGGCAAGCCCCATAGGCAAACTCAACTTTTCCTAAGTCTACTTTGCTTGATATGATGGTGTTGTGAAGCTTGCTCATCCAGGCGATGTTTTCGACAGGGTTCTCGAGTGGGAGGATCTGGCCGCATTCGCGACCTCGGAGGGGGATGGCTTACGCGTAGCCGTCGTGCATGGGCGCCGGCGGCAGGGCAAGTCGTATCTGCTGAGGCGTCTCGCGGCCGCGACGGGCGGTTTCTACTACCAGGCGCTCGAGGAGGAGGCGACGCCCGCGCTCAGGCACCTGGGCGAGGCCCTTGGGGGCTGGCTGGATGTCCCGGGCGGCAGGTTGGCGTTCGCGGACTGGTCTGCCGCCGTCGAGGCCGTGGCTGGCCTACGCCGTGATCACGCTGCTCCCGTCGTCGTGGTAATCGATGAGTTGCC
Organism: uncultured Solirubrobacterales bacterium; assembly: GCA_963789675.1. Lineage (GTDB taxonomy): Bacteria > Actinomycetota > Thermoleophilia > Solirubrobacterales > Solirubrobacteraceae > Palsa-744. The sequence continues at coordinate 51,277 of CAWBLR010000002.1, read as the reverse complement.
GTACCTGCTCGATCGTGTGCCGGAGCTGTCCTCAGCGTTGCAGCGTGCGGTTGACGCTTCGCGAGACGGACCGGGAGCGGTGGTTCGTCTGATCCTGTGCGGCTCGGCGTTGTCGGTGATGACGGAGTTGCTCTCCGGCCAGCGAGCGCTGCGTGGTCGCATTGCCACAACGGTGAGAGTGGATCCGTTCGACTACCGTGAGGCAGCCACCTACTGGGGCGTGAGTGGAAACTGGCAGGTCGCGGTCAGGCTGCACGCAATCGTTGGCGGGACCCCCGGTTATCGCGATCTGCTGGGGCTCGATCCACCCCGCGATCTGGCGGCGATCGGGCCGTGGCTCGCCGCCGGCGTGTGCAATCCCGCGTCGGCGCTGTTCCGGGAGGACGACTATCTACTGGCTGAGGAGCGCGGGCTCAACGACAGGGCGCTCTACCACTCGGTGCTGTCGGCGGTCGCGGCTGGCAATCACACCGAGACCAAGATTGCGGCCGTGCTTGGGCGCGATCGCCAGTCCCTGAGCTGGCCATTGGGTGTTCTCGTGGACGCCGGTTTCGTGGTACGCGACGACGACGCCCTGCGCCGGCGTCGCCCCGCCTATCGGATCGCCGAGCCGATCGTGCGCTTCCAGCACGTTGTCACCCGGCGCGATCTGGCCCGCTTTGAAGAACGTCGCGCCACGGAGGCGTGGGCTGACGCTCAGGCACGCTTCGCAACGCATGTGCTGGGGCCCCACTTCGAGGATCTCGCCCGCAACTGGACGATCAGGTATGCCTCGGAGCGGACCACGGGTGGTCGCCTGGCTCGCGTCGGCGCGACGCAGGTGAACGACCCCGCCGGCCGCTCCCAGGTGGAGGTTGACGTCGTCGGCGTCCGCGCGGGCGCCTCCACGAAGGTAGGGCTGCTCGGCGAGGCAAAGTTCCGAGCCGAGCCGGCGGGACTCGGCGTGCTGGCCCATCTGGAACGCGCACGCGATCTGCTGGCCGCCCGCGTGGTCGTAGAGGACGATGTGAAGCTGCTCGTGTTCTCGGCGAACGGGTTCGACCGTGACCTGCTCACCGCCGCGCATGGTCGCGGCGATGTCGAGCTGGTCGACCTGGAGCGGCTCTACGCCGGCGAGTAGGGGGCGAGATGACCGGCGACGGTGCGGTGGTGGATCGGGATGGAGTGTGACACGATCGGAGTTCGTCGACCTGGACAGTCGACCTGGACAGTCATCTGCACGGAGTCTCCCACGATGCACGCTATGTGTGAGAAGCGTCGATGGGCGGCGATATGGACAACATAAGCTCTCCCCTCACGTACCTGCCGATCTCACGCCGCACGATCGGCGTCGTCGGCCTGACAGCCGCTCTCTTGCTGGGAGTCCCGGCGGGCGCCTTTGCTGGAGGAACGCCTCTCTGCCAAGGTGAGGTGAGGCAGATCATCCTGTTGAATTACTGAGCCTTGAGGGCGATGCACGAGCGTGTGGTCCACATGCAGCTGCTCGGTGCCGGCGCGCTCGAGCATCTGCGGCGGCCATCCGGGGCTTGCGGGAACTTGTGTTCGTACGATTCGGCCAGCGTTCTCTAGCCCGCTTGCGAGGTCACGAGAACGCAGCCGACCCGTACCCTTAAGAGTTCGCGAAGATCCGTCTCATACCAATTCGCAGCCAAGTCGAGTGGTGCTGTAATCCGGTGGTGCTGGTGAGGGGCCGGATCGTGGCGCGATCTCCTTCGAGGGCGTATAGCACCTTGAGCGCGAATTGGTATCAGTCGACAACCCCTAGATTTCAGAAAAGATCACAAGCTGTCGAACTGACGAATGTCAGGGGCACCTGCTCGAACGGGCGAAGTCCGTCTACGATCTCGTCGTGATCGACACGCCGCCGCTGAACCCGGTGTCGGACGCGTTTCCGCTGCTCGTGAAGGTTGACGGTGTCGTGATCGTCGGCCGGGTCGGGTACAGCCGGCGTGACGCCGCGGAGCGGTTGCACCAGGTCCTCGCGAGCAGCGGCGCGCCGCTGCTGGGTGTTATCGGGAACGGCGCGAAGGCGGGTGGCTCTGACGCCTACTACTCCAGGGATCGTGGGTCGTCCGGCGCCGTGGCCGCGGATGACGGTGCGTCCTCCTCGCCCGAGGAGCTCGCCTCGACGGCGAAAGTCTGAAGGGCGCGGATGCGGTTGCCGTCCGGGCCATATGCGAACGTTTGTTCGTATGGTCTACCCGAAGCCTTCTGGTTGTCGTCCTCGGTGCGTCGGCGCTCGGCGCCGGGTTTCGCGCTGCCTGGTCTGGGCTGAGTCAAACGAGAGATCCCTAGCGGGGTCCCGAGTCGTCCCGTTGCGGGTGCGCTATGCTTTTGCCACTCTTCCCCGTCGCCCCCTCGTGGGGCTGGCGGGGTTTCCTTTTTGCAGTCTTTCCTTCGAGGCGCATCGGGCGGGAGAGCACCGTCGAGCGGGCTGCAGGTCCGCGTTCTGAAATGCGGCGGGTCGCCGTTTTCATCGACTGGCAGAACGCCTACCAGCAGGCACGGGCGGCGTTTGGGCTCACGGGGTCGGGCCACGAAGGCCAGTTCAGCCCGCTGCGGTTGGGTCGGTTGCTCGCTGCCCGCAACAAGCGTGGCAAGGACGGCCGGTTGGTGCGCGTCGAGGTTCATCGAGGCCAGCCCCTGTCGAACGTCGATCCGATCGGGCATGCGGCGGTGACGCTGCAGGCGCAGGCATGGAAGGCCGAGGCCCCTGGTGTCGTCGTGGCGCAGCTGCGACCGCTGGCGAAGCAGGATGATGGGAGATTCCTCGAGAAGGGCGTCGATGTTCACCTTGCTGCTTGCGCGATCGAGTGGACGGTCGTCCATCGGATCGACACGGTGATCGTCGTCTCTCACGACTCCGACCTGCGACCGGCGGTCGAGGTCTTGGCGCGCATCAGATCCCCCGCCGCCGTTGAGACTGCTTCCTGGCGATCGTCGACCTACTTCAAGCGCATCGCGCCCTGTCCCGGCGTGGTCAACCACACGCTCAGCTCCTCGGCGCTCCAGTCGATCGCTGATCCGCAGAGATACGGCGAGCTGGCACGCAGACGTTTGAGAGAACGAGAACGCGCGCGATCACGGTGACGGTAGAACCCTCTCACAAGCAGGGGTGACCGCCGGTGTTGAGCTGACGCCCGTCTCCTATCGTTCGCGAGCTGCGCTTTGACGCGGGGTAGGAGGCCCCGCGCCCACCCGCTGTGTGGGTCGTGTTGGCCTGCGTGGATGCGGCCCTGGATACCCGCTTGGTTTTTGTTCAGCCTCGTTCGTGCTCATCTGCGTTTCTTCAATGTCGATCGGGACCTGCTGCACGATGTTAGGCGCCACCTTGTTTGAGTATGGCCGGGTGGGTTCGCGCCATTGTGGGTGAGGATGGGGTGGGCGTGGGGTCGTCGGGGTTGGTGTCGCGGTGTCGTTGGGGGTGAGTATGGGGTGAGCGCGGGCGCTTACCGGGGGTGTCAGGCTGCGCGTGTTCGTATACACGCGAGGGTCCTCCCGGCCGTCCGTTCGTGAGTGGTCGTAAAGCCGGGAGGACGCCTCTTGATGCCGGAGGTGGCACCCGTGCTTATGGTAGAGATAGACGTGCCTGGGGTCGAACGTGACCTGCGGGCCGGGTTGTTGTGTTGTCCGTCGTGTGCTGGGGCGCTGGCGCCGTGGGGGTGGGCGCGGCGGCGGTGTGTGCGGTACAGCTCGATGAACGTCTGCGCCTGCTGCTCGCTGAAGCCGCCGTCGATCCGGATCGCCTCGATCAGCCCCGAGGCTCCAAGCATGCCCTCCGCAGGCTTGACACCGGCCAGTTTGGCGCCCATCCTGACCGCCTCGACGGTGTTGTTCAGCAGCAGGGCCAGGTAGCCACCCGTCACGGCGAACACGCGATTGATCTCGTCTGGGTCCGGGGACGCGAAGGACGCGACCATACCCGCGTGTCGAAGTTCTCGCCGAACAGGCTCGTCGCCTTGCGCAGCGCCCGCCGTTGCGCAGACAGCCTCTCCAATTTGGCGTTGATGCGGTCGAGCTCGGCCGTGTGGGCATCGTCGTCATTCTTGCCCCGGGCGCCTGCTCTTGCGGCGTCAGAACCATCGTGTGTGCCGGCCATCACGCCTCGTCGAGCAGCTCGAGCACCGAGGCCCGCGCGCGCCGGCGGCGCGCGGCATGCGCGCGGCTGGCCCTGCGTGCCAGCTCGCCTCGGCGTTCGCGCAACGGCGCCCACTCTCCGTCTCGATCGAGCACCACCCGTCCCTCATCGATGGCTCGCAGCAGCAAAAGCGGAGCCGTCTCCCGCACGCGTCCTAAACGCGCTACGTCCACTCTGCGACCCAGCGCGCCTTCCAAGCGCACGGCGAGCTTGACGGCCGCATCTGGATGATCCTCAGCGAGCGTGACCAGCACATCGAGATCGGATTGCGGGGTGTCCTCGCCGCGGGCCACCGAGCCATAGACCACAGCGAGCCGCACGTTGCGCTCGGTACGCAAAGCCTGCCGCAAATTCGCCAGCAACGGCCAGTGACTGACCATGTACCGGCACTCGTCCTCGTGGACACGCCGCCGCCGCGGGCCCAGGTGTTCGCAACGGATCGTGCCGTCCGCCACGGCACGACGCAACGTACGCTCGTCTGCTCCCAGCTCGCCGGCTAGATCTGCAAGCTCCATCGCCACGCAGTATAGGGTCCCGTATGACCGTTATGCTCTGAAGGCCGTTGCCCTGCGCGGATCGGGGTCATCGCCAACGCCAAGGCAGGGCAAAGCCAAGGCAGGGCAGCATCTACCGAGAGCTTGCTTTAGCCGCATAATCTGTCTATCATAGACGTATGGATCGTCTAAAGAAGGTTTACGAGGTGTTCCCGGCAGGGCCACCGCTGACCGAGGCGCAACAGGTGGGCCGAGAGGTGGAGATCGCCTCGATGGTCGAGCGACTTTGCGTCGGAGAGGCGCTGCTGTTGATGGAGGAGCGCAGGACCGGCAAGACGAGCCTGGCGATCGGCGCGCTGGATCGCATCAAAGCAGCGGGCGGGCGGGTCGCCGCCGTTACGCTCACGCGCTTTCCCGGTCCGGCTCAAGCCGCGCTGTTTCTGGAACGCCAGCTTCAATCTCGTCCGCGGCGAACGCTCGGCTCCCGGGTGCCGGATATCGCCACGACGCAATGGCTTGGTGCTCTGCGCGACGGCTTTGCTGAATTGGAAATCGAGATCAGCGAGACGCACCTGCTGCGGCTAATCGAAGAGACAGGCGGACAGCCCTATCTCACGATGAGGTTGGCACGCGACACCGCCCGGATCGCTGTGGGCGACGCCCAATCGCTTTGGAAGGTGGACATCGGCCAGATCGAGGCGGCCCTGTTGGAGTTGCGCGCGGACCCCGTGTGGGAGCAGCTGCGGGGGCAGCAGCCATGAAGGTGCCCAGCGTCGCCGACATGCACAAAGGATTGCTGGAGATGCTGCAAGAGCGCACCCGGGTCGAGCCGGTGATCCTCAGCGCCAAAGTCGGGATGGGCGGCCTCGATCTCGCGGTGCACGTCGACGAGGACAACCATTACCTCCTTGATCCGGTGGCAGCCGGAGGCGACGCCAGGGTCTTGCTACACAAGCTCACCCGTCAGGTGATCGAGTGCCTTCAGCCGCTGCCGGTAGAGGCGCTGCGCGATCCTGGGCGAGAGGGCGACGCTGCACGGCTAAACCTCGCTCGCTACTACGAGGGCGATACGCAGGAGGCCCTGCACGCCGCCCTGGAGTTGCCGGGGTCAGACTGGACGTTAACTCGTGCGCTGGGACCAAGCCCTCGTGACCCGCTCGTGATCGTCCGCGATGCTCACCGGTTGCCGACCCATCTGCTCTGGGAGTTGCGCGAGTTGGCCGGCGATCGCCTGCGACTGCTGATGATCGCCAACGACGCCCACCGGAGTGGGCTGAATGGAGCGGAGGCGCCTTTCTACGGGAACGGCGTGTGGATTGAAATGCCCGCGCTCTCCAGCATCGTGTGGAAGGGGAAGCTCGAAAAGGAGGGGGTGAACATTTCATATGACTCGCTGGATGCTCTGCGCCGGCACGTTCGCTACCGAACAGCGGCTGCCTTGGGGGTGCTCGAGCGAGCACCGGATGTTTCGCCGGCATCTCTGGCGTTTGCCTGGTTCGAGGCAGTAGACGCGCGCATGGGCGAGGCACGCCAGCTCGTGAGCCTTGCGGGCAGCATCCACGAGCTCGCGCCCGGGCTCCTGTTGGCTCTTGCCATCGGACAGGCGCCCTATGCGGCGCTGCCCGAGGAGCGCAGCGATCGCATCGCCCTCGCGCTGCGACGCCTGCTCGAGCATGACTTGGTCGAACAGCCCGCCAAAAGGGAATGGCAGATCTCCGACCCGCTGATCGGTATGGCCCTAGCCCGCTTACGAGGTCACAAGAATGCCGTCGAGCTCTACCCTCAACAGGGTGACACCAGGAGTTGAGCAGAGGGCCGTCTCCCCTGGTTCGTACAGGCGAGCTCGAGGAGCGTGAACTCGTCGGGGTTGCCGATGTTGACGGGGTCGTGGTAGCCGGACTCGGCGAGCGCGATCATCCCGGCGATCAAGTCTGAGACTCGAGCTGATCGGCGCGAATCATTCTGACGGGTAGCGGCGCCGTACGAACGCTGCGCAGTGGGGGACTGTGAAGTCCACTTGTCCGCGGCTTGGCGCGTAGATCACGGCGTTGCGCATCAGCTCGTCGCGTATCGGCGACAGCGATGTGCGCTTGCGCTGCAGGAGCCTAGCTACCTCGCTGCTATCTTGCGGTCCGTCGCCGAGCGCGGCCATTGCGCTCACGTAGGCTCGCTCGGCGTCGCTGAGGCGGCCGATGCGACCCTCGAAGAAGCTCTCGTCCAGATCCGCCTCCACGAGCAGCTTCGCCGCCCTCGTGTCCGCGAGCGTTATGCGCTTGCCGGTGTTCAAGGCCCAGGCGCTGCGTCCGTACTCTTGGATGAAGTAGGGGTAGCCCTCCGTGTAAGCCATGACCTCGGCGACCCCGTTCTCATCCCATGACACTTTCTGCGCTTCGGCGGGCTTGATCAGCGCGTCACGCGCCGCTGGTTCTCCCAGCTCTCCGATCGCGGTGTAGGTAAACATTCGCTCGGCGTAGGACTTCGCCTCGGCTGTCAGTGACGGGATCAGGGGAAGGCCGGCGCCGACGAAGGCGACCGGCAGGCCCTTTTGCTTTGTCCGGTGCAGGCCCATGATCAGCGCCTCGTAGTCGTCTCGGCTGAGGTTCTGGATCTCGTCCAGGATCAGCGCGAAGCCCAGTCCGGACTCCTGTGCGGCTTCGCCGACGGCCACCAGCAGGTCGCGCAGGTCTTCGACCAGGTCGCCGGAGTCGGCGATGCCCACGGCCGCGTCGACGTCCAGCTTGAAGGACACGTCGCCGGTGCTGACCTCGAATGCCTTCAACGCGCTGAGCGCCCGGCGCAGCGGCTCGCCGGCGCGCTTTCTGGCGCTCATCTGTAGAAGTGCTTTGCGCGCGGTGCGCCCGATCAGTGTGGCCAGTGACGTGTTGCGTCCGATCTCCTTCGTCTCGCCGGGCCATCCCGCTTCCTGGCAGAGGACCTCGAACTCGTTGAGCAGCACGGTCTTGCCCACTCCCCTAAGGCCCGTGATCAGAACGTGGCGCTCGGTGCCTCCAGCGGTCAGCTGCGAGATGATGCTGGCAAGGCGGGCGAGCTCGGAGTCGCGACCGGTCAGCGCCGGCGGACGCGCCCCGGAATCGGGCGTATACGGGTTGTACGTGTCTGTGCCGCGTGCCATGACCGGCGCCCTTTATAGCACTTTATACCCCTGTATAGCTAAAACGGCTATACAAGCCGATACTCGTGTATAGAAGGGTATGCGCCCCAAATATGTCCACTCCTGGATGACCGTCCTCCGGGTTTACCGGTTGGATGACGGGTGGTGCTATCGGATCCCGATGAGTTGCTCTGTGCCGGCGCGCTCGAGTGTCAGCTGCAGCCCTTCGCGCAGCCCTGCCGTTTAGGTTCCTATCATGTGTGTGATGTAGGTTGTGATCCGATGCCAGACGGACCCGACATTCCCGAGGTCGAGCACGAGGCGTTCGCCAAGCCTCCATTGAGGGCGATGCTCGGCCAGGTGCGCTTTCCTCCTGTTCTCAGGATCGCGGATCTCGGCTCGCTTGGTGGCTTCCAGGACGCGATCGGTGAGACTTGGCCCAAGTTCGCACAGGAGCAGCAGTTCAGCGTCGTCGTCGGTCCCGGCGGCGCTCAGCAGGCGGGTGCCACGCACGCCTTTCGCTTCACGGCGGCCGATGGCGCGTGGAGCGCCCTTCTCACCCCGGAGACGCTCACGCTCGAGGCCGCGGCGGGAGACCGCTACACCTCCTATCGGGAGTTCGCGGAACGGTTCGGTCAGGTATGGGAAGCGGTCCTCGAGCACTTCAGACCCAGGGCCGCGCTGCAGCAGGGGCTCCGCTATGTCAATCACATCGAGCGCGACCTGGCTGTCGGCGATTGGCAGCTGCTCGTCAATCCCGAGTTGCTTGGGCCGCTGACGAGCGGTCTCGGCAAAGGGCTGGTCCAAGCGATGTCCGATCTCCGCTACGAGGTGGACGACGACATCCTCGTCTTCAAGCACGGTCTCGTTCCGGCCGGACCACAGGACAAGCTCGGCTATCTGCTGGACTTCGACCACTTCACACAGGTCCAGAACGAGGACACCTCGACCGACGCGCTGCTGGTGCGTTTCGACCGCTATCACCAGAACATCTACGCTTTCTTCCGTTGGTGCGTTACTGAGCGAGCGCTGGAGGAGTTCCGCAATGGCGACTAGGGACCTCTTCGCAACCGAGGATCTCTCCGCATCCTATTCGGCCCTACCGGCGATCACCGGTGCGTCGGTCGTGGCGCCACGAAAGTTGATCGGCTACTACACGCACGGTGGGCTGCCACTCGTGCGATCGAGCGATCCGGAGGGCTATTTCATACCGGACCTCGACTCGTGGGGAGCAATCGGCTGGAGCCAGGGAACGGCCCGTCCAGAGGCGACCGCATTCGAGTTGGGCAAAGACGTGATGGTCTTTCGATTCTTACGCAGTAGCGATGTGGTTCCGATGGTCCGTCACCAATCCCTCGAGGGCAGCAACATCTTCATGTTCACCAACCTCGCCCCAAGTCCCCGAGATGACCTTGCGACTGGGCTCCGAGCCGACGCCAGCGTTGCGGAAATCGCCACGCGCATCGCCGCTCTGTCGCATCTCACAGATCAAGAGCTGGCCCGCCTCTTTCGCGTCGCACGCGAGACCTACCAGAGGTGGCGCACCGGCGAGCTGACCAGCCCCACCCAGGCCAATCGTCGTCGCCAAGGACTGTTGCTGCGACTGCTGCAAGACCTCGACATGAGGGGTGTCGACGTCGGTGAGTGGCTGAGGAACGTCAGCGACATAGACAGCCTAACTCCCTATCAATTGCTCGAGCGAGGGCGTCTGGACGAGGCCGAATCGCTTGCGGCCAAGTTGCCCGGACATCCCGTCCCGAGGACCCAAATCGGAGACGACCGATCGTCTCGCACCCGAGCGCTGGGTCTGCCCGTGTTCGGCGGGCGGGATCGAGAGCCGGCTGAAGATCTGATTCTGGAGGACGACGACGGCTGGGTTGAAGTAGAGGCAGAGGCCATCGAAGATGACGAGTGAGCATGGAGCCGGTCGACTTTCTACCCGAGGATCTCTACCTCGCCCGCCAAGGCGCGCCGCACGTTCGACCGGCACGGCCATTCAGCCAGGGAGACATCTTCGCAGATATACCGCTGGTGCGAGCGGCCCGGCAGAGCGCGAAACGTGGCAATCAGCTCGCCGCACCGGTGAAGACCGGGCCCAACGCGCTCGGAATGATCGTCACGCATCCGTGCTCCAGCCGCTCACGATCGACCCATGCGCTCAAGGAGTCGATCTCCGTGGCTCCCGCAGTCCGCTGTCCGGAGGGATTCAAGCCGCCATGGGCGGGCTACTACGAATTCTTTCCCCTGCCGGGTCTCAGGGGCGGCGAAGACTATGTGGCCAACCTGGCCGAGATCTGCCCCGTCCGCTCGGAATACCTCGACGGCCATCGCATAGCCTGTCTCAGCTCTGTTGGGCTCGCTGCTCTGTTTCACAGGCTGGCCATGAATTCATCCCGGTTGGAGCGTATACCTGACCACTTCGCGCCCGAGGCGGAACGACTCTCCACGGAGATGGACCTGTGGGAGTTGTGGGTCTCCAAATACGATCAGGAGGACGGGTTTCAGGTCTGGCTGGATGAAGGGTTCTCCGGCCAGCCCATGGAAGACGAGCAGGGACAACTTGTCATCGGCTCCGCTGAACGCACCGGAACGTCGCGTCGCGAAGCGCTGCGGTGGAATTACGAGGAGGTCAAGGCGGAACTGGAACAACTCCCCGATCCACGCGTGTAGGTCGATCAGGGTCCTCCAGGTTCACCAGCCGATAACAGGAGCGCTTATCCGATCCCGATGAGTTGCTCGGTGCCGGCGCGCTCGAGCGTCAGCTGCAGTCCTTCGCTCAGCCCCACCTTTGGTTGCCAGTCCACCCTCAGCAGCCAGCGTCGCGCCTTGCTCATCGTAGCTGGGCTGTTCGCGATAACAGCGGTCTATTCGACGCTACTGCTGGTGTAGAATCAAGACATGAGCAAGCTACCGCCTCCATCTGACACCCCAAGGGTCTACATGAACATCGGGACGCTGAGCGGGCTCAATGTGCTGACACTCGGCAAGGTCGCCCCCGGGGCCACCGTCGAACTGAAGAACGGATCTACCGGCCAAGTGCTCAGCGTCAGAGGCAGGCGGCTAACGCTTCACGGAGTGCTCCCCGGCAGCGCCGAGATCAGATTGAACGACGGCAGCATCGTCACCGCGTCCAACGGGGAGGTCGCAACCGTCCTTCGCGAAGCACCGCCACTGGACGTGGCCACCGCCAACGGGGATTCATCTCCTCCGGTCAGCGGTAGCGGTGTCGCGCGCGCCGCAGGCGTATAGGCAAGCCGGCCAAGGCACCAGTCTCGTCCAGAAAGCCGAAGACGTACCTGTGGCTTGCCGGAGCCCCCGCCGCACCCGTTGGGTTGCCACAACCGTTCTACGTGATGGGGCGTACGGCACGGGCTGAGGCGGTGGCCGTTCCCGCTCCTTCGCGCACCCCGCTTTGACGCGGGGCAGGAGGCCCCGCGCCCACCCGCCATGGGGTGTAGTTGGCCTGCGTGGATGCGGCCCTGAATACCCGCGTATGTGTGCGACCTCGTCGTGATCGACACGCCGCCGTTGACCGCCGTCTCGGACGCGTTTCCGTTGCTGAGGAAGGTCGATGGGGTTGTGATCGTGGGCAGCATCGCGCACAGCCGCCGCGACGATGCCGAGCAGCTCCACCAGGTTCTTGCGAGCAGCGGCGCGCCGCTTTGGGCGTGATCGCCAACGAAGCGAAGTCGGGCGGGCCGGTTCCCTACCCGGGGGGGCGGTCAGTCCTCGCCTGGCGTCGCCGCGGATAACGGTGCTTCCTCCTCGGAGGAGCTCGCCCCGACCGCCGGGGCTTGAGTTGCTGTCGTCCCCGGCCCGGTGCGTTCAGCGCCAGGCTCGCGGGGTGACCAAGAACCCCGTCCGTCGCCCGGAGCAGTCACCGGCCGGCTACCCGCAGTTTCTGGCCGAGATCAAGGCCCGGATCACGGGCGCACGCACCCGTGCCGTACTCGCGGTCAACGACGAGCTGATCCGGCTCTACTGGGAGATCGGACACGAGATCCTCGAGCGTCAAGACCGAGAGGGTTGGGGTGCCGGTGTGACCAAACGTCTCTCTGTCTCTCTGTAGATCTGCGCCGCGAGTTCGCAGACATGAAGGGGCTGTCGGAGTGAGATGTCGGGCCGGCGGACCTTTCGGTCGTCGATTGGCAGTGCCTCGTGCACGATTCCCGACTTCGAGGATGTCAGCACGACGATCGTCTCCGCCAGCTCGAGCAGGGGGTCTGTCGAACTCCCGTATCGCGAAAACGCACCTTCCGTGTCCAGCGGAATGCTATAGTTTCACGAAACTACGTCCGATACTTCATACTATGTCGAGCCCAGCCATCTCCCGCCGAGACTACCCTGCCGGCGATTCGCCTCCCGGCCGGGAGGTCGATGTCCTACGCCGTGCGCTCGCGCTGGTCGAGCAGCGCCTCCCCAGCGGCTGGAAGCTGACCATCGACGAGGAGGTGCGGCTGGGGGATCTGCAGGTGGACGCCCTTGTGGAGATGCAGGCGCCCGATGGGAGTCGTACGGTGCTGGTGGTCGAGGCCAAGCGGGAGCTTGCGACTCGCGACGTAGCGAATATCCTGGAGCAGTTGGAGCTGGTGCATGGGCGCATGGGTCGGCAGATGCGTGCCCAGCCGATGCTGATCGCTCGCTACCTGGCCGCCTCGACCCGGGAGCGACTCGAGCAGCAGGGTGCCGCTTACGCGGACGCCACCGGCAACCTGCGGATCGTCCTCGATCGGCCCGCGCTGTTTCTACGCGACGCTGGCGCGCAGCGCGACCCATGGCGAGGGCCGGGCCGGCCGCGCGGGAGCCTCAAGGGGCCGCCGGCCGCACGCGTTGTGCGGGCGCTGGCCGACTTCGCTCCGCCCTTCACGGTGCCCGAGCTGATCCAGCGCAGTGGCGCCTCCACGGGCGCCACCTACCGCGTCGTCGAGTTCCTCGAGCAGGAGGACCTGATCGAGCGCCGGCCACGCGGGCAGATCACGACCGTTGACTGGCGAGCGCTGCTCGAGCGCTGGAGTGAGGACTACGGCTTCCAGGTAACCAACGCTGTCGTCTCCTATCTTGCGCCGCGCGGCCTCTCCACGCTGGTGCAGGCGCTGCGCGGCGCCCCTGAGCTGCGCTACGTGCTCACGGGCTCGCTCGCCGCCGAGCGCTTCGCACCCTACGCGCCGTCGCGCCTGGCCGCGATCTACGTCGACCGGTTCGACCAGGCCGCCGAGCGACTCGACCTGCGCGAGGTGGACGCCGGCGCCAACGTACTGCTCGCCACGAGTGACTACGACGTCGTCTTCGAGCGCGCCCAGAACATCGACGGCTTACGTCTCGCCGCGCCGAGCCAGGTCGCCGTCGATCTGCTCACCGCCCCCGGGCGCGGCCCCACCGAGGCGCAGGCGCTACTGGACTGGATGAGAGCCAACGAACTGGCCTGGCGACGCTGACCTGCTCACCGCCCTCGATCCCAGCGATTCGCGAGTCTGCACGGTCAACGTCGCTGGGCCCGCCGCCCTGCTCATCTCCAAGCTGCACAAGATCGCGGAGCGCGCAGACACCCCCGGCCGCCTCCTCGACAAGGACGCCCACGATCTCTACCGTCTCCTCGTCGCGATTCCCACCGACCAGCTCGCGACAGCCCTCTGGGGACTGCAGGCCGACCTTCTCGCCGGTGAGGTAACCCGGCGTGCGATCGAGCTGCTCACCGAGCTCTTCGCCACTGGGCCCGAAGCGCTCGGCTCGATCATGGCCGGCCGTGCGGAGTAGGGCATCGGCAACCCGGCCGTCGTCTCCGCCGCGGTCGCCACGCTAGCCGGGGACCTTGCCGCCACGCTCCGGCGCCACCGAGGCGGCTAATCTCGCCTGAGGTTACTCGGCCGCAGGGGCTTGAGCCACCCTCCGGCTCCTTTGATCGTGCACCGCGCTTTGACGCGGGGCAGGAGGCCCCGCGCCCACCAGCCATGTGGGCGTCGTTGACCTGCGTGGATGCGCCCCAAAAATACACGCTTGGTTGTTCGGTCCGATTCGTGATCATCTGCGCTTCTTCAATGTCGATCGGGACCTGCGTACGATCGTCATCGCATCGGCCGCGCCGGGCGATGCCGTGCTGCCTCCCAACCCGGGCGAGTTGCTCGAAAGCGGTGCGATGGATACCGTGCTCGAACAGGCGGATGACGGTGCGTCCTCCTCGAAGAAGCTGGCCCCGAAAGTGCAATACGCGATCTTTGACAGCACCGGCAACCTGGTCGAGTCCTTTGCGGACGAGCGGTCCGCGCGCGAGGCCCTCGATCGCATCATTGATGCCGAGCCCGAGGCAGCCGAGCACGTCGCTCTGTTCATCTACGGCGATGATGGAATGCCGGTCGGCGATCCGGTCTTTGCTCCTACCGCATCAGGCGTTCGCTGACGTTTGGCTCTTACCGTTCGCGCGCCCCGCTCTGATGCGGGGCAGGAGGCCCGCGCCCACCCGCCATGTGGGTTGAGTCGACCTGCGCGGATGCGCCCCAAGACAGCCTACTAACCCGGACGACCTCCGGTTCAATGGTTGGATGACGGGTGGTGTTACCCGATGCCGAGAGCTGCTCGGTGCCGGCGCGCTTGAGCGTCAGCTGCAGCCCTTCGCGCAGCCCCACCTTTGGGCTGCCAGTCGAGTACCTGTTGGGCGAGTGAGATGTCGTGCCGGCGCACCTTTGGGTCGTCGATCGGCAGTGCCTCGTGCACGATCCCCGACTTCGAGGATGTCAGCTCGACGATCGTCTCCGCCAGCTCGAGCAAAGTGAACTCGTCGGGGTTGCCGATGTTCACGGGGTCGTGGTAGCCGGACTCGGCGAGCGCGATCATCCCGGCGATCAGGTCGCTGACGAAGCAGAACGAGCGTGTCTGGCTGCCGTCGCCGAACACGGTGATCGGCCTGTCCTGCAGCGCCTGGCGCAGGAACGTCGGGATCGCGCGCCCATCGTTCGGGCGCATCCGCGGACCGTACGTGTTGAAGATCCGCAGGCTCGCCGCTTGGGGCGATGTCTCCCCGCGGCAGGGTCCCCGTCGTTCGCGCGTGTGCCCGGCCGGGCACGCCGGCCTGCCCACGCCAATAAAAGACTGGAAATCCTCTCCAAGTTGGTTTGCGGATCTGCGCTCTAGATTTTGCGGATCTGCGGGGCTATTATTGCTGATATGCCAGGATCTGGTTCGTCTTCCGGGGGCGCGCCCATGCTCGTTGCGCGGCACCTGCGGGCGAATGTGCAGGCTGCGCTCGCGGATACGAGGGTCGTCGTCGTGCTGGGCGCCCGGCAGGTGGGCAAGAGCACGCTTGTGGCGCAGATCGCCGAGGGCGAGCCAGGGGAGAGGCAGATCATCACCCTCGATGACGAGGCCAGGCGCCGTGGCGCGATCGAGGATCCGACGGGTTTCGTCGCCGATCTACAGGGACCGGTGGCGATCGACGAGGTGCAGCGTGCTCCGGATCTGCTGCTCGCGATCAAGCAGTCGGTCGACGAGGATCAGCGCCCCGGTCGCTACCTGTTGACCGGTTCGGCGAACATCCTGACAGCGCCCACGATCGCGGATGCGCTGACCGGGCGTGCGGAGTATCTGCGGCTGTGGCCGTTCTCTCAGGCCGAGCTGCGGGGCGTGCCGGCGGGGCTGATCGCGGATCTGTTCGCGGGCAGGGCGCCACACGTCGTTGACGCTCCGAGTGGACGCCGTGCGCATGCGCAGATGCTCGTGGCGGGCGGTTTTCCCGAGGCGCGCCGGCGCTCGCCCGATCGCCGCGTCCCGTTCTATGACTCCTATCTGGATACTGTCCTCGATCGCGATCTGGGAAGCATCGCCCGCGTGCACGACCGCGCCAACGTTCGCCGGCTGCTCGACGCCGTCGCGGCGAGCACCGGCTCCACGCTGAACCTGAACGACTTCTCCCGCGATCTGGGTATTGCCGCGAACACGGTTCGCGCATATGTCGACCTGCTCGAGACGCTGTTCTTGGTCTACCGCCTGCCCGCGTGGCACTCGAACCTGTTGAGCCGGCTCGGCAAGGCATCGAAGCTGCACATCGTCGACAGTGGCCTACTGGCATACCTGCTCAGCGCGAACGCCGAGCGTGTCTGGAGCGATCCTCAGATCGCCGGCGCGTTGATTGAGACGTTCGTCGTGATGGAGCTCGTGCGTCAATCGAGCGTCGATCCCGATCCGCCGCGTGCCTTTCATTTCCGCGACCGCGATGGACACGAGGTAGACATGGTCCTCGAACGCCGCGATGGCACCGTCGTCGGAATCGAGGCGAAGGCCGCCGCGACCGCCGGACGAGCGGACTTCCACGGCCTGCGGCTCATGCGCGAGCGCCTCGGCGAGCGCTTCGCCTTCGGAGCGCTGCTGTACACCGGGCCCGCGACCGTACCCTTCGGCGACCGTCTCGCCGCCATCCCGTTGCAGGGACTCTGGACAGGCCGCTGACCCCGCTCGGTGCCGCCCACAGCGTCTGAAGTCCCGCTTGTTCAGCCCCAGGAGACTCCGGATCCATCGCGGCGGGCGCGGTGGCGGGCGGCGGAGGCCATCAGGCGCAGGCCGAAGGGCATGCCGTTGACGATGTAGCGCTGGACGAGCAGGCGCGTCGGTTCCTGCGCCAGGCGGTAGGCCCACTCCAGGCCGATCAGGCAGATCCACTGCGGTGGGCGGGAAAGCTCGCCCACCGCGTAGCTCAGGCTGATGCCCACCCCCAGGAACGACGCGTGCGGGAGGCGGTCGCGCAGACTCCGGATCAGGAGATCCTGCTTGGGGAAGCCCAGCGCGACGAACACGATCCGGGGTGCCGCCTCGGTCACCTGGCGCTGGATGCGCTGCAGCTCCCGCGGGTCGTTCTCGAAGCCGACCGGGGGCACGAGGTGCCGGCGATCTCCAGGCCCGGGTAGCGCTGCCGGAAGACCTCCGCGGCCCGGTCGGCGACGCCGTGATCGCCGCCGAGCAGGAACACCGGCAGGCCACGGGTGCTCGCCTGCTCGCAGATCGACCAGACCATGCTCGACCCGAAACCCGTTCCGGCAGCGGCGCGCCGGCGAGGCTGGGTTCGCGGGTGCTGCTCCTGGAGGTTGACCTGCGCCATCCGGCGTTGGCTCAGCAGCTGGACATCCAGTCCGGTCCGGGGCTTGCCGATGTGCTGATCGACTCTGTATCGATGGGAGGCGCGATTCGGTCGGTCGTCTTGGAGGCACCGCCCGGCGAGGCGTTACGGGGCGGACCTTGGACGTGCTGGCCGCCGGCGCCGTGCTGCCGCCCAACCCGGGCGAGTTGCTCGAGAGCCGTGCGATGGATACCGTGCTCGAACAGGCGAAGTCCGTATACGACCTCGTCGTGATCGACACGCCGCCGCTGAACGCGGTGTCCGACGCGTTCCCGCTGCTGAGGAAGGTTGACGGTGTCGTGGTCATCGGCCGGATCGGGTACAGCCGGCGTGACGCCGCGGAGCAGTCGCATCAGGTCCTCGCGAGCAGTGGTGCGCTGCTGCTGGGTGTTATCGCGAACGGCGCGAAGGCGGGTGGCTCTGACGCCTACTACTCCAGGGATCGTGGGTCGTCCGGCGCCGTGGCCGCGGATGACGGTGCGTCCTCCTCGCAGAAGGTCGGTCAGCTCGATGCCACGATCGCGGGCCAGCGGACGAAGGCGGTCGGTGATCGCGAGCCGGAACGCGCGCGGGTCGCTGTATTGACTAGGGCTCATCGTCTCGCGCGATGGCAACCATTTCGTCCCGATCTGAATAGTCGGCCAGCGTCAGGAGATGCTCCAGGAGCGCCACGCCATCCCCCCGGCGAAACTCAAAGCGCCCCGCATACGGTCCGACACATTCGGCGATAGTCCCGGGGTAGTCGAGCACCCGATGGACGACCTCTGCGGTGATCTGGGCCACGCTCGCGGGCTCGACATGATCGTCCAGCAGGTCGGCGATCATCCGCCCGGCACGAGTCGTGGGAAGCCCGTGCAACAGAATCCACTGCTCGTCAGGCACCAAGCCGCGGTGCAAGCGAACATCGGTCCGGCGGGTCTGGCGGCGAACCGGAAGCGTGAACTCATGCACGTCGGCGCGCAGATCGCCGACTCCGTACAGAGAAGCCGCAGAGGCGTGCGACACCAGAGCGACGCCCGGCACGCGAACCCGTTCCCATGCCGGCACACCAGGCTCGAGCTGAAGCCAGGCGGCTCGCAACTCAAGGTGGTCCGGCTCGGCCGCCCCCCGGACCCGATAGACACCATGCGCAACCCGCTCGAGTCAGCCCATCGTCCGTGAGCCGCGCGAGCGAGCTCGCCCCGACGCCGGCTTGACGGGCCCCCGGGGCGGTCGGTATATGAGCCCGGAGCTCCTGGAGCTGGGAGCCGCGGCCCTCGGCCCGCTGGTCGAGGAGGTCGCCTTCGTTGGCGGCGCGAGCATCGTACTGTGGGTCACCGACCCAGCCGCGCCGTCACCGCGGCCCACCAACGATGTCGACGTCATCGTCGAGGTCACCGGCCGATGGGGCTATGAGCGGTTCTCTAAACGATTGTGCGCCCACGTCTCGCCGAAATCATCGGTTCAGCTTGAGATCCCGAGTGCCGTACCTCTGTTTTGACGCGGGGCAGGATGCCCCGCGCCCACTCGCTTTGGGTGGTTGTTGACCTGCGCGGATGCGCCCCAAACGTGCCTGCTGGCTTGCCGGCCGTAGGACGCTGCCGTTACTGGAGGAGCCGGCGGGCGAGAAACTCAGGAGGGCTGGATCGGCGGCCAGTCCAACTGCTCGGTCAGGTCTTGCGCGGTCAGATCGAGCAGCCCGCTGTGCCGCACCGGACGGTACTCGCCGTTCTCGAGTGCGAGCCAACTGACCGAGCGCTCCCGCGGGTCGAGGATCAGCACCTCGTCCACATCGTGCGCGGCGTAGAACGGCAGCTTCTCCCACGTCTCATCGCCCGGGGAGGCGATCTCGATCACCAGTGCGGCCGTGGGGTTCCACACACCCATCGGAGGGCTGCGGTGCAGAGCGCCGTCCGGTACGCGAAAGTCCTGTTCGGACTCGCCGAGGTTGCACTGGCCGGTCACGGTCAGCTCGGCTGTGTCGGCGTGCGGTCCCAGCAACCGAATCGCCTGGGCTTCGATCGTGGCGTGTGGTCCGGAAGGGGCGGGAACCATGTGGTAGACACCTTCCCAGATCTCATCCAGGCGATCCAGCCCGGATCGGCGCCGGCTCTCCAGCAGCGGGTCGAGCCCGGCTGTGGGAGGATCCAGCACCAGCGTTCGCATGCTTCTGAAGCCTACCAGCGCCCGCGAGCAAAGATCGTCGACGGCGTGGCATTCGTAAGAAATGCCGCGGCCGGATTTTCTACAGGTCATGCACGGCGTTGAAGGCCGATCTGAAGACCCGCGGCGTGGTGCCCGTCACCGGGCCCGCGCCCGTTGCGGGGCCCGCCTAGGGTTTCACCCCGAGTCGTCGCTCGATGCACCGTCGCGATCCTGCGTCCTTTGAGCCTGACCGACACGGTCTTGAACGGGTCTAATTTTGGCTCGAGCAGGTGGATCTTGAACAGCCGAAGGCTTAAGCAGAGCTTGTTGCTCGGTAGCGTGATCGTCGCTTTGGAGCCGGCGACACCGGACCCCGGGAGGGGACCGATCAGCGTCGATTCAAAGCATCCGTAGGTGACGCCATAGGCGGCATATTCCGAGGCGTCGTACGGGGCTCCATCGGCGGCGATCGTCGGCTGCGAGTTGTCGCTCGGACGGCTGAGGCAGACGCGCAGGGTATGGGATCCGTCTTCGGTGTCTCGCCCTGATACGACCTCGCCGCCGCTCATCCCTCCACGTCGAGCGGTGGATTCTGCCTGACTCCGCCCCCGGCCGCAAGTCATGCAACGTGGCTTCGCCCTACGCCGCAACTCGAGCAACGCGCGGGCAGCGGTGCGGCTCGACGCCGACGGGGGAGTGGGGGCCGTGGAGGCTGAAGGTCTGCAGGTCGATCTGCACGCAACGGCTCCTGCCCCTGATGGTGATCCGCGCGAGCCAGCGGTGCGGCGCCGGGTTGGTGAGCACCTCGGCGCTGCAGCCGGCGCTGCAGCCGGCGCCGCCGAGCTCGCTGAGCGCGCCTTCCGCGGCGGCGCTCGCGAGCTGCGGTTCGGGCGGGCGCCAGTGCGTGTCGCGGTCGCGCAGATAGATCCAGCCGACCAGGCCGGCGCTGCACGTGAGCAGCGCGAGCGTGAGGAAGAGCCACCTCATGCCGTCTCGAACCGGAAGGCCTGGACCTCGCGCTGGCCGTCGCGGGCGCGGAACAGCGGGCCGATCGCGACGACGTTCGTGCCCCGCGACGGCGTCGCTTCCCAGTTGGGCAGGCGGATCACGACGATCTGGAAGTCGCTGATCACCGCCACGTGCGCCTCTTCGGGGCCGGGGCCGTGCGTCGCGTCGAGCACGCGTCCTTCGACACGCGCGCAGAACGCCAGCCGCTCGCGTTCCTTGCGCGGCACCCCGCGCGTGCACCATGGCGCCCACGCGGGCAGTGTCGCGGCCTGCGCCGGCGTGGCCGGCCGCGTGGCGATCACCGCGAGCGACCCCTGCGCGCAGACGAGCAGGAGCACGCCCAGCAGCAGCGCCGCCAGCACGGCGGTCACACGCCACAGCCGGGGATGGTCAAGCGCCGCTCGCATCGCTGTCGATTATGAGCATCCCGCGATATGCCTGGCGGAACCGCTGCGGAAACGTCTACTAGATGGGTGCGTAATGGTTCAGTAGTAGCTTGCGGAATGGCATAGTAGATGTGCGGAAGGTACGCGATGGTCGCTGGTTGACGTATCCCATTGGGAAGAATAATGCTGTTTTTAGATGTGCACGGACCGTGATCGTCACTTTCCGCCCGTGTCGCGAGGCGACTGGTTGAAGCCGCGTTCGATCCATTTTCTGTAGGCGTTGTAGAAGGCTGGGAAGTTGGCGAGCACCAGCTGCGCGTCGAGCGTTGGTGTCGTCTCTGCGTTGACGGAGCTTGGCTAGCTCCAGGCCAAACGCGCTCAGCTCGGCGATGTAGTTATAGAGTTGGTCGATGCCGCGCTCGACTGCCTTGACATGATTGAGCTTATGCGGGTCTTCGGAGGTGTAGGCGGTGCGGAAGGTCTCTAGGTCGAAGTCCTCGCCGAACTCGGTCATCGCGGCGCGGAGGGCGAGTAGGTGGCGGCGCACATCGCCGATTCGATCGCGGATCTTGGCCTTTAACGTTCGTGCTCGGGTTGGATCGTCGACCTCGAGTGGGGCTGGCGGGGGAGATGGGGAGGTTGTCACCGGGGTGCGCTCTGATCCAGGTCGAGGCTCTTTGTCGGGTCCGCGATGGTCCGCTCGGTGCTGCGGGCGCGGCGCTGCCATTTTTGTGTGTCGGCCCCCAGGGTGCTCCAGTGGCCCTCGCGGTCGATGAGGGTCCTTCCCTCTTCCAGAATGGCTCTCATCAGGATCGGAGAGGCTTCGGCGTCTTTGAGGCGTATGAGTTGAGCTTCGCGGCCGAGCCGTTGTGTCAGGCGTCCTGCGAGATCGGCCATGCGTCCTACAGCGGGATCCTCGAGGACAACGAGAATGTCCACGTCTGAACCCTTGTCGTCGGCGCCGATCGCGGCGGAGCCAAACAGGACAGCCAGCTTGACGTTCGGCTCGGTGCGTAGCGCCGCGCGCAGGCTTTGCAGCAGAGCCCAGTGGCTATGCAGGTACATCTCCTCGCGCAGCGAAGTGCGAAAGCGACGCGGGCTCAGACGCTGACCGTGAATCAGACCCTCTCCTGCCGCGCGGCGCAAGGTGCGCTCAGGTATCAACAGCTCTGCGGCGAGGCTTCGCAGGGAATCCATGGTATGGCCGATATCTTAGCTTGGTATGGCCGATCCGTCAAGTTAGTATGGCCGATAGGGTCGATCGTGTTCGCCCTGCCTGGGTCCTCGGAGTGAGCATCCCGCGGGAACGCGAATTGGCCAGCCGTCCAAGGACTTGTGATGTATATGTGTCTAGATTGGACGCGCGGGGCTAAACCGTCTACAGTTCTCGACGCCCAATCGAGAGCGGGGGGTTCCAAGCACGGATGCCGGTTACGTATCACCTATCCCATCTGCGCACGCTGGAGGCGGAGGCGGTGCACGTGCTGCGCGAGGCGGCGGCGGAGTTCGAGCGCCCGGTGCTGCTGTTCAGCGGCGGCAAGGACTCGATCGTGCTGCTGCGCCTGGCCGAGAAGGCGTTCCGGCCGGGGCCGTTCCCGTTCCCGGTGATGCACGTCGATACGGGCCACAACTTCCCCGAGGCGATCGAGTTCCGCGACCGGCGGATCGCGGAGATCGGCGAGCGGCTGATCGTGGCGTCGGTCGAGGACTCGATCGAGCAGGGCCGCGTCGTCGACGAGACCGGTCCGCGCGCGTCGCGCAACGGCCTGCAGACGGTGACGCTGCTCGACGCGATCGCGGCGCACCGCTTCGACGCGGCGTTCGGCGGCGCCCGGCGCGACGAGGAGCGCGCGCGGGCGAAGGAGCGGATCCTGTCGTTCCGCGACGAGTTCGGCCAGTGGGAGCCCGCAGGGGCAGCGGCCGGAGCTGTGGAGCCTCTACAACGGGCGTATCAGGCGGGGCGAGCATGTGCGCGTGTTCCCGATCTCGAACTGGACGGAGCTCGACGTGTGGCAGTACATCGCCGAGGAGGAGCTGGAGGTGCCCTCGATCTACTTCGCGCACGAGCGCGAGGTGTTCGCGCGCGACGGGATGCTGTACGCGACGAGCCCGCATCGTGCGGCTCGGCCCCGGCGAGGAGCCGTTCATGGCGTCGGTGCGCTACCGCACGGTCGGCGACATGACGTGCACGGGTGCGGTCGAGTCGACGGCGGCGACGCTGCAGGACGTCGTGCTCGAGATCGCCGCGACCGAGGTCACCGAGCGCGGCCAGACGCGCGCCGACGACCGCGTGACGGAGGCGGCGATGGAGGATCGCAAGCGGAAGGGGTACTTCTGATGGCGATCTTCGACTCGCGCCCAGAAATCGCAGACACCCACGGGCGCGGGTACGGGTACGCACGGGCACGGGCGCCGACGCGGAGGACGAGGCGGCCGACATCTTCGCGCGGCTGTCCGAGCGCCCGGCGGAACTGCTGCGCTTCGCGACGGCGGGCTCGGTCGATGACGGCAAGAGCACGCTGATCGGGCGGCTGCTCTACGACTCCAAGCAGGTGCTTGGCGGACCAGCTCGAGCACGTCGAGCAGACGAGCAAGCGGATGGGCTCGGACTTCCTCGACCTGTCGCTGCTTGACCGACGGGTTGCGCGCCGAGCGTGAGCAGGGCATCACGATCGACGTCGCGTATCGCTACTTCGCGACCGCGCAGCGGCGCTTCATCATCGCCGACACGCCCGGGCACGAGCAGTACACGCGCAACATGGTCACGGGCGCCTCGACCGCCGACCTGGCGATCGTGCTTGATCGACGCGCGCAAGGGGATGCTGCCGCAGTCCCGTCGTCACGCGTTCATCAGCTCGCTGTTGCGGATCCCGCATCTGGTCGTGTGCGTGAACAAGATGGACCTCGTCGACTTCGACGAGCAGGTCTTCCGCGGGATCGTCGACGAATTCGAGGACTTCGCGGCGAAGCTCGACGTGCCCGACGTGACGTTCATCCCGATCTCCGCGCTGCTCGGCGACAACGTCGTCGAGCGCTCGCAGGCGATGGGCTGGTATCAGGGCCCGCCGCTGCTCTACCACCTCGAGCACGTCCACATCGCCTCCGACCGGAACCTGATCGACGTGCGCTTCCCCGTGCAGTGGGTGATCCGTCCGCGCTCGGGCGCGGCGGCGACTACCGCGCCTACGCCGGCCAGGTCGCCGGCGGCGTGCTGCGCCCGGGCGACGAGGTCGTCGTGCTGCCGAGTGGCCGGCACACGAAGATCGCGGGGATCGACACGTTCGACGGGCCGGTCGCGGAGGCGTTCCCGCCGATGTCGGTCGCGCTGCGCTTGGAGGACGACATCGACGTCGAGCCGCGGCTCGACGATCGCGCGCGCGCAGAACCAGCCGACGGTCGCGAACAGCTTCGAGTGCCTGCTCTGCTGGATGTCCGAGCAGCCGCTCAGCCCCGACCGTCGGTATCTGGTCAAGCACACCACCCGCACGGCGTCGGTGAGCGGGGTGGAGATGCGCTACCGGATCGACCTCGAGCAGCTGCACCGCGACGAGACCGCGACGCACGCTCGAGCTGAACGACCTCGGCACGGGTCCGCATGGAGCTGAGCTCGCCGCTGGTGTTCGACTCCTACCGGCGCAACAAGATCACGGGCAGCCTGATCGTGATCGACGAGGCGACGAACGAGACGGTCGCCGCGGGCACGATCCTCGACACCGAGACCGAGATCAAGGACGCCCCGGCCGGTCGAGCCGCGCCCGACGCAGAGCCCGAACGTGAAGTGGCAGCGCTCGGAGCTGACCAGGCAGGCGCGCTGGGAGTCGCTCGGCCACGCCGGCGCGACGATCTGGTTCACGGGCCTGCCCGGCGCGGGCAAGTCCACGATCGCCGGCGCCGTCGAGGAGCGCCTCGTCACCGCCGGCCGGCCGGCGTTCCTGCTCGACGGCGACAACCTCCGCCACGGCCTCAACGGCGACCTCGGCTTCGACGAGCAGGCGCGCTGTGAGAACGTCCGCCGCACCGCCCACGTCGCACGGCTGTTCGCCGAGGCCGGCACGGTCGCGCTCGTGAGCCTCGTCAGCCCCTACGGCTGTGACCGCGAGGTCGCATCCGAGCTGCACGCCGCGCACGACCTGCACTTCATCGAGGTGTTCGTCGACGCGCCGCTGGAGGTCTGCGAAGAGCGCGACCCGAAGGGCCTCTACGCCCGCGCCCGCGCGGGGGAGATAACGGGTATGACCGGAGTCGACGCCCCCTACCAGCCCCCCGTCCAGCCCGACCTCGTCCTGCGCTCGAGCGCCGAATCGGTCGACGCACGCCGTCGAGCGCGTGCTGCAGACCCTCGCCGCGCGTCTGCTGCATCAGTGGACGCGGACTGACGCGCTCCCCCTCGCGCGCGCTGAGGCACAGCCCAGCAACCAACGCGAGGACGAAGATCCAGGAGGCGACGATGACGATCAGTGGAAGGACCATTGCTGCTCCAAAGAGTGCTGGCCAACAGATTCCTCACTAAAGTCTATCAGGTTTCTGGAGGCTCGATTCCGGGGCTCGGTTTGAGCCAGGGCTTGGCCGCGATCAGCCAGGCGCTGGCGGCGGCGAGCAGCACGGCGCAGAGGATCCAGCCGAGCGCTTCGGTGCCGACCCCTACATACTTCAGGCCGGAGGCGAACACGACGAAGGTGATCACGGGCCTGATGTAGCGGTCGGGGACACTCGAGGAGATCAGCGAGCCGACGAGCACGGCGGGGACGCTGCCGATCACGAGCGAGACGGTGACCGCGAGTTCGACGTGCCCGAAGGCAAGCGCACCGAGCGCGGCGGCGGCGGTCAGGGGTACGGCCTGCGTGAGGTCGGTGCCGACGAGCTGGTTGGCACCGATCGTGGGGTAGAGGAACAGCAACAGGACGATCATCAGCGACCCCGAGCCGACCGAGGTCATCCCGACGATGATCCCGCCGAAGACGCCGATCAAGACGGTCGGCAGCGGGCGCGTAACGATCTCGTGGACCCTTGCGGTGCGACTCTCCCCGGTGCGGCGGTCGAGGTAGTAGCGCAGCACCATTGCCGCGGACCCGAGCAGCAGCGCGGCGCCGAGCGCGAGCTCGATGTTTTCCTGCGCTGACTTCGCGTTGCCCATCAGGTGCAGCAGGTACGCGCCGAGGAACGCGCTCGGAACCGAGCCAAGCACCATCCAGCCGACGAGGCTGCGGTTGACCGTCCCTTTTTTCCAGTGCACCCCCGCGCCGATCGGACGCATCACGACGGCCGCGACCAGATCGCTGGAGATCGCCGCCGACGGCGTCACCCCGAACAGCAGGATCAGCATCGGCGTCATCAGCGCCCCACCGCCCGCGCCGGTCATCCCGACCAGAAACCCGATCACGGCGCTGCCCAAGACGATGTATGGATCGACGTGCATACCCTCCCCGCTCAATTGGCGCTGTCCGCCTCCCGACCCTCCACGTCAGCTTCTCGCCCGGCGCTCTCGAGGCTCCACAGCCTCTCCAATTTGGCGTTGATGCGGTCGAGCTCGGCCGTGTGGGCCTTGTCGCCCTTGCCTTGGGTGCCGGTGGCGCTGGGGTCCTCATCTGTGCCGGCCATCAGGCCTCTTCGCGCAGCTCGCGCACCGAGGCCCGCGCGCGCCGGCGGCGCTCGGCGTGCGCGCGACTGGCCCTACTTGCCAGCTCCCTCCGGCCTGTGCGCAACGGCCTCCACTCCTGATCTCGATCGAGCACTACTCTCCCCTCGTCGAGGGCTTGCAGCAGCAAAAGTGGAGCGGTCTCCGAAACGCGTTCCAAGCGTGCCACATCCACTCTGCGGCCCAGCGCGCCTTCTAAGCGCACGGCGAGCTTGACGGCTGCGTCGGGACGGTCCTCGGCGAGCGAGACCAGCACATCCAGATCGGACCCCGGGGTGTCCTCGCCGCGGGCCACCGAGCCATAGACCACAGCCAGCCGTACGTTGCGCTCGGTACGCAAAGCCTGCCGCAAATTCGCCAGCAAAGGCCAATGGCCGACCATGTACCGGCGCTCGCCCTCGTCAACACGCCGCCGCCGCGGCCCCAGACGCTCGCAGCGGATCATGCCATCGGCCACAGCACGACGCAACGTACGCTCATCGGCACCCAACTCGCCAGCCAGATCCGCAAGCTCCATCAACACACAGTATAGGGCCCCGTATGACCGTTACTGGTGCTGAATGCCTCGGGCACTCGGCCAATGCTATCCAAGGAACCCGAGGACTCGATCGACCGCGCGGGTGGCGCCGATCGTCCGGTGCGCTTCTGGGGTCTCGCGCTGCGCGTCGAGGACCTCGACGAGACGGTGCGACTGCTCGGCGACCGCGTCGGCGAGGTCCGGCCCGCGGTTCAGCGTGGCCGGCGGATCGCGAGCCTGCGTCGTACGGCCGGCCTCACGGTGCCGCTGGCGTTCATGAGCGCCACGCCGGCGATCTGACCAAGTTGACCCGACCTACGGGTCGAGCCGGCCGTCGTAGAGGGCGAACATCGCCCCCTGCGGGTCGGCCACGACGGCGATCCGCGCGATGCCGATGTCGATCGGCCCCGCGTGCGTGGAACCGCCGAGCTCGGCGACCTTCGCGAGGCTCGCGTCGAGATCGTCGACCGCGAAGTACACGAGCCAGTGCGGCGGCGGGCCGGGCGAGTTGAGCGTGCGGATGCCGCCGTTGACAGCCTCGCCGTTCTTGATCGTCAGATACGGCTCGGGGCTGCCCTCGAACGGCTCGACGGTCCAGTCGAACAGCGCACCGTAAAACACGCTCGAAGCGTCGAGGTCCGGCGAGGCGAGCTCGTTCCAGCTGAGCGCGCCGGGTACGTTCACGAGCTGCGCGCCGAGGTGCTGGTTGGGCTGCCAGAGCAGGAAGTGGGCGCCCTGGGGGTCCTGGATCGCGGCCATCCGGCCGGCTTCCATCACGTCGAACGGCGGCGCGACGATCGTGGCGCCGAGCTCCTTCGCGCGGTCGGCGATCGCGTCGGCGCTCTCGACGGTCACATACGAGTTCCACGCCGGCGGCACGCCCGCTTCGCGCTGTGCCTCCTGCTGCGGAGAGATCGCGGCGACGTCCTTGCCGTCGACGCGCTGGATCGAGTAGTAGGCGCCTTCCCCGACCGGCATGTCCTCGGCGACCCAGCCGAAGAGGCCGCCGTAGAAGGCCTTCGCCGCCTCCTGATCGGTCGTCGTCAGGTCGGTCCAGGAGAAGGTCCCCGGTGCGTGTCCCGTGCGCTCACCCATCCATATGGACACTAGCGCGATCGCTCTAAGGGTGTACTCTCACCCGGCTTCGCCGCAGGGTGGGGCCGTGCGGCACGCCAAAATCCGGCCCAACAGCCTGGCCAACCCATAGGATTGCCGCATGAAGCCGAATCGTTCATGGGGAGGCCAGAAGACGACCATCTTCGTGCTGGCATGCCTGGTGTCGCTCAGCGCGGTAGCGTCGGTGGCCGCGCATCGCTCGGGCCTGCCGGCAGGTCTGAGGCTGGGCACAGGGTGGTTCTTCCACGTCGCGTTCGGCGTCTTCGTCTTCGTGGTCCTATACGCACTCGCGGCGCTCCTGACCGTGACAGTGCGGGCCGGGGGTCCGCCGACCAAGATGAGCGGCCTTGGCTTCTCCTGGGATTGGGAGAAGGCGCTCGAAATCGCGAGCTCGGGCGCAGAGAGCCTCGAAGAACTCAATAAGCGGCTGTCCGGGTTGCAGGACCAAGTCGAGGCTCTGATCGCGGTCGAGCGCGAGACGCAGGAAGCGCTGGTCGTCATGGTCGACGCCCTTCCTGGGGCTCCGTCCGATGTGAGGGCGGACGCTCTGATGCGGTCGAAGCGCCTGGATCATCTCCTCGAACGAGCCGAAGGCGGCGGCAGGGCGTCCGAGGCCATCGCCGGGTTCCGCGCAAACCTCGCGGAGATCGAACGCCTGCATGAGGAGATGACGCGAACGTGAGCCCAGTCGCCCGGAAAAAGACCGAGCTGATTCCGGTCGCCAAGGTGCAAGTCGAGGCGGCAAGTCGCATCCTCACGGTGCGCGGGCAAAGAGTCGTACTCGACAGCGACCTCGCAGAGTTCTACGGAGTTGAGACGGAGAACGTCACCCGTCAGGTCAGCCGCAACCTGGCCCGGTTCCCCGAGGACTTCTGCTTTCGACTAACCAAGACTGAGTGGGACTTGATCCGCCAAAATGACGGATCAAGTTCTCACGGCGGCCGTCGCAAGCTCCCCTATGTATTTACAGAGCAGGGAGCCCTCGCCGTGTCGGGAGTGCTCAAGAGCGAGCACGCTGCCGAGGTGAGCGTTGCGGTGGCGCGCGCTTTTGTCGCCATGAGAGACCAGCTCGCCGAGCTTGGGTCCCATCCAGTGCTCGTGGAGTTCGCGGAGCGCCTAGCGAAGCTCGAAAAGCACTCTACCCAGCAGACGGAGTTCAACCGACTCATGCGCGACGCCATGCGCAACTTCGACTCGTTCATCGAGCTGGTCGAGGGTCAGCTTCCCGAAGCGCCCTGAGGAGGCTCATTCCTAGCAGCCAAGCCAGAGATCGGCGCTAACCGACGGCCGCCCCGGCTGCCCGCCCGGCGATCCGCCCGGAGAACAGGCAGCCGCCGAGGAACGTGCCCTCGAGCGAGCGGTAGCCGTGCACGCCGCCGCCGCCGAAGCCCGCGACCTCGCCGGCGGCGTAGAGGCCGGGCAGCGGCTCGCCGCCGGCGTCGAGCACGCGGCTGGAGAGGTCGGTGTGCAGCCCGCCGAGCGTCTTGCGCGTGAGGATGTGCAGGCGCACGGCGATCAGCGGGCCGGCCTTCGGGTCGAGGATCCGGTGGGGAGCGGCGACGCGCGTGATCCGGTCGGGCAGGTAGCGCCGCGCGCCGCGGATCGCCGTGACCTGCAGGTCCTTCGTGTACGGGTTCTCGATCTCGCGGTCGCGCGCGACGATCTCGCGCTCGACGGCGGCGAAGTCGAGCAGCGGCGCGTCGGTCAGCGCGTTCATCCCGCGCACGAGCGAAGCGAGGTCGCGCTCGACGACGAAGTCGGCGCCTTTCTGCTTGAACGCCTCGACCGGGCCGGGCGCGCCCTTGGCGACGCGCGACCGCAGCACCTCGAGCACGCTCTTGCTCGTCAGGTCGGGGTTCTGCTCGGAGCCCGACAGCGCGAACTCTTTTTCGATCATCTTCTGCGTCAGCACGAACCACGTGTAGTCGTGGCCGCTGCGCATGATGTGCTCGAGCGTGCCGAGCGTGTCGAAGCCGGGGAACAGCGGCACCGGCAGGCGCTCGCCGGTCGCGTCCAGCCACAGCGGCGAGGGCCCCGGCAGGATGCGGATCCCGTGGCGGCTCCAGATCGGATCCCAGTTGCGGATCCCCTCGACGTAGTGCCACATGCGGTCGGGGTTGATGATCGACGCCCCCGCCGCCTCGCTGATTGCGAGCATCCGCCCGTCGACGTGGTCGGGCACGCCGCAGATCATGTTCTCGGGCGCCTTGCCCAGGCGCGCCGGCCAGTTCTTGCGCACGAGCTCGTGGTTGGCGCCGATCCCGCCGGAGGTGACGATCACGGCCCCGGCCTCGAGCTCGAACTCGCCGACCTCGTCCCGCGAGCTGGCGTGGCCGCGCGCGACGGCGCTCGGCTCGAGCACGTGCCCGGCGACCCCGGTGACGGCGCCGCCGCTGACCGTCAGCTCGTCGACGCGATGGCGGAAGCGCAGCTCGACCAGCCCGCGCTGCTGGGCCGCGCGCACGCGGCGCACGAACGGCGCGATCACGCCCGGGCCCGGTGCCCCAGGTGACGTGGAAGCGCGGGACCGAGTTGCCGTGGCCGGTGGCGAGGTAGCCGCCGCGCTCGGCCCAGCCGACGTTCGGCACGAAGCGCATCGCCCTGGGCGTGCAGCCAGGCGCGCTTCTCGCCGGCGGCGAAGTCGACGTAGGCCTCGGCCCAGCGGCGCGGCCACGCGTCCTCGGGCCGGTCGAAGCCGGCCGTGCCGAGCCAGTCCTGCCAGGCCAGCTCGCGCGAGTCGTGGATCCCCATGCGGCGCTGCTCGGGGCTGTCGACGAAGAACAGGCCGCCGAACGACCAGAACGCCTGCCCGCCGAGCGAGGCCTCGGGCTCCTGGTCGAGCAGGATCACCCGCCGCCCGGCGTCGGCGAGCTCGGCGGTCGCGACCAGCCCGGCGAGGCCGGCCCCGACGACGATCGCATCTGCGGCTTGCGTGCTCACGGGCGCGAAGGCTACAAGCCACGCGTTTAGTACACCGGCATCGAACTTATGGAATCGTCGCGCGCCGTCGATGAAGTGACTTGACGATGACCTGTTCAACGCCCGAGCTTGCAGACTGGACGGAACGCTCGTCCCGACGCCGCCGTCCGCTCTGATCGAGGAGCCCTCGGAGGATCTGCGTCGTCTCGGCGAGATGCTCAAGGGGCGAGCCGGGGACGTGCTGAACCTGACGGTCGTGCGAACCGCGGGATCGGGCGAGACGGTCGATGCCGTGGTTCAGGGCAGCTTCGAACGAATCAGCACGAGCTCGACGATGGCGGTGGCCCGCTGGATCGCCGGGGAGGGCATCGAGGTGGCGGTCGAGGCCGGTCGCGAAACCTGGGAGATCTTCGGGGAGCTGGCGGCCCATCGCGCGGCGTCGCTGAACGAGGTGACCAGTCGCTGCTTCGCCTGGCGCAACGTGATGGCCGAGGTGCTGCACGAGAGCGCGGCGCGGCTGGACGTCTCGCCCGAGACGCTCTCCCAAGCGTTGAGCATCCTGCAGCTGAGCCTCGAGTTCAGCCTCGTGCGGATGTGCGAGTGCTTCGAGACCGAGCGTCAGCGAACCGACGAAGAGCTGAAGCGACGCGAGGAGGAGCTCTCCTTCCTCGCGACCCACGACGCGCTGACCGGGCTCCCGAACCGCACGCTGATCCTCGACCGCGTCGAGCAGATGCTCGCGCGCTCGCGGCGCAGCCAGACGCCGGTGGCGGCGCTGTTCATCGATCTCGACAACTTCAAGTCGATCAACGACACGCTCGGTCACGGCGTCGGCGACGAACTCTTGCGAGCGGTCACCGCGCGGCTCGGCGGCGCGGTGCGCGACGCCGATGCGCTGGGGCGCCTCGGCGGGGATGAGTTCGTCGTGATCTCCGAGGAGCTCTCGCTGGCGGCGGGCCCCGAGCTGGTCGCCGAGCGCCTGCTCGACGCCCTGCAGCAGCCGTTCAAGCTCGGGCCCGACAAGCGGACGCGTCTGACCGTGACGGCGAGCATCGGGATCGCCGCGGGCGAGCACACCTCGGCCGAGGAGCTGCTGCGCAACGCGGACATCGCGATGTATCGCGCCAAGTGGGACGGCAGGAATCGCTACGCCGTGTTCGAGACCGGGATGCAGGACACGATTCAGAAGCGCATGGAACTCGAGATGGACCTGCGCGAAGCGCTCGCGAACGACGAGTTCGTGCTCGCCTATCAGCCCACGTTCGACCTGCGCGACATGAGCCCGACCGGCGTTGAGGCCCTGATCCGCTGGCGGCACCCGGTGCGCGGCATCGTCCAACCCGACGATTTCATCCCGCTGCTCGAGGAGACCGGGCTGATCACGGAGGTCGGCAAGTGGGTCCTGGACCAGGCTTGTTCCCAGGGCGCGGCCTGGCGCGCGGCCGGATATTCGATCGGCATGGCCGTCAACGTCTCCGGGCGTCAGCTCGACAGCGATCAGCTGATCGCCGACGTGGAAGGCGCGCTTGCTCGCAGTGGCCTGGACCCGCAGGCGCTGACGATCGAGATCACCGAGACCACGCTGATGCGCAACGTCGAGGAGACCGCCCGCCGGCTCACCGAAGTCAAGCGGCTCGGCGTGCGGATCGCGATCGACGACTTCGGTACCGGGTACTCGTCCTTCGCCCATCTGCAGCGGTTCCCGGTCGACGCGTTGAAGATCGACCGCTCGTTCATCTCCGGCATGAATGACAACGCGGAGGGCGAGACGCTGGTCCAGACGCTCGTGCAGCTCGGCAAGGCGCTCTCGATCGAGACCTTCGCCGAGGGCATCGAGCAACAGCAGGAGCTATCTGTGCTCAGAGACAAGAGCTGTGACAGCGGGCAGGGCTTCCTGTTCGCCCGTCCGCTCGACGCGGCGGAGACCGAGAAGTTCCTGCGGAGCTGTGCCGAGGACGCCACGCCCGCTCTGGCGCCGGCGCCGCACGTCTGAGGGTCCCGCGCGCTCGCGGGCGCCTCGACGCTCGTCCTTTGCAGTAGCCTGACGCGATGTTGCGCCTTGGAAGCTGTGTCAGGCTAGCCGGTGGGAGTCCGGTCCGGGTAGGTGTCGGAGCGCCCGGTAGCAGGCCCCGGTTCGTCATCGAGAGGTGGCGGGCTGAGCGGGGCGTCGAAAGCCTCTTTGGAGGGAGCAAGCGCGTGGGCTGGGATTGCAGCCTCGTCATAGGAACAATCGGGGAGCCGAGCCGCTCATACCACGGCGAAGGCCATGTCCGCCAGTCCTTGATCCGAACTGGGTGCGGCGGGTCCCTGCGGGGTAGGGAGACTTGCACGCGCGCAAGGTCTGATCACGGAACAAGGGAGACCCGTCTGGCTAGCCTCGTCAGCAAAGACCGTTCGTATAAGCCGCGTGTGAAGTCGAGCGGAGGCCAGCGGGAGTCCGAGGGGGTCGTAGTAGTGGTGATCGGCGTGCAGAACAACGCGCCGGGAGCGAAGGACCCCTGCTTTGATCGCGTAAGCGTCGAGGGTAAGCGTTAGGGCATGGTCGAGACCGTTCGATCTATCGACCCCGCCGGGCATAAGCCTGGTGTTCCTGTCAGCGAAATGGTGCTGTTGGAGGCCACTGGTGGGGATGTGCGAGAACTTCAGCGCAAGCTATGGGTGGCTGCCAAGCGGTCGCCGGGTAGGCGTTTCCATGCCCTGTTTGACCGGATCTTCAGGAGTGACGTCCTGCGGGAGGCATGGAAGCGTGTGCAGAAGAACAAGGGCGCTGCCGGGGTCGATTCCCAGACGCTGGCAGATGTGCGGGAGTACGGGGCAGAGCGGCTTTTGGCCGAGTTGCAGCGGGACCTGCGCCAAGGGGTTTATCGTCCGCGGCCGGTCCGGCGGGTTGAGATTCCCAAGCCCAAGGGTGGTATGCGGCCGCTAGGCATCCCGACCGTGAGGGATCGGATTGTTCAGCAGGCCGCGCGCATGATCTTGGAGCCCATCTTCGAGGCTGACTTTTTGGATGTCTCGTTTGGGTTTCGCCCGCGCCGGTCGGCCACGGACGCCAAGGAGGTGCTGCGTCGATCGTTCATCGACGGGTATCGCTTCGTGTTCGAGGCCGACATCCGCGACTACTTCTCTGCGATCGACCATGAGCAGTTGCTCGGGAAGGTCGCAGAGCGGGTCTCGGATCGGCGTGTGCTCAAGCTCTTGCGGCAGTGGCTTAAGGTGGGTGTGATGGACGAGGGGGTGCTCAGGCGTTCGGTTGCTGGGACCCCGCAGGGCGGCGTGATCTCGCCGCTTCTGTTGAACATCTACCTGCACGCGCTGGACCTCGCGTTCGCTGACGGCGCTCATGGCAGGCTCGTTCGCTATGCGGACGACTTCGTCGTGTTGTGCAGGAGCGAGGCGCAGGCCCACGCGGCCGGAGAGCTGGCCAGGAAGGTGCTGGTCGATCTTGGGTTGGAGCTGCACCGGGAGAAGACGAGGGTCGTTGACCTCAGAGAAGGCCGGGAAGGTCTTGATTTCCTTGGCTGCCACTTCCACGCTCGCATGTCGGGTCGGCTGTTGGAGCGCGGCATCCGCCGCTACTACCTTCAGCGCTGGCCCTCACAGCAAGCGATGAAGCGGGTACGCCAGCGGATCAAGGCGCTGACCGGCCGTGGCCGCTCAGGGATGGACATCCGCGAGGTGATCTCGCTGATCAATCCGATCCTGCGCGGCTGGGGCAACTACTTCCGCACCGGTAATGCCGCCATCCGCTTCAACCAGATCGACTGGTATGTCGTGGGGCGCCTTCGTGGCCTGATGCGCAAGCGTTATGGCCGTAACCTGCGCCCCCGTCACTGGAAGACCTGGACGCGCGAGTGGTTTGAGGCCCACGGCCTCTACCGTCTGCGCGGCACCATCCGCTACCCGGTGACAGCGTCGTGACCATCAAGAAGATCATCGGTAAGCCGTGTGCGGGAAAACCGCACGCACGGATTGAAAGGGGAACGGGGAAACGGGCCTTCACGGCACCGCGCCCCTGACTACCAATGCCCGACGCCGCGCCGATCCTGATCGCCTACGACGGCTCCGACGCGGCGCGCGCGGCCGTCAACGAGGCCGCGGTGCTGTTCGGCGCGCGCGCGGCGATCGTCGTCACCGTCTGGGAGCCGGGTCTCGCCGACTACATGCTGATGCCGAACACGATGGGGACCGGCACGATGATGATGCCCTACGACCCCGAGACCGTGCAGGCGATCGACAAGGCCTCCGAGGACCACGCCCGCGACATCGCCGAGGACGGCGCGCAGCTCGCCCGGGCCGGCGGCCTGCAGGCCGAGGCGCTCCCCGTGCGCGACGCGGCCGACATCGCCGAGGCGATCCTCGACGCGGCCTCCGAGCGCGGGGCGGCCGCGATCGTGATCGGCTCGCGCGGCCTGAAGGGCCTGAAGTCAAAACTGATGGGCAGCTCCTCCGCGAGCGTGCTCGGCCGCTCCGAGAAGCCCGTCGTCGTCGTGCACGCGCCCGGCACGCACGAGCACTAGCCGCGCCGCCACGCCGCGGCGCATGGTGCCGTCCAAGGCGTAAGATTCGTCGCAAGGACGAGAAAGGAACAACGTTGCGCTCGATTCCACGGCCGCGTCGATACATAGCTCCTCCACTGCTGTTCGTGCTCAGACCGCTGCTGCGCTACAGCGCCACCCGCGACGCCTTCGTGCTGCGTGGGGTCGGTAGCCACCGCGGCCCGGTGCTGCGCCCCGACCGCCGTCGCCGCACGCAGGGCGCCTTCGAAGGCATCGACCGCCGCGCCCGCGCCGCCTCCTGAACGTTTCAGCGCGATCGCGCCCGGGTAGCTGTGCCGCATGTGCTCGTTGACCACTACTATGTCGCCGCTGGCGGGTTAGGTTGGGTGATATGCAAATGACTCCCTCAGCAGAACCATCAGGTGCAGATCGCGCCCATCGCACGATCCTCGTGCTCGCCATTGCGATCGTGCTGGCTGCGCTCGCTCTGCCGGCCGCCGGAGAGGCAGCCACGCCCCCGGCGCCCACCGCCACCACGTCGAGCGTCTCCAACGTGAGCTACTCCTCGGCGGTCCTGTACGGCTACGTGAACGCGAAAGGCTCGGCCACGAACTACTACTTCGAGTACGGCACGACGACCGCGTACGGCGCGCAGTCGCCGCTCTCGCCGGCGGGGAGCGCGACGAGCACGGTGAAGATCAGCCAGGCGATCGCGGGCCTGCAGGCCGCGACCAAGTACCACTACCGGCTGGTGGCGGTCGGCCCGGGCGGGACGGTCGCGGGCGGGGATCGCACGTTCACGACGGCGAAGATCCCGCTCTCGCTGGCGCTCGTCAACACCCCCAACCCGGTCGTGTTCGGCAGCCCGTTCTACGTCGAGGGCACGCTCTCGGGAACCGGCGGCGCGAACCACGCGATCGTGCTGCAGGCCAACCCCTTCCCCTACACGGGCGGCTTCAAAACGGTCGGCAACGCGGAGCTGACGAACTCGGTCGGAGGCTTTTCTTTCCCTTACCTGGGTCTGACCGAAAACGCCCAGCTGCGCGTCGTCACGCTGGGCCTGCCGGTCGTGATCAGCCCGGTCGTGCTGGAGAACGTCGCGGTGCGCGCGACGGTTCACGTGCATCCCGCCAAACGCCGCGGGTACGTGCGCCTGTACGGAACCGTCACCCCGGCGGAGGTCGGCGCGCTGGTCGGCTTCCAGCTGCTGAAGACGGGTCACGCCTCGATCAACCAGGGCGGCACGGTCGTGAAAGCCGCCGGCGCGACGAGCTCGGCCTTCAGCGGCTTCATGCGCCTGCGTCATCCCGGGCTGTACCGCGTCTTGATCAAGGTGACGAACGACGGTGCGCACGTCTCGAACTACAGCGCTCCAATTCTGATCCGCTGAGCTTTGATGAGCCCGCCCGCCCGAGTGCGGGCCCGGGCGGGCGGGTACGGCGCGATCCCGTCCCACCAGGGTATCAGGCGTCGAGCGAGTTTTGCAGCCGCTCCAAGACGCGCACGACGCGCAGGCCGCTGTGCCCGTCCGAGCGTGGCGTCGAGCCGTCGCGAATGCACTGAACGAAGTGCTCGCACTCCAGCCGCAGCGGCTCGGCGTTGGCGATCCGCGGGGAGAAGCTCTCGCCCGAGCGCGCGATGTACTCGCCCCACGAGCGCACGTCCTCGTCGAAGCCCTTGTCGTAGACGGTGAGCTTGCCCGCGACGGCCATGTCGTCGAACGTCGCCATCCGCCGCGCGCCGACGACCGTCAGGCGCCGCTCCTTGTGCGGGTCGAGCCACGAGAGGTGCAGGTGGGCGCTCAGCCCGGAGGGGAAGCGCAGGTAGCAGAAGACGACGTCCTCGACCCCCGCGCGCACGTAGGACTCGCCATGCGCGGAGCACTCGACCGGCTCCTCGCCGACGAGGTGGAGCACGACCGAGACGTCGTGCGCGCCAAGGCTCCAGAGCGCGTTCTCCTCCGCGCGCAGCTTGCCGAGGTTGAGGCGATTGCCGTAGATGTAATACAGATCGCCCAGCTCCCCCTCGTCGAGCAGCTCCTTGAGCCGGTGGACGGCCGGGTGGTACTCGAGCAGGTGGCCGACCATCAGGATCTTCCCCGCCCGGGTCGCGGCCGCGACCGCCGCTTCGGCGTCGGCGGCGGTCGTCGCGAGCGGCTTCTCGACAAAGCAGTGCTTGCCTGACTCGGCGACGCGGATCGCCAATTCTGAGTGTGTGGGCACCGGGGTCGCCAGCACGACGGCATCGAGCTCGGGGTCGTTCAGCAGGTCGTCCAGCTCACCGGTCGCGCGCGCGGAGGGAAACGACGCGGCCAGCCGCTCGCGCGCCTCGGCCGAGGCATCGCACAGCCACGCCAGCTCACAGCCGGGGATCGCGGCGAAGTTGCGCGCGAGGTTCGGCCCCCAGTAGCCGAGGCCGACGACGCCGATCCTGATGGGTCGTCTCTCGATCGCTCATCACAGGGATCCGATCGCCGCGACGCAGCGCTCGGCCGCGTGGCCGTCTCCGTAGAGCTGAGGACGCTCCGTCGGTGGGCTTGCGC
Source organism: uncultured Solirubrobacterales bacterium (assembly GCA_963789675.1). Lineage (GTDB taxonomy): Bacteria > Actinomycetota > Thermoleophilia > Solirubrobacterales > Solirubrobacteraceae > Palsa-744. The sequence continues at coordinate 13,690 of CAWBLR010000002.1, read as the reverse complement.
TCGCAGCGCGGCAAGTGCCGCCTGGGGATCGAGATCGACCAGCGTGTTCCAGCCGACGTCGACCGTCTCGACCCACTCGGTGTTCGCGCGCAAGGTGATGCAGGGCACCCCGGCAAGGTACGCCTCCTTCTGGACGCCTCCGGAATCGGTCAGCATCGCGCGCGCTCCGCAGAGCAGCGCGGTGAACTCGGCGTAGCCCAGCGGCTCGGTCACGTGCATCCCCTCCATCTCGATCAGATCGCTCCCACGCCCGATCGCCATGCAGGCGCGCTCGCGTGCGCGGGTGAACGGGGAACACCACGGGGGCAGGAAGTGCCCTCGAGTAGATCCACCAGCTTGGTCAGGCGCGCAGGATCGTCGACGTTACCCGCCCGGTGTGCCGTGAGCAGCAGATACTCATGTGGCTGCACGCCAAGGTTTTTGGCCAGGTCTGCCGTCCTCTCCCGCGCCGTCGGCTGCCAGCGCAGGGCGACGTCGACCATCACGTCGCCGACGACCTCCACCCTGCCGGAGATCTCCCTCGCGTGCGGAGGTTCTCAGCCGCGGTGTCGGAGGAACAGAGCAGGAGCTCGCTCAGTCGGTCGGTCGCGATCCGGTTGCGCTCCTCGGGCATCGTCGGGATCAAAGGAGCGCATGCCCGCCTCGATGTGAACCACGGGACCCGTGCGTGCTTGCCCGCCTGGGCTCCAGCCAGAGTGGAGTTGGTGTCCCCATAGACCAACACCGCGTCGGGTTCAACCTCGGGTATCAGGCCCTCCAGCGCGCTGAGCATTCGGGTCGTCTGGGACTCGTTCGACCCACCGCCGATGCCAAGTTCCCGGTCGGGTTTCGCGAGGCCAAGCTCGGTGAAGAACACCTTCGAGAGCGAATCGTCGTAGTGCTGCCCGGTGTGGACCAGGATCTCCTCGTGCTCCTTCCGCAACAGCCCCGAGACAGCGGCCGCCTTGATGAATTGAGGCCGGTTGCCGACAACGGTGAGGATCTTCACGGATCGCAGCCTAGGGTACGAATCAAAAATTCGGTGCTATTTCCCGACCCATGAACTTCCACCCAGCAACCTCACCGAGTTTTGCTTCGGGACACTAGGCGGCTGCGCCCACCACCGATGTCGACCAGTCGATCACGGACGAAGGCCGCACCATGTGGCGGTTCAGGCCGAGCTCCTTGGGATCGAGCCCCAGAGCCAGCCCAACCAACTGCGGGAGGTGCAGGATCGGCATGTCGAGCTGGCGGCCGACGACCCCTTCGGCGACGGGCTGCTGGAAGTCGAGGTTCAGGTGGCAGAGGGGACACGGCGTGACGAGGCAGTCGGCGTCGGCGTCGACGGCGTCGCCGAGGTGGCGGCCGGCCTGCTTGAGCGAGGCCTCCTTGTTCATCGTGATGATCGGGAAGCCGCAGCACTTGCGCATCCCGGCGTACTCGATCACGGTGCCGCCGAGCGCGTCGATCACCTGGTGCAGGTAGTGGTCGCGGGGGTGCTCGGCGTCGATCCCGAGACGGTCGCGGGGACGGACGATGTAGCAGCCGTAGAAGGGCCCGACCTTGAGGTTCGTGAGCGGCCGCTTGACTTTCGAGCGCAGCGCGTCGAGCCCGATCTCCTCGACGAGCAGCCAGAGGAAGTTCTTGTTCGTCAGAGGCCCTTCTCGTATGAGAGGCCCTCGGCGGCGAGCGTCTCGTTGACGTGCGAGCGGTACTCGGCGTTCGCGTCGAGCCGTTCCTGGCACTCCGACTGGGCGCCCTGGCAGGTCGAGCAGATGTTCATCATCAGCTCCGCGCCGTCGACCTGCTGGGCGAGGGCGAACGTGCGCGCGTTCAGGGTGTCGGCGAGCTCCTGGTTGTGCTCGGCGATCACGCCGGCGCCGGTGCAGCAGGCGCGGTCGAGCTCGACCAGCTCGATGTCGAGCAGCGGCGCGACCTGCGCCATCGAGCCGTGCAGCTCGGGGGTGAAGCCGCGGCTGACGCAGCCGGGCCAGTAGGCGACCTTCATGCGGCGCTCCCTTCGGTGTCGGGCGCGGCGGGGCTCTCGCCGCCGCCATCCGTTGCCGTGGCGCCGACGGGCACGGGGGTCTCCTCGGGCTCGTCGTAGCCGGTGATGTAGAGGTTCAGCTCGTAGCGCTCCGGGCGCGACTCGACCTTGTCGTAGATCCGCTGCACGTTCTTCAGGTCCTGCGCGGGGATCTTGTGGCCGAACAGCGCGATCTTCGGGTTGATTTTTTTGCGCAGCAGGCCCTTGATCGACGACCGGCAGCGAGCTCGAGCAGCTCTTTGCCGGCGGCGGGGTGGAACTTGCCGAACCACGAGTTGCCGCCGTAGGAGCGCGGCACCATCTCGGCCTCGTGCAGCAGGCCGTAGTCCTTGACCAGCGTCGACAGACGCGGCCTCGTGGCGCTGGCCGTTGTTTCTGATCGACGATCTTCTGGTCGTCGATCGCGATCCGCCGCAGGCGCATGATCTGGCCCATCGGGTTGACGTCCTTGGGGCAGGCCTCGACGCACTTGAAGCAGTGCGTGCAGTCGAAGATCCCCTGCGGGTCTTCGGCGAGATCCTTGAGGCGGATGTCCTGCTCGTCGTCGCGCGGGTCGCCGACGAAGCGGTAGGCCTTCGCGAGCGCCGCCGGGCCGATGAAGCCGGGGTCGACCTCCATCGCCAGGCAGTCCGAGACGCAGGCGCCGCACTGGATGCAGGCCATCGACTGGGTGATGTCGACCATCGCCTCTTTCTCGACCAGGTACTCGCGCTCGGGCACCGGCTGCTTGGCGATCAGCCACGGCGTGACGCGCTGCACCTTCTTCCAGTGCACGGCGTCCATGTCGACGATCAGGTCCTTGATCACCGGCATGTTCCCCATCGGCTCGACCTCGATCACGCCGTCGGCGCCGGCCGACGCGCGCGCGTGATCCAGGTGCGTGTGGCAGGCGAGGCCGGGTTCGCCGTTGATCCGCACGCCGCAGGAGCCGCAGATCGCCGCCCGGCAGGAGCAGCGGATCCCGATCGACCCGTCTGAGGAGGCTTTCGCCTGGAGGATCCCCTCCAGCACCGAGCGGTGGGGCTCGAGCTCGATCCGGTGCTCGTCCCAGTAGGCCGCGTCGCCGGACTCGGGGTCGAAGCGGCGCAGGCGAAGGGTGAACTGCTCCGGCGGCTTATGCGTTTCGGCCATGGCGGAGAGCCTCCTCGAGGTGGGGGACGGTCATATTAATTTTAATAATCTGGATCGGTTTGCGTGCCTCGTCCCGAGCTGGACTTCCCGGTTTACGAAGGTGGTCGTAATTTCTAGGCATCAGTACTTGCGCTCCTCGGGCTCCCACTGCGTCATCGTCACGGGGGAGTAGGAAACCTCGGGGCCGTCGCCGTTCAAAGAGATGTCGATGTGCTTGAGCCACTCGGCGTCATTGCGGTCGGGGAAGTCGGTGCGGAACTGCGCGCCGCGGGACTCCTTGCGCTCGATCGCCGCGACGACCGTCGCCTGCGCGCAGTCGAGCATGTAGCCGAGCTCGAGCGCACCCAGAACATCCTGGTTGAAGACCGTGCCGCGATCGTCGATGTAGGCGCTGTCGGACTCCTCGCGCAGGCGATTGACGACCTGGAGCGCCTGCGCCAGCCCCGCCTCGTCGCGGTAGACGGCGACGTACTGGTTCATCGTGTCGCCGAGCTCCTGCTTGATCTCCGACACCCGCCGGCCGGAGCGCGGGCGCGCGATGATCGCGTCGATCGTGGCGACGTCCTCGCGTAGCTGCGCGTCGGCCGTGCTCGACTTAGGCATCCCCATCGTCGCCGCCCGCGCGGCGGCGTGCTCGCCCGCGCGCCGGCCGAAGATCAGCGTGTCCAGCAGCGAGTTGGCGCCGAGGCGGTTGCCGCCGTGCACCGACACGCACGCGACCTCGCCGGCGGCGTACAGGCCCTCGATCGAGGTGGCGCCGTCGATGTCGGTCTTGACCCCGCCCATGATGTAGTGCTGGCCGGGGCGGATCATGATCGGCTCGCGCGTGATGTCGACGCCCGCGAAGTCTTTGCCGATGTTGACGATCTCGCGCAGCGCCTCCAGCGTGCGCTTGCGCGGCACCTTCGTGATGTCGAGCCAGATCCCAGAGCCGTCGGCGCCGACGCCGCGCCCCTCGAGGATCTCGGTCTGCTCGGCGCGCGAGACGACGTCGCGCGAGGCGAGCTCCATCTTGTTGGGCGCGTACTTCTCCATGAAGCGCTCGCCCTCGGAGTTCAGCAGCACCGCGCCCTCGCCGCGCGCGCCCTCCGTTATCAGGAGGCCGTTCTCGACGAGCGTCGTCGGGTGGTACTGGACCATCTCCATGTCCATCAGCGGCGCGCCGATCCGGTAGGCCTGCGCGATCCCGTCGCCGGTCACGATCAGCGCGTTCGTCGTCGGCCGGTACACCTGCCCGGCGCCGCCGCAGGCGAGGATCACGTTCTTGGCGTGGAAGACCTCCATCTTGCCCGAGCGCACGTCGCGCGCGATCACCCCACAGCAGCGACCGTCCTCGTCCTGGAGCAGCGAGGTCGTGAACCACTCCTCGTAGCGGTCTACCGTCTCGTGGTGCTTCATCAGCTGCTCGTAGAGCACGTGCAGGATCGCCTGGCCGGTGATGTCGGCGACGTAGGCGGTGCGCTTCATCGAGGCGCCGCCGAACGCGCGCAGGTCGAGCTCGCCGGTCTCTTTGCGGTGGAAGGTCACGCCGATGTGCTCCAGATGCATGACCTCGCCGGGCGCCTCCGAGCACATCACTTCGATCGCGTCCTGGTCGCCGAGGAAGTCCGAGCCCTTGACCGTGTCGTACGCGTGCGAGCGCCAGTCGTCGTCGAGGCTGATCGCGGCGTTGATCCCGCCGGCGGCGGCGACCGAGTGCGAGCGCACGGGGTGGACCTTGCTCATGATCGCGACGCTCGAACCGGTTTGAGCGGCGGCCAGGGCGGCGCGCTGGCCGGCGAGGCCCGCGCCGATGATCAGGACGTCATGTGATGGCATGGGCCGGAACTCTATAAGGACCAATCCCCCCGGCGCCCGCAGATGGCGTTACGCCTGCATTCGCGGGCTTCCCCGCCTGACCGCCTGGGCTGGCGCCGCGGAGCGGATCGCGCCTCTCGCCTCGCGAACGCAGGGCGCGCTCCCATCAAGGGCGCGCGGCTCCCCGACCGCGCCGGGGTCACATCGCGGGGCGCAGCGCCTGGCGGACCTGGGCCAGCGTGACGACGCCCTGCAGCACGCCGTCGCCGTCGACCGCGACCATCGCGCCGAGGCGGCCAAGGCCCTCCGAGCCGAGCAGCGACTCCAGCGGCGCCCCGACGCCGATCCGCACGGGCAGGTCGGGCTCGAGCACGTCGACGACCGGCAGCGCGGGGCGTCCGGCGGCGATCTCCTCGTCGATCCGCGCTTCGCGCACGACGCCGAGGAAGTGCTGGGCGGGGTCGACGACCGCGAACCAGGGCCAGCGGTAGCGCAGGAAGAACTGCTCCTGCGCGTCGAGCAGCGTCATCCCCGCGGGCACGGTGACGGGCTCGCGATCCATGATGTCTGCCACCGTGATGCCCTGGATCCGCTGCCCGAGCGAGCCCTGCACGACCGCCTGCCCGGCGGCCTGGTAGAGCAGGAACGCGAGCACCAGCCAGATCAGCCCGAGCGAGGAGCCGCTCGCCAGCCCGACCAGCCCGATCGCCCCCAGCACGAGCGCGAAGCCCTGGCCGGCGCGCCCGGTGTAGCGCGTGGCGCGGTTGCGGTCTCCCGTGCGCCACCAGATCACCGCGTGGGCGAGCTGCCCGCCGTCGAGCGGGAACGCGGGCACGAGGTTGAAGACGAGCACGAGCGCGTTGATCGTCCCCACCCAGCTCAGCCACACGAGCGCGGGCGTGGCGTGCACGCTCGTGTCGCCGACCGCGACGTCGAGGAAGTGCCCGCTGCTGGTGAGCAGCGCGCCGAGCACGATGCAGAGGACGATGATCGCGAACGTCACCAGCGGCCCCGCGGCCGCCACGCGAAACTCGGTGCCGGGCCCTTCGACCGGCCCGCTCGTGCGCGTGATCCCGCCGAACGCCCACAGGTCGATCCCGACGACGGTCAGCCCGTGGCGGCGCGCGACGAGCGCGTGGCCGAGCTCGTGCAGGATCAGCGAGGCGAAGAACCCCAGCACCGATGCAACCGCGACCACGTAGGCGGTCGTGATCGACCCGCCGAGCATTTCGTGGAACGGTTGCGTGACGACGTAGATGAAGAAGAACAGCACGACGAACCAGCTGACGCCGACGCCGACGCGGATCCCGAACAGGCGGGCGATCTGGAAGTTGGTGCGCACTGCCATGTCTTTATGGTAGGACCGGCCGAACATAAAGGGCCCGGTGAGGTCGTTCTTCTTTGAAGAGTGCGTGACACCATAGTTATACGCAACCTTCAAAGACAAACACCACTCCCGCCCTCTTTATCTTCCCGTCACGCTTTCGTCGCAGTTTGGTCGCGCAAGGTGCACACTTGCGTCAAAGCAGTCGCAATTGTGTCGTTACACCTGCGGGCGACCACGCGCGATGATCGCGTCGAAGTCCGAGCCGGCCGGCAGCGTGCCGTACTCCAGTCCCCCGTCGCCGCCGAGCCGCGCGGCGCAGAAGGCGTCGGCCACGGCCGGCGGAGCGCTGCGCACGAGCAGCGAGCCCTGCAGCGCCAGCGCCATCCCTTCGACCACGCGCCGCGCGCGCGCCTCCAGCGTCGTGGGATCCTCGGCAAACAGCTGCGCCTTCAGTCCCTCGATGTGCGCGTCCAGGCGCGCGTCGGCGCCACGGGCGAGCGAGACCTCGGAGAGGAACACCTCGAGCGCGCGCGGCGAGCGCGAGAGCGCGCGCAAAACGTCGAGGCTGATCACGTTGCCCGAGCCCTCCCAGATCGAGGTCAGCGGCGCCTCGCGATACAGGCGCGGCATCCCTGAATCCTCCACGTATCCATTCCCACCGAGGCACTCCATCGCCTCGAACGCGTGGTTCGGCGCGCGCTTGCAGGCCCAGTACTTGCCGACCGCGGTCGCGACGCGCTTGAACAACTGGGCGTCGCTGTCGTCGTTGCCTTCCCCCGCGTCGCTATTGGCTTCGTCGTAGGCGCGCGCGAGACGCATCGCAAGTGCGGTCGCGGCCTCGGACTCCAGGCAGAGGTCGGCGAGCACGTTGCGCATTAAGGGCTGGTCGACGAGCGTCTTGCCGAACGCGCTGCGATGCGCGGTGTGGTGGGTGGCCTGCACGACCGCGGCGCGCATCCCGGCGGCGGCGCCGATCACGCAATCGAGGCGCGTGTGGCCGACCATCTCGATGATCGTCGGCACGCCGCGGCCGGGCTCGCCGACCATCCGCGCCCAGGCGTTGTGCAGCTCGATCTCCGAGGAGGCGTTCGAGCGGTTGCCGAGCTTGTCCTTGAGGCGCTGGATGTGCATCGCGTTGCGCGTCCCGTCGGGCAGGATGCGCGGCATCAGAAAGCACGAGAGGCCCTCGGCATCGCCGCTGGGGGACTCCGCCTGGGCGAGCACGAGGAACAGGTCGGACATCGGCGCCGAGCAGAACCACTTGTGGCCGGTGAGCTGGTACTCCGCTCCGGCCCCGCCGCCGTTCAGTGGCCGCGCGTAGGTCGTGTTCGCGCGCACGTCCGAGCCGCCCTGCTTCTCGGTCATCGCCATCCCCGCGATCGCCGAGCCCTTCTCCGCGGCCGGGATCGAGCGGGGGTCGTAGGTGGTGGCCGTGACGAGCGGCTCCCACTCGGCCGCGAGCTCGGGCTGGGTGCGCAGCGCGGGGACGACCGCGAACGTCATCGTGATCGGACAGGCGTAGCCGGCCTCGGCCTGCATCCCGGTCATGTACAGCGCCGTGCGCGCCGCGTGCGCGGCCTCCTCGTCGTTCGTCCACGGGAGCGAGTGCAGCTCGTGCTCGACGCCCATCGTCATCAGCTGGTGCCAGGCCGGGTGGAACTCGACCTCGTCGATCCGGTTGCCGTAGCGGTCGTGGGTGTGCAGGACCGGCTTGTGCTCGTTCGCGAGCCGTCCCCACACGTCCTGCGGCCCGCCGGCCTCGCCGACGAAGCGGCCGAGCTCGGAAGCGCGCTCGCGGATCCAGCCGGCGCCCTCGCGCTCGGTCGCCTCGACGAGCGGAAGGTTGCTCGAGAACACGTCCAGCCCGGTGAGCGGCGGCGGCTGGTTGGCAACTGCGTGCGTCCGCCAGGGGGCGTCCTCGCCACTGACTGTCTTTGGCATCGTGGCCATCACCTGACAGATTACCCGCCCGCGATAGCATCGCCCCTCCGGCGACCGACAGACAGCCCACAGACCCCCGAGGACCGAACATGGCGAAGATCAAGGTGCAGAACCCGATAGTCGAGCTCGACGGCGACGAGATGACGCGGGTCATCTGGTCGTTCATCAGAAACCAGCTGATCCTGCCGTATCTGGATGTGGAGCTCGAGTACTACGACCTCGGCATCGAGAGCCGCGACGCGACCGACGACAAGATCACCGTCGAAGCGGCCGAGGCGATCAAGCGCCACGGCGTCGGCGTGAAGTGCGCGACGATCACCCCCGACGAGGCGCGCGTGGAGGAGTTCGGTCTAAAGGAGATGTACCGCTCGCCGAACGGCACGATCCGCAACATCCTCGGCGGCGTGATCTTCCGCGAGCCGATCGTGATCTCCAATGTCCCCCGACTGGTGCCCGGCTGGACGAAGCCGATCGTGATCGGCCGTCACGCCTTCGGCGACCAGTACCGCGCAACCGACACGCTGATCCCCGGCGAGGGCAAGCTGACGCTGACATTCACCCCGAAGGACGGCAGCGAGCCGATCGAGCTCGACGTCTACGACTTCCCCGGGCCGGGGATCGCGATGGCGATGTACAACCTCGACGACTCGATCCGCGACTTCGCGTGGGCGTCGCTCAGATACGGCCTGGAGCGCAACTACCCGGTGTATATGTCGACGAAGAACACGATCCTGAAACGCTATGACGGCCGCTTCAAAGACATCTTCGAGGAGGTCTACGAGGCTGAGTTCAAGACCGGCTTCGAGGCCGCCGGCATCACCTACGAACACCGTTTGATCGACGACATGGTCGCCAGCGCCCTGAAGTGGGAAGGTGGATATGTGTGGGCGTGCAAGAACTACGACGGCGACGTGCAGTCCGACACGGTCGCGCAGGGCTTCGGCTCGCTGGGGCTGATGACGAGCGTGCTGATGACCGCCGACGGCAAGACCGTCGAGGCCGAGGCAGCGCACGGCACGGTCACCCGCCACTTTCGCCAGCACCAGCAGGGCAAGCCGACCTCGACGAACCCGATCGCCTCGATCTTCGCCTGGACGCGGGGGCTGTCCGCGCGTGGCCGCATGGATGGGACCCCGCCGGTGAGCGAGTTTGCGCAGACGCTCGAGCGCGTGTGCGTCGAGACCGTGGAAAGCGGCAAGATGACAAAGGACCTGGCATTGCTGGTTGGCCCGGATCAGGAGTGGCAGAGCACCCAGGAGTTTCTTGACTCGATCGATGAGAACCTAAAACAGGAGATGAACTTGTGAGTAGTAGTCCCGTAAAAGTCACCGTCACCGGCGCCGCCGGCCAGATCGGCTACAGCCTCGTGTTCCGCATCGCCTCCGGCCAGCTGCTCGGCCCCGACCAGCCCGTCGACCTGCGCCTGCTCGAGATCCCTCCGGCGATGGGCGCGCTCGAGGGCGTGGCGATGGAGGTCGTCGACTGCGCGTTCCCGCTGCTGGCCAACCTCGACCTGCACGACAACCCGGAGGACGCGTTCGACGGCGCGAACATCGCGCTGCTCGTCGGCTCGCGGCCACGGACGAAGGGCATGGAGCGCGCCGAGCTGCTCAGCGAGAACGGCAAGATCTTCACCGTCCAGGGCAAGGCCCTGAACGAGAAGGCGGCAGACGATCTGAAAGTGCTCGTCGTCGGCAACCCGGCGAACACGAACTGCCTGATCGCGATGAACAACGCGCCCGATATCCCCAACGAGCGCTTCACCGCGATGCTCCGCCTCGACCACAACCGCGCGATCGCGCAGCTCGCGGCAAAGCTCGAGGTCCCGGTCACCGACATCACGCAGATGGGCGTGTGGGGCAACCACTCGCCGACGATGTACCCCGACCTGTTCCACGCGCAGGTGCGCGGCGGTCAGGCGGCCGCGGCCGTCGACGACCAGGTGTGGATCGAGCAGGACTTCCTGCCGAACGTCGGCAAACGCGGCGCGGCGATCATCGAGGCGCGCGGCTCCTCCAGCGCCGCCTCCGCCGCGAGCGCAGCGATCGACCACGTCCACGATTGGGTCAACGGCACGAGCGACTGGGTCTCGATGGGCGTCCCCTCGGACGGCTCCTACGGCGTCCCCGTGGGTCTGATCTCAGGCTTCCCCTGCACGTGCGCGAACGGCGAGTGGTCGATCGTCGAGGGCCTCGACCTGGATGAGTTCTCCCGCGGCAAGATCGACGCCTCCGTGGCCGAGCTCGTCGACGAGCGGGATACGGTTAAGGACAGGGGCTGGTTTAAGGCGCTGCGTCAGGCGGCGACGCTGGGCGCGAGCACGTGGATCAGGGCGGTATCGGGGCCGATGTCGAGTGCTGCGTAGATGACGTCGGGGTCGAGGTCGATGTCGCCGGGCCAGGCGATTGTGCCTGTGTCCTCGTCCACTTTGACCTGCGCGAAGGTGGCTGGGTCGCGTAGGGGGGAAAACGCGGGGGTGTCCAGTAGCGGCGTGATGTCGACATCGCGGACCTCGCCGTCAGCGAACATGATGCGGACAGTGTGTTTGGGCCGTGGGATCGCGGCGACCATTTCGGGGGCGATTGCGGGTTCCATCACGACGAATGGTAGCGTCCGATTGGGTGCAGGCGGAGACGCGCGCGTTGCCAGTCGGCAAGCAGTGCCTCGCGATGTTCCAGGGTCCAGCGCCTGGCCACGGCGCCCTTGCCGAGGGGGAGCTTGCCGGCGATTATTTCGCCGGTATCGATCGACAGACGCGCCGCTTGTACGCCGGGGTGTCGCAGACGCCCGGCATAGACGTGGATATGTGGTGGGGGATGATCGTTGAAGTAGATCTTCACGACCAGCCCGTCGAAGCTCGCGATCCTCGGCATTGTGACGTGTCCGTCTTCTGTTGGGGGAGGGCATGGCGCCTCCCCTCCTATTCCGACGGTGGAGCGGAAACGGGACACTCCCCAAGGGCTGTGGGACACATCCCCGGGGCGATTCAGAGAGTTGGCCAGGCAGGTGCTGGCCGATCTCGGGCTCCAACTGCACCCGAAGAAGACGAAAGTGGTTGACCTCACTGATGGCCGGGAAGGTCTCGATTTCCTTGGCTGCCACTTCCACGCTCGCGTGGCGGGCCGGTTGCTGGAGCGCGGCATTCGCCGCTACTACCTTCAGCGCTGGCCCTCACAAGCGGCGATGAAGCGGTTGCGCCAACGGATCAGGGCGCTAACAGGCCGTGGTCGTGCCGGAATGGACATCCGTGAGGTGATCTCGCGGATCAAATCCGCTGCGCTTCATCCGCGCCGGCATTCCGGCGCTCGAGCGTGGCCGCGGCGACATCGTCTACCGCCAGATCCACGAGTCGTTCCCGTCGTTTGCCGGCCGCGCGATCGAGCCGCTCGCGCGCGACGCGATCCAGAGGATGCTCCCGGACGAGCGCTTCGGCGCAGGCGAATTCGTCGGCGCGTTCTGGAACCGCGAGAACAGTGTCGAGGTCGACCTCGTCGGCGGCCGTGGCCAGGCGACGAGTCGTGAGATCGACTTCGCCGGCTCGATCAAGTGGCGCATCCAGGACAAGTTCGACCGGAGCGACCTGAGCAAGCTGACCCGGCACCGCGACTCGATACCGGGCGCCGACGAGCAGACGCTCCTCGTCGGCGTCTCCCGCAGCGGCTTCGACCTCGACGGACTCGATGTTCGCCTGACCCCTGGCGATCTGATCGCGGCATTCACCGCCTGAGCGGGACGTGGTGCAGCGCTACGCCGCTTTGACCGAGATCGGCTCGACCGGGACGGCTTTGCCCGAGGTGTCAATCTCGTAGAAGCCGAAGTCGGCGCCGAGCGCGTCGGCGAGGCGCCGGGCGGTGACGGTGGTGGGCCGGGTCTCGCCACGCTCGATGCGGCTGATATCGGCCTGCTGGACACCTGAAAGCTTGCTTAGTTGGCGCTGAGTGAGTCCGCGGCGATGGCGTAGCGCGAGTAGCTGCCCGGCGACGTGTAGCTGGCTGTCGAGCGAGCGAAGCGCGGCGACGGCCTCGGGCCCTTCGGCGATCGCCTCCTGCTCTATGTCGTGAATCAGTTGATCGAAGTCGCTCATCGCGTGGTACTCGTTTCATCCGGAACTCTATGTGCAATAAGACATCAGAATATCATCGCTCTCGTGTCTTGTGTTGAGCGGCTTGGCGGGCTTGATGTCTTCGTAAGCGGGCTCGTGCAAGCGCGATCTCGCTGGTCTGTCTGCTCTTGGCCGGTTCTGAACCCTTGTCGTACCCGCCGAGTAGGAGGACCAGCTTGTTACCGTGGGCGGTTCCCCCGGCTGCACTCACGCGCTGAGGGCGACCCTCGCCGCTCGATGACTCCGACGGTCGACTAGCTCCAGAGGACGGCGATCGGCGCGGCGATGATCTTCTCGTCGAGCCTGTAGATGTGGGGGCCGGTGTGTAGTACCACGCCGGCGATGAAGCGCTCGCCGAGCTGCTCCGCCAGCCACACCAAGTGCCTGGCGTCTCGGCGCGCGCTGGGGGCGGCGCTGGCCTTGACCTCGATTCCCACGACTCGCTGTCCCGCGAGCTCGGCCACCAGGTCGATCTCGTGGCGGCCCTCCTCGGTCCGTAGGTGGTAGAGCCGTGGGCGTGAGCTCGAGATCGCGAGCTCGGGACGCAGTTGCGCGGCCACGAACGTGTCGAGCACCCGCCCCAGCATGTCACCGTCCGCGATCACAGCCTGCTCGTCGAGCCCGAGCGTCGTGGTCATCAGGGCGGCGTCGATCAGATAGCGCTTCGGGCGACGCACCAGGCGCTTGAGTCGATTCGAGGACCATGCCGGCACGCGCTCTGCGATCAGCAGCCCCGCCAGCAGATCCTCGTAGGCGCTCGCCGTCGCCTTGCTGACCTGCGCGGCTTCATAGATCGTCTTCTGGTCGGCCACGCCCGCCGAGCTCAGCGCATACGCTTCCAGGAAGCGCCGCAGGCGCTGCGTATCGCGATGCCTGGTGGGGTGGGTCTCGATCTGCTCGACGTCATGGGCGAGTAGATCCTCGATGTAGCTCTCGAGCCACGCCCTTCTGGCGCCTCCGGTCAGGCGCAGGGCGACGTCGGGGAATCCGCTTCGCAATGCAAGCTCGACGTAGCCCCGCAGGTCAGGGCACTCCGCGGGGAGGCTCAACTCCTCACCGGCGGCGATCCTGTCGAAGAACGGCTGGCCCTGCCTGCCGATCTGCTCCCCAACCGTCATCGGGTACATCGCCACCCGCACAAGCCGGCCGGTGGCGGGCCACACCTCGTGCGCGAGCTCGGCGCGAACTGAACCGGTGACGAAGAAGCGATTGGCGTGAGGGTCCGCTTCGACCGCGCGCCTGACCGCGCCCAGCACGCCCGGCACGCGCTGCCACTCGTCGAGCAGCACGGGCTCCGCAAGACCCCTGAGCGCGGCGTCGGGATCGGCCTCGAACGCCGCCGCCCGCAGGCGCCGGTCCAGCCTGA
>CAWBLR010000001.1:0-170290 GCA_963789675.1 uncultured Solirubrobacterales bacterium | reverse complement strand
TGGACCCGATGATGCTCAGGCCGCGCGGGGCGGGGCGAGCGCCTCGTACCGCGCGGCCGCGGCTTCGAGCTCGGCCAGCATCGCCGCCGCCGCCGGCGGCAGGCGCGTCCCCGCGGGCGTCGCGGCGATCACCTGGCGCACCGGGTTCGGGGCGAGAGCGCGCGGATCGCGATGTCGTCGCGCGCGCCGGCGAGCGCGAGCTTCGGGATCAGCGCGACGCCGACGCCGGCGGCGACGAGGCCCTGGACGGTCTGGTAGTCGTCGCTCTCGAAGGAGACGATCGGCTCGAAGCCGGCGGCGTGGCAGGAGCGCACGACGTGGCGCGCGCAGGGGCTCGACGCCGAGGTCTGGATCCAGGCCTCGGCGCGCAGGTTCTCGAGGCGCAGCGTGCGCCGCGCGCGAGCGGGTGGTCGGCGGGCAGCGCGAGGAACATCGGGTCCTCGAACAGCGCCAGGCGCGCGAGCTCGGCCGCGAGCGAGCGCGTCCCCTCGAACTCGAACAGCAGCGCGAGGTCGAACTCGCCGGCCCGCAGGCGCGGCCCGATCTCCTCGGGCTCGCCCTCGGCGAGCGTCAGCTCGACCTCGGGGTGCTGGGCGCGGAAGATCGCGATCGCCAGCGGCATCAGCGTCGCGCCGGCGGTCGGGAACGACGCCATCCGCAGCTGCCCGCCGCGCAGGCCGGCGATCGCCGCCATCTCGGCCTCGGCGGCGTGCAGGCGCGCGAGGATCCCCTCGGCGTACTCGACCAGCACCTGGCCGGCCGGCGTCAGGCGCACGCCGCGCGGCAGCCGCTCGAGCAGCGTGACCCCGGTCTCGGCCTCGAGCGCCGCGATCTGCTGCGAGACCGCCGACTGCGTGTAGGACGAGCGCCTCCGCCGCGGCGGAGAACGAGCCGCGGCTCGCGACCTCGACGAGGATCCTCAGACGGTTGACATTAAGCATAAGTAGAGCTTATAGCAGAGATTAAAACAATCATTGGAGCTGATGGCAGGAGCGTGTCACGATGGAACGAAAGAACTCCGCAGGACAAGACTTCACCGCAAGACAACGAACTTCAATCTTCAACAAAGAACAAGGAGCAAGCCATGACCAGCATCATCGTTTCCTACGACGGGACCGCCAACGAGAACGACGCGATCGCCTACGGCGCGCTGCTCGCCCGCGCCGGCGCCGAGGTCCACCTCGGCTACGTGCGCCACAGCGAGGAGCTGGTCGGCGACGAGGAGGCCAACGCGCTGCTCGCGCGCGGCACCGCGCTGTTCGGCGGTCCGCTCGCCGGCGCCCACACCGTGACCAATCGCTCCACCCCCGCGGGCCTCGCCTCGCTGGCCGAGCAGATCGGCGCGCAGGTGGTCGTGTTCTGCTCGGACTCGCACACCGCCCCTGGCCACATCTCGATCGGCAACTCCGCGCAGCGACTGCTCGAGGGCGGTCCGGTCGCGGTCGCGATCGCCCCGGTCGGGCTGGCCGAGGTCGACGGCGGCAAGCCCGGCGTGCAGCGGATCGTCGCGGTCGGCGAGGCCGGCGGTGACGACAGCGCGCAGGCGACGGCGCAGGCCCTGGCCGGCGCGCTCGGCGCGGAGGTCGTGCCGGTCGCCGACGAGTCGACCGACCTGCTCGTGATCGACTCGCGCAAGGACGCCACGCCCGGCCGCGTCTCGCTCAGCTCCTCGGCGTCGCACCTGATCGAGATCGCCACCTGCCCGGTGCTCGTCACGCCCCGCGGCACGGCGCTGTCGTTCGGCCGGCCGGTCGCGCTGAGCGCGTAGCCGCGCGGTCAGCGAATCGTTCGGCCACGACCGCTCGGTGTCAGCGGGATCTCACGATCGGCCAGCGCGATTAGATAGCGCGCGAGCGCCTGGCCGAAGTCGAGCGCGCCCCCGGCGAAGTGGCCGACCGGCCCGGTCCACAGCCACGTCTCCAGGCGCTTCAGCGGTGAGCGGAACGCGCGGGAGCTATCGGCATGGGGCGGCACGGTATCGTGGCGGGCGTGCCGAACCGGGAGACACTCGCTCGGCTCGGCATCGCCGAACCGGCCAGCGGCCCTGAAGACCACCGTCACCGAGCTGCGCGAGTCGCGCGTGCGCGTGCAGGTCGAGGTGCCGCCGGACGAGGTCGAGGGCCGCGTCGAGCAGCGCGCGCGCAAGCTCGGCCGCGAGCTGAAGCTGCCCGGCTTTCGCAAGGGCAAGGTGCCCGCGCCGCTCGTGCTGCAGCGCGTCGGGCGCGAGGCGGTGCTCGAGGAAGCCGTTCGCGACACGCTCTCGCGCTGGTACTCGGACGCGATCGAGACCGCCGGCATCGTCCCCGTCGGCGATCCCCAGGTCGACCTCGGCGATCTGCCCGCCGCAGGGGCAGCCGCTCGAGTTCTCGATCGAGATCGGCGTGCTGCCGAAGGCCGAGCTCGGCGACTACGAGGGCCTCGAGGTCGCCGCGCCGCGAGCCGGCCGCCGCCGAGGAGCAGGTCACCCAGCAGATCGAGGAGATGCGCGAGCGCCTCGCCCGCCTGGAGACGGTCGAGCGCGAGGCCGCGGAGGGCGACTTCGTCGTCGTCGACTACGTCGGCTACCTGCCATCCGAGGATGCCGGGCCGGACGCCAATTCCGACAGCCCCGGCGAGCCGTTCGAGGGCGGCGAGGGCCGCGACCAGCTGATCGAGCTCGGCGGCGGCAACCTGATCCCCGGCTTCGAGGAGGGCCTGCTCGGCGCGAGCGCCGGCGAGACGCGCACGATCGAGCTGGCGTTCCCCGCCGACTACGGCGCCGAGCACCTCGCCGGGCGCGACGCGTCGTTCGAGATCGCCGTCAAGGAGGTCAAGCAGAAGCGCCTGCCCGAGGTCGACGACGACTTCGCGATCGACGCGGGCTTCGACAGCGTCGCGGAGCTGCGCGCCGACATCGAAAGCCGCCTGCTCGAGGCCGAGGAGCAGAAGATCGAGGACGAGTTCCGCGAGGCCGCGCTCGACGCCGCCGTGGCGCAGGCGACCGTGCCGGTCACCCCGGCGCTGGCCGAGGCGCGCGCGAAGGAGATGTGGGAGCGGATGCTGCACTCGCTCTCCCACAACGGGATCTCACGCGAGGCCTACCTGCAGATCACCGGCCGCGAGGAGTCCGCGATCCTCGCCGAGATGCGGCCCGACGCCGAGCAGGCGCTGCGCCGCGAGGCGGTCGTGACGGCGATCGTCGCCGCCGAGGAGATCGAGCCCACCGACGAGGAGCTGCTCGTCGCGATCGGCCCGACCGCCGAGCGCGAGGGCGTCGAGCCCGAGAAGCTGCTCGAGGATCTGCGCCGCGCCGGGCGCCTGGAGGACGTGCGCGAGGACCTCGCCGCGCGCAAGGCGGTCGAGTGGGTGGCGGAGCACGCGAAGCCGATCTCGGTCGAGCAGGCCGCCGCGCGCGAGCAGCTGTGGACGCCCGAACAGGAGCAGCGCCGAGAAGCCCGGCGAGGCCGCCGGGAGCCTGCGGGCCTGTGGACGCCGGATAGTTGAGCGACGGAGCGACGGAGCGACGGATGCGGATCGGCTGGTGCCGGATCGCCCGGCGCGGGCCGCTAGGGTTCTTTTGCAGAAGGAATCGAGCAAGGTAAGCGAAACAAAGCGAGGACCATGAGCCCACTAGTACCGATGGTGGTCGAGCAGACCTCGCGAGGCGAGCGCGCGTTCGACATCTACAGCCGGCTGCTGAACGAGCGGATCATCTTCCTCGGCACGCCCGTCGACGACCAGATCGCCAACCTGATCGTCGCCCAGCTCTTGCATCTGGAGTCGGAGGACCCAGACAAGGACATCTCGATCTACATCAACTCGCCCGGCGGCTCGGTCTATGCGGGCCTTGCGATCTACGACACGATGCAGTTCGTCAAGCCCGACGTGCAGACGATCTGCGTCGGGATCGCGATGTCGATGGGCGCGCTGCTGCTCGCGGGTGGCGCCGCCGGCAAGCGGATGGCGCTGCCGAACGCGAAGATCCTGATCCACCAGGTCTCATCGAGCTTCCAGGGTCAGGCGACGGACATCGAGATCCACGCGAAGGAGATCATCGATGTGCGCGAACGCCTTGACGAGATCATCGCGAAGCACACGAAAAAGAAGCTTGCGGACGTTAGTAAAGACACCGAGCGCGACTACTTCATGAGCTCGGAGGAGGCGAAGGAGTACGGGATCATCGACAGGGTGATCTCCGAGCACTAGCTCAGGAGTTCATCCGGTGGCATGAAGCCACGACGGGGAGAAAACACAATGGCCAGACCGACAGATTCGAACGAGCAGCTCCTGTGCAGCTTCTGCGGTAAGTCCCAGCGGCAGGTCAAGAAGCTGATCGCCGGCCCGGGCGTCTACATCTGCGACGAGTGCATCGACCTCTGCAACGAGATCATCGACGAGGAGCTCGCCGCGCCGCCCGCGTTCGACCTCGAACACCTGCCGAAGCCGCGCGAGATCTATGACGTGCTCGACGAGTACGTCGTCGGGCAGGAGCCGTCCAAGCGCACGCTCTCGGTCGCCGTCTACAACCACTACAAGCGCGTGCAGATGATGACCTCCGGCGAGACGGAGGAGATCGAGCTGCAGAAGTCGAACATCCTGCTGCTCGGCCCGACCGGCTGCGGCAAGACGCTGCTCGCGCAGACGCTCGCGCGGATCCTCAACGTGCCTTTCGCGATCGCCGACGCGACCGCGCTGACCGAGGCCGGCTACGTCGGCGAGGACGTCGAGAACATCCTGCTCAAGCTGATCCAGGCCGCCGACTACGACGTCAAGAAGGCCGAGACCGGGATCATCTACATCGACGAGGTCGACAAGATCGCGCGCAAGGCCGACAACCCGTCGATCACGCGCGACGTCTCCGGCGAGGGCGTCCAGCAGGCGCTCTTGAAGATCCTCGAGGGCACGCAGGCATCGGTGCCGCCGCAGGGCGGGCGCAAGCACCCTCACCAGGAGTTCCTGACGATCGACACGACGAACGTGCTGTTCATCTGCGGCGGCGCGTTCGCGAACCTCGACAAGGTGATCGAGCATCGGATCGGCAACAAAGGCGTCGGTTTCGGCGCCGCGATCGAGGTGAAGGCCGAGCGCGACACCGGCGAAGTGTTCGAGCACTGCCTGCCCGAGGACCTGATCGAGTACGGGCTGATCCCCGAGTTCATCGGCCGCCTGCCGGTCGTCTCGGCGGTGCACCAGCTCACGAAGGAGGACCTCGTCTCGATCCTGACCGAGCCGCGCAACGCGCTCGTCAAGCAGTTCCAGCGCTTCTTCTCCTTCGACGGGATCGATCTGGTGTTCTCCGAGGACTCGCTGACGGCGGTCGCCGAGCGCGGCCTGGAACGGGAAACCGGCGCGCGCGGGCTGCGCTCGATCATCGAGGAAATCCTGCTCGAGGTCCAGTTCGAGCTGCCCTCGCGGCGTGACGTGAAGAAGTGCGTCGTCACGAAGGAGACGGTCGAGAAGGGGCTCACGCCGACGCTCGTCACCGAAGCCGCCCCCGACGACGAAGACGCGGACGAGCAGCTGCACGAGGAGTCGGCGTAGCCGCGCCGAGGGCGCCCCGACCGCTACCATCGCGCTGTGCGCAAATCGAACAAGCAGGCCAAGGCCGAGAAGTCAAAGCTGGAGCGCGCCAAAGAGCTGCCGTGGGCGCTGCTCCTGCAGATCGGCCTCGTGCTCGGCAAGCGCTGGCGCTCGCTCTCGGCGAAGGACCGCGCGCGCCTGACCGAGCTGACGAGCAAGTCGCGCGGCCGGCTCGGCAACCTCTCCGCGAAGGAGCGCAAGGAGCTGAAGAAGCTCGTAGGCAAGCTCCACCCCAAGCGCACGGTTCGCGAGTTGGTGCTGCTGACCCGCGCGCGGCGCTGGCGCAAGCGCCGCTGATGGGCGCGCACGTGGGGGGCGTCGCCCCGGCTGGCCCGGCCGTCTCAGCTGCTTTGCTCGCTTCGTTCGCCCCGGCTGTTCCGACGAGCGACTGATCGCCGCGATGCCCGACCAGCCCGCCACCGACAACCTCGAGCAGCTCTCGACGCACGAGCTGCACGACCGCGCGGTGCATCGCGCCGAGAAGCATCTCGACCTGAAATTCCTCTGGTCGCTGCTCAAGATGATCCCCGCCGCCGAGATGGCCAGCGGGGATACGGGTGAGGCCGACTACGACATCGAGTCCTCCAAAGGCCTGATCTCCGACGCCGTCCACAGCGGCGACGGCGCGCTCGGCGAGGCGCTGCGGCCCGTGTTCATCGACTACCTGCGCAAGCACTCCGACGCCTAGGGGTATCGGTCCCACCCACCCGCGCGCGTCCGTTCACGGCATGAAACCTCCACCGCGTAGCAGTCATCCGACGAAGCCCGCCTGGGGCAGCGAGGATGCCGAGCGTCATCTGCGCTCGCTCGAGCTGTTCGGGATGCGCTTCGGCCTCGACCGGATGCGGCGCATGATGACCGCGCTCGGCTCGCCGGAGCAGCGCTTCGAAAGCATCCACGTCGTCGGCACGAACGGCAAGTCCTCGACCACGCGGATGATCGCGGCGATCCTCGAGCGCCACGGGCTGCGCGCCGGCGCCTATACCTCCCCGCACCTCGTCTCCTACACCGAGCGCGTGCAGATCGGCGAGCGCGACCTCGACAGCGATGCATTTGCCGGCGCGATCGCGCGCGCCGCACGGGCCGCCGAGCACGTCAACCACACGCTCTCCGGCGATGACCACGTGACCCAGTTCGAGCTGCTGACCGCGGCGGCGCTGTGGGCGATGGCCGAGCGCGAGGTGCAGGTCGCGGTCGTCGAGGCCGGCCTCGGCGGCCGCTACGACGCGACGAGCGTGATCGACTCGCGCGTGACCGTGCTCACGAACGTCGCCCTCGAGCACACCCGCTGGCTGGGGCCGACCGTACGGGACATCGCCGAGGAGAAGCTCGCGGTGCTGCGGCCCGGGACGACGCTCGTGCTGGGCGGCGAGCTCGTGCCGGAGGCACTCGCGGTGGCCGAGCGGGTCGCGGGGGAGCAGGACGCGCGGATCGTTCCGGCCGGCGGCGCCTCGGTCGATGGCTCGCCGGGGGGTGGCTCGCCGGCCGGCCCTCGAGCGCTCGGCGTCGAGCACCCTGCGGGGAGTCCCGCCGACATCCCGCTAGCCGCGCGCGGGCCGTTCCAGCGCCACAACTTCGCGCTCGCGCGCACGGCCGCGGAGACCTATCTGCGCGAGCTCGGGATCGAGCCGCGCGAGGATGCGGTGCGCAGAGCGGCATCCGAGACGGTCGTGCAAGGGCGCTTGCAGATCGTCGCAGACGATCCGCTGACGGTACTCGACGGTGCGCACAACCCCGACGCGATACGGGCGCTGATCGAGGCGCTGCCCGAGATATTGGATTCCCGCCCACTCCGCCCACTCCGCCCACTCCGCCCGCTGGCGCTCGTGCTCGGCGTGCTCGAGGACAAGGACGCCGCGAGCATGCTCGGCGCGCTGCTCGGACGCTGCGAGCGCGCCTGGTTCACCGCGCCCCCGAGTAGCCGCGCTCTCTCGCCCGCCGCCTTACAGTCGCTGGCGCGCCAGCTTGGCTTTGACGCAGTGGTTTGCGAGCCCGAGCCCGCGCGCGCGCTTGCCGAGGCGCAGCGCTGGGCGCGCGAGCGCGGCGCCGGTGCGGCGGTGCTCGCGACCGGTTCGGTCTACCTCATCGGCGATCTGCTGGAGCATCTGCGCAGCGCCGCGGACGGCGACCTCGCGGAGGGAGTCTCGGCATCGTCCGATCGACACACGGGCGACAGTGCAGGCAGGTGAGATGAACGACGACGGACCGTCCGTACTGAAGATGATCGGTGCGGTCGCGCTGATCGTCGCGCTCGTGATCCTCGTGTTCTTCGCGGCTGGCTATGGATTCGGCCGCCTGTTTCTCTAAACTCAGCCACCCCATGTTCGCGCAAGGAACGATCCCGCTGGGCGAGCGCCCATCGCGCTGCTCACGTGCGCGGACACTCGTCGGAGGCCGGCGATGACGCTCGCCTACTTCGGCATCGAAAGCAGTGGCCTGAACCTGGTGATCGACCTGCTGATCCTGTTCGTCGTCGTCCTCTACTTCGCGCTGATCTACTGGACCTACGCCGACGCCCGCCGGCGGATCTACGACCCGATGCTCGTCGGCTGCGCGACGGCGGCCTCGCTGTTCCCGTTCGTCGGCACGATCGTCTACATGATCCTGCGCCCGCCCGAGTATCTCGAGGACGTGCGCGAGCGCGAGCTGGAGATGCAGGCGGCGGAGGCGCGCCTGCACGACCTCGACCACGGGCTCTGCCCGCACTGCGACTACCGGATCGAGCGCGACTTCATCCGCTGTCCGAGCTGCCTGCGCAAGCTGAAGGAGCGCTGCGTCAGCTGTTCGCGCCCGCTCGACCAGGCCTGGACGATCTGCCCCTACTGCGAGACCGAGGTCCCCGGCGCCGCTGCACCGCGCCGCGCGCGCCGCCGGCGCGCCACGGCGGCCGAGGGCGAGACGGTCGTGGCCGAGAGCAGCGAGCGAGCGCGCCCCGCGGGCGCGGCCGCCGCCGCCGTGGCGATGAGCGAGGATGGGGGCGTGTCGTCGCTGGCCGAAGAGGCCGAGGCGATTCGCGCGAGCACCAGATCAGCCGCGATCCCGGCCGCCGAGCCGGTCGCCAAACCGCGCTCGGGTGGGCGGGCTGGCCGTCCGCGACCGACCTCCTGAACGTTTCGCTGCGACCCGCCTCTCGAACTGCTCCGCGTCTCACCCTCTCTGTGAACCGTGTGAACCGCCGCCCGCGTCTCTCCGAACTGCCCCGCGCTCTTCCAAACGACAACCACCCACCGATCTGAAAAGGACGACATGGACCGCACGCTGATCCTCGTAAAGCCCGACGCCTTCGCCCGGGGCCTGACCGGCGAGATTCTCGCCAGATTCGAGCGCAAGGGGCTCGGGATCGTCGCCCTGCGCGGGCTGACCGTGACCACGGAGCTGGCCGAACAGCACTACGCCGAGCACGCCGAGCGCCCGTTCTTCGGTGAGCTCGTCGAGTTCATCACCTCCGGGCCGATCGTCGCGATCGTGCTCGAGGGCGAGGGTGCGGTGAAGGCCGCGCGGCAGGTGATCGGCGCGACCGACCCGCTGGAGGCGGCGACCGGCTCGATCCGCGGCGACTTCGCGGTCGAGATGGGCCGGAACATGGTGCACGGCTCGGACTCGCCCGAGTCCGCGGCGCGCGAGGCCTCGCTGTTTTTCCCGGAGCTGTAGTAGCGGGAGGGGGGCAGGCCCCCCTCCCGACCACCCCCCGGTTTGCACCGAGCTTGCGTAACATCACGAGCCCCGGTTGTTGAAGAGGATTAGGCGAATTGACACCCACCGAGTTGTCTCCACGCCTGGTTCTGGCCTCCAGCTCGCCGCAGCGGCGGGCGATCCTCGAGCGGCTCGGGGTGGCGTTCACGGTGCGCCCCACCGATGTGGAGGAGCTCGGTGAGGGCGATCCCGCGGAGGTGGCGCTCGAGAACGCTTTGCGCAAGGCGCGCGCGGCGCAGCGGCTCGGGCCCGGGGCCGGAGCCGGCGGCGCGGGGGAGCTGGTGCTGGGTTGCGACACGCTGGTCGCGCTCGACGGTGCGATCTACGGCAAGCCCCGCGACGAGCGCGATGCGCGCGCGACGCTGCGGGCGCTCAGCGGCGCCACGCACGAGGTGCTCAGCGGGCTGGCGCTATTGAGCAGCAGCGGCGGCGGCGATGTACTCAAGGGCGTAGCGGTCGAGCGTACGGCGGTCGTGCGCACGGCGGTCAGCTTCCGCGAGCTGGACGATCGGATGCTCGACTGGTACCTGGCGCGGGGCGAGTGGCGCGGACGCGCGGGCGGCTACGCGATCCAGGGGGCCGGCGCGGCGCTCGTCAGGAGCGTGGAAGGCGACTACGAGAACGTCGTCGGGCTGCCGCTCGCGGCGCTGCTCGATATTTGCCCCGAGCTTCTTTTCGCCTGCAAATAAGCTGGCAACCCTATCGGCGCTCCGGCGGCGTTCGCTACACTGCCCAGCGGGTACGGCCTGACCGATCGGAGATCGTCCAGCACCGCCCGCGGGGCGTGGTGCCAGTAGGCGGTGCGCGACCGATGTAACCGTGCACCACCTCTAAATATGGGCATCTTCAGCTACTTGACTGGATTCGGCGGCCGCGACATGGCGGTCGACTTGGGCACCGCGAACACGCTCGTGTACGTCCGCGGGCGCGGGATCGTGCTGTCCGAGCCGAGCGTCGTCGCGATCGACTCGCGTACCGGCGAAGTTCACGCGGTCGGGATCGAGGCCAAGCGCATGCTCGGCCGCACGCCCGGCACGATCCAGGCGATCCGCCCGCTGAAGGACGGCGTGATCGCCGACTTCGACGTGACCGAGGAGATGCTGCGGCACTTCATCCAGAAGGTTCACCAGAATCGCTGGGCGCACCCGCGCGTGGTCGTCTGCGTGCCCTCCGGCGTGACCGGCGTCGAGAAGCGCGCGGTCGAGGAGGCCTGCCTGTCGGCGGGCGCGCGCACCGCGTATCTGATCGAGGAGCCGATGGCGGCCGCGATCGGCGCCGGCCTGCCCGTCGGCGAGCCGACCGGGTCGATGGTCGTCGACATCGGTGGCGGCACCTCCGAGGTCGCGGTGATCTCGCTCGGCGGGATCGTCGTCTCGCAGTCGATCCGCGTCGGCGGCGACGAGATGGACGAGGCGATCATCAACTACGCGAAGAAGGAGTACAAGCTCTTGATCGGTCAGCAGACCGCGGAGGAGCTGAAGCTCGAGATCGGCTCGGCCTGCCCGATGGAGGAGGAGCTGCAGGCGGAGATCCGCGGGCGCGACATGGTCTCCGGGCTGCCGAAGACGGTCGTGCTGACGAGCGAGGAGATCCGCCAGGCGCTGGCAGAGCCGCTCAACCAGATCATCGAAGCGGTCAAGGAGACGCTCGACCGCACGCCGCCCGAGCTCGCCTCCGACATCATGGACCGCGGCATCATGCTCGCCGGTGGCGGCGCGCTGCTGCAGCGCCTGGACGAGCGCCTGCGCGACGAGACGCAGATGCCCGCGCACCTGGCCGAGTCGCCGCTGACCTGCGTCGCCGTCGGCTCGGGGCGCTCGCTGGAGGAGTTCGAGGCGATCCATCGTTCTAACCGGCGGTCGCGCAACAGCAACGGCAACCGGCGACGCCGTTGAGGCCGGCGCCCTCACCCGGCGGTCACGGTTACTCTGTCTGATGAACGCTCCGGAAGGCCCTGATTCGTGTATGACAAGACGGTCCGGCGTCGACGTGCGGTGCTCGCGCTGCTCGTCGTGCTCTCCCTGATACTGCTGACCGCCTACTTCGGCGAGTCCTCCGAAGGTGGCCTGCACTCCGTGCAGCGCGGCTTCCTGACCGTCGTCTCGCCGATCCAGGAGGGCGCGAACAAGGCGCTGAAGCCCGTGCGCGACCTGTTCAGCTGGTTCGGCGACACCCTGCATGCGAAAGAACAGCTCGCGGAAGTGCGCAAGCAGAACGACATCCTGCGCAAAGAAGCGATCGCCGAGCGCGCCGATCAGCACGGCTACCACGAACTGCTGGGGCTCTATCGCCTCGATCAGCTCAGCCTGAACGACTATCGGCCGGTCACAGCGACAGTTGTCGGCAAGTCGCCGAACCTTTGGTACTCGACCGTCGTGATCGACAAGGGCACCTCCTCGGGGGTGCGGAAAAACGATCCGGTGGTCAACGAAGAAGGGCTCGTCGGCAAGGTCGCCCAGGCCGCCCCCGACGCAGCCGTCATCGATCTGATCACCGACAGCGAAGTCGGCGTCTCGGCGCGGATCAACGGCACGAACGCGACCGGGGTGATCCAGCCGAAGGTGGGCGAACCTAACGATCTCGTGCTCCAGTACCTGCCGGGCGGCACCTCCGCCAACCGCGGCGAAAACGTCGTCACCTCCGGGACGGTCGAAAGCCCCGACGACTCGCTGTATCCGCCGGGAATCCCGATCGGGCAGGTGAGCTCCGAAGGCGAAGAAAGCGGTTTCAAGTCGGTCAACGTGCATCCGCTGGCCAACCTGCACGACCTCAACGTCGTGCAGGTGCTAACGTACACACAGGGCAGCAAGCCTGCGCAGCTGGCGGGCCTGCAGTCGGCCTTTCCGAGCGCCGGCCAGAGCAGCACCGCCGGCAGTGAAGGCAGCCCCCTCACCTCGGCCTCGACGAGCACGAGCACCGGCGGATGACGCTCTCGGGATCGCTGCTCACGCGGATCGCGGTGCTCGTGATCGTCGTCGTGTTCTTCCAGATCGGCGTCGTCTCGGAGGTGCCCGTGTTCGGCGTCGCGATCGACTTATCGCCGCTCGTGGTCGCCTTCGTCGGGCTGCTGTGCGGCTCGACGATCGGGGCCGCGGTCGGCTTCGCGGTCGGCCTGCTCGTCGATCTCGCGCTGGTGCAGACGCTCGGGTTGACATCGCTCGTGTTCACGCTCGTCGGCTACTGGTGCGGGCGTCTGCGCGAGCTGCGCGACCCGCAGGCGGCGCTCACGCCGGTGCTCCTCGGCGCGGCCGCCACGGCCGTGTCGCTCGTCGGCTACTCGCTGATGGAGTTCATGCTCGGCGTCGACGCGCCCGTCAGCCTCGAGCTGCTGCGCCAGATCGTCTTCGGGATACTGCTCAACACGATCGTCGCGCTGCCGATGTGGATCCTCGTGCGGCGCTGCCTGATCGGGGGCCTGCCCCCCGATCCCCGCCGGCGCCGTCGCCGCGCGTACACGACCGGTGGGCTGAGTCCATTGTCGAGGCCATGAACAGACGATGAGCGCGATCGAGCCCTTTCACCCAGGGAGCGGCGGCGAGGCCGCGGACGGCGGGTCCTCCTCCGGCGGCTCGCGCACGCCCCCGGTCTCACCGCAGATGGCGCTGCGCGTGGCGATCCTCGGCGGGATCGCGCTCGTGATGTTCGGGGTGATCTTCTTCCGGCTCTGGTACCTGCAGGTGCTGACCGGCGAACAGTACGTCCAGGAAGCCTCGGCGAACGCCGTGCGCGAACTGCCGATCCCGGCGCCGCGCGGGCAGATCCTCGACCGCGATGGCAAGCCGATCGCCGCCAGCACGGTCACGAACGCGGTCCAGATCGTGCCCTCGGCGCTGCCGCCGGCCGGTCATCCCCGGCTCGTGCTCTACCACCGCCTGGGGGCGCTCTTGGGGATGAGCGCGGAGCACATCGAGCAGCTCGTGATCAAGGGCCGCACCTCGCTTCCCTACGCGCCCGTGACGATCAAGACCGACGCCGGGCCCGGCGTGCGGACCGAGCTCGCCGAGCGCCAGAGCGAATACCCCGGCGTCACCCAGCAGCCCGTCTCGATCCGCACATATCCCTACGGCGAGATGGCCGCGAACGTGCTCGGTCACGTCGGCCTGGTCTCCGAAAAAGATCTCGAACTGCCCGCGTTCAAGGGCGTCAAGGGGGGCACGGTCGTCGGTCAAGAAGGGCTCGAGTACTACTACGACCACTATCTGCGTGGCCGCGACGGCGAGCGGCGCGTGCAGGTCAACTCCGAAGGCTATCCGGTGCCGACACGCTTGCAGCCGACCCTGCCCACCGCCGGCTACAGCTTGAAGACGACGCTCGACTTCGGCCTGCAGCGCGAGGGCGAAAAGGCGCTGCTCGAAGGGATCGAAAACGCCCGCGCGGGTGGCAAACCGGCCACCGCCGGCGCGTTCGTGGCGATGAACCCGCTCAACGGCGAAGTCTACGCGATCGGCTCCTGGCCGACATACGACCCGAACAAGTTCGCCAAACCGCTGACCGACGCCGAATACGAACAGCTGCAGGGCAAGACGGGGCCCCACGGGGAAGAAGTCGTCCCCTCGCCGCTGATCGACCGCGCCACCAACGGCGCCTACCCGACCGGCTCGACGTTCAAGCCGATCACCGCGATGGCGGCGCTGGAAGCAGGGGTCATCAACCCCACGGAGGGTCTTGGCGCGGGCGCGTGCATCGAACCGATCGGAGGCGGTGGGGAGCAGTTCTGCAACTCCGGGCACACCGACTATGGCGCCGTCGGTCTGGTCGAAGCGCTGAAGGTCTCCTCGGACACGTACTTCTTCACCGTCGGCGAGCTCGCCAACAGCCACGGCAACGTGATTCAGAACAAGGCCTACGAACTGGGGATTGGCCATCCCACCGGGATTGACCTGAGCGAGTCCACCGGCACGATTCCCAGTCGCCAGTGGCTGGCAGGACAGAACCGGGAAGAATACAAGTGCGAGCGGGCACATCACGGCCACCCCTGCGGGATCGTCGCCGAACCGGGCGAGCCCTGGACCGTCGGCTACAACATGGATCTCGCGGTCGGCCAGGGCAGCCTGCAGACCGACCCGCTGCAGATGGCGGTCGCCTACTCGACGCTCACGAACGCCTACCTGCACGAAGGCAACGGCACGGTCGTCACGCCGCACCTGGGGATGCAGATCGACGAAGCCGACGGCGGCCTCGTGCAGAGCCTGAGCTTCCCACCGAAGCGCCACGTGCACCTGAACCACGAAGACCTAGGCCTCGTGATGCAGGGCATCCATGAGGCCGCCAGTGAGCCGGGGGGGACCTCCGCGGATGTGTGGGAAGGCTGGAACCAGGAAGAACACCCGGTGTACGGCAAGACGGGGACGGCCGAACGCGCCGGAGAAGTCGAACAGGCGTGGTACATGTGCTACGTCGGCGACGCGAAGCGCCCGATCGTGATCGCCGTAACAGTGCAGCAGGGCGGCTTCGGCGCGGAAACCGCGGCGCCGGTCGCGCGCCTGATCGCATCGCAGTGGTTCGGCAAGCCCAAGAAGTTCGTCGCCGGGACCTCGAAAACGTTCTGATCCTGTTCTGATCCCAATCCCAATCCTGATCTTGATCCAGCTCCTTCCGATCCAGCAGCCATGCCCACACCCCTGACTCAGCCGATTCTGATCCAGCCATGCCCACACCCCTGAACAGTCCGATCAAAACGCCCGAGCGCATCGAGCAGCCGGCGGCGCGCGGCGGCGCGCAGGGCTCCGGCCGGCGGTTCGCGCTCCCGCTCGACCCGCTGCTGACGCTCGCGGTCGTGGGCCTTGGCATCGCCTCGGTGATGACGCTGGGCACGGCCACGCGCGAAGCGGTGCCCGGGGATCCCAACTACTACGTAACCCGCCAAGCGGTCTACCTCGTGATCGGCGCGATCTTCATGCTCGCGCTCGCGCGGATCGACTACGCGCGCCTGCGGCCTTTGAAAAATGGGATCTACGCGCTGCTGATCCTGTCGATCCTGGCGGTGCTCGCGGCCGGCCATTCGACCAACGGCGCCCAGCGTGCGATCAGCCTGCCGTTCTTCTCCTTCCAGGCATCGGAGCTCGGCAAGGTGCTGCTGATCCTCGTGCTGTCGTCGTTGATCGTCGACCGCGCGCGGCGCTTGCGCGAGCGCGACACGACCGTGCGCGTGCTGCTGGCGGCGCTGGTGCCGGCGATGCTCGTGATCGCCCAGCCGGATCTCGGCTCGGGGATGGTGTACATGACGATCGCGTTCGTCCTGCTGGTGGTCGCGGGAACGCCGTGGCGCCAGCTCACCGCGCTGGTGGTGCTCGTGGCGGTGTCCGTCACGTTCGTGCTCGCCGTCGGCCCGGCCGTGGGCGTGCACGTGCTCAAGCCCTATCAGGCCGAACGCCTGACCGCCTTCCTGAACCCGTCGGATAACTTCGAGGAAATCAAGGAAAACGAATCGAAGACGGGCGAACCCGATCCCCGCTATCAGCTCGCGCAGTCGAAGATCGCGATCGGCTCCGGCCAGAAGACCGGCCGCGGCGCCGATGCCACCCAGATCCGCCTGAACTTCGTGCCCGAGGACGACACCGACTTCGTGTTCGCCGCCACCAGCGAGCAGTACGGCTTCCTCGGCGCCGGGCTCGTGCTGTGCCTGTACGCGCTGCTGATCTGGCGCACGCTGCGGATCCTGACGATGTCGAAGGACCTGTTCGGCTCGCTCGTCGCGGGGGGCGTAGCGGCTATGCTGATGTTTCAGGTGTTCGTCAACGTGGGGATGACCGTTGGGATCATGCCCATTACCGGCGTCACGCTGCCGCTCTTGAGCTATGGCGGCTCGTCGGTGATCACCACCCTGTTGGCGGTGGGCCTGCTGCAATCAATTTATGTTCAGGCGCGCGCTTCAGCCGCATTGAAGGGCCGCGTACCGATTTATTGAAGAAACCCATCCAAGACTCCGAGCCTCCTCCTCACCGACGGTGGGGACGCGAGCAATGGAGCTGCGGATCGATACCAAACACCAATGTCCGCCGATTACACCCGATCGCCAGCTGTGCAGACGCCGAGGATCTCCCTCCGGCCCTCACCCGCGCGGGACTCGGCCGACGATACCGAAAGACTGGATCAAATTGAAAAAGCAAGTGCTAGTCAGCGTCGATCGCGCGGAGACGCGCGTGGCGCTCCTGGAGGCCTCCGGAACGCCCGGCGCCTCACGTTCTGCGGCCTCGACCACCAAATCGCGCAAACGCGCGAACGGCGCCCCGGAGGCCGGCTATCGCATAGCTGAGCTGTACCTCGAGCGTCGCGGCGGGCGCTCGATCGTCGGGAACATCTACAAGGGCAAGGTCGACAACGTGCTGCCCGGCCTGGAGGCCGCGTTCGTCGACATCGGCCTGGAGAAGAACGGGTTCCTGCACGTCGACGAGATCGTGCTGCCCGGCGTCGAGGCGCCCAAGCGCGGGCGCGGGAACGGCGGCAGCGGGCGCAAGATCTCAGACCTGCTCAAGCCCGGGCAGGAGATCGTCGTGCAGGTCGTGAAGGACCCGCTGAAGACGAAGGGCGCACGCCTCTCGATGGAGCTGACGATCGCCGGGCGCTACATGGTCTATGCCCCCACGGGCGAGGGGATCGGCGTCTCGCGCCGCCTCGAGGACCGCGAGCGCGACCGCTTGCGCAAGCAGACCGCGGGCCTCGACCTCGGCGCGGGCGGGGTGATCGTCAGGACCGCCGCGCACGGCGCCAAGCGGGCCGACTTCGAACGCGAGCTGAAGTACCTGCACAAGCTGCACGAGGTGCTCGGCAAACGTGTCGAGGACACGCTCGCGCCGGATCTCGTCTTCCAGGAGGCCGACCTCTCGGTGCGGGTCGTGCGCGACATCTTCTCCGCGCACTTCGAGCGCGCGATCGTCGACGACGAGCAGCAGTACCAGCGCCTGGTCTCGTTCTTCACGCGCACCGCCCCCGAGCTGGTCGAGCGCGTCGAGCTGTGGGAGCAGAAGCAGCCGCTGTTCGAGTCCTACGGCGTCGACAAGGCGATCGACGGCGTGCTCTCGCGGCGCGTCGACCTGCCCAGCGGCGGCTATCTCGTGATCGACTACGCCGAGGCGCTGACCGTGATCGACGTCAACTCCGGCAGCTTCATCGGCCGCGGCAAGGGCGCGGCGCTCGAGGACACGATCACGAAGACCAACCTCGAGGCGGCCGAGGAGGTCGTCAACCAGCTGCGCCTGCGCGACATCGGCGGGATCATCGTGATCGACTTCATCGACATGGCGCGCGCGCGTAATCGCGACGCCGTGATGAAGACGCTCAGAAAGACGCTCGACGAGGACCGCACGAAGACCTTCACGGCCGAGATCTCGAAGCTCGGCCTGGTCGAGATGACCCGCCAGAACGTGACCGAGGGCGTGCGCGAGATCATGAGCCGACCCTGCCCGACGTGCGAGGGCGAGGGCGTGATCCGCTCGGAGGAAACCTACGCGATCGAGTTCGAGCGCCGCCTGCGCGACATCGCGGCCGAAAACCCCGACGTCGAGGCGTTCCTCGTGCAGATCAACCCGCGCGTGACCGCGGAGTTCACCGGGCACGGCTCGCGTGTGCTGCACGCGCTCGAGGCCGAGACGGGCAAGTCGTTCCTGTTCGAGGGCTCCGAAGGGCTGACGCTCGAGCACTTCGCGATCACCTTCCAGGGCACCCGCGCGGAGGTCGAGGAGCGGGCGCTGCCGTTCCGCCAGGGCGACGAGGTGCTGGTCGAGATCGTCGAGCCGCACATGTACGACGTCGACGACGCGGTCGCGAAAATCGACGGCTACATCATCTCGATCGCGGGTGCGGCGCCGTGTGTCGGCGAGAAGCGGATGGTGCGGATCGACCAGGTCGGGCGCACCGCCGCGAGCGCGCTTTTGCTGGACGAGTCCGGCGAGGTCGTGCGGCCGAAGCCACGGGTCCCGCCGCCAACCGCCAAACCGAGGCCCCCGAGGCGAACGGCCCCCAGGCCCGCCGCACCCCCGGCGCCGGCGGTCTCTCCGGAGGAGCCTCCCGTGCCGCAGGCGTCGGCGGAGAGCCTCCCCGAGGGCGAGGGATCCGAGGATGACCTACAATCCAAGCCTCGGCGTCGTGGCCGCAGAGGCGGGCGACGCCGTTCGGCTGCCAAGGCGCAATCGACGAGCACCGACTAGAGAGATCGACCAGGTAACCATGTACGCAATCGTGAAGACAGGTGGCAAGCAGTACCGCGTCGAGCGAGGTCAGACCCTGCTCGTGGAGCGCCTGGCCGCCGACGAGGGCGGCGATGTCGCGCTCGAGCCGATCCTCTATCGCTCCGAGGAGGCGGTGTTCGACGCCGCCGGCCTGAAGAAGGTGAAGGTCACGGCGAAGGTGCTCAGCCACGAGCGCGGCGAGAAGTTGCGGGTCTTCAAGTTCAAGCCCAAGCGCGGCTACAAGCGCCGCAACGGTCATCGCCAGGAGCTGACCCGGATCGAGGTAACGGACATCTCGATCGGCGCCGCGGCGAAACCGTCCAAGCCCGCATCGAAACCCGCCGCCAAACCGGCTGCCGTCGCGTCGGGCAAGGTCGCCGAGAAGGAGACGACAGAGAATGGCTCATAAGAAGGGGCTCGGCTCCAGCCGCAACGGGCGCGAATCGAACGCGCAGCGCCTCGGCGTGAAGACGTTCGCCGGCGAGACAGTCACTGGCGGCGAGATCATCGTGCGTCAGCGCGGCACGAAATTCAAGCCGGGCGAGGGCGTCGGCATCGGCAAGGACGACACGCTGTATGCGCGCGCCGCGGGAACCGTGCAGTTCTCGACCAGCCGTCGCGGGCGCTTCGTGAGCGTTCTCTCCGGCGAGTGATCCGGCCCGGCTCGGTGAGCCCCGGCAACCACCGGACGATCTGCAGGTGAACCCACGCAACGGCGCCCGCGCGCTGGCGCTCGGCCGGGCCGCGTTTGGCGCCGCGCTGCTGCTGGCGCCGGAAAGGGTTGGGAAGGGCTGGCTGGGCGACTACGCCGAGCGGCCGGCGGTCCAGGCCTTGATCCGCTCGATCGGCATCCGCGACCTGGTGCTCGGGATGATCGCTCTGCACACGCTCGATCACCCCGAGGTCGGACCGCGCTGGCAGGCGACCTGCGCGATCGTCGACACCGTCGATCTGCTGGCGACGGGCGCTGCTCGCAACGATCTGCCCGCGGCGGGCGTCGCGGGCACGGCGGCGGTGGCCGGTGGCGCGGCGGCAGCGGGCTTCTACTTCGCGCGCGCGTTGAAGCAGAGCTGAGAAGCACCACCGCCCAGGGCGGCAGCCTCGCTTTGTGAGGACTGTCAGGATGATCTGATGCTGCACGACCACGCGAGAATCCACCTGCAGGCCGGTGCCGGCGGGAACGGCTCGACTAGCTTCAGGCGCGAGGCGCACGTGCCGCGCGGCGGTCCCGACGGCGGCGACGGCGGTCGCGGGGGAGACGTGGTGCTCATCTGCGACGACTCGCTGCGCGACCTGCAGAGCTTCCGGCGCAAGGCGGTCTACCGGGCCGGGCAGGGGGGGTACGGCGAAGGCTCGCAGCGTCACGGGGCCGACGGAGAGACGCTGAGCATCAGGGTGCCGCCCGGCACCGAGGCGATCGGCTGCGACGGCCCCGCCGGTGAGGAGGGAGATCTCGAGGGGCGCCGCTGGGAGCTGATGAAGAACGGGCAGCGCGCGGTGGTCGCGAAGGGGGGCGCCGGGGGCAGGGGCAACAAGCGCTTCGCGACGGCCACGCGCCAGGCGCCGCGCTTCGCCGAGCGCGGATTGCCGGGCGAGGAGGGCTGGCTGGAGCTGAAATTGAAGCTGCTGGCGGATGTGGGCCTGGTGGGGTTGCCGAACGCGGGCAAGTCCTCGCTGCTGGCGCGGCTGACGAGGGCCGCGCCGAAGGTCGCCAACTACCCCTTCACGACGCTCAGCCCGGTGCTGGGCGTGCTCGACGACGGCGAGCGCCAGCTCGTGGTGGCCGACATCCCCGGCCTGATCGAGGGCGCAAGCGGCGGCGCCGGCCTCGGGCACGACTTCCTCGCGCACGTGGAGCGCACGCGCCTGCTCGTGCACGTGCTCGACATCGCGCCCGAGATCTCAAACGGCGCGGACGCCGACGACGCGGCGCAGAACCACGCGACGATCGAGCGCGAGCTGGCCGCGCACGACGAGCGGCTGGCGCGGCTACCGCGCGTGCTGGCGCTGTCGAAGGGGGACCTCGTGACCGAAGAGCGCGCCGCGGCGGCGGTGGCGGAGTGGGAAGGCCGGCTCGGAGGCGAGGTCCCGGTGATCGTGACCTCGAGCGCCACCGGCGCGGGGTTGGAGGAGTTGGCGGGCGAGCTCTCGCGGCGCGTGAGCCCGCGGGGAGCCGTGGCAGCCGAGGGCGATGCCGTGCCCGGCGCGCACGCACCGGGCGGGCAGGCCGGAATCGGGGCTGAGGAGGATCTGGCCGAGCACATGGTGTTCCGCCCGAATGCGGGCAAGGGCTTTCAGGTGCAGCGGACCGGAGCGGGAGCGTTCGCGGTCAGGGGCCGGGGGATCGAACGGCTGCTGCAGCGCTACGACGTCGAGAACGAGGACGCGATGGCCTACCTGGAGGAACGGCTGCGCAGGATCGGCGTGCTCGGGGCGTTGGAGGCGGAGGGGTTCCAGCCCGGAGACGAGCTCGAGGTGGGCGGCGTCACGTTCGAGCTCGATCCGGACGCGCCGGCGTGAGCTGACCCGCATAAGCTCCCACGAATGCGACGCACGGTAATCAAGCTGGGGTCGAGCATCGTCGCCGAGGACGACGGCGAGCTGCGCGGTGAGACGCTCGCGCGGATCTGCGACGCGGTCGCCGCACTGCACTCGGCCGGCGAGGAGGTCGTGGTCGTCTCCAGTGGCGCGATCGCGCGGGGGATGCGCGTGCTCGGCCTGAGCGAGCGCCCGGCGGCGATCGACGAGCTGCAGGCCGCAAGCGCCGTGGGGCAGGGGGAGCTGTACAGGGTCTACGACGAGCTGTTGCGCGAGCGTGGGGTGACGAGCGCGCAGGTGCTGCTGACGATCGGCGATCTGAGCGCGCGCACGCACTATCTGAACGCGCGGCAGACGCTGAGGAAGCTGCTCGACTGGCGCGCGGTGGCGGTGGTGAACGAGAACGACACGACCGCCACCGACGAGATCTCCTTCGGCGACAACGACTTCCTGGCAGCGCAGGTGGCGATGCTCGTGGGCGCCGATCTGCTCGTGCTGCTGACGAACATCGACGGCCTCCACAGCGCCGACCCGCGGATCGACCCGGCCGCGAGCTTGATCGAGGAGGTGACGCGACTTCGATGCTCTCCAAGAGCTCGAGATCGGCAACACGACCTCGGCGCTGGGCTCGGGTGGGATGCGCTCGAAGGTCGTCGCCGCCGACATGGCCACGGCGGCGGGCGTGGCGACGGTGATCTGTAACGGCCTGCGCGAGGGGGCGCTCGAGACGGTGCTTGGCGGGGGACGAGAGGGGACGCGGTTCGCGCCGCGCGCTAGCGGGCACAGCTCGTTCAAGCTGTGGTTGAAGTACGCGAAGCCTGCCCACGGCAAGCTCGCGATCGACGCGGGCGCCGCGCGGGCGCTGCGCGAGGGCAACGCGAGCCTGCTCCCCGTCGGTGTCGTGAGCGTGGAGGGCGAGTTCGACGCGGGCGACGCGGTCGAGATCGCCGGCGAGACGGGGGAGACGATCGCGAAGGGCATCTGCAACTACTCCGCGCAGGAGCTGCGACGCGTGATCGGGATGAAAACAGAGGCGGTGCGGGGAATCCTGCCGCATGCGACCGACGAGGCCGTGCACCGCGACTACCTCGTGGTCGGCTGAGCACCTACCCTTCAAAGACGATGGCAACGGTTACCACCACGGTCGCGGATATCTGCGCGGAGGCAAAGCGCGCGGCAAAAGCGCTCGCAGCGCGCGGACACCGCGACGAAGAACACGGCGCTCGAGCGGATCGCGGCGGCGCTGGAAGAGCGCGCGGGGGAGATCCTCGAGGCGAACGCGCGCGACATGCAGGCGGGGCGCGAGGCGGAGCTGGGCGAGGCGCTGCTAGACAGGCTGTTGCTGGACGAGGCGCGGATCGCGCAGATCGCGAGGGCGGTCAGGCAGATCGTGGCGCTGGGCGACCCGGTCGGCGAGGTGATCGACGGGCACCGCCTGGAGAACGGCCTCGACGTGCGCAAGGTGAGGGTCCCGCTGGGAGTGGTGGCGGTCGTGTACGAGGCGCGCCCGAACGTGACGATCGACGCCGCCGCCCTGTGTCTGAAGTCGGGAAACGCGATCGTGCTGCGGGGCTCTTCCTCGGCGCTTCACTCCAACGCGGCGCTCGCACGGATCGCGGGCGAGGCCGCCGTCGCGGGTGGGCTGCCCGAGGGCTGCGTGAGCCTCGTCGCGGGGGGCGGCCGCGAGGAGCTGGCGGAGCTGGCGAGGCAGAGGGGGACGGTCGACCTGATCATCCCGCGCGGTGGCGAGGGGCTGAAGGCGGCGCTCGAGGAGGTGGCGACGGTCCCCGTGATCTACGCCGCGTCGGGCAACTGCCACGTGTACGTGGACGCCGAGGCGGACTTCGACGAGGCCGAGGCGATCGTGTTGAACGCGAAGACGCAGCGCCCCGGTGTGTGCAACGCCGCCGAGACGCTGCTCGTGCACGAGCGCGCGGCGGCGGAGTTCGTGCCGCGGATAACGCAGGCGCTCGGGGACAGCGGGCGTGGAGCTGCGCGGCGACGAGCGCACAAAAGCGCTGGCGAGCGGCTCGATCGCGGCGGCGACGGAGGAGGACTGGGGCACCGAGTACCTGGCGCTGACGCTGGCGGTGAAGGTCGTTGCATCGACCGAGGAGGCGATCGAGCACATCGGCCGCTACGGGAGCGGGCATTCGGAGGCGATCGTGACCGAGAACACCGCGAGCGCGCGGGCATTTCAGCTGGGGGTCGACGCGGCCTGCGTGTACGTGAACGCCTCGACGCGGTTCACCGACGGGGGCGAGTTCGGGATGGGCGCGGAGATCGGCAACTCGACGCAGAAGCTGCACGTGCGCGGCCCGATCGGGCTGCGGGAGCTGTGCACGTTCAAGTACCTGATCGAAGGTGACGGACACGTCCGCGCCTGAGGACCGCGTCCGCATGAGCGAGGATCGGCCGGCGCCGGGGCGGTCAATCCCCACACGATCGGCATCCTCGGCGGGACGTTCAACCCGCCCCACCGCGGACACCTCGCCCTGGCCAGGCACGCGCGGGTCGAGCTGGGCTTGGAGCGGGTGCTGCTGATGCCCGCGCACAGCGCCCCGCACAAGGGCGACGAGGAAGACCCCGGCCCCGAGCGGCGCCTGGAGATGTGCCGGCTGGCGGTGGGAAGCGAGGCGGAGGTGCCGGTGGGCTGGAAGCCTGCGGCCTGGAGATCGAGCGCGGCGGGCCGTCCTATACGGTGGATACCTTGAGAGCGATCAGACAGAGCGATCCGCAGGCAGAGCTGACGTTCATCGTCGGAGCCGATATGGCGCGCACGCTCCCGGCGTGGCGCGAGCCGCGGGCGCTGGTCGAGCTCGCGCGCCTGGCGGTCGCCGAGCGCGAGGATGCCGGCCGCGGGGAGGTGCTCCGGGCGCTGGACCCGCTGGGGGCGAGGGTGACGTTCTTGGGTATGGGGATGCTCGAGGTCTCCTCTTCGCAGGTGCGCGAGCGGGTCAGGAACGGCGAGCCGATCGAGGATCTGGTGGCGCCGGAGGTAGCGGAGTACATCGCAGAGCACGGCCTGTATGGGGCAACGATGGCGGCGAAATGAAGCCCGAGGAGTTGAAGCCAGAGGCGTTGCTCGGCGAGATCGCGAGCTACGCCGCGGACAAGAAGGCCGGCGAGATCGTCGAGCTCGACCTGCGCGGCGTGCTCGGGTACACCGACTACTTCGTCGTCTGCTCGGGCAACACCGAGCGCCAGACGAAGGCGATCCACGACGGCATCCTCGAGGGCTGCAAGCGCGAGCACGGGCTGCTGCCGCGCCGCGTCGAGGGCTTGAGCAAGCGGGACTGGATCCTGATGGACTACCTCGACGTCGTCGTGCACATCTTCACGCCGCAAACCCGCGCGTTCTACCGCCTGGAGCAGTTGTGGGGCGAGGCCCCCGCGCGGGTGGCGGTCGGCGAAGAGGGATAGGCCGCCGGCTGCAATCGTCGGTGGCCGAGGTCGCCGGGTCTACCCGCATACCGGCAACATCCTTGGAGCGGGAGCCGCGATCCATAGCTGAATACAAGATCTCCGGCACGGAATACCGTCTGCGGATCGAAATTCTCTCGAAAGGGCAGATCGTTCAGAACTCCTCGCCACCCTTCGGCCCGAAGCTGACCACCGAGGTGCCCCTGATCGAATCGGTCCCGAGCGCGCTCGATGCGTCTGCCCTGTCGATCGACGTCGAGGTCGGCGCCGCTTACAGCGAGGGGAAGGAACACGGTCTACTACGGCACGGTTCCCAAGCGGCTGCCCGGAGGGAGGTTTCCCGGTGAAGTCGGTGGTGTCGTTCCTCGGCGGCGCGACGCGCCGAAGCTTCCTAGCAGATGGGCGATTCCGTGCCCTCGCCGGATGCGTCTGATCACAAGGCCGCGCAGGAGATCCCGCCACCGGACCGCTCAGCGGGAACGCCGAGCGCCGCTCCAACGCCGCGCGGACCGTGAGGCCGCAGGTCAGCGGTAGGTGCTTGCGAAGATGGCCGGGTGAGCACGCCCGACTCGAGCCATGGCCCACGGCTGACGGCGGTGATGCGCGACGGCGAGCAGGTGACGCCGCTGGAGCTGTTCTTCGACCTCGTGTTCGTGCTCGCGCTGACGCAGTGCACGACGCTGATCGTGCGCACGCCGACGTGGGAGGGGATGCTGAAGGGCCTGCTCGTGCTCGGCATGCTGTGGTGGTCGTGGGTCGGGTACGCGTGGCTGACGAGCGTGGTCGACCCCGAGGAGGGGTCGGTGCGGCTGGTGATGTTCGCGGCGATGGCCGCGTTCCTCGTCGCGGCGCTGTGCGTGCCGGGGGCGTTCGGGGCCGAGGCGCTGCTGTTCGCGTTCGCCTACGGGGCGGTGCGGACGGCGCACATCGTGCTGTTCATGCTCGCCAGCCGCGAAGACCCGGAACTGCGCAGCTCGGTGCTCGGCCTGGCCGCCAGCACGGCGATCGCCGTCGGCCTGCTGTTCGTCGCCGCGTTCACCTCCGGCGCGGTGCAGCTCGGGCTGTGGGGTCTCGCGCTGGTGCTCGACGCCGGCGGGCCGTTCCTGTTCGGGGCCGATGGCTGGAGGCTCGTGCCCGGCCACTTCGCCGAGCGCCACGGCGCGATCGTGATCATCGCGCTGGGCGAGTCGATCGTCGCGATCGGCGTCGGCGCGAAAGCTGTGCTCGGCGTGGGCGTCGTCGTCGCGGCCGTGCTCGGGGTCGTGATCGCGGCGGCGCTGTGGTGGGCGTACTTCGACGTGGGGGCGATCGTCTCCGGCAGGCGCCTGGCGAAAGCGTCGCCGGGACGCGAGCGCAACGAGATCGCGCGCGACTCCTACTCCTACCTGCACTTCCCGATGGTCGCCGGGATCGCCCTGATCGCGGTCGGGATCAGGCTGACGATCGAGCACGTCGACGATCCGCTGAAGCTGGTCGCGGCGAGCGCGCTGCTCGGCGGCGCCGCGCTGTACCTGCTCGGGCAGGTCGCGTTCCGGCTGCGGAACATGCGCAGCTTGAGCGTGCGGAGGTTGGTGTGCGCGCTGGTGCTGCTCGCGCTGCTGCCCGCCGGCGCGGCGCTGCCGGCGCTGGCAACGCTCGCGATCCTCGCCGCCGTGCTCGTCGCGCTGATCGTGTATGAGGCGCTCCGCTACGCCGACGTGCGCGACCGGGTCCGCCACCAGCTCGCGCGCCAGCCGATCGCCGAGGTCTCTGATTAGACCCGGCCGAGCGGCGGTACTACTTGTGCTTGACGGACGTTTTGAACAGGACTTCGTGGGCGAGGAAGATGAATTTCCCCTGGGGGATGATCTCGCCGGCGAGCACGTAGGCGGAGATCACGTGGAAACGGCGCAAGAGCTTCAACCCGGTTGAGTTGAGCTTCAGCTGGATCGTCGCGGTTTGGCCACCGGCCAGCGAGAAGGACGCTTGGGCGATCCTGATCGCCCGCTGCTTGCCCTTGGCGGCGTGCTTAGCGGAGGAGGTGACGGCAACGACCCGCTTGCCCTGGAGCGTCTCGGCGGTTCCCGCGAAGATCGTGCCCGTGCAGGGCTGCGTGCTGGTGCCGGTGCAGCCCACGGTGATCGTGGCGCCCGTGGCCGGTTTGATCCTGAAGCTCACCACGCGAGGCAGGCCGAAGGGGTTGGCGGTGGCTTCGAGGCTGGGGCTCGGCGCGAGCGCGAGCGTCGGCGTCGCGGCGCCGGCCGTGGCGCCGGCGAGGCAGGAGCCCACCGCGATCGAGGCGAGCAGTACGAGCACGGCACGGGGTCCGGCAAATCTGGCTGGGCGCAACACGGTCGCTTCCCTCCTCCCGAAGATAACGCCCTCCACCTTACCTACAGCTCCGGGGAGCCCGCGCCGGTCGCCGCAGGTCCGGGGCTCTCGGCAGCCGTGGGCAGCTCGTCGCGGGCGAGGAAGAACTCGGCGCCCTCGATGCTCATGTGGGGAACGATCCGGTCGAGCCAGCGCGGCATCCACCAGTTGACCTTCCCCATCAGGAGCATCAGCGCGGGCACGAGCAGGCAGCGCACGACGGTCGCGTCGAGGATCACGGCGACCGCGAGGCCGACGCCGAACTGCTTGATCGTGGGGTCGCCGTTGAGGACGAAGCTGCCGAACACGAACACCATGATTCACCGCCGCCGCGGTGATCACGCGTGCGCTTGTGACCAGGCCGGAGATGACCGAGGTTTCGTTGTCCTCGCCCTCGTGCACGTGCTCCTCGATCTGGCTGACGAGGAACACCTCGTAGTCCATCGAGAGCCCGAACAGGACCGCGAACATGAACAGCGGCACGTAAGAGACGACCGGCACCGGCCCGTCGAGCCCGATCAGGCCGCTGAGCCAGCCGTACTGGAAGATCGCGGTGAGCACGCCGTAGGAGGCGCCGATCGAGAGCAGGTTCATGATCGCCGCCTGCGCCGGGATCACGACCGTGCGGAAGGCGATGATCAAAAGCAGGAAGCTGAGTGCGATCACGACGAGGATCTGCAGCGGCAGCTTTGCGGAGATGCGCGAGGCGAGATCGACGAACCCGGCGGTGCTGCCACCGACGTGGGCCTGCATGTCGGTGCCCTTGTCGGCGTTTGGGATCGTGGTCGAACGCAATCGCTGCACGAGATCTTCGGTGTCTTTCTCGGCCGGACCGGTCGTGGCGATCGCGTTGAAGTAGGCGGTCGTACCCGCCTTGTCGATCTGGATCGGTGTGATCGCCGCGACGCCGTAGGTGGAGGCGACGTCCTTCTGGAGCGTCTGCAGGCGCGGATCGGCCGCGCGCGGGTCGGTCGCGCTCGCCGATGAGCCGGTCGAGCCCGTTGAGCCGCCCGCACCGGACGAGCCGGAAGCGCTGGAGGATGAGCCGCTCGACTTCTGCGCGCCGCCCGATGGTGGCGCCTGCGCCGGCGACCCGAGCGAGACCGCGACGAGCAGCGGCCCGTTGACGCCCTCCCCGAAGTAGTCGGTCAGCAGGTCGTACGCTTTGCGCGCGGTGGTCGAGGTGGACAGCGCGGCGGTGTCCTGCTGGCCGAGGTTGAGCGACAGCAGCGGGATCGTCAGCGGCAGCAGGATCGCGAGCGCGGCGAGACCGGCGATCAGCGGGTGCTTGGCGATCTCGTTCGCCCATTTCGCCCACAGGCCCTGCTGGGTTTCGGCCTCGGGGCGCAGATCGCGATGGGCGGGGCGCACGCGCAGCGAGTTGATGTGCGGGCCGGTGATCGCGAGCACGGCCGGCAGCAGCGTGAGCGCCGCCAGCACCGCGACGACGACGGCGATCGCCGCCATCAGGCCCATCGTCGTGACGAGCGGAATGTTGGCGACCGCGAGCGAGACGAGCGCGATCGTGACGGTCCCGCCGGCGAAGAACACGGCTCCGCCCGAGGTCGACGCCGCGCGCGCGATCGACTCGTCGATCTCCAGGCCCTCGGAGAGCCCGCGGAAGTGACGCGTGACGATGAACAGCGCGTAGTCGATGCCGACCCCCAGCCCGATCATCGTCGCCAGCGTCGGCGCGACGGAGGGGACCGAGATCGCATGGCCGAGCAGGCGGATGATCGCCAGCGACGTGAGCAGCGCGACGATCGCGTTGAGGATCGGCAGCAGCATCGAGACGACCGTCCCGAACGCGAACGTCAGGATCACCATCGCCGCGATGATCCCGATCAGCTCGCTGATCTCGGTCGAGGGCTTGGAGACCTTCTGTCCGAGCTGCCCGCCGGTCTGCACCTCGAGGCCAGCGGCCTTCGCCGGGTTGGCGGCGTCGATGATCGTCTGCGCTTCCGAGACCGACAGTTCGCCCGGGCTGACGGCCAGCGTGACCGACAGGTAGCCGGTGCTCTGATCCTTGCTCAGGGCCGACGCGCCCGCGGGTGTGAGCGGGTTGACGACCGACGCGACGTGCGGGGCTTTCGCGACGTCTTCGGCAGCTTCGTCGACCGCCTTTGCGTACTTCGCTTCGGTCAACTTGCCGCTGTGGGCGTGCAGCACGATCGGGCTCGTCCCGTTCGCCTGGTCGGGGAATGATTTTGTCAGCGTGTCGGTCGCGCGCTGGGAGTCGGTGCCCGGCAGGGAGAGATTTTCGCTGGTGTTTTCGCCGAGGCGATGGGAGACCGCGATCAGCGCGATCGCCGCCACGAGCCACACCCCGAGCACGACGAAGCGGCGCCGAACGCTGAACCGCGCGATCCCGTACAGCACGCCGGTCATCGCCCGTCTGGGTCCCCCTCTGGTTTGCCGTCGACTTGCTGCGCATCCTCGCTTGCCCGCACGCGGCTGTCAAGCGGCGCGGATGGCCTCCGGCGCCGGGTGCCCGGCGCTTGGGCCCCGATGCTTGACCGTCTGGCGTCTGGCGTCTGGCGTCTGGCGCCGACACCGGCGCTGGGCGCCTCTGCCTGCGCTAGCGTCTCGCGGCTGTGGCGAGCGCTACGCGGCCAATACTCCGACACCGATCCGAACGGCACCCACGGACGTGGGCGCTCGGCGCGCTGCTGGTCGTCCTGCTGGCGGTCGCGATCGTCTGGAGAGGCGCGACCGAGAGCACGCCGCCGCTGATCGTCCACCGGACGCTGCCCGCACGTGTCCGGCTTGCCGGGAGCGCGCCCGCGATCGCCTGGCC
Organism: uncultured Solirubrobacterales bacterium; assembly: GCA_963789675.1. Lineage (GTDB taxonomy): Bacteria > Actinomycetota > Thermoleophilia > Solirubrobacterales > Solirubrobacteraceae > Palsa-744. The sequence continues at coordinate 140,764 of CAWBLR010000001.1, read as the reverse complement.
GCGCGAAGGCCAGGCGGCCGTGGAGGTCGAGGGCGTCGGCGGCTTCGGAACCTCCGGGTCCTCGACGCCGGTGCCGATCGCGAGCGTGGCGAAGGTGATGACGGCGTATCTGACCCTGCTCGAGCACCCGCTGGCGGCGGGCCGGCAGGGGTTCGTGGTGACGATCACGCCAACGGACGTCACCGAAGAGGGGGAGCGGGTCGCGCTCGACGAGTCGACGCTGAGCGTGAAGTCGGGAGAGCGGCTGACCGAGCGCCAGGCGCTGGAGGCGCTGCTGCTGCCCTCGGCGAACAACATCGCCGCGCTGCTGGCCCGCTACGACGCGGGCGGGACCGCGGCGTTCGTGGCCCGCATGAACGCGACCGCGCGAGCGCTAGGGATGCGCGCGACCACGTACACGGATCCGAGCGGGTTCAACGACGAAACGGTCTCGACGGCGGCCGACCAGCTGAAGCTCGCCCGCGCCGCGATGCGGATACCGGTGTTCGCGGCGATCGTCGCCGAGCCCGCGGTCGCGCTGCCCGGGGTCGGGCGTGTCGCCAACTACAACGGCCTCGTCGGGACGGACGGCTACGTCGGGGTGAAGACCGGCTCAGATCACGCCGCGGGCGGCTGTCTGGTGTTCGCCAAGCGGGTCGTTACCGGCGGCCGGCGGCTGACAGTGCTCGGCGTCGTGCTCGGCCAGCGCGAAGGCGCGCTGATCGAATCCGCCCTCGCGAGCGCGCAGCGACTCGGCGACTCGGCCGCGGCGGCGCTGCGCGTGGAGACGGCAGTGCCCGCCGGCACGCGCGTGCTGAGCGCGAGCTCCGTCGACGGGCGGGCGACGACGGCCGTGACCGCGGGTCCGTTGCGGGAGCTCGGCTGGGGCGGCCTGGAGCTGCCGGTCCATGTGCTCGCGCGCCCGGCGATGACCCGTCTGCACGCGGGCGAGACGATGGCGACGGTCGCCGTCGTCCAAGGCGGGAGCGCCGGCGCGAGGAGCGCCGTGTCGACGCACGCGGTCGCGGGTCCATCGCTGGGCTGGCGACTGCGACACCTGTTCTGATGCAATCGAGCGAGATGCCCAAGACCAAGAAAGAGTCAGACGACGAGCAGGCGGCTGGCGCCGAACGGGTCAAGCGACGCAACCGTTTGCTCATCGGCGTGGGCCTGCTCTGCTTCATCGTCGGCGTGCCGCTGGTGTCGCTGCCAGACGGCACGGCCCTGTCGGTGATCGGGCTGTCGCTGGAGACCGTCGCGGGCGCATGCGTGATCGGGTTCATCTACATCCTCGCCGGCGACCAGCACGAGCCGGACAGCAGCGATGAGGAGGAATGAGAGCGGGAGTGAGAGCGCTGGCGCGCGGGCCGCGATCTTGCGGCGGGTGCGCGCGATCCCACCTGGTTACGTCCGCACCTACGGTGATGTCTCGCCCGGCGCGCCACGTCTGGCGGGTCACGTGCTGAGCCGACTCGACGCGGACGAGGCGCCATGGCATCGCGTCGTTCGCGCCGACGGCTCGCTCGCGAAGGGGGATCGCCAAAGGCGCCTGCTCGAAGCCGAGGGGGTTGCCTTTCGCGGTGGACGGGTCGACCTCGCGGGCGCACGTCTCGACGATCTCGACGTCATCTGACGTAGGTACCCCGACTCTGTGGGTCGATCCATCAAAGTGGTACAATCGACCTATGGCCCACCTTGATATGCATGTCACCGTAGGGGAGCGTGGACGGCTGGTACTGCCGTCTTCTGTACGCCGGAAGCTCGGTCTGAAGCCGGGCACTCATATGCTTTTGAGCACTGAGCGGGATGGCTCACTGCGGCTGCGTCCGTATCGCGTGGTCGCCGAGCAGAATCGTGGCCTGCTTCGGGATCTGCCGGGAGGGTCGATGGTCGAGGAATTGCTCTCTGGGCGGCGTGCTGAAGCCGCTGCAGAGGGGGAGTAGTACCCGTTGGCTGCTGTGCTTGACGCCTCAGCATTGCTCGCCTACCTTCAGGACGAGTCTGGTGCTGAAGTCGTCGCCGAGGCCATCGCCGAAGGTGCAGTCATCTCCACGGTCAACCTCGCAGAGGTACTCAGCCGTTCCGCCGAGCGGGGAGTCGATTCTGCCGAGCTTGCCGCCAGGCTCTTCACCAGCGGTCTGCTGGACGGTGCGATCACGGTGGAGCAATTCACGGTCGCCGACGCGATCGACACTGCAGCGCTGCGTCCGCTGACGCGTGATGCCGGGTTATCGCTCGGCGACCGTGCATGCCTGGCGCTTGCGAGGCGACTGGACGCTCCAGCGCTGACCGCTGACAGCGCATGGGGAAACACATCCCACGATGTCCAAGTGCGCCAGATCCGCTAATCGAACTGGGAGCCGGTCCGACAGCTACAGCAGGGCTCAGACGAACGTCTTATGGAGCTAGAGGGGCTCGAACCCTCGACCTTTTGGCTGCCAGCCAAACGCTCTCCCAGCTGAGCTATAGCCCCGAGGGGGATCATCGTATCGTCTTGATCGCAGATTCCTATCGCGGCCGGAGAGCGCTTGCGCAAGGATTGACCGTCCGCCTGCATCAGGCCCGTCCCGCCGCGGCCTTGTTCGGTAGGCCTCACCCCGGCGGGATGAACTCCGGCACGTCGAGATCGTCGCCCTCGCCCTGGTCATCGCCGCGCCCACGGCGACCAAGGAGCGGGAGGTCGTCATCGCGCCGCGGGGCGCCCGGGCCGGCCTGGTCGAGGCGGGCGGTCAGGCCGCCGTGGGCGAGGCGCACGTCGCGGATCAGGCGCTCGGCGTTGTTGTGCAGGGAGACCGACAGCTCGCGCAGGTTGCGGGAGAGGTCGGTCCCCTCGCGCAGCACCTCGCGCGCGGCGACGTGGGCCTCGCCGACGATCTCGCGGGCGTCCGTGCGGGCTTTCGCGCGGACCTCCTTGGCCTGCTCCTCCGCGCTCGCGCGCAGCCTGGTGAGATCTTCGCCACCGGCGGCAATCAGCTGCTCGGTCTGCTCGCGCGCCGCGGAGGTCATCCGCGTCGCCTCCTCCCGCGCGCCGGCAAGTACCTCGCCGGCCTCCTGCCGGGCGGCGCCGAGCGCGCTCTCGGCCTGCTCGCGAGCTTGCGCAAGGAGTTGAGCCGCCTCCGCATGAACCGCGGCCGCCTCGGAGTGGGCCTCTGCAAGCGCGCGCTCGGTCTCGGCCTGACCGCCGCTCGAAGATCCGCTCGGCCTGCTCGCGCGCGCCGGCCAGCATCCGCTCGACCTCGGCACGGCCGTCCGCAAGCAGATGCTCGGCCTCGACATGCACCTCGCGCAAGCGCTCATCCGCCTCTCCGTGCAAGTCCCCGACCGCGGCCAGGGCCTCGTTCCTCGCGGCCTCGGCCTGCGTGCGGGCGGCGTGGAGGATCTCCTCGGCCTCCGCCTCGGCCGCCCCGACGCGGTGTTCCGCCGCGCGGTCGGCCTCGGCGATGCGCTCGCGCCCGCGTTGCTCGGCCTGCTCGCGCAGTTCCCGCGCGGCATGCTCCGCCGCCTCGACGATCCCCGCGACACGGGCCGGGGCGGCGCTCAGGTCGCCGGGCCCGGCGGATCGCGCGGAGCGCTCTCCTATGCGCGAGGAATCCGTGTCACGCGCGCGCGAAGATGCCGGAGGCTCCATGTCGCTCATGGTAAACCGCCGAACGCCGGGAGATCTCCTATACGAAGGTTGCCGGAATCGCCCATTGCATTCGGCCCCGTGTTTGCGGTGATTCTGGAGGGTTCTGAGCGGCCAACGGTCCCGCGGTGGTCCCTCAGGTGCGCGCCGAGACTGTTGTTGTTCGGCATGGCGGGGATGAGTGACATGAACGGCGTCAGGGCCGATGCGTCCTGCGGTAGCCCCAACTTGTCGCCATGGCGAACTGTCCCGAGGAAGTAGCGCTCGAACTATCGCGTGCCGCGCTTGAATCCCAGGACGGTAGCGAGAATCAGCTCCGCGAAAAGGCGACGGCGGTCCTCTCAGCCGCCTCGATCGTGGTTCCGGTCGCTGCGGTGGCGCTCGGGAGCGCACCGGCCGGTGCGGCAATTCCGTTCGGAGTCGCGGCGCTGGCGTACCTATGGTGTGCTCGTTCCTGTGGTTCCGCGCTCTTTCCAAAGGACAGGCAGGCCGGTCTCCTTGGTGGCAAGATGCTGCAACTGGCGACAGAAACGGGCGCTGATCTGCCACAGATGCAGGCGTCCGCAGCCAGCTATCTTGACGGCTTCTATAAGCACAATCAAGTTATCCTTGAGGGCGCTGCGGACAAGGTTCAGCAAGCACTCATCGCGCTGGGTGTCGAGATAGTTGCGCTGGCTGTCGCCCTAGTCGTTACAATCCTTGACTGAGATGCCTAATCCGCCTTCATCTCCCACGCCCGCTCCGCCCAATCCGATGCCGGCGATTCCTCCGTCGAGTGTCATCGCCGTAGAGATCCGCTCGCCCAAACCGAGCAATTAGACCGCAGCGGGTGCCTCTGGACACGGCGGCTGGAGCTGGCGTCGTAACAGGTCACGGTCACGCCGCTCTGCGATCAACTGGGTCATCTCGTCGCCGCCATCTGGCGACGGTGGCGCGCACATAGCGCAGTAGCCGACCGGCGCACGTTGAGGCCGCTCGCTTCATGGGTCTACCACAGGTAGCTGCCAGTACCGTTAGGTATCACGTGTTCCAGGTTCGTAGAACTGAGCTGTGTCTCAAAGGCAGTGAGCCAAAGCGGGTCCGTTCTTTCTTCGACCGATAAGCCCGCGAAGTCGGGCCGGTCGAAGGAAGAAGGGATCCCGCGCCCGGTCGAAGGAAGAAGGGATCCCGCGCCCGGTCGAAGGAAGAAGGGATCCCGCGCCCGGTCGAAGGAAGAAGGGATCCCGCGCCCGGTCGAAGGAGAACGGAGCCCGCTACCGCTATACTTTCTGAAGTCTCCATGAATCCCGCCCCTGATTTAGGAGTTTCGAGATGAGCCAGCAGCAGAGCAGCGCCGAGCTACTACGGCAGGTCAAGTCCCAGATCGACGAGGTCGACCCCGCCGAGGTCAACGAGCTGATCGACGAGGGTGTCGCGCTGATCGACGTGCGCGAGACAGACGAGGTCGCCGCCGGCCATCTCCCCGGCGCGAAGCACATCCCGCGCGGATACCTCGAGTCGCGGATCGAGGGCGTCGTGCCCGATCGCGACGCGCATGTGATCCTCTACTGCGCCTCCGGCAACCGCTCCGCCTACGGCGCGCGCACGCTCGAACAGGATCTCGGCTACACGAACGTCTCCTCGATGAAGGGCGGGATCACGCTCTGGAAGGACCGCGGCTACGAGGTCCAGATCCCGCGCACGCTCACCCCCGAGCAACGCGAGCGCTACTCGCGCCACACGCTGATCCCCGAGATCGGCGCCGAGGGCCAGCAGAAGCTGCTCGACGCGAAGGTTTTGCTGCTCGGCGCCGGCGGGCTCGGCTCGCCGACCGCCCTCTACCTCGCCGCGGCCGGCGTCGGCACGCTCGGGATCGTCGACGACGACGTCGTCGACCTCTCCAACCTGCAGCGCCAGGTGATCCACACGACCGACCGCGTCGGCGTGCCGAAGGTCGACTCCGCGGAGGAGACGATCAAGGCGCTCAACCCCGACGTCAACGTCGTCAAGTACCCGGTCAGGATCGACGCGACGAACATCGTCGAGATCATCCAGGGCTACGACGTGATCGTCGACGGCGTCGACAACTTCCCCACCCGGTATCTCCTCAACGACGCGACCGTGCGCCTGAAGATCCCCGTCGTGTCCGCCTCGATCCTCGGCTTCGACGGCCAGCTGTCGGTCTTCAAACCGTACGACGGCCCCTGCTACCGCTGCCTGTTCCGCGAGCCGCCGCCGGCCGAGCTCGCGCCCTCCTGCGGCGCCAACGGCGTGCTCGGCGTGCTTCCCGGCACGATGGGCCTGCTCCAGGCGACCGAGGTGATCAAGCTGATCCTCGAGATCGGCGAGCCCGCGATCGGCAGGCTGCTGCTGTACGACGCGCTCGGCGCGACGCTGACCGAGGTGAAGGTCCACAAAGACCCCGAGTGCCCGATCTGCTCGCGCCCGCCGGAGGAGATCTCCGACGAGGAGCTCGGCGTGTTCCCGGACTACGAGGCGTTCTGCGCCGCCGCAGGGTAGCCTCCGCGGACATGGCGACGATCAAGATCCCGCCGGTGCTCCGCGCGAGCGTCGGCAACGAGAAGCAGGTGCAGGCCGACGGCGCGAACATCGGCGAGGTCCTCCGCGACCTCGCCGCCAACCACCCGGCGACGCAGGACCAGCTGTTCGGGGCCGACGGCGCGCTGAACAGGTACGTGAACGTCTACCTCAACGACGAGGACGTGCGCGTGCTGGACGGGCTGGATACGGCGGTGGGGGAGAGCGACACGCTCGTGATCCTCCCGGCGATGGCCGGCGGGGCCTGAAACAAGCAGCTGCGGCTGACAGGCCGGCCTGAAGACGCTCGTGATGCGCTACCTGCCGCAGAACTGGCCGTGGAAGCTGGTGGGCTGCGATCACAAGGTGATCTTTCCCTACCGGGCGTAGGGCTACCCGTTCTGAGGGCGTAGGGGGCAGCTACCCGCGCTGCCGTGCGGCTTGCACCCAGTATGCGAACAGGGGGTCGACCACGCGGTAGCCGGTTGCGCTCGCCGCGTCCGATACGACCTCGCCGGCATCGATCAGGCCGCGCAGCGCGGTCGTCACGGAGCCCCCACGCGTACCGCCCACGCGTGCCTGGGCGGCGTGTCCATAGAGCGCCCCGCGGTTCTCGGCGATCGCGGTGAGCGCGCGGCGCTGACCGGCGGTCAACGCCGACCACTGCGTTCTCAGCTCGTCGCCGGCCTCCACCGTCAGCACGTGGTCGAGCGCCTCGACGAACGTGGCGGCGTCCGCCTCTCCGTTGCTGCCGACGCGCTCGAAGAGGGAGTGCGCAAGCAGCATCGTGCGCTGCGGGTGGCCATCGCAGAAGTCGAGCAGCGGACCCAGCGCGCCGCCGATCTCGCGGCCCGCCTCGGAGAACCGCTCGCCCACGTACTCGGCCACGTCCTCGGGCGCGAGCGGTCCGAGCTCGACCGCGCCCGCCTGCCCGTAGAAGGCGCGGCGCTTGGATGCGAACAGCTCGCGCATCATGCCGACGTGCGACCCCGCGAAAACATAGCTCGCGGCCTGCGCGTGGTGCTCGATCTCCGAGCGGATCACCGCGTCGATCCGCTCGCCTGCGAGCAGCACGTCCTGAAACTCGTCGAACACGATCAACGTGCGCACACCCTTCGCTGCATGTAGCTGCCGGGGGAGTGCCAGCCAGTCGAGCAGACCGCGCTCGGGGCCGTCGGACGCGGCGAGCTCGACACTTACCGGCAGGGGACCGCCGCCGGCGCGGACGCTCGCGCGCAGCGTGCGTCTGACGCCATCGAACCAGCGTGCCAGGCGTCGTGGCAGCTGCTCGGCGTAAGCCGACTCGATCCGTGCCGCGACGTCGGTCTGGGTCAGTACACCGAAGAAGTTGACGTATACCCCCACCAACCCCTGCGCCGCGATGTCGGCCAGCGAGCGACGCAGTAGGGAGGTCTTGCCGTAGCGGCGTGGTGCCACCAGGCGCGAGTTGTGGCCACCGAGCGCGCGCTCCACCAGCAGCGCCGCCTCTTTGTCGCGGTCGATCAGGTCGACCGGCGCCACCGGCTCGGAGAAAGTGAAGGGGTTCGGTTGGCCCGAAGAAGACATTGCGCTAGATCTTAGCGCAGTTTTGCGCCAGCCTTTAGCGCAGTTTTGCGCTAGCAATTAGCGCACGATCCGCCAGGTCTGGTGCACTTGGACCACGACCACGAGGTGATGGTGCCCTACGGGGCGAAGGAAGCCGGTGACCTGGCGGCGCGGTTGCTGCTACAGGGCCGCGGCGGCGGGCTCGCCGTCCACCGCGGCCGGCCGCGAGGTGTCGGGCATGCCCGCTGCCGGGATCTGGCTGATCGCATGCTCGGCCAGCGCCGTGATCGTCAGCGAGGGGTTGACGCCGACGTTCGCGGGGATCGCCGAGCCGTCGCAGACGAGCAGGTTCTCGTAGCCGTAGACGCGCTGGCGGGCGTCGATCACGCCGCGCGAGGGGTCGGGCGCGATCACCGCGCCGCCGAGGATGTGGGCGGTCGTGGGGATGTTGAAGAGCGCCTCGGTGGTCGAGCTCTGGGCGATCCCGCCGGTGCGCTTGGCGAACCATTCCGCCGCCTGGTTGGCGACCGGGATGAACGTCGGGATCGGCTTCTCGGGGTCCTGTTCGGTCTTCAGCCGCAGCGAGCCGAACGGTCCCTGGCGGGGGCGCAGCGCGATCGCGTTGTCGAGCGTCTGCATCACGAGGATGATGATCGTGCGCCGCGAGTAGTGTTTCGGGAACAGCACCTGGGCCAGGCGCTTGGGGTGGAGGAGCACCTGGAGCAGCCACTTCAGCGGACGCGTCACGCGCGTGCCGTCGCCGACGAGCAGCGTGTAGAGGCGGTGCATCGAGTCGCCGTCGTCGCCGTAGGTGACGGTCTCGATGTGGGTGTTCGGGTCGGGGTAGATCGAGGAGGTGATCGCGACGCGTTTGATCAGGTCGTCGGGGTAGTCCTCGGGCACGGTGACCATCAGGATCGACTCGCTAGTTCGTCCGCACGAGCTCACCCAGGCGCGCGGAGATCCTGCCCGAGCGATCCATTCAGGCGGCAGCGCTGCAGCAGCTTGTTCGTGCCGAGTGGCCCTGCGGAGACGACGACGCCCCGCGCGCGCTGGACCCGCCGTTCCTTGCGCAGCCACGCGCCCGAGCGGACCGATTCGACCTCGTAGCCGTCCTTGCCGGAGCCGTCGCCGAGCGGGCGCACGTCGACGACGGTGCGTTCCGGCATCACCTGCGCGCCGCGCTTCTCGGCGAGGTAGAGGTAGTTCTTGACGAGCGTGTTCTTCGACCCGTGCGGGCAGCCGACCATGCAGCGCCCGCATTCGCGGCAGCCGGTCCGCGCCGGCCCCTCGCCGCCGAAGAACGGATCGGGGACGGTCACGCCCGGCTCGCCGAAGTAGACGCCGACGGGCGTTTTTTTGTACGTGTCACCGACGCCGAGCTCCTCGCCGAGCTCGCGCAGCAGCTGGTCGGCGGGGTCCTCGCGTGGGAGTCTGCACGACCCCGAGCATCCGCTGCGCTTCCTCGTAGTGGGGCGCGAGCGCCGACTCCCAGTCGTTCATCTCCGCCCACTGGCGATCCTCGAAGAACTGCTTCGGGGGCACGTAGAGCGTGTTCGCGTAGCCGAGGCTGCCGCCGCCGACGCCGCAGCCGGAGACGACCGAGACGTCCCGGAACGTCGTCAGCCGGAAGATCCCCTTCATCCCGAGGAACGGCCGCCAGAAGTAGCGCTTCAGATCGGCGGTCGAGCTCGGCAGCTCGTGGTCGGCGAAGCGCCGCCCGCACTCGAGCACGCCGACGGAGTGCCCTTTCTCGGAGAGGCGCAGCGCCGAGACGCTGCCGCCGAAGCCGGAGCCGATCACCAGCCAGTCGAAGTCGAAGTCGCCCTCCATGTCCCACCGTCATCCTACAGCCCGTCGCGAGCGGCAAGCGATCTGTGTCGCGCGATGCACGCCGGGGGCTGGTGTTGGGGGCGGGCGTCGGGGCGGAGCGCGGGGAGGGGGTGTCCGGCGGACCGCCGCAGGTCGCTATATTCCGTGAAGTAATGGCCGTCCAGCCGCTGAAGAACAAGCCCTGCGGGGGCCGCTACGGGGACATCGTGCAGTCGATCGGCAACACGCCTTTGGTCGAGCTGCCGCGTCTGTCGCCGAAGCCCGGCGTGAGGATCTGGGCGAAGCTCGAGTCGCGCAACCCGACCGGCTCGGTCAAGGACCGCGTCGCGAAGGCGCTGATCGAGGACGCCGAGGAGAAAGGCGCGATCGCGCCCGGGCAGACGATCCTCGAACCGACCTCCGGCAACACCGGCATCTCGCTGGCGATGATCTGCCGGCTGAAGGGCTACAAGCTGAAGGTCGTGATGCCGGAGAACGTCACCCCCGAGCGCACGCAGCTGCTGAAGATGTACGGCGCGGAGATCGTCTACTCCGAGGGCTCGCTCGGCTCCAACGGGGCGGTCGAAAAGGCCCTGCAGATGGCCTCGGAGGACTCCTCGGTGTACATGCCCTACCAGTACGGCAACCCGGCCAACCCGAACGCCCACTACAACGGCACCGCGCTGGAGATCATCGAGGAGCTCGACGAGGTCACCGCGTTCGTAGCCGGCCTCGGCACCGGCGGCACGCTGATGGGCAACGGGCGGCGGCTGAAGGAGACGTTCGGCGACGCCGTCAAGATCGTCGCCGCCGAGCCGATGCAGGGCGAGCCCGTCCAGGGCCTGCGCTCGCTCGACGACGGCTTCATCCCGCCGATCATCGACATCTCGCTGCTCGACCGCAAGATCTTCGTGACCAACCACGACGCGATCGTGTGGACGCGCAAGCTGCTCGACGAGGAGGGCCTGTTCGCGGGCGTCTCCAGCGGCGCGATCGCCAGCATCGCCGTGCGGATCGCGGGCGAGCTGGACGAGGGCAACGTCGTGTTCGTCGTCTGCGACGACGGCTGGAAGTACCTCTCGAGCGGGATCTACACGCTGCCGGTCGACGAGGTCGAGAACCTCGACTCCACCGTCTGGTGGTAGGCCGGCTCCGGCGGCCTGGTGTTGGGTCGACTCCGCGGCCTGAGCGGTCTCCTCGCCCGCGCGCCGGACCGGACATGAAGATCGCCCCCGACCTGCTCGACGCGGTGGTCGCGCACGCGCTGGAGGACCCGAAGAACGAGGTCTGCGGGGTCGTCGCGGTCGAAGCCGAAGGCGCAGGGGAGGCGCGGGTGACGAGCGCGGTCGACGTGCATCGCGCGGTCAACGTGCACGCCAGCCCGTTGAAGTTCGAGATCGACCCCGCCGAACTGCTCGCGCTCTACAACACGATCGACGAGCACGACCTCGAGCTGGGCGCGATCTACCACTCGCACGTGCGCAGCGCTCCCTATCCCTCCCAGACCGACATCTCCTTCGCCGCCAACTGGCCGGGGGTGGAGTGGATCATCGTGGGTCTGAAGGACGGCGAGGCGCCGGAGGTGCGCTCCTACCTGATCGAGGACGGCCGGGTGCGGGAGGTAGCGCTGGAGGTGGAGTGATGGTGGACGCCGACGGTCTGCTCTGCCCATCGTGCGGACGGGAACACCCGCCGGACGAGCGTTTCTGCAGGACCTGCGGGATGCCGCTCGTGCACATGCCCGGCGGCGCCGAGGAGGTGCTGAGCGAGCGTCAGCAGCAGGCGCGGAAGATCAAGCCGCAGTACAGCGAAGGCCAGCTCGTGAAGATCGCCGGCGCGCAGAACAGCGCCGAGGCGGAGATGATCCAGGGACTGCTGATCGAAGAGGGAATCCCCAGCATGCAGCGCCGGGCGGCGGGCGCCGATGTTCCGGACTTCCTCGTCGCCGGACGCCGGGACATCCTCGTCCCCGAGTCCGGCGCCGAAGCCGCCAGGGAAGCACTTGCCTGGGAACAGCCCTAGGCAAAGGGCAATCCGAGAGGCGCTGGGGGGTGAGAGGGGCGCGGGCCCCGGGTGAGGCGACTAGGCCAAGACCGGCTGGGAGGCGCCGCGCGTGATCTCGGCGATCTCTTCTGAGGCGCGCTCGAACTCGGCGTCTGACAGCACGGGGGTGCCCTCGAACGGGAGTTCGCGCTGCAGCTCGATCCACGCCTGGGCGGCGGAGTACTCGTCCTTGACCTTCACCGTCACCGGCCGCGGGATCCGGTAGGTGCGCAGCAAGAGCACGTGCAGCGGCTGGTGGCGGCGCCAGCCGAGGCGCTTTTCGGCGTAGTCGGTCGTCCAGACGTAGAACGGGGAGAGCGCGTCGACGCAGCGCGGGTCGGCGATCGTGAAGTGGCCGGCGACTTCGGCCCAGGCGCGGATGCGGACGCGGTCGGGCTGCTGGATGCCGCCGGTCGCGAACGCGTGCAGCGGTGGCTCGCCGTCGCTCCAGACGCCCTCCTCGAGCGCGCGGCGCAGCTCGGGCTGGTGCGATTCACGCACGAACTCGCCCGGCTGGTGGTCGAAGGTGGGGTACAGGAAGAAACGCTCGTGGGCGAGCCTGAACGGCTTGCCGGGTTCGCGGATGCCGCCCTTGCGCAGGGTTATCAGCTGCTCGCCTTCGGCGAGGGCACGGACGGTGACCGCCCATTCTTTGAAAGCAATTGGCATAGGTAGGACGAAAGAGGCAGAAAGAAGTAAGGAAAGTCTCGGTAAACCTCGGGCTCTGAACACCCCGTCCGCAGCGACCGAACGACGAGCCCGACCCCTTAAAGATACGAAACCTTGGCGGAAATCCCAAATCCCCTGCAAATGCAGGGGTTTTTTGGGCGAAATCGCTACAAGCGCCGTCCCGCGAGCCCCTCCGCGGCCTCGATTATCGCGGCGTAGTCGTCCTCGCCGTGGCCGCGGCCGAGCGTCGCCGTCAGCAGATCGCGCGCGTGCGCGGCCGAGGGGAAGGGGATGCCCGCCGCCTGGGCTTCCTCGAGGCACAGGCGCACGTCCTTGAGCATGTGCTCGGTCTTGAACAGCGTCGTGTAGTCGTGCTCGCGCATCGGCGTCGACTTCAACGTCAGCTGCGCCGAAGCGCCCGAGCCCGCGGAGGTGACCCGCACGAACGCGTCGAGATCGACGCCCGTCGCTCGCGCGAGCAGCAGCGCCTCGGCCAGCGCGGCCGCGTTGGCGGCGCCGAGCGAGTTGTTGATCAGCTTCAGCATCTCGCCCTGCCCGAGCGCGCCGACGTGCACGATCACCTCGCCCATCGCCTCGAAGATCGGCCGCGCGCGGGCGAAGTCCGCGGCCGCGCCGCCGGCCATGATCGTGAGCGTGCCCGCCTCCGCCCGCGGCGATGACCCCGTCACGGGCGCGTCGAGCATCCGCACGCCGCGCTCGGCCAGCGCCGCCGCGATCCGGCGGCTGTCGGTGGGGGCGATCGTCGACATGTCCACGCACAGCAGGCCCTCGCGTGCGGCCTCGACCACGCCGTCCTCCCCGAGCAGCACCGATTCGACCTGCGCGCCGTCGACGACCATGCTCACGACGATCTCGCTCGCGCGCGCGAGCGCCGCCGGCGTGTCGACCGCGACCGCCGGCTCGTGTTCCGCCGCCCACTTCGGCGGCCTTGCCGGGCGTGTGCGTCCAGACGGTCAGCGGAAAGCCGGCCCGCGCGATCCGCGCGGCCATCCGCGAGCCCATGATCCCGAGGCCCAGGAAACCGACGCGCTCGGGTCGATCGGGTCGCTCAGGTGCGTCCGCGGCGGGCATCTCCGCATTGTCCTCTTCCCGTGGTCGTCGTGCACGAAACACGGCCTCCTCGACGCGGGGCGGGAGGCCCCGCGCAAGCACGCTCGGAACAAGAACACACCCGCGCGGATGCGCCCCAAAGCAGCTCCTCAGGCCGCCGCGAGCTCCCGATCCTCGGTGTCCGCGAGGTGTTGATGCGACGGGCAGTAGCCGTTGTGCGGCAGCGGCACGCGCTGGCAGGCGGCGCCTTTGCGGGTCGTCGCGCGACATTGCGGCGGTTCGCCGCTGATCGAGGCGTAGCCCGCGAGCGGGTTCTCGATCAGGAACTGCTGTGCGAGCGCGATGTAGCGGGCGACGACGCGGTGCACGTGGCCCTGCTCGCTCATCGGGAACATCGAGCGGATATCGCAGAACAGCGTGCGCTCGGGACGCGCGAAGTACAGACGTTCGACGGCCATCCGCTCGACGACGGCCTCACAGGCCTGGAGCAGGTGCTCCTGGTTGGCGTTTGCGGGGGCGCCCGGCGCGGGGGCCGAGAGATGGGGAGCGAGCTCCCGATAGATGGCCCGGCTGAATTGATACATGGCGACCCCTCACCCTCTTTTTCTCGATGAGCCGGTTCTCTGGCGTCTCGCCTACCGGCCGTGAAAAGACATTCACGATCAAAAACACACGATCGGAGAGAAAGGATCGAGGTTTCGCCTCGGCGGGCGAAGATTTAAATACCTTTAGAAAAGGCCTAATCCCAGGTCTGCCAGGCCCCGCCCTCGTTCTCGTCTCCGTCCCCGTCTGCGGTGAGGACGAAGTGATGGCGATCGAGCGCGGGATCGCGCTCCGGGCGATCGGAGCGCTGGTGGGCGCCGCGACTCTCGGTCCGCGCGAGCGCGCCGCGCGCGAGCAGCCGCGCCAGCGGGTGGGGATCCTCGCGCAGGCGTTCCAGGCCCGCGGCCGAGCGGACGATGCCGGCGTCCCGCCACAGCGCCTCGCGCGTCGCGGGCTCGGCGAGCGGGGGCGCGGGGAGCTCGCGCAGCGCCTCGAGCTCCGCCGGGGAAACGGAAGCCCCGCCCACCCCGGCGGGCGCCGTTACGGGCGCGGGCGTGGAGAGCGCATGCAGGACGGCGCGGCGGGAGAAGACGAAGCACTCGCTGAGTGAGTTCGAGGCGAGGCGGTTGGCGCCGTGCAGGCCGGTGCAGGAGGACTCGCCGACGGCATACAGCCCCGGCAGGGTCGAGCGCGAATCGAGGTCGGCGACGATCCCGCCCATCATGTAGTGCGCCGCCGGCGCCACCGGGACGAGCTCGCGCGTCGGATCGAGGCCCGCCTCGCGCAGCGCGGCGACGACGTTCGGGAAGTGCGCGGGGTCGATCGCGCGCATGTCCAGGCCGACCGCGCGCTCGCCGGATTCGCGCAGGCGCAGCGCGATCGCCCGCGCGACCTCGTCGCGGGGAGCGAGCTCCTCGACGAAGCGCTCGCCGGTCGCGTCGTGCAGGGTCGCGCCCTCGCCGCGGATCGCCTCGGTGATCAGAAATCCCTCGCGTCCGGCGAGTCCGATCACCGCGGTGGGATGGAACTGGAGCAGCTCGAGGTCGGCCAGCGCCGCGCCCGCGGCGTGGGCGAGCAGCAGGCCGAACCCCTGCGAGCCGGGCGGGTTGGTCGTGCGCGCCCACAGCGCCGCGGCGCCGCCGGTGCCGAGCACGACCGCGCGCGCGGCGACGACCCGGCCGTCGTCGCAGATCAGGCCGTGACAGCGGGGGCCGGCGGGGTGATCCTCGTGGGAGTCGGCCGGGCCTTCGTCGCGAGGGTGGGCGGGGCCTTGATCGCGGAGGTCGGCGGGGCTTTCATCACCGAGAACGACAGGCCCTTGATCGCCCGGGCCGGCATGGCTCTTATCGCGATGGCCGGCCGCGGGGTGGGTGGGGCTCGCATCGCCGTCCGTCCACAGCGCCCGCGCGCGCGCGCCCTCGAACACGGTGATCGCAGGCTCCGCCGCGACGAGCGCCGAGAGCTGGCGCACGACGCGCCGGCCGGTCGCCGAGCCCCCGGCGTGGACGACGCGCCTGACCGAGTGCCCGCCCTCCAGGCCGAGCGCGAGCCCGCCGGAGCGGTCGCCGTCGAAGCGCACGCCGAGCGCCTGCAGGTCCTCCACCCGTGCGGGCGCTTCGCGCACGAGGATCTCGGCCGCCGAGCGCCGCACGAGCGCGCGCCCGGCGCGCTCGGTGTCGGCGAGGTGCAGTTCGAAGCTGTCGTCGTCGGCGAGCGCCGCGGCGAGGCCGCCCTGCGCCCAGTAGGAGGCCGTCTGCGCGAGCGGCGTGGCCGAGATCAGCACGACCCGGGCGCCCTCGCGCGCCGCGCAGAGCGCCGCGTACAGCCCGGCGGCGCCGGCGCCCACCACCACGATGTCGGTCTCGACCACCGGACCGCCTGGAGCGGAGCTCACTTTTTCGGCGATTCCGGGGCGACGAGGGGGTTCGAGCTCGGCGGTGCTTCGCTCGATTTGGTGGGGGCGGGAGTGGTAGTGGCTTTCGGGGTGGTCTTCGTCGGCGCGGTCGTGGGGGTCGCGAGGCCGGGCGTCGTCGTCGCGGTCGACGGGGTGGACAGGCCAGGGGCGCCTGTGCCGGAACCGGGGGTCGTGCCCGTGGCGCCCGTAGCGCCCGGCGCGCCCGGCGTGGCGGTCGTGGTCGGGAGCCCGGTGCTCGGCGTGCTCGTCCCGGGGGTAGCGGGCGTCGTCGTGGCGGGTACGGTCGCGGTCGGCGTCGTGGCGGGCGTCGTGACCGTGATCGTCCTCGCCGGCGCCGTCGTGGAGTGCCCGGAGCCGCCGGCGAGCTTGACGAGCGCGGCGGCAAGCACCCCGAGCGAGAGCGCGACGACGATCGCGAGCGCGATCGCGAGCGTCTTCCAGGCGGGCGATGCCGCCAGACGCGTACGCGCAGCGGCGCCGCAGTGCAGGCACCACTCCTGCTCGGGCGCCAGCGGCGTGCCGCACAGCGGGCACACCTCGTCGGCGGGCGGCGGTGGGGCTGCGATGGGGGGTGGGTATCCGCCCGCCCCGCCGCTCGCGGGTGGTGTGGCGACGCTCACGCGAGTCAGGGCCGCGGGGGACGGACGATCACGGTGGGCTGGTCCTGGTCCGTGGGCTCCGCCACGGGAGCGCCCGGGGCGGGCGATGCTGGTGTCGCGGGCGATGCGGGCGATGCGGGCGCGGGTGTCTGCGGCGAGCGCGGGCGCGCGGGCGCTGGTCGATCGATCGTCGTGTAGTCGCCCGGTGCGGGAGCCTCCGGCGGGGAGCCTGCCGTGGCGGGCGCAGGCGGTGCCGAAGCAGCGGGCATGGTGGTGGCGGGGCTCGGTGCCGCGGCTTGAGCGGGCGAAGGGCCCGGAGCGGGAGTGGGTGCAGGCGGAGTGGGCGCAGGCGCGGAGGTCGCAGGCGCGGAGGTCGGCGCAGGTGCTGGGGCGGGCGCGACGCTCGCGGGCGCTCCGGCGACGGGGCGCTCGGCGCGGCGGTCCATCGCGAGCCCGCAGTTGGGGCAGAAGCGGTCCTCGCTGCCGTGGATCGCCGCGCAGCGCGGGCAGGCGGCGATGCCGGCGTCGCGCAGGACGGTCACCGACTGGTGCTCGGCGAGCGCGCCTTCGAGCGTGCGCAGCTCGGTGTCGATCTGGCCGAGCGTCGAGAGCTTGGCGAGCACGAGCGCGTCGTTGCGCTGGCCGAAGCGGTGGAGGTTGAAGACCAGTCCGCCGAGGTCGCGGTAGGCGAGCTCGCGCGCCTTGCGCAGGAAGCGCGCGCGGCGACGCATGCGCCCACGCTCGCTGAACCCGGGTGAGTCGCTGGGCGATGACTCACCGGGCGTGGGGGTGTCGGCCACAGCGCCGTTGTCGGGCGTGGGCTCAGCGGCCGCGGGGACGTCCGCCGGGGTCTCGCCCGGCGTCTGTGCAAGAGCGGCGTAGGAGGCCGTTGCGGGTGCGCTTTGCTCCACCACGACCCATGCTACCCGCTGTGAAGGACCCTTTTCCACCCTGGGCGCGTCAACTATCGGGATCGCGCGCCCAGGTTCCGAGGCCTGTTCAGCCGTGTGCGGCGCGCGTTCACGGGGTCTTGGCCCGTTCCAGCGCCGCGCGCCAGGCAGCGGCTACGTGCGCGGCCAGGCGCGGACCGGAGTAGGGCTCGGCATGGGCGCGTCCCTCGATCCGCGACTCCGTCGAGCCAAGGTGTGGTTCGAGCGCCGCGCGCCAGGCCTCGAGCTGGAACGGCGCGCAGAGCGTCCCCGCGACGCTGCGCAGCGCCTCGGGGTGGATGCCGACGGGCGTGGCGAGCACGGGCACGTCGCAGGCGAGCGCCTCGAGCACCGCCAGGCCGAAGCCCTCGTGCCCGGATGGCATCAGGACCGCGTTCGCGGCGTTGAACCACAGCGGCGCGCGCTGCGGGTCGACGCCGCCGAGGACGAGCAGTTCGACGTCGATCGCGCGCGCCAATTCGAGCGCGAGGTCGTAGCGCTTGATCGCACGTGTCGGGTCGGCCGCGAACAGCAGGTAGGGCTGCTCGGGATCGAGGCCCAGCTCGCTGCGGGCCTGCGCGCGCGGGATCGGGTGGAAGCGCTCGAGGTCGACCCCGCACGGCAGCACCTGCGCTCTGGAGCGAGCGCGGGCGCTCGGCAGTTCCTGCGCCAGCGAGCTCGAGACGGCCGCCAGCAGGTCGATCCGCCCGAGCGCGGCGCCGGTGATCATCCGCGTGCGCGGGTGGCGCATGTCGTTGCCGTGGACGGTCAACGCGCGCACGCGCGCGGGCACCGCGAACGCGGGCCAGGCGGTGAGCCCGTAGTGCGCGTGCACGATCTCGAACGGCTCGTGCGCGGGGCGGCGGCTGAGCGTCGAGGGGGGGCCGTAGCGGTGGCGCAGATCGCGGGCCGCCCGCGCGAGCGCGCGGGCGCCGGGCGGGAACTCGTAGAGCTCGATCTCGAGGTCGGGCTCGCGCAGACGCCGCAGATCGGCGACCTGGTCGCGGACGAACGTGCCGCGCTCGGGGTGCGCGGCGTCGGGCAACATGTTGGAGAGCACGAGCGCGCGCACGATCCTCCGACCGTAGCGCTCCGGGCTCTGAGATGATGGGCTGCATGACGAGCGCGCCCGCGGCCGGAGCCGAGCGATCGAGCAGCGATCCACGGAGACGGCCGATCGGCGTGTTCGACTCCGGCGTCGGCGGGCTGACCGTGCTGCACGAGCTGCTCGTGCGGCTCCCGCGCGAGGACTTCCTGTACCTGGGCGACACCGCGCGCTTCCCCTACGGCGAACGCACGCCGGAGGAGCTCGGCAGGTTCTCCGCGGAGGTGACCGACGAGCTCGCCGGGCGCGGCGCGAAGCTGCTGGTCGTCGCCTGCAACTCCGCGACCGCCGCCGCGCTGCCCGCGTTGCGCCGGCGGATGATGGAGACGACGCTCGGCGTCGACGTGCTCGGCGTCGTGCGGCCGGAGGCATTCCGCGCGGTCGCCGCCACGCGCAGCGGCCGGATCGGACTGCTGGCGACCCCGACGACGGTCGCCAGCCGCGCCTACGAGGAGGCGGTCGCGGCGATCGATCCGCACGTCACGCTCCACGCCGTCCCGTGCCCGACGCTGGCCTCGATCATCCAAGCCGGCGAGCAGTTCGACGAGCGCGCCGTGCAGACCGTGCGCGAGGTCTGCGCGCCGCTGAAGCGAGCGGACGTCGACACGGTGATCCTCGGCTGCACCCACTACCCCCTGATCCAGCCGATGCTCCAGCGGATGCTCGGCCCGGGCGTCGCGCTCGTCAGCTCCGGGGCCGCGCTCGCACGCCAGGTCGAGCACGCGCTGAGCACGCGCGATCTGCAGAACCCGCAGGCGGGGGAGGGGGAGTACCGCTTCCTCTGCACCGGCGACACGGAGGCCTTCGAGCAGGCCGGTACGCGCTTTCTGCAGATGCCGCTCGGCCCGGTCGAGCGCGTCGAGCTCGCGGCCGTCGAGGTGACGGTGTGAGACGGCGACGTAGGTTGACCGTGCGAGGACGGACAACGCTGTCGGCAGCGGGGGTTGCCCGCACGAGGCGACAAACGAAGGAGGTCGGTCGATGAGCGCGAGACGACAAGCTGGGGAGGTTGGTCTATGAGCGGCGCCGACGAACGCAGCTACGGGCGCGGGCCGGGCGAGCTGCGGCCGGTCTCGATCGAGCCGGGCTTCATGCGTACAGCCACCGGCTCGGCGCTGATCTCGGCCGGGGAGACGCGCGTGATCTGCACCGCCTCCGCGCAGGAGAGCGTCCCGCGCTGGATGGCGGGCAAGGGCCGCGGCTGGCTGACGGCCGAGTACGGGATGCTGCCGGCCTCCACCGGCGATCGTAAGCAGCGCGACGCCACGCGCGGACGCCAGGACGGGCGCACGGTCGAGATCCAGCGCCTGATCGGGCGCTCGCTGCGCGGCGCAATCGACCTATCCCAGCTCGGCGAACGCACGATCTACCTCGACTGCGACGTGCTGCAGGCCGACGGCGGCACGCGCTGCGCCTCGATCACCGGCGCCTACGTCGCGCTGGCGCTCGCCTGCGCGCGGTTGCGGGCCGAGGGCAAGCTCGAGGGCTCGCCGCTGACCGGCTCGATCGCGGCGGTCTCCTGCGGGATCGTCGCGGGGGTCGCGCTGCTCGATCTCGACTACGCCGAGGACTCGACCGCGGAGGTCGACGCGAACGTCGTGATGACCGGCGAAGGCGGCCTGATCGAGGTGCAGGCGACGGCCGAGCGCACGCCGCTCTCGCGCGCGCACCTGGATGAGCTGCTGGCGCTCGCGGGCGCGGGAATCGAGCGGCTGCGCGCGGCCCAGGAGCAGGCGATCGCGGGCGCTTAGTGTGGGCTGACGAGGCGAGTAGAGCACGCGTAGGCGTTGTGCTACGTTGCATACATGTCTGTGAATGTGTCAGTGCGCCTCGATGACAGCTTGGCTGAGCGTCTTCGTCTACGGGCGCGCGCCGCCGGCGAGACGCTCTCGGATCGGCTGCGTCGTTATGCGGAGGAAGGCGCCCGTCGCGAGGAGCATCCGCTCGTCGTGTTTCGCGACGGGCCGACCGGCCGACGCGCGGGACTGTTGGGTGGACCGGACGTGTGGGAGGTCGCAACGTGGCTCGAGGACCTGGCGGCGGAGCCCGACCCCGTCGCGGCGCTCGTTGAGGACGGGACGATATCGCGGTCTCTGGTGGATGCGGCGATGCGCTATCGCGCTGCATACCCGGATGAGATTGCGGCCCGCATCGATCTGCACAGACGCGAAACCGCGGCTGCTGACGAGCATTGAGGCTGCTGCTCGACGAGATGTACGCGGGCGCACATGCGCAGGCGCTGCGAGCCGTGCATGTCGATGCCTCGACCGTGATCGAGCTCGGCCTGGCAGGAAGCCCTGACCCCGAGATATTTGCCGCGGCGATCGCACAGGAGCGGGCTCTGCTCACAGAGAACGTCGCGGATTTCACGCGCATCTCAGCCGAGCATCTCACCGCTGGCCAACACCACCCCGGTGTGTTGATCGCTCTTTCCTCCCGGTTCTCACGTCGTCCGTCGGGCATCCCATACCTGGTCAAAGCGATTCTCGGCGTCTCAGATCAGCAGCTCACCGACCGCGTGATCTACCTATCCTCGGCCTCGTGACAAAGCTCCTGCTCTCCACCCACAACGAGCACAAGCGCCGCGAGTTCGCGCGCCTGCTCGCCGGCTACGAGGTCGACGTCCTGCCGCCCGAGTTCGAGCTGCCCCCGGAGGACGGCGAGACGTTCGTGGAGAACGCGCTCGGCAAGGCCCGTGCGGCCGCCGATGCTACCGGTGCGGTCACGGTCGCCGACGACTCCGGGATCGAGGCGCAGGCCCTCGGCGGCGCGCCCGGCGTGCGCTCGGCGCGCTACGCGGGGGAGCGGGCGAGCGACGCGGAGAACCTGGCGAAGCTGCTGCGCGAGGCGCCGACAGGCAGCGCGCTGGCGTATGTGTGCGCGCTCGTCTACGTCGATCCGGCGACCGGCGTCGAGCGCATGTTCGAGGCCCGCTGCACGGGCACGCTCGCGGCCGAGCCGCGGGGAGCGGGCGGGTTCGGCTATGACCCCGCGTTCCTGCCCGACGATGGGCCCGATGATCTGACGATGGCCGAGCTCTCCGACGAGCAGAAGGACGCGATCAGCCACCGCGGCCGCGCGGCGCGCGCGCTGCTCGAGTGGCTCAGAACAGGTTGACCGCAGCTGCGATCGCGACCGCGAGGCCGAGGCCGGCGTAGCCGTTGTAGCCGGACAGCAGCAGCAGCAGCGCCGTGATCAGCGCGACGAGCACGGTCAGGCTCCAGGCGACACGTTCGAAGCTCATCCCATCATTGTGTCGGATACGTTGGCGGATGCGAATGTCCGCGCGCGGTGTTAGCTTCGGCGGAACTGTCTTACGAGCGAGGAGGGCGAAGTGACGAAGTCCGAGTTGGTCGACCAGGTGGCGGACCGCGCCGATCTGACCAAGCAGGATGCGGCACGTGCGGTGGACGCGGTGCTGGCCACCGTGGAGGACGCACTGCGCAGGGGCAGCGAGGTGACGGTGTCGGGGTTCGGCAAGTTCCACGTCGGCGAGCGCGGCGCGCGCCAGGGGGTCAACCCGCGCACGGGCGAGCGCATCCAGATCGCCGCCTCCCGCGTGCCGCGCTTCACCGCCGGCAGCGGGCTGAAGAGCGCGGTGAAGGGCCGCTGATACTGCCGACCGGCTTCGGCGACACCCTCGCGGCGCGCGTGCAGGCGCGCCGGTCGCAGATCGTGCTCGGCATCGATCCCGATCCGAGCGCGCTGTGGCCGGGTGTGGGCGAGCCCGCGCTTGCGCCCGGCGTATCCGCCGAGTCCGCGCCGGCCGAGCCCGTATCGGCCGCGGCCGGAGTCTCCGGGGGACCCGTCGAGGGCTTCTCCGCGGAGCGCGCCGCGAGCGCGGTGCTGGCCCACTGCAAGGCGCTGATCGACGCCGCCGCGAAGGCGTGCGTGGCGGCGAAGCCGCAGCTGGCCTGCTTCGAGCGCCTCGGCGCTCCCGGCCGGACCGCGCTCGGCGCGGTGATCGAGCACGCGCACGCAAAGGGCTTGCTCGTGATCGCCGACGGCAAGCGCGGCGATATCGACGTGACCGCGCGGGCGTACGCCGAAGCGCTGTTCGCCGGCGCCGAGACACCCTTCGGCCAGGTCGCGGGGCTCGGTGCGGACATGGTCACCGTCAACCCGCTGATGGGCGCTGACACGCTCGCGCCGTTCGTGGCAGGGGCGCGCGCGGCGGGCGCCGGGGTGCTGGTGCTGGTGCGCACCTCCAACCCGGGCGCCGCGGACGTCGAGGATCTCGAGCTGGCGAAGGGCGGGACGGTCTGGGAACGTCTGGCCACGATCGTTGAGCAGCTCGGCGCGCCCGGCGTCGGCGGGTCTGGCCTGAGCGACGTGGGCGCCGTCGTCGGGGCGACCGTTCCCGCGCATCTCGCGCGCGCCCGCGAGCTGATGCCGCACACGACGTTCCTGCTGCCCGGGGTTGGCGCGCAGGGCGGCCGCGTCGAGGATCTGGCGCCCGCCTTCGCGCCGGGCCGAGCCGGCGGCCTGGTGACGGCCTCCAGGAGCATCGCGGGCGCCTACCTGGCCACCGGTGGGGACCCGGCCGCGGCGGCCCGGGCCGAGGCCGAGCGGCTGCGCGAGACCGCTTGGGCCCTGGGCGACCGATGACCGGCGCCTGGCTGCGTCCTCGGTCGCTCGCGTGCTGGTAAGCACGCCACGCTCCCTGCTGGCCGATCTTCGATCGGCGCCATGCTTGGTCCTCGGCCGCCAGTCGGTCTTGTTGTTGCGTCGGCCTTCTTGAGTTCACATTGTTGGTTTGGGGTAGTCTGAACCGCGATGATCATCACGGTCACGCTGAACGCGGCGATCGACAAGTCGCTCTCGGTGCCGAACTTTCGGCTGGGGCGCCGTCATCGCACCGTCGAGCAGCGCACGATGGCCGGCGGCAAGGGCGTGAACATCGCCCGTACGCTGAAGACGCTCGGCCAGCCCGTGATCGCGACCGGCTTCGCGGGCGGCATCACGGGGACGCACATCGTCGAGCAGCTCACCGAGGAGGCGATCCTCAACGACTTCGTGCGGATCCGCGAGGAGTCGCGCACGAACACCTCGGTGCTCGATCCGACGACCGGGCAGCAGACCGAGATCAACGAACGCGGCCCGGCGGTCACCCAGCACGAGGTCGAGCTGTTCCGCGACAAGCTCCTCTACCTTGCGCGCGGGGCCGCGATCGTCGTGTTCGCCGGCTCGCTCCCGCGCGGTCTCGAGGCCGACATCTACGCGGTCCTGATCCGCGAGCTGCAGCGGACGGGGGTGACGACCGTGATCGACACCGACGGCGACCCCCTGCGCCAGGCGGTCCGCGCCGAGCCCGACGTCGTCTCGCCGAACGTGTCCGAGGCCGAGGAGCTCGTCGGGCACGAGTTCGCGAGCGAGGAGGAACGCTCGCTGGGGGTGCGCGAGATCGCCGCGCTCGGTCCCCACGAGGCGATCATGACGCTCCCCGACGGCTGCTTCGCGCAGGTGCTCGTCGACGGGCAGCCAGTCTTGCGGCGCGTGAGCGTGCAGCCGCACGACTCGATCGCCAAACGCGGCTCCGGCGACGCCTTCCTGGCCGGCTACGTCGCCGCCCGCTACGAGGGTCGCCCGCCCGACCAGTGCCTGCGCTTCGGGGTGGCCTGTGGGGCCGAGTCGACCGTCAGGCTCGGCGCCGGCCTGGTCGATCCGCGCGAGGCGCGGCGGCTGATGGGCGAGGTCGAGCTTGCGACGATCGAGTTGCCGGCCGAGGTGGGCTGAGGGCCCGAGGGAAGCTTGGCGTCTTGGGCCTGGGCGTGGGTGGCAGGCCCTCGGCGGGGTCGATGTCCGTCCGGCCGGCTTGGCGTGGCTGGGGGGTGCGGGGCGTTTGTGCGGGCGCGGCCTTGGCCGTACGGACCTCGTCCCCGCCGAGGGCACGGCGATCGCCCGCGAAGAAAGGACGCGTGAAGCAACTAAGCTGCGCCGCGTGAGGATCGGGACCCGCGGATCGCTGCTCGCTGTGGGACTGGGCGTGGCGCTGGTGGGCGCCGGCTGTGGGAGCTCCGGCGACACGACGACGTCGACGAGGCCGCCCGCTCCTGCGCCCCGCTCGAGGCTCGGCACGATCGCGATGAGCAGTCCCGCCTTCCGGTCGGGCGGCGCGCTGCCGAAGCGCTACACCTGCGACGGGGGCGACATTTCACCGCCGCTGCGCTGGCGGAACTTGCCGGCCGGCAGCGTGGAACTGCTATTGCTCGCGGTCGACCTCGACGGTGGCCGCACCGGCGCGATTCAGTGGGCCGTGGCCGGCCTGCCGCCGCGCGTGCCGGGGATTCGCGCCGGCTGGCTGCCCGCGGGAGCCGTGGTCGGCCGCAACAGCGCCGGCGAGGCCCGCTGGGGCGGGGTCTGCGGTGCGGGCGGCCGGCTGCACCACGTCGCGTTCTTGCTCTACGCGCTCGACCGTGGGCTCGGGTTGAAAGCGGGCTTCGACGTCGCCACCGTGCGGGGTGGCCTCAAAGACGCGACGCTGGCTCGGGGCCTGACGGTCGCCACCTACCGCCGTCCCTGAACTGGATCCGACGGCACATCGCATCCGCGGCGACATCTCGCCGCGGGAGCGATATTCAACCCCCCGCGACGTCCCGTCGCAAAAACACGAGGTATCCCGCGAGCAGCGCCGGAACCGCGTACAGCGCGCAGACCCAGGCCGAGTGGCCGATTGGGGTCCAGTCGGTCGGGGTGCGCAGCAGGCCCTGCCAGTTCTGGAACTGTTCGGTGAGCAGGTAGGGCTTGATCGATTCGATGCCGGGGATCTGGGCGACGATGTAGAGCAGGATCACGAAGCCGACCGTGCCCACGACCGAGGCGGCGCTGTTGCGGGTCGCCGTGGACAGCAGCACGCCGATCGCGACGACCGTGAGCAGCGGGATCAGGTAGCAGGCGTTGGCGGCGAACACGAGCAGCAGGCCTTCGGGTGCGGAGACGATCGAGCCCGAGAACGTGATCACGTGCTTGAAGCCCCACGAGGTGATGCCGGCGATCGTCGCCACGGCCGCCGAGAGGAATACCGCGATCGCCCCGTAGGTCATCGCCGCGAGCGCCTTCGCGGCGAACACCTGGCCGCGGTCGACCGAGCGCGTGAGGATCGTCTTCAGCGTGCCGTTGCCGTCCTCGGCCGCGACGATGTCCCCGGCGACCAGCGCGGCGATCAGCGGCAGCATGAACGCCGCCATGAACAGCAGCATCAGCACCGGTGTGGCGAGGCCCGACTCGGTGATGTGCGAGGCGAAGATGTTCTCGTCGCGGTGGCCTTCGGGCTGATGCAGGTTCTGGACGAGCACGAAGATCAGCGGCAGGATCGCCGCCAGGAACAGGCCCAGGTAGGTGCGCTTCTGCGAGACGAGCTTGCGCAGCTCCCAGCGGTAGGCGGTGAGCGTCGAGGGCCTCATGTTTCGGTCAACCGGAAGAACAGGTCCTCGAGCGTCGCGAGCTCCGGGGTGAGGGCGAGAATCCCGATGCCCGCCTGCCCTAGAGCCAGCGACAGCGGACCCACATTCTGCTCTTCGGCTTGGAAGACCAATCCATGCTCGCTGTTCGCGACGTGCTCGATGCCCATCTGGTTTCGCACCAACTCCAATGCGCGTGCGTCGTCGGTCGTGCGCAGTCGATATCCGGCCCCGCCCTGGCGGCGCAGGTCCGAGAGCGCGCCCTCATAGACGACGCGCCCGCTGTCGACGATCGCGACGCGGTCGCACAGTTCCTGCACCTCCGGCAACTGGTGACTCGAAAGCAGCACGGTGATCCCTTCATCGGCGAGGCGGCGGATCAGGGCGCGCATGTCGCGCATTCCCGCCGGATCGAGGCCGGTCGCGGGCTCGTCGAGCATCAACAGGCGCGGTCGCCGCAGCAGCGCCGCGGCGATCCCGAGCCGCTGGCGCATTCCGTGCGAGAAGCCGCCGACGCGGTGGCCGGCACGCGGCGTCAGCTCGACGATCTGCAGAACCTCCCCAATGCGCTTCTTTGCTCCATCCCCATCCAGTGCTGCCAAGAGCTCCAGGTTCTTCCGGGCACTGAGGTACGGGTAGAAGCGTGGCGCCTCCACGAACCCGGCGACCCCCTCGAGCGCGCGTGCACCCTCGCGTAGTGGATCGCGCCCGAACAACTCGACCGTGCCCTCCGTCGGCATGATCAGCCCGAGCGCCATTCGCAGCGTTGTTGTCTTGCCCGCTCCGTTTGGTCCAAGGAAGCCGTAAACGTCACCGACGTTGACGTTCAGGTCGATGTGATCGACCGCCAAGACCTCCTTGTAGCGCTTGACCAGCCCGCGCGCCTTGACCGGCGGGGCCTCCTCGCCCCTGGCTGCGTCCTCAGTCGCTCGCGTGCCAGGCACGCCACGCTCCTTGCGTCCTTGCCAGGAACGACGATGCCGTCCGCCGGGGCGGGGCTTCGCTCACTGACTAGAGGCCCTTGGCGACCGCTTCGACCGCCGCGGGGCTGACCGCGCCGGCGAGGAGGTAGCGCACGCCCGAGCGCTCGAAGCTGAGCAGCGTGCCGAGCTCGGTCGGCAGCTCGGTCGCTTCGATGCCGTTGATCTTGACCTTCTGCAGGCCTTCGGGGAGCGCCGCTTCCGCCGTGGAGTTGTCGGCGCCCGTCTTGGCCTTGCTTTCGAGCACGGCAACCGTCGTGAGGCCGTGGCCCTACGCTCGTCACGTGTGGGTGTTCGCCTTCCTGTGCGGACTGGCCGGCTTCGGAGCCGTGCTTGTGCGGAAGCGTGACTTCCTCGACCTTGGCGTTCGCCGGCGGCGTGAATTCGAACACGGAGGCTTCGACGGGGCCGTAGGAGATCGAGGTGGCCGCCAGTTCGAGCGCCGGGGTGGCGCTCGTCGAGGAGTAGATCGCCGCGCGCAACGGCACGCCATTGACTGGCGTCCCACGAGAGCTCGGCGCCGCCGAGCAGGCTGCCGCTTTCCTTGGGGGAGACGCGCACCGTGTAGGCGGCCTGGCCGGCGATGTCGGTCGGCGTCGCGCCCGAGACGTTCGCGTGCTGGCCCAGGCGGGAGATCGCTTCTTCGATCTTCGCGACGGTCGGGGGTTCGTGGGTGGTTGTGGCCGGAGTGCCGGAGTCGCCCTGACCGGTGTTGTCGCCCGCACCGGACCCGTCGCTCGCGCCGGCTTCATGGGCGGGCGGCGTGTAGCGATAGAGCGTGTTCGACGAAGCGTCGTAGATCGAGAGGGTGTGCCCGTCGTAGTAGATCTCGGTGTCGCCCTTTTCGGACTGCAGTTCGAGGCGCACGCGGCCTTCCCTGGAGATCCACAGCCGGCCGGCGGCGCCGGTCAGCAGCGGGCTCGAGGACAGCTGGCCGGCGGAGCCCCCGCTGCCGCTTGCGAGGCTGGCGCCTTCGAGCAGGTGGTCGGTCAGCTGGATGTTCGCGCTGACGCCTTCCACGGCCGGCGCAGCGAGCGCGTCATGGACCGCGTCCGCCAGGGGCTTCGGCGGCGGCGTTGGCCCCGTGCCGAGCGCGAACGCGAGCGCGGTCAGGGAAGCTCCGATCGCGACGACCAGCCCGCAGAGGAGCAACAGGCGCGAGAGGGGAAGTCTGCGAAGTAGATAGGTCATGACGCTCCCACGTCCAGGGTAGCGCTGTAGCTTGCGCCGGCCTAAAGATGAGGAGGCTCTCATCGATGAGGCCACCGGGAGCGACGGGCGCCTTGGGAGTCGACGGCGCACCGGGATCGTAGAGGGGCGGCGGACGCGTTGGCAGCAATGGGCGTCCGCGAGCGGTGGGCGCCTGCGGAACGTCGGGCCGCGGCAGACGATATTGTCCCCGCCTACATGAGCTCCGACAGCCCTTCCCAGACCCCGCCGCCGGCCGAATCGAAGGCCAGCCAGCGCCTGATCACGTTCGCCGTCGTGCTGGCGTTCGCCTTCGGCCTGATCGTGCCCGCGCTCGTGCTCGCGCACAACGCCAACGACAAGCCCAGCGAGGCGATCGGGGGGGTGCACCTGAACGCCTCGGAGGTGAAAGGCCGCGAACTGTTCTCCCACACGTGCACGGTCTGCCACACGCTCGCCGCGGTCAAGTCGGTCGGCCGGATCGGCCCGAACCTCGACGTGCGCGTCGGCGATGAAATCTCGACGCGAAGCGGCGCGCAAGGCGTTCGTTCTGGCCACGATCCTCGAAGGTCCCGCGCGCGGCCGCGGCAATATGCCGGCCGACCTGTACCAGGGCAAGGAAGCGGAAGACGTCGCCGCGTTCGTCGCGGCCGTCGCCGGCCACTGACCGATCGAGGATCGGCCGACGGCAGCTTTAGCCAACCGTCGATACCGGTCGAGAAGTCCATCGACTAAGGTCAGCCAAGATGGCCGAGCAGGGTAAACCGGAGCGGGCGAAGACCGCGGAGGACGTGAAGGCGCTCGTCGCCGAGCACCAGATCCGCTTCATCCGCTTTTGGTTCACCGACATCCTCGGCCAGCTGAAGTCGTTCTCGATCAACGCGGCCGAGCTCGACGACGCGTTCGAGGCGGGGATGGGCTTCGACGGCAGCTCGATCACGGGCTTCAACGCGATCGAGGAGTCCGACATGATCGCGATGCCCGACCCGTCGACGTTCGCGGTGCTGCCGTGGCGCCCGGAGGAGCAGGGCGTGGGGCGGATGTTCTGCGACGTCGTCACGCCCGAGAAAACGCCTTATGAGGGCGATCCCAGGCACGTGCTGCGTCGCGCGATGGAGCGCGCGAAGGGGATGGGCTTCGACACGTTCAACGTCGGGCCCGAGCTCGAGTACTTCCTGTTCAAGGATTCGCAGTCGACGGAGGTGCTCGACAAAGGGGGGTACTTCGACCTGACGACGCTCGACGCCGGCTCGGACGTGCGCCGCGAGACGGTGCTCGCGATGGAGCAGCTGGGCATCCACGTCGAGTACACCCACCACGAGGTCGGGCCGTCACAGCACGAGATCGACATGCGCTACGCCGACGTGATGAAGATGGCCGACGACTGCATGACGTACCGGATCACCGTCAAGGAGTACGCGATGAAGTACGGCTGGCACGCGACCTTCATGCCGAAGCCGCTGTTCGGCGAGAACGGCTCGGGCATGCACACGCATCAGTCGCTGTTCGCGGACGGCAAGAACGCGTTCTACGACCCCGACGACCAGTACTTCCTGTCGGACGTCGGCAAGGCCTTCATCGCCGGCCAGCTCAAGCACGCGCGCGAGATCTGCTCGATCTTCGCGCAGTGGGTCAACTCCTACAAGCGGCTGGTCCCGGGCTTCGAGGCGCCGGTCTACGTCGCCTGGTCGCGGCGCAATCGATCGGCGCTCGTGCGCGTGCCGCTGTACCACCCGGGGCGCGAGAAGGCGACGCGCATGGAGCTGCGTTGTCCCGACCCGGCCTGCAATCCGTATCTGACGTTCGCGGTCCTGCTGCAGGCCGGCTTGGAGGGGGTCGAGAAGGGCTATGAGCTGCCGGAGCCGATGGAGAAGAACCTGTATCACCTCTCCGGCGAGGAGCGCCGCCGTCTCGGCGTCGAGCAACTGCCAGAGAGCCTTGGAGAAGCGATCGAGCTGACGGCCGAGTCCGAGCTCGTGCTGCGGACGCTCGGCGAGCACATGTTCAACCGGTATGTCGAGATCAAGCGCCAGGAGTGGGACGACTACCGCGTGCACGTGACGCAGTGGGAGCTGGATCGGTACCTGTCGATCCTGTAGCTCTTACGATCCTGTAGCTCTTAGGTTCGCTGCGGTTGCCGTCCTGGCCTCTACTCGATCGCCCCCGTAGACGGGACCGCGCACGCGATTGGGCGGGCTGGGGCGAAGTTCCAGTGCAGAGCTTGCAGTGCGTGTGCGAACGACGTTGGGTGGCGGGGAGCTATGTCGCGCAGGAGGCTCAGCACACCCAGCGCTTGGCGCTCGTACTCGGCGTTGCCGGTGAGCTGGGATAGGCGCAGCAGGCCCATCGCCGCACTCGACTGGCCGGCAGGGATCGGCGAGTCCTCGAGGTCCTTGCGTCGCGCGATCAGCGCTTCGCCGTCGGTGGCGGTCGAGAAGAAGCCGCCGTTCTCCGCGTCCGCGAAGCGGGCGATCAGCGTGTCCGCCAGCGCGCGAGCCTCGATGAACCAGCGCTCATCGCAGGTGGTTTCGAACAGCACGAGCAGCGCCTCCAGCAGGAAGGCGTGGTCCTCGAGGTAGCCGTCGAGCTTGGCGGTTCCGTCGTTGTAGGTGCGCAGCAGCCGTCCTTCGGCGTCGCGCAGGTCGCGCAGGACGAACTCCGCGCAGGCGACGGCGGCCTTGGTGTAGCGCGCCTCCTCGAGCGCCGCGCCGGCCTCGGCAAGCGCGGCGATCGTCAGCGCGTTCCAGGAGGTGAGGCGCTTGTCGTCCAGTCCTGGACGGACGCGGTGTTCGCGAACCTCCAGTAGCCGGGCGCGAATGCGCGCCTGCGTGGCCTCGTCGGGGCGTTGACCCGTGTCCTGCAGCACGTTCAACCCTGGCTCAGGATGGTGAGGATCCACGAAGTTGCCCTGATCGGTCGCGCCGAACCACGCGATCGCGGCGTCCGCGTCGCTGCCGTCGAGCGCATCGCGCAGCTCGGCGAGGGTCCACACGTAAAAGCGTCCCTCGACGCCCTCCGAATCGGCGTCGAGCGCGGAGTGGAAGCCGCCCTCGGGGCCGCGCATCTCGCGCAAAGCCCAGTCGAGCGTGTCGCGGCAGACCTCCTGGAGGCGGGGCTCGCCGGAGCCCTGGAACCCATGCAGGTACGCGCGCGCGAGCAGGGCGTTGTCGTAGAGCATCTTCTCGAAGTGCGGCACCGTCCAGGTCGCGTCGACGCTGTAGCGCGCGAACCCCCCGCCGAGGAGGTCGTGGATGCCACCGCCGGCCATCGCCTGCAGCGTCCGTAGAGCCATTTCGGTCTCCGTCGGGCCGGCATTCGCTGTTGAAGCGGGCTCGGCATTGGCGCTGGCCGTGGGCTCGACATGTCCCGTAGCCCGCGCGAGCAGGAACTCGATCACCGAGGCCTGGGGAAACTTCGGCGCCCCGCCGAAGCCCCCGTTGACCGGGTCGAACAAGGCCCTGAGGTTCGCGACGGCGGCATCGAGCGCGCTCGAATCGAGCGGCTCGGTCGAGGGCTTCAGTCCGGCGCCCCCGGACAGCCGCTCGCGCAGGCCCTCTCCCCCCGCGCGGATCTCCTCGCGCCGCTCCGCCCAGGCCTCGCCGAGCGCCTGCAGCACCTGCGTCCACGCCGGCATCCCGTGGCGGGGCTCGGGCGGGAAGTAGGTGCCGCCGTAGAACGGCAGCTGCTCGGGCGTGAGGAACACGTTCAGCGGCCAGCCGCCGTGGCCGGTCATCGACTGCACGGCCTCCATGTACAGCGCGTCGACGTCCGGGCGCTCCTCGCGATCGACCTTCACGCACACGAACAGCTCGTTCATCAGCGCGGCCGTGTGCGGGTTCTCGAAGGACTCGCGCTCCATCACGTGGCACCAGTGGCAGGAGGAGTAGCCGATCGAGACGAGCAGCGGCCTGTCCTCAGCGACCGCGCGCGTCAGTGCGACCGGTCCCCAGGGCAGCCAGTCGACCGGGTTCTCGGAGTGCTGGCGCAGGTAGGGGGAAGTCTCGGCGGCTAGCGCGTTGGGCACTCGCTCAGCGTAGCCGCGAGGCTCATCAGCGCAGCCGCGAGAGCCGCGGCAGCGGGAAGGCGAACGGCATCGAGGACCATTCGGCTTCGCTCGCGCCCGCGCCTGCGGCGGCCCGCGAAGAGAGCTTGACCTTGGCGATGTTCACGTTGAAGCGCGTGCCGCCGAGGGTGCCCGTGACCTGCTTGCCCGAGCCCACGCGCACGGTGCCATGGGCGGCGCTCGACCCCGTGATCTGCAGCGTCGCCGTCTGCAACTGGCCTTTGCTGACGGGGAACGTGCCGCTCAGTTCGACGCCGGGGATGAACGTGAAGCGGGTCAGCGCGAGCTTCGAGGTGCTCAGCTTTGCGTAGCCGCCGCGCAGCCCGCCGAAGCTCGAGCCGCTGGGCAGCTGCGCGTCGGCCTGCAGCGTGGCGCCGACGACTTGGCGGTTGAGGTCGACGATCGTGTCGAGCACGGCGGTCAGCGTCAGGCTCGGCCTGCCGCTCAGCCCCGGCACCGGATGCACGTAGGCGAGCTTCGTCGGTGTCAGCGGCGTCGGCGCGAACGGGTTCGCGCCCGGCACGCACGGCTGGATTTGACCCCCGCCCGCCCCTCCCGCAAAGAACGCCGTCACCGCCAGCGACGTGCAGTCGCTGAAGTCGCTGCCGATCACCGAATGGCCGGTGTAGGGCACGACCAGCAGCTGCGCGTCGGGAATCTTGGCCGCGACTGCCCGCGCGTTCGAGGTCGGCGTGCGCAGGTCCTGCGCACCGGAGAAGATCAGCGTCGGCACGTTCGGCAGCACCCCCGACTGGGCGCTCGCCGCCGCGGCGTCCGGCCAGCCCGCGCAGGGTGAGATCAGGCTGTTGCCGAGCGCCGTGGCGGCGTCGAATGGGTAGAAGTCGGTGCTCGGCAGCGCTTTCAGCGCGGCGGTGGCTTCCGCGAGCCGGGTCGCCGCCGGCGCCGAGCGTTGCCAGGGGAAGGGCATCTCTTCGCAGGTCGTCGTCACGTACAGCGCTTCGTCGATCTCCTCCGATTCTTCGACCGCGTGGCCACCCGGAACGCTTGGGATCAAGCCCTCCGCGAGCGCCTCCAGGCGCAGCAGCGGATCGGGATAGTTGTTCAGCGCCGAGCGCACCGCGGCCGGCAGCAGCGCGCGCAGGGCGGGGTTGAGGTCGCCGGCCTCGAGGATTCCGAGCAGGCCCGACTCGTCGAGCGTGGCGTTGTGGCGATGGCCCGAGCCGTCATACACGGAGCCGCTGAGCGGGCGCTTGCGCAATCGCGCGGTGAGGCTCGCGACGTCGGCGATGGGGTTGGTCGTGATCCCCGCGCAGGCGTTGTTCGAGCACAGCTCGCCGAGCACCGAGGAGATCGCCTGGAAGGTGGGGATCGAGAACGGTTCCGGCCCGTTCGGCAGCACGACCGAGTCGAGCACGAGCGATTCGACGTACTGCGGGTAGCGTTCGGCGTACTCCTCGGCGACCTTCGTGCCGTAGGAGGTGCCGTAGAGGACGAGCTTTTCATAGCCCATGTCCTGGCGGATCGTCTCGATGTCTTCGACCGATTCCTGCGTCGTATAGCTGCCGCGGGCCGGCCCGATTTCAAGCGCGCAACGTTCGAACGCCTGGCTCGCGCTGCCGCCGCTGAAGCTGCTCAGCGCGGCGCAGCCGAGCGGGTCCGAGGTGCCGGTGCCGCGCTGGTCGAAGACCAGCAGGTCGCGCGTGCCGAGCGCCGGGGCGAGCGCCTTGGCGATGAATTCGCCGAGCGGCAGCGCCGCCTGTCCCGGTCCGCCCGCGAGCGCGACGACGGCGGTCTTGCTCTGGGTCGCACTCGCCTGTTTGCGCTCGAGGCTCAACGAGAGCGTGCCGGCCGCGAGGCCGGTGCGGCTGACTGGCACAGGCACCGTCGTGCACGCAAAGCCGGCGGTTCCCGTGCCGGCGCAGGGCACGAAGCTCAGCGCAGCGCCGGCCGAGGCGACGCCGACGAGCGCCGAGCAGCACAGCGTGAGCGCCGCCGCCAGTAGGAGTGTCGGCGCGCGCCGTGGCATCTGGCAGACGTTAGCGGGCGCCGTCGACGAGGCGCGCCATCTGCGCGCCGACGGCCTGCGGGCCGGTGTCCGCGAAGCGGACGCGCTTGCCGCCCAGCACCCCGGAGAGCGTCTGCCGCGGGCCGATGCGCAGCGTGCCGCGCGCGGCCGCGCGGCCGCCGACACGCAGGATGCTCGAGCCCGAGCCGAGGCGACCGGAGATCGTCACGCCCGGCACGTAGGAGTAGCCGTCGAATGTCAGCGCCGCGCCGGTGAGCCCGGCCCAGCCGGCGCGCAGGCCGCCGCTGCGCAGCGACAGCGAGCTGGCGCTTTCGCCCGCCCGCCCGAGCTGCAGCTCGAGTTGATGGTCGAAGTCGTCCAGGGTCAGCAGCACCGCCTGCAGCGTACGTCCCGGCAGCCCCCGGCTTCCGCGCGCCGGCGGGATCCCGTTCAGGCGAGTTGGCGCCAGCGGCGTCAGGCGCAACAGCGGCGGGGGCGGCGTGGCCTTGCAGGGTTCGATCGGCTTGCCGGCGAACAGCGCCTGGAGGGCGTTGCTCGAGCAGTGCGTCGGGTCGGAGCTGAGCACGGAGTGCCCGGTGTTCGGTACGACCAGCAGGTGTGATCCGGGGATCTGCGCCGCGACTTCGCGGGCGTTTGCGGTCGGCGTGCGCAGATCGTCGGCGCCGCTCAGGATCAACGTCGGGACGCTGGGGAACGGCGCCTCCTCGAGTGCCGGCGCGGGCGTCGTATACGTCCAGAAGGCGCACGCCGGGATGTCGCTGAAGACGAGCACGTTCGCCGCCGTGAACGGTGCGAGCTGGCTCGCGGGCAGCGCTCCGATCCGGGCCTGCGCTTCGGCGAGGCGTGTCGCCGGGCTCGAGGCGCGGTTCCACGGGAACGGCTCGTCTTCGCAGCTCGTCGCGTAGTAGAGCGGGTTGTCGAAGCTCTCGCTCGGGGTTTCCGCTTCGTCGCCTTCGCCACCTTCCGTGCGTGCCTGCAGACGCGCCAGCGGGGCGATGTCGCCACTCGCCGCGGAGCGCACGGCCGCGGGGAATTCGCCGCGCAGGGTCGGTTCGAGGTCACCGTCGACGAGGATCCCGAGCAGATCGTCGGAGGAGATCCGCACCGTGCGCGCGAGGCCGTGGCCGTCGATCACGCGCCCGCGCAACGGCCCGCGCGCCAGCCGTCGCACGAGCCGCGTGAGGTCGGCGACGGGGTTGGGCGTGATGCGCGCGCAGGCGCGCGCATCACACAGCTGGCGCAGGATCCGGGGGATCGCCGCGAACGTGGCGCGGTTGAGGGGTTCGGGGCCGTTCGGCGGCACGACCGAGTCGAGCACGAGCGCTTCGACGTGGCTCGGATAGGCCTGCGCGTACTCCTCGGCGACCTTCGTGCCGTAGGAGGTGCCGTACAGGACGAGCTTTTCGTAGCCGCCCGCGACGCGCAGCGCCTCGATGTCGGCGACCGTGTCGGAGGTGGCGTAGAAGCTGCGTGTCGGCCCGAGTTGCGCCGCGCATTCGGCGATCGTGGGGCCGGGAGGCGCGTTCGTGTTGAGTTCGAAGCGATGGCAGGAGAGCGGCTGGGAGAGGCCGATGCCGCGCTGGTCGAACACGATCAGGTCGCGCGTGGACGCAATCGGGCCGAGCACCTGCGCGAACTGTTCGGCGAATGGCAGCGCCGCCTGTCCCGGCCCGCCCGCGAGCGCGACGATCGCGGTCTTCGCTTCGCCGACGGGAGCGCGGTGACGGCGGATCGCGAGCGTGATCGTCCCCGGGGTCTGCCCACTCGGGTCGAGCGGTACGGTCAGGTGGCCGCAGGCGAAGTCGTTGCTGTCGCCGCACGGCGCGAACGCGATCTGGGCCGGGGCCTGGGCGGCTGTGGCCAGCGCGCAGACGCATACCGCCAGCAGCGGGGCGGCGAGTCGAAAGAGTCGCATTTGCGAGAATCTATCGACCGCGGGGCAGCGGTGCGTCGCTTGCGGTCCGGGTTCGCTGGCGGGGGATGTGCTTATCTCTTTGGGCGTTGAACGCGCGCGTGTGCGTACGCGCGCGCGTTCTGAGCCCTTTTTGTAAGAGCTTCACCGCCCGAGGCCGCCAGCGACCACCCTCGCCGATCCGCCGATGACCGACACCCGCCAGACGATCTTCGCCCCCGGTGCCCCCGCCGCGATCGGCCCCTACAGCCACGCGGTCGCCACTGCCGGCCTGCTGTTCTGCTCAGGCCAGATCCCACTCGACCCGGTCAGCGGCGAGCTCGTGGGGGAGACGCCCGCTGCGCAGGCGCGCCGCTGCCTGGAGAACCTCGTCGCCGTCTGCGAGGCCGCGGGAGCGACGCTGCGAGATGCCGTGCGGATCACGATCTACATGACCGACCTGGCGGCCTTCGCGGAGGTCAACGAGGTGTACGCGAGCTTCTTCGCGGACGATCCGCCGGCGCGCGTGACGGTCGGCGTGGCGCAGCTGCCGAAGGGCGCTCAGGTCGAGATCGACGCCGTAGTGGCGCTGTAGGCCTCGTGCTGATCCTGCTCGGCGCCTGAGAGCGCGCGGGTCAAAAGCTGCCACAGGGTGGCGCGATCGCTCTGGTCGAGCGCCTTCAAGACGTCGTCCTCGATCGCTTCCTGGGCGTGCTCGGCGTGGCTTAGCGCCTCGGCGCCCGCGGGGGTCAGCTGGACCAGGTGGCGGCGGCGGTCGTCGGGGTCGCGCAGGCGCGTGGCGTAGCCCAGTTGCTCGAGCTCGTTGAGCAGCAGAACGACGTTGTTGGCGTCCATGCAGAACGCCTCGGCGAGCTCGTGCTGGGGGCAGGCGTCGTGGTCGCGCACGTAGCTGAGCGCGACGAGATGGCGCAGCTGCATCCCCAGCAGCTCGTCGCTGCTGCGCCGGTAGACCTGCTTGGCGAGCCGGGTGAGCAGCACCATCGAGCCCGGAGCACATGCACTCTCAGCACCCATCGCGTGTGATTTTACACCATTCACCATTTGTTTTCATTCTAGCAACGACTATAAATTTTATGTGGATCATCCCTATGACAATGATGATCCATGATATGGTGTGCTACTTCGCCACCCGGAAGGAGCCACACATGAGCCAGATTGCCCTCGCAGACCAACCTGAGCAGACCACGACCGCGAAGTCGGACACAGCCGATCGGGGATCGACCGATCAGAGATCGGCCAGCAAGCAAGAGCGCCGTCGCTGGATCGCGCTCGCGGTGCTGTGCCTCGGCCAGCTGATGATGGTGCTCGACGCGACGATCGTGAACGTCGCGCTGCCCTCGATCCAGCGCGACCTGCACTTTTCCCAGGGCAACCTCACGTGGGTGATCGATGCCTACCTGATCACGTTCGGCGGCTTCCTGCTGCTCGCCGGTCGGATGGGCGATCTCGTCGGGCGCAAGAAAGTCTTCCTGTCGGGTCTCGTCCTGTTCACCGCCGCCTCGATCTTCTGCGGCGCCTCGACGAGCCAGGGGATGTTGATCGCCGGACGCTTCGTCCAGGGCATCGGCGGTGCCGTCGCCTCCGCGGTGATCCTCGCGATCATCGTCACCGAGTTCCCCGAGAAAGCCGAGCAGGCGAAGGCGATGGGCATGTACGCGTTCGTGTCCGCCGGCGGCGGCTCGATCGGGCTGCTCGCCGGGGGCGCGCTGACGCAGTCGCTGAGCTGGCACTGGATCTTCTTCGTGAACGTGCCGATCGGCGTGATCGCGTTCGTGCTCGGCTCGGCGCTGATCGTCGAGAACCGTGGCATCGGCCTCGCCGGCGGCGTCGACGTCGCCGGCTCGGTTCTGATCACGCTCGCGACGATGCTCGGCGCCTTCGCGATCGTCAAGTCGACCGAATACGGCCTGACCTCCGCGCGCACGCTCGGCGTCGGCGGGGCCGCGCTGGTGCTGCTCGGCGCCTTCTTCGTGCTGGAGTCGCGGATCTCAAACCCGATCATGCCGCTGCGGATCCTGCGGCTGCGGATGCTGATGGGCTCGAGTCTCGTGCGCGGGCTGCTCGTGACGGGGATGTTCTCGGCCTTCTTCCTCGGCGCGCTGTACCTCGAGCGCGTGCTCGGCTACGACGCGATCGACACGGGCCTCGCGTTCATGCCGTTGACGATCGCGATCGCCGCCTTCTCGATGGGGATCTCGGCGCTCGCGGTCGGCCGCTTCGG
Organism: uncultured Solirubrobacterales bacterium; assembly: GCA_963789675.1. Taxonomy (GTDB): domain Bacteria; phylum Actinomycetota; class Thermoleophilia; order Solirubrobacterales; family Solirubrobacteraceae; genus Palsa-744. Next base: position 102,661 of record CAWBLR010000001.1, on the reverse strand, counting down.
CGCGCTGCGGACGCTCGCCGCCGGTCTCGCCGCGATCGCCGCCGGCCTCGTGCTGCTGGCGACGGCGGGCGTGCACGCGAGCTACTTCCCCGGCCTGTTCGGGGCGTTCCTGCTGATCGGGATCGGCGCCGGCGCCTCGTTCCTGCCGCTGTTGACGATGGGGATGGCCGACGCGCCGCCCAAGGACGCCGGTTTGGCCTCGGGGATCATCAACGTCTCCGTGCAGCTGTTCGGCGCGATCGGCCTGGCGGCGCTCGGCGCGATCGCGACCGACCACACGAAGACGCTGACCGCGGCCGGGAACGCGCTGCCGAGCGCGCTCACCGGCGGCTATCACCTCGCCTACATCGTCGCCGCGGTCTGCGTCGGCCTGGGGATCCTCGCCGCACTGCTGATCCTGCGACCGCCGGCGAGCACGGTGGCGCAGGAGGTCAACGTCGAAGCGGAGCGTATGAGCTCCGAGCTCGTCGGGGCGCTCGAGCCGGTGGGGCAGCCGGCATGAGCGGCGCGCGAGCTCACCGCTCCCGGAGCTCGGCACGCTTGATCTTGCCGCTCGCGGTCTTCGGCAGTTCGCTCGCGAAGTCGACGATCCGCGGGTACTTGTAGGGGGCAGTTTCGCGCTTGACGTGCTCTTGCAGTTCTTTCGCAAGATCCGGGGAGGGGGAGAAGCCCTCGCGCAGCACGACGACCGCGCGCACGACCGCGCCGCGCTCGGGGTCGGGCGCCGATACGGCGGCGGCCTCGGCCACGGCTGGGTGCGCGACGAGCGCTGACTCGACCTCGAACGGGCCGATCCGGTAGCCGGCGGACACGATCACATCGTCGGAGCGGCCCTCGAACCACAGGTAGCCCTCGCTGTCTTCGCGCACGCGGTCGCCGGTGTGCCAATCGCCGCTCGGGGGATCCTCTCCGAGATAGCCGAGGAAGAAGGTCGGCACGCTCGCCGGATCGGCGACCAGCTCGCCGTCGCGGACCGACAACCGCACCCCCGGCAGCGCGCGCCCCATCGAACCGGGACGCGCGGGCTGGTCAAGGGGCATCCCCGTCATCTGCCCAGTCTCGGTCTGGCCGTAGCCGTCGCGGATCTCCAGGCCGGTCGCCTCGCGCCAGGCGTGGAGCACCTCCGGGTTGAGCGCCTCGCCCGCGGCGACCATCGCGCGCAGATCCGGCAGCGCGCGCAGTTGCGCGCGGGCGGCGATCACGCGGTACTCGGTAGGTGCCATGCAGAGCACGTTCACGCGCTCGCGCGCGAGCAGCTGCAAGCGCTCGGCCGGGTCGAAGCGCGCGTCGTGCAGAAGCGCGCTCGCGCCCGTGATCCAGGGCGCGATGAAGACGTTGCGCGCCGACTTCGACCAGCCCGAGGCGGCCGTGCACCACACGAGCTCGCCGGCCCGCGCGCCCAGCCAGTGGGACGCCTGCAGGCGTTGGCCATCGAGATAGCGCTGTCCGTGCAGCACGGCCTTGGGCTCACCGGAGGTGCCGCTCGTGAACGTGATCAGGCAGGGGTCCTGCGGCGCGAGCTCGACCGCGGGGGCGGGGTCTGCCTCGAACAGGGTCTCGTCGGGGATGAACAGCACTGGAATCGCATCTGCGTCGAGGCGCGTCTGCGTTACGGCGTCGTCCACGGTTACGGCATCGTCCACACGCACACGCGCGTGGGTAGTTTCATTACCCGCGCGTTCAACGTCCCTCGAATACATTGCATCGACTCCCCGCAGCGCCAGCTCCAGCTCGGCCCGGTTGCGCTCGTCGGCGACGATCAGCTGCGGCCGCGCGACGGCCAGGCGCAGGCGCAGGTCTTTCGCCCGCAGCTGCTCGGTGCACGGCAAAACGACCGCGCCGATCCGAAAGCAGGCGCACATCGTCAGCACCCACTCCGGCCGGTTGCCGACGAGCGTCATCACGACGTCGCCGCGCTCGATCCCCCGCGCGCGCAGCGTCCCCGCCAGCGCGGCGCTGCGCGCGCTGACCTGCGCGAACGTCCACTCGCGCCGCGAGCCGTCGCGCGCGAGCTCGACGAGCGCCAGCCCCGACGGGGGCAGGCGGTCGAGTACCTCGCGGGCGAAGTTCATGCCGGTATTCTCCATGGACAAGCCCGAAAACGACCAACGGAGCGCTCCAGCATGGCCGTAGCGACGACGCCGTACACCGAGAAGACCGACGAGCAGCAGGCGATCACCGAGATGGTGCACCAGTTCGCCGACGAGCAGATCCTGCCGAACGCCGAGCACTTCGACCACGAGGACGAGTTCCCCTCGGGAATAGTCGAGCAGATGAAGGAGCTCGGCCTGTTCGGGGTGACGATCCCGGAGGAGTACGGCGGCATGGGGCTCGACCTGACGACGTACGCGATGATCGTCGAGGAGCTCTCGCGCGGCTGGATCTCGATCTCAGGCGTGATCAACACGCACTTCATCGGCTCCTACCTGCTGATGAAGTTCGGGAGCGAGGAGCAGAAGCAGAAGTACCTGCCGCGGATGGCCACGGGCGAGATCCGCGCCGCGTTCTCGCTTTCAGAGCCGGAGCTCGGCTCCGACGTGCAGGCGATCAAAACGCAGGCCAAGAGGCAGGACGACGGCTTCTGGGAGATCAACGGCCAGAAGATGTGGGTCACGAACGGCCTGCGCTCGGATCTCGTGTTCGTGCTCGTCAAGACGGACCCGAATGCCGAGAAGGCCTACAAGGGTATGACCTGCTTCATCGCCGAGAAGCAGGGCGGCGTCCAGGAGAACACGGGCGAGTACGCCGGCCTGATGGTCCCGGAGCAGCTGAAGAAGATGGGCTACAAGGGCGTCGAGTCGACCGAGCTCGTGTTCGACGGCTATCGCTGTCCGGCCGAGAACATCCTCGGCGGGGAGGATGCCGGTCTGAACAGGGGCTTCGTGCAGATGATGGACGCGCTCGAGGTCGGCCGCGTGAACGTCGCCGCACGCGGCGTCGGCATCGCCCAGCGGGCGCTCGAGCTCGCGCTGAAATACTCACAGGAGCGCAAGACCTTCGGCAAGCCGATCGCGGAGCACCAGGCGATCCAGTTCAAGCTCGCCGACATGGGCACGCAGGTCGAGGCGGCGCGCCTGCTGACGATCAGGGCCGCGCGCCTGAAGGACGCCGGCGAGCGCTCTGACCTGGAGGCGGGGATGGCGAAGCTGTTCGCCTCCGAGGCGGGAAGGTTCTGCGTCGAGGAGTCCTTCCGCATCCACGGCGGCTACGGATATTCGAAGGAGTACGAGATCGAGCGCCTGTACCGCGATGCGCCGCTGCTGTTGATCGGCGAGGGGACGTCGGAGATCCAGCGCATGGTGATCGGCAAGAAGCTCTTGCAGCGGCACAAGATCTGATGTCCGAGGACGCGAAGAGCCTGATCGAGCTCGCGGTCAACCGCTTCCTCGAGGAAGTGCCGGCGCTCGAGCCGATCAAGCTCGTCGTCGCGGTCGAGCTGCGGGGGCGCGGCGACGTGCAGCACTTCCGTCTGGAGATGCCGGGCGTGAAGGTCACGAAGACGCCCCCCGACGACGCCAGGGTCAGAGTGGAAATGCAGCGCCCATTCTTCAACGTGATGGCCCACGAGGCGAAGGTGCCCGATTGGATTGAGGCGTTTATGTACGGCCAGGCGAAGGCGACGGGCCCAGATCAGTTCCTGAAATTGATCAGGAACGTCGTCGAACGCCAGCAGGAACGCCAGAACCTACGCCACGCGCGCAAACACGAGGAGTAGTCGCAAAACCTCAGTGATAGGCCGACAGCTGCTGGGCGAGAAACGCCAGCGAGGCCAGCAGGAAGAGGCACATCACGATCAGCGAGAAGTTTTCGTTCATGGGGCTGGGTCTACTCTAGTCCACCGCGCGGGCGATGTGTCCGCGGGCTGGTGCGTGGGGCCGGATCTTTGGACGAGGCCCGCGACTCAGGCGAGGATGGCGTCGTCGTCATAGAGCTTGACGATCTTCACTGCGTCCGCCGGCGCAGCGTCGAGACACAGCCGGCAGAGCACGCACTCGTCGAGGTTCCCCTCCACGATCTCCAAGCTGCCATCTGGCTTCTGGGCGAAGATGTCGACCGGGCAGGCCTCGGTCAGCCGCCGCGCGAGCTCGGCGTCGGCAGCCGCCTGGTCGGCGACTTCGACCGCGATGAAGAGGCCGTCCTTTCTCATGCCGCGCTCCTCCGCTCGGCGAGCTTGGCCTTGACCAGGTCCGGGATCTCGTCGATCCGCTGCACGACCGGGATCCCGGCGGCCTCCAGGCGCGCGATCTTCTCCGTCGCCGAGTCCTCCTTGCCCTCGACGATCGTGCCGGCGTGCCCGAAGGACATGCCCTGCATCTCCTCGTCGTCCATGAACTTGCCGGCCATGAAGGCGACGATCGGCAGGCGCGAGTCGTTGTCCTTGACCCACTGCGAGAGCTGGGCCTCCATGCGCCCGCCGGGCTCGGTGTAGATCACGATCGCCTGGGTCTGCTCGTCGGCCTCGAAGTACGGCATCAGCTCGGCGTAGGTCGAGCCGATGATCGCGTCGCCGCCGATCGAGACCGCCGTGGAGACGCCGAGTCCCGCCGCGGTGAGCGTCGAGGAAATCTCGGTAGTCATGCCGCCCGAGCGGCTCATCACGCCGACCGCGCCGGGCTGGTAGGCGACAGCCGCGTTGCGCGCCGGCCCGCCGATGCCGCCCATCTTGGCGACGCCCGGCACGATCACGCCGAGGCAGTTGGGGCCGATGATCCGCGCGCCCTTTGAGTCGGCGAGCTCGACCATCATCGCGACGTCGCGGCGGGGGATCCGCTCGGTGACGATCACGATCGTCTTGATGCCGGCGTGCAGCGCCTCGAAGACGGCGTCGCGCGTGCCCGCGGGGGGGACGGTCACGACCGAACCGTCGGGCACGACGCCGCCGTTGTGCGCGACGACCTGCTCGACCGTGTCGAACACCGGCACGCCGTGGACCTCGCGGCCCTTGCGGCCGGGGGTCACGCCGCCGACGATCTTCGAGCCGTAGTCGAGGCACTCGCGCGTGAGGTTGACGGCCTCGCGCCCGGTGATGCCCTGGATGATGAAGGTCGTGTCTTGATCGATCAGGATCGACATGGGGATGTTCCTCTTTGAAGACTCTGTGTAACCATAGTTATACGCACTCTTCAATCTCTATACAAACATCCGCCGTCTTTATCTTCCAGCACATCAGGTTCTCCAGCGCATCAGGTTCTTCTGGCACATCAGGCGGCGGCCGGGTCGGATTGAATCTTTGCGACCGCGCGGCCGGCAGCCTCCCATAGCGAAACGGAGCGGTCGCAGTACTCGATCCCGTAGCGGTCGAGGATCTTGAAGCCCTCCTCCTCCCACGCGCCGGGGATGCGGAAGATCGCGATCGTCTTGCCGGGGTCCTTGCCGAGCTCCAGGCAGGCCTTGATCACGCCGCGCGCGACGATGTCGACGCGCGTGTTCGAGACGATCGACATCATCACCGCGATCTTCTCGACGCCGTCTTTCTGGAGGACCTGCTTGGCCAGCCCACAGGCCTTGGCGACGGAGGGGTTGCCGCCGATCTCGGAGTAGTTCGCGGGCCGACCGCCCTGCTGGCGCACGGCGTCGGTGAGCGTCAGCGAGCCGCCGCCCGCGCCGATCACGAGGCCGATGTTGCCGACAAAGCCGGTGTCCTTGCCCTGGATCACGCCGCGGTGATCGGCGGCGTCGATCGCCCGTACGGCCTCTTCGAAGGAGGTCGGCGTGTGATCCTCGCGGGTGCCCTCGTCCGCGCCGATGCCGAGCGCCTTGATCAGGCCCTGCTGGCGCGGCATGCCCTCGTTCTCCATCTCCATGTGCGCGTCGAGCGCGACGAACGAGCCGTCCTTCAGCTGCGCCAAAGGGTTGATCTCGGCGAGCGTCATGTCGTTCTCGAGGAACAGCCGCGCCAGGCGCGCGAGCACGGGCGTGGCGCGCTGCAGGGCCTTGCCGGTGACGCCGGCCGCGGCGATCACCTGCTTGGCTTGGAAGTCGGAGAAGGGTTCGAGCGTCGAGAAGTGGCCGCGGCCGACGTGGTCGGGGTGCTCTTCGGCAACCTGCTCGATGTCGATGCCACCCATGTCGCTGAACAGCATCAAAGGCTTCTTGGCGGTGCCGTCCCAGACGACGCCCGCGTAGTACTCCTGCTCGACGTCAGCCTTCGGGTCCACCAATACCCCGCGTGGCATGTGCCCGCCGATTTCCAGCTCCAGGATGTCCCGCGCGTGGGACTCGGCTTCCTCGGGAGTGTCGGCAAACTTCACGCCGCCGGCCTTCATCCGCCCGCCGGCGAGCACCTGCGACTTGATCACGGTCGGACCGTCGATCCGCGCGGCGATCTCGGCCGCCTCGGAGGGGTTGGTCGTGAAGCCGTAGTCGGTGACGGGGATGCCGGCGCGCTTGACGATCTCGCGCGCCTCGAACTCGAAGAATCTCATGCGGCGCGGAAGCCTATCGGGAGTCGGCGGGCGAGGCACCGCCGACGATCAATCCGGCAGCGCAGGATCAGCAGGCGACGAGTGCGTCATCATCGATCTCGGTTTCCGAGCGAGAACGAATGACGACGATGTCGGTGTGCTCCTCGATGATCTGGAGCACATCGGCAATGGCACGATGGACCTGAGCCTCCGTGGGCGCGATCACGTCAAACCGAAGACGGATCGCCAGATCGCGGAGGTTCAGCGAGATGGTCGGTCCAAGAGCAATCTCAGACCCGTGGGCCTGTACAGCCTCTAGGAGTGCATCGGAGTTCGCATCCAGAACCTCCTCCGACATTGCGTGCTCAACGCGCAGCTCGAGCAAGACGTTCGCTTCGCGCTCGGATGAAGCATTCGGAGTGTTCTTCGTGTTGTTAGCCATGCTTGTAAAGCTATCGGCATCTACATCATGTCTCAAGAGGGAAGGGCATCTACATCATGTCTCAAGAGGGAAGCCACTTTCCTTGATACCCAAACCCTACATCCTCAATCCGGCGGCTTTGAAGTCTCGCTTCTTGTTGCGAATGGTTCGCCAGTCGCTCGGTGTCATCGGCACCTTGACGATGTCCTCCTTGTTTGGCGAGTAGCAGTAGATGTACTTTTTACGGCGTTCGCACCACCAGTTGGCCTTCCAAGCCAGCTTTACGAGCGTGTCCCATTCCTTCTTTGGGTGCTCTGGCCGTTTCGCCCGAGGGCTTGCGAGCCGTCTCGGATGTGGTTGGTCCGGAGGCTCTCCGGGATCTTTCTTTCTCGCCACGACGATTCCTTTCCGTCCGGGCGTCGTGCGAGAGTTAGGTTTCGTTATCCGCTTTCGACATCCAGACCTTGATTGAGGCTGCCCGGTAGTCGCCGGGCAGCCTTTGGTCTTTCCAACCGAGGAATCTTCTGTCTCGGGTCGGACGGAAAGCCGATCCTGGTTCGCGCCCTTCTAGTCGGCGGTGGCTGGAGCTAAGGAGCCTTGTGGTTGTGGCGTCGCTGGCCCTACACCGCGGCTGGCACGAGCCCGTAGGCCTCCGCCAGCTCCGGGTCCTTCTTGGCCAGCATTTCGGCGAGGTTGACCATCACCTTGCACTGCTTCCAGGTGGCGTCGTCCTGCATCTTGCCGTCGATCATGTGTACGCCGCGGCCGTCGGGGATCGCCTCGATCACCTTTTTCGCGAACGCGACCTCGTCGGGGTCGGGCGAGTAGACCTTCTTGGCGATCGCGATCTGGGCGGGGTGCAGCGACCAGGCGCCGACGCAGCCGAGCAGGAACGAGGCGCGGAACTGCGTCTCGCAGCCCTCGAGGTCGCGGATGTCGCCGTAGGGGCCGTAGAACGGGAGCGCGCCGACGGACGTGCAGGCGTCGACCATGCGGGCGATCGAGTAGTGCCAGGGGTCCTGCTGGTATGAGGCGCGGGGGGCGTCCGGATCGTCCGGGTCGGGGTCGGCGATCGTGCGGTAGCCGGGGTGTCCGCCGCCGACGCGCGTGGTCTTCATGCGGCGCGAGGCGGCCAGATCGGCGGGGCCGAAGGACATGCCCTGGATGCGCGGGGAGGCGCAGGCGATCTCCTCGAGGTTGGCCACGCCCTGGGCGGTCTCGAGGATCGCGTGCACGAGGATCGGCCGCCGCAGGCCCGCCTTGGCCTCGAGCTGGGCGAGCAGGCGGTCGATGTAGTGGATGTCCTGGGCGCCCTCGACCTTCGGGACCATGATCACCTCGATCTTGTCCCCGATCTCGCCGACGATCTGGGTGAGGTCGTCGAGCACGTAGGGGGAGGCGAGCTCGTTGACGCGCGTCCACAGGGCGGTGTCGCCGAGGTCGATCTCGCGCCCGACCTTGATCAGCCCCGCGCGCGCGGCGAGCTTGCGATCGAGCGGGACCGCGTCCTCGAGGTTGCCGAGCAGGATGTCGACCGTCGGCGCGATGTCGGGGACCTTCGCGACCATCTTCTCGTTGGAGAAGTCGAGGAAGTGGATCATCCGGGAGGGCTTGAACGGGATCTCCCGCGCGGGCTCGGGGGCGTCGATCGCGAGGGGCTGAAAGAAGTCTCGGGGGTTGCGCAAGGGAGGTCTCCTGGTAGTACGGATCGGGTGTGGCCGCGGGTTTGCCGGCCCTCGGACCGCGGCCTGGTCGACCTCGAACCGTATCGCCTCGGCCGACCCCAATAGAGTCTCAGGCCCATGACAAGCCACCCAGGAGACGCCAGGACCCCATGAGCGACAAGCAACCCGTCGAGACCGAGCAGGCCGCCCGCGAGGCGAGTGGCGCCCACCCATACGGCCGTTATCTCGAGGAGTTCGAGGTCGGCGCCGTCTACAAGCACTGGCCCGCGAAGACCGTCACCGAGTCCGACGACCACCTGTTCTGCCTGATCACGATGAACCACCACCCGCTGCACCTCAACGACGTCTACGCGGCGAAATCCCAGCAGGGCCGCAACGTCGTCGTCGGCCCGCTCGTCTACTCGCTGGCGCTCGGGATGTCCGTCTCAGACGTGAGCGGGAAGGCGATCGCGAACCTCGCGACCGAAGAGCTGAAGCACCCCGCGCCCGTGTTCCACGGCGACACCCTGTTCGTCGAGTCCGAGGTGCTCGAGAAGAAAGAGTCGAAGTCGAAGCCAGATCGCGGCACCGTCAGGGTGCACACGCGAGTCTTCAACCAGGACGGGGTGCTCGTCGCGGAGTTCAAGCGTTTGGTGCTGGTTCCGCGCAAGAACCCCGGCGCGGTCGAGACGGCCGAGGGCAACGTCGAGTAGCAATGTTGTTCAGGCGGCGCATGCGCCGCCTGCGGGGCCGCACATGTGCGGCCCCGGGGAGGGCCGCATGCGGCCCTCCCGACCCCGTCGCCTGCGACGGGGTCCCCCAAATCTGGGGTGCGATACCCTCCCTTGACCGCCCCGGATGGGCGCTTTTCCATTTCCGGAGCCAATCTTGGCCCCGGAGGCACTGCGCAATGACGCGCGCCCGACGATCACGACCGCGACACGAAGGAGCAGCTTCGACGCCATGAGCACAACCGTTCCCGCCCCCACCAAGAACGAGCGTCTGCTGGCCTGGGTCGACGAGGTCGCGGCTCTGACCGAGCCCGAGCGGATCGTCTGGTGCGATGGCTCCGCGGGGGAGTACGACCGCCTCTGCGGCGAGCTCGTCGCGGCGGGCACGTTCGAGAAGCTGTCGGAGGCGAAGCGGCCTAACTCCTACCTGGCGCTGTCGGATCCGGGCGATGTGGCGCGCGTGGAAGACCGCACCTTCATTTGCTCGGCGACCGAGGAGGAGGCCGGTCCGACGAACAACTGGCGCGACCCGGCTGAGATGAAGGAGCAGCTGAACGAGCTGTTCGCGGGCTCGATGCACGGCCGCACGATGTACGTCGTGCCGTTCTCGATGGGGCCGCTGGGGTCGGACAAGAGTCACATCGGCGTGCAGCTGACCGACTCGGCCTACGTGGCGGTCAGCATGCGGATCATGACCCGCATGGGCCAGAAGGCGCTCGACGCGCTCGGCGCCGAGGGCGAGTTCGTGCCCTGCATGCACTCGGTCGGCATGCCCCTCGATGACGGCGTCGAGGACGTGCCGTGGCCGTGCAACGCCGACAACAAGTACATCGTCCACTTCCCCGACACGCGCGAGATCACCTCCTACGGCTCGGGCTACGGCGGCAACGCGCTGCTCGGGAAGAAGTGCTTCGCGCTGCGGATCGCCTCGGTGATGGCGCGCGACGAGGGCTGGATGGCCGAGCACATGCTGATCCTCAAGCTCACCTCCCCGCAGGGCGAGGTCAAGTACATCACCGGCGCGTTCCCGTCAGCCTGCGGCAAGACGAACCTCGCGATGCTGATCCCGACGCTCGAGGGCTGGACGGTCGAGACGATCGGCGACGACATCGCCTGGATGAAGTTCGGCGAGGACGGCCGCCTGTACGCGATCAACCCCGAGTACGGCTTCTTCGGCGTGGCGCCGGGCACGGGCGAGGAGACCAACCCGAACGCGATCAAGACGATCGAGCAGAACTCGATCTTCACGAACTGCGCGAAGACCGACGACGGCGACGTCTGGTGGGAGGGGCTGACGAAGCAGCCGCCCGCGCACCTGATCGACTGGCATGGCAACGACTGGACGCCCGACGCGAGCGCCCCGGCGGCGCACCCGAACGCGCGCTTCACGACCCCGGCGTCGCAGGACCCGGCGATCGCGGCCGAGTGGGAGGACCCGACGGGCGTGCCGATCGACGCGATGCTGTTCGGCGGGCGGCGCTCGACGGTCGTGCCGCTCGTCACCGAGGCGCTCGACTGGGAGCACGGCGTGTTCCTCGGCGCGACGATGAGCTCCGAGAAGACCGCCGCCGCGGCCGGCACGGTCGGCGAATTGAGGTTCGACCCGTTCGCGATGCTGCCGTTCTGTGGCTACAACATGGGCGACTACTTCGCCCACTGGCTCGAGATCGGCGACAAGGCCGACGCGGAGAAGCTGCCGAAGATCTTCTACGTCAACTGGTTCCGCAAGGACGAGGGCGGGCGCTTCTTGTGGCCCGGCTTCGGCGAGAACTCGCGCGTGCTGTCGTGGGTGTTCGAGCGCTGCGCGGGTCGCGGCGCGGCGAGCGAGACCCCGATCGGCCTGATCCCCCCGGTCGACGGCGAGGGCATCGACACCGCCGGCCTCGACGTCTCGACCGAGGACATGGCCGAGCTGTTGCGCGTCGACGTCGCCGAGTGGAAGGCCCAGCTGCCGCAGTTCCGCGCCCACCTCGCGCAGTTCGAGAACCTGCCGCCGGAGCTGCACGAGCAGCTCGACGCGCTCGAGTCGCGCCTCGGCTAAGCGCCGGGATCAGTCGTGCAGGCCGTGCGACTCGCCCGCCGCGGCCGGCGGCCGTGACTCCTCGGCGAGCGAGGTGATCGTGAGCTGCCCGCGCGCGGATGACTCGAGCACCTCGGTGGCCTCCTCCAAAGAGCGCGCGTAGAGCTCGACGAGCAGGTGGACGATGATCGAGGTGTCGTCCTCGTGCTTGTGGAAGCGCACGTGCGTGAAGAACTCGCGCACCCCATGGTCGCCGAAGGCGGCGTAGGAGAGCGAGTCGCCGGCCTCCGGCCCCGAGCAGGTCTCGACGTCTTCGGCATCGACCGCGACCGTGCAGGAGGCGACCCACGGAGTCCCCGCGATCATCCGTTCCCAGCGATCCTCGATCGGCTCGACGCGGCCGTTGGCAAAGCCGAGGTGGGGCTGGTCGTGCATGCAGTCCAGGCACTGCACGACCGCCTCCTGGAGCTCGTCGACGACATCCGAGCGCTCGCCGGTGTCGGGGTCGATCTTGTGGATCCCCTCGTAGTGGACCTGCACCTCCAGATCCTGCGACCAGCAGCGGTAGCAGCGCAGCCAGCTACGCGCGCTCGTCTCGGCCATCGGACCATCCATGGGGTTCATTGTAGGCGCAGGTGGCGGGAGGGTCGGCGATCGGGCCGACGAGCCAGATGCGGACGCGCCGTCCAGCCGGACCGCGAGATCGCGAACGCAATCCTCGACCCCGTCGCCGATGACCCGCCTACCCGAACGTGAACGCGTAGCCGGTGACGCCGTTGGCGAATCGCAGCGAGAGGCGATGTTGTTCGTCGCGCGGCAGCGAGACGAGCGCATACAGGCGCTGGCGGCGCACCGTGACCACGCCATCGTGGACGTCTGCGCCGGAGTCCGCGGCGGAGATCGGGTGGCCGTCGAGCAGCACCTGCACCGGCAGCGGACGTTCGCCGGGAGAGCTCAGCACGAGGTAGACGTGCTTGGCCTCGAACTCCAGGTCGATGCCGGCTCCAGAGACGGCTTCGGCGGGCTGGCCGGCGATCTTCCACGTACCGCTGTAGGCGAAGTCGTTGAGCGTCAGTTCGCCCGTGGGTGGTGGCCCATAGTCGTGCGTCCCCGACGTGGGGCCGTTGATCCATCCCTGCGCGCGATTGGTTCCCAGGTAGGTCTCGGGGGTGGCCTCTTCGCTGGGCACGACCACGTCGGTCGGGTGGCTCTTGCCGCCGACCTGGGCGCCGGATTCGGCCAGCAGCGCGCGGATCGCCGTTTCGGTCTTGTCGTAGTCGCCCTCGCCGATCGCCGCGTAGCGGACGTTTCCATGCGCGTCGATCAGGTAGTCGGCCGGCCAGTCTTCGTTTCCATAGGCGTTCCAGGTGCCCATGTTGTTGTCCTGGACGACGGGGTAGTGGATGCCGAACTGTTCGATCGCGTCCTTGACGTTGCCGGCCTCCTTCTCGAAGGCGAACTCGGGTGTCTCCACGCCGACGATCGTGAGGCCGTCCTTGCGGTAGGTCGCATCCCACGCCTTCAGATACGGCAGCGTGCGAATGCAGTTGATGCACGTGTACGTCCAGAAGTCGACCAGCACCACTCGTCCGCGCAGCGAGGCGAGCGTCAGCGGCGTGTTTGAGTGCCCGCCGGCCCCCGTGTTGAACCAGTCCTCGGTTTCCGTGAATTCCGGCGCCGTCCCGATGTCGGGCAGGGCGTGCGCGTCGGCGAGCAGGCTCGCCTGGCTGGCGTCGGCTGCCGCGACGTGGACCGTCGTGGTGGAGCCGCCGCACGCGGAGGATCCGTTTGCCGCCACGAACTTCGCGTGGCGGCCGGTGATCTGGTGCAGCCGACCGGTCACGGTCTTCGAGCACTCCAGGGAGGCGGTGAGGTTGACGTCGGGGATCTTTTCAGCGACGAACTGGTCGAAGTTGACGTCGAGGTTGGTGGCGATCGCGAGCGCGGTGAGGATCATGATCACGCCGAGCGCGCGCTGCAGCAGCGGCCCGCGGCCGGCGCGGCGCACGCGGTCGAACACGCGTCTGCCGCCGAGCGCGAGCGCCAGCAGCACGAGCGCCGAGCCGGCGGAGTAGGCGAGCGCGATCACGATCGTTTTGCCCGACGCGGCGCTGACCGAGATCACGGCCGCCAGGATCGGGCTGGCGCACGGGGTGTACACGAACCCGAGCGCGCCGCCGACGAGCAGGCCGGAGGCGAAGCCGTCGCCCGTCGAGCGCGGCCCGAAGCGACCCAGCCGCGAGAGCGGCGCCTCCAGTCGTGCCGCCAGCCCGGGCATCAGCATCACCACCCCGAACGCGAGCAGGGTGACGATCGCCACGCCGCGCAGTGGATCTGCGCCGACGCCGACGCCGTCGACCACGTTGGCCAGGCCGACGATCGTGACCGTGAACGTGATCGACAGTCCGAGGACGATGCCCAGCGGTCGGCGCCGCCCACCAACCGCGCCCGCCGACAGAAACGCCGGCAGCACCGGCAGCACGCACGGCGACAGCGCGGTGCCGGCGCCGGCGAGGATGGCGAAGAGGATCAGGATCAGCATGGGGAGGCCCGGCGAGAGGAAGCTAGTGCAGCTTTCTTAACGTTTCATGACGCCAAACGGACGCCTTACATTCCCGGTGTGCGTCTGACGTTCGGGAGCCAAGCGAGGCTCCGATCGAAGATCGGCCAGCACCGAGCGATGTGTGCTTGCACACGAGCGAGGGAGGACGCGGACCGATCGAAGATCGGCCAGCGCCGGCTATTGGGCGTCAGTCAGCGCTTGAGCAGCACGTAGACGGTCGTGGCGGCCAGCGCCATCTGGCCGAACGCGAGCGCGGTGCCGAGATTCGTCGCGCCGAGCGCCCCCGCTAGCAGGCTCGCGGCGACGAACGCGCCGAGGATCATCAACAGGTCACGTGCCATCGCCAGTTACCCCATCCTAAGCCCCGGCACGAGGGGTTCTCAGCGACCCCTACTAGCGATGAAGAAAATTGACGTATACATCAAAAATCAGTATCGTTAGGCCATGCCCGACTTGCGTGACGCACAGGTCATTGAGCTGTTCCACCTGGCCTTCCTCCAGGTCCTGCAGGCACGTCTCGATCAGGCCCGCTACGTGTTGAAGGGCGGCGCCAACCTGCGCTTCTTCTTCGACAGCGTGCGCTACTCCGAGGACATCGACCTCGACATCGACGGGCTCGCACCTTGGACGCTCACCGAGAAAGTTGACGGCATCCTCGCCTCCCCGACGATCGGCGCCGTCCTGCGCAGCGGCGGTCTGGCGGTCGAGGGCTTCACGACGCCCAAGCAGACCGAGACGACGTGGCGCTGGAAGGTCTCGATCGCGGTCGCTGGACGGCGCGAGACCGTCCGCACCAAGATCGAGCTCAGCCACCGCAATGGGGAGCGACGACACATTCTGGAGCCAGTGGCCGACCGGATCGTCGCTCCGTACGCGCTGCGGGCCCCGACGGTGCAGCACTACACAACGGACGCCGCCACAGAGCAGAAGATCAAGGCTCTCGCCGGACGCTCCGAGACGCAGGCCCGCGATGTCTTTGACCTCGACCTGCTGCTCCGCCGCCAGTCACTGAAGGCCAGAACGATCGACCCGCAGATTCTGGGGCATGCGGCGGAACGAGGCCTGGACCTGCCCTTCGACGCGTTCCGTGACCAGGTCCTGCCATTTCTCGACCCCGAGGTCACCGAGCTCTATGACAGCAAGGCCAGCTGGGAGCAGATGCAACTCTTTGTCACCGACACGCTGCTCACGGCCCGGTGAGAGCAGCGGACGCTTACGGCGAGCTCCTGCGCATCGGCCGCCCGATCGTGCGGACGCGCGAAGCAGCCACACGTCTACACGCATCCATCAGCAGCGCCAGCCACCTCCTACGCTCGATGGAGGAAGCTGGTCTGGCCCGCCGCCTACGCCAGGGCCTCTGGACCCTACAACCGGACATCGACCCGGTAATCCTCGCGCCCTACCTGACGGCGCCATTCCCGGCTTACGTCTCGTTCTGGTCCGCCCTCGCCCGCCACGACATGATCGAACAGATCCCGCGCCAGATCTTCGTCGCATCGCCTGATCGAACGCGACACCTCGCAACCACGATCGGCGCCTACTCAATCCACCACATCGCCCCCGAGCTCTTCGACGGCTACCGCGGCTCACAGACAAGCGGATATATCGCAACTCCAGAGAAGGCTCTGTTCGACACCGTCTACGTGCGCGCGGCGCGTGCGGCACGTAGCTTCTTCCCCGAGCTCTCCCTCCCCGAGAACTTCGATGAGACACAACTAGCAGGATGGACCCAGCGCGTCGCAACTCCACGACTGCGAACGCTCGTATCGCGGGAGGTCGAGAAAGCGCTGGGGCAGGTCACTCGCCGCCCGTGAGCGCGATCCCTCCACGTGGCTGGAGCTCTACTCGTCCCGGCGACAACTCCCTGAGCGCGATCAGCTGGCCCGACCTCGCCCTGAGTGCGGCGGCCTCGACCTCACCACCGAGCGGTCGTCTCGACCTCATCCTGAGCGCGATCTCGAAGTGCGCGCTCAGCTTGCCACGCTGCGTTCCAGCACCACCACGAGCGCGGGCACGTCGAGACCCGGGTCCTGTGCTGCCAGCAGCTCGAGCGCCGCGTGACGCCCGCCGAGCGCGCGCAGGCCGCGCGCACCGCGCTCGGCGATGAAGTCCGCCAGCGCACCCGTCCGCCGCGCCTGCAGGCGCCGCGCGGGCAGGTCGAGCCCGGCACGGTGCGCGGCGAGCGCCGCGACGAGCTCGTCGATGCCCTCTGCGGGCGGCAGCGAGGAGACCGCGAGCACGGGGGTCGAGCGCGCGCCGAGCGAGCGCAGCGAGGCGCTGAGGTCGCGGCGCGTGCGCACCGCCAGCTGGCCGAGGTCGGCCTTCGTGACGACGAGCAGGTCGGGAATTTCCATGATCCCCGACTTGAGGAACTGCAGCGCGTCGCCGCTGCCGGGCTGGACGACGACGGCGACGGTGTCGGCGACGTCGACGATCTCGGTCTCGGCCTGGCCGACGCCGACGGTCTCGATCACGACCACGTCGAACGCCGCCGCCAGCGCGTGCGCGGCCGCGCGCGTGGGCCAGGCCAGCCCACCGAGGCGCTCGCCGGCGGCGGTCGAGCGGATCAGGACGCCGCGGTCGGCGGCGTCGAACTCGATCCGCGCGCGGTCGCCCAGCAGCGCGCCGCCGGAGCGGCGCGAGCTCGGGTCGACGGCCAGCATCGCGACCGTCAGGGTGGGTGGGCCTCCATTCCGCCAGGCGTGCAGCAGCGCCGAGAGCAACGTCGACTTGCCCGCGCCGGGGGGGCCGGTGATCCCGATCACATGCCCCGGCGCCTCGCCGCCGAGCGCTCGCGGGGAGACCTCGCGCAGCAGCGCCGCCGATTGCTCGCGTGCCTCGTCGGTGGCGCTCTCCAGCAGGTTCAGTGTCGCCGGTGCCGCGCTCAGGTCGCGCTCACGCAGCCGCGTTCCGAGTTCCGCGCCGCGCACCTAAACAGACACCGGCACACCGTTGCGCTCGCCCACCAGCTCGACGATGTCGCGCATGATCCGCGTGAGGTCGAAGTCCTTCGGGGTGTACACGCAGGCCACGCCGGCCTGCTTCAGCGGCGCGACGTCCTGGTCGGGGATGATCCCGCCGACGACCACAGGCGCCGTCACGCCGGCCTCGCGCAGCGCGTCGATCACCGCGGGGATCAGCTCGCGGTGGGAGCCGGAGAGGATCGAGAGCCCGATCACGTGCACGCCCTCCTGCAATGCCGAGGCGGCGATCTGCGCGGGGGTCAGGCGGATCCCTTCGTAGACGACGTCCATGCCCGCGTCGCGCGCGCGCACGGCGATCTGCTCGGCGCCGTTGGAGTGCCCGTCGAGACCGGGCTTGCCGACGAGGATCTTCAGCCGGCGGCCGAGGCGCTCCTGCAACCGCGTGACCTCCTCGCGCAGCTCGGCGAGCTCCGCGTCGGGCGTTTCGTGCCCGCTGGCCTCGCCCACGCCGGTGGGGGCCCGGTAGGAGCCGAAGACCTCGCGCAAAGTACGCGCCCACTCGCCCGTCGTGGCGCCCGCGCGCGCGGCGGCGATCGTCGGGATCATCAGGTTCTCCTGCGAATCCTCGTCGGCGGCGACGCGGGCGAGCTCGGCGAGCGCGACGTCGACGGCGGTCTGGTCGCGCGCCGAGCGCCAGCGCCGCACGGCCTCGATCTGCTCGGCCTCGACGGCGGGGTCGACGACGAGGATGCCGCCCTCGGCGTCGTCGGTCAGCGGCGAGACGGCCGTCTCGGTGAAGCGGTTCTGGCCGACGACGACCTGTTCGCCGGACTCGATCCGGTGGATCCGCCGGCGGTGGGAGTCGACCAGCGCGCCCTTCATGTAGGGGACCGCCTCGACCGCGCCGCCGTGCTCGGCGACGACGGCGATCTCGGCGCGTGCGCCGTCGAGCAGCTCGGCGACGAGGCCGTCCATCACATGCGAGCCCGCGAAGATGTCGGGGTACTCCAAAAGATCGGTCTCGTAGGCCATCACCTGCTGGATCCGCAGCGACCACTGCTGATCCCAGGGGCGGGGCAGACCGAGCGCCTCGTTCCAGGCGGGCAGCTGGACCGCGCGCGCGCGGGCATCGCGACCGAGCGTGACGGCGAGCGTCTCGAGCACGATCCGCTGGATGTTGTTCTCCGGCTGGGCCTCGGTCAGGCCAAGCGAGTTGACCTGGACGCCGTAGCGGAAGCGCAGGTGCTTGGGGTCGGTGACGCCGTAGCGCTCGCGGCCGAGCTCCTCCCAGAGGATCGACATCGCGCGCAGCTTCGCGTGCTCCTCGACGAAGCGCACGCCGGCGTTGACGAAGAACGAGATCCGCCCGAACACCTGCCCCATCAGCTCCCCCGCGGCCGCCTCGTCTCCGGCGTGGGCGGCCTGCACGCGCTCGGCGCGCCGCGTCGAGCACGGCGATCGCGTTGGACATCGCGTAGGCGATCTCCTGCACGGGCGTCGCGCCGGCCTCCTGCAGGTGGTAGGAGCAGATGTTGATCGGGTTCCACTTGGGGACGTGCTCGACCGTGTAGGCGATCATGTCGGCGATCAGCCGCATCGAGGGCGCGGGCGGGAAGGCGTAGGTGCCGCGCGCGAGGAACTCCTTGATGATGTCGTTCTGGGTCGTGCCCTGGAGCTGCTCTTGGGCGACGTCCTGCTCCTCGGCGGCGACGATGTACAGCGCCAGGAGCCAGGCGGCGGTGGCGTTGATCGTCATCGACGTGTTCATCTCCCCGAGCGGGATCCCGTCCATCAACGTCGCCATGTCGCCGCGATGGACGACCGGCACGCCGACCTTGCCGACCTCGCCCCGCGCGAGCTCGTCGTCGGGGTCGTAGCCGGTTTGGGTCGGCAGATCGAAGGCGACCGAGAGCCCCGTCTGCCCCTTCGCGAGGTTGCCCCGGTAGAGCTCGTTCGAGGCCTTCGCCGTCGAGTGCCCGGCGTACGTGCGCATCATCCAGGGCCGGTCGGGCCGCTCCAGATGAGGGGGCCCGCCCAAGAGTCGATCGTCGCTGATGCCGTCAAGATCGCCGCTCATGCCGTCAATTGTACGGCCGGGGCATTATTCTGAGGCGTGATGACGGGCCAAACGACCGAGCTGCCGCGGATCGGATCGCCGGGAAGCGGCCTGGGCGACTCCTGGCGGGTGATCGTCAGAAACGACGACCACAACACCTTCGACCACGTCGCCCGCACGCTCGCGCGGTACATCCCCGCGACGAGCCTCGCGCGCGGGCACGAGCTCGCGCAGGTGATCCACAGCAGCGGCCAGGCGATCGTGTTCAGCGGCCAGCAGGAGACCGCGGAGCACTACTGGGAGCAGCTGAAGGGCGCGGGGCTGACGATGGCTCCGCTAGAGCAGGGTTGAGCGGGGCTGAGCGTTCCTCACCGCGAGCGGCGTCCCGGTCGTCCCCGGGGTCCCGGGCGCTCCCCCGCGAAAGCGCCCTGGTCGCGCTGAGCGATCCGCAGGCGTCGCTCGGCCTCGCGCGCACCCTGGATCGCCGCGTCGCGTTCGGAGCGCGCGCGGTTGAGCTGCTCCTCGTAGCCGCGTCTGTCTGCCTCCGCTGACTCGGTTATGCGGACGAGCTCGAGCGAGCGGTGCGCCGCCACCGGGTCGACCCGCGGCTCGACGCCCTTGATGCGGAACGCGTCGCGCAGCGCGTAGGCGAGCTGCCGCAGCGACCTGGGCCCGTACTCGCCCGTGGGGTCGAACACCTGCGGGTGCTCGCGGGGATGGCCCGTGGCGCCGACGCCCGGGAGCCAGACGCGCAGCGACCCGTTGTAGGGCCCCCGGCGATCCGGCGCGCGCTCGCTCAAGTCGAGCGACAGCCGGCCCGTCAGCAGGAAGTAGATCGACGCCGACGGCCCGACGATCGCACGCACGTCCTCGACGTCGAGCGCCGGCTCGCGCTCGCCCGCCCGCGAGGTCAATACGACCACGAGCTCCTCCCGCTGGGGATCGACCACCGCGGCCGCGAGCTCGGCCACGTCGCGATGGCTCTGGATCGGGACATAGGGCCGATCCGTCACGCCCTGGGACGGCCGCGATTCTGAGCGCCACAGCTTCATCGGCACGGGCGACATTATAGACAATTGTCTGCACTCAATTTTTATTGATTTGGATACGCCTGGTAGGGGTGCGGACTGCCCCCGAAAGTGCACGGCGCTTCTCATCCCACGTCAGGCTCACCACAGCTCGACCGCGGCCGGTCGCGGCGCTCACGCCTCGGGCGGGGCGCCGCCCGAGCAAAGCTGCGCAGGCCTCCCTTTACGGCCACCTTTTAGGAAAGTTTTATATTTGACTATGCGGTGGCCTCGTGGAAGCGTCCCCGAATTTGGATTTCCCGCACATGCAGGAGATTTTGGGATTCCTCACACGATCAGTCAAAATTTCCCGATGTAATCCGTGCGAGTCAATCGAATCGGCCCGGTAACACGCGCCTTTTGGATGTGGTAAACCTCGTTGGAACGCGTCCCGGGATGATGTTCTGTCCCGCCGTTATGACTTCGACGTCGTGGAGGGCCGAGAGATCCCGACAAAGGAGCAGAGTGCTGTGGGTAGCACGGAGGAGGCGTCCAGGGGGACGCTGGGGAGCATGGACAGCGGCTCGCTCGCGCCCTCGAACGGCGGCTCGCGCGCGCCGTATGCGAAGCTGCATCCGGGTCCGGGCTGGCCGCGCGAGCAGGCGGCCTCCCACCAGCGCGCGCGGATCCACGCGGCGATGATCGAGCTCGTCGCAGAGCGCGGCTACGGCGCGGTGAAGGTACGCGAGCTCGTCGGCTTGGCGGGTGTCTCCGCGCGCACCTTCTACGAGCACTTCGCCGACAAGGACGAGTGCTTCCTGCGCACGTATGGGCTGATCGTGCGGCGTTCGACGAAAGAGGTCGGCGCCGCGCAGAAGGACTGTCACGACTGGCGCGAGCAACTGCGGCTGGCGTTCTGCGCCTGGGCGGACGGGATCGCGCGCGAGCCGCGGGCGGCGCGGCTGGCGCTGGTGGAGGCGTTCGCCGGCTGGGCCCGCGGCGCTCGAGCAGATGCGCCGCGCGGAGGCGCACTACGAGGCGATGATCGGGACCGAGCTTCGCCGGCGCGCCCGACCCCGTGCCGGTGCCGCCGCTGGTCGATCAAGGGCATCGTCGCGGGCCTGCACCGCGTGGCGCGCGCGCAGCTGCTGGCCGGCCGCGAGCACGAGCTGCCAGGCCTGGCCGACGAGCTGCTGGAGTGGATGCTCTGCTTCCGCTGCCGGGCCGCCACGTCGCTCGCACAGCTCGATGCGCCGCCCGCGCCGGCGGCGCTCGCGCCGCCAACGCCCGGCGCGGCGCCTCCGTTCACGCTCACGATCGCGACGTGTGCGGCGAGGAGCGCGTGCGCATCCTCGAAGCGGTCGCGTGGCTCGCGGCCGAGGAAGGCTACCGTCAGCTGCGGGTCCCGCGGATCCGCGCCGCCGCGGGCGTCTCGCGCAAGTGCTTCGACGAGCACTTCGAGGACGTCGAGAGCTGCTTCATCGCGGCGCTCGAACGCCTCGCCGAGCGCGCGCTCGCCCGCGCCGCCCCGGCCGGCGCCGCCGCCCGCACCTGGCCCGGCGGCCTGCACCGCGCGCTGTGCTCGCTATGTGCGGACATCGCGGCCGATCCGGTGCTGGCGCGGCTGGGGTTCATCGAGGTGTTCGCGCCGGGCCCGGACGGGATGCTCTGCCGCGAGCGCGTGATCGCCGGCGTCGCGGAGAGCTTCCGCGCAAGCGCGCCGGCGGGACAGCGCCCGAGCGAGCTCGCCGCCGAAGCGTCCGTCGGCGCGGTGCTGGGGAATCGTCCACCACCACATCGCGCTCGGACGCGCGCACCAGCTGCCGAGGATCACCGGGGTCCTCTCGTATCTGGCGCTCGCGCCCGCGATCGGCGCGGAGCGGAGCGGTGCGGGCGATCGTGGCCGAGCAGGAGGCGATGCGCGGCGGTGCGGGCCGCGGGTCCGCCGCGAGCGCTGGATGAGCGGGTGGCCCACAGGGGGAGACCGGCTGGCCGGCCGGTAGTTAGGAAACATCTCGCCTAAAAAGTTGACTTCTTCGGAGAGAGCGGCATCCTGGGGAGCGTCAGGGGGTCCATCAAGAGGAGGACAGCAGTCGAGATCCACGACTTCTTCAGGCAGGCCTGCCCGCGCGGAACCTGGACAGGTCCCCATGGCCCACACGGACCGGCATCGCCGTTGCAGCTCGGCGGGGCAGGGCCGGAACGGTCGAGCAAATCTTCTGTGTGCCAGAGCAGGGAGCAGAACTAATACGGCCCCGGAGCACCGCTACGTGTTCGCGGAGGGCGCCCCGAGGCCAAGCACAACACAAGGGAGCATATCAAGATGAGTACTAATCGATTGAAGGTCTTGCTGGTGAGCGTGATGGCCGTGTTCGCGGTCAGCGCGGTTGCGTCGGCTTCAGCTTCGGCGACGTGTCTGCAGGTCGCTGTAGCGGGAACCGGGAACACGGATAGCTCATGTGTCACCAACGTAGGAGTGACCAAAAACGAATACATCGTCGGAACTAAGGAAAAAGAACTCATACCAGGCGAATGGTGCGCAAAGGTAGCAACCGGCGCAGGTCCCTATACAACTAACCTCTGTACCACGATGGGAGCTCCCAAAGAATTCATCAAGGTCTTTGTCCCTTTTTGGCAAGTCTGTAAAGAAGGCGGATCCGAAAAATTCACAGAACACAAGTGTAAAACAACATCAGGAACGGGGAAATGGTCCTGGCTAAAACTGGAAACCGGGGAATCGTTTAACGTCGTCTCCAAAGGCGGAACGCAGGAACTCGTCCTGGACACGGGGGGCGAACAACCGACCATCATCTGCAAACACGTAACGGATACAGCTAACATCAAAGGTGGCCAACCGGGCACCGACGAAGTCACCAAATTAGAATACACTGAATGTAAAATCAACATCCCCGGCTGCGCGGTCGTCAAAACCGCAGGTGAGGCGAACGGAACTATTGTGGTTCCTCCTGGACTGAAAACTGAACTGTTTGGACCCTTCGACAGGGTCAGCCCGGCGAGCGGAACGACCTTTGTTACTCTGGAACTCGGAGTAAAAGAAAATGCCTCGAAAGAAGCAGAAGGGATATGCTCTCCGCTTACGGCGGTAAAGAATAAAGTCGAAGGAACAGCTGTCGCCCAAGTTGAAGGTGAAAATCTCAACTTCAAAGGAGAAGGCACCCTGACGGTAGATGGAATTAAATCCGAACTCAAAGGCCTGGACGAACAGGAACTGGAAAACGGATGGGCATTCAGGACGAAACTATAAGTCAACGGTAGCGCCGTAGTGGTGGGTGTGGGGCCGCGTTCGCGGCCCCACACCCACGGTTCGAGTCAAGAAGGGGAGGCCGGTAAGGTTGTGTATAGGGGGTGCATCTGGTTGGAGCGGCATAGGAGCGGTAAGTATGTATAGCGGGAGGATGACGGCGCGTATGCATCGCATTGTCTTGGTGGCCGGTCCAGCCGTCGTCCTCGCGTTTGCCATGGTTGGTGTCGCGTGCGCGCCGTCCGAGGCCGCCGAAGCTCCGTGTCCCAACAACGAAGCGTTGCGCGCGGAAAGCGACCTCAACCCGGAAACGCAGCTGCCGCTGTCGATGCAGCTCCCGGACTGCCGCGCGTACGAGCTCGTCTCGCCCCCGTACAAGGAGGGTTATCCCGTTACGGTGGTTCAGGCCATCGCGAGTGATGGCGACCGCATGGTGGTGCGCTCGCTTGGTACGTTTGCGGAACTCGCGTCTCAGGACGGGTTCGGCAGTTTCTATGAAGTTGTCCGTACGCGCTCGGGGTGGGTGACGCACAACTTCACACCGGTCCGGGCGCAGTTTCCCGTTCAGGAATTCCAGGCGGCGAGCAACGACCTGACGAGGGGCGTGTGGGAACTCCGTGAACCGTCGCAGTCACTCTACGCGAAGGATCTCTACGTGCGCGAACCCGACGGTACGTTTGTCAAGGTCGGCGCGATGCTACCGCCGACCTTGGAGGTCGGCACGCCGGCAGGTACAACACCAAGGTGCCCGAGGGGAGTGTTAACTACGTGGGCGCGTCGAGCGATCTCTCGTACATCGTGTTCAAGTCTCACGCGCCGTCGGGTCCCGACGAACCTAACCTGCTCTGGCCCGGCGACACCACGTCGCGGACTAATGCGCCGTCGCTTTACGAGTATTCCGGCACGGGCAACACGGCGCCGCCGGAACTGGTCGGGGTCAAGGGCACGGGTGGGCTCATCAGCAACTGCGGGACCGTCCTCGGCGGGGAACAGGGTGATATGTATAACGCCGTGTCCGCGAGCGGCGAAGCGATGTTCTTTACCGCTGAGAGCGGCAGTGGGTGTATAGGACCGGCGGTCGACGAACTGTATGCACGGCGAGATGGCTCTGAAACGGTGGCGATCTCCGAGCCGACGTCGTCGCAGTGCGCTGCCTGCTCCACGGGCGCGAGGAGCGCGGCTGAGTTCCAGGGTGCCTCCGAAGACGGCTCGAAGGCGTTCTTCCTGACCGAACAGGAACTGTTCGCGGGGGACACGACGATGAACCTGTACGAGTACGATTTTGAGAACCCCGAAGGTGAAAAGATCGTGCGCGTCTCGGCGGGTTCGGCGAAGCCGGAAGTGCAGGGGGTGGCGCGCGTGTCGAAGGACGGGTCGCACGTGTACTTCGTCGCGCGGGGCGTCTTGACCGCGCAACCCGATCCCTCGTTGCCTGCGGACCGGCGGGAAGCGGTCGCTGGCGCGGACAACCTGTACGTGTTCGAGCGCGACTTGGCCCACCCGCAGGGTCATGTGGCGTTTGTGGTGACACTGTGCTCGGGAAGCGGGGAATCGGGTGCGGTCTCCGATCCGCAGTGTCATGGATCGGATGCAGAAGACTGGGGAGAGAGTGGCAGTGGGCCGGTGCAGGCAACGCCCGAAGGTCGCTTCCTCGTGTTCGGGAGCTCTGGCGACCTGACCTCGGGGGACACAAGCGCCGGCAGGCAGATCTTCGAGTACGACGCGGCGCGGGAAGAGCTCGTGCGTGTCTCGGTCGGACAGCATTCGCCTGCGGGCTACGAATGTCCGACGACGCATGTGGTGGAAGAAGGCTATAACTGCGATGGCAACACGGACGAATCCGGGATCGCGGCGGGCATTCAGGCGCCCGACTACACGGGACACGACTACCCAACCGCGAGTGAGACCGGCCTGGCGGTGTCCGGTGACGGGTCCTACGTGTTCTTCACGAGTCCCGACGGTTTGACGCCGGGCGCGCTCGACAAGCGCCAGGTCAACGGTTTCAGCGAACGCGAGGTCTTTGCCCAGAACGTCTATGAGTACCACAGCACGGTGGGCGGCTCGATCGGCGAAGGGAACGTGTACCTGATCTCGGACGGGCGCGATGTCACGTTGGGGATCTCCGGTGAAGCGTCCGGGGTGGAACTGTTCGGGACCGACGCTTCGGGCGAAGACGTGTTCTTCTCATCGAGCGATCAGATGGTCGGGCAAGACACCAACACGCAGGCCGATGTGTATGACGCGCGTGTAGACGGGGGGTTCCCTGCCCCGGTCTCCCCCGTGGAATGTGCGGGCGAAGGATGCCTGCCGGGTCCGTCGGCGGCGCCGCTGTTCGGTTCCGCGACGAGTTCGTCGGCGGCCAGCGGCGCGAACGTGAGTCCGCCGCCGGTCGTGTCCCCGCCGGTCGTGGAAGCGAAAACGAAACCCAAGCCATTGACGCGGACACAGAAGCTCGCCAACGCGCTGCGGGCGTGCAGGAAGGTGGCGCGTAACAAGCGGGCCGCATGCAAGGCACGGGCCGAGAAGCGGTTTGGCGGTAAAGCCAAGGCCAAGAAGAGTAGGGAAGGTGGTGGGCGATGACGCTTTCGAGGCTTCTCGCCAGGCGCTTCGTTTTGCCGCTTGCGGCTGTGGGCGCGCTCGCGTGCGCGCTGTGCGCGGCCGCGCCGGCGCTCGCCACGGTCGGCTGGAGCGTACATTCGGTCGCGGACCCGACGCATTTCTATCCGGGTGACGCGGAAGGCCGCTACCAGGTGGTCGTCTTGAATGTGGGCGACACGGAGGCCGGCGGGCCGATCACCGTGAAGGACGAGCTCCCCATGGGTCTCACCGGGAGTGGGGGTAGTGCGCATGGTGGCCCGGAGGGTGAAAAATGGAGCTGTTCGGCCGGAGCGACGGTGGTGTGCACGCTGAACGAACCGGTCGTGGCGGGTGGCTACCCGCCGACCCTTGAAATCGCCGTGTCGGGGCTGGTCGAGACGAGCGGCGCCCTGGTCAACAAAGTAACGGTCGAAGGGGGCGAAACGATGACCACGCCGGCGGCGTTAACGAGCGAGGAAACCGAAATCGGCGCCCAGGCGCCGCCGTTCGGCATCACCGACTTCGCGTTCGAACCCGTGGGCGTGGATGGTCTCGCGTCGGGTGCCGCCGGCGCCCACCCCGGTGCCGTCGTGGCCAGCATCGACTTTCCTGATGCCCTCCAGCCGCCCGGCATCAACCTCGGGTCAGAACCCGTCTTCGGCGTCGAACAGGTGAAGAACGTCGTGGTCGAATTGCCGGCCGGCTTCGTTGGCGATCCGCTGGCGACGAACAGGTGCCCGGCGCACGACGGCGGCGACAGCTCGGAAGTCCCGCTGAAAGGTTCGGAAGAATATGAAGAGCTGTGTACGGCGGCTCACAGCGAAGTGGGCGTGGCCTCCTTCGACCACGGTGGCAGCATCAGCAGCACCGACGAGGAAAGGCTTCGCCTCGGGGGCACTCCACCGGAAGTGACGCCTGTCTATAGCGTGGTGCCCGAGGCGGGCTATCCGGCGCAGTTGTCGTTCGCCTATGCAAACGAGTCGGTGAACATGTACGCGAGCGTCGTGCACAGCGACTCGGGCTACCGGTTGCGTGTCGCGGTGCCGGGCGTGCCGACCTCTGTTCCCGTTCGTCGGAGTGTCGGTCGCGTTCTTCGGTGACGCCGCGCAGCGGGATGGGCTGACACCCCACACGGCGTTCCTGACGAACCCCGCGGACTGCTCCGAGGGGCCGTTGGAAGCGAAGGTCGAAGCGGACTCGTGGGAACACCCGGAAACGTGGGTTTCGAAGACGACGATGTCATATCCGCAGGTCGAAGACTGCAACCTGTTGCAGTTCGAACCGACGTTGCAGATGGCGCCCGCCCCGTCGACAGCTGAAGGCGAAGGCTCCATCCAGGCCGATGAGCCCTCGGGGTATGACGTGAACCTCGAAGTCCCGCAGAGGTCGCTGTTCGAAGAATCCGCGACACCGGATTTGAAGGATGCCAGCGTGACGCTGCCCGCAGGCGTGTCGGTGTCTCCGTCGGCGGCGAATGGTCTCGAAGGTTGTGAAGCGACCGGCCCGAACGGCATCGACATGCCCTCGGGCGAACATCGTCCCGATGAAGCGGGCGAAGGCGAAGAAATCGGTCCCGACGGTCTCTCGCATCTCGTCGCCGGTCACTGTCCCAAAGCCTCGACGCTCGGGACGGTGGAAATCGTCACGCCGCTGTTGGAAGAACCGTTGAAGGGCCATATCTACCTCGCGCAGCCGAAGTGCGGCGGCTCGGGTCAGCCGGCGTGCACCGAAGCGAGCGCCACGAACGGCGAACTGTACGGGCTGTACATCGAAGCCGCCGGCTCTGGTGTCGTGGTCAAGCTCCCGGGGACGGTGTCGGCGAACCCGTCGACGGGTCAGTTGATGGGCACGTTCAGCGAAAACCCGCAGCTGCCGTTCAGCGAGTTGAAGCTCCACTTCCACGGCGGTCCCAGGGCGCCGATCGCCAACCCGCAGACATGCGGCTCCTACGCGACGAGCTCGACGCTGACCTCGTGGGCCGGCCAGGAAGTCTCGGGCCCATCCTCGCCATTCAGCATCGATTGGGACGGCAAGGGTGGCACGTGCCCCGCGGACCTGCCGTTCGCCCCAGGCTTCAGCGCCGGTACGACCGGCACGGCGGGAGGCGCCTTCAGCCCGTTCCTGCTGTCGTTCTCGCGTAACGACCGCGAACAGGACCTGTCGGGTTTGAGCGTGACGCTGCCCCCGGGGTTGCTGGCGAAGATCGCGGGGATCCCGCTTTGCGGAGAAGCGCAGGCCAACGCCGGCACATGCGGCCCGGAAAGCCAGCTCGGGAGCGCGAGCGTGCTCGCCGGCCCCGGAGAACATCCCCTGTACGTCTCGGGGGGCCGGGTGTACCTGACGACGGGCTACAAGGGTGGGCCGTTCGGCCTGTCGATTGTCGTCCCGGCCGTCGCGGGTCCGTTCAACCTCGGCAACGTGGTCGTGCGCGCGGCGATCCACATCAACCCCGAAACCTCGCAGGTCACGGTCACGACCGACTCGTTGCCGCAGTCGCGTGACGGCGTGCCGTTCCGGTTGCGCGCGGTCTACACGGAAATCAACCGGGCCGGGTTTACGTTCAACCCGACAAACTGCGCGCAGCAGCAGGTCATCGGCACGATCGTGGGATCGCATGGTGCGAGCGCGAGCGTGTCGAGCCCGTTCGCGGCAACCGGTTGTGCGGGTCTGCCGTTCAAGCCGTCGCTGACGGCCTTCACGTCGGCGAAGACAAGCAAAGCGGACGGCGCGAGCCTGGTAGTGAAGGTCGCGCAGAAACCGGGCGAAGCGGACATCCGCAAAGTTGACCTGACGCTGCCGAAGATCCTGCCGGCGCGGTTGACGACGCTTCACCAGGCGTGCACCGAAGCGCAGTTCGCGGCGAACCCGGCCGCGTGTCCGCCCGGTTCCTTGATCGGCACGGCGACCGCCGTCACGCCGGTGTTGAATGTGCCGCTGATGGGTCCCGCGATCCTCGTCTCCCACGGTAGCGCGGCGTTTCCCGACGTCGAGTTCATCCTGCAGGGCGAAGGGGTGCAGATCGTCCTCGACGGGAAGACCGACATCAAAGCCGGGATCACGTACTCGAAGTTCGAAACGGTGCCCGACGCGCCGATCTCGAGCTTCCAGACGACGCTGCCCGAGGGTCCGCACTCGGTGCTGACGACCGAACGGCCCGGGAGCACGAACCTGTGCGCGACGACCACTACGAAGACGGTGACCGTGACCGAGCGCGTCACCAAGCGTGTGCACGGGCGCCGCCGGCGCGTGACCGTGAAGGTCAAGAAGACCGTGACGGTATCCGCACCGGCGCTAGCGATGCCGACCACGATCACCGCTCAGAACGGTGCGGTCGTGACGCAGTCCACAAAAATCGCGGCTACGGGCTGCGCGAAGGTCAAGCAGGCAGTGCCGACCAGGGCGCAGAAGCTCGCCGCCGCGTTGAAGACTTGCCGGAAGCAGGTAAAGGGCAAGCGGGCCGGTTGTGAAAAGCGGGCCCGGAAGCAGTACGCCCCGACGAAGGCCGGGGCGAGGAAAAAGCACAACAAGCAGCATACATTGAGCCTAAGGAGGCTTGACATTCATGAGTCATAAAAATCCCATAGCAAGTATTTGCAGGCGCGCGCTTGTCGTCGTGGCCGCGTTGGTGGTGCCGCTGGCGGTCGCTTCGCCGGCGTTGGCGTCCTCGCATCATCCGACGGGTGATTTCGCTCCGTTCGCGGAGTGCCCGCTGGATAACGCGAGTGTTTCAAATTGCATCGTCGCCGAAACGACCAGCGGCGAATTCACGGTCGGCAAGAAGACGGTGCCGATCAACAAGACGATCCTGCTTCAGGGTGGGACGATCACGAACGAAGCGACGGGCGAATTGACGTTCGTCGGCGCTGAAAACGGCGAAACGCTGTCGAAAACGGCGTTGAACGTGCCCGGTGGCCTGTTCGGTATCACTCCTCCGGCGTCGTGGTCGAAAGAAGCGAAAGAACGCTTCGAAGAAATGATCAACAAAGGGCTGACGGGCGTCACGGAGACGACCGAACTCGCGCGGCCGGCGAGCGACATCGGTATCAGCACGAACAATCTGATCCTCGAAGAAGGCGTCGCGCTGTCGTTGCCGGTGAAGATCAAGTTGAGCAACTTCCTGCTCGGCAGCAGTTGCTATGTCGGCTCGGAAGCGGACCCGGTGGTGTTGAACCTGACGAGTGGGACGACCGAGCCCGCCCGAACCGAACAAACCGATCAAAGGCAGCAAAGGGACGCTTGAATTCAAGGACGATTTCGCACTGGTCATTCTCAGCGGCGGGTCGCTCGTGGACAACGCGTTCGCGGCACCGGAAGCGACTGGCTGCGGCGGGTCGCTCTCGAAACTCGTTGATCCGTTGGTCGATTCGCTGCTCGGTGTGCCCGCGGCGGCGGGTCACAACACGGCGATCCTCAAAGGCAAGCTGGAAAGCGCAACGCCGAAGCGGTGAAAGCAAGCGAATAGCAGCACCGAAGCACCCTGCAAGCCGAATGGGGCCCGCCGCACACACGGCGGGCCCCTCGGCAGTCCGTGGGCAGCCTTGGCTGGCTGGCCAGTTAGGAAACATTTGGCCGCAAACGTTGACTTTTTTGAGCAAACGGTCATCTTGGGCGATGCGGCGCCAGGTGGCGGTGCAACGGTTGCCTGCACAGGAACGATCACGCCCGTGTCGGGCTCGTCTACTAAGGGGAGGATGCAGCATGAACAGGGTTTTCGACAGGGCTTGCAGGGTTCGTATCCTGGCTTCGCTCGCCGGCTTTGTCGCGGCGATGATGCTGTCCGCGGCCGGGGCGTATGCGGCGCCGTTGGGGTCTGTTACGGAGTTCAGCGCTGAAGGAGTCACACCAGTCAGTATCGCGTTGGGCGCCGAAGGCGACATGTGGTTCACAGGGAGACCGGGAGCGATCGGGAAGATAACGTCGAGCGGCAAGGTAACCGTGTACAAAACTGGATTGAACCCGGGGGCAGAACCACTTGAAATCGCTTTGGGTGCCAACGGGAATATGTGGTTCACCGATACTAGCGGTAGCACAAAGGCCATCGGGGAGATAACACCAGAAGGTACGATTACGGAGTTCAGCACCGGTCTGAAAGCGGGAGCTGATCCAGAAGGGATCGCTTTGGGTGCCAACGGGAATATGTGGTTCACCGATACTGGTAACACAAAGGCCATCGGGGAAATAACACCGGGAGGCGCGATCAAGGAGTACGAAGCCAGCGTCACAAATGGTGCCAACAGCGGAGCCGAGCCGTTCAGGATCGCGCTGGGCGCCAACGGCAACATGTGGTTCACGGATATAGGTAGCACAAAGGCCATCGGGGAAATAACCCCGAGTGGGGCGATCCACCGAGTTCGATTCTGGGTTGACAGCTGGCGACGAACCGGTTGGGATCGCGTCGGGCGCGGACGGTAACATGTGGTTCACTGAGATAGGCTCTACCCCGGCGATCGGGGAAATAACGCCAGCCGGTGTGATCACAGACTTTACCGCCGGCTTGAACGTCGGCGCCGAACCGTTTGGGATCGGCGCGGGTCCCGAAGGCGACATGTATTTCGCCGATCCCGGTGCGACAAAGGCGGTCGGGCGGGTGGCGCCGAACGGGGCGATCACCGAGTTCAGCTTCGGGTTTACGGGCGGAATGGCCCCCTCGTTTGGAAGCATCGCGGCAGGCCCTGGCGGCATGTGGTTCACCGATGAAGGCACGAAAGCGATCGGGCTGGTGGGTACGGGTGCGGCGGAGGCGGAAGGCAAAGAAGGCCCTCCGGGTGCTCCCGGGTCTAACGGTGCGACGGGTGCCAGTGGCTCTACCGGCTCGCAGGGTTCGCAGGGTAACGCCGGCGCAGCCGGCGCACAGGGCGAAAAAGGCTCTGCGGGTGCGCAGGGCGAAAAGGGCGCTAACGGTGCGGCGGGCGAAAAAGGCGCTAACGGGTCTAACGGGTCTAACGGCGCCACCGGCGCCCAGGGTCCTGCCGGTCCCGCGGGCAAGGTGCAGCTCGTGACGTGCAAGAAGGTCGGCAAGAAGCAGAAGTGCACGACCAAGCTCGTGTCGGGCACCGCCAAGTTCACCACCACAGGTTCCTCCGCCCGCGCGACGCTCTCGCGTCGCGGCGTCGTATATGCGGCCGGGACGGAGCGCGGCACGGATGGGCGCATGAGCCTGCGGCTGACGCCATTGCACAGGCTCCGACCGGGCCACTACACGCTCACGCTGATCAGCGGAGCCGGCCGCGATCAGAGAATCCGCAGCGAGTCGTTCACGATCGGATGAGGTTCACGAACGATTGAGCCGGCTACGGCGACCGGGGCCCCCTTCGAGTCCCGGCCGCCGGCCGGTCTCGCTCCGCGGGCAGGCGTCTCGGTGCCAGATGGACACTGCTGCCACTGGGGTTAGGAAACATCTGCCTGAAACCTTGACTTTCTCGTGAAGGTTGCCGACCGGCTCGGGGTACCGCGCCAGCAGGCCGATGGTCGTGCGCGGCATCAAAGCCGACATTCTGTCGCTCTGGCGAAGCGACACTCTGTCGTTGCGCTATCCTCTTGTCATGAGCCAAGCTCCTCCCGCGTTCGTCACCCACCACGAGATTGAGACCTTCCTCGGTGGAGGCAAGGGCGCCAAGCGTCAGCGCCAGCGTCTGCAGGAGGATCACCGGCTGCCCGAGCCGCACTGGCTTGCCCGGGTGGACCGCTTCCGTACGGGTATCTACCCGACGTTCGCTCTCGCCGGCCTGATCGACGGAGTGGTCCAGGCTCCGCGCGCTCTGGACCGCATGCAGCGCCTGAGCGCCGAGGTATTTGCGTCGGGCGCATTTCGGGAGCTCACCGTTGCCCTGCACCGGTCGATCGCCGAGGTAATCCACGCCCAAGGATCTGGCGGTTGGCGCTTTGACGCGGTCGTACAGCGCCTCGGATACCTGGCCGAGCCCGCGGTCTTGGAGTGGGACGGGCTTGTCGGCGAGGCCGAGGACCAGCTGGCGCAGTGGGGCATCAGCTTCTCCAGCGAGTTTGGCAGCGTGGAGCGACGGTCTGCGGACATGTACGTCATTGCCCTGGCCGAGCGCAAGGAGCGCTTCTCGTCGAACCGCGTCGCCGCCCCCATGGATCAAGGCAGCGCCGTGGCGGTCGAACATGTAACGGTCATGGGAACCGGGATGGATTTCGTCATGCCCGCCCTCGAAACCCAGATCGCTGTCCCCAAGCCGGCCGAGCTCGACTGGTCCGCCGTTGCGGAGGGCGACTGGAACGATGTGCTGATCGCGGCGGAGCGGCGAGCTCAAGCGTTTTCCTTTGACGCCGACTACTGGGGTAGCGACGTAGGAGAGACGGCGATGAGTCGTCCAGGTCTTCTTGCTGGAGCAGCTTCTGGACGCGAGGCCGCCCTCGAACTGCTCGCCTCCCGGCAGCGCCCCTAGCCACGCCGTGTACGTCGAGCCACGGACCGAGGTGCTGTTCGGCGATATCTTCGAAGCGCCGTACTTGTTCGACGTGCATCTCCAGGGCGATGCCGCACGCCTGACGAGCGCGGAGTTTCCGCCCAAGGCTCCGCTCGACGGCACCTTCTACGTAGAGCCGAGCGGCAAGCTTTCTCGCTCGGGCGACGTCGTTCGCGCTCACGGACGCTCAGGGCGTGAGCGCCAAGGTCGAGAGCATCACGACACCGTGAACCTTCCGGGTCGCGCTTTGCTGATCTCGGACGACTGCCTGATCCCCACCGCATACGGCAATCGACCCGACCGCAGCCGGGCTAACGGCAGGCTGATGTTTGCCATCGTCACACCAGCCGAAGCCGACGATGCCGCCGCTGTGGCCGGCGCGAGTAACTTCTCTCGCTTTGGGCTCCCGGCCGGCGGCGTGCTGCACGAGAGCGGCATCGCTGAGCTCAAGAACATCTTCCTCGTACGAGCACGCGACGTCGACCCAGCCCACCGCATCGCCAGCCTCGACGATCGGGCGCGCAACGCGCTCGACAAGCGCTGGAACGCCTTTATCTGTCGCCGTGGACCCGAGGCTTCTCGGCAGAACGCCGAGAAGCTCGGGGCGCTCCTCGTGGCAGCCGGCGCTCGCAACCACGATGAAGCTGTGAAGAGGCTCTGGCAGACACTCGATCTGTCTTGGGAGCTCGAGGGGCGCAGCATGCGAGCCGTTTCCGAGGCTGCTGAGGCCAACGCCGCCCCCGGATCTTCCTTGACGCGCGTCATCGAAGACCTTCGCGGTATTGCTGCCCTGGCAGACGACGCAGCCAAGTTGCTCGCTGCGCAGCAAGCGGCGCTTGAACGGCGGTGAGCTCGGGTCGAAGCGGATCAGGGTTGCGCCTGCGCTGCAGTTCGAAGGTGAGGTTCCACCGCCCTGTAGGCTCGCAGGAGCGCTGAGGAGCAACTGGGAGGAGTGGACATGAGCGAAGTCGTACAGAAACAGGTCAAGGACGGTGTGGCGCTGTTGACGCTCAACCGCCCCGACCGCCTGAACGCGTGGACCGCGGAGCTGGAACGCGTCTACTTCGCGATGCTCGAGCAGTGCGCCCACGCGGAGGATGTCCGCGTGATCGTCGTGACGGGCGCCGGCCGCGGCTTCTGCGCGGGCGCGGACATGCAGGAGCTGCAGGCGCTCAGCGATGGCGGGGTGGACGTCGATGCGGAGGCCGCCCTGGATCGCCGCCGCCCGCAGACCTTCCCGCTGTCGATCGGAAAGCCGATCGTCGCGGCGATCAACGGCGCGTGCGCCGGGATCGGCCTCGTGCAGGCGCTGATGTGCGACGTGCGCTTCGCGGCCGAGGGGGCCAAGCTGACGACCGCGTTCGCGCGCCGCGGGCTGGTCGCCGAGCACGGCATCGCCTGGATGCTGCCGCGCCTGATCGGCCCCGCACGAGCGCTCGACCTGCTGCTCTCCGGCCGGGTCGTGCTGGCCGAGGAGGCGCAGGCGCTGGGCCTGGTCAACCGCGTGTCGGCGCCCGAGCGGCTGCTCGAGGAGGCGCTCGCCTACGCGCACGAGCTCGCCTCGCAGTGCTCACCGGCGAGCATGGCCACGATCAAGCGACAGGTCTACGCTGACCTGCAGCGCGCGCTGCCCGAGGCCCTCGCCGAGGCCGACCGGCTGATGTTCGAATCCTTCGCGGCCCCCGACTTCGTCGAGGGCGTCACGAGCTTCCTCGAGCGGCGCGACCCGCGCTTCGCGCCGCTGGGCGCCTGAGCAGCGTGGTGATCGATACGGGGGTGGGCCGTGGCATCTGCTCCGGCCTGACCGTGGCTTCTGGTAACCGGTTTGTCATCCTGGGCGCTTTACGCATGGGCGCTTGGACGCGGCGGTAGCCTTGACTGCCATGGGTGCAAGCGGATCTAGGGTGAGGCTGCGCCAGGCGGTGCTCGTCGCGAGCGAGCTCGAGCCCGTGGCATCGGCGTTGCGTAGCGCGCTGGGCCTCGACGAGCCGTTTCGCGACCCCGGGGTCGGTGCGTTCGGCCTGGCGAACGTGGTGTTCGCGCTGGGCGACTGCTTCATCGAGGTGGTCTCGCCGATCGAGCCGGACACCGCGGCCGGGCGCTACCTAGCGCGCCACGGTGGCGATGGAGGCTACATGGCGATCTTCGACATCGAGGACCTGGAGGGCGCGCGCGAGCGCGCGCTGGGGCTGGACGTGCGCGTGGCGTGGGAGATCGATCTGCCCGACATCTCGACTACGCACCTGCATCCGGCGGACATGCACGGGGCGATCGTCTCACTCGACCGCTCGGAGCCCTACGGCACGTGGCGCTGGGGCGGGCCGCGGTGGACGGGTCAGACCGGTACGGGCGCGCCCGGGCGCCTGGCGGGGATCACGCTCGCGGTCAGCGATCCGGCGGCCGTGGCGGCGCGCTGGGCGGAGGTGCTGGGCCTCGACGTGAGTGGCGGGGAGCGGCCGGTGCTGCGCCTGGACGGCGGCGAGGTCCACTTCGAGACGGCCGCGAGTGAGCGCGCGGAAGGATTGGTGGAGATCGCGATCGAGCTCACGCACGAGCTGCCCGGTGGACGCGAGGCGCTCGAGCTTGGGGGAGTGCGCGTGCGGCGAGTGGGGCCGGTCAGCTGAGCAGGTCTCGCTCGCGATCTCGACTCATCGGGGCGCAGTGCGAACGGCTACTGCTCCCGGTCTGCAGCCGTTCGCAGCAGGTAGTCGCGGAACTTCGGCGCCGTGTAGGCGTACTCGCCCTTGCGGATGCGGTACAGCGCGCCGGCGTCGACCAGGCGGCCGAGCAGGACGTTGACGTTGCCAGGCGTCTTCTCGGACGCGCCCGCGAGGTTCGTGGAGCGCAATGGCGGGTAGGGGCAGTGGGCGGAGGCCAGCAACAGGTCCTGCTCGGCGGGGGTGAGCGTGGCCAGGCGCGGGTCGTAGAAGTCGCGGTCGAGCCTGTCGTAGATATCCGGGCGTGTGGCCTCCAGCAGCTTCGGTGTGATCCGGTTCACCCCGGTTAGGTCGGCGGCGTCCCACAGCTCCGAGCCCCATAGCTGCAGGAAGTACGGATAGCCCTCCACCTCTGCCACGACACACTTGGCAAGTGTCGCGGTGGCGCTGCGGTCGGTCTGCTCGAGCGGTCTGGTGAATGCCTCCAGCGCTTGCTCGGCCGTGAGCGAGTCGATCTCCTCTCCGCGGAACAGGCGCTCGCTGTAGGAGCGCGCCTTCTGCAGATTGCCCGTGAGCGTGGGCAGCCCACATAGGACGAGCCCGAGCGGTAGTTCCTGACGCTGTAGCGCCACCACTGCCGCAATCAGCAGCGACAGCGGATGCTCACCGTGACGCCCGCGCTCGTCATGGATCAGCTGCGCCTCGTCCAGCAGTAGTACGACACCCTCCCGGCCCCTGGCGAGGGCGAGCTCGACGGTCGTGAAGATCTCACGCGCAAGATCCTCCTCGCGCTTGGACCCGAAGGAGACCGACAGCGACACTTCTTCCCAGCTCACCGACAGGCCCGTCGAGCGCAGCGCCTTTCCAGCTGCCGATCGCAGCCGTGCGAGGCGCGAGAGCCGCTGGCGTGTGCGTTCGAGCAGCGATCCGATCGCCGCCCGCATTGCGTCGTCGGTGTTGTGTGCGGGCTGCATCTCCATGAACGCCGGCTCCCAGTCGAGCTCCCGCGCGTGTTCCGAGAACGTCTCCAGCAGCACGGTCTTGCCGACGCCGCGCAACCCCGTCAAGCGCATGTTGGCCTGCTGCTCGGGTGCCGCGCGAAGCATCGCGTCGAAGCGCCGCAAAGGTGCGACGCGGCCGGCGAGGTAGAGGGGTCGTACGCCGACGCCCGGCCGGTAGGGATTCTTGCCCGAAACTTCAGTCATTACAGAAGTCTTGTAATGATCGACGATTCTAACAGGACCGCTGTAATGTGCCGTGAACCGAGAGCGCCGCGAGCGTCCCGTCCGCGGCCCCCCGCGCCGCTAAGCGCTCTTGCTCTCCACTGGGTGGGAGACACCATTGCCCGCCCCGTTGCCGTGCCCGTTCGGCGCGCTGGCCGGCGTGACGAGCGCGCCGCCGGCGGTGTGGTCCCACCAGCTGTAGAGCACCGGGATCTGGTACCAGCTGGAGTGCAGGACGCGGAAGTCGGTCAGCTCCGGACCCTCCCAGTAGCGCTCCCAGTCGAGTTTCTCCTCGAAGGCCGCGAGCTGCTGGAATTTGTAGCGGTCGTCCTGCGAGCGGTAGACCCCGTAGGAGCTCGCGCCGTAGCGCAGCGCCGTGGCGGCGACCTCGTTGAGCGCGGTCTCGAAGTCGTCGTGGCGGAAGCCCGTCGCGTACCAGGGGATGATCACCGTGCCGGCCATCTCAGGCTCCTACCTCGGCGTGGATCGCTCCCGGACCCTCGGCGGTCTTGCCCTGGCCCTCCTCGGTCGCGCCGACGAGGATCGAGATCTTGCCGAGGTGCTTGTTTTCGAGCATCAATTGGTGGGCTTCGGCGACGCCCTCGAAGCCGAGCGTGCGCCACAGCACCGGGCGGATCTGGCCCGACTCGATCAGCTCGTTGGCCTTCGTGCACTCGTAGGCGTTGGCGAAGTGCGAGCCGAGGATCTCCTTCTGGCGCATCCACAGGTAGGCGACGTTGAAGTCCAGGTCGATGCCCGTCGTGCCGGCGCAGATCACGATTTTGCCGAACGTCTTGGCGGTGAACACCGAGGTCGGGAACGTCGCTTTGCCGACGTGCTCGAAGACGATGTCGGGCGCGTCGCCGAGGATCTCCTTGACGCGCTTGGCGAAACCGAGCGAGACCTTGAAGCGGGCCTTCTCCTCCTCGGGGGTCTCCGTGCCCGTGCGCATCATCCCCGCGAACTCGCCGCGGTCGATGTAGTCGACGGCGCCGAGGCGCTTGACGAGCTCGCCCTTCTCCGCCGAGGAGACGACGCCGACGCAGTTGGCGCCGGCCGCCGCGCACAGCTGCGTGGCGAACACGCCGAGCCCGCCGGCCGCGCCCCAGATCAGCACGTTCGCGCCCGCCTGCATCTGGCAGCGGGTCAGCAGCATGCGGTAGGCGGTGAAGTAGACGAGGCCGTAGGAGGCCGACTCCTCCCAGGTCAGCGCCTGCGGCTTGGGCAGCAGCTGCTGGGCCTGGACCTTCGTGAACTGGGCGAACGAGCCCCAGGTCGTCTCGTAGCCCCAGATCTTCTGCGAGGGCGCCGCCATCGGGTCGAGGCCGTGCACCTCGGGGTCCTCGTAGGAGGCCTGGTTGCAGTGCACGACGACCTCGTCGCCGACCTTCCAGCGCGTGACGCCGGCGCCGACCTTCCACACGATCCCCGAAGCGTCGGAGCCGCCGATGTGGTGGCCAAACTCGGGATGGTCGCCGTACTTCATCACCGACACGGGCTCGCCGAGCGCCGCCCACACGTTGTTGTAGTTCACGCCCGCGGCCATCACGCGCACGATCACCTCGAACGCGCCCGGCTCGGGCACCTCGATCTCCTCGAGCTGGAAGGCGTCCTTCGGTTCGCCGAAGCGCTCCTCGCGGATCACCCAGGCGGCCATCGTCCTCGGCAGCTCGCCGGGTTCGACGAGGACCTCGGAGACTTGTTGCAGATCGATTGCCACGGTGATTTGGACCTCGCGTGTCGGGATCGGGATACGACGGTAATCCTATCCTGGGCGGCGCCGCGAGGGCTGCCGGCCCGATCGGATCGCGCATGGGTGCACTCCGGCGTCTCGACGGCCGGATTGGACGGCGGACTTCAGATCGCGTTCCGCGCAACCCTCCCACGATCGACTACGCCGGCCGGCGCCTATCGCCGGGTGCTCGTGAACAGCGTCCCGTCGCCGGCGGCGGCGCGGTCTTCGCTCTCCGAGGCGAGCTGGGCGGCAAACCGATACCCGACCCCGAAGTGGGTGTGCAGGTACTCCCAGCCGGGGGAGATGCGCTTGAGCTTGGCGCGGAGCTTGCCGATGAACACGTCGACCGAGCGGTCGCCGGGGGCGAGCGTGTAGCCCCATAGCCGCGAGTAGATCTCGCCGCGGGGGAGGACGATCCCGGGCGTGGCGGCGAGCAGCGTGAGGATCTCGAATTCGCGCGGCGTGAGCTGGGCCGAGAGCCCGTTGACGAAGACCTGCTGGTGGTCGAAGCGGATGTGCAGCTCGCCGGTGGTGAGCGGCTCGCTCTCCCGGGGCGGGAGACGGGGGCGGCGGCTCGTGGTGGCGCGTTCGATGCGTGCGATCAGCTCTTCGGGATGGCAGGACGTGCTCAGCCAGTCGTCCGCGCCGAGTGACAGCCCGTGCACGCGTTCGCTGAGGCTCGCCGAGGCGGTGCAGACGAGGATCGCGAGCTGCGGCAGCGCTTGGGCGAGCTGGGCGAGCCAGGCCCAGCGCTCGGAGCGCATCGTCTCCTCCACGGTGGCGATGTCGACCACGATCGCGTTCAGGCGCATCGCGGTGAGGTCCGCGATGCTCGTGTGGCGCTCGATCAGCCTGACTTCCCAGTCGAGCGGGAAGCTGTGGTGCATCAGCGTGTCGGCCAGTTCGATCTCGCTGTCGATCACCGCGACCCGCCACAGCGGCCGCATCGGCTTGCGCCCGCTCGCCGGCACACCCGCCTCGGGGTCTAGCATGCATTGCCGTAAGTTGCGATGAGGTAAGATGCATGTATGACAGCTATGCCTTTCTATGGGCGCGGGCGGGAGCTCGCGGCTCTGGCCGAGGAGCTCGCACGAGCTCGCGCGTCCGGCTCGGGACGCCTGCTCGCCATCCGTGGGCGGCGACAGGTGGGGAAGTCGCGGCTGCTCGAGCGTTTTGTGGCGCAGAGCGAGGTTCCCTACGGCGTGATCGCCGGCATGAAGGGCACGCCGGTCGAGGTGCAGATGCGCCGCGCCGTGCAGACGCTCAGCTCAGCGACGCGCCCGTTGCCCGGCCTCGACGCGGTCACGGCCGTCACACCCGCTGACTGGTACGACCTGCTCTCGCGACTGCGCCTCGCATTGGACGAGCGTCCGGCGATCGTCGTCATCGACGAGTTCCCGTGGGCGGAGGAGACCAACCGCGGCCTCGACGGTCTGCTCCAGTCGCTTTGGGATCAGGAGCTGCGTCGTCGTCCCGTGCTGGTGGTGCTGGTCGGATCGGACGAGGCGATGATGCAGCGGCCGTTCGAGCACGATCGGCCGCTGTTCGGCCGGCTCGACGCCAACATCGTCGTGCAGCCGTTCACCCCCGCCGAGACCGCGCAGGCGCTGGGGCGCTCGACCAAGGCGATGGAGGCATTCGATGTACAGCTGATCACCGGTGGCTTCCCCGAGCTGGTGGCCCACACCCGGCGGTTCGGTTCCGCGAGGAAGCTCGTCGAGGACGCTCTCACGCATCCCCACAGCCTGCTGGCGGACGTCGCTCAGATCAACCTTGCCGGGGAGCTGTCCGACCAAGCGGGAGCCAGAGCCGTCCTCGGGGCGATCGGATCCGACGAGATCGGCGTGATGAGCTTCTCGCGCATCGCCTCGACGCTCGGCGGTGGCAGCGCGGCCGAGACAGCGGTCAGCAGGGCGACCGACACGCTGGTTCAGACCAAGCGAATCGTCGCGATCGATCTCCCCGCCGGGAGCGGCAGTGGGCGCCTGAAGCGCTACCGGATCGCCGACTCCTATCTGCGCTTCTGGTTCCGGTTCATCGAGCCGCAGCTTCGCAACATCGAGGTCGGACGCGGCGATCTGGCGCTCAGATCGTTCCGCGGATCGTGGTCGACCTGGCGAGGCAAGGCGATCGAGCCGACGATCCGTGACGCTGTGCTCCGCCTCGCCCCCGGGCTGCCGGCGCCGTTTGACTCGATCGAGTCGGTGGGTGGCTGGTGGGACAGGACGGGCGCCCACGAGTACGATCTGCTCGGGCGCGGCGGTGACGGCGCTGTCCTGGTCCTTGGGTCGATCAAGTGGCGCGAGCGGTCTCTATTCGGCGCCCGCGACCTGGCTGAGCTGGCGAATGCCCGCTCGATCATCCCCCGAGCCGGTGCGGCAGGCCTGCTCGCGATCGCACCTCGTGGCGCCCAGCCGTCAGTGCGCGCCGACCTGGTGCTGGACGCGGACGATCTGCTCGCGGCCTGACGGACCCGAGAGGCGACCTGAGGAGCAGCCGCTCAGCGCGTGTCTTTCTCCCAGCGCGTGTCGGGCTCTCCACTCAGCTCGACCACGACCGCGTGCGCCTCGCCGTCTCCAATCGTCAGCCTCGCTCCCGGCTCGGCCTCGCGGCGCACGAGCGCCAGGCCGATCGGGCCGTGGGCGGGGGAGACGACGGCGCTCGTCAGCCGGCCGACGGCGCGCTCGCCCAGGCGCAGCTCGGCGCCCGGCTCGGCCGGTTCTGAGAGGCGCAGGCCGCGCAGGTGGCGGTTGGGCTTGCCCTTGTAGTAGAGGCGCGCGACCGTCTCCTGGCCGACGTAGCAGCCCTTCGTGAAGCTCACGGCGCGCTCGTTCAGGCCGGCCTCCTGGGGGATCACGGTCTCGTCGAGGTCGATCCCGTAGCGCGGCCGGCCGCGCTCGACGCGCAGGATCTCCGTCGCCTGCTCGCTCACGGGCTGTGCCCCGGCGCCGAGCAGCGCCTCGCGCACGGCCTCGAAGGCGGCGGCGTCGCAGATGACGTCGACGCCGAGATCGGTGCGGACGAGCACACACGCGACGCCGGCGATCTCGACACGCACGTTGGCGTGCTCGGCGTCCGCGAGCATGAGCCGCGCCTGGCGATCGGTGGCCTCGTGCGCCGACGCCGATGCCGATGCCGATGCCGATGCTGTTGCGCCGGCGACGGCGCGCGTGGCAGTCGCCCTGGCTCCGGGTCCGACCAGCGAGAACAGCGAGCGCTCGACGGTGCGCTTGTGCAGCTCGACCTCATAGCCGATCTTGAAGCGACGGATCATGTCGAACAGCGCCTGCAGCGCCACGCGCTCGGTGTCGAGGAACAGCTCGTCGCCGAGATCCAGCACGCGCAGGTCGCCGAGCATCTTGCCCTTCGGCGTGAGGAACGCCGCGTAGCAGCCCTGCCCGGGGGCGAGCGCCTCGATGTCGTTCGTCGTCTGCCCGGCGAGGAACTGCTTCGCGCCGGCGCCGGTCAGCGCGAGCTTGCCGCGCGCGGAGCGGTCGAGCAGGCCACAGCCCTCGGTGATCGTCCGATACTCGGCCTCGAGGCTGGTCGTGTCGACGGTGGCCACTGGTTCGAGGATAGCCACGCTAGGCTTTACGGCAGATGGCTCTCGCGGAGACATTCCAGACGATCGTCGACTCGCTCCCCGACGACTGGACCGACCTCGAGCTCGACCTGCGGCTCGCGGACGAGTCGCGCTACGTCGAAGCCGCCGTCTACCTCGCGACCTGCAACGCGCAGCCCTACTCCCACCACGACTGGCACTGGCGCCTGCTCGTCGCCCACCGCTTCGGCCACGCCGCCTCCGCGCCGACGGTCCACGGCACGCTCGGCCTGCTCGACGACGCCGGGATCGAGGCCGAGCTGGTCGTGCGCGAGGTGCGAGCCGGACGGGCCGAGGTCACGCAGGGGTGGGGACGCCCGCAGTCCGTGCGCGAAGACTTCCGCCGCCTGCGCGCGCAATAGGCACCGCGCCTGCGCGGTGGTGTCGATGCCGGAAGCGAGCTGAGCACGATGGCGCGCGTGCTGGCGCTGGTCCCGGACCTGCTGTTCGGCTCCCAGGTGCAGGGCATGCTCGCGGCGGCCGGGGACGAGGTCGAGCTCGTCGGCGAGGTGAGCCGTCTGCGGGACCGCCTTGGGGACGCGGCCGCGCCGGCCGTCGACGTGCTCGTCGTGGATCTCACCGACGAGGCTCTGGATGGTCCGCCGCTCGTGGAAG
Organism: uncultured Solirubrobacterales bacterium; assembly: GCA_963789675.1. Lineage (GTDB taxonomy): Bacteria > Actinomycetota > Thermoleophilia > Solirubrobacterales > Solirubrobacteraceae > Palsa-744. Next base: position 59,771 of record CAWBLR010000001.1, on the reverse strand, counting down.
CGCTATCGGGCGAGGGCGCCCTCGCGCGGACACGCACGCTCGGCTTCTACGCGCACGTTGACGTCTCGGCACGCGAGCGTGCCGAGCAGGCCGGCTTTGACCTCGTGGTGCCGCGCTCGCGGATGGCCCGCGAAGGCGGGGTGCTCGTCAGGCGTTTGGCGGGCTGACGTCCCGCGTCTGTCCGGGCGGCGGCGGAAATTCGGTGTAGCGCCGAGGGATTCCCAGGCCGGGGAACATCACGCGAAAAACACAAAGCATTGCCAGGAAGTACGCGACGCCGTAGTACCAGTCGATTCCGGCGTGCATAGCTGCGAGGGATACGTCAGCGAGTACGTTCATCACACTGACGCAGACAATCATCACCCCAAATAGCTTCAGTCGCTCGATACTCCACATATCTACCTACCTATAGCTTCGACGAGACCTGTAACTTCTACGAGCAAATACGCCAAGAACACTAGCAGACAACCAGCTACACCGCCGATGGTCGCACCCAGGGCGATGTCCTCGCACGACTGCCGCCATGTCGATGCTTTCCCTACGAGCGCGCCAATAGCGGCTCCGCCGATCGATGCCACTGCACCAGACACGGCAAGCAGATCGGGCAGCGAGGAGACTGCGATAACAGCGTTGAGCACATCCCCAATGCTGAACGGTCAAATGTGACACGAATGCGATGAATGTGCCAATTTTGTGACAGGGGCGCGTCAATTTCGCACCGCCCTTTGTCGGGGTTGTTATCAATCGAAAATATTCGACTCAGCTCGCCACCGTCGCGTCCTCGTCACCACCCTCGGCGCGCTGCTCTGCCGCCGCGATGGGGTCGAGCGGCACGATCGCGCCGTTCTGAACGCGCTGGCCGTTCGGCAGCCATTCGCCGCCGCGCGCGGAGAGCGCCGCGCGGATCACCATCCCGTGGCAGACGACGAGCGCCGGCAAAGCCCCCGCTTCGACGTCGCGCAGCGCCGTCTCGACCCGCACCTCCTGCGTGGCGAACGACTCGCCGCCGGGGAAGGCGAAGGCGGGGTTGCCGGTGAAGAATTGTTCGAACAGCTCGGGCGCCTCCGCCTGCACGTCGGCGAACGAGCGGTTCGTCCAGTCGCCTGCGTCGGTCTCCATCAGCCGTGGGTCCTCGCGCGGGGGTAGCCCAATCCGCGCGGCGACGATCTCCGCCGTTTCGCGGGCGCGCAGCAGCGGGCTGCACCAGAGCGCCGCGAACTCGTAGCCCGCGGCTCGCTCGGCCAGTTCTGCCGCCTGCTCGCGGCCGGTGTCGTCGAGCGGCACGGCCTGCTGGCCCTGGAAGCGGCCCTCGAGGTTGTAGGCGGTCTGGCCGTGGCGGGCGAGGAAGACGGTTGCCATCGGTTGCTGAGGATAGGGGTCGAGCGCGTGGAACTGCGATTGCGGTGTGTGGTGCGGCGAGCGTGGCTTCCGGGTTCAGGGGAGGACGAGCCGAAGAGGGTGGAGGAAACGAGCCCGAAAGCTCGAATCTGGAGCGTGGATCGTAGTTCAGCTGACCGAATCTAGGCACTCGAGCGAAGGAGAGCACTCATGGAGGATCGTGGTCCGGCCGCATACATCGCCGAGCTCGTCGGCACGTTCATGCTCGTGCTGTTCATCGCGCTGATCGCGAGCGTGTACGCGCGCAAAGGCATCGGCACGCCCGAATTCGTGACGATCGGCCTGCTGCACGCGTTTGTGCTGATGATGCTGATCCAGACGCTCGGCGGTACCTCGGGCGGGCACTTCAACCCGGCGGTCACGGCCGGGCTGCTGGCGGCGAAGAAGATCAAGCCGAGCGACGCGGGCGTGTACGTGGTGATGCAGGTGATCGGCGCGATCGCCGGCGCCGCGCTGTGCAAAGTGATCCTCAGCGAACTCGGCCAGACCCCGAGCCTCGGCAACCCCGCCGTCAGCCCGCTGCTGGGCGGCAAGACGCTGCTCGGCGCGCTGGCCGAGCTCGCGGGCGCGTTCGCGCTCGTGTGGGCGGTGATGGGCGTCGCCGTGAACGAGCGCGCGACGCGCGACTGGGCGGCGTTCGTGATCGGGACGACGCTCGGCTTCGGCGTGCTCGTGACCGCGCCGCTGACGGGCGGCAGCCTCAACCCGGCGCGCGCCCTCGGCCCGGCGATCGTCGCCGGGCACTTCGACAAAGGCTTCGGCGCGTTCTTCGTCGTCTACCTGCTCGCGCCCGCGATCGGCGGCGTAGTGGCGGCGATCGGTTACAAACTGCTCGTGCTCGACCCGCAGAAAGAGATCGGCGAGCGCCCGATCGAAAAGCTCGCCGAGGAGCCGCCGCGCTAGCCTGCGCGCGGGATCGGATCTATGTCCGGGACCCTCGGTCCCCGGACCCCCGGGGACCTCGGGACGCCGGGTTTACGGCGGGGTGCCGCTCGGCGCACTGTCAGCGAAGATCGAAGCGGTCGAGGTTCATGACCTTGTCCCACGCTGCGACGAAGTCGCGCACGAGCTTGACCTCGGCGTCGTCGGCAGCGTAGACCTCCGCCAGCGCCCGCAGCTCGGAGTGCGAGCCGAACACCAGGTCTACCGAGGTGGCGGTCCACTTGACCTCGCCCGTCCCCCGATCGCGTCCCTCGTAGAGGTTCTCGCCTGACGGCTTCCACTCGGTGCCCATGTCGAGCAGGTTCGCGAAGAAGTCGTTGGTGAGGCTCTCGCGGCTGCCGGTGAAGACGCCTCGCTCGGACCGCGCGAAGTTCGCGCCGAGCACACGCAGGCCGCCGATCAGCACGGTCATCTCGGGGGCGGTCAGCCTCAGCATGTAGGCACGCTCCAGCAGGCCGTGCTCGAGCGGCAGCGCCTCGCCTGGACGCGCGTAGTTGCGGAACCCGTCGACGGTCGGCTCGAGCACGGCGAAGGACTCCGCGTCGGTCTGCTCCTGGGAGGCATCGGTGCGACCCGGGGCGAAGGGGACTGTGACATCGTGGCCGGCGTTCCTGGCTGCCTCCTCGACGGCCGCGCAGCCGCCGAGGACGATCACGTCGGCCAGCGAGACCTGCTTGCCACCCGATCCGTTGAAGTCCCTTTGGACCTGCTCCAGCGTCGCGAGCGCCGACGCAAGCTCAGCCGGCTCGTTGACCTCCCAGTCCTTCTGCGGCGCGAGGCGGATCCGCGCGCCGTTGGCGCCGCCGCGCTTGTCGGTGCCGCGGAACGAGGCAGCCGCGGCCCAGGCGGTCGCGACGAGCCGCGAGATCGAAAGTCCCGAGGCGAGAATCCTCTCCTTGAGCACGGCGATCTCGCCGTCGCCGATCGGCTCGCGATCGGCCGCCGGCACGGGGTCCTGCCAGATCTGCGTCTCCGGGACCCACGGGCCGAGATAGCGAGAGACCGGCCCCATGTCGCGGTGCAGCAGCTTGTACCAGGCCTTCGCAAACGCCTCGGCGAGCTGGTCGGGGTTCTCGTAGAAGCGTTTTGCGATCGGCGCGTAGATCGGGTCGAGCTTCAGCGCGAGGTCGCTCGTCAGCATCATCGGCGCGTGGCTGCGGGAGGGGTCGTGGGCGTCCGGCACGGTACCCGCGGCCGCGCCGTTCTTGGGCGTCCACTGCTTCGCCCCGGCCGGGCTCGTGGTGAGCTCCCAGTCGTACTCGAACAGGTTCTCGAGGAAGCCGTTGTCCCACTTCGTCGGCTCCTTCGTCCACGCGCCCTCGAGGCCGCTGGTGATCGCGTCGACGCCCTTGCCGCTGCCCGCGCTGTTGCGCCAGCCGAGGCCCTGCTCCTCCAGCGGGGCGGCCTCGGGCTCGGGGCCGACGTTGCTCGGGTCGACGGCGCCGTGGGTCTTGCCGAACGTGTGCCCGCCGACGATCAGCGCGAGCGTCTCTTCGTCGTTCATCGCCATCCGCGCGAACGTCTCGCGGATGTCCCTGGCGGAGGCCAGCGGGTCGGGGTCGCCGCCCGGGCCCTCGGGGTTGACGTAGATCAGGCCCATCTGCACGGCGCCGAGCGGTTTCGAGAGCTGGCGCTCGCGGCTGTAGCGCTCGTCGCCGAGCCACGTGTCCTCTGAGCCCCAGTAGATCTCCTCGGCCTCCCAGATGTCCTCGCGGCCGAAGCCGAAGCCGAACGTCCGGAAGCCCATCGACTCGATCGCGACGTTGCCGGTGAAGACGAGCAGATCGGCCCACGAGAGCTTGCGCCCGTACTTCCGCTTGATCGGCCACAGCAGCCGGCGCGCCTTGTCGAGGCTCGCGTTGTCGGGCCAGCTGTTCAGCGGCGCGAAGCGCTGCGCGCCCTGGCCGCCGCCGCCGCGCCCGTCGGCGATCCGGTAGGTGCCGGCGGCGTGCCAGCTCATGCGGATGAACAGCGGTCCGTAGTGGCCGTAGTCCGCCGGCCACCAGTCCTGCGATGTGCTCATCAGCTCGACCAGGTCGCGCTTCAGCGCGTCGAGGTCGATGGTCGCGAACTCCTTCGCGTAGTCGAAGTCCGCGTCCATCGGGTCCGACAGCGGCGAGTGCCGGTGCAGCACGCTCAGGTCGAGCTGGTTGGGCCACCAGTCGCGGTTCGTCCGCGGGCTGGGCACCTCGGGAGTCGGGCTCGGGATCGCCGGGTTCTCGCTCTCGCTGATGCTCTCGGTCATGTCGCTCCTGTTGTTTTCGGTTCGAAGGTGCCTCTGGGCGTGAGGGTATCGAGACGGGAATGTCGGGGTGGGTGGGGCCGCATGCGGCCCCACCTCGGACCCGTACATGTACGGGTCCGCCGTTGGCGCATGCGCCAACGGCTGGACGGGCCGCATGCGGCCCGTCCCGACCCCGCGCATGCGCGGGGTCGCCAGGCGGCACTTGTGCCGCCTGGACAACATCAGCTTTTTCAAAGCATGCGCCGGCCGGGCGGTTCTGACTGCTCAGGCTTCATAGACTCATGCAAATGCGTCGCAGAGTCACGTTCAGCCGCAACCTGACGCTCTCGCTGTCGCGGACGTGCCGCTGCTACTGCAAGTACTGCGCGTTCGCGACGCACAAGGCGCATCTGTACGCGCCCGAGGAGGTCTTGGGGATCCTCGACGGCGGCGTCAAGCGCCAGGTGAAGGAGCTGCTCGTGCTCACCGGCGAGCACCCCGAGGTCAACCCCGAGGTCCGCGCGAAACTTGGGCGAGTACGGCCACGAGGACTTCACCGCGTATGTCGTGTGGACATGCGAACGGGCGCTCGAGCGGGGCCTGTTGCCACACACGAACCTCGGCGTGCTCTCGCGCGAGGATCTCGCGCGCCTGCGCGAGGTGACGGCCTCGCAGGGGCTGATGCTCGAGTCGGTGTCGGAGCGCCTGATGCAGACCGTCCATGCGGGCTCGCCGACGAAGCACCCGGCGCGCCGCTTGGAGACGATCCGCGCCGCCGGGGAGCTGCGGATCCCGTTCACGAGCGGGATCCTCGTCGGGATCGGCGAGACCGAGCAGGAGCGCATGCAATCGCTGGAGGCGCTGGCCGCGGTTCACGCTGAGTACGGCCACATCCAGGAGGTGATCCTGCAGAACTTCGTTCCGCATCAGAGCTACTACGGGGAAGAGCCGGCGGAGATCGCCGACGCGGCCGCGCGCGAGTACTGGCGCACGGGCGTCGAAGAGAGCCACACAGGGGCGGTCTCCCCAACCTCGGACGCGGCGGACCCAGACTACTCGGATCCGGACCGCGGCTCTGCCGTCCGCAAGCGGCCGGAACTGCCGCTACCAGCGTGGGCCTGCGCGGTCAGCATCGAGGACATGAAGCGCCTGATCGCCGAGACGCGGCGGCTGATGGGAGACGTCGGCATCCAGATCCCGCCGAACCTCGCCGACTGGTGGGGCGAGCTCGTGCAGGCCGGCGCGACCGACCTTGGCGGCCTGAGCGCAAACGGCGACCACATCTCCCCCGAGCACCCGTTCCCCTCACCGCACCAGGTGCGCAAGCAGCTGCAGAAGGACGGCGTGGCGCTGACCGAGCGTCTGTGCGTGTATCCGCAGTACATCGACCGGGAGTGGGTCGCGCAGGGAGTGATCGACACGATCAAGCTGAAGTACTGGAGCTTCATCCCGCGCCACGGCTCCGGCCGCACCGATCCCCCGGCGCCGATCAGGCCCGACCTCGTGGCGGGCGCGATCGCGAAGGGCCGCGACGGCGTCGGCGCTGAGCCCCGACGAGCTGACGGCGCTGTTCGCCGAGACGCGCCCGGAGGCGATCGAGGAGCTGCGCGAGGCCGCCGACGAGCTGCGCGAGGAGCTCGCGGGGGAGACGGTCACGTTCGTCGTCAACCGCAACATCAACGTCTCGAACGTCTGCACCGTCGGCTGCGCGTTCTGCGGCTTCGGTCAGGGCAAGCGCTCGCCCGACGCCTACGAGCACGACCGCGAGGAGTTCGCGCGGCGCGTCAACGAGGCGATCGAGTACGGCGCCACCGAGCTCTGCATCCAGTCCGGCATCCATCCCGACTGGAGCCTCGAGGACTACCTCGGCTGGCTGCGGTTCGCGAAGCAGACCGCGCGGGAGGCAGGCACCGACCTGCACCTGCACGCCTATAGCCCGATGGAGATCGCGCACATGTGCGACATCTCCGGCCTGCCCCCGTCGGAGGTGTTCGCCCAGCTGCGCGATGCCGGCCTCGGCTCGACGCCGGGCACCGCCGCGGAGGTGCTGCACGACGGCGTGCGCGAGCGGATCTCGCCAAACAAGTTGCCGGTCGCGCGCTGGGTGGAGATCATCGAGGCCTCCCACCGGGCGGGGCTGCGCTCGACCTCGACGGTGATGTTCGGCCACATCGAGGAGCCCTGGGAGCTCGCCGAGCACATGCGGGTGGTGCGCGAGCTGCAGGAACGCACGGGCGGCATCACCGAGTTCGTGCCGCTGTCGTTCATCCCGTTCCAGACGCTGCTCGGCCGCACGCACGGGGTCGAGGAGATCTCGCGCGAGGAGAACCTCAAGCACACCGCCGTCTTCCGCCTCGCGCTCGGGCGCACCGTGCCGAGCCTGCAGGCCAGCTGGGTGAAGATGGGCCTCGAGGCGGCGACCGAGTCCCTGCGCTGGGGCGTGAACGATCTCGGGGGCACGTTGATGGAGGAGTCGATCTCGCGGCTCGCCGGCAGCTACCACGGCACCCGCCTCGACCCCGAGCAGCTCGTCGCCGCCGCGCACGAGGCCGGCCGGCCGGCGGCCGAGCGCACGACGCTGTACGAGTTGCGTCGCCGCTACGAGTTGCCGGTCGTCGTCGCGCGCTGAGTCTCTCGCAGCTAGCGATGCCTCACACCAAAACGCTTGGAACGCGCGTGCATGTGTACGCGCGCGCGTGAGTGCGCGCGGTTCTCGGTTCGGCGAGCTTTTCACATGCCCCGACCTGCTCGAGCTGGGCCCGGCCAAGGAGCAAGTCTCATCAAAAGGGCTCGGAACGCGCGCGCACGCGTATGGGCGCGCGTACGCGCGCGCGTTCAACGCCGGAAGAGCAAGAGCAACATCACCGGAAGAGCAAGAGCAACATCACCGGAACAGGTCCTCGTCCAACGGCCGCAGCAGCGCCGCCGCGCCCGGCCCGTCCTCGGCGGTGACGAACCGCCCGAGGCCCTCGATCAGCACGACCGGCTCGCGCGAGTCCTTCGCGCGCGCGAGATCCGCCAGCGAAGCGGCCGCGTCGGCGACGCCGATCCAGGTCGCGCGCAGCTCCAGGCCGACCGAGTCGGTGCGCCCGCGCCAGTCCTCCAACGGCGTCATCCCCGCGCAGCCGAGCGCGACGTCGCACTGTCCGTGGCGCCAGGCGCGGCCGAAGCTGTCGGTGATCAGCACCGCGGGCGAGGCACCCGTGAGCTCGCGCAGGCGCGCGCGCAGCGCCCGCGCCGAGGCATCGGGGTCGCGGGGGAGCACGATCAGCGTCTCGGGCTGCCCGGTCTCCTCGCACCGGTCAACCCCCGGGTCATCCCCCGAATCTCGTGCGGTCCCGCCCCCCGGTGCGGCCCCGTCCGCCCGCGCGACGTTGGAGGCGTCGACGCCGGCATTGGCGCAGACGAAGCCATGGTGCGTGCGGCTGATCAGCACCCCGTTCGCCGCGCGGAGGATCTCCGCGGACTGGTCGAGCACGACCTGCACCGCGCGCGCATCCTTGCCCTGCTCCGCGGCCAGTTCCAGAGCGCGTTCTCCCGGCGTCACGGTCGCCAGCTCGACCACCGCGCCCTCGGCCTTCGAGACGGCCTTGTGGGCGATCACGACGATCTGCCGATCGTGCAGCGGAACCGCCAGCGGATGCTCGGCGTGCAGCGCCTGGACGATCAGCCCCGCGAGGTCGTCCCCGGCACGGATCTCCGGGAGGCCGGGAAGGCTCTGGGCGGAAAGGCTTGACATCGAGCGTGCGTCGGTCGGTCAGACCGGCGTGGTGGCGGAGAAGGCGGGCGGATCGGCGGGCAGGTGGGGTGGGCTTGCGGGCAGGTGGGGTGGGCTTGCGGGAAGTCCAATCACCGCGCGGGTGCGTGAGGCCCGGATCCGCTCGCCGGAGAGGCGCTCCCTCAGGACGGCGAGATCGTCGCCCGTGTCGATGTCCAGGAGCAGCGACGGAGGCTGCTCGATCCGCGCGACGATCCCGGCGGCGAGCGCGAGCGCGGTGTGGCGCTCGCGGCTGCCGGGGCCGAAGCTGGGGGCGATCGCGTCGGGGGGCGTGAGCAGCAGCCCGTTGGTGCCGCTACCGTGACGGTCGGGGACGATCACCACGGTGGGTGCGCCGGACCGCTCCAGCAGCGCGTCGAGCTCGAGCGGGTCGAGCGCGGGACAGTCGCCGGGAATGCACAGCACGCGCTCGAACCCGTCTGCCCGCGCGCGCGCGATGCCGAGCGCGACCGCCGCACTCTGGCTCGCCTCGGCGGTGTCCTCAACGGCCAGTGCACCGATCTCGCGCGCCGCGGCGGCGACGGAGTTCTCGCGCGTGACGACGATCGTGCGCTGGATCGAGGCGGTTTCGCCGAGCGTCTCGAGCACATCGCCGACCATCGCCCGAGCGAGGTCGTCGCGCAGCTCGCCGGCGACGCTCTCGCCGAGGCGCCGCTTGGCCATCGCGAAGTGCTTGACGGGGAGGATCGCCGCGGTGCGCATCTGCCCGCAGACGATAGTGGCGAGCGCGCCGTCTACCAGCCGAGCAGCATCAGGCCGACGGTCACGCCGGGCCCGATCGTGACCATCAGGCCGTGCTCGCCGGGCGCCGGTTCGCGCTGGGCGATCGTGTCGGCGAGCACGTAGAAGATCGAAGGCGTGCCGACGTTGCCGTGCGCCGCGAGCGCGTCCCAGCTGGTCTCCGCGTCCTCGTGGGAGAGCCCGAGCGCGCTCTGCACGTTCTCGATGATTCGCCGGCCGCCCGGGTGAACGATCCAGTGGTCGATCTCGGAGCGCTCGAGCCCCTGTTCGCGCAGGAAGCTCTCGGCGACCGCGGGCAGACCGGCGCCGGCCAGGTCGGGCAGCTCGCGGGCGAGGTGCAGGTGGCTGTCGGTGGGCGTCATGTCGAGCCTGACCGCGTCGAGCGTGCCGGCGAGCTGGTGCACGCGCGAGGCGAGGATCACGGGAGCGGTGCCGGTCCGAATCGGGGTCGGGATCGTTGGAGAGCAGCGCCGCCGCGCAGCCGTCGCCGAAGATCGCCGAGCCGACGGTCTTCGCGCGCGGGTCCTCGGGCGTGGCGCGCATCAGGGTGCCGCTCATGCTCTCCGCGGCGACGACGAGCGCGTGCTTGCCGGGGTGCTCGCGCAGCGCCTGCGAGGCGAGCTTCATCAGCGGCACGCCGCTCGCGCAGCCGACGCCGGTGATGTGGTACTTGTCGGTCGTCGGGTCCATCTCGAAGTGGTCGACGAGCCGGTGCGCGAGCGAGGGGCAGCCGAGCGAGTAGAGGCTCGCGCTCACGACGGTGCCGATCTCGCGCGGATCGACCGCGAGCGCGTCGACCGCGCGGATCGCGTGCGCGAGCAGCTGCTGCTCGATCCGCGTCGTGCGGCCCTGGGTGGTGTCGTCGAGGAACTCGTCGCTGAGGTCGAGGTGGCGGCGCTTGACGCCGCAGCGTTCGAAGATGCCCTCGGCGAACGCGTCGCCCTTCAGCCCCAGCCGCTCGAGCACCTGCTCCTGGGAATAGCTGCGCTCAGGATCCGAGACGGCGATCCCGGCGATCCGCGTGCCGGCAGGCCGTGCCGGCACGGCACGCTCGTGCTGAGCGGCGGGTGCGGCGGCTGGACTCCAGTCGGCGATCGCGTCGGGCACGGTTGGGTCTCTCTGGCTGTCGAAGGGGCGTAGAAGCAAGTCGAGCCGATCTGTCGAGGCCGGTCGAGCTGGTCTTTGAAGCTGTAACTTCCGGCTGGCCTGACCCGTGGTAGCCGTATACCTACCCGAAGCATAGCCGGAGCATCCGACCGATCTGGCGGAGAACCGGCTTCCTTATGCACCTTTTCACGTTCCGAAAGGGCTATTTCCACTCCGCGTGGCGGCGATTTACCGCGATTGCGGTCGCGTTCGGGGCGCGAGCTATCCTCCCCTGCCAAACGATCGGGAGGAGCGAGCGCATGAGGGTGATTGGAGCCGGCCTGCCGCGTACGGGCACGCTGACGCAGAAGGTGGCGCTGGAGCAGCTCGGCCTGGGCCCTTGCTACCACTGGGTGAACATCATCATGGACCTCGATCAGGTCGGGCTGTGGCACCGCGCACTGGACGGGGAGGATCTGCTGGGGGAGATCTTCGACGGCTACCAGTCGACCGTGGACTGGCCCGGCGGCTTCGTCTATCGCCAGCTCGCCGAGCGCCACCCGGACGCCAAGGTGCTGCTCAGCGTCCGCGACCCCGAGACCTGGGAGCCGAGCTACCGCGACACGATCGGCAGCTTCTGCCATGGCGACACGCTGCTCGGCCACCTCTCGAAGGCGCGCCGGGAAATCGACCCCCACTGGAAGCGCTACCTGGAACTGGTCGACCGCATGCTCTGGGACGAGCATTCGCCCTTCGCCAATGGCTGGGGCGAGCAGGAAATGAAGCAGCAGATGCTCGACTACAACGAGAGCGTGAAGCGCTCGGTCCCGCCCGAGCGCCTGCTCGTGTGGGAGGTCTCGGAAGGCTGGGAGCCGCTGTGTGAGTTCCTGGAGGTTCCCGTGCCCAGCGAGCCGCTGCCGCACGCCAACGACCGCGAGACGTTCGTCGGGCGCGTGATCGACGGAGCGCTCGCCACGCTCAATGCCTGGCGCGAGAACGCGCCGGCGGCCGAGGTGTCCTAGCGGGAGCTACCCCGCGAGCGCCGCGGCGAAATCGAGTACCTGCGCGGCCACGCGCGCGCGGGCCGCGGCGTCGTCCATGCGCGTGTCGAGGAGCAGCGCCGGCAGGCGCGCGACGTTCTCGTCCGCGACGATCCCGTCGAGCAGCTCGCCGTAGAAGTCCGCGACGCCGTCGGCGTTGCACTCCAGCGCGGCGAACGCCATGAACGCGGCCGTCGGTCCCTTCAGGACCTCGCCGCCGACGATCGGGCTGACCGCGACGACCGGCGCGGGCGCGGCGAGCAGCGCCTCGCGGATGCCGGGGACGGCGAGGATCGGGGCGATCGAGGCGAGCGGGTTGGAGGGGCCGATCACGATCGCGCGGGCGCCCGCGATCGCCGCGAGCGCCTCGGCGCTGGGCCGTGCCTGCTCGGCGCCGCGGAACTCGAGGCCCTCGACGATGCCCGCGGCGCGCCCGCGGATCATGTACTCCTGAAACGCCTGCCAGCCGGTGGGCGTGCGGATCCACGTGCGCACGGGGTCATCGCTGATCGGCAGCACTCGCGCGCGCAGGCCGATCGCCCCGTTCAGCCGCGCGAGCGCCGCCGTCGGCGCCAGTCCCTCCTCGACGCGCATCCGGGCACGCTCGAGGCACCATGCGAGGTCGCGGTCGCCGAGGTTGAACCACACGTCGTGGCCGAGCTCGCGCAGCCCATCCATCACCGCGAACGTGTCGTCGCGCAGCCCCCAGCCGCGCGCGTCGATCAGGTCGGCCAGCCAGAACGAGACGAGGTCGGGATCGGGGGAGACGTGCGCGCCGTAGATCTCGATGTCGTCGCCCGTGTTCGCGATCACCGTGAGATGCGAGGGATCCTCGACGGCGTCGAGCATGCCCCGCGCGAGCTTCGCGCCGCCGGTGCCGCCGGCGAGGACAACCACATCACCCAATTTCACAGACATCAGGATTCCCAGGAAACCATATTGAGGGGGTCGGGCCGTGGATGACAGACGACGCACGCGAGCGCAGACGTGCTGGTGGCACGGCGAGCATCGCGGGTGGCGTATGGCGCCGCGGAACGATCCCCTCAATCCCAGGGAACGTCGGGCAGCCCCGCCAGGCGTATTCCGGCGTGGGCCTTGTAGCGCGAGTTGACCGCGATCAGCATCGCCGTGAGCGACTCGGTGATGCGCGCCATCTCGAGCTTGCCGCAGTCGACGCAGCGCAGGCCGGCGATCCGCTCGATCAACAGCGCCGCGTCGCGCTTGTCCGCGCGGGAGTCGCCGCACAGGAGCACGTCCTGCTCGAGCGGGTGGTCGAGGTCGGCGAGCGAGGCGGCGCTGACGGTGTGCAGGCCCGAGACCACGCGCACGCCCGCGGGCGCCATCTCCGCGGCCTGCTGGGCGGCCGAGCCCTGCCACACGCCGAGCATCCGCGTCGCCTTGCCGGAGACGGCGGCGGCGAGCGGGACGGTCGCGTCGATCAGCAGCTGCCCGGGCGCGAGCGCCTCCTTGAGGTTGGTGAGCGTCTCGGACTGGTTGCGGAAGGGCACGGACAGGATCACGGTATCCGCCGCGCGCACCGCGCCGGCGTTGTCGTGGCCGGAGAAGGAGCCGCCCGGCACGAGCTCCAGCGCGCGCTCGACGGCCTCTTCGGCGCGGGTGACATCGCGCGAGCCGATCGCGATCGGCACGCCGGCGCGGGCGAGGCGCACGGCCAGGCCGAACCCGAGCGCGCCCGAGGCTCCGACGATGGCGACCGGATCGTTCGCGGCGGGGGGCACGGCGGCTGAGTATATGAGCCCCGCCAGCGCCCCGGCGAAGACGGCTAGGCTGTCGGGGAGATGATGAGATTGGAGGGAAAGACCGCGCTCGTCACCGGGGGCGCATCGGGGATCGGCGCGGCGACCGCCCGCCGGCTGGCCGCGGAGGGCGCGCGCGTGGCGATCGGCGACGTCAACGAGCAGGGAGCCCGCGAGCTCGCCGGCGAGCTGGACGGGTTCGCGTGCGCGCTCGACGTGACCGACACGGGCTCGGTCCGCGCCGGGGTCGCCGCGGCGACGGACGCGCTTGGCGCGATCGACGTGCTCGTGAACAACGCCGGCACCGACCTGTTCTCCTACTTCGTCAACTCCGACGAGGGTCTCTGGGACTTCGTGCTCGGCGTCAACCTGCGCGGCGTGCTCGCCGTCACGCACGCGGTCCTGCCGCAGATGCAGGAGCGGCGCACGGGCGCGATCGTGAACGTCGCCAGCGAGGCCGGCCGCGTCGGCTCGCAGGGATCGGCCGTGTACTCGGCCGCGAAGGCCGGCGTGATCGGCTTCACGAAGGCGATCGCCCGCGAGTCCGCGCGCTACCGCGTGCGCTCCAACGCGGTCGCGCCGGGGCCGATCGAGACCCCGCTGCTGAACGCCGCTCCACAACTGCTGGGCGAGCTCGGCGAGCGTTTGAAGCAGGGGATGGTGAACACGACCGTGATGGGCCGCGCGGGCGAGCCCGAGGAGGTCGCCGCCGCGATCGCGTTCCTCGCGAGCGACGATGCCTCCTACGTAACCGGCCAGACGCTGAACGTCAGCGGTGGCCTCTCGATGTGGTGAATCTGCCGAGCAAAGTCAGCATCCGCGAGGTCGGCCCGCGCGACGGCTTTCAGAACGAGCCGGAGACGATCCCGACTGCACAGAAGGTCGAGCTGATCGACGCGCTCGCGCGCACGGGCGTGAAACGGCTGGAGGTGACGAGCTTCGTGCGCGCGGACGTGATCCCGCAGCTCGCCGACGCGGCGGAGGTGCTGGAGGCGATCGACGTGCCCGAGGAGGTGGCGGTGAGCGTGCTCGTGCCGAACGAGCGCGGCCTGGATAACGCGCTCGCGCTGCTCGAAGCCAGCCGCACGGCGCGGCGGCGGCAGGCAGGCTTTCGACGAGATCAACGTATTCCTGTCGGCATCGGAGACGCACAACCGCAAGAACGTCAACCGCTCGGTCGAGGAGTCGCTCGCGGGCCTGGAGGTCGTGCTCGGCCGCGCGCGCGAGGCGGGCCTGCGCTGCGAGGGCGTGATCTCGACCTCGTTCGGCTGCCCCTACGAGGGCCACGTCGCGCCCGAGCGCGTGCTCGAGATCGCGCGGCGCCTGCACGCGGCCGGCGCGCAGGAGATCGGCTTCGGCGACACGACCGGGATGGCCAACCCGCGCCAGGTCGGCGAGCTGTTCACGCTGTGGCGCGACGACCTGCAGGAGGCGCAGCTGACCGCGCACTTCCACAACACGCGCGGGCAGGGCCTCGCGAACGTGCTCGCGGCGCTGCAGGCGGGGATCGACAGCTTCGAGTCGAGCTTCGGCGAGCTCGGCGGCTGCCCGGTGCCGGCGGGCGCGACCGGGAACATCGCCAGCGAGGACCTCGTGTCGATGCTCGAGGAGATGGGGATCGCGACCGGGATCGACCTGTCCGCGCTGCTCGCCTGCGCCGCGCGCGTGCAGGAGATCCTCGGCCGGCCGCTGGGCAGCCACACGCTTGTGGCCGGCCCGGTCGTGTGGAGCTGAGAAGCGCCCGGCGCGGCGCTAGTCGGCCGTAATGACTGCGGTCTCGCTCTCCGCCGCGGCCGCCTGGGCCGCCTCGCGCATCGCCGCGACGCAGTACTCCTGCACCGCGACCTCCAGCTCCAGCGTCGTCGCGAGCGCCGGACGGGCGGAGGCGTCGAGCACGCGCTTGGCGCGGCCGACGGCGACGGGCGAGTTGGCGAGCAGCTCATCGACCAAGGCCTGCGTGGCCGCCTCGAGCTCCGCGGCGGGGACGACGCGGTTGACGAGCCCGATGCGGTGGGCCTCGGCGGCGTCGATCGTGGCGGCGGTCATGATCAGCTCCTTCGCGCGGCCGAGGCCGACGACCGCGGGCAGGCGCGAGGAGCCGCCGACGTCGGGGATGATCCCGAACTTGACCTCGGGCAGGCCGAGCTGGGCATCGTCTGAGGCGATCCGCAGGTCGCAGCCGAGCGCGACCTCCAGGGCGCCGCCGAAGCACGCGCGGTGGATCTGGCAGACGACCGGCTTGGGCATCGCTTCGCAGAGGTTCGCGCAGTCGAGGAACACGTTGCGGAAGGGTCGGAGCACGGATGGGTCGCCGGCGAACGACATCAGCTCGCCGAGGTCGACGCCCGCGGAGAAGACGGCGCCCTCGCCGCGCAGCACGACGCAGTGCACGGCGGCGTCGTTCGTGGCCGCGCGTAGCGCCTCGCCGAGCTCCAAGAGCAGCGCCTGGTTCATCGCGTTGCGCTTCTCGGGGCGGTTGAGCACGACGTGGCGGACGGCGCCGCGGTCTTCGGTGGTGACGAGGGTCATGTGGGTGTCCTTCCGCTCGTGGTCTCGAATCAGCTCAGGTCGAGCACTGTGGTCGGCGCCTGGATCTCCTCGTCGTGTCCCTCGCGGGGGACGATCGCGGTGCCGACGGCGAAGAACTCGATCGTGTGGCTGCCCCAGCCATGCGACTTCTCCTGCAGGTCGACGCCGACGATCCCCTCGGCGCCGATTTCCTGGGCCTCGGACTGCATCCGCTCCATCGCGAGCTCGCGCGCGTCGTAGAGCGCCTGGGTGAAGTTCGAGAGCTCGACGTTGCGGCCGGTCTGGGCCATCGACTGCAGCATCCCGCGGTGGGCGACGTGGTAGACGCAGCTGCCCATCACCATCCCGACCGGCCGGTGGCCGGTGCTCAGCAGCGTCCAGAAGTCCTGGCCCGAGAGGTCGCTCGTGAACGGCCGGCCGCTAGGGCGCGCGGTGCAGGACGCCGTCGCGGTGCTTGACGGCGGTGCCGATCGCGATGAACTCGGCCATGTCCTGGCCCCACTCGTAGCGGCCGATGTCGAGGCGCACGCCGACGACGCCGTCGGCGCCGAGCTGGTCGGCCTCCTCCTCCATGCGTGTCATCGCGAGCTGGCGCGCGCCGTACATCGCTTCGGAGAGGACGGTCATCTCCTGCGATTTCTTCCAGCCGGCCATCTGGATGCCGATGTGGTAGATCGAGCTGCCGACGACCAGGCCCAGCGGCTCGAAGCCGGCCTGCTTGACGAGCAGGAACTCGTTCACCGACAGGTCGGAGGTGAACAGCCCGGCGCGGTTCTGCTGCAGGCGCGCGCGGCCGGCCTCGGGGACGCCCTCGAGGGAGGATGGGTCGTATGCGGTCTCGCGCTCCTCGGTCATTTGGTGCTCCTTGTCGGGTGGTCCTGCTCGGATGAAGGTGTCGGTGGGGTCATCAATGAAATTTGGATCGGCTGTCAGGCGAAGAGGTCGACGACGGGTTTGGGCGCTTGGATCGCGGCGTGCTCGTGCTGGCGGATCGCGGTGCCGACGGCGTTGAACGTGACCATCATCCCGCGCAGCTCGCGCCCGCCGAAGCCGGCGCCCATGCCGCTGTTCAGCGAGCGCGGCCGGATCGTGTGGCCGATTCGCACGCCGACGACGCCGGAGGCGCCGAGCGCGGCGGCCTGACCGTTGATCTGGCTCATCGTGCGCTCGCGCGCGTTGTAGAGCGCCTGCGTGAATTCGCTCAGCTCATACGGCTGCATCGACGTCATCGTGCCGCCGGGGCCGAGCATCCCGCGGTAGGCGTAGCTCGAAGAAGAACACCGAGCTCCAGGCAACGATCCCGGCCGGCTCGATCCCGGCGCGCAACAGCAGCGCGTAGTCGGCGACCGACAGCTCGGTCATCACCGGTTGCTCGCTGCGGGCGTCCTTGCGTCGCACGGCCGTGCCGAGCACCGTCTGCTCGAGCGCGAGCTGGCCACCGCCTGCGCCGAGGTCGGATTCGCCCGCGCGCGTTTCCACGCCGACGACCGCGTCGGCGCCGAGCTGGCGCGCCTCCTCCGCGAGCCGGTGGAGCGCCCGTTCGCGCACCTCGTTGAGCGCCTGGGAGAGCGATCCGAGCTCGACCATCGCGCCGCCGCCGTAGGGGTCGAAGCCGCCTTCCATCTGCCAGCCCGATTCGTAGCCCATCTGGTAGATCGAGCTGCCCATCACCTGCGAGAGCGGTTCGAGCCCGAGCTGATGGCAGAGCGCGAAGCCGCCCACGGACAGGTCGGATGTGAACGCCATGCCCGGCCTGCCACCCTCGCCCTGCGCCCCGCGCAGCTCGCGCAGGCGCCGCTCGGCCGCGATCGGGATCCCGCCCGCTTCGATCCGCGCGAGCGATTCCTGATCCTCGCGCTCTTGGGCGGCGCTCTCTTCCGGTTCGAGCTCGCCGGCCATCTCAGCGCACGAGCCCTTCCAGCGCCGCGCGCGCCTCGGCGCTGCGCTCCGCCTCGGCCTGCAGCTCCGCGGTCAGCGCCGCGATCCACGCGTCGGGGTCGAGCGGCTCGCGCTTGATCGCGATCCCGCCCGATTTGCGCTCGCGGAAGCCCTCGACGCGGTCGCCGTCGATCGACAGCTCGTAGCGCGTGCCGCTGTCGGAGCCGAGGTCGACCTGGATCTGGCGCACGTGCTTCTCGCCGCGGCCGAGCAGGCCGCCGCCGCGGCGCTCGACGCGCGTGCGGCCGGGCAGCGAGGACTCGAGCTTCGTCGCGAGCACCTCGACCGAGATGCGCAGGTCGGTGCCGTCGGCGCGCAGGCCCGCCGCGGAGAGATCGAAGGTCTCATCTGCCGGCATCAGTGCAGGCTACCGGGACTCGACGGCATGGGTGGGCATATAGGCTGCCGGGACAGGAAAACGGAGAGCAAACGGAGGATGTATGGCGCAGCGGATCGAGAAGGTGGGTGTGCTCGGGGCCGGGCTGATGGGGCACGGGATCGCGCAGGTGGCGGCGCAGGCCGGCTACGAGGTCGTGCTGCGCGAGGTCGACGACGCGACCCTGCGGAAGGGCCTCGGCAAGATCGAGAAGCAGCTCGCGCGCGCGGTCGAGAAGGGCAAGTCCACGCCAGGAGGACGCCGACGCGGTGCGCGGGCGGATCGACGGCACGACCGACTACGCAGCGACCTGGCCGACTGCGACCTCGTGATCGAGGCGATCACCGAGAGCCTTGAGCTGAAGCTCGAGATGTGGCGCGAGCTCGACGGGATCGTCAAGGCGGACGCGGTGTTCGCGACGAACACGTCCTCGCTGTCGGTGATCGACCAGGCCGCCGCGACCGGCCGGCCCGGGCAGTTCGTCGGGCTGCACTACTTCAACCCCGCGCAGGTGATGAAGCTCGTCGAGGTCGTCCGCTGCGTGACGACGCACCGACGCGGCGTTCGCGACCGCGCTCGAGTTCGCGAAGTCCGAGGGCAAGCTCGCGATCCCGACGAAGGACCGCGCGGGCTTCATCGTCAACCGGCTGCTCGTGCCGTACATGCTCGACGCGATGCGCGCCTACGAAGAAGGCGTCGGCTCGGTCGGCGAGATCGACGAGGCGATGAAGGCCGGCGCCGGGCACCCGATGGGCCCGCTGACGCTCGCCGACTTCGTCGGCCTCGACACGCTCGGCTCGATCTGCGACGTGCTGTTCGACGAGTTCCGCGAGCGGCGCTTCGCCCAGCCTCCGGTGCTGCGCAAGATGCTCTCCGCGGGCTGGTACGGGCGCAAGTCGGGGATCGGCTTCTACGACTATGCGGGCGACGCGCCGGCCGAGAACCCGGGGATCTGAGCCGGTGGCGGACGGGGAGGCCGGGATCGGAAACCTAAAGGCGCTGGTGTCTTTGTTCCTCTTTCAAAGTTGCGTGTAACTATGGTGACACGCAGTATGCGACGTCTATCGATGGGGCGCTGAGATGGCAGATCTGCGTGGGGCATCCGCCCGCGCGCTCGCGGGCGGCCCCGAGCGCCACCGCGAGAAGGCGCGCGAGCAGGGCAAGCTCCCCGTGCGCGAGCGGGTGGCGCTGCTGCTCGACGAGGGCTCGTTCGCCGAGGAGGCGCTGCTCGCCAACTGGCAGGAGGATGGCCTCGGCGCCGACGGGGTCGTGACGGGCGTGGGCGAGGTGGACGGGAGGACGGTCGCGCTGATGGCGAACGACCCCACGGTCAAGGCCGGCTCGTGGGGGCCGAAGACGGTCGAGAAGATCCTTCGCATCCAGGAGCGCGCGCTGTCGCTGCAGATCCCGATGGTCTACCTCGTCGACTCGGCCGGTGCGCGGATCACCGAGCAGGTGCAGATGTTCCCCGGCCGCCGCGGCGCGGGCAGGATCTTCCACAACCAGGTCAAGCTCTCCGGGCTCGTGCCGCAGGTGTGCGTGCTGTTTGGCCCTTCCGCCGCCGGCGGCGCCTACATCCCGGCGTTCTGCGACATCGTGATCATGCGCGAGGGCAACGCCTCGATGTACCTCGGCTCGCCGCGGATGGCGGAGATGGTGATCGGCGAGCGGGTCACGCTCGAGGAGATGGGCGGCGCGCGGATGCACACAGGGGTATCCGGATGCGGGCACCAGCTGGTGAAGAGCGATGAGGACGGGATCGCACTTGCCAAGCGATATCTGGGGTACATGCCGCGGAATTGGGAAACCCACTCACCCGTCCACCCGCCCAGACAGGCTTCCCCCGCCATTCCGCCGCGCGCGCCGAAGCCGGTCGTCATTGCCGGGGGCGGCGCCGGAGGCGAGGGGGAGGGCGCCGGTGAGCCCAGATCGAACACCCCGATTGCGGACCTGATCCCAGCGGACGAGAACAAGCCGTTTGATATCAAGGCCCTGATCGATGCGCTCGTCGACGGGGACTCGTTCCTGGAGATCCACCCGCGCTGGGCGAAGGAGCTCGTCGTCGGCTACGCGCACCTCGACGGGCACGCGCTCGGGATCGTCGCCAACCAACCGAAGCACAAGGGCGGCGTGCTGTTCGGCGACTCCGCCGACAAGGCCGCGCGCTTCGTCCAGACGTGCAACGCGTTCAACGTCCCTCTGCTGTTCCTCGCCGACGTGCCCGGCTTCATGATCGGCACGCAGGTCGAGCGCGAAGGCATCATCAGACACGGCGCGAAGATGATCAGCGCCGTCTCCGAAGCGACCGTCCCGAAGATCTCCGTGGTCGTGCGCAAGGCCTACGGCGCGGGCCTCTACGCGATGGCCGGTCCCGCCTTCGACCCCGACTGCTGCCTGGCGCTGCCGAGCGCCTCGATCGCCGTGATGGGCCCGCAGGCGGCGATCAACGCGGTGTTCTACAACCAGCTGCAGGCGATCGAGGACGACGCGGAGCGCGCCGCGAAGACCGAGGAGCTGCGCGCGGAGTACGCGGCCGATATCGACATCCTGCACCTGGCCTCGGAACTGGTGATCGACGCGGTGATCGAGCCCGAGGATCTGCGCGGCGAGCTGATCCGCCGCTTCGCGCACGCGGCCGGCAAGCAACGCACCTGGCCGGCGAAGCGCAACCCTGTGACGCCCGGTCTAGGCTGGCGCAGGCGCAACGAGGTCTGGCTCCCCCTTGGTGGGGCAGACCCTCCAGCTGCGCGCAACGCCATGTTCTGAGGCTTGGTCACGTACCGGTAAGTGGATAGAACAATGGAACGGCCGATCAGAAGCAGCAGGCCGACGAAAGTAGCGCACGAATCGCGATCGGGATCGATCTGTTCCGATTCGGAAAGCGTCTGTCAGTCGCTGGGCTCGCTCGAGCGCTGACCCATGCTGTAAACGGATAAGCGGGGCGGGACCGCCACCGAAGGGGGGTAGGGGCCGCAGAGCAGCGCGCTGTACGCGACGATGCGCGTGTGAAGCGCGTGTAGCCGGCGACGAATTCGTAGAGGCCGCGCGGAGTAGCGCCGGTGTGACGATCGCGAACCAGTCGATGACGAAGTCGTGGCCGCGATCGCGTAGATGTCCGAGCCTATGAACAGCGGGTCGCGAGGATCAACCCAGAAGAACGCGGTCTTGCCGGTTGCGGCGCTCGACGTAGTCGACCTCGAATTGACTGGTGGACACGATCTGCTTCCTCCCCGTAGGTTGCGCAAGATCCTACATGTTCCGGAAGCGAATGTGATCCGGCGTGTCAATTCCTCGACGCGCACCGGGCCTGATGTGTCAATTTTTTCTTTCGTCTAGATTGCTGGGCATGGACGCGACCGACCTCGCCTACGCTGGGATCGCCAAGCAGGCGGAGCTGATCGCCGCGGGCGAGGTGAGCTCACGCGAGCTGGTGGACGTGTACCTGGAGCGGATCGAGCGCTTCGACCCGGCGTTGAACGCCTTCAGGGTCGTGTTCGACGAGCGCGCGCGGATGGAGGCCGACCAGGCCGACGCGCGCCTGCGCGCCGGCAGCGCGGCCGCCGAGCGGCCCGCTGCTGGGCGTGCCGATCGCGGTGAAGGACGAATTCGACGTCGCCGGCGAGCTGAGCACGTTCGGCACGAACGCGTACGGCGAGCCCGCGAAGGCCGACTCGGAGATCGTGCGGCGGATGCGCGCGGCGGGCGCGATCGTGATCGGCAAGACGCACATGCCGGAGCTGGGGGCGGTCCCGTGGACGGAGTCGCCGACGTGGGGCGTGACGCGCAACCCGTGGGAGCTCGGGCATACCCCGGGCGGCTCCAGCGGCGGCAGCGCGGCGGCGGTCGCCGCCGGCCTCGTCGGCGCCGCGCTGGCGGGCGACGGCGGCGGATCGATCCGCTTTCCGGCGGCGTACTGCGGCCTGTTCGGGCTGAAGACCCAGCACGGGCGCGTGCCGCTGGCGCCGCATCTCGACGCCTGGCACGGGATGGTCGTGAACGGCGTGCTGGCGCGCTCGGTGAGGGACACGGCGCTGCTGTACGACGCGATCGCCGATGGCCCGGCGGACCCCGGCGCGCCGCAGGTGCCGCCGAGCTCGTTCCTGGAGGCGCTCGGGCAGGCCAGGCCCCTGAAGATCGCGCTCGCGACGAAGCTGCCGCCGTCGCCGCTGACGAAGCTGCACGCGGAGAACCGCGCGGCGATCGAGCAGACGGCGGCGCTGCTGAGGGAGCTCGGCCACGAGGTGAACGAGCGCGAGGTCGACCACGGCCCGCTGGCGACCTCGCCGGAGTACACGGTCATCTACCTGCGCAGCGTCCACGAGGAGGCCGCGACGTTCGCGCACCCGGAGCGCCTGGAACGGCGGATCCGCGCGCTCGCCCGGATCGGGGGCATGATCCCGCAGGGCGCGATGGACTGGGCGCTGGGACGCAAGGAGCAGTACGCCGCGCGGATGAACGAGGCGCTGGCCGACCACGACGTGCTGCTGACCCCGGTGACCCCGGCTCCGCCCCCGAAGATCGGCGCCCAGGAGGGCAAGGGCTGGCTGCCGACGACGCTCGCGGCCTCGGCGACCGTGGCGTACGCGGCGTGCTGGAACCAGACCGGCCAGCCCGCCTGCTCGGTGCCCGCGGGCTTCGACGCCGACGGCCTGCCGCGCGCCGTGCAGTTGATCGCGAGGCCGAACGACGAGGCGACGCTCGTCGCGCTCGCGGCGCAGCTCGAGGCCGCGCGCCCGTGGACGCAGGACCGCCCGCAAGCGTTCGCGTGAGCGGGAACGGCGAGCGCCGGGCGGGGGAGACGCAGGACGAGCTGCTGGAGGTAGCGGTCGAGGCCGCGCGGATGGCGGGCGGCCTGCTGCTGGAGCGCGTGCGCGCCGGGAGCGAGCGCGAGGTGACCAGCAAGAGCACGCCGACGGACCTCGTCAGCGAGGCGGATCTGGCGTCGGAGCAGGCGATCGGGGCGTTGCTCGCCGAGCGCCGTCCGCGGGACGGCTTCGTCGGCGAGGAGGGTGGCTCGAAGCAGGGCACGAGCGGCCTCGACTGGATCGTCGACCCGCTCGACGGGACCGTCAACTTCCTGTTCGGGATCCCGCAGTGGTGCGTGAGCGTCGCGGTGCGCGACGCGGCCGGAAGCACGCTGGCGGGCGCGGTGTACGACCCCAACCGCGGCGAGCTGTTCACGGCCACGCGCGACGGGCAGGCGTGGCTTCTGGGTGGGGGAGGGGGAGATCATGCGGGCGCGCCCACGGCGGAGGCCACGGCCGCGGTCGCGCGGGCGGGATTGGCGCGGCAGGACGCGCAGGAGCTGCGGGGCACGCGGCGCGTGGAGCTCGCGACGGCGATGGTCGCCACCGGCCTGGCCTACGACGCGCGCGTGCGCGCGGCCCAGGCACGGGTGCTGGCCCGCATGATCCCGCGGGTGCGCGACATCCGCCGCCTGGGCAGCGCCGCGCTGGACCTGTGCTGGACGGCGGCCGGGCGCTTCGACGCCTACTTCGAGCGCACGGTCAAGCCCTGGGACATCGCCGCGGGCGCGCTCGTCTGCGAACGCGCCGGGCTGAGCGTGCTGGATTTGCCCGAGCACGAGGACCTGCCGTACGGGATCCTGGCCGCGCCGGAGGCGCTGGCGGAGGCGCTGCTGGAGTTGGTTGGCGGGCCGTCGTAGAAGTTCAAACGGTGCGGATGTCTGCATTGACGCCCGTGACCTCGAGCAGGTGCTCGATGTCGCGAGGATCGCTGGTGAGGACGGTGTCTCCGTCTTGAACCAGGAGCGCGAGCGCCGCGTCCGCGATGTCGCTGGTGCGCGCGGCGGCGAGCAGCTGACCGCAGCGGCGGGAGCTCAGCGGATCGAGCGGCAGCTCGAGAAAGCCCACAAGCGCTTTGGCGAGTCGCGCCTGACGCGCTGGATTGCGCCATACCTGGGCGATACACGCGGACGAGGTGATGGTTTCGGTGCCGTTTCGTCCAGCGGCCGTGGCAAGCGCACCAACAGCGCGGTCCCCGCGGTCGAGCGCGATCAGCGCGCCGGCGTCGAAGACGAGGGCAGCCACGCCTGTGCTTCGCTGAGCTCTTGCTCGGTGTAGGGACCGCCCGTTGCAGCGGCGATCTCCTCGCCGACGGCAAGCAATGCATTCGCTCGCAAACGCCTGGCCGCCGCATCGGCGAGCCAGCCCGACACGCCGTCGGCGCCGGCTGCGTCACGCACGCGCTGGTACAGATCGTCCTCGAGGCTCACGCTGATTTTTGCCATGCAAACAGCGTAGCACCATCGGTCCTACCCGTCCAGTGTCATAGGCGAAGCGATGCGGCGGGTGGGACTCGAACCCACAAGTCCGTAAGGACAATGCCTTTTGAGAGCATCGCGTTTGCCGAATTTCGCCACCGCCGCAAGATGACCCGCTCAATATAGGGCAGCGACACGTCGGCAGCCCTTCCGGCCGAGCTGGGCAGGTCCCTGGGCGTTCAGGCCCCGGGGAAGTTCAGGCCGGGGAGGCTCAGGCCGGGAACGGCGCCGCGTCCGGGTAGTCGCCGGCGCCGGGGCTCGTGGGGGAGCCGGCCGCGGGGTCGCGGCGCTCGACCTCGACGTTCCAGCCCTGGTTGAAGCCGCGCAGGGCGAACGCGACGAGCAGCATCTGCACGGGGATGATCAGCAGAGTGACGACGCCGATCAGACCGGGGCTGAGCAGCGGTTGCGCGAAGCCCGATGCGTTGCGTTCGAACCAGCTGGGCGCGGCGGCGAGCGAGAAGATGATCAGCAATACGCCGAGCGCCGCGGCCAGCGGCAGCACGCCCCGGCTCCAGCGGGCCGCGGAGTAGATCATCAGGATGTAGACGACGATGAAGCCGAGCTGGATCGGTAGCGCCCCCTGCAGCACCGACCAGCCGCCGATCGTGTTGAGCAAGAGCAGCGCGATCGTCACGAGCAGCAGCAGGATCACGATCACCCGCGTCGACTGCACGACTGCCTTGTCGCGGTTGGGGTGCGTGACGATCACGCCGCGCGCGCGGCGGTCCGCTTCCTCCCGTTCCCGAATCACACGAATCGCAGAAGCCATCGTGGTAAACCATACAATCTCAGGCGGTCCCCGTGTGCGCCGCGGGCGCGGGCGGGCCGAGCGGGCGTGGTGGAATTGGTAGACACGCTGGCCTTAGGAGCCAGTGGGCGCAAGCCCTTGGGGGTTCGAGTCCCTTCGCCCGCATGATCGCGGAACAATCGCGGAACAACACAAGCTGCGCGTCGCGAAACGCGACGACGCGCATCTTGTGTTGCCCCGCTCGGCTGAGTTGGTGGGGTGGCGACGCCCGCCGGAGGCGGGCTTGGGGTTAGCCTTCGCCGAAGTTGGAGGGGGGCGCGGTGACGCGGGAGAGCGTCACTTCGGTGCTGGTCGGGCTGAGGAAGTCCGGCGGCTGGTTGTACTTCAGGCGTTCGTCGTATTTGTAGTTCTTGATGTAGATGCCGCCGGCTTCGCAACAGGTCACGCGCCCTCGGAAGTTCTCGGCGATCGAGCCCCAGATCTTGAGTTCACCCAGCGCGGGCGAGCCCGATGCATTGTCGGGGCAGGAGTAGTTGTCGACTCCCCAGGAGTGCTTCGTGCTCAGAATCGCGGCGTCGATGTAGGGGTTTGTTGAGCGATTCTCCAAATTCTTTGGCAGTTGGTTCGGTCGCGCTCGCATTTCCGTCGCTGTAGTTACACGTAACTCCCCCGCCTGTCGTTTCTGTATTTTCACATTTCACTACTTCTTTGACTTCAGTTGTGGTCTTGATTTCGATTCCCTCTTTACTGGTTTGGCCCTTTATTTTGATTTTTTCCTTACTGGTGCCTGAGCCTTTAGCCGTCTTACTAATTTCGATTTCACCGTTAGAAAGTTTGGAGATGCTCGTCACCTTCGATCCCGGTTCGATTTTCGTGCCCGTCGAGCCTGAGATTTCGGCGCCGACGCTGATGGCTGACGTTGACGGTACTTTCAGGACCGCCGATCCTCCTTTGACTTCTGCTTCCACTTCTGTTTCGTCAACCTTGTTGCTGATCGTGATTTCGCCTTTGGTGGCGAGGTTGGTGGTGCTGGTCACCTTCGAGCCTGATTTGATTTTTGTGCCGGAGATTTCGGCGCCGACGCTGATGCTTGACGTTGTCGGTACTTTCAGGACTTCCGATCCTTCCGTGACTTCTGCTTCCGCTTTGGTTTCTGTTACGTGTGGAACAGTTTTTTCGCATTGTTTGATGGGGTGGTACAGCCGCGCGTGCCCGATCGCGATCAGACCGAGCGCTGCGTTGCCTGTGGGTTCGCCGCCCGTTGCTCCGCCTGTGGTCGTGAGGTTGCCGACGACGACCACGTCTTCCTGGGCGATGACGGTCAGCGATTGGGTGTATGTGCCCTTGATATACACGTTGCCGCAGCCAGCGCCTTCGGTGGCTTCGGTGTTGTACATCGTTTCGAGGGCTCTGTATTTGTAAGAACAGCCCGCCGGTGAGGTCAGCACGGCGATCACCCCGTTGGTGGGGAAAGGCACCCCCGTTTTTGTGGCGCCGTTGTTCGTTACGGTCATCGTGTTCCCTTCCAGCACGATAATCGTCCTGCCTTCGTATTTGAGCCCAGCTTCGCTCAGCAGTTCGGTCGCGGGCGCTTCCGGCGGCAGCAGGGTCGCGTCTTTTTCGGTGTAGTTGCCGTCTGCTTTGAGTTTTGTAGTACAGGCTGGCGCCGGTTCACAGCCCTGGTCCATTTCGATCGCGTCGTTGCGACCGGAGCGACCGAACACCGGCGATCCGTCGATATCGGCCTTGTCGTTCGTGTGGAACGGCCCTTCGATTTTATCCAGCGGGATCCAGGGGAAGCTTATGCAGGTGCTTCCCAGACCCTCTTTTACCCGTTCTTCGTGGTAGATTTCGCATTGCTTCTCTTCTTTTCCCGTAACTTCGGGGTCGGCCTCTTCGAAGTTGCTCAAATACACGTAGTTGAGGTAGCCGGGATGCGTGAACGTCGCTACGAGCGAGCGCTTTACGCCGCCTGATTCTCCCGTCGACTCGATCCGGAACGTACCTGATGCCGATCCGCTGGTTTCGATGATCGCGCTTATTTTTTTACTTTCTTTGGCTTTTTTGCATTCTTCTACGGTGTGTTTTTCGGAGGGTACGGTCCTGACCTTGTATTTCTCTTCGGTGGCGCCTGTGACCGTGGTTTCAGGGATGCTCGGGCAGCTTTCCCAGTATTTGCCTTCGGCCTTCACATTGTATTTGTACGCTGAGATGCCGGCCATCGCGGCGTAGTAGGCCTTCTTCTGGTTGGTGTTGTTGCTGGTCAATGTGATGTCGCCGTCGGCGGAGACGAACGCCGCGGCCACGAGCAGCGAAGAGATGAACATGACCATGATCGCGACGATCATCGTGAAACCGTCCTCGCGCGCGGCGGATCGGCGGAGGTGTGTGGGGATCGTCATTCGCAAGGTCCTTCCGAGCTGGTTTCGGTGGGGTTGAGGCGCAGCACGACCGAGTCGTTGAAGCCGGCGGGGCGACCGGTGCGCGTATCTCCGCCGCTCGTGGACCCCAAGCCGCCCGTCGACGCCTGGCTGAAGCCGACCGTGACCTTGGCGACGTTTTCGGCTTCTGCCACGCTGGTGGCGGGTGTGGCTGTCACCAATTCACCGCTTTTATACTTGTAGTACTGGAAGATCGTGGCTTCGCTGTTGATTTTGTTGGGGATGACGTCGTTCGCGAGGATCGTCGCTTCGGCCTTGGCGGTTTCGAGCGTGCCGAACTTCCATTCCGGGGATTTGCTCGTCGCTTCGCTTTTGAACGCATAGTCGGTGAGCGTGCCCAGTTCCTCTTTGGGTTCGGTGGTGCTCATGCCCGTTTTGGTCCAGACGATGTCGTGCTCGGTCGCTTCCGGCAGCGTGGCAGCCCCGCTTTCGGCGTCGCCGTAGGCGCTGATGAACCACATGCTGAGCGGCCCGCTTTTGGTCAGGGGCGATACCGGCGCGCTCGGCTGCTGGATCGGCGCCTCGCCCGTGCAACTGGAGTGCAGCTCTTCGACGACGTTGGTCATCGCCGTGCGCCCGACCTGGTCGGCCTGCACCACCTCGGTGACGCGCGTCTCCTGGTTGAGCGTGAAGTTGAAGACCGCGTAGAGGGTGAAGAGCACGACGATCGAGGAGAGCATCGCGACGAGCAGTTCGATCAGGGAGAAGCCCTGCTCGGCGCTCGGGGTGAGTAGAAAAGGATGATCGGACATCAGGGGCACGTGAGTTTGCTGGTGCTGTTGGTGTAACCGTTTGTGGGTGCGGTTTTGGGAGTTTCTTTGAGATAGACCGGAAGGTTTGGGGTGCCGGCTGTTAAGTTGTTTGCAAAGGTGGTGGGGCTCTTGTACTTGTAGTATTTACTCGATATGAGCGCGACCACACAGAATTCGAGTTCTTTCGCATATGGTTGGTACTTCTGTTCTATGTTGCCCGTGCTATTGAGGGTCACTTTATGCTGGGTGCTGGAGCATGCTGTGTCGATGATCATCGCGGTCTGAATACTGGTAGTAGGGTGATTGCCTGGCGTGCCGGATGTACCTTCGTAGACAGTCACATTGATCGGCGCCTCTTCGACGGATGCGGGCCTGACCACGCCGGGTTCCACCAGTACCGATTCTTCTTTTGCGCCGATTACGCCGACAAAGGAGGGCTTGTTGGCTTCGCAATCGCCGGCGTAGACTTTGTAGTCGTTGGTGAACGGATAGAGTTCTCCGAGTTTGGCGCTGGTGGTGGGTGTTTCGGCTTTGCCGCCCACGTCGAACGCCGGAGAGCCCATTTCGGTCTGAAAGGCGACGAACGTGGAGCCTTCCACAGGTGTGCCCGCGCTGTTTACGAATTTGGCTTCGATTGCGCCGGCGTCTTCAATCGTAAATTCAACTTCAGCGAGCGACGTGGTAGTGATGCTGGTGGTCTTTTCCAGCGGCGCCTTGCCCGTTTTTTCGATCCATCCTGCTTTTGAGGCGAGGACTTTGGCCGTTCCTTCGGGGAGGTCGCCGAAGGTCACGCAGCCCGAGGCGGAGGTGGTCTGTTCGGCGGTGACCGTGCTGCCGGTCGTGGGAACATCGCTCACGGTGACCGTCGCGCCCGCGACCGGTTCGGCTTTGCTGTTTTTGACCTTGACGCGCAGCGTGCCTTCGGTCGGCGCGGCGACGAGGCTCGACTGGCTGACGGGGGAGTGCTTGCCCACGGAGGACCAGTTGACCGACGAGGTCGTCTGGAGGTAGTTGTCGGCGGCCCCTGTCGCGGTTTCGCACGTGAGGCTTTCCGTGGCGGCGGTGACGCCCCGCGCCGAGGAGGTGACCGTGTAGACGGTGCCGGTGTACTTCGTGCCCTTGTAGCCGGTGACCGCTTCGCAGCCCGTTTCCCACTTGGTTTCGCTGGAGGACCAGTAGTACCAGGCGCCCGATTTTTCTTCGACGCACATGCCGTTTTCGGCGACGGTGTAGGTCACGCCGCCGCTGAGGTCGTTGAGATGCGCGACCGTCAGCCCCCGCAACCGGTCCTCGTCCTGCTGGGCGATCACCGTGGCCTGGGAGTTCGCGCGCTCGTGGGCGCTGGCGCTGTTGGCGCCGGCCAGGCCGGTGTAGGTCCCGACCGCGATCGCCGCCACGAGCAGCGCGCTGACGAGCACTTCGATCAGCATGAACCCGCCCTCCGATCCTCCCGGAGCGCCGGCGAGCCGCTTGCGTGCGCGGCTGATGGGCGTGGGCAGTGACGCGGCGCCCCGCGCGAGGACCCCGATCGGGAATCGGCCGCGGGCACGGAGCCTGGCAGGGAATGTGCGCATCATCACAAGATGGGTGTGGGGCTACATCCGCTTTCGGCATCCCAGAGCCGCCCCTTTAGCAAAAGGGCCGGTACACGCATCTATGTCTCAGCGTCACGCAAGCCCCTGCAATCCGTGCCCGCCAGGGGGCTGTTGTATCGGCGACACGGCGGTCTTCAAACCGCAGCGCTACTTTCGGCTCACCGGGCCACCTGCCGCGATGGCGTTGCGACGGCGAAACCGCGGTCCGGGCGTCGATCCTGGCGAGCATGGACGAGTTCTTGGCTGGCTCCGCAGAGCGCCCCGGCCGGGCATAGCTCGGCGGCCACCTTGCGGCGGGGGTTGCGGATCCCGGCGAGCGCGCCGAAGCGGCGGGAGAACAGGATCATCAGCGCGGTGACCGGCAGCAGCGCAAGCCCCGCCTGCACGGGGCTGTAGCCGCTGACCTCCTGCAGAAACACGGGCAGCAGAAAGATCACACCCCCCAGCCCGAGGTAGGCGGTCAACGTCGCCACGTTTCCGATCGTGAAGTTGCGCTCGCGAAACAGGCTCAGCGGGAGCATCGGCGCTCCGGCTCGCGCCTCGCGCGCGACAAACGCGATCGCGCCGAGAACCCCTGCCGCGAGCGAGCCGACGACCAGCGTGCTCCATCCGCGCGCCGGCTGCTCGGTCACGGCGAACACGGTGCCCGCGAGCGCGAGCGCCGCCAAGAGCGCCCCGGGGAAGTCCAGGCGCCCGCCGGCGCCGGGAGCGCTCGCGTCCGCAGGCACGCCCCGAGCGATCAGCGTCACGGTCACGAGTACGAGCGGTGCATTGAGCAGGAAGATCAATCGCCACGAGCCGGCAGCAATCACCATGTCTGCGACCCTTCCAAAGCCCCGTCAGCTTCAGCGGATCGCGGCGCTGGCGCATCTCGACGCCGAAGAGCTGCGGATGGAGATCGAGCGCGAGCGGGCCACGATCGACGCCTCGTCTGACTCGCCGTTGCTCGAGTTGGCTGAGCTCAGCGCGCTGCTCGACAGGGTGGCACGTCGCACTCAACGCCTCCTGGAGACGCTCGATGTGCCGATCGGAGTCACGGTCGATCAGACAGCCGAGCGGCTCGACGTCACGGCTCCGACCGTTCGGAAGTGGTTGAAGGAAGGTCTCCTGCGACGGGTCGAGGGTCGCAAGCCGGTTGAGGTGGACCCGCATAGCCTGATCGAGCTGCAGCGTGTTCTGACGGGGGTCAGGGAGATCTTCCCCGCGCGCCAGTGGAGCAAGGCGCTGGCCGCCTATCTGCACGATCGCGATCTGCAAAGCCAAGCCTGGTTCGTCAAGGGGCGCCAGGAGTTCGAGCGCGGCGAGTTCGTCGAGCACTGAGTCCAGCCCGTGGCTCGGCATCAGCTGCGACTGACACCCTCGGCAGACGTGGCGGGCGGAGAGCTCCGCGGTGGGGCGTCGGCGGGAGGAGAAGCCACGGTGTTGCGGCGATGACGGCTGGCCCACTATCGGTACGACTCGCGCCCGTCCAGCATAAAATAGATTGCGTCCGGAAGTGCACTGCACTGGGGGACTGGTGTATCGGTAACACGGTGGTCTCCAAAACCGCAACGCCAGGTTCGATTCCTGGGTCCCCCGTTCTCCAGAAGCCCGCAAATTGTGGGCTTCTGGCGTTCTAGAGCGTGATCGCGGGCTACACTGCGGTCTGTTCGGACTCGAACGATCCGCATGGGTCCGCTGGAAGCCGCTCCCGAAGGGCGACTTTGTGTATATCCACGGCGCACGCCTGAAGGCTTGGCTCGCCGCGCGACCTGAGCAGCTGGGTCCGGCTCGGGTGCAGGAGATCGCCGCCGCCATCCAGCGTCTGGCTGAGGGGTAGGGATCTGCTTTGCAGCGGCTTTGGCAACCCTGCCAGGGGCTATCATGAACCCATGAGCAGTGTCACTGACATCAGCCCCGACGAGCGCGAGCGGATCCGCTTGGACTTCTATCGCGCGCATCGCGCCCAGGACGGCGTGTCCTCCGTTGGCGTACGGCGCGACCGCGAGCGCGATCTCTGGTTTCTCGACGTCGGCACGACCGCGCCGGTGGATCTACCGAAGAGCTATCGCGGACTCGAGGTTCGCGTCAAGCACGTAGTTGGCGGCGTCAACGCCGTCGCGCGTCTGGACCAACTCCGCTAGCCCTGACGTCGCGACCTGTCAACGTTGGTCCCGGCGACTGCGTCTACCCCGCCGGACTCAATCGCTACGGGCAGCCGCATGAGGTTGGGTCCTATGGCGTACCGGTGCTGCATCCCGACGAGGATCGTCCGCTGATGCTCACTGCCGCACATGTTGTGGGGAGCCTCTCTCTGGCACATCCCTTGGGCCAGCGTGAAGTACTGGTCGGCGCCGCGTTCGCGAGGCCATCCTCGGGTGATCCACGGATTGGCGATGTGATCGCCAGTCACCCTGCTGAGCCCAGCGAAGAGGTGCAGATCGACGCCTCTCTGGTCCGGGTTGACGAGCACGTCACGCTCACGCAGCTCGTGCGAGACACGATCACCTCGGGGCGTCCGCGGGACCTCAGCGGTGTTGACGATCTCGTCACGGTCTTCAAGCGTGGGATCAACACTCCGCGATTGACTCGGGGTTTGCTAGACCCGACACCCGAAGCGTTCAAGGTCATTCTTCCCCAGTCGGGCGGGGGACCATCCTTGGTTCGTGACTATCTCCGTGGCTGGTTCGTGCACGGCGATGAGGTCCCTTTTGGACAACCCGGCGACTCAGGGTCGATTATCGTCGATGAGGACGACTGCGTCGTTGCCATGCTCGTTGCGCTGCGGACCGAGCCGCACAGGCCCCCGCGGCCTGAGGACCCGGCTTTCGTCATTCCGATCCTTGATGTCCTCGATGGTCTCGGCGTCGCTCTCGCCGGCCCCGACCGGTCCTGCACGCTCTCGTGAGTCTCTCGCTCGATACCGGGCTCGCTCCACGAACGCTCTGCCCGTCAAAGTGGCGGGATAAAAGAACATGGCGAGGTTGGGGAGGGAAGGGGGAGGGAGAAGCAGCTCGTCGCCTGGTTGAGCGCGCCTCGACTACGTCATCCATCGCGTTGAGCATCGTCTCGTCGCGGCCCTTCATCGAGGCGGAGGCCGGCCGATGACTGTCCACTATGCTGTCCATCGGGGTCAGCTAGCCCCTTCTTTGTTGGCCGAATGACGCCCAATGCGTGGTCTCCAAAACCGCAACGCCAGGTTCGATTCCTGGGTCCCCCGTTCTGCCCTGGCCCCGGATTTCCGGGGTTTTTGGCTCTCTGGAGCCGATCGCGGGATGATGTGCCGATGAGCAAGCGCAGAAAAGACTCCGAGGTCGCTCGGCAGCCGCGTGCGTCGTCTGTCCGGACGTCTTCTGGCTCTTGGCCAGTTCGCTATCACCCGAAGGACAAGGCGGGATTCGACAGCGCCGTCACCGCGGCCAAGGCTCGGCTCGCCGAAATCGAGCGGTGACTATCACAAGTTTGGTATGATCCCCGATATGAAGCTGTCCGATCTGCCCACTCACGAGGAGGTGCTTGCCGAGCATCTCGATGCCGACCCCGACTACCGCCGGGACTGGGAGCGCACAGCCCTGGCCCGCGCCGTGGCCGTGAAGGTGATGGCCTACCGCGCGGAGCACGGTCTCAGCCAGACCGCGCTCGCCAAGCGCCTGCGGATGAGCCAGCCGGCCGTCGCGCGGTTGGAGAGCGGCGAGCACAACCCGACGTTCCCGATGCTGCTGCGCATCTCCGATGCGCTCGGCGTCGAGCTCGCGATCGACATCACGCCCGGCGGCAACGAGCCGCAACTGATCGGCAAGCGCGCCCGTCGCAACGCCCTGGAGTCCTTCCAGGGCAACGGCTACGCGGTCGTCGTCGCCGCCACCTGAGCGCACCTGCGGAGGGCTTGGGTAGCGCAAAATGGTAGCGGAAAGGCTTCTAATAGCAAAATACTAGCGAGCCTGCTATAAATATGTTATGCTTAATCTCTCCGTCTCTGCTGCTGCCGATGAGTTGGGCGTGCATCCATCGCGGGTGCGGGCGCTGATTGCCTCGGGCGCGCTGGCGGCCGAGAAGGTAGGGGGCGTATGGCTGGTCGATCGCGCCGGCATCGCGGGCCGTAATCGCCAGCGGGCCTCGGCCGGACGCCCGCTCTCACCGGGCAACGCCTGGGCGTTGTTGCTTGCGGCGTTAGGTGAGGATCTGCCCTCGGAGCTGGCGGCATCGGCGCGTTGGCGGATTCGCCAGGCCTTGAAGAACTATGGTCTGGAGGCCCTGCGCCCGCGCCTTGCGCGACGTGCCGAGCCGGCTTCGTATTGGGCGCTGCCGGGCGAGTTGCGAGCCTTGCGCGATCGGGCCGATCTGGTGCTCAGCGGTCCATCTGCGGCAGCCGAGTATGACCTTGGTCTCGTGGGCTCCGACGCTCTCGACGCCTATGTACCCGCGAGCCTTATCGCGCCGCTGCAACTCGAACACGCCCTGGAGCGAATGTCAGGGCCGGAATCGAATGTCATGCTGCGTGCTGTTCCCGACCACGCGTGGCTCCTCGGTGGCCGACACTTCGCCCCCCTCGCGGCGGTCGCGATCGATCTCTCTTCCTATGCGGATCCGCGTGCGGCACGTATCGGGGCCGAGGTTCTCGCACGGATCGATGGCGAGCTGAAAGCTGCATGACGGTGCCGCCCGTCGATGAGAATCCCCCCGTCGCGTCGATCCGCATCGAGCTGATCGAGGAGATCGGCTGGGTGCGGTCGATCTCCGACCGCCTCTCGATCGACGATCCCGCATTCCAGGAGAGCTTCGGGGCCAGCCGCCTCCGCACCGCCCGCGCGGCCTACCGCGTTCTGACGGCCTGAGTCGTCCTCGGTCCCCCGTCGGCTCTACAAAGCCAAATCCCGAGGCATGCTCGGGTCAACGACGCTACCGGCCACCACGGGCAGCTCCGTGTCGAACAGCCCCCCGACCCCGTCCACGGGTACAGGCCTACCCAATAGCGCCCCCTGCGCCATCGTGCAGCCGATGCTCTGCAGCGTCGCCATCTGCTCGTGCGTCTCGATCCCGGTCGCGACGACCGTCAGCTCGAGGTCGCGCCCGACGAGCATGATCGCCTCGAGCAGCCACGTGCGGTAGCTCTCGTCCTCGGAGGCCGCCAGCGAGCTGCGGTCGACGCGCAGGGCGTCGAGGCCGAGCTGGCGCAGGTCGGCGTGGTGGGCGTAGCCGCTGCCGCCGAAGTCGTCGATCGCGACGCGCACGCCCAGCGCCTTCAGCTCGCGCACGCGCCCGGCCGCGGCGGCGAGGTCGCGCATCAGGGCGGTCTCGGGGAGCTCGAGCGTCAACAGCGACGGCTCGATTCCGGACTGCTGCAGCGCGCGCCGCACGTCGGTCGCGAACCCGTCGCGGTCGAGCTGATGCGCGGAGACCTTCACCGACACGCCGGCGCGGTGCCCGGCGACGTCCCAGGCCGCGGCGCGCGCGCAGGCGGCTTCGAGCACGAAGCGGCCGATCGGGACGATCAAGCCAGTTTCCTCGGCCAGCGGGATGAAGGCGTCCGGCGCGAGCACGCCCTGCGTCGGGTGCTGCCAGCGGATTTGCGCCTCCAGGCCGGCGACCCGGCGCGTGCCGAGATCGTAGATCGGCTGGTAGAGCAGGAAGAACTGTTTCTCCGCCAAGGCGGTGTTGAGCTCGGCCTCGAGCACCGCGCGGCCCTCGATCACGGTGCGCATGTTCGCGTTGAACAGCGTGTACCGATCCTTGCCCGCGGCCTTCGCCGAGGCCAGCGCGACATGCGCGTCGCGCAGCAGATCGTCGGGCGTCGCGTAGCGGCCGAAGGCGACGCCGATGCTCGCGGTCAGCACGAAGCTCGGTCCGAAGTCGTCGAGCTCGATCGGTTTGTGCAGCGCCTCGATCATCCGCTGCGCGAGCGAGTCCAGGCGCACGCCGCGCGCGGCCGATTCGACCAGCACGACGAATTCGTCGCCGTCGAGGCGGCCGACCGTATCGCCCGTGCGGACCACGTCCCCGAGCCGCTCCCCGACGATCTTCAGCAGCTGGTTGCCGGCGGCTGCGCCGAGCTTCTCGTTGACCTCTTTCAGCTGGTCGATGTCAACGAACAGCGCGCCCGCGAGCATCCCCGAGTCGCGCCCCGCGCGGGCGACCATGCGCTCGGCGCGGTCGAGCGTCAGCTCGCGATTGGGCAGCCCCGTCACGGGCTCGTACAGGTACCTCTGCTGCTGGGGCGATGCTCCCCCGCCGGCCCGCGGATCGGGCTCGGTCGCCGCCGCTGCCGCCGCGCTCGCCGCGGGCGGCGCCGGCGCCTGCGTGCGCGCGCCGCCGATGATGTCCACGAGCAGGCCGAGCAGCACGCTCAGCAGGATCCCGCCGACGAGCACCGCGAGCGCGTTGCCGTTGTCGAACACGCTCGTGTCCGCCGCCGGGCCGAAGCTCGTGACGGTCCAGCCGTCGTTCAGATCGCTGCTCGCGCTCTGCGCGCCCGCGACCGGGGCGCCGCGCGAGTAGACGAGGTTCGAGGTCCCGTTCCGGTACGTCAGCGCGAGCGCATAGCCCGGATGGCCCGTCAGCACCTGCCCCAGCATCGCGCCGGGCACGAGCACCGTGCGCAGCCAGCCGACCGACGCCGCCGTGCGGCCGTAGACGGTGTGCGGGGTTACGTTCCCGCGGTAGACGGGCGTCTGGATCGCCAGCGCCGGCCTATGGCCGGCCGCGATCTGCCTGTAGATGCTCAGCCCCGTATCGCGGCTCAGCAGCTGCGCGGGGGAGACGTGGACGGGCGGGGTGGATGTCTTCTTGCCGGGCAGGGCCGGCGCCGGCAGCAGGCCGAGCGCGTCGAGCTCGGGATAGCGGCGCTGCGTGCGCGCCCACGTGACCCACCTGCCGAATTCAGCGGGTGTGGCCTTCGGGTTGGCGGCGAAGTAGGTCGCGGCGGCGACCGTCAGCTCTTCCTGGCGCTGGATCGCGAGCTTGACCGTCGTTCCGATCGCCCGTGAGCTCTGCGCGAACGCCGTCCGCGTCGAGCTCGTGTCGTTCCTTGCAACAGCGCGTGCACCGAGCACCGAGGCGATCGCGCCGAGCACGACGCAGAGCGCCGCGACCGCGGCCCATGCGCCCCTGCCGCGCGTGCTGCCCGTGCCGTGGGTGCCGTCTGCGCCCGGGGTGTCTGCATCATCCGGGGTGGACGACTCGGCCGCCGGCACTCCCGCCCGCTCGGCGGCCTGGCTGGAGTCGCCGGCCTGTCCGGCGTTGGCGGCCGGCTCGCGGCCAGCGCTAGCCGCGCCGGTCTGCTCGCCGGGGCCGGTTTGAGTCGTGTCGGTTGTCTCGTCGTCTGACATGTCGGGTCTGGTTGGCCCTCGCGTCGGTCGCGCGGTTGCGCTCTCGGGAGGGACTGATCGGGCATTGCCACGGATGCCTATCCGGGTTATGTACGTATTTCGACAAATAAACGATCTGCTAAAGTCCACAAAACCAATCAAGAATCTGTAGAATACGTCGATAACCAAGGCAGAGCACCGATGAAGAAGACAGATATCCACCAACACCTCTGGACCGAGCCGCTCCTGCAAGCGCTCGCCCAGCGCCACGAGCTCCCGTTCGTGCGCCGCGAGCACGGGCTGACCGTGCTGTACCTCGCGGGCGAGCGGCCCTACGTGATCGACCTCGCCTCCGAGGCGCCGGCGCAGCGGGCCGAGCTCGTGCGCCGCGACGGCCTCGACCGCGCGCTCGTGTGCCTCTCGAGCCCGCTCGGGATCGAGTCGCTGCCGCGCGCGCAGGCGCTGGGACTGCTCGACGCCTACCACGGGGGCGCGCTCGCGATCCTCACCGCGAGCGTGACCCGCTCGTCTTCTACGACACCTCCTCCTACGGCCCGCTCGCGATCGGCGCGCTCGCGGACGCGATCGGCGGCCCGGGCCAGCTGCTCTACGGGTCCGATCGCCCCGTCGTCGAGCCGGCGCCGCTGCAGCAGCCGGGAGCGCTCGACTGGGAGTTGCTCGCCGATGCCACCGCGCGCGCCTTCGGCGGCTCGCCGGCGCTGGCCGCCGCCGTGCAAAACCCCCCAAACGTCCCGGTCGCGCGGGAGGAGGCTCTCCGATGAGACCCCCCCTCGCCTCCGTACCCCGCCCGCGCGACCGGGACCTGACCGCCCCTGAGCTGCAGGCGTTCGTCGCCGAGCTCGCCGATCGCCCGGAGCTGTGGATCGGACGCGTTCACCACGACCACACCCAGCGCGTCTACGAGGAACTGCACTCCGACGAGCACCTGACCGCCTGGCTGATCTGCTGGATGGACGACCACGACACGGGCTTCCACGACCACGACGTCTCCGCGGGCGCCGTCGCCGTCGTCGGCGGGCGCGTGCGCGAGGAGCGCCTGACGATCGAGGGGCCGACGCGCG
Organism: uncultured Solirubrobacterales bacterium; assembly: GCA_963789675.1. GTDB lineage: Bacteria > Actinomycetota > Thermoleophilia > Solirubrobacterales > Solirubrobacteraceae > Palsa-744. The sequence goes on along the minus strand of CAWBLR010000001.1, from coordinate 21,775 downwards.
ATCGGGAGTTCGGGGTGGGGGAGGCCTTCCACTTCTCCGCCGCCGACATCCACCGCGTGCGCCACGCGGGCGAGCATCCGGCGGTCACGCTGCACGTCTACTCGCCGCCGCTGTCGCGAATGGGCGCCTATGTGGTCGGCGAGGACGGCGTGCTCGAGCGCCACACGGTCGAGCCCGAGGAGGAGCTGCGGCCGCTGTCGGCCTCGCCCGCGGTTCCCTAACCAGGGCTCTCGGGATCCTGCTTTGCGCCCGCGCGACGTTCGACGCCACCGGCGCCCGCGATCGAGCACGCAGCTGACCATCTCCGGCGCGAACAGCCCGTGCTCGACCACGCCCGGGGTCGCGCTCAGCCGCGCCGCAAGCGCGGCCGGGTCGCCGATCGGGCCGAAGTAGTCGGCGATCAGGTTGCCGTCGGGGCTCGCGAGCTCCCCGCGCAGCCGCGCGTCGCCGACCTCGGCGAGCGTGCGCCCGACGCCGAAGCGCAACAGCTCGAGCGGCACCGGCGGGTGCAGCGCGGCGACGACCTTCTCGGCCGAGACGATCACGACGAACCGGCGCGCCGCCGCGGCGACGATCTTCTCGCGGGTCTGCGCCGCGCCGCCGCCCTTGACGAGCCAGCCGGCCGGGTCGACCTGGTCGGCGCCGTCGATCGCGAGGTCGAGCTCGCCGAGCGCGTCGAGGTCTTCGACGGTCAGCCCGAGCGCCCGCGCCGCCTGTTCGGTCGCGGGCGAGGTGGCCGCGCAGCGCAGGCCTTGCAGATTTCGCTCGGCCAGGGCAGGCAGCAGATACGCGACTGTCGAACCGGTTCCCAGCCCGACACGCATCCCATCCTCGACCATCGCCGCCGCGGCCTCGGCGGCCGCGCGCTTGAAGCCCTCGGTCGGGTCCTCCTCGCCTAGTGGCGGGTGGTGCCGCGCAGTCGCACGATCGGGCGCCATGGTGGCGCCGACCTTACCGCCCCGGGCGCCTCCCTGAGGCGCAGCCGCTCGGGCGCGTCGGGGCGGTGCAGCAGGAAGCCCTGGCCGACCGAGCAGCTGAGCTCGCGCGCGAGCGCGAGCTGGCGGGCGGTCTCGATCCCGACGGCGACGGCGGTCAGGCCGCTCTCGCGGGCGAGCGCGAGCGCCGCGACGACCATCGCGCGGCGGTCCTTGTCGCGCTCGAAGCCCTGCACGAGCGTGCGGTCGAGCTTGAGCATGTTCAGCGGCAGGCTGCCGGGCAGGCTGAGCGTCGACTGGCGCGCGCCGAAGTTGTCGAGCGCGACCGCGACGCCGAGGCGCCGCACGTCCACGAGCGCGGAGCGCGCGCGGGCGGGGTCGCGCAGGACGACCTCCTCGCTGACGTCGAGGCACAGCGCGCTGCCGGGCAGGCGGCAGTAGAGCAGCGCCTCCTGCACGCGCTCGGCGAGGTCGGAGCCGGTCAGCTCGCGCGCGGAGATGTTGACCGAGACGGGGATCTCGATCCCGTCGCGGCGCCAGGCCGCGGCCTGCGCGCAGGCGGCGTGCAGCACCCAGTCGCCGATCTGCACGATCAGATCGCCTTCTTCGGCCAGCGAGAGGAAGCTGTCGGGCGCCAAAGGCTCGCCGGGCTCGGCGCCGTGGGGGTGCCAGCGCACGAGCGCCTCGCAGCCTACCGGCCGCCCGCCGCCGAGCGGCAGCAGCGGCTGGTACTCGAGCAGCAGCTCGTGGCGGGGGAGCGCGTGGTCGAGGCGGTCCTCGAGCTCCAGTCGCGCGCTCGCCTCGCGACGCAGGTCCTCGTTGAACAGCTCGAGGTTGTGCCCGCCCGAGCCCTTCGCGCGGTACATCGCGACGTCGGCCTCGCGCAGCAGGTCCTCGGGCTCGGCCTCGGGGTCGTGCGTGATCGACACCCCCACCGACGCGAGCATCGAGACCTCGGCCGAGCCGACGAGGAACGGCTCCTCCAGCGCGTGCAGCACGCGCTCGGCGACCGCCAGCGCCTCGGCGTCGGAGTCGAGGTCCTCGGCGAGGATCACGAACTCGTCGCCGCCGAGTCGCGCGACGGTGTCGGAGTCGCGGAGCATCTCCGCGAGGCGCTCGGAGACGGAGATCAGCAGGTGGTCGCCGACGGCGTGGCCGAGGTTGTCGTTGATCGCCTTGAAGCGGTCGAGGTCGATGAACAGCAGCGCGATCGGGCCGTTCGAGCGGCGCAGGCGCGCGACCGCCTGCCGCGCGCGGTCCATCAGCAGCAGCCGGTTGGGGAGCTTCGTGAGCGGGTCGTGCAGCGCCTGGCGCTCGAGCCACATGCGGTCGGTGACGTCCTTCGCGGCGGCGTACCAGGCCTCGCCGTCGCAGCGCGCGCTCCACAGCAGCCAGCGCCAGGAGCCGTCGCGGTGGCGGTAGCGGTTGGTGAAGTTGACGAACTGCGCGGGCCGGTGCTGGCCGGTGAGCGTCAGCGCGAGCGTCTGCTCGAGGTCGTCGGGGTGGACGAGCTCCTGCATCGGGTGCGCTTTCAGCTCGTCGATCGTCCAGCCGAGCAGCTGCTCCCAGGCTGGGTTCAGGAGCGTGAAGTACCCGTCGAGCGAGATCGCCGCGAGCAGGTCGCTGGTCATCTCGAACAGCCGTCCGATCCGCGCCTCGTCGTCGAGCGAGAGGTCGCTGCCGCCTGCTCCGGCGCCGGTCGTCGTCATATCGATGTGCATGGGCCTTGCCCATCACGTCGGTCCATCGCGCCCCTTGGACGGGCGGCGTCGCTATTGCTGGACGGATTGACTAGCCGAAAGCGCAACGGCGCCTGCAGGGGACGACGACCGATCGCCCCCGCGCAGGAAGCGCCATATGGAGAGGCACATGAGGATCGTCATGATCACCGCGCTGGCGACGCAGTCCTCGCAGATTTTGTGCAGCGTGAAGACCTCGCGGTAGGTGAGGTAGATGCTGAAGCCGAAGCCTCCCGAGCGTGAGGACCGTCGTGGCGAACCGCGTCCGTTCGTCGTCGGCGAGCAGCAGCGAGCCGAGGATCAGCAGGTAGCCGATCGCCCCGATCAGCGCCACCGGAACGCCGAGCAGCTCCGAGTACCGCGATTTCTGCACCGCGGCGCAGGGGTCGCCTTTCAGCGAGCACACCGGGTTGGCGCCCGAGTAGTGCACGTAGGTCAGATACGTGGCCCAGCCGAGGCCGATGACCGCCACGACGATCATCGTCTTGCGGAGGGCGCTCGAGCTCATCGCCGGTCCACGTCAGCTCTACAGCAGCTTCTCGATCGCCGCTTCGTACGGGCCGGCTTCGGTGAACGTGCCCGGTTCGAACTTTTCAATAGTCCCGCCGGTCTTGCCCAGTTCAAAGGAGGGGGTGCCCGTGAAGCCGGCCTGGTTGGCGGCCTGAGCGTCGTTTTCGACCTCGGTCGCGTACGTCGGTTCGCTGCGCGCGGAGGTCCAGCCGGCGAGGTTCAGGCCGGGCACCTGCTGGGCGATCCCCTGGATGTAGCTTTCCGTCACGCCGCCGGCGTCCTCCTCTTCCTCGGGGAGCTGCTCGTGGTAGAAGGTCTCGATGAAGTACCAGGCGAGGTTCTGCTTGCCGGCGGCGTAGGCCGCCTCCTGCTGGGTTTTGAAGGTGCTCGGTTCGCGCGTGGCGGTCTCCAGCGAGTGGTATTCGATCTTCAGCTTGCCCGTGCGCACGTACTTCGGGATCAACGTCGGCAGCACCTCGAGCGTGAACTCCTTGCAGATCGGGCACTCGAGATCGCCGAAGTAGCGCAGCGTCACCGGCGCGTTCGGGTCGCCGAGCGTGTTCCCGCTCTGGGGGATCCCGTCGATCAGCGTCTTGACTTCCGCCACGGTCGCGTTGGCCGCCGCACTTTTCGGCGCGACGGCCTTTTTGGATTCGCCGCCCCCGGAGGCGATCGCGATCCCGACGATCACGACGACGACGATCGCGACGACGACCCCGAGCTGCGTCAGGCGCGTGCGCCGTTTCGCGCGGTCGACCTCGGCCTGCTCGAGCGCCTTGCGTTCGCCGCGCGCCTGCTCACGGCGCTGCTTGCGCGTGAGATCCCCATCCTCGTCCTCCGCTCCCGGGCTCATAGGCCCACTTTCTACACGTTTTTGCTCAAGCCTGGTTAAGTGGCGCTCTCGCGCGCGGATCTCCGTGGCACGAGCGTGCGACGATTCAGGCTCTCTCGGGTCTGCCCCGGGACCGTCTGCCCCCGTAGCTCAGCTGGATAGAGCAGCGGACTTCTAATCCGCAGGTCGCTGGTTCGAATCCAGCCGGGGGCGTTGCCGAGGGGGGCTCTTGGGGGGAGCCTGCTCCCCCCAAGCTGTTCGCACGGTCGCTGGTTCGAATCCAGCCGGGGGCGTTGCCGAGGGGGGCTCCGAGGGGGGCTCTTGGGGGGAGCCTGCTCCCCCCAAGCTGTTCGCACGGTCGCTGGTTCGAATCCAGCCGGGGGCGTTGCCGAGGGGGCTCTTGGGGGGAGCCTGCTCCCCCCAAGCTGTTCGCACGGTCGCTGGTTCGAATCCAGCCGGGGGCATCAAGCGCGGGCGCCCGCCGGGCCCGGCGCGCGGGGCACCGATATAAACGATTTCGTACCTGGTTCGTCAGATGGGCGTTCCGCGGTGGTCGTGGGTTTTGGCTCTGGGGAGCGGTTTTTGGTGGGGGTGCGGTTCTTGCTTGCATTGCGTGAGCTTTTCTGGTTATAGTTTGTTGGTAGATGGGTGCTCCTGAGGAGGGGCACGAGACATAGATCGGGTTTGGGTTGATCCCTTTGGATTGACATCAAGCGCTTGTAGGGGAATGTTTTGGGAGAGGGCCGGATCGGATGAAGAGGGGTTGTTTTTGCATGAGTCCGTTGGGGACAGATGTGATGGGGATCGCCGCGCGCCCGTTTGGGGGCGTTGTTAGATGCGTCAGCGTCGCTGACACATCTCTCTCTCTCTCTCTCTCTCTGCTTTTGGCTTTCTGACCCGAAAAGCGCTGCAAATCACCGACTTTTAGCCGGCCTCCGCCGCGCCCCCGGGCGTGGCATTTCGCATTCTCGCTTGCGGTTCGGATCTGCCCTGCTTGGCCGCGGGGGTCGCCGGTCACGCGAGGTCTGTTCGAGCGGCGCAGGACCCGGAGGTTTTCTCTCGGCCGGCCCGCTGAAGCGGGCTGATCGGCCGAGAGAAAATCCGGACCTGCTTGGCCGAGGGGGCAGCCGGTTCCACGAGGTCTGTTCGAGCGACACGCTCCTTGCATCCCCTGCGAGCTGGCGTGCGTTCGAGGAGGCCCCGTCGCGTGCTCTATTTCCACGCGCCGGAGCTGTAGTACCCGCAGTATCCGGGCGCCGCGGTTCTCACGCGAGGCCGCGGCGCCTCCCCTGCGTGGGTGTTGTGGGGGGTGGTTGCTGATGGCGTTGACGCCTCTTCCTGAGGATGGGCGTGTGCCGATGCGGCGTCCCGGCCCGTTGGGCCCGCGGGGTGGCGGGGTGTACCTGTCGCGGGTGCAGCAGACGCGGCTTTTGGACGCGGCGCTCGCGGTCGTCGCGGGGGAGGGTCTGAGGCGGTTGAGCGCGACGCGGGTGTCGGCGCGGGCGGGGATGTCGACGAAGACGTTCTATGACCTGTTCGCCGACAGCGAAGACTGTTTTCTGGCGGTCTTTGACCGTGCGGTCGACGAGCTCGCGGCCGCGGCCGCGCCCGCGTGGGCGGGGGAGGGCGAGTGGGTGCAGCGTGTTCGTGAGGCGCTCACCGTCGTATTGGCGAGGTTGGAGCGTGACCCGGCGCTTGGGAGGGTCGTGTTCGTGGAGGCGCTCGGTGCCGGTCCACGGGGGCTTGCGCGTCGCGCGGAGGTACTCGAGCGCGTCGCAGAGTTCATCGATCAGGGTCGTGTCGGCTCGCCGTTGGCGGAGGTGCTGCCGAGGTTGACGGGGATGGGTGTCGCGGGCGCGGCGTTCAGCATTGTTCACGCGCGGCTGGTCGAGTTGCGCTCCGGGTCACTCATGGAGTTGGCGGGTCCGGTGATGGCGACGGTCGTGTTGCCCTATCAGGGCCAGGAGTCCTCCGCGCGGGAGTTCGCGCGTCCGGTGCCAGATCTCCCAATGCTCCCCGAGTCCGCGGAGCGTCCTGGGGATTCCGAGGATGACTCTCCTGATTCACAGGCGCGAGATGCCCAGCCCCTTGCGCCTGTGCGTGTTACGGAGCGGACGTGCTCGGTCCTTGCCGCGGTTGGCGAGCGTCCGGGCGCGAATAACCGTCAGGTCGCTGCCGGCGCGGGGGTCGACAACGAGCCGCAGATCTCGCGGCTGCTGGCGCGCCTGGCGGAGCATGGTCTGGTTGAGAACACAGGGGGCCGGACGGCGGGTCTTGCGAAAGCGTGGTGGTTGACGGCGAGCGGCGAGGAGTTTCTGCGCACGGGCCGTACGCTCGCGGGCGCCGAGCCGGCCGCGGGGGTCGCGCGGCCCGCGGGGCGCGGCAAGTCGGTTCGGGCCGGGCGTGGCGCGCGGGCCGGGCGCCGGGGCACCAAGCAGCATGCGAGTAAGGGTGGCGTGCTTTTGGCGGGTATGGATTCGGTTGAGTACCGGCGGGTTTTGCTGTTGCGCGCGGCGGCCGCGGCGGTCGACGAGCATGGTTATGGCGCGGTCACGGTGGCGCATATCACCGCGCGGGCGAAGATCTCGCGGCGTACGTTTTATGAGTTGTTTGTGGACCGCGAGCAGTGCCTGCTCGCGGTGCATGGAGGACATCGAAGTGCAGCTCGCCGCGGAGCTACGGGCGGCCGAGCTGGATGGTCAACCGTGGCGTGAGCGCGTTCGTATGGGCCTGTGGACGGTGTTGCGGTTCTTCGACCGGGAGCCGGGATTGGCGCGGTTCTGTGTCGTGCAGTCCGCGCGCGGGGACGAGCGGATGGCCGCTTACCGCGAAGAGCTGCTCGCGCGGATCGCTGGTGTGATCGCCGAGGGGCGCGAGGAGCGCCTCCCCGCCCAGGCGTGAAGAGCGCGGAGAGCCTCGCCGCTGGTGGCGGAGGGTATCGCGGGCGCCGTCGTTTCGATCCTCAACACGCGCCTCTCCCGCTACGGGGCGGCGAGCGGCCGGCCGGGCACGGAAAGACGCCGCTGCCCGGCGACCCCCCTCACTGTCCTCTCGGGCGAGCTGATGGCCTGATCGTCCTGCCTTATTTAGGGCCGCAGGCCGCCCAGGAGGAACGTGTCCGCCCTGCGCCCGCCGATCCCGCGGCCGCGCGGCTGCCGGTCCCGGCGCCGGGCACAAAAAGGGTGGGAAGTACCTCGCGCTCGACCCCGACCGCTGCCCGGCCCCCTCGGCTGCGTATGACCTACCGCACGGCGCTGGTATTAGAAGCGATCGCGCAGGCTCCCGGGATCTCGAACCTCGGCGTCGCGCGCCATGCGCAGGTCAACGACCAAGGGCAAATTTCGAAGCTCCTGTCGAGGTTGGAGCGCCACGGCCTCGTCCAGAACACCGGCCGCGGGCAGACCCAGGGCGCCCCGAACGAATGGCGCCTGACGCCGGCCGGCCAAAAGACGCAGCAGAGCATCCGCGACCGCCAAGAGCAGGCCGCGTGATGGGCGCGCTCGCGGCGATCGCCAGGTCTTGTTCAGGTAGTTCATTGCAATCCGCGTGCGTAGCGCTGAGCGTTGGCACGTCTTACAAGGAGAAGATAACCGATGTTACAGCGACTACGTAAGCATCTCACACCAAGTGTTTTTATTGCTCTTATAGCGCTGGTCTTCGCCCTCACCGGCGGTGCGTTTGCTGCCACGGGTGGCGGTGGTGGTGGTTCCTCGCACGCGACGCTGACCGCGAGTGCGGCCAAGAGCAAGGCCAAGAGTAAAACCAAGGCTGGCGCCCGTGGGCCTGCCGGTCCGGCGGGTAAGAACGGGACTAACGGGGCCAATGGCGCCGCCGGCGCGCAGGGTCCGGCGGGACCGCAAGGCGCGGCCGGTGGGAAAGGCGAAACCGGTTCGCCCGGAACTGATGGCACCGATGGCACGAACGGCACGAACGGCACAAACGGTGCGGAAGGCTCGCCCTGGACGGATGGCGGTACGTTGCCCAGTGAATCGACTGAGACTGGGCAGTGGGCTGTTGGGCAGTATATGCCTGGTACGGAAGCGATCGAATCTGTGGATGTAGGTTTGTCGTTCACGATTCCTCTGGCGAAGCGGCTGAATAGTGAACACGTGCATTTTATCGGTCTCGGTGAAGGCGAAAACGAAGAAGAATCCAAATGGGCGCCGGCGATCAAAGAAGGCAACTGCAAGGGAAGCGTTGAAAAACCTGAAGCGACAAGCGGCAATCTGTGTGTCTTTACGCTGAGCTCTATAAATTACGGTGCGGGGGCCGTGGAATCGGTGGCGTTCTCTATCGAAAATGCCGAAACGGGTAACGAAGGCGCGGGTAAAACTGGTGCTTATCTCACGGATGGGTTCAGAGTCCCGCACGCCGGCTTCCTCGTGATCAAGGGTGATTGGGCGGTCACCGGGTAGAGCCATGATCACACTCGAATAGGGATATCGCGCCCATGTATCGCTCCCCGGGGTCTACGTGTGTCCCCCCGGGGGGCGGGGGCGCCGATTCACTGCCGAGCACACGTCTTACACGCAATCTCACGATACAAGCCATCTAAGCCGAAGGAGAACCGCGATGAAACCCAGCGAGCATGATATGACAGGGCGGGTTTGCGCCCAGGCTGGGTTCTGCTCCGTGAGTGGGGGCGGCTCGCTTGGTGTTCGTAGGGGTCGTGTGCTCGCGCGTCTCGTCGGCGTGATGGCGATGGTCGGGGTCGTCTTTTCGTGTTTCGCGGCGTCGGCGTTGGCGGCGGAACCTCCGCAGATCAAACCTGAACTTTACAATGAATACGTGTTTGCGACGCGGGCGCATATCGCCGCGGAGGTGTTGACCGGTGGTGTTCAGCTGGAATGGAAGGGTGAATACGCGACGAGTGAAAAAGTGCTGGAAGAAGGCAAGGGTATCGCGGCGGGTGGGGGGAGACTGAAACCGAACCAACCGGTAATTACAACTCGGAAAAGCGGCTTGGTCTCGGGACCCGCGATGCCGAGGGTGGAGAAAGCCAAGCAGGCGAGACGGAGTCTAATATTCTGCATCATCTCATCCCGAATACAACTTACTATGTGCGTTTCATCGTGAAAAATCACGAAGGCGGTAAAGCGGAAAGGACGTTTGAGTTCAAAACGTTACCGGCCGGTGAGCCTGAAATCGCTCGGGATCTCTCCTACGATGGTTATTCATTTTCAGAAGATCCGTCTACTTTTACTATTGTGCCGGGGGGTGGGGGTTTGACTCCGACGTCGGCGGGCTTTACGGCTCAGGTGGAGTCCAATGGCGCCGCGACTGAATATCATTTTGAATATGCTCTAGCAGAAGATGGGCATGCCCCCGGTTCAAGTAGTCCGTCGTGGAAGCTGTTTAGTACGGATGGGAGTGGGTCTGTGAGTGTCGCCGAAGATTATGCGAAACCGGAGGCGACGGTAACGGGTCTGACGCCGGAAACGACGTATTTTGTTCGTTTGAGGGCGAGCAATGAAAATGGCAAAATTATACAAAATAAGTATTTTGAATCAGGACGTGAAGTTGAATCGGTTACGACGCCTACGGCGAGGCCGGAAGTGTATCTTCCCGGAGGAAGCATTCGCAATGTGACGGATATATCTGCGCATCTCGAGGGCAATGTAACGACGGATGGTTCGAAGACGGTGTGGCGGTTTGAATATGCTCCGTCGGTGATTGGTCCGTGGTTGCCGGTGCCTGGCGCCGAAGGGACTGTGTCGTTGGCGGAAGCGCAGGCCCATGACAACGCTGCGGGTGTCGAAGGCACGCTCGAACACTTGGTTCCGGAAACGACGTATTATGTGCGGTTGTTCGCGGAAAATGAATGTGCTGAAGGTTGTGGTGAAGGCCGTAACTACCCGTTTGGTGAACTGGTTTCTACGGAGACGCAGGGGTTTGAACGAGTGTTACGACGCCGGGTAAGCCCGCGGCGGCGTCGTTTGCGGTGCATGGTTTGCATGGTGAAGCGGTGCGTGTGCTTGGCGATGTCGATCCGGAGAGCGTGCCGACGTCTGAGGAACAGGTGGTCACGGTCGAAGGCTCCCCGACAGGTGGTTCGTTTACGTTGACGTTTGCTGGTCATATGACCGCCGCGATCAAATACGACGCGCCCGCGCAAGCCGCGCAGGGTGAAGAAAGCGTGGAGGCGGCGTTGGAGGCGTTACCGGGTGAACCCCAGGTGACTGTTGGTGGGCGTGCGGGTGGCCCGTATACGGTCTTTTTCGGTGGTCCTGAGGAAGGGTTGGCTGAGCCGTTGATCGGTGGGGATGGGTCTGGTTTGACGCCGTCTGGGAGCGTGGGTGTGACGGTGGCGCAGCAGGGCGGTGTCGCGCTTGACGCGTACTATCATTTTCAGTATGTTTCGCAGGAACAGTTCGCGAAGCCTGGTGGTGAAGGTGGTTTCGCGAGGGCGTCTGTGACGCCGGAAGTCGATGTGGGGTCTGGTGATGTGACGAGGTTCGTCGGTACTGATATTCCCGGCCTGGAGGCCGGTGAAACGTATCGTTATCGGATTGTCGCGACGAACGATAGTGTTGGGAACCCCGTTGTTTATGGTGCGGAACAGTCCTTAATTGTTCCTGTGCCGCCGGTTGTGGGGGGGTCGGTGGTGTGTCCGAATGAAGGTGTGCGTACGGGTCCGTCGGCGAATCTGCCTGATTGTCGTGGTTATGAGCGTTTGACGCCGGCGGATAAGGAAGGCGCGCAGGAACCCTTCGATTATGGTAATACTGGTGTCGCGAGTGGTGTGCTGGTCGGTGAAGATGGCGATCATGTGATGTTGGAAGCCCCGGCGGTGAATTGGGGTCCGGGTCCCGGCGCGGGTCAGAGCCCGTACTTCTTCGCTCGTACCGGCGAAGGGGATTGGGGGATGACGGCCGGTTCCACGCCGGGGGAAACGGGTGTCGATGATGTCGTTCCGAGGTTGTATGACGGCGATCTGACGCAGTTCGCGTTCGAAGCGTTTGTCCATACAGCCGGCGGCAGCGGCGAATCGAAGGACATCGAGTATCTGCTCGGTCCTCCCGGCGGGCCGTATACGAGCGTCGCGGCTGTGCCGCGCAGCGATGTGGAAAACAACAAGATCAGCAAGGGGTATGACGGGTGGGTTGCCTCCTCGCGGGATTTCTCGAAGTTGATCTTGCAGGTCGAAGATCACACGCTGCTCAGCAAGAGGGGCACGGGTACGACCAGCGGCAATGATATCTATGAATACGCCGAAGGCCGGTTGAGCCAGGTCAACGTCGGTGTCGGTGAATGTGGCGCGGATATCGTCAAAGGCGACGAAGAATCAGGACCGGGAACCCCCCCTCTGGCGAGCAGCGCGAATGCGGTGTCTGCCGATGGTTCGCGTGTGTTCTTTGAAGCCGTCCCGGGGAGTGTCTGTACCGAACCGGCGAACTTGTATGTGCGTGTCGATGGGCAGAGCACCGTCGATATCGGCGCGTATCGTTTTGTCGCGGCGAACGCGCAGGGCACGCAGGTACTGGTTGAAAAACGGAATGGTGACGCCCACGAACTCTTTCTGTATACATTGGAATCCAGGTCGGTGAAGCCTTTGTTTGTGGGGCATCGGCAAGAGTCTGAGTTTCGTGTGTCGGCGGATTTCTCGACGATCTATTTCCAGTCAGAAGAACGGCTTACGTCTGAAGCGCCGCCGGTGGAACAGGAAGCGAGCGCCGTGCACCGGGAAGATCTGTACCGGTATGATATGGGTACGGAAACGCTCAGTTTCGTGGCTCAGGTCGGCGCCGAAGGTGAGACAGAGCTGTCTGTGACTCCCGATGGGCGTTACGCGTATTTTCAGGCGGAGTTCGTGGCCGGTCTGCCTGGTAATGGAATAGAACATTACGAAACGGGCGAAGTCCCTCATCCCGAGGGGGAAGCGGTTACGACGCAGGTGTATCGTTATGACAGTGTGGAAAAGGTCGTGGAGTGTATGTCGTGCGCGTCCTCGTTCGATCCCGAACCGCGGTTGAGCTCGACCTTCCCGGGAGAGGCTCCCTCGAGCCCTGATGGTCCTCAGCCTATCCGGGATGGTCGTCCAGGTTTGTCGCTGGTCTCGGGGAACGGCGAGTTCGCGTTCTTCGATACGCCGGCCGCGCTCGTGTCCTCCGACGTCGACGGCGAAATCGCACCAAGCCGCAATGAGAACGGCGAATACCCTTCGGTGGCGACTAACTTGTCGCCGTCGAGTGATGTGTATGAGTGGCGTGCGGCCGGTGTGGATGGGTGTGTGCAGGTGCAGGGCTGTTTGGCGTTGATCACCTCGGGTCGGGGCGGCCACCTGAATTTGTTGCTGGGCAGCGCTGAAGAAGGACGCGACGTGTTCGTCTACACCGGCTCGCAGCTGATCCCCTCGGATACCGACACCGCCGGGGATATCTACGACGCCCGTATCGACGGCGGCACGCCTCCACCGCCGGCGGGCCCGGTGGAATGCGAAGGCGACTCGTGCGCGGCACCGTTCACACCGCCCGGCGCGATCACGCCGTCGAGCTCGACATTCCACGGCGCGGGCAATCCCCACCGCCGCCGCGAGCACGCCGGCGGTCAAGGCCAAGCCCAAGCCGAAGAAAGTGAAGGCGAAGCGAAAGATCAAGAAGAAGGGCAAGCTGAGGAAGAAGCACGCAAAGGGCGCCAAGCGGGCCCGTAAGAGCGACCAGCGGAAGGGTAGGTAGGTTGTGATGCGTACCGCAAAGAGGCTTGTCCTGTCGCTGGCGCTTACGGGTGTTGTGGCGTTGGTGTGTGCGGGGTCTGTGTTGGCGCATCCCAGTGAACACGCGTTTGAAATCATCCCGGGTAGTTTTCATTTCGTGCAGTCCGGTGATGCGGCGGCGGCGCACGAGAATTGGACGACGAGCTTTGATTTCGCGCACGAACAGAAGCAGCCCGGCGAAGAAAACTCCAACAACACGAACACGTATAACGATCTTCGTACGGTGATCGTGAACCTACCCCCGGGGTTTATCGGTAGTAATACTGCTGTGCCGACGTGTACCGATGCGCAGTTGTTGGCCGCGGCGGGAACGTTGGGTATAGCGGCGCGGTGTCCGCTCGCGAGCCAGGTCGGGATGATCAGCTTCGAAATCAACAACGAACACAACCCAAAAAGTCCTCCGGCGCAGTTCACGGTCCCGTTGTACAACATGGAAGTGACGAGTTTTGGTGTCGCCGCGGAGTTTGGTTTCAAGAGCGTGATCTTCACCCAGGTGTTGCACGTGAATGTGCGTCCGGGCGATTCGGGGTTGACCGTGACGACGCCGAATATCACGAAGGTCGAACCGCGTAACGTGTCGGTGACGGTGTGGGGTTTGCCCGCGGCGCACGAACACGACCCCGAACGCGGCGAGGAGTGCGGCGAGCAGTTCGAAGTCCCCGCGATCTGTCGTAACGAATTCGGCGGCCCCCAGGAAGCGGGCATCCCCGTCAAGCCGTACCTGTCGAACCCGACGAGCTGTGGTACGTCGACGGCGAGCATGGAAGCGGACTCGTGGGAGCACCCCGAAGAATGGTCGAAAGCAGAAACGACCGCCGGTCCGATCGAAGAATGCGATCGTGTGCCGTTCCAGCCCTCGATCGAAGTGTCGCCGACGACCAGATCTGTTGAATCCCCGAGCGGCCTGGACATCTCGCTGGTCGTGCCGCAGAGTTGGGAAAACCCCTACTCGCTATCGACCGCGAACCTGAAGAACACGACCGTCGCGCTACCGGTGGGGTATACCGCCAACCCATCGCTGGCGACGGGACTGGGTGTCTGCACGATCGCGCAGTTCGAATCCGAAACCTCATCCTCAGCGCCCGGCGCGGGGTGTCCCCCGGAATCGAAGATCGGGACCGTCGACGTCGAAACACCGGTCCTCAACGAATCGCTGACGGGCAACATCTACATCGCGGAACCGTACGCCAACAAATTCGACTCCCTGCTCGGCCTGTATATCGTCGTGAAGGACCCCGCGCGCGGGATCGTCGTCAAACTCGCGGGGCAGATTACACCCAATCCCGTGACGGGGCAGCTGGTGACGACGTTTGATGAAAACCCGCAGGTCCCGTTCAGCAAGTTCACGCTGAAACTACGCCAGGGAGCAACCTCGCCGCTCGTCAGCCCACCCGCCTGCGGATCCTACACAGCAGAAGCGGACTTCACGCCGTGGTCGGCGCCACTGAGCACGATCCCGCTCGCGAGCTCGTTCCAGATCGAAAACGGGATCGGCGGCGGACCATGCCCCAGCGGCGGGGTACCACCCTTCAACCCCGCTCTGAGCGCGGGCACGCTGAACAACAGCGCCGGGTCGTATACCCCGATGGATCTACAGATCACCCGCCAGGACGGCGAACAGGAGATCACCGGGTTCTCCACCCAGCTGCCACCCGGGCTGACCGCGAACCTCACAGGGATACCGTTCTGCTCAGAAGCGGACATCGCGCACGCACGAACGTAGATCCGGCGCGCAAGAGGAAACCGAACCGGCCTGCCCAGCAGCCAGCGAAATCGGACACACCCTCGTCGGCGCCGGTGTCGGCTCCGTCCTCGCCTACACACCAGGCAAGGTGTATTTGGCGGGCCCCTTCGAAGGAGCCCCGTTCTCGATCGCCGCGATCACCTCAGCGAAGGTCGGACCGTTCGACCTCGGGACCGTCGTCGTGCATCTGCCGTTGCTGTTGAACCCCGAAACGGCGGCGGTCAGCATTCCTGCTGGTGCGGCGGATCAGATCCCGCACATCATCGACGGGATCGTGATCCATGTCCGCGACATTCGCGTCTACATCGAACGCAACAACTTCATGATCAACCCCACCAACTGCAACCAAATGAACTTCACCTCGACAGTCATCGGCGGCGGCGCGAACCCAACGAACACCGCCGGCGAGGACCCCGTAACCACCAACGACTCCTTCCAACTAGCGAACTGCCAAAACCTCAAGTTTGCCCCCAAATTCAGTGTTTCAACGAGCGGCAAAACGAGCAAAGCAGATGGTGCGAGTCTGACCGCGAAGCTGACCTACCCCACAGGATCATTGGGACAGGACGCGAACATCAAAGAGGTCAAGGTCGACCTACCCAAACAACTACCCTCCCGCCTCACAACCCTGCAAAAGGCCTGCACAGCCGCACAATTCAACACCAACCCCGCAGGCTGCCCCGCCGCGTCGAACATCGGGCACGCGAAGGCGATCACGCCGATCCTGCCGGTCCCGTTGGAAGGCCCCGTGTACTTCGTCAGCCACGGCGGCGAAGCGTTCCCGAGCCTCGAGATCGTGCTGCAGGGCTACGGCGTCACGATCGACCTCACGGCCACGACGTTCATCAGCAAATCCGGGATCACCTCAAGCACCTTCCACACCGTCCCCGACCAACCCGTCACGAGCTTCGAAATCACGCTCCC
This sequence comes from uncultured Solirubrobacterales bacterium, assembly GCA_963789675.1. Taxonomy (GTDB): domain Bacteria; phylum Actinomycetota; class Thermoleophilia; order Solirubrobacterales; family Solirubrobacteraceae; genus Palsa-744. The sequence continues at coordinate 6,378 of CAWBLR010000001.1, read as the reverse complement.
CGAGAAGCAATACTCAGCCCTCGCCGCCAACGGCAACCTGTGCTCTCTCACAAAGACGACCACGGTCAAGAAGAAGGTCACGGTCAGGGTCAAGGGCCGTAAGCAGACCAAGACACGTGAGGTCAAAGAGACCCAGCCCGCGACCCTCGCAATGCCAACTGCCTTTGTCGCGCAGAACGGCGCCGAAATCCACCAGAGCACGCCGGTCAGCGTCGCGGGATGCCCGAAGGCCGCGCACCCGAAGAAGGCGAAGAAGACAGCGAAGCGCAAGAAGAAGGGCCGCAAGTGATGTCCGGCTCACGCGGCCGGCTCGGTGTTCGCATGGGAAGCGTGCTCGCGCGCCTCGTCGGCGTGATGGCCATGATTGGTGTGGTCTTTGCGTGTTTCGCCGTGCCGGCGTTGGCGGCGGAACCTCCGCAGATCAAGCCTGAACTTTATACGGAGGCGGTTTTTGCGACGCGGGCGCATATCGCCGCGGAGGTGTTGACCGGTGGTGTTCAGCTGGAATGGAAGGGTGAATACGCGACGAGTGAAAAAGTGCTGGAAGAAGGCAAGGGTGTCGCGGCGGGTGGGGGAGACTGAAACCGAACCAGCCGGTAATTACAACACGGAAAAGCGGCTTGGTCTCGGGACCCGCGATGCCGAGGGTGGAGAAGAAAGCCAAGCAGGCGAGACGGAGTATAATATTCTGCATCATCTCATCCCGAATACAACTTACTATGTGCGTTTCATCGTGAAAAATCACGAAGGCGGTAAAGCGGAAAGGACGTTTGAGTTCAAAACGTTACCGGCCGGTGGGCCTGAAATCGCTCGGGATCTCCTCTATGGTGGTTATTCATTTTCAGAAGATCCGTCTACTTTTACTGGTGCGCCAGGGAGCGTGACTCCGACTTCGATAGGGTTTAAGGCTCAGGTGGAGTCTGATGGTGCGGCGACCAAATATTATTTTGAATACGCTTTGGCGGAAGGTGGTCATGCTCCTGGCCAGGGTAGCTCCGCGTGGAAGCTTTTCAATGTTGATGGGAGTGGGTCGGTGAGTGTCGCGGAAGATTATGCGAATCCGGAAGCATCGGTTAAAGGTCTGACGCCGGAAACGACATATTTTGTTCGTCTGAGGGCGAGCAATGAAAATGGCGAAATTATACAAGACAAGTATCGTGCACCAGGATTGGGTGAAGTTGAATCGTTTACGACGCCTACCGCGAAGCCGACCGTATCTATTGGGGGCGGTAACGGTGGAATTCGTAATGTGACGGATGTGTCTGCGCATCTCGATGGGTCTGTGCGTACGAATGGTTCGAAGACGGTGTGGCGTTTTGAATATGCACCGTCGGTGATTGGTCCATGGCTGCCGGTGCCTGGTGCTGAAGGGGCTGTGTCGTCGGCGGAAGCGCAGGCCCATAACAATGCTGCGGGTGTCGAAGGTACGCTTGAGGGTTTGGTTCCGGAGAACGACGTATTATGTGCGGTTGTTCGCGGAAAACGAATGTGCTGTTGGTGTTGTTGGTTGTGGTTCCGCGGTGACTCCTGGTGACCGTAGTGAAGAAACCTTTACGACGCCGGGTAAGCCCGCGGCGGCGTCGTTTGCGGTGCATGGGTTGCATGGTGAAGCGGTGCGTGTGCTTGGCGATGTCGATCCGGAGAGCGTGCCGACGTCTGAGGAACAGGTGGTCACGGTCGAAGGCGCGCCGACTGGTGGTTCGTTTACGTTGACGTTTGCTGGTCATATGACCGCCGCGATCAAATACGACGCGCCCGCGCAAGCCGCGCAGGGTGAAGAAAGCGTGGAGGCGGCGTTGGAGGCGTTACCGGGTGAACCCCAGGTGACTGTTGGTGGGCGTGCGGGTGGCCCGTATACGGTCTTTTTCGGTGGTCCTGAGGAAGGGTTGGCTGAGCCGTTGATAGTGGGGATGGGTCTGGTTTGACGCCGTCTGGGAGCGTGGGTGTGACGGTGGCGCAGCAGGGCGGTGTCGCGTTTGACGCGTACTACCATTTCCAGTATGTTTCGCAGGAACAGTTCGCGAAGCCTGGTGGTGAAGGTGGTTTCGCGAGGGCGTCTGTGACCCCGGAAGTCGATGCGGGGTCTGGTGATACGACGAGGTTCGTCGGTGCCGATATCCCTGGCCTGGAGGCTGGTGAAACGTACCGGTATCGGATTGTCGCGACGAACGATAGTTTTGGGAACCCTGTTGTTTATGGTGTGGAACAGTCGTTGAGTGTTCCTGTCCCGCCGGTTGTGGGGGGGTCGGTGGTGTGTCCGAATGAAGGTGTGCGTACGGGTCCGTCGGCGAATCTGCCCGATTGTCGTGGGTATGAGCGTTTGACGCCGGCGGATAAGGAAGGCGCGCAGGAACCCTTCGATTATGGTAATACTGGTGTCGCGAGTGGTGTGCTGGTCGGTGAAGATGGCGATCATGTGATGTTGGAAGCCCCGGCGGTGAATTGGGGTCCGGGTCCCGGCGCGGGTCAGAGCCCGTACTTCTTCGCTCGTACCGGCGAAGGGGTTTGGGGGATGACGGCCGGTTCCACGCCGGGGGAAACGGGTGTCGATGATGTCGTTCCGAGGTTGTATGACGGCGATCTGACGCGGTTCGCGTTCGAAGCGTTTGTGCATACCGCCGGCGGTAGCGGCGAATCGAAGGACATCGAGTATCTGCTCGGTCCTCCCGGCGGGCCGTATACGAGTGTCGCGTCTGTTCCGCGCAGCGATGTGGAAAACAACAAGGTCAAGGGGTATGACGGGTGGGTTGCCTCCTCGCAGGATTTCTCGAAGTTGATCCTGCAGGTGGAAGACCACACGCTGCTCAGCAAGAAGGGCACGGGTACGACCAGCGGCAATGATATCTATGAATACGCCGAAGGCCGGTTGAGCCAGGTCAACGTCGGTGTCGGCGAATGTGGCGCGGATATCGTCAAAGGCGACGAAGAATCAGGGCCGGGAACCCCCCCGCTGGCGAGCAGCGCGAATGCGGTGTCTGCCGAAGGTTCGCGTGTGTTCTTTGAAGCCGTCCCGGGGAGTGTCTGTACCGAACCGGCGAACTTGTATGTGCGTGTCGATGGGCAGAGCACCGTCGATATCGGCGCGTATCGGTTTGTCGCGGCGAACGCGCAGGGCACGGAGGTACTGGTTGAAAAGCAGAATGGTGACGCCCACGAACTCTTTCTGTATACATTGGAATCCAGGTCGGTGAAGCCTTTGTTTGTGGGGCATCGGCAAGAGTCTGAATTTCGTGTGTCGGCGGATTTCTCGACGATCTATTTCCAGTCAGAAGAACGGCTTACGTCTGAAGCGCCGCCGGTGGAACAGGAAGCGAGCGCCGTGCACCGGGAAGATCTGTACCGGTATGATCTGGGTACGGAAACACTCAGTTTCGTGGCCCAGGTCGGCGTCCGAAGCTGAGACTGACGCGTTGTCTGTGACTCCGATGGGCGTTATGCGTATTTTCAGGGGGAGTTCGTGGCCGGTCTGCCTGGTGGTGGAATAGAACACTACGAACAACGAGGCGCAGGTGAGGGGGAAGCGGTTACGACGCAGGTGTATCGTTATGACAGTGTGGAAAAGGTCGTGGAGTGTATGTCGTGCGCGTCCTCGTTCGATCCCGAACCGCGGTTGAGCTCGACCTTCCCGGGGGAGGTCCCTCGAGTCCTGATGGTCCTGAGCTTACCGGGGATGGTCATCCGGGTTTGTCGCTGGTCTCGGGGAATGGTGAGTTCGCGTTCTTCGATACGCCTGCCGCGCTTGTGTCCTCCGATGTCGACGGTGAAATCGCACAGACCACAACTCGAACAGCGAATACCCTTCGGCGGCGACTAACTTGTCGCCGTCGAGTGATGTGTATGAGTGGCGTGCGGCCGGTGTGGATGGGTGTGTGCAGGTGCAGGGCTGTTTGGCGTTGATCACCTCGGGTCGGGGCGGCCACCTGAATTTGTTGCTGGGTAGCGCTGAAGAAGGACGCGACGTGTTCGTCTACACCGGCTCGCAGCTGATCCCCTCGGATACCGACACCGCCGGGGATATCTACGACGCCCGCATCGACGGCGGCACGCCTCCACCGCCGGCGGGCCCGGTGGAATGCGAAGGCGACTCGTGCGCGGCCCGTTCACACCGCCCGGCGCGATCACGCCGTCGAGCTCGACATTCCACGGCGCGGGCAATCCCCCAGCCGCCGCGGGCACGCCGGCAGCCAAGACAACGCCGACACCGAAGAAAGCGAAGGCGAAGGCGAAGCGAAAGGTCAAGAAGAAGGGGAAGCTGAGGAAGCGCGGCGCGAAGGGCGCCAAGAGGCGTAATAAGAAGAGGTAGACGAGCGGTTTGGGTGGGCTGCTTCCCGTTTGCGTTGTCTTGGCCATGGCGGGGTCGCAACGCTCCAGCGCGCGCGGCTGCTGACCGCCGCCGTGGAAATTGCTTCCGAGCTGGGTTATGACGGTATGTCCGTGGCGCGGGTCACGGGTCGTGCCGGGGTTTCGCGGCGCACGTTTTACGAACTGTTCACCGGCCGCGAAGATTGCTTTCTCGCGGTGTTTGACGAGACCGTAGCTCGCGCTACTGTGGTTGCTCAAGAAGCCGCCGCGGAAGAGAATGGCTGGAGGGCGCGGGTCAGGGCCGGCCTGTCTGCGCTACTCGGATTCATCGGGGAGGAGCCCGTGTTGGGCAGGCTCGTGGTCGTTAACGCGCTGGGGGCCGGGCACGGGGTGCTCGAAGCGAAGGGCGCAGTGGCTCCAGACCCTTGCGGGCATCGTCGATGCGGGACGCTCAGAAGTAAAGACGGGCGGTGGGCCGCCGCCACTCACTGCCGAGGGTGTCGTTGGCGCTGTGCTGGCGGTTATCCACGCGCGGCTGCTCGAACAGGCGCACAGTGTCGGAGCAGGATCCGTACGCTCGGGTTCGTCCTCGCGCTGGACGGCTGCATCGCTGGCGGGGTTGCTGAACCCATTGATGGCGACGATCGTGCTGCCCTACATGGGGCAAGCCGCGGCGGCGCAGGAGCTGCCGCACCCGGCGCCGAGAACGCGTAGCGCGCTACCGCGCGTTGCGGGTGACCCGCTGGAGGGTCTCGGGCTGTTGGCTAATCCCCGGGCGCACCGTGCCCGCGCCTGCCTGCCGTATCTGGCCGAACATCCCGGGGCAAGCAACCGTCAGGTCGCGGAGGCTGTCGGTATCGCCAGTCACACCCATATCTCCACGTTGCTCGCGCGCCTGGCGGAGCTGGGCCTCGCGAGCAGGCCCCCGAGGGCTCCGGGGGCCCAGAACGCATGGTCGCTCACCGCGCGCGGCCTGCAAGTCGCAGGCACGCTGCAGGACGCACACTCTTTAGCGAGACAACGGGGGCGCTGATGCTACGTGCTGAGTACCGTGCCGAAGTGGTCGCGGATCGGCTCGTCGGCGTAGGGGACGCGGCCTCGCACGGCTACGTGGTTGCGGCCCTTGGCCTTGCGCAGGACCACATGCGGGTCCTTGTCGGCGATCACGATCTTGCCCGTGCGCCGATCGATCGCGACCCACTGGCCTTCGTAGCCGGAGAAGTCGGTATGGATCCGTTTCAGGGCCAAAGCCATGCCGACATCTTAGCGAGCCGGACGGATATCGCGCCACAACCAAGGGTCGCTTAGCCACGGGGTGCGACGATCGACAAGAGGGGGGGCAGTTTCAGAAACAGCGTACGATCGGGGAGTGACATCTTGACGGGCTGGTGAGGCATTCTTAGAATTACGCGACGGCTTAGACCACGTCACCCGATCGTATCGACGGTTCGTAGAGGGCGGTTCGATGAGCAAGCTTTTCCCCGTGCAGATCCCACACACTTTTCGCCTCGCGTCCATCCTGTCCGCAGTCCTGGCTGCTGCGCTGGCGCTCCTGCTCGCCGCTGCTGTACCCGCTCTTGCAGCCGGTGCCCCTCAGGTCGGTGACTGTGGCGTCCTCGACAACTGCGATGTCACCGAAGTGGGCGCGACCTCCGTCGTCCTCGACCCCAGCATCGAAGCCAACGGCTATGAAACGGAGTATCGCCTCGCTTACGCGACCAGCCCAAAGGTGCTGGAAGAAGGCGGCGGGACTCCGGTGCCCGAGGGTAGCGGCTCGATCAGCGCCGCCGAAGGCGAAAAGACCCTGCACGTCGAACTCACCGGCCTCAGTCCCGAAACGAGCTATTACGTCGGTGTAGTCGCCCAGAACACAGAGGGCACCACCGAAAAGATCCCCATAACCTTCACGACCGAAAGCTCGGCGCCGCGCGCTGTAGGCACCACCGTGCTCAGCACCGCCGAAACCTCCGCCGAAGTCCAGGGGCAATTGAAGCCCCATCTCGAAACGCAATGGTGCCTCGAATACGCCACCGCCGAAAGCGGCCCCTGGACCAGCTTCGCCAGCGGCACGATCTC